>NZ_RZHG01000001.1 GCF_003989795.1 Vreelandella andesensis
TAAAACGTTCAAACGTAAATTGTTTTGTGATACGTCTCAAGCGTATCCGGCAATCGTTATCATTGCGAGATACCAGACTCCTTCGGGTTATAGGGTCAAGCAATGAAGCGCACACGGTGGATGCCTAGGCAGCCAGAGGCGATGAAAGACGTGGAAGCCTGCGATAAGGCTCGGCGAGGTGGCAAACAACCTGTGACCCGGGCATTTCTGAATGGGGAAACCCACTCATCATAAGATGAGTATCTTACGCTGAATATATAGGCGTACGAGGCGAACCAGGGGAACTGAAACATCTAAGTACCCTGAGGAAAAGAAATCAACCGAGATTCCCCTAGTAGCGGCGAGCGAACGGGGACCAGCCCTTAAGCATGTGACTGATTAGGCGAACACGCTGGGAAGCGTGGCCGTAGCGGGTGATAGCCCCGTAGTCGAAAGTCTGATCATGTGAAATCGAGTAGGTCGGGGCACGAGAAACCTTGACTGAAGACGGGGGGACCATCCTCCAAGGCTAAATACTCCTGGCTGACCGATAGTGAACCAGTACCGTGAGGGAAAGGCGAAAAGAACCCCGGAGAGGGGAGTGAAATAGATCCTGAAACCGTGTGCGTACAAGCAGTAGGAGCAGACTTGTTCTGTGACTGCGTACCTTTTGTATAATGGGTCAGCGACTTATATTCAGTGGCGAGGTTAACCGTATAGGGGAGCCGTAGGGAAACCGAGTCTTAACTGGGCGACACAGTCGCTGGATATAGACCCGAAACCGAGCGATCTATCCATGAGCAGGGTGAAGATTGAGTAACATCAATTGGAGGCCCGAACCAGGATCTGTTGAAAAAGATTTGGATGACTTGTGGATCGGAGTGAAAGGCTAATCAAGCTCGGAGATAGCTGGTTCTCCTCGAAAGCTATTTAGGTAGCGCCTCACGTATCACCGCCGGGGGTAGAGCACTGTTTCGGCTAGGGGGTCATCCCGACTTACCAACCCGAGGCAAACTCCGAATACCGGTGAGTGCGAGCGTGGGAGACACACGGCGGGTGCTAACGTCCGTCGTGAAAAGGGAAACAACCCAGACCGTCAGCTAAGGTCCCGAAATCCTGGTTAAGTGGGAAACGATGTGGGAAGGCTCAGACAGCTAGGAGGTTGGCTTAGAAGCAGCCATCCTTTAAAGAAAGCGTAATAGCTCACTAGTCGAGTCGGCCTGCGCGGAAGATGTAACGGGGCTAAACCAGGTACCGAAGCTACGGGTTCATTCTTAGGAATGAGCGGTAGAGGAGCGTCGTGTAAGCCAATGAAGGTGAATTGAGAAGTTCGCTGGAGGTATCACGAGTGCGAATGCTGACATGAGTAACGATAAAGGGAGTGAAAAACTCCCTCGCCGGAAGACCAAGGGTTTCTGTTCGACGCTAATCGGAGCAGAGTGAGTCGGCCCCTAAGGCGAGGCCGAAAGGCGTAGTCGATGGGAAACGGGTCAATATTCCCGTACCGGACATGATTGCGATGGGGGGACGGAGAAGGCTAGGTGAGCCAGGCGTTGGTTGTCCTGGTGAAAGCATGTAGGCCGAGCGTCTAGGCAAATCCGGACGCTTAACGCCAAGATGTGAGACGAACTGACCACGGTCAGGAAGTCATTGATGCCACGCTTCCAGGAAAAGCCTCTAAGCTTCAGATCATGTGCGACCGTACCCCAAACCGACACAGGTGGTCAGGGTGAGAATCCCAAGGCGCTTGAGAGAACTCGGGTGAAGGAACTAGGCAAAATGGTGCCGTAACTTCGGGAGAAGGCACGCCGGCGTAGGGTGACGAGACTTGCTCTCAGAGCCTGAACCGGTCGAAGATACCAGGTGGCTGCAACTGTTTAGTAAAAACACAGCACTCTGCTAACGCGCAAGCGGACGTATAGGGTGTGACGCCTGCCCGGTGCCGGAAGGTTAAATGATGGTGTTAGCCGCAAGGCGAAGCTCTTGATTGAAGCCCCGGTAAACGGCGGCCGTAACTATAACGGTCCTAAGGTAGCGAAATTCCTTGTCGGGTAAGTTCCGACCTGCACGAATGGCGTAATGATGGCCACGCTGTCTCCACCCGAGACTCAGTGAAATTGAAATCGCCGTGAAGATGCGGTGTACCCGCGGCTAGACGGAAAGACCCCGTGAACCTTTACTATAGCTTCACACTGGATGCTGATGTTGCCTGTGTAGGATAGCTGGGAGGCTTTGAATCTCGGACGCCAGTTCGAGGGGAGCCAACCTTGAAATACCAGCCTGGCATCATTGGCGTTCTCACTCAGGTCCGTTATCCGGATCGAGGACAGTGTGTGGTGGGTAGTTTGACTGGGGCGGTCTCCTCCCAAAGAGTAACGGAGGAGCACGAAGGTACCCTCAGCACGGTCGGACATCGTGCAGTGAGTGCAAGAGCATAAGGGTGCTTGACTGCGAGACAGACACGTCGAGCAGGTGCGAAAGCAGGTTCTAGTGATCCGGTGGTTCTGTATGGAAGGGCCATCGCTCAACGGATAAAAGGTACTCCGGGGATAACAGGCTGATACCGCCCAAGAGTTCACATCGACGGCGGTGTTTGGCACCTCGATGTCGGCTCATCACATCCTGGGGCTGAAGTCGGTCCCAAGGGTATGGCTGTTCGCCATTTAAAGTGGTACGCGAGCTGGGTTTAGAACGTCGTGAGACAGTTCGGTCCCTATCTGCCGTGGGCGTTGGATGTTTGAGAAGGGCTGCTCCTAGTACGAGAGGACCGGAGTGGACGCACCTCTGGTGTTCCGGTTGTCACGCCAGTGGCATTGCCGGGTAGCTATGTGCGGACGGGATAACCGCTGAAAGCATCTAAGCGGGAAGCCCCCTTCAAGATGAGACATCCCTGAGGCCTAGAGCCTCCTGAAGGGCCCAGCGAGACCAGCTGGTTGATAGGCACGGTGTGGAAGCGCTGCAAGGTGTTGAGCTAACGTGTACTAATGGCCCGTGAGGCTTGACCCTATAACACCCAAGGGGTCTGGTCGTAGTGATAACGAAAACCGGATACGCGCGCCCTGCCCTAAAGACAGGGGCGAGAGACGTACACAAAACAGACAGTCTACCCAGCATGATATACAGTACCTGTTACGCCTGACGACCATAGCAAGCGTGAACCACCTGATCCCATGCCGAACTCAGCAGTGAAACCGCTTCGCGCCGATGGTAGTGTGGGGTCTCCCCATGCGAGAGTAGGTCATCGTCAGGCACCTATTCGAAAAAACCCCCAGGGCTTACGCCTTGGGGGTTGTTTTTCGTGAGTGCCGTAAAATGAGTGAAGGGGCTGCCTGCAATGCCCCTTCTCACCTTTTACTCCTCACCCTTTACTAGATAAGCGATTCCAATGCTTCAATCAAACTATCCATCTCATCATCTGTGCCGATGGTAATACGCAAGAAGTTGTTGAGTACGTCGGTATTAAAATGACGTACTAAAATTCCACGCTCGCGAAGGCCTGCAAACAATTGAGCACCTTCAAAACTAGGATGCTGAGCAAGTACGAAATTGGCTTTTGAAGGCAACACTTCAAAGCCTAACTGCTCAAGCCGCAGACGTGTGCGTTCCCGGGTCGTGATAACGTTATTGCGGCAGGCCTTGAAGTGTTCCTTATCTTTAAGGGCTTCAATGCCGACGAGGCTCGCTAGGCTATCCACTGGGTAGGAATTAAACGAATCCTTTACCCGCTGAAGGCCATCAATCAGCTCTGGGGAGCCAATGGCATAACCCAAACGTAAACCAGCCAAGCTACGTGATTTAGAGAACGTTCCTGTCACCAGCAAATTTGGGTAGCGGCCGATTAAAGCGACAGCGCTCTCCGCTCCAAAATCTACGTAGGCTTCGTCGACTAGCACTACCCGATCAGTAACGCGCTTTAATAGCGCCTCAATGGTCTCAAGGGAGTGCGCATGGCCAGTCGGCGCGTTTGGGTTGGCAAAAATGACACCACTGCGCTCTGACGCATTCGCCAGGGAATCAATATCAACTTCCCACTGGTCATTCAGTGGATGTTTGCGAAGTGTAATGCCATATAGGTTGGCATACACCGGGTAGAAGCTGTAGGTAATGGATGGCACATCCAGCGGTGCGTCATGACGAAAGAAAGCCTGGAATGCAAACGCGAGCACTTCATCTGACCCATTGCCGACAAAGGTCTCTGCGACGCTAACTCCATAGCTTTCCGCCAGCGTTGCACGTAGCGCATAAGAGGTAGGATCAGGGTATAGACGCAAATGATCGGTGGCATAATTGCGTAGCGCTTCACTCACCCCGGGCGCAGGTGGATAAGGGTTTTCATTGGTGTTGAGTTTAATAACCTGTTCACGGGGCTGCTCACCAGGCACATAGGGGGTAAGCTCCCTAACAGCTGGACTCCAATATTGGCTCATTCGGGGTAACCTGATTATCTTAACGTTAATACCCCCATGGTCGCCTGATGACTGCCTAAGCGCAAGCATTCAAATAGGCAGGGGGGTGGGCGTCGCACCTTGTAGCGGTTATGCTGTCACAAGCGCGCTATAAAAATGTATGTCCAACACGATAAGGAGACACTCAATGCAATTTAGGAGTTTGCTAGCCAGCTCGGCTATGTTGGCACTGCTGGCGGGCTGTGCAGCTGGACCAACGGACCAGCGTGAAGAAGCAGGTATGACGGCTGCTCAAGCCAATTACCAAGGTACGCTGCCTTGCCGCAACTGCGATGGCATCGACTTGGATGTGACAATGATGGGCGAAGAAATGAGTGTTCCTGAAGAACGGACGTTCACATTAAACGCTACTTATCGTAATCACCCACAAACGCCGCCAGACGAAAACTATGCAGGCAATTGGGAAGTACTGACAGGCACGCCGTCTGATCCCTCTTCAACTGTCTATGAGTTAACGCCGAATGGCGATGGTCAGATCTACTACTTCTTGCGTATCAATGAGCGCACGTTGGAGCTGATCGACCCAGAGCGTCGTCGTTTCGAAAACGGCGAGATGCTGCAGTTACAGCGTCGATAACATGTGAAGCGACGCTCAAAGGCGGCCATTGGCCGCCTTTTGCATTTCTAATGATCTAATGCATAAATCTTGGTGACAATATAACCAGTGGTGATAAAAACAGGAGCAACATGGCGGTGGCGAAAGCGAAAAGTGCCTTTGTATGCACCGAGTGCGGTGCGGAGTATCGAAAGTGGCAAGGCCAGTGCTCCAGCTGCCAGGAATGGAACACGCTAAGTGAGATTCGTTTGACCAGTGCGCGCCCTGGAAGCGGGGCAGCGACTGGACGAGCGGGCTATGCAGGAGACCTTTCGCGAGATGTAGTGGATCTTGGCAATGTGGATCTCAGTGAGGTTCCTCGTCTAACGTCGACCTTTGCCGAGTTTGATCGCGTGTTGGGCGGTGGCCTCGTGCCGGGTTCTGCTGTGTTGCTGGGAGGTAACCCAGGCGCTGGTAAGTCAACGTTGCTTCTGCAAACTGCCTGCAAGCTCGCGCAGCAGCGGCGCATTCTGTATGTCACCGGCGAAGAGTCGCTTTCCCAAGTGGCGATGCGTGCCCACCGCTTACAGCTGCCTACCAATGGGCTGAAAATGCTGGCGGAAACCAGTGTGGAAACGATTTTAGCGGTAGCTGAGCGAGAAAAGCCGGAGATTCTGGTTATCGACTCAATTCAAACGATGCACCTAGAAGATATTAGCTCAGCACCGGGCGGGGTTGCCCAGGTGCGTGAGTCTGCGGCAGCGCTAACACGCTTTGCCAAGCAAACGAATACGGTGCTGTTACTAGTGGGGCATGTGACGAAAGATGGCACGCTGGCTGGTCCAAAAGTTCTGGAGCATATGATTGATGCCTCACTGCTATTAGAGGGGGGAGCTGACTCTCGCTTCAGAACTCTTCGCGGCCAGAAAAATCGCTTTGGCGCGGTGAATGAGTTGGGGGTCTTTGCGATGCTCGAGCAAGGTTTGAAAGAGGTTAAAAACCCCAGTGCGATTTTCCTGTCACGCCAAGAAGAACAGGCACCCGGTAGTTTAGTCATGGTGGTGTGGGAAGGCACTCGGCCAATTCTGGTGGAAGTGCAAGCGTTAGTAGATGAGTCTGCGCTGGGTAATCCTCGTCGGGTGGCGGTTGGCGTTGATCAAAACCGGCTGGCTATGCTGTTAGCCGTGCTAAATCGCCACGGAGGTTTATTTACCGGCGATCAAGACGTATTTCTGAACGTGGTTGGCGGCGTTAAAGTACTCGAAACCAGTGCTGACTTAGCGGTGCTTTTAGCCGTGGTATCTAGCTTGCAAAATCGCGCACTGCCAAAAGAGCTGGTGGTGTTTGGCGAAGTGGGGCTTTCAGGGGAAATTCGGCCAGTTCCCAGCGGGCAAGAGCGTATTGCAGAAGCAGCTAAGCACGGATTTCTGCGAGCGATTGTGCCACGAGGCAATGCACCCAAGCAGGCACCGAAAGGCATGGAGGTTATCCCTGTCGATAAACTGAGCGACGCTCTGGAAGCGCTTTGACGTAAGCTATGCTAAGTAACAACAGCAAGTAGCAACAGTAAGGAACAACATCGAGACTAAGGAGAGACGTCATGAGTTCGATTCGGTTAACCCAATATAGTCACGGTGCGGGTTGCGGCTGCAAAATTGCCCCGGATGTGCTGGATGGAATTCTGGCTAAAGCCGGGCCCGCCGCGGGCCATAAACGGCTCATTGTAGGCAACCAGGGTCGCGAAGACGCAGCGGTGTATGATTTGGGTGATGGCCGCGGAATGATCGCGACCACCGATTTTTTTATGCCGATTGTCGATGATCCCTTCGATTTTGGCCGTATTGCCGCCACCAATGCGATCAGCGACGTGTACGCCATGGGTGGCACGCCAGTCATGGCATTAGGCATTTTAGGCTGGCCGCTGGATAAACTCAGTGCTGAAATTGCGGGGGATGTTATTGCCGGAGCTCAAGCGGTTTGTCGTGAGCTGGGTGTGGCGCTAGCGGGCGGCCACTCAATTGACGCCCCAGAGCCGATGTTTGGTTTGGCAGTCAACGGTTTAGTTGATCTGGCGCATTTAAAACTCAACAGTCAAGCAAAGCCTGATGACCTGTTATTCCTAACCAAACCACTGGGCGTAGGGCTCTTAACCACGGCTGAAAAACGTGGTTTGTTGAAGGCCGGGCACCATGGTCTTGCCCGTGAAACAATGCTTAAGTCCAATCATATTGGCGTTGAGTTAGCTAAGGTGAAAGGTGTTAATGCCATGACAGATGTGACGGGGTTTGGTCTCGCTGGGCACCTGGCTGAAATGTGCAGCGCGAGCGGCGTGATGGCGCAGATCGATTTTCGCCGCTTACCCCGTTTAGCAGAAGCCGAAGCTTATCGTCGGCAGGGAGCTGTCCCTGGTGGCACGTTGCGCAACCGCGAGGCTTTGGGTAAATCCTTGCCTGCAATGGACGATGCTCATTGGCAATGGCTGTGTGATCCTCAGACGTCAGGCGGTTTGTTAATCAGCGTCGATCCTGCCTGGGAAGATGATGTAGAACGTATTGGTCGTGATCACGGTATTACCTTGGTACCGTTTGGCACCATGAAGACAGTAAAAGGTGACGTTTTGATTGAGGTTGTTGGATGACCCTAGCCACTGTTCCGGCATCATTAAACTTAATCGCGGCAGAAACGCCGCTGATCGATGTGCGTGCTCCGGTTGAGTTTGTTCAGGGGCGTTTGCCAGGCGCGGTTAATTTACCGCTAATGGTTGACGAGGAGCGTCATCAGGTTGGCATCGCTTATAAGCAGCATGGGCAGCAGGCGGCAATCAGGTTGGGTGAACGTTTAGTCAGTGGTGACACTAAGCGATCACGCGTTGATGCGTGGCAGGCGTATGTAGCGAGCCATCCAAACGCTATTATTTATTGCTTTCGCGGAGGGCTGCGTTCGCAACTTGCCCAGCAGTGGCTAGCCGAAGCAGGTGTTAGCAGGCCGCGTATCGACGGTGGCTGGAAAGCGCTGCGTCTACGGCTATGTCAGCGTATTGATGAAGCGGCCAGCCAGCCGATGCTGGTCGTGGCGGGGCTTACAGGCTGTGCCAAAACAACGCTTATTAACCAATTGAGTAATGGCATTGATCTAGAAGCCTTTGCCAATCATAAAGGTTCGGCCTTTGGCCGGCAGCCAGAAGAACCAGCGACACAAATTGATTTTGAGCACGCCCTGGCCAAGCGCCTAATAGGGCTGCCAGGAAAATTGGTGATAGAAGATGAGTCGCGACAAATCGGTAATGCTAATATTCCACTTGCTTTCTGGCATGCCTTGCAGCGTGCGCCGAGAATACGCATTGAGATGCCTCTGGATTGGCGTTTAGAGCAGTTACGCCGTGACTATATCGAAGCACTTGAACAGAGCTACACCGTCCGATACGGCCAACAAGAGGGCTGGCAGCGTATGCGGGTTCAGTTAGCCAATGCCTTGGAACGTTTGGCGAAACGTCTAGGTAATGCCCGCTTGCAGCGTCTGCAGCGATTACAAGACATGGCCTTTGATGCTCATGCGCGAGGTAATATTCAGGCTCACGAGGCATGGCTCGCACCGCTGCTAACTGAATATTACGACCCGCTTTATCGTCATCACCTTGAAAAGCATAAAGATAGCCGCCCTGTAGAACTGCATGTTGGCGATTGGGATAGCTGTCTTGAAGCTGCTAAGCAGTGGAGCATTTAGCGGTTTTCCGCCCAGCTATACGTTTAAGCGACCTCCAGTTAAGCAACGTTCAGCCATCGCGTCATAACGCGATCAAGCAGCGGCGCTAATCGATGAAAGCGAGAAACGTCGTCTAGAATTTGTTCATTGGTTTGAAGAAAGCGCCCAGCAGCAGGCGCTTTTGCTCGCGGTCGATCGCTGACATTGAGTAGTGGCATCACGCTGCTCATAGTCGTTTCAAGGTGGCACAGTAAGCCGATAACACGCCCCGCGTCCCAAGAAAATCCTTGTAACGGTGCCGCTGCACTGCCGCCTAACGGCAGTGCGCTTTCCGGTAAGCTAAACACAAGGCGGTGCCACATAAACGCCTCAAATTGTTCTGGAAGGTCAAAGGTGCTTTCTGGTGCTAACGTTATTTGATGCCAGCCTGTCTCAGGGTAGGTGCCTGGCGCGATAACAGCATCTAGGGCGTGCGCTATCCACAGTGCGCCCAAGCCAATGCCCAGTAATGGTTTCTGCCCATCCAGATAGCGATTGATCAGTTTGCGTTCAGCTTTAAGCCAATCGGGTGGTTCATTTACGAGCGACTCAGGACCATCCAGTATAATTAACGCATCGCACTCACCCGGACGTGGGGTTAGTTCGCCCGCATAGAGGTGAAAAACGGTGTAACTGTGGCCCATACTTTCAAGCCAGTCAGTTAAACGAGCGGGACCATGGTCAGGGCCGTGCTGTAGCAGATGGATATGCATGGTAATCTCCTCGCCGGCCGATGTTAACTCCACGACAGGGATCTCCTGTCGCGATTGTGCGACGATAACGTATCGCGTTCATTTCACCAATATTGTGACCCAGGAAATCAGCATGGTGGCTAAACCCCTAGGATTTTACCAGCGGCTTCAGCAATTGCCGTTGCCCGCTCAGCAAGCGTTCATGGCAGCTCTTTGTGAGCGCCTGTTACCTAACTACGTTCTTTATCAACAAACCACGGGGCTAGGTGACGAACATACGCTGCGTACTGTGCTGAGCTTGGTGTGGGAGCGCTTAAGCGTACCGAATGCCAGCATCGACTTTGCTCGGCAAGCGGAAAAGTTGGCTGAGTGTGAGCCCCCAGAAGACGACGAGAGTTTTGGAGCGCGCCGAGCGTTAGATGCCGTCGTATCGGTATCTGCGCTGCTAGATACGCTGCAGGGCGAGTCACCTGAAGCGGTGCTGGACGTGAGCCGCACCTCGCGAGCGGGCGTTCGTGCTTTTATCGAGCTGACAGAAGGCGAAGAGGAGGCTGAGGCGCTTGCACTGATTATTCGCGACCACCCATTGATGGCCGATGAAAACGACTTCCAGGATGCTGTTCTGGAAGCCGTGAGCGAACCGATCAACAAAGCCTCGTTAAAAGAAATTCGCCAGCTAGGACGTAATAACGGCATCAGTAATCTCGGGTTAACCTTAGACGAGGGCGAGGAGTAACTGGCGAAGCCGGTTAAAACCGCAGGCCCGCCGTCACCATCATGCCGGCGGTGCCGAAGATAATCAGATCTGATTCTACACGTCCCCATTGCACGCCAATGCTGGGTAATAGCGCAGGCGCGATTTCAAAATGATTAAGGGGGATTTTGTCACGGTATTCACCTTTATAACCGCGCAACAGCCCGCCTGTCAGCTTGGCTCGAATCTTAACCCCTTCAGAAAATTGCCAAAGCGGAAACTCGCGGCCTACGTAGAAGTACCAGGTAGGCTGATCAAATGAATTTTTAAACCATGCTGCCCCAGTTAACCAGCGATCTGGATTATGCAGTTCAATGCTCGCCAGTTGTTGCTGATTAATATGGTCAGGGTCAGGGTCGAAGTGGCGCGTCAATAAACTGGTCTGCACCAATGTGTGATCGAGCGCTAAAGTGGGCGACCAATCCGGCAAAGAAAAGGCTGAGACGGTTGTGCTCAGCCAAACCCCCGCTACTCCTCCTACCCACTGATAGTAACGAGGCATATCAGGCTCCTATAGCTATAGCCGCATTTCGATGCCGCGTTCAGCCATGTAACGTTTAGCTTCCGGAATGGTGTACTCGCCAAAGTGGAAAATACTCGCCGCCAATACCGCATCAGCACCGCCTTTGAGTACACCGTCCACTAAGTGATCCAAGTTTCCTACACCGCCTGAAGCTATTACAGGCACGCTGACGGCTTCAGAAATGGCATGGGTAACGCCCAGGTCAAAACCAACTTTAGTGCCGTCTCGATCCATGCTGGTTAACAGTAGCTCGCCTGCACCAAATTCCACCATCTTTTTGGCCCACTCGACGGCATCCAGCCCCGTTGGCCGGCGTCCGCCATGGGTGAATATTTCCCAACGAGGCGCCTCACCTTCTTTAGACACCTTCTTAGCGTCAATCGCCACCACAATACATTGGCTGCCAAAGCGCTCAGCGGCCTCGCGAACAAACGCTGGGTTATTCACTGCGGCGGTGTTAATTGAGACTTTGTCAGCCCCTGCATTCAGCATGGTACGAATATCGTCACAGCTGCGGATACCACCCCCGACGGTAAGAGGAATAAATACTTCACCCGCGATGCGTTCTACCATGTCGACCGTGGTATCACGGTTTTCGTGGCTGGCGGTAATGTCAAGGAAGGTGATTTCGTCGGCGCCCTGCTGGTTGTAACGCTGGGCAATTTCAACAGGGTCGCCTGCATCACGGATGCCGACAAAATTAACGCCTTTCACCACGCGCCCGGCATCAACATCTAAGCAAGGAATAATACGTTTCGCTAAGCTCATTGACTGCCTCCGCTAAGTTGATCACTCAAGCGCTGAGCCTCGGCCACATCCAGGCTGCCTTCGTAAATAGCGCGGCCGGTAATTGCGCCCAAAATGCCGCTATCCGCGACATCACACAGTGCACGAATATCATCTAAATTGGTAACGCCGCCAGAGGCAATGACGGGTAAGCCGCCTTCACGGGCTAATGCAGCGGTGGCTTCCACATTGACGCCTTGCATCATGCCGTCTCGAGCAATGTCGGTATATACGATGCTGGAAACGCCGTCATTAGCAAAACGCTTGGCAAGCTCGGTCGCCTTTAAAGTGGATACTTCTGCCCAGCCATCAGTGGCCACATAGCCATCTTTAGCATCCAAACCGACAATAATATGGCCGGGAAATGCACGGCACATTTCGCCCACGAAATCGGGTTCTTTGACCGCTTTTGTCCCAATGATGACGTAAGAAACCCCCGCATTTAGGTAATGCTCAATGGTGTCAGCCGAGCGGATGCCGCCGCCAATTTGAATGGGCAGGTTAGGGTAGGCACGTGCAATTGCTGTGACGGCATCGCCGTTTACCGGCTTGCCCTCAAATGCGCCGTTTAGGTCAACCAGGTGTAGGCGACGAGCCCCCGCTTCTACCCAGCGGGCGGCCATGGCAACAGGGTCATCGCCATAGGACGTCGCATCTTCCATACGGCCTTGTTTCAAGCGCACACACTGGCCGTCTTTGAGATCAATCGCGGGAATTACCAACATAGTGAAACCTCTCAGGGCGTCCAGGTGACAAAATTTTCTAGCAGGCGAAGGCCCGCACGGGAGCTTTTTTCAGGGTGGAACTGCACGGCGAAGGTGGCCTCGCGGCCAATTGCCACGTGGGCGCAAATCTTACCGTACTGAGTGGTACCAAACACGTGGGCATCGTCAGTCGCATTGACGTAGTAGCTATGCACAAAATAAAAGTGTTCGTTGTCGTCAATGCCTGCCCACAGAGGGTGATCGTGATGCTGTGCCACAAGATTCCAACCCATGTGCGGTACTTTTAAGCGCTGTTCGTAATCATCTCGCATATTGGCTGGAAAGCGATCGACGCTGCCTTGGAAGAAGCCCAGGCACTCTACGCCGCCATTTTCTTCACTGCGCTCCATCAGCATTTGTTGACCCACGCAAATGCCCAGCAGTGGTTTGGCCTGACGGGTAAGAATATCATCGACCAAGCCGCGTAGCTCGGTACGCTCCAGTTCGCCTACGCAGTCTCTAATAGCCCCTTGGCCCGGAAGTACCAGGCGCGTTGCACCTAAAATACGTCGAGGGTCGCGGGTAATAATCACGTTTTCGTGGGTGACGTGCTCAAGCGCTTTTGCCACAGAGTGCAAGTTGCCCATTCCATAATCGATTACCGCGATGGTCATAAAGCACTCCTTATTATCACTGGCGAGCTACCGTTAGCTGTCATACTCGGCATTATAGGCTTCCTTTAGTGGACGGCATCTGCCCCACCATGCGTGGATCTTCTGCCACCGCCATCCGTAGTGCGCGACCAAACGCTTTAAAAATAGTCTCAGCCTGATGGTGAGCATTAAAGCCTTTTACATTGTCGATATGCAGTGTAACTCGCGCATGGTTAACGAAACCCTGGAAAAACTCCCAAAACAGTTGGGTGTCCATACGGCCAATGGTATCGCGGGTGAAGTCGACATTCATATAAAGGCCAGGGCGGCCGGAAAAATCGATAACTACCCGAGACAGTGCTTCGTCGAGGGGAACATAAGCATGTCCGTAGCGGTAAATGCCGCGTTTATCGCCAATAGCTTGGTGAAACGCTTGGCCCAGGGTAATGCCTAGATCTTCGACCGTGTGGTGATCATCGATGTGCAAGTCGCCTTTCGCGTCAATATCGAGATCCACCATCCCATGACGAGCCACTTGATCAAGCATATGATCAAGAAACGGAACGCCAGTGTCACAGCGAAGACGTCCTTCGCCGTCTAGGTTGACGCTGACCGTAATCTGCGTTTCGTTGGTGTCACGGCTTACCGTGGCAATACGCGCTGACATGTTGCATCTCCTGCGCTGGTGCGCACTATGAGGGGGTATCGGTGGATCGTCGGGTAATGTCATCACCGCTGAATCAATGCATAAGCTACGACCAAAGCAACCATTATAGTGAATCGGTGCCCCCATCCGCTACAATGCGCGAAAGGTAGCCGCCTTTGCTGGCGGTAGAATAGCAGCCTTGCTGCTTTGGCAAAGAGGATTTTACCATGCCGGTGACACTGCAATACGTCGACCAGGCTCGTTGGGAAGCAGAGGAGCAGGTGCGTATCGACCTAATACGCATTTACGAAGATGCGCCTCAAGAACGAATGCCTACACCAACGGTCCCCCCTTTTATTGAACAGCACTTAAAAGGACAGCACTTTTTTGCCTGCGCACATTTTAACGATCGGCTGCTCGGTGCAGTGGCGTTAAAAGAAGCACCTGATCGCGCGTGGTGGCTCTCAGAGCTGTGCGTGCGTAAACCCACCCGGCGGCGCGGCGTCGGCACGCGATTAATGGCATTAATAGTCGAGCAGGCAAAAAAAGAAGGGCGTGTGCTGCGCATCGAAACATCATCGCTGCCGTTGGCAGATCAAGTGCTGCTCTCAAAGCTTGGCTATCGTCCTATCGCCAACAAATCATCTGCACAGCCGGGTGCACCTGTCACCAGTGATTTTGTCGAGCTAGACCCACAAGGAAAAGGGTAATGAATCAGCTATTACGTATTTTGCTGGCCGCGGTAGGTATTTTAGCGATCGTTGCCGTTGCCGCAGTGGTGTATGTCACCACGTTTCTTGACCCAGAAGACTTCAAACCTCGGCTAACCGCGGTGGTGGAAGAAAAAACCGGCCTGAACCTAGCGTTGGAAGGCCCTATCACATGGTCGTTTTATCCGCGTATAGGGGTCAGTGTCGAGCAGGCAAAAGCATGGCTGCCGGAGCAAGCTAAAGACGAAATTGCGTTTGCCGCCATTAATCGTGCTGAAGTGAGCGTAGCCTTCGCCCCCTTTTTACGCGGCGAAATTGCCGTCGATGGCTTAACCCTAGACGGTATGCGTTTAAACCTTGAAAAAAATGAACAAGGTGAAGGTAATTGGCAGCCGTTGCTGGAGCGTCTCGCCGAACAGGGTAATGAAACAGCGGAAACGGTACTGGCACCCGCAAGCGCAGGCCCCAATGCAGATGCTGGTAATTTGTCGGTGGTGCTGAATATTGCCAGCGTCGAAGTGAAAGATGCCGACGTCCGCTTTCGTGATAAGCAAAGTCAAGCGCTTTGGCGTGTGCAACCGCTCAATATTTCAGGGACCAACGTTAATCCTTTGCGCTCTTTCCCCTTAAAAACCATGTTTACGCTGACTAAGCATAATCGCTTAGATGCAGAAGTGTTGGAACGTACACCAGATCTGACTAGCGAGGTGAATCTCGAAACTCGGCTTCGTCTAGGCTTAGAAGATGAACAGCTGATTTTTGAAAACACACAGTTGACAACTCGTACGCGACGTTCTGGAGAAAGTGACCCGCAACAGCTCAGTCTCAAAGCAGCGGAGATAATAGCCCGAATGGCTGAACAACAGCTTACAATTCGTGAGGGCGTTATAGACGCAGGTTTACAACATCCTGAAAACTGGCAAGGTAGCCTAGCGCTTTCATTAGCATTTGGTTTAGAGAGTGACTATGCAGCACAGACTGCTCAGTTTAAAGATGCTCAATTAACCGGGCCAGATGGCCTGAAGGTAAGTGGCCATCTTAATATTGCCCAGCTACTAGACGCTCCTCAGTACAGCGGGCAGCTTACCGCGGCTCCTTTTACATTGCGTCCTTGGCTCTCGCGGATGGGCGTAACGCTGAACACAACCAACGAAGCAGCGCTAAGTGATGTGGCAATGACCAGTCCTATTGAAGGTGATATGGCGCAACTCACACTTCCGCGTCTCTCATTGGTGGTTGATGACAGTACCTTCACGGGAAACATTTCCGCCGCGTTGGACGGTACTCAGCTCACCTTCAATCTAGAAGGAGACCAGTTGAATATCGATCATTATCTGCCTGGACCAGAAACAGCTCAGCAAGCTAGCCTAGGCTTACTTCGCAAAGCCTTCTCCCAAACCGACGGAGCGCTATTGCCTCAGGCATGGCTTAGCACGCTATCGTTAGAAGGGGATCTAAGCGTCGATCAACTTCAGCTGGCCAGCTTGACGTTCGACGATACCTCGCTGAGTTTGCGCGGAGAAAGTGGAGTGCACCAACTGACGGCCTTTGAGTCTCGCTTTTATGGCGGCGAGCTTAATTCGACGGGCCGACTTGATGCCACCAAAGATGTACTCGAATGGCAGCTTTCCCCACGTATCCGTGATGTTCAATTGGCACCGCTGATCGAAACGTTTAGTGAGGAAGCCTCCCCATTGCGAGGCCGGTTTAACGTAGATGGAGCGCTAACGACTCAAGGTAATCGCCGTGACGTGCTCACCAGTAATCTTAATGGTGAGCTAAATGCACGACTGAACGACGGCGCTATTTTGCAAACGAATATCTCTCAGCAGTTGTGTGAGGTAGTGGCGCAGTTAGAGGGCGAAGGCACTCTTCGCGAATGGGAACCTGACACACGCTTTGAGCGGTTTGACGCGACTTTTCAAGTGCGCAATGGCGTAGTGAACAGTGACGATTTGCTTATCACTCTTCCAGGCATTGATGTGCAGGGTAAAGGTGAGTTCAATCTCAATACGTTGAATTTCTCTACGCAAGCAAACGCGAGGCTGGTCGATACCGCTGATGCGGCGTGTAGTGTGAATCCGCGTTTTGAACAGCTGCCGCTCCCGGTTCGCTGCGAAGGCCACGTAGGCGACGATAAAACCCAGTGGTGTCGATTTGATCGGTCAGCCTTCCAAGCAGCGGTGATAGACCTGCTGCGAACTGAAGCAGGCAGCCGCGTTGAAGAAGAGCTGGAAAATCGGTTGGGCGATTCGCTTGATCAGATCGATGAACGCCTAGG
Organism: Vreelandella andesensis; assembly: GCF_003989795.1. Taxonomy (GTDB): domain Bacteria; phylum Pseudomonadota; class Gammaproteobacteria; order Pseudomonadales; family Halomonadaceae; genus Vreelandella; species Vreelandella andesensis. Next base: position 16,471 of record NZ_RZHG01000001.1, read on the forward strand.
AGAAGGTGCTGGTCAGGAGCTTCGTGAGGGAATTCGTCGTCTATTTAACTGAGCATTCATAAACGTTTTGATGTCACTCACTCAAAACGTGTAGCGCCGGCCTTAGCGCCGGCGCTTCTTTGCCGGTCATCCGGCCCTATCGCAAGGCCAACGGACGGCTAACCGCAGGATGCCGCTTTACTGTTTAAGGAAATTTTATGGCCGACATGCCAACGCCGTGCCTTGCGGCGGAAGAGTTTCAGCGCCGTTTGCTTAATTGGTTTGACCAGTATGGTCGGCATGACCTGCCTTGGCAGACGCCTCGCAGCGCCTATCGGGTATGGGTATCTGAAATTATGCTCCAGCAAACTCAGGTCGCCACGGTCATTCCCTATTTCGAACGCTTTATGGCGCGATTTCCCACGTTAGAAGCGCTGGCTAACGCGCCTCAAGACGACGTACTGCATCTGTGGACAGGACTTGGCTACTACGCTCGTGCCCGTAATCTACACAAGGCGGCCCAAGTAGCGTTAGAAGACCACGACGGCGAACTGCCCACCACAAGTGTCGAGGCGTTGATGGCGCTGCCCGGCATAGGCCGTTCCACTGCGGGCGCAATCATCGCGCAAAGCTCTGATAAGCAAAGTTCTGATAAACAACGCTCTGATAAGCAAATCCCTGGTCAACAGGCCGCGATTTTAGACGGCAATGTAAAACGATCAATGACTCGCTTACATGCTGTTTCTGGCTGGCCAGGTAAGCCAGCGGTAGAGCGTTCACTGTGGGCGTTGGCTGAGTACTACACGCCCGATACCCGTCTTGCCGATTATACCCAAGCCATCATGGATTTCGGCGCCACGCTATGTAAACGCAGCAAACCTCATTGTCTGATTTGCCCATTTAACGACGTATGCCGAGCCTACGCCCAAGGCGAGCCGCAGCGCTTTCCCGAGTCCAAGCCTAAAAAAACCTTGCCCACGCGTGAAACCATTATGCTGATGTTGCGGGATAGGCAAGGACGGGTTTGGTTAGAGCGGCGGCCGCCCAGCGGGCTATGGGGAGGCCTATGGAGCCTCCCCCAATTCGAACGCCATGGTGATTTGAACGATTGGCTAGCCGATCATGTGGTTGCCCCAGAGCGCCATGCACCACTGGTCAGCTTCACGCACACCTTTAGCCATTTTCGCCTATCGATTACACCTCAGCCGGTCAACTGCGATAGGCTGAACGGCGTAAGAGAAGACGGCGTATGGTACGACGTTAATGATCCGCCTACGCTCGGCTTGGCAGCGCCGGTTAAATCACTGTTGAGCCAGCTGGCAACGTTTACCCTAGACCCAGCGCCAGGACCATCGCGTTAAGGTCACCGGCGGTGTTACGTTGGCCAACCGTGCCGCTATTTATTAGGAAGGAGTACCTCCATGAGCAACACAGTGTTATGCCGAAAGTACCAGCAAGAATTACCCGCTCTGCCGTTTCCACCGCTACCGGGTAAGCAGGGCCAAGAAATTCAATCCACGGTGTCTAAGCAGGCCTGGGAGGAGTGGCAAGCGCTGCAAACGCGGCTGATCAATGAAAAGCACCTGAACATGCTTGAGCCAGAAGCACGCGCTTACCTGATGGATCAAATGCAACGTTTTCTAGACAACGAACCCACGGATCAAGCCGAAGGTTACGTGCCGCCGGCCCAGGCGTAAGTGTTTAGTAAGTAAGGCTATAGAAAAGAACCCGGTGTAAGCCACGGTTGGCGTGGCTTTTGCCAGTTATTGGTTCTGCTATGAAGTGCGCTAAGCGGGTGACTAGAAAGAAAGTTTCACGAAAGTGTTGACGAAAAGCTGAGTTTTTAGTTTAATACGCACCGTTGGCAGCGGCCAGATAGCTCAGTTGGTAGAGCAGGGGATTGAAAATCCCCGTGTCGGCGGTTCGATTCCGTCTCTGGCCACCAAACGTTGGGGTATCGCCAAGTGGTAAGGCACCGGTTTTTGGTATCGGCATTCCCAGGTTCGAATCCTGGTACCCCAGCCATTGCCAACAAGATTTCTTGTTGATTGCAAAACTTAATAGTGAAGCAATCATGTTCTCAAGAAAACGCGAAGCGCCGACATAGCTCAGTTGGTAGAGCAACTGACTTGTAATCAGTAGGTCCCGGGTTCGACTCCTGGTGTCGGCACCACTAAAAAGTGGTTAAAATCAGAGCGTTAGAGAATTAGATTAAGCCGCCCAAAAGGGCGGCTTTTTTGTGTGTGTCTACAAAGTGACTTAACGTAAGAAGCAATGGGTTTCGCAGTGCAAATTATCAATAAATTATCAATAAACTATCAATAAAGGTGCACAGCCTCAAACACCGCTACGGGTTTGCCGTTGGCATTTTGGAGCGATAGGGTGTCGCCGTCTACTTGCCAAGCGTGTATCTGCTGTAAGGTGCTGAGCATTACCTGCTCATTACGCATTTGGGGGGTTGGGCAGGCCATCATCGTAGTAGCTACCTGTTCAAACGTTAGCCGTTTACCTGCAATGCGGTAGCTACCTATCAAGGTATTACAGCCAGTTGATCCGGCTAGTCGTGTGTTTTCTTCATGAAGCACGAGGTGAGGTTCACGAAAGTTGTCAGCATTAGTGATGGGCTGACCCTCAAGCGTGACCAGTTTCCAATACGTATTGGTGAGCGCTTCGTCAGGTTTTTTTCCTTGGTAATGCGCTGAATGTGTTTGGCATCCGCTGGTCAGCAGCAGAGCCATAGTAAATGCGATAAGGGATAGCTTTTTCATAAAGTGTTTCTCTAAGTTTTACTGTATAAAATAATAACTTGAATACCCTGCTAGATAAATAAGCCTCAGAAGGTGAATGGCGAAAATAATCTATTGGATGATAGAGATGGCGAATATATAGCGTGGGATCAGCCTATATATGAATATGTATCTTTAATTTGGCTGAGTAGGCATAGTAAAAAGCTCCAGGTAAGGGGGGATGTCTTTCACAAAGTAGTTAGTCGCATTAAACGTACGCGCTATGAGCGCAGAAAAATTTTTGGCTGACAGGTTAGGTAGCAATGATAGGTGTTTTATATATCGTAATGATTTTGTTTGTAATGTTCGTATTGTCGAGTTTTTTCATTAAAAATAATGGCGTAAGCGTTATTTTTGATAAATATTAATATTTAGATATTTAAGAATTTAGCTGCTTAGGCTTCCAGTTCGCCTTGTTTAATTATTCAGCGTTGTCTATATTCTCAGTCGCGCAAATAGTTTTTAATTTTTTTTAATTGTACTTTTGGGATGGAGTGCATGATTTTTGTCTAACTACAACGGAGTGTAGAGATGAAAGGGCTTACTGCAGAACGAGTTTTCCTAACAAATGATATTAATCGTAAAAGTAAGCTGGGAAGCTTGGATGACGGTGGGTCATATATCACTGTCGCGCAGGTGCTGGGGCTTTACAATGAGTTGGGTGAAAAGTCTCTAAACGACTTGTCTAAAATACGTCAGAAGCCAGTAGAGATAAAGAAAAACCAGCAGGTTTTCTCTGTGTGTGACGGCCGAGCCGATATTTTTGTAATAAAAGAGGGGTGGGCAAGCCTTTCTCACGCGACAAATTTTCGTGGACAAGACATTTGTAATATTTTTATGCCTGGCGATATTATTGGCATGCGTGAAAGCTTTTTTGAAAACTGTGATGTGATTATTTCTTCTATTACTCACTGTGAGCTTATAAAAGTATCTGGCGATCATCTCCATGCACTATGTAAAGAAAATGAGGAAGTAAGAAGGGCTATAACGTCCTACGTTATGGTGAATGATAATATTACGATAGAGCGACTAAGAAGTTGTACGCATCATCGATCGGTGGAGCGAGTTGCACACTTCCTACTTGAAATTTACGCACGCTTTAAATTTAAGGGTCTTTTAAAAGGTGATATTTTTTATTTTCCTGTTACACAGGAGGTTGTTGGAGAGCTTCTGGGAATGACCAGCGTGCACGTGAGCCGTTGCATGACGGTACTTGAGCAGAAGAAATATATTCGCAAAACTCGTAGCAGTATCAGGATTTTAATGCCGCAGGAAATGGCAGAAGACTCTGATTTTGATAGCGATTTCATTTACGGACATATCTGTCTGGGCTAGTTTTTAAAAAGGTTTTAAAAAGGTTTTAAAAAGTTTTAAGATTTTATTAGCAGGGTTGAAAAAGAGGATTATTTAGCTACTTTTCCGATTGTGTTATGCATGGCTGAATATAAGTACATACGTTTATTGATCTAAAATTTAATGATACGAAGAGTAGATTAGATCCTGGATTCATAGAATAACAGTCAGCAACCTATAAGCCAGGCGGGAAAAGATGTTAATCCCCCGGGTAACCGGGCTAATGTACCGTTTGCTACCTCGAATTGCCCCCTGAATTTTTGGCCCATAGGTCGGATGACCGCTGGACGCCAACTGCTTAACCTTGCAAATAAGGAGTGAAATGTATGAAAACCTGAGGAAGAGACTGTGGAACATGCACGCAGCTAAGGTAGACTGTTGCGCTTGTCGTTGCGAATGCGGCACGCATAATGAGAAGGAGAAGACCCGCCATGCGTTTTGTTCCACAGTTTACCGATGGTCAGGAATTTCCCCACGCGTTGGGCAAAGTCGTCTGCGTCGGTCGCAATTATGCCGACCATGCCAAGGAACTAGATAATCCTGTTCCCAATGAGCCTCTGTTATTTATTAAGCCTGCCACTAGCGTGGTGGACTTAAATAAGCCTCTGGATCCACCGTTTTCACGGGGCGACGTGCATTATGAAGTCGAGCTCGCGCTTTTGGTGGGAGAGACTCTGACCCACGCTACTCAAGATGAGGCAGAGCGTGCCATTGTAGGCATTGGCTTAGCGATGGATCTAACGTTGCGAGATGTGCAAACCCAGCTGAAAGAGAAGGGGCATCCGTGGGAAATCGCTAAAGCGTTTGATGGTGCTTGCCCGCTATCGCTGTTTTTACCGCTAAGCCGCGTACCCAATTGGAATGCGTTGGCATTCACCCTTGAGATTGATGGTGAAGAGCGTCAACACGGGGAAGGGGCTGATATGATCTTTGCGATCCCAATGTTGGTCGCGGAGATGAGTCGCCACTTTACACTAGAGCCAGGCGACGTTATTTTGACAGGCACACCTGCAGGTGTCGGTGAACTGCCTCGCGGTGCTACGCTGCGTTTGACGTTGACCGGTGGGCTAGAAATTACCACTAGCGTCGTCGAGTAAAGATTACGTCAGTGGCGTTAAACGGTGAGGCGCAAGTCATTAGGCACAAGTAGTTAAACGTAAGTAGTTAAACGAAAGGCCACTGACATTGTCGGTGGCCTTCTCGTTGGCGTGGTTAACGCTGGGGCCATGATAGCTAGCGATTTTGTGAATAGAGTAAGGGCTTATTTTAATAAGGGCTATTTTAATTAGGACTATTCTAAATAGGTATAGCCCTCTAGCCCTTCGCTTAGGCTCGCAGCAAATTGCGCCTGCTCCTGGGTCGAAAAGCCGCTAGTTACTAGCTGCTCGGTGAGCTTTTGCTTTAGCACCCGTGCATCAAAATTCACGTAGGCTAAAACATCGGCCACCGTATCGCCTGCCTGTAGGTTTGAAAGCACCCACGCGCCATCTTCACCCAGCGCGGCATCGACTGAATCGGTATCGCCGAATAGGTTGTGCAAGTCACCGAGAATTTCTTGATAGGCGCCTACCAGAAAGAAACCTAGCCAGCGCTCGTCATCACTTGCCCACTCTGGTAAGGGCAGCGTGCTTTCAACACCCTGGCCATCCACATAACTATCAATGCGGCCATCAGAATCACAGGTGATATCCTGGATCACTGCACGACGAGTGGGAGCTTGGTCTAGTCCGCTCAACGGCAGAACAGGAAAGATTTGTTCAATGCCCCAAACGTCAGGTACCGACTGGAATAACGAGAAGTTGACGAACAGCTTGTCGGCTAACTTTTCGGCCAATTCGTCCATAATTTCCCGATGAGCGCGATTACGGGTATCGAGCTGGCTGCGAAGTCGTGCACAGGCCGCCATATAAAGTCGTTCGCCTTCGGCGCGAGCATTGATATCACTTAATCCCATTACGAAGCGATCTTGCAGCTCACTAACCGCCTGCAGAAGGTCATGCCACGCTTCCACCAGAACTCGGGGCTCTTGGCTCTCGGCTAGCTGTTCAAAAACCCGCCATAGAGCTTCCACTTGAAGATCTTCCTGGGAAGAGCGTTCTGGGGGTGAGTCATTGACGCGCTCTTCGCCAATCACGTTGGTGATCAATACGGCATGGTGAGCCGTTAGTGCGCGGCCTGATTCACTAATCAGGTGTGGTTGAGGCAGGTCAGCTTCCTGACATAGCTGTGCAAAGGCGCTCACGACGTTACGCGCATACTCCTGCATGGAATAATTCGCTGAGCAGTAGCTGCGTGAGCGGGTGCCTTCGTAATCGATTCCTAGACCACCGCCGACATCGACAGTATCAATCGGCGCTCCCAGGCTCATCAGGTTTTGGTAGAATCGCGCGCATTCCCGCAGGCCACGCTGAATGTCACGAATATTGGCAATTTGCGAGCCGAGGTGGAAGTGAACCAGCTGTAGGCTTTCTAGCGCATTCTGAGTTCGCAGGGTCGCTACTACGTCAAGAATTTGGCTGGCTGTCAGTCCAAACTTTGACTTCTCGCCTCCGGTGTTTTGCCATTTACCCTTACCCACTGAGGCAAGTCGTGCCCGCAAACCAATACGCGGAGTGACTTCCAGCTCGCGAGCCTCTTCTAAAATAAGCTCCAGCTCAGACAGTTTCTCAACAACCAGATAGACGCGGTGCCCCAGCTTTTCGCCCAGCAGTGCAAGGCGAACGTACTCACGATCTTTATAGCCATTGCAGACGATAAGCGACGAACCACTATCAGACAGTGCCAGCACTGCCAGCAGCTCTGGCTTACTGCCTGCTTCCAACCCTACGCGGCCATTGCCGCGCTCGGAAGTGGCGAGTATTTCTTCCACCACGCGGCGCTGCTGATTCACTTTGATTGGATAAACCGCTGTGTAGCCGCCCTGATAGTCGACATCCTGCATCGCAACATCAAACGCACCACACAGTTGCTCTACTCGGTCGTGGAGAATGTCGCTAAACCTTACCAGCACCGGCAGTCGCAGCCCTGCGGTTTGCAGTTGGCGTACAAGCCCGCTGAGTGGCAGTGCAGGGCCTTCCGCATCGCTACCTAGCGGACGAACCAGCGCTTGTCCATGGTCGTCAACATCAAAGTAGCCGCTGCCCCATTGATCAATATTCCATGTGCGGCGGGCACGTAAAGCCTGGGCGCTGGTGGTCACCGGTTCGATCATTAAGAAACCTCTGGGAGCGGTAGTGCGCCAAATGCAATGCGCGCTTTTAAAATGGTTCGGAAACGCTCAGGGTCATGGGGCGTTAGGTCATGAGCGGGCGGGTCGACGTAGACGACCAATAGACGCGATAACCAATACCGCAGCGCGGTCATGCGCAACATGGTTGGCCATAGCTCACGTTCATTAGCAGTAAGGGGGCGGCGTGCTTGGTAAGCGCTGAGAATGGTCTCATAACGCTCAGCGTTCAGTGTGCCATCCTCATTGGTTGCCCAGTCGTTAATCACAATCGCTAGGTCAAAGAGCAAATCGCCGGTGCAGCCGTTGTAAAAATCGATAATGCCGCCTAATTGGTCGCCCTCAAACAGCGTGTTATCACGGAATAAGTCACCGTGAAGCGCCCCTTGCGGTAGCTCCCCATGCTGGCTAAAAGCGCCCTCAAAGTCATCGACTTCATTTTTCATCAGCGTCTGATCGTCAGGGCTGATATAGGCTAACACCTTGTGGTGTATCGCCCGAAGCCAATGAAGATCGCGCGGGTTTGGCCGTTGTCCAGGAAAACGCTGGGAGACAACATGCAAATGACCCAGTGTATTACCCAGTATTTGGCACTGAGCAAGGTTTGGCGCGCGAGGGTGCTTGCCCGGTAAGCGCGGAAATAGTAATGCAGGTTTGTCTGCCAAACTGTGCAGCGATATACCTTCGCGGTCGTGAATGGTTCCGGGCACCGGTAACCGATGCTCGTCTAGATAATCCAATAGCTCGACAAAAAATGGCAGTTCTTCATGTTCACCCTGTTCAAATAGGGTTAACACCAGCTCACGGCGATCGGTGGTCACAAAAAACGTAGAGTTTTCCGTACCGCCTGCGACGCCCTGTAGCGAAACGAAGCTGCCAACATCAAATTTTTCTAAAAACGCGGCGACCTGACCGTCGCTCAGCGGAGTAAATACAGCCATGAGAATCTCGCCCAGGTTGCTAAGCCCATTATTGTAGCGGCTTGCTGGGTTAGTTGGCAGCGTTGTGTGAGTTTGAAATGCGTTATTGCCGTGGTTGTTTCTGCAGCGGTTGTCTTGAACGCGTATCATAGCCAGCAACTTTCTTACTGTGTTGCTAACAATGGAATTGGTTATGGCCCGTGCCCCAATCGTGCTTGTCGACGGCTCCTCGTATCTATATCGCGCTTTCCACGCGCTGCCACCGTTAACGACCTCCAGCGGCCAGCCCACGGGGGCCGTGAAGGGTGTGTTGAATATGCTCAAGCGGCTGATTAAAGACTACCCGGAAAGCCCGATGGCAGTGGTGTTTGATGCGCCAGGAAAAACCTTTCGCGATGAGATGTATAGCGACTATAAGGCTCATCGGCCGCCCATGCCGGATGATCTGCGCAGCCAAATTAAACCGCTGCACGCTTGTGTAAAAGCGCTGGGCTTACCGCTACTGTGCATTGAAGGTGTCGAGGCTGACGATGTGATTGGCACCCTGGCTTATCATGCCACCCAGGCCGGTCGTGATGCGGTGATCTCAACTGGTGATAAAGACATGGCGCAGTTGGTTAACCCCCACATTACGTTGGTTAACACCATGAAAGAGGAAATCCTCGATGAAGCGGGCGTTAAAGAGAAGTTTGGACTGCCCCCCGAGTTGATCATTGATTTTCTGGCATTGATGGGTGACAAGGTTGATAACATCCCCGGCGTACCCGGGGTGGGCGAAAAGACCGCCATTGGCTTACTACAAGGCATGGAAGGCGGTTTAGAGACAATCTATGGTGATCTGGAACGCGTCAAATCGCTCAGCTTTCGTGGTGCCAAAACATTACCGAAAAAGCTTGAAGAGCATCGTGAACAAGCCTTCCTTTCTTACCAATTAGCGACCATTAAGACTGACTGCGAGCTACCGGTAGGGCTGGATGATTTAGATATTGCGCATCCAGACCGCGAAGCGCTGGTAGCACTTTATAAAGAGATGGAGTTCAAACAGTGGTTGGCTGAGCTGCTGGCAGGCAGCGACGAAGGCGTTGACGATGTTAAGGGCGGCGAGCCCGCGCCTAATAACGCTGTTGCTGATGCGACTGATAGCGTTGCGACTTCCAAGCAGCGGCATGATTGTGTGATTGTTGAGCAAGCTGAGTTCGATGCGTGGCTTGCGCGTTTGAAACAAGCTGAGCGCTTTTGCTTCGATTTAGAAACCACCAGCTTGAATTACATGGATGCTGATATCGTCGGCGTTGGGCTGGCCCTGGAAGCCGGCGAGGCTGCGTATATTCCACTGGCGCACGACTACTTGGATGCTCCCGCGCAACTTGATCGCCATCAGGTGCTGCAGGCACTGAAGCCGCTGCTGGAAGATGCCGAGAAAACCAAAATTGGCCAGAATCTTAAGTACGATATTTCGGTGTTGGCCAACTATGATATTCGCGTGGTGGGGCCGCTGGCCGACACCATGCTAGCTTCTTATGTGCTCAATTCCACCGCCACGCGCCACGACATGGATTCGCTGGCGCTGAAGTATTTGGGCGAAAAAACAATCTCCTTCGAGGAGATCGCAGGGAAGGGTGCCAAACAGCTCACGTTTAACCAAATTGCTCTGGAGCAAGCAGCTCCTTACGCCTGTGAAGACGTGGATATTACGCTGCGGTTGCAAGAAATTCTGCGCCCACAAGTTGAACGAGAAGGTCGTTTGGCGCACGTGCTGGATCATCTTGAATTGCCGTTGATTAACGTGCTGTCGCGGATTGAACGCAATGGCGTGGCACTGGATGCCGAACGCTTACATGAACAGAGCCAGCAGTTAGAACGCCGTATTCGCGAGCTTGAAAGCGAAGCATTTGAGCTGGCAGGCCGTGAGTTTAATCTCGGTTCACCCAAGCAATTGGGGCAGATTCTGTTCGAAGAGCAGAAAATCCCGGTGATCAAGAAAACGCCTAAAGGCGCGCCTTCGACCGCAGAGGCGGTGCTAGAAGAGCTGGCGCTGGATTATCCCTTGCCCAAGGTAATTATGCAGCATCGGGGGTTGGCAAAGCTTAAATCCACCTATACCGACAAGTTGCCGCGCCTGCTTAATAAGACCACTGGGCGGGTGCATACCAGCTATCACCAAGCGGTGACGGCGACAGGGCGGCTCTCATCGTCCGACCCTAACCTTCAGAACATCCCGATTCGCACAGAAGAGGGCCGCAAAATACGTCAGGCATTTGTGGCACGTCCGGGCTATCGCATTGTTGCGGCAGACTATTCGCAAATAGAGCTACGCATTATGGCGCACCTCTCAGAAGACAAAGGGCTTCTGGACGCGTTTGCAGAAGGGCGAGATATTCACACCGCGACCGCTGCCGAAGTGTTTGGGACCGCGCTTGAAAAGGTCTCTGCTGACCAGCGGCGCAGCGCCAAAGCCATCAACTTTGGTCTGATTTATGGCATGAGTGCCTGGGGCTTATCACGCCAGCTGCATATTGATCGCAACCAAGCGCAAACGTATATCGACCGCTATTTTGACCGTTATCCTGGCGTTGCCCGGTATATGGATCGCATCCGCACTCAAGCCGCCGAAGATGGCTTTGTGGAAACCGTTCTTGGGCGGCGGTTATACCTGCCAGAAATTCATTCTCAAAATCGTAATCGTCGTCAGGGCGCTGAGCGCACCGCCATTAACGCACCTATGCAGGGTACGGCAGCGGATATCATCAAGCAGGCAATGATTGATGTCGATGCGTGGCTTGCCGAGGGCGATTTTGATGCACTAATGGTCATGCAAGTGCACGATGAGCTAGTGTTTGAGGTGGCCGACGCGCAGGTTGAGGCATTTATTGAGCAGGTTCAGGCGCGCATGCAAGCGGCTGCCACCCTTAGCGTGCCACTGATTGTTGAAGCACAAAGTGGTGCCAATTGGGATGAAGCCCACTAACTAGGGCTTAATATTCAGAACTCGTTATGGTCTATCCCCAATGCAAAACACCTGCAGCTGAGCTGCAGGTGTCTTTTTGGAGTACCGACTTATGGCCCTAAAGAACCACAGCGCTTAACGCCAGCCTACGCGATCAAAAATACGAATCGCCTCTGGGTTATTTTCACCTAGAATGCTGATGTTAATACTGTCTTTGTCGAAATCACCCCAAGATTCAAGCACCGGATTTTTCTTGATGCCTTCCACGACTGGGAACTCGTAGTTACGATCAGCCATTACTTCCTGCGCTTCGTCAGAGGCTAAGAATTCCAGGAAGCGGATGCCGTTTTCAGCGTTCTGCGCGTTAGCTACTAAGCCAGCGCCGCCAACGTTAACGTGAGTGCCACGATCTTCCTGGTTGGGGAAAATCATGCCTACTTTGCGTGCGGCTTCGCGGTCGGCATCATCGTCAGAGTGCAGCAGACGAACGTAGTAGTAGTGGTTCGCAACGGCCAAGTCACATTCACCACTTGCAACGCCAAGAATCTGATCGGTATCACCGCCTTCTGGGTCGCGCGCCATGTTATTCACAACGCCTTGCGCCCACTCTTCCGCGCCTTCTTCGCCATGATGCTCAATCATAGAGGCTAGAAGCGACTGGTTGTAAATGTTGTTGGAAGAACGAATACATACTTGGCCTTCAAACTGCGGGTCGGCCAGGTCTTCGTAGGTGCTGATTTGGCTGGGGTCAAAGTTCTCGCGGTTGTAGAAGATAACCCGTGCGCGCTGACTGAAGCCGAACCACAGGCCGTCAGGGTGGCGCATTGATTCTGGCAGGCGCTCGTTAAGTACATCAGAGTCTACGCTTTGAAAAAGGCCGTCCTGCTCGGCGCGCCATAGGCGGCCTGCGTCAACGGTAAGCATCACGTCAGCAGGGCTAGCAATGCCTTCGCGCTGCATGCGCTCCATTAACTGGTCAGAGTCGCCTTCCAGAACATTAACTTCGATGCCGGTCTCTTCAGTGAACGCTTTGTAGAGAATCTCGTCAGAGTCATAATGGCGAGCGGAGTATATGTTGACTTCGTTTGCGAGCGCGCTACCTGCAAAAGCAGAACCCGCCATGATGGCAGCTACGGTAGCCGAGAGACGTGCTTTTTTCATAACAAATACCCTGAATGTTTATGATAATAAGTTGCATTAGCGACATAGTGTATTGAAACGCTTCTATCGGTTGACGTCAAGTTAAATGCTAATGAAACGCATCCTCTTTTTGGCAATAAGCGTGCATCTCTGCTCAATAGAAAATAGAATGCAAATAACTTTCAACCGTGTTCGCAGCGGCATGTGGTTATCATGTCGCGGGTGGACGAGACAATGGTGAAATAATGACGGCAACTGTGTCACTTTCCGATGTGTCGGCGCCTGCATCAGCACTATCGCTTCGTGGTGTTCAGCACACATTTACGGCTAATAAAGTGGTAAAAGGCATCGATCTTGATATCGCTCCAGGCGAGGTTGTGTGTTTATTAGGCCCTTCTGGTTGCGGCAAAACGACACTGCTTAGAATCGCGGCTGGCTTAGAAGTTGTGCAGGAAGGCTCGGTTAGCCTTGATGGCCTATCCATCGCGGCACCAGGTAAGCGTCATGTACCGCCGGAAAAGCGCAATGTTGGCCTTGCCTTCCAAGACTCTGCGTTGTTTCCCCATCTTAGTGTGCTGGAAAATGTGACCTTCGGATTGAAAAGTTTGCCTTCTAACCAGCGGCGGGAAAGGGCACTAGAGTTATTGGCCCAGCTCGGCATGGCTGACTATGCCGAAAGCTATCCGCATATGTTGTCCGGTGGGCAACAACAGCGCGTGGCGCTGGCGCGTGCGTTGGCCCCCACACCTAAACTAATGCTGTTAGATGAGCCATTTTCTAGTTTGGATGCGCGGCTGCGTGATCGCATCCGAGACGATACGCTGCACGTATTGAAAAAGCTCGGCTCAGCGACTCTGCTCGTGACTCACGACCCTGAAGAAGCGATGTTTATGGCAGACCGCATCGCGCTGATGCGGGATGGCAAAATCGTTCAGACAGGCACGCCCCGCGAGCTTTATTGCGCGCCAGCGGATCCCTTTGTGGTGACGTTTTTTGGTGAAGTGAATGAATTAAGCGGCGTCGTTAAGGAAGGCTTTGTCGCCACGCCAGTGGGTCCGGTAGATGCCAGCTGGTTGCCAGAAGGCAGTAATGCCCAGGTGATGATTCGCCCAGAAGCGTTACGCATCAAAGAGCGTGACCTGCCTGTCGAGCCGCATAATCATAGCCATGTGGTCATGGCTAAGCTGCTAGGTCGATCCAGTCTTATTCACTTATGTGCGCATGGAGACGAAGGCCAGGAGGCCCACCTTCACGCCCGCGTGCCAGGCGTGTTTTTGCCCCAGGAAGGCCAGCCGATTGATATCGACTTGGACCACTCCCAGGTGTTCATCTTTCCGCGTTAATGTTTCGCTTTTCAGAAACGCTTTTCAGTAATGTTTTGCTTTAACGTCTGTGCACTTCAATCACTCAGCCTGGCTGCCAGGTCGTGCCCGGCGCATCGCTAGGCTAAGTAAGATAACCGGTAAGATGCCAACCACCACAATCGTTAGAGAGGCGGTTGACGCCTCTGCTAGGCGTTCATCTGAAGCGAGGCTATGAGCACGCACAGCCAGGGTGTCAAAATTGAAGGGGCGCAATATTATCGTGGCAGGTAGTTCCTTCATTACATCGACAAATACCAAAATCCCAGCGGCTAACAGACTGCTGCGCATTAGCGGTGTATGAATACGGCGTAGCGTGCCGCCAGCGGTTTGGCCCAACGTGCGGGAGGCGGCATCCATGCTGGGTGTGACCTTGCCAAGGCTTGCTTCTACTGCATTAAACGATACGGCCAAGAAGCGCACCACATACGCGTAAATCAAAATAAACGCTGAGCCGCTAAACACCAGACCAATAATCTTTCCATAGTGTTCATGTAGCCACATGTTCAGCGAGTTATCCAACCAAGCAAAGGGTATCAAGATGCCCACAGCCACCACCGAGCCGGGAATGGCATAACCCATCGCAGCGATACGTGTGAAAAACCGTGCGCTTGATGAATTGTTGAGCCTAACTCCGTAACTTAGTAGCACGGCTAAACTTACCGCAATTAATGCAGCGACGGTCGCAAGGCTCAGGCTATTCATAGCAAAGCCAATAAACCGCGTGCCGAAAAGGCTATCGCCGGTTTTAATGGCCATATTGAGCAAAATACCGCTGGGCAGCAAAAAGCCAATAACGACGGGGAGCAAACACGCGAAGGTTGCTCCTAGCGCATGCCAGCCACGTAGCTGATATTCCGGAAGCTGCTGATAGCGATTCGTTGTATGAAAGTAGCGCCGCTTACCCCGGGAATAGCGTTCCAGAAGCACCAGTATAATGACGAAGGTGAGTAGACAGGCAGCTAGCTGGGCGGCAGCCACGGGTTCACCTAAGCCAAACCACGTGCGATAAATGCCGGTGGTAAACGTATCTACACCAAAAAACTGCACCGCGCCAAATTCGTTAAGCGTCTCCATCAGTACCAGTGAGACACCACCCACTAACGCTGGGCGGGCGAGCGGTAGCGCCACGCTAGCGAACAAGCGCCAGGGGCCACGCCCCAGGGTACGGCCAACATCCAACACGCAGACCGACTGCTCAAGGAATGACGCTCGGGCTAGCAGGTACACATACGGATAAAGCACAAAGGTAATCAGCGTTGCTGCGCCGCCTAATGAGCGCACATTGGGGAAATAGTAATCGCCCACTTGCCAATCAAACCATTCACGCAGCATGCTTTGCAGTGGTCCTGCTACTTGGAAAAAGTCTGTATAGGCGTAAGCAATGACATACGTCGGCACGGCCAGGGGTAACAGTAGGGCCCACTCGAATATGCGCTTGCCTGGGAAGCGGCACATAACCACCAGCCATGCGGTTCCGGCACCCACAACCAGAGTGCCAATGCCAACCCATACTACCAGCCAGAAAGTGTTAGAGAGATAGCGTGGTAATACAGTGCTTGCAAGGTGCTGCCAAACGCCTTCTGTCGGCACGAAGATATGGCTAAGAACCACAATAATGGGAAGTGCGACAACCAGGGCGATCAAAAACAGGGCGATCGACCAAGGGTTAAGCGATAGCGAAATGCGTGAGGCAAAACCTGAAAGCAGAGCCGGTGGTGAGCGGCGAGCTGGCGTAGACACGTCGTTGTCTCCTTGGATGAGGGGCAGCTTGGCTCGTTAATGCGAAAAAATAGCAGCTGTAAATAGTATCACTTGCGTTAGGTTGCTGCAGCCACCATTGCGGCTATCAAAAAAAATCCCCCCGCAAAGCGGGGGGAGTCATGCGTTTAGCGTTAGTGGCTAGGTGTCACTAATAGCCCACCATCAAACTTGGTAGTCCCGTAATTAAACTAGGGAATATCGCCATCAGTATGCAAGCGAAAAGGATGATAGCCACAAATGGTACAACGGCTTTGTACAAATCAACGATTTCGACCCCTGGTGGCGCTACCCCTTTCAAATAGAACAGCGCATAGCCAAAGGGTGGCGTTAAGAAGGAGGTTTGCAGTACCACAGCCACCATAACGACGAACCACAGTACGTCTACACCCATTTGCGCAATAATGGGCAGCATAATGGGGAAGCTGAGTAGCACAATACCTGTCCAGTCTAGGAACATGCCGAGGATGAATACTAGGAACAGCATTAGCAGCAAGGCACCGACCGTTCCGCCTGGAACCGCTAGCACGAAGTCGCTGATCACGGTCATCCCGCCGCCAATCGAGAATACTCCGGTAAACGCGGTGGCTCCGACGAGTACCAACATCACCATCGTCGTCGTTTTGCCAGCTTCAATTAGCGTGTTGTAACAAGTTGATAGCTTGCGGTCGCCGAAGATTAGAAACAGCAGAAAAGCGATAAGCACGCCAATGGCGGATGCCTCAGTCGCTGTCGCCACGCCGGTAAATAGTGCGCCCAGCACGCCAAGAATTAACGACATGGGGGGAACAACATATTTTCCTAGCATGATCAGTAGCTGTTTTGTGCTGACTTCCGCGCGCTCTGCTGCCGGTACTTTGGGGCCGTAGCTGGGTTTGAGCCAGCAGATCACCAGCACGTACAGTGCATACATCACACCCAGCATTAAGCCGGGTACCAACGCACCAGCAAAGAGTGCACCCACCGAGACAGGCGAATAGCTAGCCATCAAAATCAGCATAATGCTAGGAGGAATCAGAATGCCCAAGCAGCCGCTGGCCATGATGACGCCGGCACTCAACTCTTTGTTATAGCCATATTTCAGCATCGGTACTAAAGCAATCATGCCCATAACGGCAATAGATGCGCCGACAATACCGGTGGTGGCTGCGAGCAACACGGATACAACGACCACGGTAAGCGCTAAACCACCGCGAAGATTCGCCAGCAGCAGCCGCATGGAATCAAACATTTTTTCGGTGACGCCTGAGTCGTTAAGAAAGCGCGCCATCAGAATAAATAGGGGTATAGCCACGAGTACATAGTTGTCCATAGCGTTGCCATAGACGTTATTAATGATAATGCCCAGGGTATTAATGCCTGGCCCTAAAAAAGCACCAATTACCGCCATACCACCTAATACAAAAGCAAGCGGATGACCCATGAACAGGCCAACGAGAAGCCCGCCAAACATCACCAGCGTCAGTAACTCTGCACTCATGCGGATTTCTCCTCACGCAGCTGCATAATGGCGCGCAGAACGATAGCAATCGCCTGCAATAAGATTAGTGCAGCGGCTACTACGATAACGCCTTTAACCGGATACACAGGAATAGAGACCATACCGTAGGTCGTTTCGCCACGACTGAACGAGCGCTCAAAGAAACTCCAGCCGTAGGTCAATAGCAGCCAGATGAAGGGCACAAAGAAAATTAAATAGCCGAGCAGGTCTAGTACCGCCTGCTTTCTACGTGATAGCAGACGTTTAATAACGTCGACTTCCACGTGGGCATGATGGCGTAGCCCGTAGGCGGCCATCAGCATAAAGTGGGCGCCAAACAGCATTTTTGTGACATCAAACGCCCAGTCGCTAGGACGGCCAAAGAAAAAGCGTGACACAATGTCGTAAAGCACTATTAGAGTAATGATGGCAATTAACGGTGCGATGATACGGCCCAGCAGCTCATTAATTGCATCGATCGCCTTGGCAATCGCATTCATGGAAGGTCTCCGCAGCTAAGCACCAACCGCCCCAGCAGCGCTGGGGCGGCACTGAAATGCCTTTATAGGCAGGCTTCGATTTCTTCCAGTGAAGGTAGGTTATCCATGGTGCGGCTCATATTGAATGGCGCGGTAACATCACGCCATGCCGCGTAGTCTTCTAGGTAGGTAATCATGGAGTGATATACTTTTGCATGATCAGAATTCTCACAAGCGCCGCGAACGATCACTTCGTTGGTGATTTCCTGAATGCGCGCCAGGTCTTCTTCAGAGAACTGGTTAATGGTGACGCCTGCATCGATAAACTTCCGAGTAGCGTCAGTTGATTCACGCTCCGACCAGGAAAGTGACCAGGCCATGGTGGCTTCGGCAGCAGTTTTTAGCTTCGCCTGGGTTTCTTCAGACAGTGCATCCCAGGAATCTTTGTTGATCATAACGCCGAAAACGCTCGCTGACTGGTGCCAGCCAGGCGTCGCCCAGTAGTCAGCAACTTCAGCAAAACCTGCGTTAAAATCAACGCCTGGGGTAGAGAACTCACCCGCGTCGATCACGCCGCGTTCAATCGCCTGATACACTTCGCCGCCCGCCAGAGTGACCTGAGAGCCACCTAGCTCTTCAAGTACTCGGCCTTGGTCACGACCTGATAGACGCAAGCGTTTACCTTCAAGGTCAGCGAGGCTTTCGATCGGCGTGCGGCCCATGAAGCCGGATTCGTTGTTGGTAATGCCGTAGGGCAAATACACCATGTTGTATTGGCCATAGATTTCTTGGTAGAGCTCAAAACCACCCCACTGTTGAATCCAGTTCAAATAATCTACGCCGTTAAACAAGCTGGTAGTGGTAGCTAGAGGAGAGAACGCCGGGTTCAAACCTGCCCAGTAGCCTGGCCAATCGCCAGACGCTTGGATAGCACCGGTTTCGGTGGCGTCGAATACTTCGGTGCCAGGCATCAGCGTGCCGCCTGCGCGGAAGTTAATTTGTACTTCATCACCTGCGATCTGGTTGACAAGCTCTGCCCAGTGCTGATCAATCTTAATCAGGTCGAGGTTTTCGGGCCAAGTAGTGGTCATTGTCCACTGTTCTTGCGCTTGAGCGGTAGTGGTGAGTGCAGCGAAAGCAACGCCAGCGGCGAGGCTGGTTAATGCGAATTTAGTAATCTTTTTCATTGTATGTTTCCTGGTACTTTGGAGGTTGGCGTTATTAGTGTTCATTACCTGAAAGCAGGAAAGTGCAGCGACTATGGCTTACGTTTACGTAAAGTACATGCCCTGCCAGGCTGCATCGCTAAGCTAGCATATTCCACCCGCTGCAGTGCAATATCAGTAATGTAAGGATTTAACGCCTTGGTGGTTATTTCTTGTAAGAATTAAAATTATTTAAAATAGTAACTTACGTGCTTTTTAGTGTTTTTTTTAACCATTTGGTTGGTTCTTAAAACGTTGAAAACTATGCTTTTCTGCAACTAAAGTTGTAAGTAGAAACTTTCTCTGGAGTCACCATGCGAGTCGGCTGCTGCGCTGATAAACCCAACGTTGTCATTAATCAGGTATCAGCCTTAGTTCACTATGTCACCCGCTTGGAGCGTCGCCGCTGGCGAGCGTTGGTATGGCTATATGGGCCGGCAGAAAAAGCTCGCCAACAAGCGCAACGGCTATGGGAAGCGCGAATGTGGCAGGCACCGTTGTGGGTGGGCGCTGAGCACGAGGCATCGGTGTCTCCGTGTTTACCAGCCGGTAAAGCTCGCACACGACTGGGTGCAGAGCATCAGCTAGTCGTCGTAGACGCCAGTGGTAGCCAGGGATTAGACCCAGATGCCCTGGGTGCACTGGCAGGTACTGTGAGTGCTGGTGGGTTATTAATAATCATCACGCCAGAGGGCTGGGGTGAGCAGCCTGATCCTGATTATGCTCGTTTTGCTGATTATCCCTGGTGTTGGAAATCACTGAGCACCCACTACCTTAAACGGTTGGCATCTCAGCTTACCGTTGCGAGCACTATTGTTCGCTGGCAGGTAAACGGTGAGCTCGTGCTGCCCAGTCTGCCTGTTCGTGACTCGCGTGCGGTTCCCTTTGACGATGCCGACTGTTTGACCGCCGACCAAGCGCTCGCGGTGAGTGCGCTTGTCAGGTTAAAGCGCCGTCGGCCTTTGGTGATTACGGCAGACCGAGGGCGGGGAAAAAGCGCGGCGCTGGGGATCGCCTGTGCCCGTTTGCTACAAAAAAGCGTTACGCAACTGGTGGTGACCGCACCTCGACTCAGTTCAGTGGAAAGCTTGTTTGCGCGCATGGTAGCGCTATGCCCGGAAGGTCAACGTCTTAGCCCGGCGCGTTTTGAACTGCCGAGTGGTAGTTCGCTGTGTTTTCTTCCGCCTGACGCGCTTAACGAACAAGTTCATCAAGCAACCCTTGGCGGAAGCGGCAGCTATTTGCTGGTTGACGAGGCTGCGGCGGTTCCTGCAGCACTGTTAGCCCAGTGGCTTGCTGCCTTCCCGCGTATCGCATTTGCAACCACCGTGCATGGCTATGAAGGGTCAGGGCGCGGTTTTGCGCTGCGTTTTCGCGATGTGCTTAATCGAAAAGCCCCCCAATGGCGCGAGCTACATTTGGACGCTCCTATTCGCTGGTCAGCGGGAGATCCCTTAGAAGCCACTATCCAATCGTTGCTCCTGCTCAACGCTCCGTTACCCGAGGCTCGTGTTCATGCCCACCGTCCGCCAGCATCTATCGCGATTACGCAAGCTGAGTTAGCCAAGCAAAATGGGCTATTGGAGAAGCTGTTCGGCTTGCTGGTGCAGTCTCACTATCGCACCACGCCCAGTGATTTACGCCAGTTGTTGGATGGCCCTGGCACCGCGATTCGCACAATTAGCGCAGCGGAAGAGCCCCAGGCTGTTCTGGTGACGCGAGAAGAGGGTGGTTTTAGTTCTGAACTTGCTGAACAGGTGGCACGCGGTGAGCGGCGCCCCCAAGGGCATCTGATGGCCCAGTCGTTGGCAGCTCACAGCGGCAGTCGTGAGGCGTTAACGTCACGCTGGCGGCGGGTGGTACGTATTGCCACTCACCCAGAACGGCGGCATGAAGGTTTAGGGCGTCAGTTGTTAGAAGATGATATCGCCAATGCTAGGCAGCAGGGCGTGGCGCTTTATGGGGCTACTTTTGGTGCCGAGACATCGCTGCTGCGATTTTGGCTGGCGCTTGGGTTTGCCCCTGTTCGCTTGGGTATCACTCAAGAAGCAGCTACCGGTGAGTACGCCATTATGGTGGCGCGCGCGCTTTCTAGCGAAGGACACGCTGTGTTGATGTCGCTGCGCGATTCATTTGCGGCCTCGTTAATACCACTACTGGCCTTTGAATTAGCGGCACTGCCAGCGTCGATCGTCGCGTTACTACTGCCGTCGTTGCCACGTTTGCCGCTTAGCACAGCAGAGGTTCAAACAGTGGACGATGTGGCTTACGCGCATCGTGACCCAGCGCTGGCCAGGACGGCACTTCAAGCGCTGGCCAGAGAGGCTAGCCACTGGCCGTTAGAGCAAGATGCGCAGATTGCACACCAGCAGTTGGCCGCCTGGGCCTTCCAGAACCAGCCGTTAGCAAAAGCGGATGGTGAGTCGGTGCGTTTGATTCGTCGTGGGGCTCAGCAAATTATTGAACAGTGCACGCTTTTACACAGTCGCTCAGGCGGGTAAAGTAAACGGGTTATCGATAATGAAGAGTTTCCATGAACACACATCTAGAAGCCCTCGCGCCACGTTTAGTGTGGCAGCATTTTCGCACACTATGTAACACGCCACGGCCCTCCGGCCATGAAGCCGCGCTAGTAGCTACATTAGAGGCTTGGGCCGATTCCCTGGGGCTTCCTCACGACCGTGATGAATTCGGCAACCTACGCATTCGTAAGCCAGCAACGCCTGGCTGTGAAAGTGCGCCAGGCATCGTGCTGCAGGGCCATCTGGATATGGTGGCACAAGCCAACACAGGCCATGATCACGACTTCACCCGTGACCCTATCCAGACCTATGAAAATGAGGGGTGGCTCTTCGCGGATGGCACCACGCTAGGCGCTGATAATGGTCTTGGCGTTGCTGCTATTCTGGCAGTGTTGGAAGATCCTGAACTGACCCATGGCCCGCTGGAAGCATTGTTTACGCTAGAAGAAGAGACCTCTATGGGTGGGGCGCTCAATCTTGCTGAAAACTGGCTGGAAGGGTCGTTGTTGCTCAATTTAGACAGCGAGGATCGCGGCCAAGTGTATATTGGCTGTGCAGGTGGGGCCGACGTAGTGGTGAATGCGCAACTCCCCAGCACGGCTATCCAAGAAAACGAACAGGTGATTTCGCTGGCCCTGACGGGGCTGAAAGGTGGCCACTCGGGGATGGATATTGATAAGCCCCTGGGCAACGCGAATCGCTTGCTAGTCCGTGTGCTGTGGGCATTGGAAACCTTTGGTGCGCGGCTGATTAATTACCATGGTGGTACGCTGCGTAATGCCATTCCCCGCGAGGCATTTGCTCAAATCGCGTTGCCTGCTGATGAGGTTGACGATGCATTGGCGATGGTTGAAGCGCTTGCTGGTACGCTGAAAGCTGAACTGGGCAGCGGTGATAGCAACTTGGCGCTCACGGCAGAACGTGTGGAGCTGGCTGATGCGAAGCCACTGACCCGAGATGCCAGTGCGATGTTGCTGGCTGCGCTGCACGCGGCTCCCTGCGGTGTCGAACGCATGAGTGCTGATGTGCCGGGAGTGGTGGAAACTTCCAACAATTTAGGGGTGTTAAACGTGGAAAGCGGGCGTTTCCATCTGTGTGCACTGGTGCGTTCACTGCATGACAGTGCCACTGATGCGATGGCGGGACGTTTTCAAGCGCTGTTTGGCCTCATGGGCGCCAGAGTGAAAGTGGAAAACAGCTACCCAGGCTGGGCGCCTAATCCGCAAAGCCCGCTGCTAGCGACCTTTAATGCCCGGCATGCCGAATTAATGGGCCGAGAACCCGAGGTCAAAGTGATTCATGCAGGTCTTGAATGCGGCATCTTGGGAAGTAAGTACCCGCATTTAGACATGATTTCGTTTGGCCCGCTGATTCGTGGGGCGCATTCGCCAGACGAACGCGTGGAAATTGAGTCGGTCGTTGAGTTTTGGGAGATGCTGCGCGATTTGATTGAAACGCTGACTAGATCTCGCTAAGCAAGTTGCCACAAAAACGGCACCGAAATGGTGCCGTTTTGATAGTGCCTGTCTCATGTCAAACGCACATTAACATGGCAAACATCGCGTTATTTGCTCAAGTAAGCATTGAGCATCCACACGGTTTTTTCCTGCTCGCGTATATAGTCGCCAGCTTGAGCAGCGGTGCCTTCATCGTCAGCGTCCGACGCAATTGACAGCAGTTCCCGCTGTAATTCAATCAGTGTTTGATAGCCAGTCAGCACACCTTTCACGCAGGTTTGCCCATCGTGAACGTCTTTATCTTCCTGAATGCGCGAGATTTTCACGTAATCGCTATAGGCATGAACAGGCTTGTGACCTAACGTCAAAATACGCTCTGCCACTTCGTCAACTTTGGTAAGTAAATCTGTATAGAATTCTTCAAATTTCGCATGTAACTCAAAGAAGTCGCTACCTCGGACATTCCAGTGATAGCCACGGACGTTCATGTAGAAAATCTGATAATTAGCCAACAGGTGATTAAGTTTTTCGGCGAGTTGGCTTGCGCTGCCTTCGTGTAAGCCAATGCTATTCATATCACTCATTAGTGCTTCTCCGTGGTTGGAGCCGCTTTGAAACATTACGGCTATTAAATCGCTTGTATAGTTTAAGACGCTTAGTGAGCGATGCAAAACAAGTTTTTTGCATCGCGGCAATAGCGTCATAACATTGCCTTGGTGTCGCGCTGGCGACGGCTGACTCATCGCTCATCGCTCATCGAGCGAGCCAAAGCCTTGCAATACTCTCACAACGGTCAGCGAGTAGCTCAGCGGTGCGTGGCAGAGCACCTTCAAGTGTCATCGGCCCATCGGCAAGGGCAAAAACGGCGGTGACCCCTTCTTTCAAGCAGGCTTGCCATCCATCACCAAGGCTACCTGCCAGTACAATGACGGGTTTGCCATGGTGCTTGGCTGCACGAGCAACGCCAATAGGCGTTTTACCCGATAGGCTTTGGCCATCTAAGCGACCTTCGCCGGTAATTACCACGTCAACGTCAGGAAGCAGGCTGGCTAGCTTGGCCTGTTGCATAATCATTTCAATGCCCGGCGTGAGGGTGGCGTTAAGAAAGCAGTGGGCGGCAAACCCCATGCCACCTGCTGCACCCGCGCCTGGCAATTCACTTTCATCGCGTCCCAGTACCTGGGCGCTCAACTCCGCAAAATGGGCAATTGCTCGGTCAAGGGTGGCGACATCGTCAGGCGATGCTCCTTTTTGCGGGCCAAAGACAGCGCTCGCCCCTCGTGAACCTAGTAGTGGGTTATCTACATCCACGGCGGCTTCAATTTCCAGGTTGCTTAAGCGTGGGTCGAGGGTGGAAAGGTCTAACGTCGCAAGCTGCTGGAGCGCTGCGCCACCGGGAGAAAGCGGATCGCCGTTTTTATCTAACAGTGTCGCTCCCAGTGCTTGGAGCATGCCAGCCCCTGCGTCGTTGGTGGCGCTGCCACCTAAAAAAAGCAGTGCTTTCGTGGCACCAGCATCCAGCGCAGCCAGGCATAATTCCCCGACGCCGTAAGTGGTAGTATGCAGCGCATTTCGTTGATCGGGGGTTAGGTGCTGCAGCCCACTGGCTTCTGCCAGTTCGATAAACGCGGTACGCTGCTCGTTAAGCCAGCCCCACGTTGCTTGGCGCGGTCGCCCTAGGGCATCTTGAACGGTTAGTTGACAGCGTTCAGCGTTGGTGGCTGCAATAAGCGCGTCCAAGCTCCCTTCGCCGCCATCGGCAAGCGGGCAACGATGAATGGTGGCGGTTGGCGATGCCCGCTGAATGCCGATTGCCATGGCGTTTGCCGCTTGTTCAGCACTAACCGCATCTTTAAAACTATCGGGGCAAAGCAGAACATTCATCGCACAACCTCCCTAAAGCGTTGTCATATCTGGTCTGGAACAGTTTTTGGAACAGTTCTTGATCATTTTTATCGTAATGGCTGCTGGCGAGCTTAGCGCGGCGTTCGACGACAGACCAGCCGCAACTGGGGCGAGAGGATTACTCATGAAAACAATACTACCGATGAGCATGATGTGCGTCTTAATACTGACAGGCTGCCAAACAGTGCCAGAGCGTCTTCCTCAAGCAGAGCCTGCTCCTTCGGCAGCCTGCTATTTTCCCACCGGTCAGCCTGACCAAACGACACTGCCGCTAGAGGAGCTGACGCAGGGTATCGAAGTGTTGGAAGCCTGGAACTTTGAACTTGACACTACCGACACTGACTTGGGGCTGGTGACCGCTAGTCGGCAGCGTGATTTGATTGGTTACTACGACCCTTACGATAACGATTTTGGTTATGGTCGAAGCATGCAGGTATTTGGTGGCTTCGGTTTGGGACGAGGTGGTTCCGGTATTGGGCTGGGAATTGGTGGTGGATTTGGTGGTGGATTTGGTGGGGGTTTTAGCCATCAACCCGTTGAAGTAGAGCGCGTGTCGCTGCTGGTACGTGATGGTCATATTCGAATTTCTCGAGATATTCGCCGGTTTGACCACTTGGGAGATCTGCGTGAATCCTACAGCGCGAGCAATGATGATTTTTGCCAGCGCTTTCAAACGGCGTTTAAACAAGCGGCTGCTACCTTGGGGGCGTTATGAGATCACTACATAAGCATTGTTTAACGGTTACTGCCGTACTTGTCATCTTTGCGCTAGCAGGCTGTGCTACGACACAGCCACTAGAACCAAGAGAGTTACGTTACAACGCCTCTCCAGAGCAAACGTTCCGCGAAGCCATTGAGCTAATGATGGAGCAGGGCTATGTCGTAAGGCATGCTGATTTAGCCCTGGGGCGCGCAGAAGCAACGCTAGCCCGTTGGCCAGAATACCGCTTGCAATTACAAGTAAGTGAGGTGCCTGGCGGCAGTCGTGTCAGCCTATCGGCATTACGTGGTAACCAGCCGCTACCACCGTATGTATTAGATCCTTGGCTAATGGAACTGCAGCATAAATTAGGAGAATTACCGTGACAGGCGTATTACCCCCGTTTGGTCGCTTACGGAATAAATTTCGCGCCTACTGGCTAGTGCTGGTAGTGGCTGTGTGCAGCATGTTGGG
Organism: Vreelandella andesensis; assembly: GCF_003989795.1. GTDB lineage: Bacteria > Pseudomonadota > Gammaproteobacteria > Pseudomonadales > Halomonadaceae > Vreelandella > Vreelandella andesensis. The sequence goes on from NZ_RZHG01000001.1 coordinate 42,166, forward strand.
TAGCGGCTTGGTGATGGCCCACCCCCATGGCTGGATCGATCTTAGTGTGCGGGTGATAACAAATGACGAGGGCGTCGCGACAGCGCTTCATCAAACATGGCGTATGGACCCTTTTTATAGCTTGGTGGTGTTTGAAGAGTTGCAGCAAATTCAGGGCAGTAACCTTCAAGAAGGGCTTGACCAGCTAGGCGGTGACATTCGCGATAACCTGTCACAGCAGCACTACTTTACGACGGTACGCGTGAATGGCGAACCGCAAGCGTTAGGTGACGTGTCTGAATACACGGCGTTGGAACGCGACGGCCGCTTAACCTTTATGTTTATTCTGCCGCTAGCATCGCCTCAGCCATTGGCTGGGCAATTATTGGAGTATCAGGTCTTTGACCCAACTTACTATATCGAAGTGGTGCACGAAGAAGAGGGTGGGGCACCCTCTGAGCAGGCGCTAATTCTCAATGGCGAGCCCGACTGCCGTTTAAGCGTGTTGCCTGCTGACCCAGATCCAGAACTCGTTATGCAAGCCGCGCTGCTGGACGTGGATGAAACGGGCGAAACAGGGTTGGGCCGCCATTTTGCCGAAACAGGGCGGATCGAATGCGACTAGCGGAAAACCCGGAAGGTCGTGTATAAAGTGTTACTTTATAACTTTTGGTGGAGTGGCAATGCCTTTAACGCGGCAACAACTGTTATGGGGAGCGCTTACCGTGTTAGGGGCGCTACTGCTAGTCGTGATTGTGCAAGCTAATTTGCAAGGAGTGAGCCTTCAGTTGCTAGCATGGCAGCGGGACTTACATCGTACCTTGACGCTGGCTATTACCGAACTCTCTCGCACGCCTTCTACTAACACGTGGCTGACGCTGCTAGGGGTAAGTTTTGCTTATGGGGTCTTTCATGCCGCTGGGCCTGGTCACGGCAAAGCGGTATTAGCGACGTACCTGGCATCCCATGGTGGTGCCACCCAGCGTGCGCTGGGGCTCTCTTTTGCGGCATCCCTGCTACAAGGGGTAACGGCGATTGCCATGGTGGCAGTGCTCGTGCACGGGCTTGGCTGGATGACTCGTCAGGCAATGGGCAGTGTGGTGTGGGTAGAGCAAGCCAGCTTTATGCTAGTGGCGCTGTTAGGCGGCTGGTTATGCTGGCGGGCGATAAAACAATTGCGCAAAACTTACTCAGCCCACACCCCTGATGCTGATGTTCACAGTCACAGTCACAGTCACAGCCACAGTCATGACCATTCCCACTGCTGCGGCGGCGCTCATCATATTGAGCCGCAGCAAGCGCTCGATTGGCGCACAGCGCTGATGACCGTCGGCGCGATTGGTATGCGTCCATGCACGGGAGCTGTGCTGATGTTGGGGGCAGCTAGTTTGCTAGGGCAGTTTTACGTCGGTGTTGCCTCGGTACTTGCCATGTCGCTGGGTACCGGTATTACCGTCTCTGTCTTGGCGCTGGCAAGCATTGTGGCCCGTGGCTGGGCTGCTAAGCGGTTGCAGAAACAGAGCAGCCGGCAGGCAGTCGAAAAAGCAGTGGGTTGGGCGGCATTGGCGGGCGGTGCTCTCATCGTTGCATTAGGCATATCGCTTTCCTTGGCGGGCGCCGCTCAGCCAGCTAGCGGCCCGTTGCTCAACGAGCCGCCATCAAGACAGGGTTCTTTACTGAGAAATTAAGCTAAAGCTTTAACCCTTCAATTTGGGCAAGTAACTGCTCGCGGCGACTGCCCTGTAAGGCTCGCTCATAGGGCTCTGGGCTGCCGTTTCCCCATACTGGCGCTGGCCAACTAACATCATCCGCATAGCGCACCACCAAATGAATATGCAGCTGGCTAACGACATTGCCTAAGGTGGCAACGTTGAGCTTGTCACCGTGAAATGCCTCTTTCATCGCCGCCCCTAGCGCTACCGTTTCACGCCATAACTGTGTTTGATCCTCTTGGCTCAGTTCAAACACTTCGCTAACTGAGTCGCGTTTGGGAACCAGAATTACCCAAGGGTAGCGCGCATCGTTCATTAGCAATGCGCGACACAAGGGAAGGTCAGCGAGTGGCAAGGTATCTGCTTCCAGCCGTGGGTCAAGTTTGAACGTTTTCAATTAGGTACTCCTTTACATAACGAAGATCATCATAGCAGCTGCAGGTTTGGCTTGCCTCTTACTCCCTGCTTACCAAGGACTCGCTAAGGAGGGAGTAAAACAGGCGAAATTATTAAAATCTGTTACTCTAAAAGCACTCCCACGCGGCAAGGCTGCCGTCGGAGCTTCCCGAATGTTGTATGATTTGTTAAGGAGAACACAGATGAAAAAACTATTGGGTATTAGCTTTATTCTATTGATAACGGCGGGCGCTCTAGCGGGCTGCAACACCATTGCAGGTGCAGGACAAGATGTTCAAAAGGGTGGTCAGGCGGTTGAGGACGCAGCGAGTTAACATTATTTATTATCGGCACTTCTTGGCGTGAATGAGCGGGTTAGGCATAGTTGTCTAGCCCGTTTCGCATTTTGGGTAGTTACTAACCAAACAAGGAAGAATCATAATGAATCACCCATTACGCTGCGCGAAGAATAAACTAGGTAGCCTCGCTGTATTGCTCGCGTCAGTATTGCCGGTGTCGGCCTTATTAGTGGCATGTGCTGGCTCGCCCGATGATGTCTCAGCTCCAGTGCCGCCTACCGTAGGCCAGCCTTCTAGCGTAACGAGCACTACGTGCGATGCTGAAGCGGTGCAGTATGCTATCGGAGCTCCCTATGATGAAGCCAACGTGCCCACACTACAAAGTGAAAGCGGTGCTCAACGGGTGCGTATACTCAGGCCTAATAGCGCCGTTACCATGGAGTACCGAGAAGATCGCCTAAATATTCTTTTAGAAAGTAATGGCATGATTGAAGCGCTGCGCTGCGGCTAGCGTAAGATCAGCACCACACAAGCGGCCGTTAATAGCCCCATCGTGATATTAAATAGTCGCCAGGCGTTATCACTTTTGATCCACTGCCCAATAGCGCTGCCGAACGCTGCCCACAAGGCAATACACGGCAGCGCGACTAGTTCTGCAAAACCAGCGAGCACTAACGCATTTACCACGGGCTGGCCGCTTTCGGGAAGAAATCCTGCCATCAACGCTAGTCCCATTACCCACGCTTTGGGGTTAGCGAATTGAAACATTGCGGCTTGGAAAAAGGTAAACGGCACCCCGTGCTGCGCTCCTTGGAGATTTGGCGGCGGAGCGGTAGCTATCTTCCAGGCTAAATACAATAAATAGGCGCTACCCACCCAACGTAGTGTCGTTTGCACCATAGGAAAGCGCTCAAACAAGACGCCAAGCCCCAGTGCAATACCGGAAAACAGCAAAAAACAACCGCCTAAAATGCCCCACATATGAGGCATGGTTCTTCGAAAACCAAAATTCGCCCCAGAGGCAGTCAGCATAATATTGTTAGGTCCAGGGGTAAGCGTCATCGACATCATGTAAAGCGCTGCAGGGCCAAGCAGTAACCATTCGTTATTCATAACGGTCTTTCCATCCTTGATGGCGTATCTGCTCTTTGAGCATTTCCAGAATGTCGTAAAGCACTTGCTCGGTGACATGTGCGCTCGTTTCATCCACCGTTAACCAGCTGTTGAAGCCTGTTTCGGCTGTGCGCTCAACCAGTTGGCGAAACTCCGTTGAGTGAATGCCCTGAGCCAGTTCATCTACCAGCCGTTGGGCAACCCCGCTAAGTGATGCCTGCATAGCGTTTGAGGCGGTTTTTCCCATGGGGAGGCGGTGTAGTTTTTGAATTTCTGGGCTTTCCCGTAGTGTTCGGCTGACTAGGTCATCAATCGACGCCATGATAGCAATGCGATTCTGCTGATAGGATTGACCTACCGTCGCCTCAAGGCGCTGGGATATTTCATGAATCAGCTGAGTTTTACGGGGGAGGATGACGCGGTCGATAACCCGCTCGGTGAGAGAGTCGCTGGCAGTGACCTGTTCCTGAACATTACTAAGAAGCCGCAGCGCAATGCGGTTGGAAAGCTCTTCCAACAGGATATCGTAATACTTGGCTAAAAAGCGGTAGCTGGACCAGCGGGTCATATCAATCAAGCGTAGCCGATGCAGCCGGTTTAAGAGAGATACCACGCGGAGTACGCGCAATAAGCGAAACCCGCTGAGGGGAATGCAGCCAAGTACGTCGTACCAGTTAACAAAGGGGTAGAAAAACCAGCGGTGATAGCGCCGCTCGGCAATTGCTACCATCCAGCCCAGCAGTACATCCGCTATAAAAATGCCGACAAAAAACAAGTCGATGGTAATAAAACGGCTGTGAATCACTGTGTCGTAAAAAGCGTGAAAGGCGGGGGTAAGGTTGGCAATGGTGTTGTTAATTGGCTCAATCAGAAACAGCGAATCAAACAGTAACAGGCTAAGGTTGATGATAACCGCAGCGAGGATGAAAAAATCCCAACCGATATGCGCGTACTCAACGGTTTTAGGTAGGTGTGGGTAGCGCTCCCTGGCGGGCATGAGGGCTCCTTGCTCTGCGATGTGTGGGTTAGCGTTAAGAGTGTTGCTGGTGGTGATGTTGATGATGGTGTTGATGGGTAAGTAGTTCTTCTTGCTCTGCTTGCTTGCGCAGCTTTTTACGCAGCGCGGCTTTTTCGAACCTTAGTTTCTGTAGCGAGGTTTCCAGCGCGAGCGGTGGCACTATTGCAGGCTTGCCGTCCGAATCTACCGCCACCATGGTGAGATAGCAGCTATTGGTGTGACGAATTAGTTTTTCACGAATATCTTCGGCCACTACCTTAACGCCAATCTCCATAGAAGAGCGCCCCACATGGTTGACGCTGGCTAAAAAGGTCACCAGTTCGCCTACGTGAATCGGCTGTTTAAACAACACCTGGTCGACAGAAAGCGTGACGACATAGTGGCCTGAATAGCGGCTTGCGCACGCGTAGGCCACCTCATCGAGTTTCTTAAGAATAGCACCACCGTGTACTTTGCCACTGAAATTGGCCATGTCGGGTGTCATTAACACGGTCATGGAAAGTTCATGCTGCCCAGGCAGGGCGCTGTGTTCAGCGTGGGTGTCTGACATAAGTAAAAAACCTTCAGAGATTAAAATGCCCGCCCCAGTGGGGCGGGCGCTATGTAGGCAGCTAGAGTTCTAACGTTATCGCAAGGTTAGTGTTAAAACCATACTAGGCCAACAGAAATAATAATGCCGGTGATAAACAGCTGGATTAGGCAAAAACCCATGATGTCTTTCGCCTTCAACCCTGCGATAGCGAGCACCGGAAGCGCCCAGAAGGGTTGTAATAAGTTAGTCCAGGCGTCGCCCCAGGCTACTGCCATGGCCACGCGAGCAATGTCAGCCCCCAGCGCTTCTGCGGCAGGTAGCATAACCGGCGCTTGCACGGCCCATTGGCCACCACCTGAAGGTACGAACAGGTTCACAATGCCAGCACTTAGGAATGACCAGAATGGCAGCGAAGTAGCGGTGGCGAAAGAGACTAACCATTCAGACATGCTTTGAGCCAATCCCGACTGCACCATAATGGCCATAATGCCAGCGTAGAACGGGAACTGAATGACGATTCCCGCACCGCCTTTAATGGCTTCATTCAAGCTGTTAAGCAAATTGCGCGGCGTGCGATGCAGCACAATGGCTAAGAACAGAAATAGGAAGTTAACAACATTCAGGTTCAAGCCACCGCTGCGAAGCAGGAAATGGTCAAGCAGGAACAGAAGCCCAGGAACGCCCACTAGCAGGGCTAGCGGCATGCTATTTTCAAGCTTTTCTGCCGGGCGGGTAATACGGCCTTGCTGTTCAGGTTCATCGTTTAGCAGCTTGGAATCTACATAAACGCTGTCTTTTTCGTCTGGCAGCATCAAGCGGTTAACCAGCGGGACGGCAACAAACAGACAAGCAACAATCGCAAGGTTAAAAAAGGCAAAAACAGTCGAGCCAGTGCCGATCACACCGATTTGGTCGGCGGAGAAGTGACCTTCCGTTGCAATCGTCAGTGGAATCGAACCTGCAAGGCCGCCATGCCACACCACGAAGCCCGAGTAAGCGCTAGCGACTAAAAGGCGATAATCTACCCGAATTAAGCGGGCGAGCTCTTTAGCAAAAAGTGCCCCGACAACGAGCCCAAACCCCCAGTTAATCCAGCTGGCAGCGAGGGAAACAAGCGTCACTAGAATGATAGCGCCACCAGGGCTTTTCGCCGTACTGGCGATTTTCTGCAGAATGCGTTTTACCGGTGGCGAGCTTGCCAGCATAAACCCCGTGACAAGTACCAACAGCATTTGCATTGAGAAGGTGAGTAACCCCCAGAAGCCATCACCCCACATGCGTAGCACGGCAAGTGGTGTTTGGCGTTCAACGGCTATCGCCGCGATAGCCGCAATTAATGTTAGTAGCAGAACAAAGATATAGGGATCAGGCAAGTAGCGCTCGACCAGCTTAACTGCCGGTTTTGATATGAGTTTTAGCATGAGTGCTCTCTTTATTCGTTATTGGGAAGTGCGTGGCTAATATACGGTGATACACCGTATATTTCATCCATTGACAGATGTGTGCTCAACTGTTTTTTAGTTACGCGCCCGGGCCTTTACTCAGGTACATGCTCAGATGCTCAATAGTTCGGTAGGTCAGTTGGCGACTGCTAAACATGATGAACTTCAGCGACAATGAATCTCAACGAGGGTGTAGTGCCACGGTTTTTCAGCTTTGTGATTCTGAGTTTTGTGGTTCTCAGCTATTAAAAACGTCAGGGCTGAGGGCGCCAGCGACGTTGACGGTAGTGGTAATAGTAGGCAATTAGCACCGCCGAGCGGGTGAACATAAACAGCGTAAAGGCTAGCCACAGGCCATGGTTACCAAGCCCTTGGGATAGCCACCAGCTGGGTATGTAAACCGCTAAACCAATAAAAATGCTGTTGCGCATTTCACGCACGGCGGTGGTGCCTATAAAGACACCGTCTAGTAAATAGCTCCATACCGCAATCAATGGCATCACTACCATCCAAGGCAGGTAGCTAGCGGCGGTGGCACGAACCTCTGTCAGCCCCGTTAGCAGGGCAACCAAATAGTTCCCCCCTAATGCGAAGGCAAGGGTGGCCGCTGCGGCTGTCCAAAATGAGAACGTTGCCGTTGCTTGAACCGTCGCTGCAAATTCCTTCCAGTCTCGCCGCCCAAAAGCGCGGCCGACCAGCGATTCTGCGGCATGGGCGAAGCCATCAAGTGCGTAGCTAGTGAGCATAATAAATTGCAACAGCACCGCATTAGCAGCTAACACCGTGTCGCCTTGGCGCGCTCCCTGGGCGGTAAAAAAAGCCATGGCAAACAGCAATCCCAGGGTGCGCACAAACAAATTGGCGTTGACATTCAATAGGGCGGAGTAGGCTGACAGTACTAAAAGCCGCTGCCGTTGAAAGCAGCCTTCCAAGTGGCCTAGCTGGCGCAGTACTAAATAGCCACCAAAGGCTAGTGCGCTGTAATCGGCAATTACACTCGCCAGGGCGACGCCGCCACTGGTCATCTCAAGGCCCACCACAAACCAGAGATCGAGCACGATATTGACACTATTGGTCAGCACTAAAATCATCAGCGTGACGCGGGCATTCTGTTGGCCTAAAAACCAGCCGAGGATGGCGTAGTTCGCAAGCACTGCTGGGGCTGACCAGAGTCGTATTTCGGCATATTCCCGTGCTAGTGGCGTCGCTGCTTCGCTACCGTCTAACAGCCACAGGCCAATAGAAATCAACGGCGAGCCAAAGATAATCAAAAGTGCGCCGATAATGGCGGCCATAATGAGCGACTGGCCCAGCAAATTGCGCACATCACTATGTGCTTCGCGCCCGATTGCCTGGGCGACCAAGCCGGTGGTGCCCATGCGTAGGAAGCCAAATCCCCAATAGAGAAAACTAAACAGTGTCGCGCCGAGGGTCACGGCGGCTAGATAACGAGAGTCGGGCAGATGCCCGACCACGGCCGTATCGACTAGCCCCAGTAAGGGAACCGTGATGTTCGAAAGGATAATGGGCCAAGCAAGGGGCCAAATACGCACGTCGCAGCGACCCTAAGCAGCAGTAATAATGCGGTACTTCTCCATAAGCTTCTCGTGCGTTTCAGGGCGCTCCGGGTCAAGAGGAATGCAGTCTACCGGGCACACTTGCTGGCACTGGGGCTCGTCAAAGTGACCCACACATTCAGTGCATAAATTGGGGTCAATAACGTAAATCTCATCGCCAGGGGAGATGGCGTCATTGGGGCATTCAGGTTCGCAGACGTCGCAGTTAATGCATTCGTCGGTGATCATCAGGGCCATGGGCTTACCTCACGAATGGCTTTTCGCTCCGGTAGTGTTATACCCGAGCGTTTTACTCAACAATATCGATAGCTAGACAGTGTAGTGCTTACGCAGTGCCTCTGCGACCTGCGGATGAACAAGTGGTGAAATATCGCCACCCAGCTTGGCGATTTCCCGCACAATGGTGGACGAAATATAGGAGTTTTCCACCGCTGGGGTAAGAAATACGCTTTCAAGTTCAGGATTTTGTGCACGATTCATATTGGCCAACTGTAGCTCGTATTCGAAATCCGAGACAGCCCGCAAGCCGCGTAGAATAATGGTGGCGTTCTGTTCATACATCATGGTGGTCAGCAGCGATGAAAAACCGATGACCTTTACGTTCGGTAAGGAAGCACATACTGTTTTGGCAAGCGCGATACGTGTTTCCAGTTCCAGGCTAGGCCGCTTGCCGGGGCTTGCGGCGACCGCAATGACCACCTTGTCGAACATCCGTGCACCGCGTTCGATAAGGTCAAAATGGCCGTTTGTGATGGGGTCAAAGGTGCCTGGGTAGACAGCAATATTCACACGTTGATCGCTCATTCTGGCGTCTCCTGTTCGTCAAGCTGACCAAACGGGTTGTCCGCCGTTAGCGAAACGGCGTGTTCATAGCCGGGAATATGAATGCGGTCAGCGTGAATCTCAAGCTCTGGGCCTTCCAAAACAGCTTCACCGAACTGATAGCGAGGCGCGTAGTGACCACGATCAGCGCGTTCTAAATAAGCGGCGGCATTTTCGCGAACGGCTTCCCTGCGTGTTTTCCAAGTGTTAATGACCGCGCTGCCGTGGCGTTGGGTGAGCAAGCGCTCGGTGACCTGAGGAGAGAGCACGACGCCCGTGGCGTTATTACCGCCAAACCCTTTCGCATTGATAAAGGCGGCATCGGCGTTAAACGCTGATGGAGTGGCAGAAAAGCGTAGCCGCTCAGCATACACATCATCCGCGACGGCATCTAAGGTGGGAATGCCGGGCAGTAACCCATGAGCAAAGCTACCTAACGCGCTTACCAACTGGTCGCCTGCTGCTGTCCCTTGGGAGTGGCCGACAAACGCTTTAACGGCTACCACTGGCCAATTTTCGATGCCATTTGCACGAGCAATTTCATCGAAAACATGGGATTCGGTAGTGCGATTTTTGGGAGTGCTGGTGCCATGGGCATGCAGGAACGTACGCTCTTTTAGCGCTTTCTCACCTAGCATATCTTTTACTAAGGCGGCTGCCTTACCCAAGGTGATGTAATTGCCAATGCCGGGTGCGGAAATAGAGCGCTTATAGCCATCCGCGTTAACGAACACATCAGGCACTGCACCTAGAATATCCGCGCCTAATTCAAGCGCTAACGTATCGTCCATTAACAGTACGAACTGGCTTGCTTCCGCCATGGTAAAGCCGCAGTTGCGGGCAAACGGGCGACAGGCGCGCTGGTAGTCAGCGTCGGTAAGTAACGCTAGAGAATCCAGCGCTTTTAGGCTGGCATCATCGGCCAGTGCGCCCATGGCACGGAAGCCTTCGATGATTTCGGGGGTGATCGGCGCATCTGCGGTGCCTACCATCACAACCCGACAACGCCCTGCGCGAATATCATCGATACCAAGGCGCAAATTATACAAAAAACTGGCACAGGCCCCCAGGGCGGCACCGGTACTCCCCACGCTGCCTAATACGTAGGCATTGAGGAAGTCGGCGGGCATTTGACCGTAGCCCAGCGGCATTTGCTTAGACGTGGCGCGTTGACCGCTGACTAAGCTTTTTAGTAATCCGCCCCAACCTTCGTCATCCAACTGGCCAATGGAGTTTCCCGCGTAGACGGCGATATGGTCAGGATTTAATCGCTGGCGAATTGATTCCCAAGCGAGTCCGCTCGCGCCTAAGCAGTCACTGGCACCAAATACTGCCATTGAAAGCCCGCGCGGATGATGCACGCTACGGTAAAGACTGGCGGGATCGAAGCCGCTTGGCAGTTGAGCTGCCGCACGCACTTTTGGCTCTAGGGCGTCAGGCAGTAGGGCGCTGAAGGTACCCGCGGGCACGGTGACGGCGACTACTTTCGCGTCAATGTCCTCTACTTGCCATCCTTCAGGCAGCTGCTCGGGAAGCTGACGGCGGCGCAATGTGAAGCGCATCGGCTCGGTCAGCGTCATTTCTGCCCGTCGGTTGGCAGGCAAGCCGGGGGCAAGAAAGCGCGGGTCTTCGTTGCGCCGAATCAATGTGTGGTTCAGCACATGATCGCGCAGCGTTTGAGCAGGGGCGTCAATGGGCTGGCCAGCGCTATCATGCCAGCCTCTATCTGAATGCTCGGCAAGGCACATAAGCGCCGCCAAGCTTTCTAGTGTTTGGCGCTGTTGGTCAGCTGGAAGAGCATCAAGCACGGTGCGGCGGAAGGCCTGGTGGCCCGAGGTTCTGCCGGCGGAATTGATGCCGCCCATGCCGACAATCACCGGTAAGTGTGACAAGCCGGGTTCCTCGTGGTGCGGTGGTTTTTAATAACAGTTATTGTCAGAGGCATAGCAAAAAAGTGCTGCCCATCTGCGCTTAATAATACTCTCAAGCGTGATCATAGCACCGGGCGTACAACGGCGTCATGCCGCGAGCGCAGTAGACTGGTAGAATCATGCCTTTTTAAGCAGGGGGTGGCATGCAGCACATATCACGATCCGTGGTTTCCAATCAGCCAAGCCCGCATCAGGATGTGGCGCGCCGAGTGGCGCGTGCCTTGGAAAACCCGCTGCGAAAGCCAATCGCTGCGCATACACAACAAGCGTTTGAACACGCGCATACGTGGCTGCAAATGCAGCAAGCGCCGTTAATCCTAGATGCTGGCTGCGGTGTGGGTCTTTCTACACGCCGTTTGGCAGAACAGTTTCCAGCGCATGCGGTGATTGGTGTCGACCGGAGCGAAGATCGACTAGGTCGAGACCATGGTAAGCTGCCCGCTAACGCGCTGCTGGTGAGAGCTGACCTTGTCGATTTCTGGCGACTTGCCGAACAGGCAGACTGGGCGCCTGAACGACATTTTCTGCTTTACCCCAACCCATATCCAAAAGCTGCCCATTTAAAAATGCGTTGGCATGGACATCCGGTTTTCCCCACACTGCTAGCCCTTGGGGGGCACTTAGAAGTGCGTTCCAATTGGCAGCTGTATGTTAAAGAGTTTGCACTAGCAGCTGCTTTGGTAACGGGAAAGCAGGCAGTAATTAAGGTGTTGGCTCCTAACGGCAGCCATCTAACCCCGTTTGAAGCAAAATATGATCAAAGCGGCCAAACGCTTTGGCAGTTACAGATTGAATTGGAGCGGGCATGACGTTTGTGTATCTAGTGCTAGCGATTGTTGCCGAGGTTATCGCGACTAGCGCTCTCAAGTCTTCAGTGGGATTCACCCGGCCGTTTCCGAGCATTATGGTCGTCGTAGGCTACGGTGTGGCATTTTATCTGCTAAGCCTGGTGTTGCGGACACTGCCTGTGGGTATTGCCTACGCCATTTGGGCGGGGTTGGGCATCGTGCTGGTCACGCTGGTTGGCATTGTGGTTTTTGGCGAGAAGCCTGATTTGCCCGCCGTTGTTGGCATTAGCTTGATCGTGGCTGGGGTAGTCATACTTCAAGTCTTTTCAAAAATGAACGTGCATTGAGGAAGGTAAGCGTGACGTGCTCAGATAGGAAGTGTTCAGAGGTTAACGATTCTGCCGAGAAATTCTCAGCGTTTAATCATTCAGTTAACTCATCCCTACGCCGCTGGCGTCGAATGTTAATAACAACGGTGACCAGTGCTGCCTTATGTGTAAGCCCTGCACTTTATGCCGACTTCAGCCGCTTAGGTCAGTTAGAAAGCAAAGGCTTTTCAATTAGTGCTGAAGCGCGCTTACTCGATGCGGATTCCGGCAGTAATGCGTTACTGGGTAGCTTAAATCCTGAGCGTCAACTGTCGCCAGCCTCGGTCACAAAAGCCTATATGTCTGCCGCGGCCCTCAATCGTTTCGGGCCTCAGCATCGCTTTACTAGTCAGTTGGTCAGCACTGGTAATGTGGAAAATGGTGTGTTGCGCGGCGACTTGGTGTTTGAAGGTGGGGGAGACCCAGGGCTCACAACCGAAGACCTTTGGCGGTTAGTACAGCGCCTACAGTTAGCAGGTGTGCGCGAAGTGGATGGTGCGCTGGTTGTCAGTCAGTGGCGCTTTGGCCCTGTTAAGTGTATTACCACAGATCGTTGTAATGCGCGCACTCGAGTCACTAATGCTTACAGTGCGCCACTGACCTCTGCAGGCGTCAATTTTGGTAGCTGGTGCGCCAATATAGCCCCCGCTGCCAGTGCAGGAGCGCCTGCCCGCGTAGGATTATGCGATAGCCAAGCGCCGTTAATTACGATTGACAACCAAGTCACTACACGTCCCGCGAATAGCGGCACTGACATTAGTGCAGAGCGCATTACCGATGAGCGCGGTGATGTGTTGCGTCTTACCGGGCAAATTTCAACCAATGCGACGGCCCGAGATGTTTACCGCGGTGCTGGCGATGCAGCAGAGAAAACGGCTCAAGTATTGTTGAGCATGCTAAACCAAGCGGGCGTCAGTGTGCGTGATCCCTGGCGGGTTAGCACTTCTCGCCCGACTAATAGTGCACAGCGTTTGGCAGCCGTTGACAGCAAGCCACTTCAGGAACTACTGCTGCGCACGATGAATTACTCCAATAATTACATGGCCGATGTGTTGGCACTGAATCTGGTGGAGACGCCCCAAGCCCAGCTGCGCCAAGCAGGGCAAGCGATTGAAGCTTACGCGGAAAGCTTGCCTGGGCACGGGCCGCTGACACTGACCAGCGGTAGTGGACTCACCACGGACAACCGCACCTCGGCACGCGGTGTCAATGTGATGTTGGAGGATATGTTTCACAAGGGCGCGCTATTTCCGAGCTTCGTGGCTACCTTCCAATCGCCTGCCAATGGGGTAATGCGCTTTATTCGCCGTGGTTCGCCAACGTTTCAAAATAACGTCATGCTGAAAACCGGTACGCTGAATCAGCCGTTTGCCGTTCGTTCCGTAGGGGGTTATTTCCGGACTGCCCAGGGGCGTTGGGGCGTGTTTAGCGTATTGGTTAACGGTAGTGGCAGTACGCCTTACCTTAGCTGGCCCGAAGTGCTTGATCCGCTGTCGTTGGATTTAGACGCGATGATATTAGCTAATTAATTTTAATTTATACCGCCGAGGCAACGGGCATGAAACCAGGACATACTGGGTTAACCCATTTACTTCACTCATCGCGTTATTCATGGAAAGGGTTAAAAGCGGCCTTTAGAAATGAAGCTGCGTTTCGCCAAGAAGTAGGTATTACAGCGGTGCTGCTGCCGCTTGCGTGGTGGGTTGGAGAGGGACCTATTAGCTGGCTGTTACTGGTTGGCAGCCTGTTTCTTGTGCTGATCGTGGAACTGCTCAATAGTGCTATAGAGAATGTTGTCGATCGCATTGGCACCGAGCATCACGAGCTTTCAGGGCGTGCTAAAGATATCGGCTCGGCGGCGGTGATGCTGTCATTGATCATGGCGGGCTTAACCTGGGGGCTGTTAGGCTGGCAAAGATTGATTGGCTAACGCGCTTTTATAAAGCCTACGCAGTGATTAGCTTCATCAATAAACCTAATAGACGACGCTTGGCAGAGAGGTGGTTATGCAGTTAAACGACGCGTTTTTACCCCAATATGTGCTGCCAACAGCGCTTAAGCCCGCCGCGAATCGCGCATGGCAGCGATTAAGTGAAGCGCTTAGCCAAGCTGATAATCTTGCCTCAATGACCAATCAGTCGTTGCCTTCCAGTAGTTGGGAAGCGCTTTCTGACACGCGTCGTGAAGCGCTAGCCAGCGTCGTAGCTATCTCAAGCTTCGCTTTAGAGACCTTGACGCGCTTTCCCCACTGGCTAATTGATTTAGATGTGGCTGGTGAGTTGGATGCGACGGCAAGTAAGGAAACCCAAGCGGGCTGGTTAGAGGATGCGCTGGAAAATGCTGATGACGAAGAGGCAATGCATCGTGCCATTCGCCGTTTTCGCCGTGCCCGCATGCTCGGAATTGTATGGCGCGACCTTAATCGTCCAGATGGCTACACCATGTGGGACACTGCTCAGGCAGTCTCGTGGCTTGCGGAGGTTTGTATTGAAGCCGCGCTCAGCTGGCTTGAGCGTTTTTATTCCCCACGCTGGGGTCTACCTGCGGCCCGCAGTGACGGCTCGTCCCAGCGGCTGGTGGTGCTGGGTATGGGTAAGCTTGGCGCGGGTGAGCTAAACCTCTCATCGGATATCGACCTGATTTTCGCCTTCCCTGAAAAAGGTGAAACCGAAGGTGGGCGCAAGCCCCTTGAGCACCAAGAGTACTTCACCAAGCTTGGCCAGAAACTGATCGCCGCCTTAGATGCTATGACGGCCGATGGTTTTGTATTTCGGGTGGATATGCGTCTGCGCCCACTGGGTGACGGTGGCCCTCTGGTGGGCAGTTTCTCAATGCTCTCCAGTTACTATCAAGACCAGGGCCGTGAGTGGGAACGCTATGCCATGCTCAAAGCGCGACCCGTTGCAGGAGACGTCGACGGAGGGCATGAGTTGCTCGCGAGCCTCCGGCCGTTTGTTTACCGCCGCTACCTGGATTTTGGTGCAATTGAATCGCTGCGTGAACTCAAGGGGATGATCAACCGCGAAGTAAAGCGCAAAGGCATGCAAAGCAATATCAAGCTAGGTCCTGGTGGAATTCGAGAGGTTGAGTTCGTTGTCCAGGCATTTCAGCTAATTCGCGGTGGACGCGATACCGAACTTCAAGTGACCTCGCTAAAGACCGCTCTTAATCGCTTGCCGGAGCTGGGGCTGTTGCCCCAAGCCGTGGTTGACGAGTTGCTGCCGGATTATGCCTATCTGCGTGATATGGAGCATGCCATTCAGGCACTTGAAGATCGCCAAACTCAAACGCTACCCGTTGATGATGAAGACCGTGAACGGGTTGCCTTTGCTTTGGGGCATGAAGATTGGCCTGGGCTCATCGCACGGTTGGATGAAGTGCGCGAACGGGTTCGTCAGCACTTTGATGCGGTGATCGCCGACCCGGAAGAGGATACCGATGCAGAAAGTGGTGACGATAACCTTGGTTTGTCGCAATGGCGGTTGCTGTGGCGTGGCGAACTAGAACAAGAAGAGTCGACGGCACTGCTTACAGATGCCGGTTTTCTGGAACCAGAAAAAGCGCTTAAACGGTTGTATGGTCTTTACCATTCCCGCCAAGTGCAAAGCATGCAGCGTATCGGCTTTGAACGGCTGGATGCGCTGATGCCCCTGCTACTGGTTGCTGTCGCGGAAAGTGAATCACCGGATAACGCCCTTAGCGGCGTTCAGCCGCTGATTGAATCGGTGCTAAGGCGTACCGCTTATCTTGCGTTGCTGCGTGAAAACCCCCAGGCCCTTGAGCACCTCATGAAGCTGTGCTCGGCGAGTCACTGGATTGCTGAGCAACTGGCGCGCTACCCAATATTGCTTGATGAACTGCTAACGCCGGACACGCTTTACACACCTGCTGACAAGTCACGCTTAGCAGACGAGCTACGCCAAACATTGAATCGTCTACCGGAAGATGATGATGAAGCGCAGTTAGAAGCGTTACGCGTGTTTAAGCACGCACAGATGCTTCACGTTGCGGCATCGGACATCGCCGGAACACGCCATCTGATGAAGGTGAGCGACTACTTAACGTATATCGCTGAAGTCATTCTGGATGCGGTGTTAGCGATGGCCTGGAAACATGTCACGCGTAAACATGGTGTGCCAGAAGGCCTCACTACACGAGAACCCGCGTTTCTGATTGTCGGATACGGCAAGCTGGGGGGCATTGAGCTGGGTTACGGCTCTGATTTGGACCTGGTGTTTCTTCATGATAGTGATGGAAAAGGCACTACCGATGGCGCTAGGCCAATCGATACACCGGTCTTTTTTACCCGGTTAGGCCAGCGCATTATCCACCTATTAACCGCAGTAACGCCTGCAGGTAGCCTCTATGAGGTTGATATGCGTCTTCGGCCTTCGGGCAATGCGGGCCTGTTGGTGACCTCGTTAGAAGCCTTTGCGGATTATCAGCGCCAAAACGCTTGGACCTGGGAACACCAAGCGCTGGTACGTGCGCGCGTCGTTGCGGGCAGTAATGCGCTTGCGGAAAAATTCGATGCGATCCGTGGCGAAATGCTGTGTCGCGAGCGTGATCCGCAAACGTTGAGAGATGATGTTGTCAGCATGCGTCATAAAATGCGCGATCACCTTGGTTCTAAAGGGCAGGGTTCAAAAGGGCAGGGTTCTAAAGGACAGGGCTTAAAAGGACAGCCAGAGAATATGGAAGGGGAGGTATTTAGCCTGAAGCACGATGTGGGCGGCATGGTCGATATCGAGTTTCTCTGCCAATACGCGGTGTTGTCGCTCGCTCATGACACGCCTGCGCTAAAAACCTACAGCGATAATATCCGTATTTTGGAAACCCTCGCCGAAAGCGGTCATCTCACCGAATCAGAAGCGGAGCAACTGCGTGAAGCGTATCTTGCTTATCGTAGCCGTACCCATCGTGCAGCGTTGACAGGTGAAAAAACCACTGTGGATGCGCAGGCGTTCAAAGCCCATCGTGATGTGGTGATAGCACTTTGGCAGCGTTTTCTTGAACCTTGATTGGTGATGTGACCATCTTTAAGTAGCATCGACAAGGAAGATAGCCTGATAACAATAAGGATGCGTCCCCCTATGCCAGCAATATCTAGTCTCTGTGCCCGCCACTTGGCGGAGGGCGCATGATCGGCCAAATTCTCGCCACACTGTTACCCGTGTTCTTGATTGCTGGTTGTGGTGCGGTTTATGGGCGTTACCGCAACCCGGATATTCGCAGCCTTAATACGCTTAATATGGAGCTGTTTGTTCCGCTACTGGTATTTGCCGTGCTGGCGGATCGCCAAGCACCTTTGGCAGATTACGCGTGGCTTGCCACCGCCGCGGTGGCCGTCGTACTAGGGTCTGGACTTGTGCTTTGGCCCGTCGCTAAATGGCTGTCGCTGGACATCAAAGTATTTTTGCCGCCAATGATGTTCAATAACTCTGGCAATATGGGGGTGC
Organism: Vreelandella andesensis; assembly: GCF_003989795.1. Lineage (GTDB taxonomy): Bacteria > Pseudomonadota > Gammaproteobacteria > Pseudomonadales > Halomonadaceae > Vreelandella > Vreelandella andesensis. The sequence continues at coordinate 59,602 of NZ_RZHG01000001.1, forward strand.
CGTTATTGGTGCTCGCGTTTGGGCCAGATGCCCTACCGGCAGCTGTGGTCGTGTTTATTGTTGAAATGCTGCTGCATTTCTCAGTGGGCCTTTATATGTTGGACCCACGCACGTCACTCTGGCGGCTGTTGCGAATGCCCATAGTAGCCGCAAGCCTGGCCGGGTTAGTCGTTAATGTAGGCGGTGTCGCGTTGCCTAGCTGGCTGTTGGAAGCGATGCACATGTTAGGGGGCATCTGTATTCCACTGATGCTCTTTGCCCTGGGTGTTCGGCTGCTGGACATTGACTTTAATGATTGGCGAACGGGGCTATTGGGGGCGGTGCTTTGCCCACTTTCGGGCTTAGTGATCGCATTACCACTTATGTGGTTACTACCGCTAAACCCGCTACAGATGGCTGTGCTGCTAGTATTTGCTGCACTGCCACCTGCGGTGCTGAACTACTTGGTGGCAGAGCAATATAAACTTTCCCCACAGAAAGTGGCTTCGCTGGTGCTAATCGGCAATTTAGGTAGCTTAATCGTTATGCCGCTGACACTGGCAGCGGCGTTTGCCTGGATTCAATCGCCGCCTTAGCAGCGGCGGTATTTAAAAGTTGGTTAAGACCGACGGCTGGTTAAGACCGACGGTGATCGTCTTTAACTTCGTAACTACCTTCCAATGCATCATGCTGGCGCGTAGAGGCGTCATTTTGAGCATAACTGCCGCCAACATCCTGAGCGTGATCAGCGCGCATTTGTTCCATGCGTTTTTTCATTTTATGACGGACAAATGGCATCATTGCCCAGCCAATAAGTAGCAAAAAAAGTCCGAGTACGACACCAACGACCATCAGTGCGCCAAACGCTAGCCACGTCAGTAGTAATTTGAAACTGCCCATTAGGCCGTTCGGCTGGGTTTGAGCTGCTCGGGCACGCCACTGATTAGCAGCTTGCCATGCGGCATTGCGTTGATCGCGATTCATTTGCGGCATGAAAGCCTCCATCGTTCGTATGCGTCCATTTGAACACGGCACCAAGGTCAAGTTCCTGGTCTGGATTAACATTTATTTATTCTGGCGGCGAAGAAATTTTTAACGAGTATGTTAGGTTAAACAGCCTGATGTTAAGTGTCTGGTATTTATTCGGTATTTCATAATGCTAGCATTTATCTGTATCTCAAATATGGTGTTACACAACGCCCATCTAACAGGATGGTTATATGGCAAATCATGGAGGCAAGTCAGTTTTTGTCGCTTCTACGGTGATTATATTCGGCTTGGTTATTATTGGCGCTGCATTCCCAGAAGGCTTTGGTAATGCAGCCCAAGCAGCACTCACCTCAATTACTGAATTGTTTGGCTGGTTTTACTTATTTTCAGTGTTTGGTTTTGTGGTTTTTCTTATAGGCTTAGCACTGAGTAAGTACGGAAAAGTACGCCTTGGCCCTCAAGACAGTACACCCAGCTACAGTTTTTTTTCATGGATTAGCATGCTGTTGGCTGCGGGATTTGGCGTCGGGCTGGTGTTCTATGGCATGGCTGAGCCAATGACGCACTATATCAGCCCTCCTTATGGCGACGTTCCTGCTGAAACAGACGCTGCTGCGCGCTATGCAATCCAATACAGCTACTTTAACTGGGGTATCCACCAGTGGGCGGCGTTTTCTGTTGTAGGGTTGATTATTGCCTACTTTCAATTCCGGAAAGGTCAAGCAGGGCTAGTGTCTTCCGTGCTCTCTTCGGTAACGGCGAAACATCCCCGGGTTCGTCCTTATGCATCATGGCTGGATATTTTCGCCGTGGTTGCCACCGTTATGGGGGTCGCCACCTCGCTAGGTTTAGGGGTGTTGCAAATGAACGGTGGCCTTAATGCGGTGTTTGGTTTGCCGGAAAATGGCTTTTGGCAGTTCGTCATACTATTTGTCATGTTCTGCGCTTACATGGCATCGACATGGTCAGGCTTGGATAAAGGCATTAAACGGTTATCAAACCTAAACATGATTTTATGTATTGGCTTAATGCTCTATGTATTAATCACCGGTCCTACCATTGCTATTTTAGAGACAATTACGCTGGGTATTGGTGATTACTTACAAAACTTTATTGGTATGAGCTTGCGTATTTCACCCTACAGCGATAATGAATGGGCGAGTAGTTGGACTATTTTTTATTGGGCATGGGTCATTGCTTGGTCACCGTTTGTGGGTACCTTTGTAGCGCGTGTATCCCGGGGTCGCACCATAAAAGAGTATGTCTTTGGCGTGCTGTTTGTGCCACCGCTACTTGCCTGTTTATGGATAGGCGTATTTGGTGGTGCCGCGCTTAATTTGGAAATGTCCGGCAGCGATGTTGGGTTAGCGGCTGCCACTGAGGCCAATATTACCGTGGCGTTGTTCGAGATGTTCGAACTGATGCCCTTTACCGGTGCATTGTCGGTGGTGGCCATGATGCTTATCTTTATTTTCCTGGTAACGTCGGCTGACTCTGCCTCCTATATCGTGGCGCAAATGACCGACAACGGCTCGATTAATCCACCGCTTTACAAGCGCATTATTTGGGGCGTATTGATCGCTGCCATTTGCTTAACGCTGATTGTGGCGGGTGGGCTTTCTGGACTCCAGTCGGCGGCAGTGCTTTCGGCATTACCGTTTACCTTTATTTTGTATATGATGATTGTGGTACTAATTCGTGAGCTTCGGGCTGACCGCAAAGCGATGCTAACGCAGTTATATCGTCGCCATGGGGAAACGCCTGTTGGTGCTGATGCGTTTGAAGCAGAGCAGTTAGGTGAAGAAGAGCGCCTACGTCGTGCCCCAAGCGTCGTCAATCGCCGCATTAATAGTTGAATTATTTGCTTATTTACAGGGGAAGCACCTATGGATAACGCGTGCTGATGGCCCGGCAAGGACACCATGGCGCCACAAGAAAACAGCCCAAAAGGGTGGTTTTTGATCGTTGGCTGGATCGCCTTGTCACCGTTGCTGTGATAACGGCGATGGTCGTGGGTATTGCAGCCGTGGTAGCCCACTGGTTGCTATGAGTCAGGTTGCCATGGATGGCAAAAGCGACATAGATAAGCGTCTCACGCTCGGCAATGCCGGGCGTTTTTATTTTTAATCACGAGAGAGTCAGAATGTTGCCTGATAATCCCGCCAAGGTGGCCTCCACCTACGCATCGCGACGTGAAATATTTGGTTGGGCAATGTTTGATTTTGCCAACCAAGCCTACACCTTGCTCATCATTACCGTCGTGTTTGGTGAGCTTTTTACGACGGTCATTGTAGGAGACCGGGGTGATGGCTTTCGCTTCGCGAATTTTTTGTGGAGTCTTGCGTTAGCGTTGAGCTACCTAATGGTCGTGTTAACTGCCCCGCTATGTGGCGCAGTGATGGACTATAGAGCAGAAAAAAAGCGCTTTTTATTGATAAGTTATCTCGCAACCGTGGCGACTACCGCCATGCTCTATTTTGTCGAGCCGGGCTATGTCGTTGTTGGGCTGCTGTTAATCATACTTTCTAATTATGCTTACTCAATGGGTGAGTCGTTTATTGCCGCTTTTTTGCCAGAGCTAGGGCCTCCTGATGCGTTGGGCAAAATTTCCGGTTTTGGCTGGGCGCTTGGCTATATTGGCGGCCTCTTTGCGGCAGGTTTTACGCTAATGGTGTTAGGGGAAGCGACAGCCGATAACTTTGAACGGATACGCTGGGTAGGGCCTTTTGCCGCTGGATTTTTCTTGGTAGCGGCTATCCCTACTTTCCTGTGGATGAAAGAGCGCGGTGTGCCGCAACCCCATGGTGTTTCCTATCGACGTATTGCGTTACAGCGTGTTCGGTCGACCTTTGCTGAGCTACGTTACTTTAAAGACTTAACGGTCTTTTTAGTGTCGTTGTTATTCTCAATGGCAGGTGTCTACATCATTATTGCGTTTGCTTTTATTTATGGCGCTCAAGTGATTGGCTGGGAAGAGAGCGTTCGCAATATTATGTTTATTATTGTTCAAGTAACGGCAGCAGCAGGCGCGCTGGGGTTTGGATTTTTACAGGATAAATTGGGCGCCAAACGCACGTATCAAATGACCTTAGCGCTTTGGGTCATTGCCATTGTTTCGATATGGGCGACACCAGAGCTAACCGACTGGGTCAACAGCCGTTACGCAGTGCAGTGGCAAGCGCAGTACGTTTTTCTTGTGGTCGGTTGCTTGGCGGGTCTTAGCTTGGGGTCTAGTCAGTCAGCCAGTCGGGCGTTAGTGGGCGTGTTTTCGCCATTAGAAAAGTCCGCTGAATTTTTCGGCTTTTGGGGGCTCGCCAATAAACTGGCAGGGGTGTTCGGGATTGTCATGCTCGGTGTTTTGCAAACGCTGATTGGTCTGCAAGCGTCTATCTTGCTATGTGTAGCACTGTTTGTTATTGCGATGCTGATATGTGCTGGCGTTAATGAACAACGGGGGCGCGATGCCGCGCTCGCATGGGAAAGGAGCGCTTAGCTCGGAGGTGGCGTATGAAAACCCTCGCTGTGCAACGTGGTGGTATCGTCATAATGCTGCTCTTTTGGGTGCTGCTATTGGCCGCTGGCACATGGCTGTTGGATGGTGGTTTCGAAAAGGTAATGACACCGAATGCCCATGTGATGTACGCCTTACCTGATGATGGGCCTGTCAATTTAACGCGTAATCGTGCCGGCCATTTTGAAGCGCCGGGGAAAATTAACGGGAAGCCGGTTACCTTTTTGTTAGATACAGGGGCTACCTATGTTGCTGTGCCCGGCAGTTTAGCAAGCGAGCTGGGGCTGGAACCAGGTCGTAATGCTTGGTTTAACACTGCAAACGGTCGCGCAGAGGGCTCGCTGACACAGCTAGATGAAGTTGTTTTAGGCAACATACGTATGAATGATGTACGAGGGTCTATAAGTCCTGGTATGGAAAACGATACCGTACTGCTTGGCATGAGTTTTCTTAATTTATTGACGATTGAAATACGCGATGGAGAGATGGTGCTGAGCTTGCCCGCACAGTGAATGTTACTTGTATACATCGAACCCATGTGCTTAGCTAAAACTTCATGGAAGTAAACCCTTAAGGAAGGAGTCGTTATGGGTATCGAAGTCGGCGGGTTACTGGGTCTTATCTGGCTCATTATTGTTATATGGGCGATTGTTAAAGTCGTGAAGAGTTCAGCCAGTGGGCTAGCAAAGCTACTGTGGATCTTGGCATTGCTACTTTTTCCGTTGGTTGGGCTGATTGTATGGTTTCTGTTTGGGCCCAAGGGGTAGCGGCTAATACGTTGTTTTAAAATAAAAAAGGCAGGCCATTACTTTGGTCTGCCTTTTTAGTAACCTAGCTATCAGGTAGCTTAACGAATCGTTAAGCGGCTCGTTACGTAGGTCGTCTCATTCACTTGGTGGCGCTTTGTAATGCCCAGGAATCGTCAATTTTTCTCCATTGGGCAGGTCGCGCACCTGAGTGGGTACGTAAACACGCTTGATAACACTTTTGGTTTTGCTGTTTCCCATAATGTCCTCTTCTTCTGCCAGATTATAGACAGTTAGCAAAATCACACTAGCGTTTGGCGGTGTAATAATCAAGTTGTCTAGCAGGCAAACAATTACATGGTGTTGGGGAAAGAGGTAAGGTGGCAGGCGTTTGAACAGTTTTGAGGTATCCTGGAAGATAGTGCAACCTGCAGTTACACAGGATGAGCGGGTAATAACACAAACTGCCTAAGCGGAGTGAGTATAAAGGATGGTAGACCACTTGGAACAGCAATTTCAGGCGCTTGGGGCTCAAGATGCCGTAACGCCTGACTATCCCGATCAAGATCACGTGTTGATTATTGAAGATGACCAGCGTTTGGCAGAGCTGACTCGCGAATACCTGGAGGCAAATGGCTTTCAAGTGACGCTAGAGGCGGACGGTGCAAAGGGCGTGGATCGCATTTTAACGCTTCAGCCTGATTTGGTGATTTTGGACTTAATGTTGCCGGGCGAGGATGGCTTAGCTATCTGCCGTCGTGTTAGGCCAAATTTTGCTGGCCCCATCATGATGCTAACGGCTCGCACCGATGATCTTGACCAGGTGCTGGGTTTGGAAATGGGGGCCGATGACTATGTGCCAAAACCGGTTCAACCCCGTGTCCTTCTAGCGCGTATGCGTGCGCTACTTCGTCGTGCAGATGCACCAGCGCCTGGAAGCGAAATGCGCCTGCGTTTTGAAAATCTAGAGATAGATAATGCAACGCGTGAAGCTTGGCTTTTCGGCGAGCGTATTGACCTTACCAGCGCAGAGTTTGATTTGCTGTGGTTGTTGGCGAGCAACGCGGGGCGTGTATTAACCCGTGAAGAAATTTTTAATGAGCTGCGCGGCATTAAATACGATGGTCAGGATCGCTCGATTGACGTACGTGTTTCGCGTATTCGTCCCAAAGTAGGCGACGATCCTCATCAGCCCCATCGGATCAAAACGGTGCGAAGCAAAGGCTATCTTTTTGTCAAAGACAGTTAACTAATACCGTTAATTTATACAGTTAACTAATACAGTTAACTAAGAGAGGTTAACCGCATGCGGCGAGTGCTGGGCCACGGTTCTTTTTTGAGATTTTATCTTCTGCTTGGTTTGGCACTGTGCGTTGTATTTTTTATTGCATTGGGCGGGCGTTCTTTTATTGAGCAGGTTCGTCGTGAAGATTATCGTGAACAGCTCGCCGCGTTGCCTATGTCGTTGATGACGCAGCAGTTAGCATCAATTCAGGGGGCTGAGCAAGTGGCTGAAAGAGAAGCCATGCTTGGCCGCTTTTCGGAACAACTCGGTATGCTGCTTTCACTTAAGCGCATCGAGAATGCAGAGCTTAACTATTTTGAACAAGTTCGTATTGAGCGAGGTACGGTTCTAGTTGCCGAAAACCCCTGGCAGTTGCGGCAACGCATACCCAACGATGTGTGGATGTTAGAAGCAACGTTTTCTACTTGGAGCGAGCGGCAGTGGCAGGGCAGCATGGTACTGCTCGGTGAGTGGCTCGCTAGCATGCCTCACGAGACGAGGGCTGATGCTGTCGCCTCGCTACACTCGGGCAGCTGGCCGCTTGCGCTGCTTTCAGCGCCGCCCGCTGACATCACCTCAGGGCAACAGTTGCAACTTGCGCAAGGAGGTGTGCTGACACGACTGGTGTCGGATAAGCTTTCACTGATGCTGCTCTACCAGGTTCCTGGTGATAACCAGTGGTTGCAGGCGGGGCCGACCTCTCGTGGTGATACGTTGCCGGTCAATTTGCACCTACCTTTACTGGTAGGGTTGATGGTGGTGCTTAGCCTGATTATTTATTTAATTATGCGCAGTATTGAAGCGCGCATGGCGCGTTTGGAGCTTGCCGCGACGAGAATCGCCAGCGGGCGTTTAGAAACCCGAGTGAAAGTAGAAAGCGGAGACTTTTTAGGTCGTCTTGGCATGGCATTTAATGGGATGGCGAATCAAGTTCAAAGCTTGTTAAGAGGCCAGCAAGAGATGATTCGCGCGGTGTCTCATGAACTACGCACGCCGGTGGCTCGAATACGATTTGCGGTACAAATGGTCGAAGATATGACCGACCAACCTGCGATTCGTCGTCAGCTTCAGGGAATTGATGCTGATATTTCTGAACTAGATGAATTAGTTGACGAAATTCTCACCTATGCACGTTTGGGTGGAGAGTCGATCAATGGCGTTGAATTGGAAATGGCCTTAGTTGAGTGCCGGGCAATGGCCGAGAGGGTCATTGATACACTGTCACCGCTGCACCAAAGCTTATCGTTAACGCTGGAGGGCTGTTCCGAGGTTGAGCTGTACGCCGAGCCCCGCTATTTGCAGCGCGCCTTACAAAATCTTGTCAGCAATGCCTGTCGCTATGGTAAGTCGCAGGTGGTAATTCGCCTATGGGATGAGCCTCATCTTGTGCGTATTGATATTGAAGATGATGGACCTGGTATACCGCCCGAGGCGCGTAGCGATATCTTCAAGCCTTTTGCCCGCCTTGATGACAGCCGCGCGCGTAGCTCCGGCGGCTACGGGCTGGGCCTCTCCATTGTGCAAAAAATTATGGCAGGTCACGGCGGTAGCGTTACTGTCGATTCCAGCCCTTCCTTGGGTGGTGCGCGCTTTACGTTGCTGGTTCCTCGTCGCGAGCCGCCGGCTTAATACCTGAAAGCACCGCAAATGACGTCTCTTTGGCGGTACGCAAAAAATCCTGCATCCAAGGCGCCTCTAAATTTTCCTCTCGAATGGCGGCATAAAGCGTGCTCCAAACGCCGTTCTCACCCAGTTTTACGGCGCTAACGTAGTCGCGCTCTAAATACTCGGTGAGTGCCCAGTTGGGTAGGGCGCAGACGCCTCGACCGCTGGCAACCAGCTGCATCATCATGATGGTGAGCTCAGCGGTGCGAATTTCTTTTGGTCGCACATTGGCAGGGGATAAAAACTGGGTAAACACATCCAGTCGGGAGTGTTCAACCGGATAAGTGATCAGCGTTTCCTCGGCTAATGCTTGTGGTTCGATAAAGGGGCGGCTGGCAAAAGCATGCTGTCGCGCAACCGCCAGCAACCCCTCATACCGAAACAGCGGCGCGTAATGAACCCCATCCAATGGCTGAGGGTCGGCGGTAATCACCAAGTCTAACTGTTCTCTAGCAAGGGCTGGCAGTGGGTCGAAGTGGTGCCCGCTAGGGATGTCAATTTCCACCTCTGGCCAATGGTCTCGAAAATAATCCACCGTTGGCATCAGCCATTGAAAACAGCTGTGGCACTCAATAGCCATATGTAATCGCCCCTGCTCTGTGCCCGCCAAACGCGCTAAATCGCGCTCGGCTTTACGCACCTCGGGTAAAATCTCATCTGCTAAAGCCAAAAGGCGAAGCCCTGCGCGGGTAAACTCCACTGGGCGCGTTTTACGCACAAACAGTGCGCTGTCAACGCGGCCTTCTAAGTCTTTCAGCTGATGGGAAAGCGCCGACTGAGTTAGATGAACCCGCTCAGCAGCCTCCACTAAAGACCCGGTTTCCCTTAGGGCGAGCAGCGTGCGTAGATGGCGTAATTCAATCATTGTGAGTATTTTTCATGTTTTGAATTAAAAACTTTAGTTTGATTCATTTTTTTAGGGTGAGCAGACTATGCGAAACCATTCACGTTGAAAGGCTTTATCATGACAGTTTCTCATATTCTCGGCTATCCCCGTATTGGCGCCCAGCGCGAACTTAAAAAAGCTACTGAAGCCTACTGGAGAGGTGACGTATCACGGGAAGCACTTGAAACAACAGGGCAGGCGTTGAGGCTGTCTCATTGGCAGGCCCAACAAAACGCCGGCCTCGATTTTGTTAGTGTCGGCGATTTTGCGTTTTACGACCAAGTACTTAATGTTTCCGTCATGCTAGGCGCAGTGCCCGCGCGTTTTAATGCCCAGCAGGAAGTCAGTGCAGGTAACGTCGACTTGGATACTGCGTTTCGTATGGCCCGCGGCCGTGCACCTACCGGCACGCCAGCGGCTGCATGTGAAATGACCAAGTATTTTGACACCAACTACCACTACCTAGTCCCTGAGCTGCATGATGGGCAGACATTTACATTAGCATCTGATCGCTTATTTAATGAAGTTGATGAAGCCTTACAGACAGGCTTTACGCCTAAAGTAACGCTGACTGGCCCGCTTACCTGGCTATGGCTGGGTAAGACCAAAGATCGTGAATTTGACCGGCTGAGCCTGCTAGACAGTGTGTTGAATGTGTACAGTGAAATTCTGGCGCGTCTCGCTACCCAAGGCATTGAGTGGGTGCAGCTTGATGAACCGGCTCTGGTGCAAGACCTGCCGCTAGCCTGGCAACAGGCGTATGAGCGTGCCTATCATCGCCTGCAAGCGGCACCGCTAAAGCTACTCATTGCCACTTACTTTGGTGCGTTGGGTGACAACCTTTCGCTCACCACACGTCTTCCCGTGGCCGGTTTGCATATTGATGCCGTGCATTCGCCGGGTCAGGTAGAGAGTGTGATTGATCGTTTAAGCCCTCATCAAGTGCTTTCGGTTGGTTTAGTGGACGGCCGTAATATTTGGCGTACTGATTTAGCAGCCCTGCGTGAGCGTTTACTGCCTTTAAAAGTGCGTTTAGGGCAGCGGCTATGGCTGGCCCCCAGCTGTTCGCTGCTACACGTGCCGGTAGACCTTTCTCAGGAAACTGAGCTGGATAGCGAGCTGGTCGGCTGGCTAGCATTTGCGCGACAAAAACTGGATGAAGTAGTAACGCTCACCAGGCTTATTGATAACCGAGCAATGCCTATTGATGAACAGCGGGTGAGCGAGGCAACGCGTGCCTTGGATGCGCGTCGGGAATCAACCCAAATTCATCAGCATGCCGTGAGTGCTCGCTTATCAGCGGTAACGGCTCAGGATAGCCAGCGTCAATCACCGTATGCCGCCCGTGCATTGGCCCAGCGCCGAACGCTTGCGCTACCGCTGTTTCCTACCACCACCATTGGTTCTTTTCCGCAAACCAGCGAGATACGTGCTGCTCGTCGAGCGTTTAAAGCAGGTGATCTAAGCCAAACGGATTATGAAGCACGTATGCGTGAAGAAATTGCCTACGTGGTAGAACGCCAACAAGCGTTAGGGCTTGATGTGCCCGTCCACGGTGAGGCTGAACGCAATGACATGGTGGAGTACTTTGGTGAACAATTAGAGGGTTTTGCCTTTACACGCGTTGGCTGGGTGCAAAGTTACGGCTCTCGTTGTGTTAAACCGCCGATTATTTTCGGTGATGTCACCCGCCCAGTGCCAATGACGGTTCGCTGGAGCGAATATGCTCAGTCGCTCACCGACAAACCCATGAAAGGTATGCTGACAGGGCCGGTGACAATTTTGCAGTGGTCGTTTGTGCGTGATGATCAACCCCGTGCGACCACCTGCCGCCAGATTGCTTTGGCGCTGCGTGACGAAGTGACGGATTTGGAAAAAGCCGGAATTCAGATCATTCAAATTGATGAACCTGCGCTACGTGAGGGCTTACCGCTTCGCCAGCACGAGTGGCAAGTCTATTTAGATTGGGCGGTAGAAAGCTTCCAGCTAAGTGCCGCTGGCGTGAAAGATAGCACTCAAATTCACACCCATATGTGCTATTCGGAGTTTAACGACATCATTGGTGCCATTGCTGCGTTAGATGCGGATGTGATCACGATCGAAACGTCTCGTTCAGATATGGAACTGCTGGACGCTTTTCAGGATTTTGCCTACCCGAATGAACTTGGACCAGGGGTTTATGACATCCACACGCCGAATATTCCAGAGGTTACGTGGATGGTGGCGCTGATGGAAAAAGCGCTTGAGAAAATCCCCGCCGAACGGCTATGGGTAAACCCTGATTGCGGTCTAAAAACCCGCAGTTGGGCAGACGTGGAGCCTGCGCTGGCTAATATGGTGGAAGCTGCACATCAACTGCGCCAGCGCTACGCATAAAAAATAGGCGTAAAACATCATGATCAGCGCTGACAGGCTGAGCTAATTTTATCTATATCGGTAAGTGTCTTTAGGCCCCGTTGACCAAGCAGCGGGGCCTGTTATCTATCTAGCTGTTTCGACGGCTAACTGTTGATAGCTAATTCTTTGATAACTAATTGTTTGATAGCTAACTTTTTGATGCATAGGCGTAGAGCAGTGTTTCTTGAGCGCTAATAGCATCGCCGTTGCCAGGATTTTGCAGCTGATAGCTACCGTCGCTTTTAAGTAGCCAGCTTTGGCAGTTATCGACCAGATAGGTTTCCAAGTCTTTACGTACCCGGATGGCAAGCTTTCTATCCAATAGCGGGAAGCAGGTCTCCACGCGATGGAACATATTGCGCGACATAAAATCAGCGCTTGAACACCACGTTTCTGATTTTCCGTCGTTGTGAAAATGGAAAACTCGGGTATGTTCTAAAAAACGACCAATAATTGACCGGACACGGATATTTTCCGAAACACCTTCGATACCGGGTTTCAAACAACACATGCCACGAATGATCAGATCGCACTCTACGCCTGCTTGCGAGGCGCGATAAAGCGCTTTGATAAGCTTGGGCTCTGTTAACGAATTGCACTTGATTATAATGTGCCCGCGTTTACCTTTAAGGGCTGCCTGCGCTTCACGATCAATCATTTCGACTAAGCGTTCGTGAAGCGTAAAGGGTGCGTGCAGCAGCGTATCGATCTTGCGAGCGCGGCCCATACCGGAAAGCTGCTGAAATACTTTGTGCACATCGGCGCATAGCGCCTTGTTGGCAGTCAACAGACTGTAATCGGTATAAAGCTTGGCGGTTTTTGAATGGTAGTTGCCGGTGCCTAAATGCGCATAGTGGCGAAGCTCGCCTTTTTCACGTCGCACGATATGCAGCATTTTGGCATGGGTTTTATAGGCCATAATGCCATAAATCACGATAGCGCCAGCTTCTTGCAGGCGTGACGCCAGCTGCAGGTTGTCGGCTTCATCGAAACGCGCCCGCAGTTCAATAACGACGGTGACTTCTTTGCCCTGGCTAGCGGCATCTACCAGCGCACTCACAATGGCTGAATCAGCGCCAGTCCGGTACAGCGTCTGCTTTATGGCTAGTACGTCTGAGTCGCGGGCCGCCTCGCGCAGCAGGTCTTCGATAGGCGAAAAGGACTGGAAGGGGTGGTGGAGCAGAATGTCGCTTTTGGCAATAGCGGTGAATAGGCTGCCGCCTTTCAGTGCTTTTGGCACACTAGGTGAGTAGGGGCGGTAGAGTAGCTCTGGTCGGTCTACATCGCCAAGTACTGCCATCATGCGGGTCAGATTCACCGGCCCTTGGACACGATATAAATCACTGCTTTCTAGCTCAAACTGGCGCAGCAAGAAACTGATTAAGTCATCTGGACAATTGTCGGCAACTTCAAGCCGAACACCACTACCATAGCGGCGAGCCAATAGTTCGCCACGTAGCGCTGACGCCAAATCCGAGATCTCTTCTGGGTCTACGGTCATATCCGCATTACGGGTGAGGCGGAACTGGTAACAGCCGCGAACGCGCATACCTGGGAAGAGCTCTTCGGCGTGAGAGTGAATCATCGACGACAAGAAGATATATTCGGAAAAACCTTCTGCACACAGCGCTTTAGGCAGGGCCATCAGACGAGGCAGTGAGCGAGGAGCTGGGAGTATTGCCATGCCACCCGCGCGACCAAAGGCGTCCTTGCCCTCCAGTTCCACAATGAAGTTAAGGCTCTTATTGACCAAGCGCGGAAACGGATGAGAAGGGTCTAAGCCAATGGGGCTGATGACCGGCATGATCTCATTGTCGAAAAAATCTTTAACCCAAGCTTTCTGTTCGTTGGTCCACTGGTCGCGACGACGAAAACGTAGCCCCTGGGCTTCCAGCGCGGGCAGCAATATTTTATTTAATATTTGATATTGGCGTTTAATTTGCTGGTGTGCAATATCGGAAACTTCTGCCAGCACTGCTTTGGGTAAGCGGCCATCGGCGGCGGCGGTGTCGTCACCTAACGCTATTTGGTGCTTGAGACCCGCGACTCTGATTTCGAAAAACTCATCCATGTTGGATGAAAATATCAGCAGAAACATTAGCCGGTTGAGTAGCGGATGCGCATCATCCAGTGCCTGTTCAAGCACCCGGATGTTGAATTGCAGATGGGATATTTCACGATTGAAGTACAACAGCGGATCATCCAGATCGGCTGCCGAATGAGACTCTTTGGCGTGAACTCCGGTGGGTGTACGGTTGATGCGCAGTGGCAAAACCTCTCCTTCGCCACTCATGGGCTCGTTAGAAGATGCTGGCGTGGAATCTATTGATTGATCGTCCATGGTTGCCCCCGGTGGTGGTTCATACTCATCATCACGTGATAACTATTATTAACAGGAGTATGCCGGGAAAAGATGACAAATAAGTGTCACCGATTTGTCATCTATAAAGACTAACCCGTTAATTTAACGCTGTAATAATCGTGCTGCTTCTAACGCGAAATAGGTCAATATGCCATCGGCGCCTGCTCGCTTGAAGCACATCAGCGACTCCAGAATCACCGGCTCGGCTTCAAGCCAGCCGTTATCGAAAGCGGCGCGGTGCATGGCATACTCGCCGCTGACTTGGTAAGCGAATGTCGGCACTTGCAGTTCGCTTTTTACACGACGCACGACATCCAAATAAGGCATGCCGGGCTTCACCATCACCATATCGGCGCCTTCGGCGATATCCATAGCCACTTCATGCAACGCTTCATCACTATTGGCAGGATCCATCTGATAGGTGCGTTTGTCCGCTTTGCCAAGATTAGCGGCAGAGCCGACTGCGTCACGGAAAGGGCCATAATACGTAGAGGCATACTTAGCGCTATACGCCATAATACGTACGTTATGCAGGTGTTCCTGTTCTAGCACTTGGCGGATGGCGCCGATGCGGCCATCCATCATGTCAGAGGGTGCGACGACATCGGCACCCGCTTCGGCGTGAGAAAGCGCTTGTTTGAGTAGCGTATCGACTGTGCGGTCATTTTGCACGTAGCCTTGCTCATCAAGAATGCCGTCCTGGCCGTGGCTGGTATAGGGATCAAGGGCGACATCGGTAATAATGCCAAGTTCTGGTAGCGCTTCTTTTAGTGCCCGCACGCTGCGCTGGACAAGGCCGCTCGCATTATAAGCCTCTTCTGCTAGCTCGCTTTTTTGCGCGGCACCGATAACGGGAAAGAGGGCTAATGCAGGAATGCCTAGCGCATAGGCCTCGCGAGCTTGCTCAATCAGCAGGTCGATAGAAAGACGCTCAACACCGGGCATTGAGGCAACCGCTTCGCGCTGATTTTCGCCTTCCAGTACAAAGACCGGCAAAATCAAATCGCTGGGTGTCAGCGTCGACTCTTGCATTAAACGACGGGAAAAATCGTCGCGACGCATGCGGCGAAGGCGGGTAGCAGGGAAGTGTCGGGGAGCAGGGGTGTTCAACAGCGTTCTCCAAAAATCGCGTAGTGGGTGCCCTAAAAGGCTTAACGTGAGTATATCAGTCTTGCACTGCAGCGAAAGCAGGCTTGTGATAGCTCGCTTGTAGTGGCTTTATAGACTGACTAAAGTGAGCCGCTCAGCGACGCTAAGTGGCAACGATTCAATAGCGATAATAAGCGCTACGATAAGGAGATAAGCATGACCAAACAGGTAGCAATCGTATTAGCAGGCTGCGGCGTTTTTGATGGTTCTGAAATCTATGAAACAACGCTAACGCTGCTGCGCCTAGATCAGTTAGGGATTGGCTATCGCTGCTTTGCGCCGGATGTCGCTCAGCATCATGTGATTAATCACTTAACGCAAGAACCTGTGGAGGGTGAACAGCGAAATGTACTGCAGGAATCAGCTCGCTTGGCCCGTGGTGATATTAGCCCGATTACTGAGCTAGAGGCTGACGACTTTGATGCGGTCATTGTGCCTGGCGGCTTTGGTGTCGCAAAAAATCTGTCTGATTTTGCCGTTCAGGGCGACAACATGCAGGTACTTGAGAGCGTAAAAGAGGCGCTGATAGGTTTTAAAGAAGAGGCGAAGCCCATTGGTTTGTTGTGTATTGCTCCCGTTTTGGTACCGCGTCTGTTTGGCGAGGGTGTCGCGGTGACCGTTGGCCATGACCCAAGCGTTTCTGGCGCCATCAGTGCAATGGGAGGACTACATCGCAGCTGTGGCGTAGAAGATATCGTGGTAGATTTCGAACACCGGATAGTGACGACGCCTGCCTATATGTTGGCGACTCGTATTAGTGAGGCCGCAACCGGTATCTTTAAATTGGTAGACCGCATTGATGAAATGATGGGCTAATGTTTTGGTGGGCTAATGTTTTCTATCGATAGGCCCTTCGTATAAAGGGCAAAAAGCCTCTGTCATTTTTAGTGGCAGAGGCTTTTTTATGCGCAGTGCATTGCATGTGATAGCGCTGTTAGGTCTCTTGTTCTTCAGCGTCATCTGCCTTTTCTTTTCGGCGGACCAAACGGCCAAACAGTAGCCCCACTTCATAAAGCAGATACATGGGGACAGCCAACAGACTTTGAGAAATGATGTCGGGTGGCGTAAGCAGCATGCCTACCACAAAGCAGCCTAAAATAATGTACGGCCGTTTTTTCGAAAGACTCTCAACCGTGGCCGCACCCGACAGTATTAGCAAAAACGTCGCAATGGGGATTTCAAAAGCGACACCAAAGGCAAAAAACAGCTTTAATACAAAGTTTAGGTACTGATTAATGTCGGTCATTATCGCGATGTCTTCCGGCCCGGTCTGGGTGAAAAACTCAAACAGCAGCGGAAAAACCACGTAATAAGCAAACGCTGCGCCCGCGTAAAACAGCGCTATGCTAGAAACCAAAATAGGGATTGCCAGCGCTTTCTCGTTATCGTAAAGCCCTGGTGCCACAAATGCCCATGCCTGGTGGAGCACAAAGGGAACGGCGATAAAGACGGCGACGACTAGCGTTAGTTTAAAGGGAGCCAGGAAAGGTGAAGCCACCTCGGTGGCGATCATCTGTGAGCCTTCTGGCAGCAGTGCCATTAGTGGCTCAGCCACAAAGCTGTAAATATCATTAGCAAAGGAATAAAGACCAAGAAACACAACTAATATAACTACGACCGCTTTCATTAGCCGCGAGCGTAGCTCAATCAGGTGCTCGATAAGGGGCGCTTGGCCTTGGTCCTTACGCGGCTCCTGCGAATCGCCAGACATACTCATTGGTGATTGCTATCCTTTTTAAAATCAGCCTTTTCAAAATCCGCTTTTTTCATATCCGCCTGCTTAGTATTTGCATTGCTAGGCTCACTTTCGCCGCTAGGATTAACCGCACGCAATTCATCGGTAGCACTTTGATGAGGCGTTGAGGAAGAGGCTGTTGGCGTGTCTTCGCGGACTGTTTGCAAAGCATCATCTAACCGGGCGCTAGCGTTGGCAACCCGCTGCTCGGTTTCGTTTTGGTTAGCCGATGTAGAAACGCTGGAAGCGCCGGAAGAAGAGGGGGCGTCGGCAATGCTCTCAACATCCTGCTTGGCTTTTTTGAGGCTGTCATCGAGCTTTTTCTGTTGCTCGTTGAGTTTTTGACGCAACTCCTCCGCTTCCAGTTGGGCGCTGATTTCGCGCTGCATACCGGATACCGTACGCTTGATTTTGCCGATCCACATACCTGCTGTGCGAGCGGCTTTCGGCAGGCGTTCTGGTCCAAGCACCAGAAGCCCGACGATACCAATCAGCATTAGTTCAAGAAAGCCGATATCCAGCATGGGTTATTTGCGCTCTTCGTTACGTTCTGTGGGACGTTCTTCTGCTGCACGCTTTTCTTCTGCTTGAACATCGTAGGTGTTGCCAGCCTCTTCGTGGCTCACTTTTGCCTGAGGTTGGTCGGCTTCTTTTTTATCGCCATCTTTCTCTTCTTCGTTAATGGCTTTTTTGAAACCTTTGACTGCACCGCCTAAGTCGGTGCCCACATTACGCAGTTTTTTGGTGCCGAAAATTAGGATGATGATGCCCAGAACAATCAGCAACTGCCAAATACTGATACCACCTAACATATGCATTTCCTCATCAGTGCAGGTTAACGTTGTGTGCGGGACGCTTTTTCGTCATGACCAGAAATACCGAACCGCCGTGCTAGCTCATCTAAAACGCGCTGATGATCCAGTTCGAGGTGCGACAGCATTACTAAGCTATGAAACCACAGGTCGGCGGTTTCAGCGATCACTGCTTGATGCGCCTGCTCGCCGCCGTGCTCGGCATCTTTCGCCGCCAAAATTGTCTCAGTCGCCTCTTCGCCGACCTTTTCGAGTATCTTGTTCAAACCCTTATGATGCAAGGAGGCAACATAAGAATTTTCTGCACTAGCGTGTCGGCGCTGCTTTAAAACCTCGGCGAGTGCGTCTAGCACTTGCGTCGTCTGGTTAGAATCAGTCATAGGCATCCTTTTATCAATCATCACAGCACGTTTGCCAAAAATCAGTGCTTAGACGCTTTATATTGCTGTTTGGTTGCTTCATTCATTCATTGCCATAGTAACAACACCAAGCCTACTCCCGCTGCTGCTAAAACAGGCCATTCTTGCGCCGATGCCCAGCTGCTCAGCGGCTGCCAAGCCAATGCAATAGCGATCAGAATAAGGCCAATACGCAGACGGTAATGACGTTTATTCTGGCGCGTCAGCTGCTGTTGAACAGCACTAATAGAGGCTGCTTGCTGATGACGCTGACGGTGCTCATGTTCCATTCGGCTCAGCGCCTGGTGGGCTAACACGGGCAGCTCAGGCAGCTGGTGAGAAAGCTCCGGTGCCTGGCGTTTGAGCGATTCCCAAAGGCCGCCGATACCCGCGCGCTGTTTCATCCACTTTTCTAGATATGGCTTAGCGGTGCTCCATAAATCCAGGTCAGGATAAAGTTGGCGGCCCAGCCCTTCGATGTTAAGCAGCGTTTTTTGCAACAATACCAGCTGTGGCTGTACTTCCATATTAAAACGGCGTGCTGTTTGAAACAGTCCTAACAGCACCTGCCCAAACGAAATATCTTTTAGCGGCTTTTCAAGAATGGGCTCGCATACGGTACGAATGGCGGCTGCGAATTCGTTGGCACGGGTGTTTTCGCCCACCCAGCCAGACGCGATATGTAAAGCGGCTACTTCGTAATAATCTTGATGGAAAAACGCTAGTAAGTTGCGCGCGAGGTAGTCCTGATCTTCTCGGGTAAGGCTCCCCACAATGCCGCAGTCGATGGCGATGTACTGTGGATCTTCAGGGTCATCGCAGTTAACAAAGATATTGCCGGGATGCATGTCGGCATGGAAGAAGTTATCCCGGAAAACCTGGGTAAAGAAGATTTCAACGCCACGCTCGGCCAGTTTCTTGAGGTTGGTGCCCCGCGCTATAAGCGTGTCTAAGTCAGCCACCGGTACGCCGCGAATACGCTCTTGTACCATGACATGGCGACGAGCGTAGGGCCAGTAGACTGTCGGTACAAACATCAGCGGTGAATCTTTGAAGTTACGTTTGAGTTGTGACGTGTTTGCCGCTTCTTTGTAGAGATCAAGCTCATCAAACAAGGTGGCTTCGTAATCGCGGATCACTTCGACTGGGCGTAATCGTTTTGCGTCAGGTACTTTGCCTAGCAGCTTGGCGATTTGATACATCAGTGCCATATCCTGGCGCATAATGCTGTCAATGCCGGGGCGAATAATTTTGACGACCACGTCTTCACCGCTATGCAGTGTGGCTGCATGTACCTGGGCTATTGACGCGGATGCCAAGGGTACTTGGTCGAAGGCGGAAAATGCCTCAGCGAGCGACATTTCAAGCTCTTTTTCGACCCGTGCAGCGGCTAATTCGCCAGGGAAGGGAGGCACTTGGTCTTGCAAGCGTTTTAATTCATCGGCGATGTCTTCGGGCAATAAATCTCGTCGGGTCGAGAGCATTTGGCCAAACTTAATGAAAATTGGCCCAAGCGCTTCCAAGGCTAGGCGCAATCGTTCGCCGCGACTGCGCTGGCCAACGGGAAACAGCTTTAGAGGCGAAATACTCATCAAGATACGTAGCCAGAACGGCAGTCGTTCTACGGGTATTAATGTATCTAAGCGATGGCGAGCCACTATCCAAGTGATCTTTACTAACCGCAGGCTCATTAGTGCGGCTCCTCAGACTGTAAATGCGTTTTTTTCTGCTGGGCCGTCAACTGAGTCAAGCGCCTGTGGAGGCGATTGAGCCTAGCTTCCAGGCGGTCGGTCGAAATTTCAAGTTCAGTTAAGTGATCTCGAAGTACGTCGCGTTGTTGGCGGCCTGGAAGTAAGCGGGCTTCTTCAAAGACGTATTCAGAAACGTCTTGCAGCAGTTCATCTTTCGCTCTTAGCCCCCAGCGGGCGGCACGGCGAATTCCTTCAGCCAGTGAATGGGCGGGCAGTTCACCCAGCCAGCGAGCTAGCTCGCTTTCCCAGTCGATATCCAGATCAAAGAGCAGGTCGCGGGTGGCTTCTAATAGATGGATGCGGCCACGCACAGAAAGTTTGCCATCAAACATCAACCGTTCAACAGAAGCACCGCTTAACCATTCAGAGAGTGTTTCCGGGGTCAGTTCAACGATGGCGTCGACGTCGGTTTCATCCAGGTCGTCGCCACGCAGTAGATCAATACCCGCATGGTGATAGTGCAGCACCAACTGAAGGTGAGGCTTTTCCAGCCTCACTAGCAGTCGGCTGCCTGCTAACGCCGATAAGCGTGCAGGCGAGGCCGGATCTCGGGCAAGCAAGGCATTCAACATGCGTTCACATCCGGCCAGCAACAGGGTCGGGGTGACTAGCATGCGGACCTCATTGTTGGTGACTTCATAATTTAATGCCGCGGTGAAGGGCAACGATACCGCCGGTCAGGTTGGTGTACTCCACCCGTTCAAGCCCCGCGGCTTCCATCATGCCTTTCAGGGTTTCTTGGTCAGGGTGCATGCGAATAGACTCGGCGAGATAGCGGTAACTTTCGCCATCGCCAGCTACTAGTTCGCCCATTTTCGGCAGCAGACGGAAGGAGTATTCGTCATAAGCTTTTGACAAAAGTGCATTATTTGGCTTGGAGAACTCAAGTACCAGTAATCGCCCACCGGGTTTTAGCACGCGTGCCATAGAGCGCAGCGCGGCATCTTTGTCGGTGACATTACGCAGGCCAAAGGCAATCGTAATGCAATCAAAACTATTATCAGGAAACGGCAGGCACTCGGCATTGGCTTGCACATACTCAACGTTGCCACCGACGCCGTTATCCATCAGTTTGTCGCGGCCGACTCTTAGCATGGAGGCGTTAATGTCAGCCAGTATGACTTTGCCGCGCGGGCCAACCAAGCGTGAGAATTTAAGTGTTAAATCGCCGGTGCCGCCAGCAATATCCAGTACATGATGCCCAGGGCGGACGCCTGCACGTTCTATCGCAAGGCGTTTCCAGATGCGATGGATGCCCATAGACATCACGTCATTCATGATGTCGTAGCGAGCAGCGACCGAGTGGAAGACATCGGCAACACGAGATGCTTTCTCGTCAACCGCTACTTCCTGAAAACCAAAATGGGTGGTGCGTTCTTCTGTGGGGCTCATGGGGCTCTAGCTCCCGAGTTCGAGGCGGTAATAGTCGACCAAAAGGCCGTCGCAAAAAATGATTAGCGACATTGTAGCCTTCTCCCCCCCAGCTTGTCTGCGCTTCACCTGGGGTGAAGCGTCACAGTTGTTTGAATTGAATGCTGGCGGGCTCGCGGGAGGCACCTGCCTCTTCGAGGCGTTCGAGGTAGTTTTGCCAGTAATCATTTTGGTGTTGGGCCAGGTCGTAGAGATAGTTCCAGCTGTAAAGGCCGCTATCGTGACCATCATCAAAATGCAGTTTCAGTGCGTAGTTACCGGCTTGGGTAATATTTTGTAGGCCGACATCTTTTTTTCCCACCTGGAGTACGGCGGTGTCGCCGCCATGGCCGCGTACTTCGGCCGAAGGGGAATAGACCCGTAAAAACTCGACCGGCAGCCGATAGCTTTCTCCACTGGCATAGTCAAGCGCCAGTTCGCGGGCCTGCTTATGGTAGTGAACCCGCGTTGGTGTGGGGGCGTTCGTAGGAATAGAAGCGTTCATGGATGAGTTTAACCTCTAAAAAGGAGTGGCAGTAACAGCGTGGCTGGCTGTCACTGCCACATTCCATGGGTGCTAACTTACAAAATATATCGCGATAGGTCTTCGTCCACCGCTAGCTCGCCCAGTTGAGCATTGACGTAATCGGCATCGATTATCAGAGGGCTATCCATGTCGCCTCCTTTAAACGAGGCTTCTTCGAGCAGCCGTTCCAGCACCGTGTGTAGTCGGCGAGCCCCGATATTCTCAGTGCCTTCGTTCACTTGCCAGGAAATTTCGGCAATACGCTCGATACCGTCTGGCGTGAATTCGATGTCCAGCCCTTCGGTAGCCAGCAGCGCTTGATACTGCTTGGTGAGCGAAGCGGAGGGCTCGGTGAGAATCCGTTGGAAGTCGCCGGGTGTCAGTGCATCCAGTTCAACGCGGATCGGCAAGCGCCCTTGTAGTTCGGGAATAAGGTCCGAGGGGCGCGATAGGTGAAAGGCACCCGAAGCAATAAACAAAATATGATCGGTTTTCACCATGCCGTACTTCGTTGAAACAGTAGAGCCTTCGATCAATGGCAGTAGGTCACGCTGAACGCCTTCACGGGAGACTTCGCCACCGCTGGACTGGCCGCTGCCCTTGGTAACCTTGTCGATCTCATCCAGGAATACAATCCCGTGCTGCTCGACGGCTTCGACGGCGCGGGCTTTGATTTCTTCTTCATTGACCAGTTTGCCTGCCTCTTCATCGCGCAGCAGAATTAAGGCTTCTTTTACGGTCACACGGCGCTGTTCGCGCTTTTGCTGGCCCATGTTGGAAAACAGGCTTTGCAGCTGATTGGTCATCTCCTCCATGCCGGGCGGTGTCATAATGTCAATGCCTTGGCCATGGGAAGAGATTTCGATGTCGATCTCTTTATCGTTTAACTGACCTTCCCGAAGCTTTTTACGGAAGGTTTGACGCGTACCATTATCTTCCCGAGGCTTATCTTCCTGGCCGCGGGGGGGTGGTAAGAGTGCATCCAGAACGCGGTCTTCAGCGGCATCTTCAGCGCGATGGCCGACTTCTTCTTTGGCGTGCTCACGAACCATTTTGATCGCGGCTTCCATTAAGTCGCGAATAATCGACTCGACATCCCGGCCAACATAGCCTACTTCGGTAAATTTAGTGGCTTCGACCTTAATGAAGGGCGCTTTGGCCAGCTTGGCGAGGCGGCGAGCAATTTCAGTTTTACCCACGCCGGTAGGGCCGATCATCAATATATTCTTTGGCGTTACTTCTGGGCGCAACTCATCATCCAGCTGCATGCGGCGCCAGCGGTTACGCAGGGCAATGGCGACAGCACGTTTGGCATCTTGCTGACCAATGATGTACTGGTCCAGGGCATGAACGATTTCGCGGGGTGTCATCTGTGTCATAAAAAAGGGGCCTCAACGGTCGTTGATGTTCAGCTCTTCGAGCGTGACGTGGTGATTGGTAAACACGCAGATGTCGCCGGCGATTTCGAGTGATTTTTCAGTAATTTCACGCGCAGAAAGTTCGGTATTTTCCAGCAGTGCACGGGCGCTTGCTTGAGCAAAGTTACCGCCGGAACCAATAGCAATAATGCCGCGCTCAGGTTCAACCACATCACCGTTACCGGTAATAATCAACGAGGCACTGTGGTCAGCGACGGCCAGCAGCGCTTCCAAACGGCGTAGCGCTCGGTCGGTGCGCCAATCCTTAGCCAGCTCAACGGCTGCTTTGGTAAGGTGGCCCTGATATTTTTCCAACTGCGCTTCAAAACGCTCAAATAGCGTGAAGGCATCAGCGGTGCCGCCAGCAAAGCCTGCCAGCACTTTGCCACGATAAAGTCGACGTACCTTACTCGCATTGCCTTTCATTACGGTGTTGCCCAGTGATACTTGGCCGTCGCCTGCAAGGGCAACCTGGTTACCGCGGCGTACGGATACAATAGTGGTCATGGAGATAACTCCTTGGGGGAGACACTCGCTCCCGATGACTGATCGGCCGTTTTTTAAAAGACCGTAAAAAAAGCGACTCACCACAAAGTGCGGGCGGCTGATAAAAAATCAACCGCCCGCTAACTAAAGCCTTCGGATAATGTGCTTTTAAACGGGGTTTGTGAAATGCAAGCCCGCTTGGTCTTTGGGTTAGAACAGCCTGTGATTAGAACAGTCTGTGATTAGAACAGTCTGTGATTAAAGCAGCCTTTGGTTAAACTAGTTTTGAAGCTGGATTAGAAGTGGCTCAATGCCTTGGGTGGCCATTAAATCTTGGGCGCGGTTTAACTCTCGCGTGTCTTCATAAGGGCCTACTTGAACACGGTGCCATGTATCGCCATTGGCCTTTACCTCGCTAACTTGGGCAAGCAGGCTTAAATTGCGCAGACGGCCACGCAGCTGCTCGGCATCGCTTAATTCACGAAACGATGCGGCCTGCAGCATATAACGGTTAGGCGCGCTGTTGGCAGTCGCTTGCTGGGCGGCGGCGACTTGCTCTTCAGGGCGCATATTAGCCGCGATCACCTGGGCAATGGGGTCATCTTGACGCGCACTTTCGCTGCTTGCCGTTGTGTCGTTATTTGCCGTCGTTTGTCGCTGCTGTGCCGTTGCTTCGGGGCGATTCACCGTCGACGGTAGCGAAACTCCCGGCGCAATGATCTCTGTGTCAGGTAGCAGCGTGTAAAATTCAAACGTCGGCATTGCCGTTTCGGTGGCGCTCTCTGTTTGGCGCGCGGCACTGCGCTCATCGCTGTCGGCAGGCTTCGGCAACACGGTCGCCTGGGGCGTGTCTTCCTGCTTTTGCCAAGGTGCGGTGCCGTGTTGATGCTGCGCCAGGAAAAACCCCACCGCTAACCCCGCTAACCCCCAAAGCCAGCCGGGGATTCTGAATCCGCCACCTGAGCGTTTGCCGGCGTTGCGCTGAGAGGTTGCTCCTCGGCGGGCTGGCTTTTCTTTTGAACTGGCCATCGCTTACATCTCCTCTGGGGCACTGACCCCCATAAGATCGAGACCGTTACGCAGCACTTGCTTGGTTGCCAGGCCAAGCGCTAAGCGTGTGTTACGCAGGGTATCGTCATCAACCATGACTTTAACGGCGTTGTAGCAGGTGTGAAAATCACCCGAAAGATCCAGCAGGTACTGAGCAACTTGTTGCGGCTCGCGGTTTTTAGCAGCGTTCTCAACCACCTCTGGGTAGCGCGCCAAGCGATTAAGTACGGCCTTTTCCTGATCGCTATCGAGCAATGCGAGATTAGCCAGCGCGACGCCATGGTTGAAGGGCTGGCCTGCATCTTCGGCTTTGCGCAGCATGCTGGATACCCGCGCATGGGCGTATTGAATGTAATACACCGGGTTATCGTTCGACTGCGAGCGTGCCAAGTCGATGTCAAAGGTAAGCTGCGAATCCGCTCGGCGGGCCGCCAGGAAGAAGCGGGTAGCATCGCGACCAACTTCATCAATCAAGTCGCGCACAGTGACATAGCTACCGGCACGCTTGGAAAGTTTCACCTCTACGCCTGAGCGGGTCACCATGACCATTTGATGCAGAACATAGTCGGGCCAGCCTTTTGGAATGCCAACTTCCAGTGCCTGCAAGCCAGCGCGAACGCGGGTGACCGTAGAGTGGTGATCAGCCCCTTGCTCATTGATCACGGTTTTAAAGCCGCGCTGCCACTTGTTCAAGTGGTAGGCCACATCTGGCAAGAAGTAGGTATAACCTCCTTCACGCTTGCGCATCACGCGGTCTTTGTCGTCGCCAAAGTCAGTGGTGCGCAGCCACATGGCACCGTCTTCTTCATAGGTATGGCCATTAGCGACCAGCTTTTCGACGGTTGCTTCTACCTTGCCGTCTTGATACAGCGATGACTCAAGGAAGTAGACATCAAACTCAACGCCAAACGCTTTTAGGTCTAAATCCTGCTCACGACGCAGCCAGGCAACCGCAAAGGCCTGAATGGCGTCTAACTCGTTAACCTCTGCTTTAGCGGTGACTTCACGGTCATCGGCGGTCACCGTTTTGCCTGCCATGTAGTCGTTGGCCACATCAACAATGTATTCGCCGCGGTAGCCGTCTTCTGGCCAACTGGGGTCATCGGGGCCAAGGCCCTTTGCACGAGCCTGGACAGAAAGTGCCAGATTTTTGATCTGGGCGCCGGCATCGTTGTAATAAAACTCGCGAGTTACGTCATAGCCAGTGGCTTCTAACAGGCGGCAGATACAGTCGCCTATCGCAGCGCCACGGCCATGGCCCACGTGAAGAGGGCCTGTCGGGTTGGCAGAAACAAACTCCACCTGGACTTTCTCGCCCTTGCCAATTAGGCAGCGGCCAAAGGCATCACCGCTATCGAGCACCTGGGCAACAATTTGAGCGGCGGCATCCGTGGCCGCAAAAAAATTAATAAAGCCGGGGCCTGCGATTTCCGTTTTTTGAATCGCATCGCTCGCGGGAAGGGAGGCAACCAGTAAGTCGGCAAGCTCGCGAGGCTTCATTGCTGCGGGCTTCGCCAGCATAAGGGCTAGGTTTGTGGCGTAGTCGCCGTGAGCTTTATCTTTGGTGGGGTCAACTTTAATCGTCGGCTGTGAATCGTCGGGCAGCACGCCTTGGTGCTTAAGCGCGTCAATCGCGCCTGCTAGCAAAGTAACAATGGTGTCTTTCATTTAAATATCCGGATGTCGTCGGTGGCGGCGTGTGCATGCGCTCAGGTCAGGCAGCGGCAAAGCGGTCATTATCGGCAATTGGCGCTCAGTTTCAAAGCCGTATTGCGTTACAGGATGAGCAAATTGCCCTCGTAATGCTTGTCTTTACGCGAGCGTTTGAGGGTCAATATCAATTGACCAACGGACTTTGCGTGCTTCTCGATTGGCTTCTAACCACTGCACTAGCCAGTTAGCAGCCGTGTGGCGCTGGCTACGTTTGTCCGCTGCCAGCATGATGTGGACATGATAACGGTTTTGACGGCGCTCCATGGGCGCTGGAACAGGGCCTAAACAGCGCACTGGTAGTTTTACTATTGTTAACCATTGGTGAAGTGCTTGAGCGGCTTGTTGACCCAAAGCAATCGCCGCTTCTTCATGGGGGCTTTCAATGCGTAGCAATGCCATAAAGCAAAAAGGTGGCAGTCCGGCGAGTCGACGTTCTTCCAGCAGGCTGCGTGCGAGTGCGCCATAACCGTGCTCAGCAAGTTGGCCTAGATGTGGGTCATCCGGATGCAGCGTTTGCACCAGTACTCGCCCCGGGTGAGCGGCGCGCCCTGCGCGACCAGCAACTTGTTCCAATAGCTGCGCACTGTGCTCCAAAGCACGAAAGTCGGCAGCGTAGAGTCCTCCGTCTGCATTGACGACAACAACTAGCGTGACATGGGGAAGGTGATGACCTTTCGCCAGCATCTGGGTGCCGACGAGCAAGCAAGGCTCGCCTCGTTGAATCTCTTTGAGTATCTGCTCAAAACTCTCTTTTTTGCGCGTACTGTCGCGGTCAATGCGATGCACGGTAACGTTTGGGAACAAACCTTGCAGCGTTTCTTCGGTTCGCTCAGTGCCGCTGCCCAAAGCGCGTAGGTCGCCGCTTCCGCATTCGGGGCAGGCATCTGGCAGTGCTCGCCGGCTATCGCAATGGTGGCAGGCCAGCAGTGGGGGTTGGCGGTGAAGTGTCATGCGCGAATCGCACTGCCCACACTCGGCTATCCAGCCGCAACTATGGCAAGCAAGCGTGGGTGCGAACCCTCGTCGGTTAATAAATACCAGCGCCTGCTTACCTGACGTTAAGGTGCTTTTAATGGCGCTGATGGCATTAGGCAGAAGCCCGCCCTGACGCCGTTGGTGACGCAGATCAATCAACTCCAGCTTGGCCGGCGGGTGTCGGCTAGGGCGCTGGGTGAGCCGCAGGTGGCGATATGTGCCGGAAAGCGCTTGCTGCAAACTCTCAAAGGAAGGTGTCGCGCTACCCAGCAGCAAGGGAATGTTGTGGTAGTGCGCTCTTGCAACGGCTAAATCCCGGGCATGGTAGCGTAGCCCGTCGTGCTGTTTGTAGGAACTATCATGCTCTTCATCGACGATAATGGCCCCGGGGTTTTTAAGCGGCGTGAAAATAGCGGATCGGGTGCCGATAATGACGAGCGCGCGTCCATTGGCAGCAGCTTCCCATACGTCCAGACGCTCCAGATCAGTAAGTCCCGAGTGCAGTGCTACGACAGGCACCCTGAAGCGGCTTTTGAAGCGCGCCAGGGTTTGAGGAGTGAGACCTATTTCAGGCACCAGTACCAGCGACTGCTTGCCTTTAGCAGCGAGAGCTTCAATTAGCTGAAGGTAAATTTCGGTTTTACCGCTTCCGGTCACGCCTTCTAACAGGCAGGGGTGGTAACTTTCGAGTTTTTCATGCAATACGGCAAGTGCCGAGGCCTGCTCTCTATTCAGAGGAAGTGAAGGCGATGCCAACAAGCCGCCGCTAGCAGGCTGCGCTGCGGTTAGTGCGGTTTCCTGAGCACGGGCATAGCCCTTTTTTTGCAAGGCTAGAAGCTGCTCGCGGGTAAAACCATGCGCAGTGACTGCTCGGCCCGCCAGCCCATGTGGGTGCTGGCGCAGCAGTGCATATAGCTCGGCCTGCTTTGGAGCTCGCTGAAGTATCAGGTCATCGCCAGGTGACAGTGGTAGCCACAGGGTTTGCGTTCGTCCCCCCATTGGGTGGCCCTGGCGCAGCCGAGCGGGCATAGCCAGTTGCATAGTGTCGCCTAAACTATGCTGATAATAGCGGGCAGCGAAATGGCATAGCCACTGCCAGTCATTGGGCAGAGGGGCGTCGTCGAGCACTTCGCTGATAGCGCGCAGCTTGTCGTGAGGCAGTTCGCTGCCATTGGCGAGTTCTGCCACCACGCCGACCACTTCCCTGCGACCGAAGGGGACGCGCACTCGAAGACCTACCTGCCAACCGCAAGCGGGTGGTTGACGTGTTGGCAAATAGTCAAACAAACGCCGCAGCGGTGATGGCAGGGCTATTGTTAACACTTGAAAACGTGCTGAGGTCGTGCCCTGAGGGCGCGCCTGGTTAGAAACAGAGTCGGGCAATTGGCCTCCGGCGTTTAGTTTGCTAGAATGCGCGGCCGCTCTGAATCTATAGGATGGAGCGGTTAACCGGTTAGCAGTTTTTTCAACCCGTATGCGGTGCTTGGCAACGGATCAAGTGGCGGCATACAGCTCATGAGGCTCAAGATGAAACAAGGTATCCACCCAAATTACAACACGGTCACCGCTAGCTGTTCTTGCGGTGCAAACTTCCAGGTTGGTTCTACCTCTGGTCATGACTTTTCTCTGGATGTGTGCTCCAACTGCCACCCGTTTTACACTGGTAAGCAGAAGCAAGCGACCACTGGTGGCCGTGTAGAACGCTTTAACAAGCGTTTCGGCGCTGCTGTTAAGCGCGGCTAATCCTAACGGATTTTTGCCATTGCAAACATTCAATGTGTTTTGCATAAATAAAACCTACGCTACGGCGTGGGTTTTTTACTTTCAGTAATATGCTTTTTCCTTTTTCTCTTTTTCGCTCCCTTTCTGGTTAGCCTATTGAAGAATCTAGCCTGTTGAAGAATCGGCTTTTTTCTTTCTTTAAATGGAATTTATTTCCACAAAATGCCGCGCTGCATCAATAAGCAAACCTTTATGGCTAGTGCGTTTAGGCATAAGTTTCAGCAAATAGTGTTGAAAAGTTTCGAACATGACGCAAACTGAGTTAAAACGACTGTTTTTTTGCAAAGTTTACTACGTGCTTGAGGCGCATAGGTTTTTTCTATATTCTGGTGTGACTTTTTTACGTTAGGCTGATTGGACTCTGACCATGATGGATGCAAATAAGCAAGCGGCTTTGGATTATCACGCTAAACCGATTCCCGGTAAGCTATCTGTGGAGTTAACCAAACCCACGGTTACCGCGCGAGATCTGGCGCTGGCGTATAGCCCTGGCGTTGCTGAGCCGGTTCGCGAAATCGCTCGTGAGGCGGAAAATGCCTATCGCTACACTGGTAAAGGGAATCTGGTCGCCGTCATTTCTGATGGAACTGCTATTTTAGGCCTGGGTAACCTTGGCCCGTTGGCCAGCAAGCCGGTCATGGAAGGTAAGGGTGTACTCTTTAAGTGCTTTGCGGGCATTAACTCAGTCGATATTGAAGTGGATGCTGAAAGTCCTCAGGCGTTTATCGACACAGTGGCGCGTATTGCGGATACTTGGGGAGGGATTAATCTAGAAGATATCAAAGCGCCCGAATGTTTTAAAATTGAAAAAGCCTTGATTGATCGCTGCAGTATCCCGGTATTTCACGATGATCAGCATGGAACGGCCATTGTGACTGCTGCTGGTATGCTCAATGCGCTGGATATTGCGGATAAGCGTATTGAAGATGTGAAGATTGTTTGTATGGGCGCAGGCGCTGCAGCCATTGCCTGCATGCGTTTGCTGGTGTCTTGTGGTGCGAGTAAAGAGAACTTGGTGATGCTTGACCGTCGTGGTGTTATTCACACTGATCGCGATGGTATTAATGAATATAAAGCTGAATTTGCTCGCAACACCAACATGCGCACACTCGACGATGCCATCGACGGTGCTGACGTGTTTATTGGTCTTTCTGGCCCAGGGCTTCTTTCTGCCGAGCAAGTTAAGAAAATGGCTCGAGACCCAGTCATTTTCGCCTGCACTAACCCCGACCCAGAAATTCATCCAGCGGTGGCCCGTGAAGCACGACCTGATGTGATTATGGCGACAGGCCGTTCGGATTACCCCAATCAGGTCAATAACGTGTTGGGTTTCCCGTTTATTTTTCGGGGTGCTTTGGATGTTCGGGCGACTCGCATCAATGAAACCATGAAGCTGGCAGCTGTTCATGCCCTTAAGGATCTAGCCCGAGAGCCGGTTCCCCAAGAGGTGTTAGACGCCTACGAGCGTACTGAAATGAGCTTTGGGCGCGAATACATCATTCCTACGCCTGTAGATATTCGCTTGCTTGATCGTGTTTCCTCTGCGGTGGCTCAGGCAGCAGTCGACTCCGGCGTGGCGCGTAAGCCTTACCCAGCACACTATCCACTCAAAACCATTAATGATGTTTACGGCGCGTAAATTGTTACGCGCACGTTGATGCACTCTCCAGCGCCCGCCTATAGCGGGCGTTGGCGCGTTTGCGTATCGGTTTTGTTGATGCGATTTAGCATTATTGTGGATATCGTACTAATCCCTCTTGAGCGGTAGAGGCTATCAAACGCCCGTCGCGGCGGTAGATATGACCTCGGGCTAAACCACGGGCACCGCCTGCCCAGGGCGAGTCGATCACGTAAAGTAACCAATCATCCAGGCGAGTATCTTCGTGTAGCCAAAGGGAATGATCCAGGCTAGCAATGCGCAGCTTGGGGTCGGTGTACCTGATGCCGTGGGGAACCAGCCCGGTCGTTAGCAGGTTGAAGTCTGACGCGTAGGAAAGCAGGTGGCGATGCAGTGCAGGATCGTCGGGCAGCGTTCCGCCAGCTAAGCGAAACCAAAGACACTGACCTGCAGGCGATGCGTTGTCAGGATTGCCCTTTAAATGCAGAAACTCGATAGGATGGCCTGGGAAGCGGGTATGCTTCACATCACCCCTTTCGATGATAGCCTCTGGCGTGGCTACGCTAGGCATCGTGCGTTGGTGGCTAATGCCCTCTTCCTCGCTTTGAAACGATGCACTACAGAAGAAAATAGGCCGCCCTTTTTGTATGGCGGTAACGCGGCGAGTGGTAAAGCTGCCGCCGTCGCGAATAGTGTCTACTTGGTAGACCACGGGGCGGTGGGGGTCGCCTGGTCGCAGAAAGTAGCCATGCTGTGAATGTGGTCGGCGATCATCAGGCACGGTGCGGGCTGCAGCTGCTAGTGCTTGTCCTAATACTTGACCGCCGTAGAGCTGGGGAAAGCCTAGATCTTGGCTTTGACCACGAAACAGCGTCTCTTCAAGTGTTTCCAGCTCAAGTAAGCTTACCAGTGTCTTCAGCGCATCGTTCATTCTCGGTATCCTTAGTGCTGTCTGTTTTGCCGCTAGTGATTGCCAGGGTGTTTAGGCGGCTATGGCACAATTAAAACGATCGTTTTGCTACCTTAGCGGAGTTTGCCTTGATACGCAGCGATGAATTTTACATGCACCGAGCGCTTGACCAAGCACACCTTGCCTCTGCGGAAGGCGAGGTACCGGTGGGGGCGGTTGTGGTGGATGCCCTGGGAACCATTATAGGCGTCGGGCGCAACTCACCGGTAGCGAGTTGCGATCCCAGTGGTCATGCGGAAATTCGTGCGCTGCGAGAAGCGGGGCAACAGCTGGGTAACTATCGCTTAGAAGGCTGCACGCTGTTTGTGACGCTTGAGCCATGCATGATGTGCACTGGTGCCATGGTCCATGCCCGTTTAACGCGGTTAGTGTACGGTGCGCCAGAGCCACGCACGGGGATGGTCGAATCAAAAGCCAATTTGCTTGCTCAGCCATGGTTCAATCACCAGGTGGCTGTGACCAGTGGTGTGTTGGCAGTGCCAGCAAAAAAATTGTTGAAACAGTTTTTTGCCACGAAGCGTTAATCTGCTGCCCCTTCAAAAGGTAACGGCCTTCGTGTTCGCAACCGTTGATTATTCCACTGGCGGAATAATATCAAAGAGTAAAAGAGGCTCATCGCTAATCTGCGTTTTTTCTAACTGAAAAAATTGCTGTCGACTGCGCTCAACGTACTCAATCATCTCGTAGTAGCGACGAATGTTGCGTACATAAATGACCGGTTCGCCGCCGCGTGCATAACCATGGCGTGTTTGGCTGTGCCATTCCCGTTGTTGAAGTAGTGGAAGCGCTGTGCGGATATCCTGCCAACTGTCTGGGTTGTCGCCGCGCATTTCGGTAATCTTACGAGCATCGTATAAGTGGCCAAGCCCCACGTTGTAAGCGGCCATTGCCATGTAGAGCCGATCATTGCCGGTAATGCTTTCTGGCAGACGATCTTTAATGCTTCGCAGGTAGCGTGCTCCGCCATCAATACTTTGGGCCGGATTCGTGCGGTCAGCGATGCCCATCTCGGCGGCGGTTGGATTAGTGAGCATCATCAAGCCACGCACCCCGGTTGGGGATACCGCATCAGGGTCCCAATGAGACTCTTGGTAACCGACGGCGGCCAGCAATTTCCAGTCAAACCCCGTGTCTCGAGCGGCCTTTTTGAAAAGTTCGGTATAGGTTGGCAGGCGCTCATCTAAATGGGCTAAAAACGTACGCGTTCCTACGTACTCCAAATAATCATCATGGCCAAAATAGCGGCTAACAAGCTGTTCCAGCGTGCCATTTCCCTGTAATTCTTGAAGAAACTGGTTGGCGGCTTCCAACAGCCCAAGCCCGCGCCCGCTGGGTACCGCCCAGGTTAAAGACAATGGTTCTCCTAACAAGAAGCCGCGCTCGACGTTAGGAAAAAAAAGTCGGTTGAGACGAAACTGGTGATCAAAAATGATTGCTGCATCCAGCGTACCGTCTTCTACCCGCGCCAGCAGTTCTGCTACTTCAAGCTCATGGGACTCTTTCCAGCTCAAACTTGGGTAGTCGCGCTGAAGGGCGAGAAGTGATTGGCTGGTACCCGCTTCGCTAAGCGTGCCTAATTCTAGGCCAACTAAATTTTTCGGCTCGTTAATGCCGTTCAAGCCGCGCCGATAAACCACCAGTGGCTGCATCTGAATAATTGAACGGGTGTAATGAATGCCGGGCGAATCGGGCTGCAGGGGCAGTGCTGCTGCCCCTAGGTCACCTTGCTGTCGCACCGCAGGTAGCACGCTTTCAGGGTGGTGGCTTGCATTGAGATTTAAGCTAACACCCAGGTAATCAGCAAAGCGATGCATCAGTTCATATTCAAACCCTGTGGGGCCCTGGCGACCTTCATAGTAGGTAGTTGGCGTGTTGCGTGTATGAATGGTAATGAAATCTTTCGCAGTGATTTGAGCCAAGTGCTCCCCGTGCGGTACCGGAGTGACACGCGGAACTAACGCTAAGAAAAGCGTAGCAATTACTGCGAAATAGACGCGAGAACGCCTCATGAAGTGTCGGTAAATCAACGTCAGCATGGTGTCTTGTTAAGGTGAAACAGTCTGTAACGATACCCAGCCTGAGTGAAGCTGTCACCTTGTTGATTTCGTGTGGCCGCCGCTTTCCAGTATCATAGCCCTAATCAGTGTCATTAAAGAGGGCCGTATTGCGGCCTGTTGATTTTCTGCACGAA
Organism: Vreelandella andesensis; assembly: GCF_003989795.1. Taxonomy (GTDB): domain Bacteria; phylum Pseudomonadota; class Gammaproteobacteria; order Pseudomonadales; family Halomonadaceae; genus Vreelandella; species Vreelandella andesensis. The sequence continues at coordinate 93,407 of NZ_RZHG01000001.1, forward strand.
CTCTTCCTGCTTTAGAGGCTCCCAGATATGCTCGAACTGCGAGGCGCACCCGCCCTTTCTGCCTTCCGCCATGAACGGCTGTTAACGGTGTTGCGTGAACGTGTTCCTGAGGTGAAGGCGTTGTCCGCCCATTACGTCCACTTCATTGACCACCACGAGACGCTGGATGACGCTGCCCAGGAACGTTTGGCCAAGCTGCTTGATTATGGTAGCCACGCAAGCCAAGACATCCCTGAAAACGCCCAGCGCTTCCTAGTTGTGCCACGTTTGGGTACCCAGTCGCCATGGTCTTCTAAAGCAACGGATATTGCTCATAACTGCGGTCTGCACCACATTGATCGTATAGAGCGTGGTGTTGATTACCGAGTCGCGCTGAGCGGCGAACCTAGTGACGAGCATTTAGAGGCGATTAGCGCTCTACTTCACGACCGCATGACGGAAAACGTGTTGGCTGACGTTGCTGACGCGGTTGCGTTATTCGCTCATCAAGCACCTGCTCCGCTGGGCAGCGTCGATATACTGGAAGGCGGCCGTGAAGCGTTGGCGACGGCTAACCGCGAGTTAGGGCTGGCGCTTGCCGACGATGAAATCGATTATCTGGTTGCAGCGTTTATTGAGCTTGGCCGCAACCCTAGTGATGTAGAGCTGATGATGTTTGCCCAGGCAAACTCTGAGCACTGCCGCCACAAAATCTTCAACGCGGACTGGGTGATTGATGGCGAAGCCCAGAGCCATTCGCTGTTCAAGATGATTAAGAACACCTTTGCAACCTCGCCAGATAATGTGCTCTCGGCATACAGCGACAACGCGGCGGTTATTAAGGGAAGCCATGGGGGGCGCTTCTTCCCCACGCCGCTGATTGGTGCTGAGGGCGAGCGGGCTAGCTACGATGCCCATCAAGAGCCAATCCACATCTTGATGAAGGTGGAGACCCATAATCACCCCACAGCGATTGCGCCTTTTCCAGGCGCGGCGACTGGTTCTGGCGGCGAAATACGTGATGAAGGGGCGACCGGTATCGGCGGCAAGCCGAAGGCGGGGCTGTCAGGCTTTACCGTTTCCAATCTGCGTATCCCAGAGTTCGTTCAGCCCTGGGAAGCCTTTGATTATGGCAAGCCCGAGCGGATGCAGTCAGCGCTGCAAATTATGCTGGATGGCCCCATCGGTGGCGCAGCGTTTAACAATGAATTTGGCCGCCCTAACCTGACCGGCTACTTCCGTACCTACGAGCAGGATACGTTGAGCGACGATGGCATCGAACGTCGCGGTTTCCACAAGCCGATTATGCTGGCCGGTGGTTATGGCAACATTCGCGCTCATCATGTGCAGAAAGGTGAGATTCCTGTTGGCGGCAAGCTAATTGTGATGGGCGGCCCGGCCATGCTGATAGGTTTGGGCGGTGGTGCTGCATCGAGCATGGCGTCAGGTGAGTCTAGCGCAGACTTGGATTTTGCCTCGGTACAGCGGGAAAACCCGGAAATTGAACGTCGTGCCCAAGAAGTCATCGACCGCTGCTGGGCGTTGGGCGATAAAAACCCGATTCGCTTTATTCACGACGTCGGCGCAGGCGGGCTTTCCAATGCCCTACCGGAGTTGGTCAAAGATGGTAACCGCGGTGGACTATTCAATCTGCGTGCGGTGCCTAACGCTGAGCCGGGTATGAGCCCGCTGGAAATTTGGTGTAACGAAGCTCAAGAGCGCTATGTGCTGGCCGTTGCCCCTGACGACCTGGACACCTTCGACGCCTTGTGCAAGCGCGAGCGCTGCCCCTATGCGGTGGTAGGCGAGGCGATGGAGCATCATCACCTGGAAGTTCGTGACGGCTATTTTGATACCAAGCCGGTCGATCTCCCGATGAGCGTGCTGTTTGGCAAGCCGCCTAAAATGACGCGTTCGTTTGAGCGTCAAACGCCTGAACTGTCAGGCGTCATGCTCGACAACCTAGATCTGCGTGAAGCGATGGATAGGGTGTTGCGCCTGCCAGCCGTGGCATCGAAGAGCTTTTTGATTACCATTGGCGACCGCTCAATTACCGGCCAAGTCGCCCGTGATCAGATGGTTGGCCCTTGGCAAGTGCCGGTAGCCGATGTTGCCGTGACCACCGCTAGCTTCGACACCCACGCAGGTGAGGCCATGGCCATGGGCGAGCGCCCGCCGGTGGCGCTTATTAACCCCGCTGCCAGCGCCCGGCTTGCCGTTGCCGAAGCGATTACCAACTTAGCCGCTGCGCCAATTGCTAAGCTGTCGGATGTTAAGCTGTCAGCCAACTGGATGAGTGCCGCCGACCATCCTGGTGAAAACCAAGCGCTCTATGACGCTGTACACGCGGTAGGTATGGAGCTGTGTCCGGCACTGGGCATTGCTATTCCGGTGGGTAAGGACTCCATGTCCATGCGCACCGCGTGGCAAGAAGGCGACGAGGCTGACGAAAAGAGCATTACGTCACCGCTTTCGCTGGTAGTGACAGGGTTTGCGCCGGTGACCGATGCACTGGCAACGCTGACGCCACAAATCAATCTAGAGCAGGATGAATCAGACCTGATTCTGATCGATCTGGGTAATGGCCAGAACCGTTTGGGTGGCTCTGCGCTGGCGCAAGTCTATGGTCAAGTCGGTAACGAGTGTCCCGACGTCGATGACCCAGAAGACTTGAAAGCGTTTTTCGAGGTCATTCAGGGGCTAAATCGCGATGGAAAACTGCTGGCCTACCATGACCGTAGCGATGGTGGCCTGCTGGTCACGCTGTTAGAAATGGCCTTTGCTGCTCATGCGGGGCTTGAAATTAAGCTGGATTGGCTGATTGATGAACCGGTGGAAGCCTTCAACGCGCTATTCTCCGAAGAGTTGGGCGCGGTGATTCAGGTAAGTCGTGAACACACGGAAGAAGTGCTCACCCAGTTTGCTGTTGCGGGTATCGAAACGTGCGGTGTCATTGCGCGCCCTCGTTACGATGATCAAGTACGCGTGACGCTGTTTGAAGAGCCGTTGCTCGAAACAACCCGCCAATTGACGCAGCGTACCTGGGCTGAGACCAGCTACCGTATGCAGGCACTGCGTGATAATCCTGAGTGCGCCAAGAACGAGTTCGATAACTTGCTCGATATTCGCGATCCTGGTCTGAGTGCCACACCTAGTTTTAATATCAATGAGGATGTCAGCGCGCCGTTTATCAATACTGCCAAGCCCGCGATTGCCGTGCTGCGCGAACAAGGCGTCAATGGCCAGGTCGAAATGGGCTGGGCGTTTCACAAAGCAGGCTTCGACGCTGTGGATGTACACATGAGTGACATCCTGGAAGGGCGTGTTTCCCTTGATGAGTTCAAAGGCTTAGTAGCCTGCGGTGGCTTCTCTTACGGTGACGTGCTGGGAGCCGGTGGCGGTTGGGCGAAATCAGTGCTTTTCAATGAGCGTGCCCGTGAGCAGTTTGCCAGCTTCTTTGCCCGTGATGACAGTTTCTCGCTGGGCGTGTGTAACGGTTGTCAGATGCTCTCGCAGCTAAAGACGCTGATTCCTGGTGCTGAAAATTGGCCTGCATTTGAGCGTAATGAATCCGAGCAGTTTGAAGCACGCGTGGCGATGGTACGGGTAGAGAAAAGCCCGTCGATTCTGCTGGCCGGGATGGAAGGCTCTAAGCTGCCGATTGCTGTGGCCCACGGCGAAGGACGTGCTGAGTTCCGCGATACCGCGCATTTGCGCAGCATGCAGTCCAGCAGCCAAATAGCGCTGCGCTATATCGATAACTATGGCCAAGTAACGACCCGTTACCCTGCCAACCCCAACGGCTCGCCGTCAGGGATTACTGGTTTAACGACGCCAGACGGTCGCGTGACCATCATGATGCCCCACCCTGAGCGGGTGTCACGTGCGGTCACCAATTCCTGGCGCCCGGCCGAATGGACTGAGGATGGCGCTTGGTTGCGCCTGTTCCGCAATGCGCGGGTGTGGCTGGGTTAACGCCTTCATAACACAGGTGATCAATGACCCATTGTGAAAAGGCGGCCTCTGGGCCGCCTTTCTTGGCTAACGCTACCGTGCCAACGCTGCGCCCCTACCAGCGGGAAGCGGTAAAGCGTGTGGTGGAGCACTTTCGTGGAACCAGTGCCCCTGCGGTAGTGGTATTGCCCACCGGGAGTGGCAAGTCACTGGTGATTGCCGAGCTTGCCAGGCTTGCCCGTGGTCGTGTACTGGTGCTGGCTCACGTGCGTGAGCTGGTGGAGCAAAATCATGCCAAGTACCAAGCCTACGGGCTCGAGGCCGATATTTTTAGCGCGGGACTCAAGCGTAAAGAAGCCAGCCGACAAGTGGTATTTGGCTCGGTGCAGTCGGTGGTGCGTGATCTTGAACGCTTCAGTGACGCCAGTTTTACGCTGCTGGTGATTGACGAGTGCCACCGAGTATCGCTGGAAAAAGAGGCCAGCTATCGCCAAGTGATCGAGCATCTTCAGCGTCACAATCCGCAGCTAAAAATTCTTGGCTTAACCGCTACGCCGTTCCGGTTAGGCCAGGGGTTTATTTACCATCGTCATCATCATGGCATGGTGCGCGGCGATGAAGAGAGCTTCTTTGCCGACTGCGTTTTCGAGCAGCCATTACGGTTGATGGTGAAACAGGGGTTTTTAGCAGAGCCAAAGCGGCTGGATATGGCCATTGAAGGCTACGACTTCTCCGCCTTAGCCCCTGCGTCTAGTGGGCTGTTTCGCGAAGAGGAGCTTAATCGCGTCGTCGCAGGGAACCGAGCCACGCCAGGCATCATTCAACAGGTGATTGCTTACGCCGACGTGCGTCAAGGCGTGATGATTTTTGCCGCAACGGTCGCGCATGCCGAAGAAATCATCAGTTACCTGCCTGCGGATCAGGCGGCTCTGATTACCGGTGCAACGGCCTCACAAGAGCGCACATCGCTCATTGACGCGTTCAAGGCCCGTGAGATTAAGTTCCTGGTTAATGTTGCCGTGCTAACCACAGGATTCGATGCGCCACATGTTGATTTGATCGCGATTCTGCGGCCCACTGAATCAGTGAGCCTTTATCAGCAGATTGTTGGTCGGGGGCTGCGTTTATCGCCGGATAAAACCAACTGTTTGGTGCTGGATTTTGCGGGCAACCCTTGGGACCTTTACGCGCCGGAAGTGGGTGAGCCAAAGCCGGACAGTGACAGCGAACCGGTGCAGGTCGAGTGCCCGGCCTGCGGCCATGCCAATCTATTTTGGGGTAAACGTGATGGCGAGCTGGTAATAGAGCATTTTGGCCGTCGTTGTCAGGGGCTGGTAGATCATCCCAACTCGCCTGTTGAGGCAGGAAAGGGCAGGCAGAGCAGTTATCAAAAGCAGTGTGATTTCCGCTTTCGCTTTAAGGTCTGCGAGTGTTGCGGTGCAGAAAATGATATTGCTGCCCGCCGATGCCACGGCTGCGAGCAACTGCTGGTGGATGCTGACGATAAGCTGAAAGATGCCCTTCAATTAAAGGATGCCAAGGTGCTGCGCGTCAGTGGTATGCAGTTAGAGGCAACCACCAACGGGCGGGGGCTGCCGCGCTTAAAAGTAACCTATTACGATGAAGATGGCGCGAGCTTGGCGGAATGGTTTGCGCTAGAAACGCCTGCTCAGCGGCGAGCATTTTATGCTGTTTTCTTACGCAATCACCTGCGTGCCCCAGGCACTAAGTGGCAGCCTGTCACGCCAAACGAAGTGGTTGAGGAGCAGCGTCGCCTGCGCTATCCAGATTTTGTCGTGGGCCGTAAAGCCGGGCGACACTGGCAGCTTCGCGACAAGCTGTTCGACTACCAAGGGCGCTACCGCAAGGCGGCGGAGGCTGGGTAACGATGATGCCTCAATAGATGATGCGCTGTTACACTGCCTAGCGTGGCCGTTCAATCAATCATGGCCATTTAATTAAACATGGACGTATAACCAATAAAGGAACACGCCCCGCGTGAGCGAGACGCCAAATGCCACCATTGATCATGACCCTGTCGAGCTAACTGCCGAACCGGTAGTGGAAGTGCTTGGCCGTCTGTTTGATGAGCCAATCATGCAGTTGCCGGAAGATCTCTACATACCGCCAGAGGCGCTACGGGTGTTTCTGGAAGCCTTCGAGGGGCCGCTTGATCTACTGCTCTACCTTATTCGTCGTCAGAACTTGGATATTTTGTCGATCAATGTCGCGACCATTACGCATCAGTACATTGAGTATGTAGAGTTGATGAAAGCCATGGAGATTGAGCTGGCCGGAGAATATTTGTTAATGGCGGCTATGCTGGCGGAAATTAAATCTCGCACATTACTGCCACGCCCACCGAAAGCTGAGGGCGAAGACGAAGAAGACCCCAGAGCCGAGTTGATTCGCCGCCTGCAAGAGTATGAGCGTTTAAAAGAAGCAGCCGAAACGTTAGACACGCTGCCTAGGGTAGGGCGTGACTGGTTTAGTGTGCAGGCGGGGCTGCCACCGTTGGAGGCGCGGGTGATTCATCCTGATGTGGGGTTAGACGAGCTGCTTGGGGCGCTATCGGATATTCTGAAACGTGCTGAGCTGGCGCAAGCCCACCAAATCAGCCGTGAGGTGCTTTCTACCCGCGAGCGAATGCTGGCAATTATGGAGCAGCTAAATCACCCTGGTGATCACCAGCGTTATACCCCGTTTGAAGCGTTGTTTACGCTGGAGGAAGGGCGTGCCGGGGTGGTCGTGACGTTTATGGCCATTTTAGAATTAGCCAAAGAAGCTATGATCGAAATTGTTCAGAATGCGCCACTGTCGCCCATTCATTTGCGTGCGCGGCGTGCAGCACTCACGGATGGAGAAGAGAGCGCATTTGAAGAGGCTGATTCAGACGATGACGCCGCTGAGTCTGCGTTCGAAGAGCCAATAGTTGTGCCTGACGAGGAGTCGCTGTGAGAGACACCACGTTAGACGATATTATTGAAGCGGCATTGCTTGCTGCTGGCGAGCCGCTTTCCCTAGAGCGGCTTGAAACGCTGTTTTTAGAAGATGAGTGTCCGTCCAAAAAAGCACTGCGGGATACATTGTCCCGCCTTGTTCTGCGCCATGAAGAAGGCGCACTAGAGCTAGTAGAAACCGCGTCGGGCTTCCAGTTACGTATTCGGCCACGGCTCTCTCATTGGGTATCGCGCCTTTGGGATGAGCGGCCACAACGATACTCCCGGGCATTGCTGGAAACGCTGGCGCTGATTGCCTATCGTCAGCCGGTGACGCGGGGAGATATTGAGGACGTACGCGGTGTGAGTGTCAGTAGTTCTATTATGCGAACGTTAATGGAGCGGGGCTGGATCCGCGTGGTAGGTCATCGAGATGTGCCAGGGCGGCCAGCCGTTTACGCCACCACCCGTAGCTTTTTAGATGATTTTGGCCTGAAAACCCTGGATGCGTTGCCGCCGATGCATGCATTGGTTAATGCCGATGACAGCGACACTGCTATTGAGCAAGACGTTAGCGATAGCGGGCTAGAAGAAACTACTAACAGTGTTCACCCAAAAAGCAGCCATAACCAAGATGAGACACAACCAGCACTGGACGAAACGCCCGAAACCGTGCAGGATGCGCCACCCCAAAGAGAAGAGCCCGTCACAGCTGAGATAGCTGATAAACACGCCGAGACGGCGTTAACCCAGCCGCTGAGTTTTGCCGATTTAGAGGCGCGCTTAGCGGCACGTGCGCAGCGCAACGACGATGATGCGCGCACGCAGACTAACGATGTGAGGTCGGACGACCATGAGTCAGAGTAATAACACCACGCCCCCTACCAGCGAAAAGCTGCAAAAAGTACTGGCCCGGGCAGGGCTGGGGTCACGCCGCGAAATGGAAACGGCTATTTCCGATGGCCGGGTAAAAGTTAATAGCCAGGTAGCCAAGTTAGGCGACCGGGTAGAAGCCCGCGACAAGGTAAGTTTCGATGATCGCCCTGTGTCGCTACGGCCTGAAGAGGAAGTGCCGCGCCGTGTCATTATGTACAACAAGCCGGAAGGTGAGTTGTGCACACGCAAAGACCCGGAAGGGCGTCGCACGGTGTTTGAACGCTTACCACGCCTGAAAGGTGAGCGCTGGATTGCCATTGGTCGTTTGGATATCAACACGAGTGGGTTGCTGTTATTCACCACAGACGGCGAGCTGGCTAACCGTCTAATGCACCCCTCGACCCAAGTGGAGCGTGAGTACGCGGTTCGAGTGATGGGTGAAGTCAAACGCGAGCACATTGTTGCTATGGTCGATGGCGTGATGCTAGAGGATGGCCCCGCGCGCTTTACTGACGTGCAGGAGTTTGGCGGTGAAGGCATTAATACCTGGTTCCACGTGGTGATTTTAGAAGGTCGCAACCGCGAAGTGCGCCGCCTGTGGGAATCCCAGGAGCTTACGGTTAGCCGGTTGAAGCGGGTGCGCTATGGGAATATCTTCCTGGATAAGCGCGCTAAAGCAGGCGAGTGGGTGGAGCTCTCCCAGGATGAGGTCGACGACTTGGCCACGCTGGCAAACTTGGAAGCCCGCAAGGTACCCGCATTAACACCCGATGAGAAAAACCGCTGGAGCCGCGATAAACACAAGCGTCGCCCGGTTCAAGCTATGCGCAAGCCTAAGCGTAATCAATAACAGTTAAAGGTAATTAATAAGAATGATTTTGACGGATGCCTATCGGTAGAAGGTAAAAAAGGCTTGCTATTGGCAAGCTCTATCCGTACTATATGCATCCGTTCGAGGGGGTCGTTAGCTCAGTTGGTAGAGCAGTTGACTTTTAATCAATTGGTCGTAGGTTCGAATCCTACACGACCCACCAATCGAACCAATTTTTAGCGCTATATAGTTACTAGCTGCGCAGTAAAAATTTGGGTCGTTAGCTCAGTTGGTAGAGCAGTTGACTTTTAATCAATTGGTCGTAGGTTCGAATCCTACACGACCCACCAAATTCAACGCCCCTGGTAGCTTGCTATCAGGGGCGTTTTGCTATTTGGTGATAAAGCGGCCTAACGCACACTTTATGCTTGCAGCGGGCAACGATTTAACACCACAATGGTCTTAGTTGTAGCTACCAATGATGTCACGGTAGCGCTGTCCGCGCTAATGGCGGGCAGAGCGATGAGTCACCGCGAGAGACGCAGCGACTTGTCGCATCGAGTGCGGCGTTTGCGGAGTGCACGCGCCGTTGCCGGTGTTTAACAGGGGGATTCCCTGTTCGTCACAGTGGTAGACACGATGACTATTATGACTACTAAAGCTGAGTTCGATGCTCCGCTCCCCAGCCCGTACTGCCCCACCCGTATTCCTGCGGAAGATGAGGCTCGGGTAGCCGAAATCAAGCAGTTGCTGAAAGCGCGCAATGCAGTGATTGTCGCCCATTACTACACCGATGATGCCATTCAACAACTGGCCGAAGAGACCGGTGGTTGTGTTGCTGACTCCCTGGAAATGGCGCGCTTTGGTGCGCGGCACGATGCGACGACGCTGGTTGTTGCTGGTGTGCGCTTCATGGGGGAAACAGCAAAAATTCTATCGCCAGAAAAGCGCGTACTAATGCCCACCCTGGAAGCTACCTGTTCGCTGGATATTGGCTGCCCTGCCGATGAGTTCGGCGCTTTCTGTGATGCGCATCCCGATCGGACCGTTGTCGTTTATGCCAATACCTCTGCTGCCGTGAAAGCGCGCGCTGATTGGGTTGTTACGTCTTCGATTGCGGTTGAGGTCGTTGAGCATCTACAAGCCAAGGGTGAAAAAATACTTTGGGCTCCAGATAAGCATTTAGGCGGCTACATCCAGAAAAAAACTGGCGCAGACATGCTGATGTGGGACGGTGCCTGTATCGTTCACGAAGAGTTCAAGGCAAAAGGCATTGAGGATCTCAAGCGTCTTTATCCTGAAGCCGCGGTGCTGGTACATCCCGAGTCTCCAAATGCAGTCGTTGCTCTGGCTGACGTGGCAGGCTCTACCTCTCAATTGATTAAAGCAGCGCAAACCTTACCCAATGACAAACTGATTGTTGCCACTGATCGCGGCATTTTCTTTAAAATGCAGCAGGCAGTGCCGAATAAAACGTTGTTCGAAGCGCCCACTGCGGGTAACGGCGCTACCTGTCGTAGCTGCGCGCACTGCCCGTGGATGGCGATGAACGCTTTGGATAATTTGGCGGGTGCGTTGCGTGACGGGAGTGGTGAAATCTTTGTAGATGACACGCTGCGTCTGCAGGCGTTAAAACCATTAGAGCGGATGTTGAATTTTAATGCCTAGTGCATACTCGCCATGACAGCTCGAAGGCGACAGCCCGGATGCGATAAGCATTCGGGCTGTGTTTTTAGCGGCGTCAAAACTTTTCTAGTGCCTCACGATATTCAATGAACGCTTCCCGGCGTTGCTCAATACGCGCCAGTGCCTGCTGATCGTTCTCTTGCTGTGCGGCATCTTTTGCGATGCTTAACTGGCGAATACCACGGTCAATTCTGCCTGTTAGTTGTAAGTGTTCTGCTCGCGCTAAGTGTCCCCAACCGTTATAACCACTGCGTCCTGCCGCTTCGGCAAGAAGATTGAAGCCCTGAGGGTTTTCAGGGTGCTGAGCAGTCATGTCGCGTAATAATTCGTAGGCGGCCTGCGGGTTGCGCTGGAGTTGGGCTTCGGCCAACACCAACTGAACAGGTAAGTAGTTAGGCATGATGCGCAGTAGACGCTGGCTACGCGTAATCGCCTCATCATAGCGTTGTGCTTCGAGCGCGACGGTGGCGGCAGAAGCTGGGAGCATGCCGTAGTCAGGTAGCTCGCGGGCTAGTTGATCGATGGTTTTCAGCGCGTTGTCTGTTTGGCCGTTTCGAGCGGCGATGAGCGCTGATAGATAGCGTTGTGCCTGTTCTTCGCTACTTTCTTGAGCAAGCCGTGATGCCGCTTGTTGCGGCGTGTTTTGATGGATACTTAAAAGTGCGCGAGCGCGCATCATGTCGTATAAAGTGTCGCTGGTATAAGTATCGGCAATGTTTAGCTGTGATGCGCGTGCTTGAGCATCGCTTAGGCGACTATCGCTCACGGGGTGAGTAAGTAAAAACTCTGGTGGCGTGCCGCCTTGGAGGCGTGCCATCCGCTGCATGGCGCCGAACATTCGCACCATCGCGTCTGGGTTGTAGCCAGCACTAGCCATTGCCTGCAAGCCAATTCGGTCGGCCTCTTGTTCAAAGCGTCGTGAATAAGACAATTGATCTTGAATTAGCGCCGCTTGAGAACCCATAGCCGCGGCCATGCCCGCTTCGCCGGCACCGCTAGCGGCAATCAGCATGCCTGCCAGCATGGCGGCCATTGCTGGCAGCTGCGTTTGCTCTGCGCGCGCACTGCCTCTAGCGTAGTGTCGTTGAGATAAGTGGCCCAGTTCATGGGCGATAACCGATACAAAAGCGCCTTCATCTTCAGCAAAGGCGAATAACCCTGAATTGATGCCTATAACGCCGCCGGGCACTGCGAAAGCATTGAGAGAGCCATTATCAACCATCACGGTAGTCGTACGAAGGCTGCCAATCTGGCTATGGGGAGCAAGGCGTGCAACGAGGCTGCTTAGGTAGTCATTTACGATAGGATCTTGCCACTGGGGTGCCTGGGCACGGAATTGACGAAGCCAAGCGCGACCCAACCGGTACTCCTCGTTACTGACAAAGGTTGAAGCGCCGCCAAGGCTAGGAAGCTGGTAATCGTCGAAACCAATGCTAGGAGAGCTAACGCTGGCGACACTCAGCATAAGCGCTAACGCGAAGGTCCGGCGAGAAAGTGCGAGTCGAAGGTGCGGCATGGCATCCTCATTGATGATCCTGAGTTCAAGTAATATATGCAGCAAACAGCGATGTGACATTGATTCAGGCAGGGAAGTGCCGTTAAATCAATTTGGCAGCGTTCATTTTAAAGAAATAGTTTATGTAACAATGCCGTATTCAAGTCAGTATTTTGAGGGAGAGGGTATGTCTGAGCACACAGAGTCCAGATCGAACGATAGCATTAAGCCCGATACAGTGCTGGATGCTACCGGGTTGCACTGCCCGCTGCCATTATTAAAAGCCAAACAGGCATTGGCTGGACTAGCCCCTGGCCAGTTGCTTGAAGTTAGGGCAACCGATGCTGGTTCGTGGCGAGATATGGCGTCATTCACAGAGCTTAGTGATCATGTGTTAGAGGCACGCGAGCAGCATGGTGATGTGTACTATTTTTGGATACGTAAAGCAGGGATGTCTCACTCATGACCATGCGCACTATTCTGAAAAGTTGGATTGATCGCTACTTTTCAGACGAAGAAGCGTTAATTCTTCTCTTGGTATTAGTAGGCGGTTTTGCGGCCATTATTTGGTTTGGCAGGATGTTGGCGCCGTTCTTCACCGCGCTTGTGATAGCCTTTTTGCTGCAGGGCGTAGTGAGTGCCTTTACCCGACGAGGTGTGCCTCATTTACTGGCAGTCATCGTCGTGTTTGTGGGATTTGTTAGTGTTTTGCTGACCTTAGCTTTTATTTTGATGCCACTGATATGGAATCAGCTCGTCGGGCTTGTTCAGGAAACCCCGCGGATGTTTGCTAGCGGCCAAGGGTGGTTAGACGAGCTTCAGGCCCGTTATCCAAATTTAATAACCCCCGATCAAATGCAAAGCTGGATAGGCGTTGCCAGCCGCGAAATTAGCCAGCTAGGGCAGCGTGCATTAACACTGTCATTGGCATCGCTTGGCAACATTATGTCGTTGATCATTTATCTGGTGTTAGTGCCGATATTAGTGTTCTTCATGCTAAAGGATCGTCAGTCGTTGGTAGGGTTTACGCTGTCGTTGCTGCCGCAAAAGCGAACCCTGCTAACCCGTATCTGGCGTGAAATGGATCGTCAGATTGCCAATTACATCCGCGGTAAATCGATAGAAATTATTATTGTTGGCACGGTCGCTTTTTTTACCTTCGCTTTCTTTGGTTTGCCGTATACCGCCTTATTAGCTGTCCTTGTTGGTTTTTCTGTTTTGGTGCCCTACATTGGCGCGGCAGTGGTCACTATTCCCGTGGCAGCCGTGGCAGGGTTTCATTTTGGAATCAGCGATCAGTTTGCTTATGTGGTTGTCGCTTATGGGGTTATTCAAGCGCTTGACGGAAACGTGCTTGCACCGGTTTTGTTTTCAGAAACGAACAATATCCATCCGGTCTCCGTTATTGTTGCGGTGCTGTTTTTTGGCGGTATATGGGGGTTCTGGGGCGTTTTCTTTGCAATACCCCTGGCCACACTGCTCAAAGCGTTGGTTTATGCGTGGCCAAGAGGAATTGCAGAGAGAGATGGAGGAAAAAAGCTTCCAGCGGTTGAGCGGGAACTGCAATAGCCGCGCTAACAATCATAGTGCATTAAGTTTTTGAATATAGTTGATAAAATATAGTTGATAAATAACGCGCCCGGCATTATTGGCGCTTCGTGATAAAGCGCTTTGCGATAAAGCGCTTCTTAGGTGCGTTATGAAATAGTTCAGCTAGTTGGCATGAAGCGCTTCTGCTGCAGTTAATACTTCATCAGCGTGCCCAGGTACTTTAACGCCGCGCCATTCTTGTGCGAGCTTACCTTCGCTATCGATTAGGAAGGTGCTGCGTTCAATGCCAATATGCTCTTTACCGTACATTTTTTTGAGTTTGATAACGTCAAAAATCTGGCACACGGTTTCGTCTTTATCGGAGATAAGCTCGAAACTAAAATCTTGCTTTGCTTTGAAGTTCTCTTGAGCACGGATGCCGTCTCTAGAAACGCCAATAATGACGGTGTTTGCCGCATCGAAACGTGGCTTTCGGTCTCTAAAGTCGCCGCCTTCGGTAGTGCAGCCCGGTGTGCTGGCCTTAGGGTAAAAATAGATAACCACCTGCTGGCCGCGGAGTTCAGACAGTGTCACCGTCGTATCACCAGTGGCTGGGGCGGAAAAATCAGGTACTGATTGGTTGAGTTTTACTGACATGAGTAGCGCCTTTAATGAGGTGGTTTACTTAGTTGATTACACGCAAGTAACGCTATTATGTCAAAGCGAATAAACGCCTGGCATCTTAGTGGGTGAGAAAACTCTCAGCGCTTTACGCTGTACAGGTTCGAGCCGCCTGAGTACCATTTGCCTTCTGTAGGATTCCTCGGGACGAAAACACGGTGCTCAAGGCATAAATGGGCAGTAGGTGAAATCGCCTCGATGTGCCCCGTTCTTATGGAAAGAGCGCTTATGAAAAGAGCGCTTATGGTTAAAGCTTCTCGATTTTCAATGCTTGATTTTCAATGAACATCGTCAGTAGCTTACTTTTATAATTTGCAGGTGAGGAAAAAACGGATGATCACAGGCAGCATTGTCGCCCTGGCGACGCCGATGAAGATCAATGGCGACATCGACTGGGAGGCGCTTCGTCGTCTGGTGAACTTCCACCTCGATAATGGCACTGACGCCATCGTCGCAGCGGGCACCACGGGCGAACCGACTACCATGTCATTTGCTGAGCACTTTGATGTGATTCGCAGCGTCGTAGAAGAGGTGAATGGCCGTATTCCGGTGATCGCCGGCACTGGAGCAAACGCCACATCAGAGGCGGTTGAGTTAGCACGTTACGCCAGCGAAGTCGGCGCAGATTACTGCCTATCGGTTTGCCCTTACTACAACAAGCCGACTCAGGAAGGTCTTTATCAGCATTTCAAGGCAGTGGCTGAAGGCAGCAAATTGCCGGTAATTCTTTATAACGTTCCCGGCCGCACCTGCTCTGACCTGTATAATGAAACGGTAGTGCGTCTGGCCGAGGTAAAGAATATTATCGGTTTGAAAGATGCTACCGGGAACCTTGAGCGCGCTGAGGATCTAATTACCCGCTTGAAGGGCAGCGATTTTATGCTCTACTCCGGAGACGATGCCACCGCCTGTGACTTTATGTTGATGGGAGGCCATGGCGATATCTCTGTTACTGCGAACGTAGCACCAAAAGTGATGCATGAATTATGTGCTGCAGCTGTGGCTGGTGACTCTGACACGGCTCACCAAATTAATACGCGTTTGATGCCGCTTCATACCAACCTAGGTATCGAAGCCAACCCAATCCCGGTTAAGTGGGCACTGCATCGCATGGGGTATATGGACGCGGGGATTCGTCTGCCATTGACTTGGCTGTCGGAAAAGTACCACGCCACTGTTAGTGAAGCGCTGCAGTTGGCGGGCGTCGTAGAGGAGTAATTCGACGCAACCCCTTTGCTACTCGGCGTGCTTCGTTTATGCGCCGAGTACTCGATCTGTTGACTGTTAAGGTGGCTTGATGAGCTCTGTGCTTGAAAAACGTGCGCTTAAATGGATACCGCTGGCTCTCGCAACGGCTGTAGCACTTGCTGGGTGCGCACGCGATGGTTACTACCACGACCGCAATTTGGATTACACTGAAGCCGCCCCAGCGCCTCCCTTAGTACTTCCAGAAACCCGCAATACTCAGCGGTATCGAGATGCAATGCCTGTGCCTCAGGTGGCGGTGCAAGGTGGTCGTGTTGACGAGGCGGCCGAGATTGCTCCTCCTCAGACATTAACGATTGGGAGTGGTCTAGAACCTGAATTTGTAGAGCGTCGCCAGGTGGGTAATCAGACATGGCTGGTGGTGGCGGCAGACACAGGAGCTGTTTGGCCTCAGTTAGAATCGTTTGCGAATAGTCGCCAGTTAGGTGTGCAGCAAAGCGACGCGAATCAAGGCGTCATCGTGACCTCTCAAGCCACATTGTCGCTGCAAAGCGCGCTCAGAGCAGGCAGTAGCGAAGTGCGCTGTGAACAAGCAGGACAAAGCGTTGCTGGGTGCCTTGATGCCTTAGAACAGTATTTAGGCGCACGTAGCGCCACTGCTAGCGCTTCCTCTTGGACGGCCCAGCGACTTTCCCAAGATCAGGCGCTTCAAATGCGACAGCAGGGCGACGACTGGGAAGTTGTGATTCCTCAATCCATTGATCGAGTATGGGCAGAGTTAGATCATTATCTTGAGCTCGACTTTAGTGTCGAAGGCCAGCGAGATCTATTAGCCACTTCTGCTGAAAGCTATGAATTCCTGGTTGAGTACATGACGCAGACTGAGCGAGGCCGTAATCCACTGCAAATCGTCTTTAGTCCTGATGTGCGCCGTATGTCGCAGCAAATTCGTCTTGCCCTTCAGCCAAACGGTGATCAAACTATTTTGCGTGCGATTAATGCCAGTGAGCGTCGTTTAAATGCTGACGATCAGCGAGAGCTGCTTGAGCGTGTCTCCGGCTATCTGCGTTAATTTTCGATTTTAAAACCCATCGGAGTCCCTATGGAAAAGCGCCAAGAACTCTACACTGGTAAAGCAAAGTCAGTTTACACCACCGACGACCCCGACTTGTTAGTACTGCATTTTCGTGATGATGCCAGTGCTTTCGACGGTAAAAAGAAAGAGTCACTAGCCCGCAAGGGCAAAGTAAACAACATCTTCAATGCCTTCATTATGCAACGCCTGGAAGAGGCGGGGATTCCTACGCATTTTGAAAAGCAGCTTTCTGATACTGAAAGTTTAGTAAAAAAAATGGAAATGATTCCTGTTGAGTGCGTTGTGCGCAACATTGCAGCAGGTGGCCTCGTTAAGCGATTGGGTGTGGAAGAGGGCATTAGCTTGAATCCACCTACCTTTGAATTGTTCTTAAAGAACGATGAGAAGGGAGACCCTATGATTAACGAGTCACTAGCAGAAACCTTTGGTTGGGCAACGCCTGAGCAACTAGCGGAAATGAAGTCACTTACTTTTAAAGTGAACCATATTCTTAAGCAGCTTTTTGCCGAAGGTGACATGCTGCTAGTCGATTACAAGCTCGAATTCGGTGTCTTTAAAGGTGATGTAATACTAGGCGATGAATTCTCTCCGGATGGGTGTCGCTTATGGGATGCACACACTCGTGAGAAGCTCGATAAGGATCGTTTCCGACAGGGGTTAGGCGGCGTCATTGAAGCGTACGAAGAAGTAGCTCGGCGGATTGGTATTCATATCGATTAATCGATAATGGTCATTACTGTTAGCTAGGTTCGCCTAGTCAAGACAAGCATAGTCGATACAAGCATAGTCAAGACCCGCTTTGGAAAGTTTTCTCCGAAGCGGGTTTTTTTGTTTCATCGCCTGGTTATTTAGCTTCATCACTGGAAGGGGTGTCGTTAGTAGACTCATCCTCAATTTCATCAAGCGCTTGTAGTCGATAGCCGTACCCATACACTGAGACTAAATTCCAACCAAACTCTGAGGTGAGATTCAGCTTTTTGCGCACCCTATGTATATGAACGTCTAGTGTACGTGTGCCCGGGGGATCACTTTTACCCCATACATACTCATAGAGGTATGAGCGCGAAAGCGGGCTGCCAAGCTGGTTTAGTAAAAGATATGCTAAACGAAACTCCTGCCTAGTCAACGACACTTCCTCTCCGTCTACATAGGCTGTTTCGCGATTAGTATTAAGCTTAATGCGGCCAAATTCTAACGTTTGCTGTTGGGCGGCGCTTGGCGTGCGTAACGAGTGACGCCGAGTAGATGCGTAGGCTCTCGCGGCAAGTTCACGTGGCCTAAAGGGTTTGCTAATGAAGTCATCAGCCCCAGCATTCAAGGCCTGAATGATATCGGTTTCTTCCTGCCTCAGAGTAACCATCAGGACAGCAGGAATAATCTGTAAATAGGTTTTCATCCAGTTGAGCAGCGCAATACCGGTGCCATCAGGCAAATGCCAGTCAAGGATGACTAAGTCGAACGTATTGCGGCTGGCGGTATGAATAAATGCCTTACTGGTCTCGAATGAGAAGATGTTTGCTTCTATGTCTCGTTCGGCAAAGCCATCCGTAAGCGCTTTCTCAATGCGCTCTGATACCACCTTTTCATCTTCTACTACTGCAATGCGCATAGGCTGTGTCCAAGTTAGGTCTCGTCAGTGAAAGTGAGCAGTATAGGTCGCAATTTTTATTAGATTTTAGAAACCACCATAGTGCCATTGTTAAATACTTACTCTGAAATAAGAGTTTTGCAAGTAGAAAAACTCGTTAAGTGCTTCTTTTATTAGCTACTAATCTAGTAATCGGTACTGAACTTACCCCCAGTTAGGCCTTGGTATCTTCTCGCTTTCTTTTAACTAAGGCTTAGCAGCGGTAAGGCCATGGTCGAAGCATGATTGATCACGTTGCAGGCTAACCGCTTCCAAGAATACGCATGTCGGCTGAAATGTAAATTGGTGAATACAGTTACAAAAATAAAATTAAGTAAAAAGCAGACATTCATAAAGGAAATCGATTTTTTAGCGAGCTGATTAGTAAGTGATTACTCTTCTTTTAGCCATTGTGCCATGTGGTATCTGATAAAAATAATTGTTTTGATCCAGGATAATGTTCAATTTTTTCACTATCTTTCATCAATAAAAACTAAAAAAGTTTCTATTAATCTAGTAATTAACGTTTATTTACAGTGTGGATACGGCCACACCTCTGTGCTAGCTTCAGTATTAAATATTGTTTCTAGCGCAGGTTCTGCTTCTGTACGCATTTAATAACTGCTTCGTAGAAAAGTCTTATGAAGCGGGGAGAGTGCGGCTCCAAAGCGTACCTATAAAAGTGTGCTTAATTAGCAACGTCATGCCTGTCGCCCAAGAAGCTAGTGAACACTAATCATAAGAACACCTGGCGAGTTTAATGGGAGCAAGAGCATGAATAACGTATTTCGCTTAGTTTGGAATCGTTCACTTGGGCGGTTAGTAGTTGCATCAGAAGCAGCGCGTAGTCGTAGGAAGGCTGCAAACTGCAGTCGGACAGTAAACCAGATTCCGTTATTAGCATGTCCGCAAAAAATGCTGTCTGCTTTTATGTTTAGCGCCTCCATAACTCTTGGTGGCGCTTTTTTTACGCCTAACAACGCTTATGCCTATGCCGTGGCTGGAGCAGATGCCTGTGCTAGCAATGATACGCAAATAGGTATAGGAGAAGACGCTACCGCATGTAGTGAAGGCGCTATAGCGATCGGGCAAAACGCAGGGGGAGCGGCGACGCTTAGCACTCTAAATACAATTGCAATTGGCAGAAATTCTGAAGCATTTAACGTGGTTAATGCTGGTGGTAACGAGCAAGCGGGTGTGGCCATTGGTTTTAATTCCGCAACGTGGGGTGGCGTAGCGATAGGAGATTTAGCTCGCGGATCACTGAATTCTCCTTCAGTTGCCATAGGTGCGGGCAGCGAAGCATTAGGTAACTTTTCCATTGCTATCGGTACTCATGAACATCAACGCACGCGGGCTAACTTCAATCAAGCAACGGCAATAGGTTCAAATGCAACAGCAGGAGGCGCTGGGGCGACAGCACTTGGGCGGCAAGCCTCTGCAACGGGTGTTTCAGCAACAGCGTTGGGAAGAGCGTCCATAGCCTCAAGTGAGAATAGTCTAGCTGTTGGCCAAGGTGCTAATGCATTAGCACAATTAGCTAATGCATTAGGTGTGCAATCAGAAGCAGGAGGGCTTGCTTCTCTGGCATTAGGGCCAGCGGCAAAAGCGCTGGCTGAAAGTAGTGTGGCGGTGGGGCGGCGTACTGAAGTCTCTGGAGTTCAAAGCATTGGTATAGGTCTGGATGCGCGTGCAACGGATAACGATGCCATTGCCATGGGTACTGACGCCGAAGCATCCGCTACTAATGCCATTGCTATTGGTAAAGGCAGTGTTGCATCGGGTATCGACACTGGCGCTATCGGCCGGGGGGCGGTTGCTACTGGCTCCTGGGCAGTGGGTACCGGGGCCAATGCCAGTAATGGCGGTCAGGCTTTCGGTGAATTCAGTACCGCCAGTGGCAACAATGCTTCCGCCTACGGCCAAAGTGCAACAGCAACGGGTGATTTTTCTAGCGCTCTTGGTACTAATGCAACAGCACAAGGTAATCGTTCGGTCGCTATTGGTGATGATGCTTTGTCCGAAGGCATCGTCGTATCAGTTGATGCATTGGACGGCGCTAGTAACCCAAATGGATATACATTGGGTGATGATTTACCAACGACTGCTGTGGGAGCAGGCTCTCAAGCCATTGCAGGGACTGCTATTGGGCACGATGCCGTAGCAGGCCAGGATATTGGGGCAACTACGAATACTGGGACTGCTATAGGTGCAGGCGCACAGGCGATCGGCAATGTTTCAATCGCTATTTCTCCGGCTGCCTATGCACCTGCCATTGCAGCAGGGCGTGGTGCCATTGCTCAGGGTTTTGATGCCCGTGCAAGTGGGGATGACTCGATTGCGATAGGCAGTTTAGCTGAAGCTTCTGCCGAAAATGCTATTGCGATGGGGATTGATGCCGAAGCATCCGCTACCAATGCCATTGCTATTGGTAAAGACAGTGTCGCATCGGGTATCGACACTGGCGCTATTGGCCGGGGGGCGGTTGCTACTGGCTCCTGGGCAGTGGGTACCGGGGCCAATGCCAGTAACGGCGGTCAGGCTTTCGGTGAATTCAGCACCGCCAGTGGCAACAATGCTTCCGCCTACGGCCGAAGCGCAACAGCAACGGGTGATCGTTCGAGTGCTTTAGGTACAGAAGCGTCAGCAGAGGGGAATTTTTCTACTGCGGTTGGCTATCAAACGAAGGCTGTGGGTAATAACTCCTATGCTGGAGGCTATCTAAGTTCTGCTCAAGGTGTAGATTCGAGTGCGATTGGTAGCGGTGTTGTCGCCACCGGTGAAGCAGCCGTTGTCATCGGTAGGAATTCTGAAGCCTCAGGCCTGCAATCATTTGCTGTTGGTCATAATACAGAATCTTCCGGACAGGATTCAGTAGCACTAGGAACCGCAGCAAAGGCCACTGGGCTGAGTTCTATCGCCATTTCCCGTGGCGCGTTTGCCCTTGCTGATTATGCGACGGCTCTTGGGGGAGAAAGTAATGCAAACGCAATATATGCAACAGCGATTGGGAGTTTTTCAACGGCAGATGCCGAAAGTTCAACAGCAATTGGTGATTCGAGCAACGCAACGCTAGATGATAGCGTCGCACTGGGTTCTAATTCGGTGGCGAATACTGCTTCTGGAATATCAGGTTATAAGCCCTTTGGTGCAACCGCTGCAGATACGACCGCCATAGATGGCACCGTTGCCACCCAAGCAGCGGTAGATATCGGTAGCCGCCAGATTACCAGCGTAGCAGCTGGTACTGAGCTGGATGATGCGGTTAATGTCAGCCAGTTAGTTGCAGCACAATCTAATGTTGAAGCGGGCACAAATATTACCAACGTGACGGCCACCGAAAATCCCGATGGTGGAACTATCTACACCGTGAATGCGGAGGGCGCGAGCGTCAGTGCGGGTTCCGGTGCCGTCGACGTCACCGCTGCTGCTCCTAACGCTGACAATGTAACTGACTACGCCGTGGATCTTAGTCAAGCCAGTAAAGACAGCCTGACACTGGCCGACTCCGCACTCCAAACCGTGGTCACCCAGATCGATGGTACAGACGTTAAAACGCTGGACCAGAACGACAACGTCGCCAATTTCGTCAGCGGCCAGAATATCGACCTGATTGATAATGGCGGTGCGATCGAAATCGCCACGCTGGACAACGTCACCTTCACCGATATCCAAACCGACACGCTGACCGCTGGCCCGGTTAATATCGGCGCTGCGGGCATTGATGCAGGCAACACCACCATCTCCAATGTCGCGCCCGGCACCCTTGGCACCGATGCGGTCAACATCAATCAGTTGGAAACTAGCGCTGCGGCCTCAAGAACGGAGGTCACCGGCGGTACCAACATCGCCGGTGTTGATCAAATCACCGGCGCAGATGGCCAGGATATCTACACCGTTAACGCCGATGGGGCGAGCGTCAGTGCGGGTTCCGGTGCCGTCGACGTCACCGCTGCCGCCCCTAACGCTGACAATGTAACTGACTACGCCGTGGATCTTAGTCAAGCCAGTAAAGACAGCCTGACACTGGCCGACTCCGCACTCCAAACCGTGGTCACCCAGATTGATGGTACAGACGTTAAAACGCTGGACCAGAACGACAACGTCGCCAATTTCGTCACTGGCGATAACATCGTACTCAGCGACGAGGCGGGTGGCATTAAGATAGCCACTAGCGCGGATCTTACCGCTGACAGCCTGACGATTAACAACGGCCCGACGCTGAACGACACCGGCATCAACATGAACGGGGGTACCATCACCAACCTTGGTGATCCGGTCAACAACACCGATGCCGCCAACAAGCAGTATGTCGACCAGACCGAAACCGACCTGATCAACCTGGGCATGAGCTTTACTGGCAATGACGCCACCGCAGGTGTCGTTCAACGAGACCTCGGGCAAACCCTGGCGATTACCGGCGACGCTACTGCCACTGGCACCTACAGCGGCACCAACCTGCGCACGGTAACAGACCCGGTCAATGGCACGATTAAACTGGAAATGGCAGATTCGCCGCAATTCGGCAATGTCACCATCAATGACGGCGGCGGCGACACCGTCAATAACCTGAGCAACCTGAACTTCGATGGCGATAACATTGTTAGCGGCCAGGCAGCAACGGAAGACCAGCTCAAGCAGGTGAGCGATATTGCCAACACCGGCTGGGATGTACAAACCAACGGCGACACCGCCACCAATGTAGCCCCCGGGGATACGGTCCAGTTCCTGGATGGCAAGAACGTTGATATCACGCGTAACGGCACGGATATCACGGTCGCCACGGCGGATGATGTGGTCTTCGATAGCGTCACCATCACCAACGGCCCGACGCTGAACGATAACGGCATCAACATGAACGGTAACACCATCACCAACCTGGGCGACCCGGTGAATGGAGGTGATGCGGTTAATCTCAATTACTTCGATGAAAACCGCACTCGCTACTACAGCGTCAACGATAACGGTGTCATCGGCGGCAACTTTAATAACGATGGTGCCACAGGTGTTAACGCCATGGCAGCTGGCATCGCGGCCAGCGCGACCTCAGAGAATGCGACTGCCATTGGTCCCTCTGCTGTTGCATCAGGGACGGGGTCTGCAGCGATTGGCTTTAACGCTAGCGCTCAAGGCGCGAATAGCTTCGCTCTGGGTGAAACGTCAAATGCAGTAGGGGAAAACAGCCTGGCATTGGGCGCAGATTCCACCGCTAATACGCGTTTCTCAACAGCCCTTGGTCGCGGTACGCTCGCCACTGGCCAGGGTGCTATTGCCTTAGGTGGTGGCACCGCAACGGATGCCGCCAGAGCCACTGGCACTGGCGCGATCGCCATTGGTGGCTATGGCGCCGCTGGCAGTGGTGGCGCTAACGCCAACGTCAATTATTCTGTTGCTTTAGGTAGCGGTGCGCAGGCAAGTGCTAGTGAAGGCGATGTGGCCCTGGGTAGCGGCTCACAAACCGCGACGGCGAACCCTGTTACCAGTGCCACGGTTGGGGGCACTACTTATGACGGTTTTGCGGGTACTGCACCTACCAGTGTCGTTAGTGTGGGCAGCGCAGGTGAAGAACGCCAGATTACCAACGTCGCGGCTGGTCGTATCACCAACACCAGTACGGATGCCATCAATGGCAGCCAGTTGTTCAGTGTGGTTGAAGGCGTGGTTGATACCGGTTTCAACCTCTCCGCTGATAATGGCGCGGATGACACCGTCAAGCTGGGAGAAACCGTCAATTATACCAACACGGACGGCAACCTGATCGCGACAGTTAATAATAACGAAATCGTCTACGATCTGGCGGACACTCTTAACGTTGATACCGTTAATATCACCAACGGCCCGACGCTGAACGGCAACGGCATTGATATGGGCGGTGACACCATCACCAATCTGGGCGACCCGGTGAATGACGGGGATGCGCTCAACCTTAAATACTTCGACGAAAACCGCACCCGCTACTACAGCGTGAATGACAACGGTGTCATCGGTGGCAACTTCAATAACGATGGCGCAACGGGCTTAAATGCTATTGCTTCTGGCGTTAACGCCACCGCCAGCGGCGATGGCGCAGTGGCCATGGGCTTCGGTGCCAGTGCGCCGATTCGCGATAGCCTGGCACTGGGCAGTGGCTCCGTGGTGGATCGCGCTCTGGCACCGGATTCCGGCTTTATCCCGGCGGGCTCAGCCACTATAGAGTTCAACACCACCGATAAAGAACTGCTTGGTGCGATCTCTGTCGGCGATAGCGACTCCTACCGCCAGATCACCAACGTCGCCGACGGTACCCAAGCCCAAGACGCGGTCACCGTTCGCCAGCTGCAAGGCGCGGTAGGCTCAGTCGTGGAGTCTGGCACCAAATACTTCCGCGCCAACTCCACTCAGCCAGATTCACTGGCAGCAGGAGAAGACAGCATCGCGGTCGGGCCGACCACAGTCACCAATGGCGATAACGGCATCGGCATGGGTAATGGCGCCATTGTGGGTCAAATGGCCCCCGGCGGCACCGCGATTGGTAATAATGCCGAAGTGCTGCTCTCTGATGGCATTGCGTTTGGCACCAACGCCCGCTCTGAAGCCCAACAAGGTATTGCCCTGGGCGCAGGTGCGACGGTCAGCCATGACCAAAGTGTGGCGCTGGGCAGTAATAGCAGCACCGAGGAAGCGGTGGGCACTAGTGGCGTCACCATCGCCGGTGACACCTACACCTTCGCAGGTACCACGCCGGATAGCACGGTCAGTATCGGCAGCGAAGGCAACGAACGCACCTTAACCAATGTGGCTGCTGGCCGCGTCAGCGACACCAGCACCGATGCTATCAACGGCAGCCAGTTGTTTGCTTCTAACCAAGCCATTGAAGAAGTAAGCGCGGTGGCCAATACGGGGTGGGATGTCCAAACCAACGGCGATACGGCGACCAATGTGGCCCCAGGTGATACTGTCCAGTTCCTGAATGGACAAAACATCGCCATCACCCGCGACGGCACCGATATTACCGTTGCCACCGCTGACAGCGTGGCCTTTGATGACGTGACCATTACTGGCGGCCCGACACTGTCTGGTGGCGGCATTGATATGAACAACACCACGATCAGCAATCTCGCCGATGGTGTGAACGCCCAAGATGCAGTAAACCTCAGCCAACTGGAAACTAGCGCCGCCGCCTCGAAAACGGAAGTGGCAGGCGGCACTAACGTGGCAAGTGTCAATCGAGCCACTGGCGCGGATGGCCAGGATATCTACACCGTGAATGCGCAGGGCACGAGCGTCAGTGCGGGTTCCGGTGCCGTCGATGTTGCCGCTGCCGCTCCTAACGCCGACAACGTGACTGACTACGCCGTGGATCTCAGTCAAGCCAGTAAAGACAGCCTGACGCTGGCCGACTCCGCACTCCAAACCGTGGTCACCCAGATTGATGGCACGGACGTGAAGACGCTGGATCAGAACGATAACGTCGCCAATTTCGTCACTGGCGATAACATCGTACTCAGCGACGAGGCGGGTGGCATCAAGATAGCCACCAGCGCAGATCTTACCGCTGACAGCCTGACGATCAACAACGGCCCAACGCTGAACGGCAACGGCATCGATATGGGCGGCAACACCATCACCAACCTGGGCGACCCGGTGAATGACGGGGATGCGCTCAACCTTAGGTACTTCGATGCCAACCGCACCCGCTACTTCAGCGTGAATGACAACGGTGTCATCGGCGGTAACTTTAATAATGACGGTGCCACAGGCTTGAATGCGATGGCGAGTGGTATAGGCGCTACCGCGATTGGCGAGGGCGCAGTGGCGATGGGCTTTGGTGCGAATGCTCGAATACGCGGCAGTCTAGCGCTGGGCAGTGGGTCGGTGTCTGATCGCGCCCTAGCGCCCATCTCCGGCTTTATTCCGGCCAATGGCGCAACGATTGAGTTCAACACCACGGATAAAGAGTTACTGGGTGCTATTTCCGTTGGAGACGCCGATTCCTACCGTCAGATCATCAACGTTGCTGATGGTACCCAAGCGCAAGACGCCGTCACCGTTCGCCAGCTTCAAGGGGCAATTGGCTCTGTGGTTGATACAGGCACTAAGTACTTCCATGCAAACTCGACGGCCCCCGACTCAATTGCCGTCGGCAATGACAGCATCGCGGTAGGCCCGACCACGGTCACCAATGGTGATAATGGCATCGGCATGGGTAACGGCGCGATTGTTGGCCAGATGGCCCCCGGCGGCACCGCGATTGGTAACAATGCCGAAGTGCTGCTCTCCGATGGCATCGCGTTTGGCACCAACGCCCGTTCCGAAGCCCAACAAGGTATTGCCCTGGGTGCAGGCGCGACGGTTAGCCACGATCAAAGTGTGGCGCTGGGCAGTAACAGCAGCACTCAAGAAGCGGTTGCTACTCAGGGCATTACGCTGATTGGCAACGATTACTCATTTGCAGGCACCACGCCGGATAGCACCGTTAGCATTGGTAGTGTCGGTAATGAACGCACGCTGACTAATGTCGCTGCGGGCAGGGTCAGTGACACCAGCACCGATGCCATTAACGGCAGCCAGCTGTTTGCTTCTAACCAAGCCATTGAAGAGGTAAGTGCCGCCGCTAATGCGGGCTGGAACGTCACCGACGGTTCCAATGCCGCGAACATTGGCCCTAATGGTGAGGTAACGTTTACTGGGGATAGCAACCTCAACGTGGCGCAGACAGGTGTCGATGATGCTGGTGAAGTAGAAATCTCCCTTAACCGTGACCTTGACCTCGATAGTGTGACGAGTGGCAACAGCCAACTTACCAGCACGGGCCTGAGCGTAGACGATGGTAGCGGCAACCTCACCACTGTCACTAATGATGGTCTTGTCATAGCTGGCGGACCTAGTATCACGGCGAGTGGTGGCATTGATGCCAATAACCAGGTCATCAGTAATGTAGGTGCGCCAGTGAATGAAGGTGACGCTCTTAACCTCAAGTACTTCGATGACAACCGCACCCGCTACTACAGCGTTAATGACGGCGGCACCATCGGTGGCAATTTCAATAACGATGGCGCCACGGGCCTGAACGCGATTGCCAGTGGGGTTAACGCCACTGCCAGCGGCGAGGGTGCCGTAGCCATGGGCTTCGGTGCCAGTGCGCCGATTCGCGACAGCCTAGCGCTTGGCAGTAGTTCTGTGGTGGATCGCGCCCTAGCGCCGGATTCCGGGTTTATCCCGGCGGGCTCGGCCACCATCGAGTTCAACACCACCGATAAAGAACTGCTTGGTGCGGTCTCAGTGGGTGACAACGACTCCTACCGCCAGATCACCAACGTCGCCGACGGTACCCAAGCCCAAGACGCCGTCACCGTTCGCCAGCTGCAAGGCGCGGTAGGCTCAGTCGTGGAATCCGGAACCAA
This sequence comes from Vreelandella andesensis, assembly GCF_003989795.1. Lineage (GTDB taxonomy): Bacteria > Pseudomonadota > Gammaproteobacteria > Pseudomonadales > Halomonadaceae > Vreelandella > Vreelandella andesensis. Next base: position 120,670 of record NZ_RZHG01000001.1, read on the forward strand.
ATACTTCCGCGCCAATTCCACCCAGCCAGACTCACTGGCGGCAGGAGAAGACAGCATTGCGGTAGGCCCGACCACGGTCACCAATGGTGATAACGGCATTGGCATCGGTAACGGCGCCATTGTGGGTCAAATGGCCCCTGGCGGCACCGCGATTGGTAACAATGCCGAAGTGCTGCTCTCTGATGGCATCGCGTTTGGTACTAATGCTCGTTCTGAAGCACAGCAAGGCATTGCTTTGGGCGCAGGCGCGACGGTCAGCCATGACCAAAGTGTGGCGCTGGGCAGTAACAGCAGCACTCAAGAAGCGGTTGCGACCCAGGGCATTACGCTGATTGGCAACGATTACTCATTCGCCGGCACTACACCGATGAGCACTGTCAGCGTTGGCAGTGTGGGTAACGAGCGCACAATTACCAATGTTGCGGCTGGCCGCGTAGGTGAGACGAGTACTGATGCCATTAACGGTAGCCAATTGTTTGCTTCTAACCAAGCCATCGAAGAGGTAAGTGCCACAGCGAACGCGGGATGGAATTTGAGCGTCGAAGAGGGTGACGCCAGCAATGTGGCACCAACGGGTGAAGTTAACCTTTTGAGTGATGACGGAAACATACTTATCACTCAAGCCACGGTTAATAATCGTGAAGAAGTCTCTTTCGGTCTATCTGATGATGTCTCAATTACTAACAGCCTCACCGTAGGGCAAGATGGACCTGTTATTAGTAGCGAAGGAATTACCAACGTAGCCGAAGGCAATGTATCAGCGGATAGTAAAGATGCTATCAATGGCTCTCAACTTTACGCCACGAACCAGTGGATCGAAGTGTTAGAAAACAGCGTTACGAATGTCGTCGGTGACGGAAGCGATGCGTTCATCACCAATAACGGCCGCGGCATTCGCTACGTACGCACCAACGACAGCAGCTTGGCGGTTAGTGACGCCTTCGCGCAAGGACAGGGCTCTACCGCCGTTGGCTACGAAGCCATTGCTTCGGCTGACCGTGCGCTGGCGATGGGCTACAACGCCATCGCATCGCATCAAGGTAGCGTTGCGCTAGGGGAAAACGCCCGCACGGCCGCCGCTGTTGGCACTGCCTCTGTCGAAATTGCAGGTCAAACCTACCAGTTTGCCGGTGTCTCCCCAGTCGCTACGGTTAGTGTTGGCAGCGCGGGTGCTGAACGTACGGTGACCAATGTCGCAGCGGGTCGAGTTTCGGCAGAAAGTACCGACGCAATTAATGGCAGCCAACTGTATGCCACCAACCAAGCGGTCGGTGCGTTGGGTAACCGCGTCACAAATGTTGAAGGCGATATCAGTAATATCACTAACGACTTAGCGGATCTGGATGGCCGTGCGGTGGCATATGACCGCAACGATGACGGCAACGTAACTTACGACACGATTACGCTGGAAGGCGATGGCGGCACGACGATCACCAACGTCGCGCCCGGTAATGTTGCGCAAAATAGCTCGGATGCAGTGAATGGTAGCCAACTGTGGGAGGTGAGCAATCAAATCACCAACATTGAGCAGGGAGGCTCCACGTACCTCCGTGCCAATAGTGAAGGCCCAGCGGCAGATCCTCAAGGAGTTGACAGCATCGCGATGGGGCCAAGCAGCGTTGCGGCAGGTGACCGTAGCGTTGCCTCTGGTGCCGGTGCCCAAGCGAAGGCCAACGGCAGTGTTGCACTTGGCGCAGATTCCGTTGCAGACCGTGAAGGCATGAATGGAGAGCGCGAGCGGTTCTCCAACGAATCGGTGGCCTCCACCCAGGGTGCTGTTTCTGTCGGCAGCGCGGGTAACGAACGCCAGATAACCAACGTGGCAGGCGGCACTCGAGATACTGATGCCGTTAACGTACGCCAGTTGGACGCAGTTCAGCGAGGCGCGGTGAACTACGATCGCGATGAAGACGGCAATGTCGACTACAGCACCATCACATTGAAGGGCGATGAGGGCACCACCATCACCAATGTGGCGCCAGGTATTAATGCTAACGATGCCGCCAACGTGGGCCAGTTAAATGAGCTTGGTCGTCGCTTTGAAAACGAGATCATCAACGTGTATGGCCGTATCGACGATGTCGAGCGCAATGCCAACGCAGGTTCTGCCAGTGCCATCGCCGCCTCTACAGTGCCGCAAGCCTGGATGCCCGGTAAGAGCATGGTAGGTGTCGGGGCAGGTACCTACGGCGGTGAATCAGCCATTTCGGTGGGTGTGTCGCGTCTCTCTGACAATGGCCGCTGGATTATTCAAGGTAAGGTCACAGGCGACTCGCAAAGTAACTTTGGTGCGGGTATTGGCGCTGGCTGGCACTGGTAAAGGAGAACGACAGTGAATAACTGTAGCAATAGCATAAAGATAAAAGCGGCCCTTGGGGCCGCCAGTATTGCCGCCGTTCTCGTTCTGGTGGGCTGTGCTAGTCCACCTAACAACGACCGCACCGAGCTACGTGACGCCGGAGATGGTTTTCCGGCACTAGCGGGCAACTGGTATGACGGAGGTAAATTTGTCGACCCCGAAAGCATTTTACGACTTCGGGCAAGCCAAACGAAAGATCAAGTACGCCAGTTAATTGGCAACCCTCATTACGCGGAAGGGTTCTTTGGTGTTCGGGAGTGGAACTACGTTTTCAATCTCTATACCGGTATTGGCAATGAGTACATCACCTGCCAATACCAAGTGCACTATGACGATGACATGGCGTTAAAAAGCACGCGTTGGCGGGATGCACAGTGCCCGGTGCTGCTTGTGCCGATTGAAATAGAAGAAATTGCTGCAGAGCCACGGCAAGAGAAACTCACCCTGTCAGGAGATGTGTTATTTGACTTTGATAGTGAACAACTCTCCTTAGAGGGGCAACGTGCTTTAGAACGGGTGTCAGACATGGTGCTTAGCGCCTACTCGTCACCCAGTGTATTGGTCGTTGGCTATACAGACCGCTTCGGAGATGAGCAATACAACCTGAATTTATCTCAGGCACGTGCCGAGACAGTCGGACGTTATTTAGTGTCACAAGGGATGGAACGTCGTCATTTGACGCTAATCGGCAGAGGAGAGGCTGATCCAGTAGTGGATTGCCCAGGCAATGTGGCGACGTCAAATGTTAAAGAGTGTTTAAAACCTAACCGCAGAGTGGAGGTTATTGTTTCTAACCATTAACTAATGCCGACAATAGAGAGTGATAAACCGAAGTCTTTCTTATAAGGCTTCGGTTTTTTTGTTTATGTTTCTTTATTTAACAATCTAGCCATTGAGTGGTCTTTTTTAATTAGCTTGATGATGTCTGAATCGGTTTAAGTTGGTGTTATTTTTCTGTTTTTATTATTAACAATAGTTTCTCTTGCTTGTGGTTTTAACTGCTAGTTGGCAACAATGAAACATAGTGCGCTGTGTTTTGTTGTTTATTGCTTTTTATTATTCTTATTTGAGTAGTGGTAAGCAATAAACTACTGATTTTGATATCAAAAAATATCTAGCGCTTTCTGTTTTTGTTTTTCTTTTATTCAGAAAACCCTTATTAAGTGCATTTTAAATATTAATAATATCGCCACTAAGAGTTCTGAGTAAATGGAATGACGTGTTGTTGCCCGTTAAGACTGCAGTGGAGTAAGCGCAATGAACAACGTATTTCGATTGATCTGGAACCGCACATTAGGTCGTTTAGTCGTTGCATCAGAGGCCGCTCGCTCCCAGCACAAAGCGGGTAGCTGTAGCCAGCAGGTAGGGCAGGTGCCGAAAACATCAGGGCGCAGGCTCTTAAATAATTTTTTTCACCCAGTAACCCTCGGTGTTGCGTTGGCATGTTCAACAATGCTCTCACCGCTGAGTATTTCGGATGCCGAAGCGAGAAGATTTGCTAGTGAAAATACTACTTGTACATCGGGTGGAACAGGCGGCACGGTTGGCAACATTGCGACGCCTAATACAGATTCGGATCCGATAGATGGCAGCGGTTCCTACTCAACCGTAGCAGGCTGCAATGCCAGCGGTAACAGCCAGACAGGCGCTACTGTTTACGGAACGTTCAGCGAGGTTACCGGTAAAGGCGGGGCTGCATTCGGCTTTAATGCACGAGCTGCTCAATGGGCAACCGCGATTGGTTTGGAAAGTCGTGCGACGGGTGAAGCGAGCACTGCCTTGGGCTTTGGTAGTAAAGCAACAAAAGCCTCATCGGTAGCGATCGGTGCTCAATCGGAAACAATCGCGGAAAACGGCATCGCGATTGGTGGAGATGCAACGGCGGGAGGTAGTGGCATCTTTGGGCTTATCCGCAAAGATACTAACGGGGTTCTGGAAGCGACGATTAAAGACGTGCCTAACCCCGCCATGGCGATTGGTGGTGGCTCCAATGCGTTTGATGGGGCGATAGCGCTTGGTCCAAATAGTAATGCCAGCGCCATCAACTCCATGGCCTTTGGTGGTCAGTCTGTCGCTAGTGACTTCGCGGCTTTGGCGTTTGGCCCGGCGGCTTACGCAACGGGGCTTCGTTCCACTGCCATCGGCTACCAGAGTGCCGCAGCAGCGACATACAGCATGGCCTTTGGTCCCGCATCAACCGCGACCGGCGAATACTCGCTGGCGTTTGGCGCCTCAGCGTCAGCCAGTGGTAAGGGCGCGCTGGCGATAGGTAGTTACTCCTCCAATGGTCAGGAGCTTATTAAAAATACCCAGGCCACGGGGGATGACTCGGTCGCGTTTGGTACCTCGGCTCAGGCTACTGCCAATAATGCCATTGCCGTGGGGTTGAAAAGCACAGCTTCTCTTGAGGGCGATATTGCAATAGGCGCCAATGCCTTCAGTAAAGGGGTTACATCAGCAGCCCCCGCTAATACCGATCTTAGAACGGGAGTGGAAAGCACTGCTTATCCTGATGGGGCCAGGTTGTCGAGTGTTGTGGTGGGCGATGGTGCATCTGCTTACTATGGTACTGCTATTGGCATGGACGCAGTCGCTGGAAAGGAAGTAAGTCCTGGCGTCGTACGTTCTGGTACCGCGGTCGGCGGCGCGGCACAGGCCACCGGAAATTTTTCGATTGCAATTTCACCAAGCCAGTACTCACCAGCGGTATCAACGGGCGATAACGCAATTTCCATTGGTCGAGCATCTTTAGCAGAAGGAAACGCATCGACGGCGATAGGTACATTAGCGACCAGTAGTGCTATTGGAGCGACGGCATTAGGCCTTCGGGCAGAAGCTACTGATGAATACGCTCTTGCAGCAGGTGGTGACGCGGAAGCAACTAACAAGAACGCGATTGCTGTGGGGTCAGGAGCGAAAGCAAGCGGCAAAGACTCACTCGCCATGGGTACCGTCGCGAAAGCTTCTGGCGAACAGAGCATCAGCATTGGCTATAGAAATGACGTCAGTGGAGATCACTCAGGCGCGTTTGGTGACCCGAATAACATCACTGGTGCGGGTTCCTATGCCCTCGGTAACGACAACACCATTGCTGCCGATAACGCCGGTGCCTTTGGCAATGACAACAAAATTGCGTTGGGTGCTGACGGCACCCGGATTATGGGTAACGGCAATAATATCGACGTCGCTGACGCCTTGGTGATCGGTAATAACGCCGATGTTACCGAAGTAGGTGGTGTGGCGCTGGGTAGTGGTTCGGTTGCAGATACAGCTTCTGGGGTAGCAGGCTATGTACCCACCAGTTCAACGGCAGTAGACAAACTCAACATTGAAAACACAGTAGCCACCCGAGCGGCGGTGGATGTTGGCAGTCGCCAGATCACCAGCGTGGCAGCGGGTACTGAGCTGAATGATGCGGTTAACGTTAGCCAGCTGATTGCGGTGGAAAACATGCCGCTAACGTTCGCTGGCGATAACGCGGGTAACGAATTTGAGCGTAAATTGGGCGAACAAATAAATGTTACCGGTGGCGCGACGGGAACCCTCACTGACAACAACATCGGTGTCGTCGCCAACGGCACCGATACGCTGGCGATCAAGTTGGCCAAAGATGTAAATTTAGGCACCGATGGTAGCCTGACCATTGCCGGTGGCCCGAGCATCAGCAATACCGGCATTAACATGGGTGGTGTTGACACGAATGGTAAGCCAACCAACAAGATCACCAACCTGGCACCGGGTACCGCTGACACCGACGCAGTCAACGTCGAACAGTTAATTGCAGAGAAAACCCGTTACTACAGCTGGAATGATAACGGTCTCGTTCAAGGCAACTACAACAACGACAATGCTGTAGGTGTAAATTCACTGGCAGCGGGTATCGCCGCTAGTGCCACCGAAGAAAATGCTACTGCCATTGGTACCTCTGCCGTTGCATCAGGCACAGGGTCAGCAGCGATTGGTTATAAGGCCAACGCCCAGGGCGCGAACAGCTTCGCTCTGGGGGAAACCTCCAATGCCATCGGCGAAAACAGCCTCGCACTGGGCGCAGATTCCACTGCTGGTACCCGCTACACCACCGCCCTTGGCCGCGGTACGCTGGCCACTGGCCAGGGGGCTATTGCCTTAGGTGGCGGCACCGCAACAGATGCCGCCAGTGCTACTGGCACTGGCGCCATTGCCATTGGTGGCTATGGTGCAAATACTTCAGGAGGCGCTAAAGCTAACGTCAACTACTCGGTGGCTTTAGGTAGCGGCGCCCAGGCAAGTGCCAGTGAAGGCGATGTTGCCCTGGGTAGCGGATCAAAAACCGCGACGGCGAACCCAGTTACCAGCGCCACGGTTGGGGGCACGACCTATGGCGGTTTTGCAGGTACTGCACCTACCAGTGTCGTCAGTGTGGGTAGCGTCGGCGCAGAGCGCCAGATCACCAACGTCGCCGCTGGGCGCATCACCAACACCAGCACCGATGCTATTAACGGCAGCCAGCTGTTCAGTGTGGTTGAAAGCGTGGTTGATACCGGCTTCAACCTCTCGGCCGATAATGGCGCAGACGACACCGTTAAACTGGGTGAAACCGTCAACTACACCAATACCGACGGCAACCTGCTCGCGACAGTTAACAATAACGAAATCGTCTACGACCTGGCCGCCAACATTAACGTTGACAGCGTCACCGCTGGCAACAGCACGCTAGACACCAACGGCCTCACGGTTGACGACGGCGCGGGCAACCTCACCAGCGTTACCAACGACGGCCTAATCGTTGCCGGTGGCCCCAGCATGACGACCAGTGGCGGCATTGATGCCAATAACCAGAAGATCAGCAACGTTGCCCCCGGCGAGGTAAGTGCCACCAGCACCGACGGCATCAACGGCGGCCAGCTGTTTGGTTCAGTTGACGCGATCAACACCGTGATCGGCGGCAACGCTACGGTCAACCCGGATGGCACCATCACCACCAGTGATATCGGTGGCACCGGGGAAGACACCATCAACGACGCCATTGCCTCGGCCAACACCGCCGCTAATGCGGGCTGGAACCTGACCGGCTCAGGGGCGGATCAAGTCAACATCGGCCCGAACGGTGCCGTTGACTTCCAAGGCGATGCCAACATCAGCGTGGCCCAAAGCGGCGCGGATGATAACGGCGTCATCGACATCACCCTCAACCGCGACCTGGATGTAGACAGCGTCACCGCTGGCAACAGCACGCTCGACACCAACGGCCTCACGGTTGACGACGGCGCGGGCAACCTCACCCGCGTTACCAACGACGGCCTGACCGTTGCCGGTGGCCCCAGCATGACGGCCAGTGGCGGCATTGATGCCAATAATCAGAAGATCAGCAACGTTGCCCCCGGCGAGGTAAGTGCTACCAGCACCGACGGCATCAACGGCAGCCAGCTGTTTGGTTCGGTTGATTCAATCAACACCGTGATCGGCGGCAATTCCGTGGTCAACCCAGACGGCACCATCACCACCAGCGATATCGGTGGCACCGGCGAAGACACCATCAACGACGCCATTGCCTCGGCCAACACCGCCGCCAATGCGGGTTGGAACGTATTTACCACGCAACAAACCGGTTTAAATAGCAGTAATGTTGGCCCGAGCGGCAAAGTAGATTTCATCAGTGGTGATAACAACCTGGCGATTTCTCACCGCCGCAATGACGCGGGTGATACCACCCTCGACTACCGTCTGGCGGATAATGTCACTATCAATGAGAGCCTGACCGTTGGCCCTGTCAGCATCGGCGCCACCGGCTTTGATGCGGGTAAAACGACGATTTCCGGTGTGGCTGATGGTCAAGCGCCTCAAGACGCCGTCAACCTCAGCCAGCTGCAAAACAGCGCTGCCGCCTCCAAAACCGAAGTCGCGGCAGGCACCAACGTCGCTAGCGTGGATAAAACCACCGGTGCCAACGGCCAGGATATCTACACCGTCAATGCCCAGGGCGCGAGCGTCAAAGCGGGTACTGGCGTTGACGTGGCCGCCGCGACTGATGCCAATAACGTCACCGACTACGAAGTAGCGCTAAACCAGCAAACCCAAGACAGCCTGACACTAGCGGATTCCGCGCTGCAAACCCTCACCAGCGATGACCCTAACCTGGTCGTGGGAGACAAGGATGACGCTGGCAACATTGTGCTCAACTTTGCCGATGCCCCAACGTTTATAGGTACCGTAACGGCACCAACCTTTGTGGCCAGTGGCGCTAACCCTGTCACGGTGAGTGGGGAAACAGGCACCATCACCGGGCTGACCAATACCTCGCTGGATGCAGATGGCTTTGGAAAATTGGGCCGCGCCGCAACGGAGGAACAACTGAAAAGTGTTGGTGAAACCGCCAATGCGGGTTGGAACCTAAGTACTCAGGATGCAAGTGCCCAAAATATTACGCCAAACGGTGAAGTGAACCTGCGCAATACGGATGAGAATCTTGAAATCACTCAGGTAACCAAACAAGGGCGTGAAGAAGTAACCTTCAACCTCGCTGATGATGTGCGTATCAACAACAGTATCAGCGTGGGCGATAACGTCACGCTAGGCGATACCGGGTTGGTGATTGCCGACGGCCCCAGTGTCACCAGAAGTGGCATAGATGCTGGCAGTCAACAAATTACCAACGTTGCTAGCGGCCTTGGTGATATGCCGATTGAAGAGCTAGAAGGCGATGCGTTAAGCAACGCGATTAACGCCGGAGACCTACAGAATGTGGCTAAAGATCTCGGCACGAGTGTGGCGGCTGCCAAAACAGAAGTTGAAGCTGGAAGCAACATGAGCGTTGTCGAAAGCATCAGTGATGATGGCCAGACTGTTTACACGGTTGCCACAGCGGATGAGGTCAGCTTTGAACGACTTGATGTTGGTAGCGCCAGTATTGATGTGGGCAATGTAGATAGTAATGGCAACACCCGCATAAGCGGCGTAGGTGAAGGTGATGTTAACGAAGGCAGTACCGATGCGATCAACGGGGCTCAGCTTTGGGCTGCTCAAGATCTGATCAACAACCTAGAGGGCGATATCACCAATATTGCCGGCGATACCGGAGATGAGTACATCACCAACAATGGCCGAGGTATTCGTTATGTGCGCACAAATGAAAGCGGTTTAGCCCTAAGCGATGCCTTTGCCGAAGCACAAGGTTCTACCGCAATAGGCTACCAAGCGCGTGCCACGGCAGACCGCGCCTTGGCGATGGGCTACGGCGCGGTGGCATCTCACCAAGGCAGTGTGGCGCTAGGTGAAGGAGCTCGTACCGACAAGACAGAAAGTACGGTCTCGGTAGAGATCGCAGGGCAAACGTACCAGTTTGCAGGTACAAGCCCTGTATCCACCGTGAGTGTTGGCAATGTCGGTGCCGAACGCACCATTACCAATGTGGCAGCAGGGCGGATTAGCGCTACCAGTACTGATGCGATCAACGGCAGTCAGCTATATGCTGCTAACCAATTCATGGAATCGCTTGATACCCGCTTGACCAGTGTGGAAGGCGGCTTAGGCAGCCTGACGGAGACAGTGGCCGTGACACCTCCAGGCGGCGGAGAAGGCGCTGTTGAGTATGCTCGCAACGATGATGGCTCTACCAACAACAACACGGTTGAGCTAGCCGGCGAAGGGGGCACCAAAATCACCAACATGGCACCGGGTGACATTGCAGCGGGCAGTTCCGACGCAGTCTCTGGCGATCAGCTTTACACCGCCCAACAAGAAGTCGCGGGTAATACCAGCAATATTGAAGGCAACCGTCATCAGATCGCGGGCAATACCAACAGCATCAGCAACATTAATACCGCGCTAGATAAAGGCCTAAACGTTAGCGCCGACCAAGGCGAGCCGGTTAACCGTAAGCTGGGTGATACCGTGGCGGTTACCGGCGACGACAACATCACCACTCGCACAACCAATCAGGGTGTGCAGGTCACGCTCAACCGCGAGCTAAATGTGAATAGCGTTACCACCGGCAATACCTCCGTCAGCAATGAAGGTGTGCGCATTCAGGGTGGCCCGAGCATGACGGTAGATGGCTTCGATGCCAACGGCACCACGATTACCAACGTAGCGCCCGGTATAAACGCAGGGGATGCGGTTAACGTAGGCCAGATGAACGAGCTAGGCCTCCGCTTTGCCAATGAGATCAACAATGTCCACGGGCGCATCGACAAGGTGGAGCGCAATGCCAATGCAGGTATTGCAGCGGTGGCTGCCATGGGGCATGCCCCCTATGTACCCGGTAAGCTCACCTATCACGTAGGGGGTGGCTACCACGGCGGAGAAAGCGCAATAGGTATTAACTTCCGCCGTACCGCCGACAATGGCCGCTGGAGTTTGAACGCCGGCGTGGCAGGTTCCCATGCTGGGGCAACCATTGGCGTCGGTATTTCAGGGGTGATTGACTAACTTGCAAGCTTCAGAGAGAGGCAACCCTCTCTCTCGTTTTTTACTACTAACAAGCTTGTATAACGGCATAGGGCGTGACCATGAAAAATCGTTCCACGTTATTAGCAATCGGCCTGGCTATTGGGTTAGCGGGTTGTGCATCAAATTCGCCGTCGGCGGAAGACGATGAAATCCGCTTCCCTGACCTTGAAAGCACCTATCTCAGAGAGGGCGATTTTGTCGACCCCAATGATGTGCTGCGCATTTCTGAAGGCCAGCATAAAGACCAAGTGCGCCTGCTATTAGGGCACCCGCACTTTAGCGAAGGTATTTTTGGTGTGCGTGAATGGGACTACGCGTTCAATTTTTATACGGGATACGCCAATGAATACATAACGTGCCAATACAAACTACTGTTTGATCGCGAGATGCGCGTCACAAGCACCCACTGGCGCAACGCGCAATGCCCGGTGTTATTGGTCCCCATTCAGGTAGAAGAACTTGCAACAGAACCACGCCAAGAAAGGTTAACGCTATCGGGCGATGTGTTGTTTGGTTTTGACAGCAACCAACTAACCTTCGAAGGGCGAAGGGCTTTAGAACGGGTTGTCGATGCGTTTCACGGCACCACTGCCCCTGCCAGCATACGGGTAGCAGGTTATGCCGACCGTTTCGGCGATGAGCAATATAACCTGCGGTTGTCCCAGGAAAGGGCTGAAACAGTCGGCAATTACCTGGTTAACCAAGGTGTAGAACGCGCTAGCCTAAACATGGTTGGAAGGGGAGAGGCAGACCCCATTGTGGAATGCCCAGGCCAAGTGGCCACGCCCAGCGTGAGAGAATGCTTGAAGCCCAATCGAAGAGTAGAGTTGACGTTCCAGTACTAGCAATAGTAGCAATAGAGAAGATAACCCCACGTTTGAATGCCCGCGCGCATCATGATCCTTTAGGCACATGCATGCATCGCGGGTTTCTTTATGGCACTGGGGCGGGCTGTTTAAAACAAGCATCATTCTTCTTGAATTGTTAAATAGAGTTTAATTAGTCTTTTCGAACAGTCGTTTACTTACGGTTTATCGCTAACCCCCTCGGTGAAAGATTAACAATGGTAAATAAAGCATGGTTTTTTTAGAGTGCTCAGTATTATAAATAATTGTTAAATTTTAGAACAGTGTTTTTAAACAAAATATATGATGGCTAATGACGTCTTTTTAACCGGCCAGCCTCATCTTCTTTAAAACATATAAGTGCTTGTTTTTTATAAATTTATTGGTATTTTTTTATCGCAGTTATTTTTTATTTTTATGTTTATTTATAGGTGTTTTGATTTCTTCGTTAAGTGTTAGAAAGTGTTAATCAATGATTTATATAAACCCCCTCCGTTAATCGTCGTTTTTTACTGCTAGTGGCAGTATGAACAATTATTACCCTGTGTTGAGTTGGTGCTTGTTTAAGTAAGAAAATGTATCCACTAAATAAACACCTTGGACGGTACTCGTCAGTTTTTGTGTCATTACACAAGAACTAAGAGTGCCTGAGCAAGCCGCGTTAATGGTTTTGCAGCGCTGCTATTTTTTAGCTGCGCTGGGGATTCCGCGGCTGACCAGTCGGAATGATGTTGCCCCAGGTTATATGCCCTCACCTGAGTTTTAACATCGCAGCAAGACGGCCAATGGAAAAGTAATTGTGTGAGGCGACAGCGCCTTCTCACTGAACGGTTAGTGGAGTTTTAAGTATGAATAACGTGTTTCGTCTAATTTGGAACCGCACCCTTGGTCGTCTGGTTGTCACTTCCGAGGCAGCCCGCAGCAATGATAAATCTGCCACACAGCAAGGGGTGGTCGGCCAGTTGCCGGCGCCGGAAGCCGCCGCGAAAGGCGTGCCGGCGCTGCTGCGCCCAGCCGTCATCGCCGTGGCGCTCGCCGCTGGCTCTATGATGCTGGTTGCGCCAGGTGCACAGGCTGGAGCAATAATGGGTGCGGATACGTGTGCTGATTACAGCAATAGGCGGATTGCGATAGGCGTAGATGCCAATGCCTGTCACCCTACATGGGATACTAGTAACATTGCCATTGGCGAGGAAGCTAAGGCTACTGGCAATACGATCGTTTTAACTGACCGTCTCAATCCATACTACCAGCCAGAAACACAAAATGGTGGGCTTTTCAATGAAGTAGCGACTTCAGGAGTAGCTCTGGGGCAGAAAGCCGATGCAGGGGGCGCAGGAGTTGCTGTTGGAGGCTATTCAAATACTGGTGTGTTAGGGGTTGCAATCGGCGCGTATTCAAAAGCGGGGCAGTCCTCGTTAGCTCTTGGTCCGGCGAGTGGCGCCATAGGAGCGTCGTCATCTGCTCTTGGCCGTCAGTCATTCGCAGGTGAGGCTTTTGCCCAGGCAATAGGCACTGTTTCGGCTGCAACAGGGATTAGTTCATTAGCCGTAGGTCATTCAGCTACGGCAACAGGTGATAACTCGATTTCCATTGGGGGAGCTGAGACAACCAAAACCGGCATCAACTACAACGATGCTAATAAAACATTTGCCCAAGGCCAGCGCTCTATCGCATTGGGTGCTAAGGCGCAGTCACTAGCGGATGACGCTATTGCTCTTGGTTCGTCGGCTAGAGCGGGGGTTCTTGATGGGGCTCCAGTGGGAGCTACCGCTCTCAACGCGTTTGCTATGGGTAACGGTGCCAAGGCCACAGGCGATAACGCCATGGCACTGGGTGCGGGCAGCTGGGCGACAGGCTCGGTTGCGATCGGTAATGACGCGGCTAACCCAACTCGTGCAGCCAATGGTGGCACCGCGGTAGGTGATGGTGCGCAGGCGACCTGGAATTTTGCAGGCGACCCGAATGTTGGTCCTGATAACTTTGATATTGCGGGTTCGGCTTATGGTGAAAGTGCTAGAGCCAACAACTCTGGTGCCACGGCGCTCGGTGCCAACGCCAACGCTGAGGGTGTCCGCTCAGTTGCCGTTGGCGAGGGGGCGAAAGCTGAGCGTGCGTCCTTTAACAATACGTTGTTAAAGAATGGTAGCAACCCTAATGGCTATGCCGTAGGTGATCTTTATCCCACGACGGCGGTGGGCGCTGGTGCACTTGCCAAAAGTGGCACTGCCATAGGGTTTGATGCGGTTGCGGGCTCTGACGATGGTAATGGGGGTACAAATACAGGTACTGCAATCGGTGGCGGAGCACAGGCGCTTGGGAGTTTCTCTATAGCGCTATCTTCTGGTGCCAATGCACCGGCGATTGCCTCAGGTCGTGGCTCTATTGCGCAAGGTTTCGATGCTAAAGCGAATGCTAATGATGCAATAGCAATTGGTAGTTTAGCAGAGGCTAAGGGTGTGAATTCAGTTGCCTTGGGTCTTGACGCCAATGCATTAGGCTTGGACTCAATCGCCATGGGTAATGAAGCCAAAGCCGGTAAAGAAGGTTCATCTGCAGGGGCGGTTAATAACATCTCGATAGGTACCCGTGCCCAAACAGGTACCACTGAAGTAGGGGGGGATGGTGGTTCTCAGATTGCTATTGGTACCGATGCCAAGACGGATACCTTAGCCTCTATTGCGATTGGTAAAGAAGCTGAAACTGGCGTAGGTCAGCATTATGGTATCGCGTTGGGCGGTATGGCCAAGGGTACAGGCAACAGTGCAATTGCGGTGGGCCGTAACGCACAAGCATCCGGCCAAAATTCCATGGCGACCGGCAATGGTGCGCAAGCAACACAGCGTAATGCCTGGGCTTCAGGCCGTGATGCACAAGCAACTGCTCAAGGCGCGATCGCATTGGGGTATGAGACCCGTGCTACTGGCATAGACTCACTCGCCATGGGTACCGGCGCGATAGCCTCTGGTGAAAAGAGTATATCCATTGGGTATGGCAATCAGGTCTCTGGCAATGGCTCTGGCGCCATCGGTGACCCTAGCTATGTGACTGGGGCGGGTACCTATACCATCGGTAATGATAATGGAACGCTTGCGGCTCCTATTGCAGCTGATAACGCCGGTGCTTTCGGTAATGATAATTTGATGAGCGCTGCTGCTACCGGTAGCCGCATCATCGGTAACGGCAATGACCTTGATGTGGCCGATGCCTTTGTTATGGGTAATTCTGCGGACGTTACCTTCGCAGGCGGCGTGGCACTGGGTTCCAGCTCTGTGGCTAGCACGGGTAGCGGTGTTAGGGGCTATGATATCTCCACGAATGGCGATGCTGCTAACGGCTCCGCTATTGCCAATACACAAAGCACCAATGCTGCGGTGTCTGTTGGTGATGCTACTAATGGTATATACCGCCAGATTACTGGTGTAGCCGCTGGTGCCGAGGATAGCGATGCGGTCAACGTTGCTCAGCTGAAGGCGGTTGCCGACAACAGGATTAAGCTAAACGCTGGAAACAATACATATGTAACTCCAGTGTTTGCTTCACCTAGTGTTTGCGTGCCAACGGCAGAAGTTCCGTGCCCTCCTCCTGGACCAGTAGATCCAGAAGACTCGCAGCTTATTTCCTACACCATCGACGCGGACGGCACCACAGTCAGCGCGGGCTCTACGGCGGTTTCTGTAGTTGGTACCAAGGACGATATCACCAAAGTCACAGACTACGCAGTTGATCTAAGTCAGGACGCAAAAGACAGCTTAGTCTTGGCTGACAGCTCTATCCAGGAAGTGGTCACTCAGATTGACGGCAATCCTGTCAAAACATTGACCAAAACTGACAATAACGCCAATTTCGTCACCGGCAAAAACATCAAGCTGACTGATGATGGTAAAGGCGGTATCGAAGTCGCCACAGAAGACGAAGTTGAATTCACTCAGATCACTGTTGGTGACGCCACCAACAACACCGTCATCACCAGCACGGCTGATGGCCTGGATGTAGGCGGCGACAAGATCACCAATGTAGCAGATGGTGATATCAGCAATACATCCACTGACGCTGTAAATGGTAGCCAGTTGTTTACGACCAATCAAAACGTCACCAACAACACCACCAACATCACCAAAAACACCGATGCGATCGACAAAGGCTTCAACATCGCAGCTGACAACGGTACTGATGACAACGTCAAGCTTGGCGATACCGTTACTTACACCAGTGCTGATGGCAACGTCATTACAACCGTGGCTGACAACGAAATCGACTTTAGCCTGGCCAGTTCTATTAATGTTGGTACGACGAATACGGTCACGATCGACGGTGATGCCGGTACTATCGGTGGCTTAACCAATACCACCTTTGATCCGAACAACTTCACTTCTGGCCAAGCGGCGTCTGAAGACCAGCTCAAGCAAGTGAGTGATGTCGCCAATGCTGGCTGGAATGTAAAAGTCAACGGCACAGCTGCTGACAACGTCGCACCAGGCGAAGAAGTTCAGTTCGTTGATGGCCAGAACATCACGATCACCCGTGATAGCGACCAGGTGATCAAGGTTGCCACCACCCCAGACCTAACCGCTGATAGCTTGACCATCAACGGTGGCCCAGTGATCAACAACACTGGCATCAACATGGGTGGCAACACCATCACCAACTTAAAAGCAATTAACGACCCTAATAGTGCTGCCACTGTCGGTCAGTTGACCGAACTTTACGAAGGCACTAACACCACACTCGTATCTGCTAAAGATGTTGACACTGGCCAAAACTTATACAGAGTCGATGCTGATGGCACCACAGTCAGTGCAGGCTCTGCGGCGGTTACTGTAGCAGCTAGTACCAAAGACCCTGTCACCAACCTGACAGACTACGCAGTAGACATAAGTCAGGGCACTAAAGACCAGATCGATGGCGCCTTGCAAGAAGTAGTCACTCAGATTGACGGCACCGATGTCAAAACATTGACCAAAACTGACAATAACGCCAACTTCGTCACTGGCAAAAACATCAAGCTGACTGATGATGGTAAAGGCGGTATCGAAGTCGCCACAGCGGACGATGTCGAGTTCACCAACGTCAATGTAACCAATCAGCTAGATGTGGCTGGCGACACTAACATCGGCGGCAACACCACGATTTTGGGCGACACCAGAGTGGAGGGTGACACCTACCTAGGTGACAACTTCTCAGTAGTGAACAACGAAGCGATCTACACTGGCCAGATCAATAACGACAACTCAGTCGTTAATAAAGCCTACGTCGATGGCAAGGAAACCCATTACTACAGCTGGAATGATAACGGTCTCGTTCAAGGTAACTACGACAACGACGGTGCTACGGGTGTAAATTCACTGGCGGCGGGTATTGGTACGCAAGCATTAGGCGATAACTCCACAGCCGTGGGTTATAACGCCAAGTCGGATGGCGTCTCTTCTGTTGCCGTAGGTGATGGAGCTAATGCACAAGGTGACGAAAATGTTGCTTTAGGCTCCGGTTCTTATGCCGATGGCACCACGGTGGGAACAGCGGCCTATCAGCCGCTGGATGCTGCTGGCAACCCGGTTGCTGTTACAGCACCTACAGCGGATAGCGAAGTTTCCGTAGGTAGCGCCGGTAAAGAGCGCCGTATCACCAACGTCGCCGCTGGTGGTAACGATACTGATGCGGTCAACGTCAGCCAGTTGAAGGCAGTGCGGGATATTGCCAGCACAGGCAGCAGCTGGGATATTCAGGTTAATAAAGACACAGTCGATACCGTCGCCCCGGGCGAGAAAGTCCAGTTTATTGATGGCCAGAACATTGCGATTACCCGTGATGGCGACCAGATCATCAAAGTGGCTACCACCCCAGCCCTGACCGCTGAT
>NZ_RZHG01000010.1 GCF_003989795.1 Vreelandella andesensis
CGCAAGCACTGTTGCAGCGGCACCGAACTGACGTCGGCCAGAAAGGCCGTGTCCGGCTGCTTCTTTAACTGCGTTAAGAACGCGCNGGCGTCGTTATAGCCAACCTTTTCCTGGCGCTCGTAGAACGCATCGGTGCGGTAGCGTAGCACCGCATTCCAAACAAACCGCACGCACCCAAACGTCCGCGCCAGCAGGGCGGCCTGCTCGGGCGTTGGATAGAAGCGGTATTTGAAAGCGCGTTCGGTTTTCATATCTTACAAATTAGCCTAATTTATGTAAGAAAGCAATGCACAAGGCGTCCTGCGGACGCCGCGCTATTCATCGCCACCCAATGCAGTGGCTTGGATGGAGTATTCCGCGCTTGTCGATAAAGGGGTTGCGTTTTAAACGTTTTCGGAGCTGCTTTGGTTTCTCTTAGCCATGAATTGCAACCTGCTGGTGCGTTGTTAAACCCGGCGCACCAACATGAAATGTGAATATCAGCGACCAACCGAGTGAGCTCACAGCGGCGTCTTGCTGGCCTTGCCGGGTATCTCTCTGACGAGCCGAGGCATCAAGAAACCAGGCAAATGTTCAAGCAACTGTTTAACAAGCGCTTTGGCTTCATCATCGGGGACGTCAAAATGGGCGGCACCTTGTACTGGATCGACTACATGTAGGTAGTAAGGCAGCACCCCCGCTTCAAACAGGCGTTCAGACAGGGTGGCCAGCGTACTCACGCTATCGTTTATTCCACGCAGTAACACGCTTTGGTTCAGCAAGGTGGCACCCGCTTGTTTTAAGCGTGTACAGGCATCGATGACCGCTTGGTCGATCTCGTTTGGGTGGTTGATATGAAGCACCACCACTTTCTGCAAACGCGTCGCCGCTAGCCAGCCAAGAAACGCACTATCAATCCGGTCGGGGATCACTACGGGCAAACGGGTATGGATGCGCAGCCGCTTAAGGTGCGGAATGCCTTCAAGCTGTTCCACAAGCCAGGCTAGTTGCTTGTCGCTGGCGGCCAGCGGATCACCGCCAGAAAGAATCGCTTCGTGAAGGTTGGTGTCGGCACGCAGGTAATCTAGCGCTTCTTGCCACTGTGCCCTGGACGGCGAACTCTCGCTGTAGGGAAAATGGCGGCGAAAGCAGTAGCGGCAGTTGATTGCGCAAGCGGGACTGGCAATTAACAGCACGCGGCCAGCGTACTTATGAATGAGCCCTTTAACGGGTTGGTGTTCCGCTTCTTCAAGTGGGTCGGTGACGTAACCTTGCGGTGTCGAGGCTTCATCGATGACCGGAAGTACTTGGCGGAGCAGCGGGTCATTGGGGTCGTTGGGTACAATGCGCGTAAGATAGGCGTCGGGAACACAGATCTCAAACAGCTGATGCCCAGTGGCAGCACCAGGTAACCAGCTTTCGTCCAAGCTCAAGCGCTTGCACAAGGTAGCCGGGTCGCGAATCGCTTGGGAAAGCTGCCGCTGCCATGAAGCGGAAGCCTGGGTAGACGGGCGCTTATCAGCGATAATAATGTTCTCCTGCAAAAAAGCCCTCCTTCGGGTTATCATGCGCGCACTTATTAAACGACGCTTACTACGACATTATCAACGGCGAGGCATAGCTTCGCGCATTACGTTACTGAAATAAAACACTGAGAGGCATCATGGCGAACTATTCTACCAATGAATTCAAGGGCGGTTTGAAAGTAATGCTCGACGGCGACCCTTGCTCGATCGTCGAAAACGAGCTGGTTAAGCCGGGTAAGGGGCAGGCATTTAATCGCGTTAAGCTACGTAACTTGATGACGGGCCGCGTTGGTGAGCGTACTTTCAAATCCGGTGACTCGCTGGAAGGTGCCGATGTCATGGATTTGGAGATGGAGTATCTCTACACCGACGGTGATATGTGGCATTTCATGAAGACCGATGGTTCCTTCGAGCAGTATGCCGTAGAAAAGAAAGCGTTGGGCGATACTGAAAAATGGCTCAAGGAACAGGTGCCTTACATTATTACTTTGTGGAACGATAAGGCGATATCCGTTACGCCGCCTAATTTTATTGAACTAGAAGTGGTTGAGACCGACCCAGGTTTGAAAGGCGATACTGCCCAAGGTGGTTCAAAGCCTGCAACGCTGTCGTCGGGTGCTGTTGTTCGCGTGCCGTTGTTTATCAACCAGGGTGAAGTGCTGAAAATTGATACGCGTTCTGGCGACTATGTTTCTAGGGCATAAGCGTTTCTTGAGCGTAAATGTTTCTAGGGCATAAGCGATTCTCGGTTTTAAGCGTAGCTTGAGTGACCGGTGGTTAGTTAGCCGTGCAGTATCTATTTTATAAAGCCACGAGGTAGCCATGCGTGGCTTTATAATATTGGAGAGACGTTTTCAGGAGAGACGTTAATGACGGCTAACTGGCAGCCAACGGCAAGCATTGAAACGTTGCGCGAGCGTGCACGTTTAATCGCTGGAGTACGTGCCTTTTTCGCTGCGCGTGGTGTGTTGGAGGTGGAGACACCGGTTTTAGGGCAGGGTGGAAGCACCGATGTGCACCTCATCTCGCTCTTTAGTATGGCGCGTACTGATAAAGGCCAGCGTAAACTGTGGCTGCAAACGTCGCCAGAATTTCATATGAAGCGCCTGCTGGCCGCAGGCAGCGGGCCAATCTTTCAACTCGCTAAAAGTTTCCGCGATGGTGAAATTGGCAGTCGACATAATATCGAATTCACCATGCTCGAGTGGTACCGCCCTGGATATAGCTTGGCACAGCTGATTGATGAGACGACCACGCTGGTGGCCAGCGTACTGCCTAGCTTTGTAGGCCCAGTGGTTCACTATCGCTACCGAGAGCTGTTTCATACTTATTTGGCACTTGACCCCTTTACGACGTCTATTGACACATTACGGGTTTTGGCTGCAGAGCGTGGCCAAATGTCTGCGTACGCGTTAGCGGATGAGGGGCGTGATACCTGTCTGGACCTATTAATGAGCATGGTGATTGAGCCAATGCTTGGTAAAAACGAACTAAGCGTTGTTGTGGATTATCCCGCCAGCCAGGCGGCTCTGGCGCGTCGCCATCAAGATGCCGACGGCGAGTGGGTCGCCTCTCGCTTCGAGCTTTATCTCAACGGTATTGAGCTGGCAAATGGCTATGACGAGCTGATTGATGCTGAGGAGCAGCGACTGCGTTTCAGTGAAGACAATGCCGACCGTCGCCGTTTAGGTCTGCCAGAAGTGGATTGTGATGAGCAACTGCTCGCCGCGCTGCATCATGGGATGCCGGAAAGCGCAGGGGTGGCGCTGGGCTTAGATCGTCTTATCCAACTGGCGCTGGGAAAAACACGCCTTGAAGAGGTGCTTACCTTTTCAACACCTAATTGCTGAGAAACCTCTGATTAACGATTGCGCTCGTTACGTTTGCCAGAGGTTTGCTTCTAACAATCACCGTTAGTTTGAGACGTGTGCGTTGGAGTTTGGATTTAAGGTGTTGAGCCGAGCGTTTGGCCCATCTGTACCTTGGCGCCTAGCGGGTTGTCTTCGAAAGCCACCGGCTTGGCAAAACACATCACGACCGTTGAGCCAAGCTTGAAACGGCCCATTTCAGCGCCTTTTTCAAGCGTGATGGGTTGTCCGAAGCGCATGCGCTGAGGGTGGCCCGACAGCGGCGTCACTTGGCCTGCCCAAACAGTTTCGATTGCTGCGACGATCATCGCACCTACCAATACCATGGCCATTGGGCCGTGCTCAGTATCAAAAATACACACCAAGCGTTCGTTGCGGGCAAATAGCCCTGGCACGTGGTTAGCGGTTGCCTGATTGACCGAGAAAAGCCGCCCTGGCACGTAGATCATCTCGCGTAACGTACCTGAATTCGGCATGTGTACGCGGTGGTAATCACGAGGGGAGAGGTAAATCGTCGCAAAACTGCCGCCCATAAATTCTTCGGCTAGCGCACTGTCGCCACCTAGCAGGGTTTGGGCAGAAAATGTATGGCCTTTTGCTTGTACTAACTGGCCTGCCTGTAAACGACCGAATTGTGACAATGTGCCATCAGCTGGGCTTAGCAGGCCTTCACCCAACGGGCGGGCATTGGCTTTTAACGCCCGCGTAAAGAAGTCGTTGAACGTTGCGTAAGCAGTGGGGTCCGGTTCCAGCGCTTGACTCATATCCACGTCAAAACGTTTGATAAACGTCTTAATCAACTTGTCTTTCACCGACGGGGTATCGCACTGGGCGAGTTTGCCGATTAAACGCGAAAGCGCATGGTGAGGCAGCGGGTATTGAATGAGGGAAAACGCTTTTTGGGAAAGGGTCACAGTAATATCTTCACTTCTCAATCGGTGTGTCGTCGCGGTTGCCCCATTCGCCCCAAGAGCCTGCATAGCCACGTATATTAAAGCCTAGCGCTTTGCCGACTAACCACGTGAAGCTGCTGCGATGATGGCTCTGGCAATGAGTGGCAATTTCCATTTCTGGCGTTAGGCCGAGCGCGCCTAGTTCGGTCATTAGCTCAGCATAATCGCGGATACGAAGTGCGCGGCTGCGGTCCATGGCGTCAAGCCAGTCCATATTGACCGCGCCGGGGATATGGCCAAGGTGCTTGTTGTTGCCTTTGTCACCATCAAATTCACCTTTGGATCGGGCATCCCACACAGCGAACTGTTTATCCTTGAGCTTTTGTTTGATTTCGTCGCAAGTAATTAGGGCATGCGGATTAAGAATTTCAGCTCGATATTCGCTTGATGTTGGGGCGGTAGGTTCGGTGCTTTCTTCTAAGCCGGCGTCCCTCCAGGCATGGATCCCGCCATTTAAGTAGGAATAACGCGTGTGGCCGATCAGCTCCAGTGTCCATAACAGCCTTGCCGCCCAACCACCGCCTTCATCATCATAAGCAACGACGTGAGTATCGCGGGTGAGGCCAAGTGCGCTGAACAGCTGCGAGAGAAATTCAGTGCTGGGCACATCATTGGGCACCGGTCCTTCGCCACGCATTAGGTAACGGAAATCAAGGTAAATAGCGCCCGGCACATGACCTTGGCGATAGCTATCACCATTGGCGGGTACATCGATAATCAGCAGTTGCGGATCATCCAGGTGCTCGTGAAGCTGCTCTGGTTCAACAACTAGTGGCAGTAGATTGGTTTCCGACGAGTGGCTGGTGGTGCTCATTTAAAGCTCCCTATTCCTAGACATTAACGTCATAAAATTAAGCAGTTAGGCTATCGAGAATGCGTCGATAGCTGGCAAAACGTTCTGGATGAATCTTGCCTGCCTCTACTGCTTCGAGTAAAGCACAGCCCGGTTCGTTTCTGTGACGACAATCTCGGAATCGGCAGTGGCCAATAAACGGATGAAACTCAATAAACCCATCGGTGACTTCCTGTTCATCAAGGTGGATCAGGCCAAATTCACGAATACCTGGCGAATCAATCAGCTCGCCGTCAGTCACTTCATCACTGCTCATCGCATAAAGTCGAGCGGTGGTAGTGGTGTGAGTACCCTTACGTGAGTCTTCTGACAATGCGCCAATTCGTAAGGTTTCATCGGGTAGCAGTAGATCAATCAGGGACGATTTGCCAACGCCGCTTTGGCCGACAAACACCGATGTTCTCCCTTCAAGCTGCTGGCGTAGTTCATCTAGGCCAGCTTCATGAGCAGTGGTGGTTCGAACCACGGTGTAGCCCAAGGACCGATAGCGCTCTAACAATTGCCCCAACTTACCACCGTCTGCTGGCAGCAAGTCGGTTTTATTGAGCACAAGCACGGGCGCAATGCCCGTGGCTTCAGCAGCAACTAAATATCGATCAATTAAATTGGGGTGAGGAGCGGGTTCAACCGCAAATACGATCAGTAATTGATCGATATTGGCTGCTACTGGTTTAAGCTGGCCCCGCGGATCTGGTCGCTTGAGCACGCTATCGCGCTCTTCGCGGGCCACCACCACGCCGGAACCCTCTTGACCAGCTCGCCAAATTACCCGGTCACCGGTAACTAAACCATCGAGGTTGGCACGAAGATGGCAGCGCACGGGTGTGCCGTCCGCATCGCGTACTTCTAATGTCCGCCCGAAATGAGCCATTACCCGGCCCGGTTGTTCGTCACCATATTCGCCAGCAGCAAGTTTTTCTGCGTCTTTCACATCGCGCTTTTCAGCACGTTGAGCACGTTCTGCCTGGACTTTATCGACTCGCCACTGTTGCTGGCGACTTAATTTACGTTTGCTCATGACCACCTGATGCTCGGTACAATAGTGGCATTGTACTCACCTGGGCAGTCTACTGTCCCGTGTTGGGTGCTGGTTAAGGCAATATAAGCCACACTTTTACTCTAATCGCCGTATTAAGTGGCGGTAATGGATGAGGAATGAATGTAATGAGCGAACAAACTGTTGATAACGCCACACCGCGAGATGATTTGTTGGTATGGATAGATTTGGAAATGACCGGCCTTGACCCTAATAAAGAGCGCATCATAGAGGTGGCAACACTGATTACCGATGCTGATTTGAACGTAGTGGCGGAAGGGCCGGTGATTGCTGTGAAACAGCCCGATAGCCAGTTAGCACAAATGGACGATTGGAACCAAAAAACCCATGGTGAAAGCGGGCTGGTTGCTCGTGTCAAAGCGAGTACCGCGACTACCGCTGATGCCGAGCAGCAAACGCTCGATTTTCTGCGCAGTTATGTGGTTGCTGGGTCATCGCCTATGTGTGGCAATAGTATTCACCAGGATCGGCGTTTTTTAGAGCGTGAAATGCCGGCCCTGTGGGCATTTTTCCATTACCGTAATTTGGATGTGTCGTCGGTTAAGGAGTTGGCAAAGCGTTGGAACCCGGGCGCGTTAGCAGGATTTAAAAAGCAAAATGTCCACTTAGCGATGGATGATATTAAGGAGTCGATTGCTGAGTTGGCTCATTATCGCAGCACGTTTTTGCGCCTTGAGACGGCAAAAGATGAAGAGGAATAGGCTTCCTTTATTCCGAGATAAGCGAAGTTTCAATGCGTGCTTCCTGCTTAAGGCGCTGTTCAGCCAGTGCCCAAGCAACGTGCTCACGCACTAAGCTACTTGGGTAGGCTCTTCGTGACCACAAGGCTGCCTCAACGGCGCGACTCCAGGGAGCATTGCCCAGGCCAATGGCGAGATTGCGCAGCCAGCGTTCGTAGCCAATGCGCCGAATAGGACTGCCTGCAGTTTTGTCCAGAAACTCGTCTTCGCCCCAGGCAAACAGGTGAATAAGTTCAGCGCGGTCAAGGTCATGGCGCGGCGCAAAGTCATCTTCCTGGGTAATGCGGGTGAAGCGGGTGAAAGGGCACACCAGCTGGCAGTCGTCGCAACCGTAGATACGATTACCCATGGCGCGGCGAAACTCAGTCGGTATCGCGCCATGTAGTTCAATGGTGAGATAAGAAATGCATTTGCGAGAGTCGACGACCTTATCGTCTACAATGGCGCCGGTTGGGCAGGCGGTGCGGCAAGCGCTACAACTGCCACAGTGCTCCTGAGTAAACGGCTCGTCAACAGGAAGCGGCAGGTCGGTATACAGCTCGCCGAGGAAAAAAAGCGACCCAGCCTTGGGATTAAGCAACATGGCATTTTTACCAAACCAGCCAAGGCCTGCTTTTTGCGCTAGGGCGCGCTCCATCACGGGGGCAGAGTCTACAAATGCGCGATAACCAAAGGCGCCAACTTCTTGCTCAATATTTTTAGCTAGCTGCGCCAACCGCTTGCGCATTAATTTATGATAGTCGCGTCCTAGCGCGTAGCGTGAAACATAGGCGCGACTAGGTTGACCAAGTACTTTGGTGCTTTCTACTTCTGCAGGTAGATAATCCATGCGCACGCTGATGACTCGTTGGGTGCCAGGTTCGAGTTCTTCAGGGCGAGTGCGTTTGGTGCCATGTTTCGCCATAAAGCCCATGTCACCGTGGTAGCCGTTTTCCAGCCAGGCATCCAGATAGGTTTCATGCACCGCTAGCTGGGTGTCTGTAATGCCTACTTGCTGAAAACCTAGCTCCCGGCCCCAGGTCTTGATTAGGCTCGCAAGGCGCGTTAGGTCATCATCAGACAGTGAAAAGGTGGTGAAACTTTGCATGGTAAATCAACAGTAGCGCGTTAAGCGCGCTATGCTAACGCATAATTGGTAATCAACACACTAGCGCCCATCGTAACCAGATTAAGGAGAGATCGTGCCCACGTTAAGTACTTCCTCGCTACGCCCCCTTTATACGGCAGCTCAAGTGCGTGAGCTTGATCGGCGGACGATTGCTGGCGGCATTGAAAGTTTTGCCTTAATGCAGCGTGCGGCCTCTAGTGCATGGCATAGCTTCCGCTCCCGCTGGCCGCAAGCACGAAGTGTAACGGTGCTATGCGGCAGCGGTAATAACGGCGGTGATGGTCACGTGCTCGCGGCGTTGGCCATGCAGTCTGGGCTTAAAGTGCAGCGTATCTCACTTAGGCCCTTAGACGCGTTGACGGGGGATGTTGCGCGTGCGGCTGAGCTAGCGTCGGCAGCGGGCGTTGGCCTGGATGAGTGGCAGCCAAACACCACGCTGGTTGGCGAGGTAATCGTTGATGCTTTGCTGGGTACCGGGTTGTCAGGTGATGTTACCGGAGAAATAAAGCAGCTGATGGAGGCGATTAATGCGTCGCATCAGCCTGTGTTAGCGCTGGATATTCCCTCTGGGATCTCAGCTGATACAGGAGCTGTCATGGGGCTAGCCGTTGATGCTGCCTGCACAGTGACGTTTATAGGCGATAAAATTGGCCTTCATACTGGTGACGCGCCTGCGTATACCGGTGAAATTGACTTTCGTCCGCTGGGTGTTAAGGCGCAGGCATTTTTTGATATACCGCCAAGCGCATGGCGTTTGGACGATGGCCTTCTTGAGGAGTTTTTTGCGCCGCGCTCTCGCATTAGCCATAAAGGAGAGCTGGGGCATGTAGTGGTAATGGGGGGCGCGCCGGGGTTTGGTGGAGCGGCATTGCTTGCTTCTCAAGCGGCCGCCCGCTTAGGTGCCGGTAAAGTTAGCTTGGCAACGGCCGCCGAGCATGTGACTGCAAGTTTGATGCGCTGCCCTGAAGTAATGGCTCATGGTCTTCGCGGAGGTGCCGATGCAGGCCAGCTAACTTCCCAGGCGGATGTGATTGTCGTTGGGCCGGGGTTGGGGCAGGGGGCTTGGGGACAGGCGATATTGCAGAGCGCTTTGCAAACAGATGTGCCACTTATTGTTGATGCGGATGCGCTAAACCTATTAGCCAGTCGCTGGCCCGATGTACGTCGTGATAATTGGGTATTAACTCCTCACCCAGGTGAGGCAGCTCGGTTGTTGGGCTGCTCAGTTGCGGATATTCAAGCTGACCGCCCGGCGGCAGCCCGAGCCTTGCAGCGGGCGCGCGGCGGCGTGGTGATTTTAAAGGGTGCGGGTAGTTTAGTGGCTGGCCCTAGCGGGTTGGTTATATGCCCTTATGGCAACCCCGGCATGGCCAGTGGTGGTATGGGTGATGTGCTTAGCGGCATGCTAGGCACGCTGGTGGCTCAGAGCGACAATATAGAGCGTGGCGCATGGCTTGGGGTAATGGTGCATGCTCAGGCAGGCGATGAAGCGGCTAAAACAACGGGTGAACGTGGCCTGCTGGCAAGTGATCTGGCATCCTATGCACGAGTCTTAATTAACCCGTGAAGGCGGCCTACATGCAAGTGCAATTGAATGATGAAATGGCCCACGTTGCCTTCGGTGAGGCATTGGGGCAAGCGCTGCAAGGTCACGGGCGTGTTTATTTAGAGGGCGACTTAGGCGCAGGAAAGACAACATTAACCCGCGGCATATTGCGAGCCTACGGCTATCAAGGGGCGGTTAAAAGCCCTACTTACACGTTGGTAGAGCCCTATGAGCTGGGAGCGCAGCGAATTTATCATTTAGATCTGTATCGCTTAGCAGACCCAGAAGAGCTTGAGTTTATCGGCGGGCGAGATGTGCTTGCCGATGAAGCACTCTGTTTAATTGAGTGGCCGAGCCGAGGAGAAGGTTGGCTCCCCGCCCCTGATTTGCGAGTGGCGCTGGAAGTGATGGATTCTGGGCGTTTGGTTACGCTAAGCGCAGAAACGGACTTGGGTGAACGGGTGATCAGCGAGATGGTGAGTAAGTGTGGCAGTGAACAGCTTGAAAGTGGTGTCATTCAATGGCTATAAAAAGCGCACTAAACTACCTGGCACGCAACGTGTCCCTTGGCTGTGTTCTTGTGGTGGCTAGCGCTTCATCTCTGCAGGCGGCGACGGTAGAGAGTATGCGGCTATGGTCAGCTCCAGATCATGCGCGTTTGGTGTTTGATCTTACGGCAGCTGCGAACGCGAATGTGTTTTCACTTGAGAACCCGTCGCGGTTGGTGATTGACCTTGATGAAAGTCACTTAGATACCGATGTGTCTACGCTACCGCTGGACGGTAGTGCCATAGTTGAAGTGCGAACAGGTATTAGAGACGGCGGTGGTCTTCGCGTTGTTCTAGAGCTGAATCGTGAAATATCTCCGCGTCATTTTTCATTGCCGCCAAACGATCAGTATGGCCATCGTTTGGTTGTCGATCTTGAGTACCCGGGCGAAAGTGCGGTTGAAAACCCTATTGATCCCATCGAAGCGATGATTCGTGATCAAGAGATACTCGCTCAACGGGCAAACACGCAGGCCCAAGCTCAGGCTCAGGTACAGGCAGAAGTCCCGTCTCAGCCTCAAGAGCAGGTGGCCTACGAGGCACCACCGCCTCAGCCGCAGCGACCTGTCGAGGTTCAGCCCGCCCAACCGCATCCGCAGCGAGATATTATTATCGCGATTGATGCAGGGCATGGTGGGGAAGACCCAGGCGCGATTGGACCAGCAGGAACTCGAGAAAAAGACGTTGTATTGGAAATTTCTCGACGCTTGGCGGCAGAGGTAAATGGTACCCATGGCTTTAAAGCAATACTCATCAGGGATGGTGATTACTATTTGGGCCTTCGCCAGCGTACCCAGCTAGCTCGGGATCAGAAGGCTGATTTTTTTGTATCGATACATGCGGATGCCTTTACGAGTCCGAGGCCCCAGGGAAGCTCTGTTTATGCGCTTTCCCAGCGAGGTGCAACGTCTGAAACGGCCCAATGGCTTGCGGATAGCGAAAATCGCTCTGACCTGATTGGCGGCGTCGATGGCAACCTTTCCCTGCGCGACAAAGATCAAGTGCTGCGAGGTGTGTTGCTAGACCTCACGATGACGGCAACATTGAACGATTCGTTGTCTATCGGAGGGCAAGTGCTGGATCAATTAGGTCGCATCAATCGCCTTCATAAATCTCGCGTTGAGCAGGCTGGCTTTATGGTGCTGAAATCGCCGGATATTCCGTCACTACTTATTGAAGTTGGCTTTATCTCTAACCCTGATGAAGAGCGCCGCCTGCGCGACCCGGTTCATCAGCGTGGGTTGTCAGCGGCCATCTTTAACGGGTTGCGTGATCACTTTGAACGTAATCCGCCGCCAGCGAGCCTATTGGCCTGGCAGCGCGATAATCAGCGTCGCCCGAGCGGTAACGAATACCGTATCCAGTCGGGTGATACGCTGTCAGCTATTGCAGTACGCCATGGCGTGCCGGTGAACCAGCTTAAGCAAGCCAATGACATTAACGGTGACGTTATCCGAGTCGGTCAGGTGCTACGCATTCCACGTTCATGATCATAAGTTTCAGAGGTGACGGTTGTCTGAATTGATCTCTTCGCCAGCGCGTATTCATGTGCTTGACCCCCGGTTGGCGAACCAAATCGCCGCGGGGGAAGTTGTCGAGCGCCCTTCATCAGTGACCAAGGAGTTAATTGAGAACGCCATTGATGCTGGCAGTCAGCGAATTGAAATAGAGATAGAGCAAGGCGGTGCTAGGCTGATTAAAGTGCGGGATGATGGTATTGGCATTGGCGAACACGATCTGCCTTTGGCTCTTGCGCGCCACGCGACCAGTAAAATCAATAGCCTCGAAGATTTAGAAGGCGTGAGTTCACTGGGGTTTCGTGGCGAAGCATTGGCCTCGATTAGTTCTGTCTCCCGACTGGAGCTCATCTCTAATGCTGAAGAAGACCCTCGCCAAGGATGGAGAGTGGTTGCCGAGGGGCGGGGTATGGACGCGCGGGTAACGCCTGCGCCACACCCCCGCGGTACCAGTGTCGCAGTGCGGGATCTGTTTTTTAATACCCCTGCGCGGCGCAAATTTTTACGCACCGAAAAAACAGAGTTTGCCCATGTCGAAGAGGCTTTTCGCCGCCAGGCCTTGTCACGTTACGACATAGCCTGGGTGCTTCGACATAACCAGAAAGTGGTTCATCAATTACCACCAGGTGTGACGCCAGCTGCACGCGAGCGGCGCATCGCTTCTCTGTTGGGTAAAAACTTTATTGAGCATGCCCGCTACATTGAGCGAGAGGCGGGTGGGTTGCGTATCAGTGGTTGGGTCGGCTTGCCCACGCATTCACGCTCCCAGGCGGATCAGCAATACTTTTTTGTTAATGGTCGCGTCGTTCGCGACCGTTTAGTGGCTCATGCCGTTCGTCAGGCTTATCGGGACGTGTTGTATAACGGTCGCCACCCAGTGTTTGTGCTTTACCTGGAGCTCGACCCAGATGTTGTCGACGTCAACGTACACCCCACCAAGCATGAAGTACGGTTTCGTGATGGACGCATGGTGCATGACTTTCTTTACTCTAGCTTGCACCACTGTCTCGCTTCTTCTAAGCCTGATGAAGTAGCGCAGAGCACGTCTCATGAGCATGAAGGTGGTGCAGCCGGCGACACAGCTGATGCCACGGGCAATGCCGGTGAGGCCGAGGTACAAACGCCAGCGCCTCGCTGGCAACAGCAGGGCATGGCACTATCTGAATCCCCCGAGCGTCATCCTGGGGCAGAGCGAGTTCGTCGCTTTATGCAGGGCTACCAAGCGCTGCACCCAGATCATGAAGAATCACTGTTAACGCCGCAGCCGAGTGCGCCAAGCATCAGCGCATCAAAAGCAACAGAAGTGCGCGAAGCGCCGCTGGCAATGCCCGAGTATGATGCGACCACGGCGCCTCCGCTGGGCTTTGCGCTAGGGCAATTGCACGGTGTTTATATTTTGGCGCAAAACGCGCAGGGGTTGGTGCTGGTCGACATGCACGCCGCTCACGAGCGAATAGTTTATGAACGCATGAAAAATCAATTGGCTGCAGCGAATGGGATTGATACGCAACCGTTGCTGGTGCCCGTCTCCCTAGCGGCAAGCCGCGCTGAAGTGGCAACAGCGGAAAGCGAGCGCGACGCGATTTTAAAGCTTGGCGTTGAGCTAGATGTGGCGGGCCCTGAAACGTTGCTAGTGCGACAATTGCCAGCGCTCCTAGCCCAGGCAGATCCAGACGCTCTGATACGTCAAATGCTTGAAGAGCTGTCACGGTTCGGGCGAACCCACCAGGTAGAAGCGCGTATTCATGAGCTGCTATCGACCATGGCGTGCCATGGTAGTGTCCGAGCAAATAGGCGCTTAACCATTGATGAAATGAATGCCCTGCTGCGAGATATGGAGCGGACAGAGCGAAGCGATCAGTGCAACCATGGCCGCCCAACCTGGACGCAAATGAGCATGAAGGCACTCGACCGCTTGTTCTTGCGTGGTCAATAGCTGCGCGGTCAATAGCTGCGCGGTCTGTTAGTAAAAATAACGAAGGGAGTGCTGAGAACAGATGGTTGACACACGCCCCTGGGCGATCTTTTTAATGGGACCTACAGCAGCCGGTAAAACAGACACGGCGATGGCCCTTCATGAACGGCTAGGGCATGAGTTGATTAGCGTAGATTCCGCGATGGTATATCGCGGAATGGATATTGGTAGTGCCAAACCAAGTGCTGCGGAGCTTGCACGTGCACCGCATCGGCTTATTGATATTCGCGATCCGTCTGAGCCGTATTCGGCGGCTGATTTTCGTGAAGATGCGCTGCATGAGATGCGGCAAATCAGCGCGGCAGGCGGCGTGCCATTATTGGTCGGTGGGACGATGCTCTATTTCAAGCGTCTGGCAGAAGGCGTTGCTAACTTGCCTGCTGCCGATGCCACCGTACGCCAGCAGTTGGAAGCTATTAAGCAGAATGAAGGGTTAGCTGCGCTGCATCGAATGTTGGCTGAGGTAGATAGTGTTTCAGCGCAACGAATTCATCCCAATGATCCACAGCGCTTGATGCGTGCGCTTGAAGTGTATTATGTAAGTGGGCGTCCTATGAGCGAGCTATGGGCGGAACAGCAGCCTGAAATCTTTCCCTGGCGTGTGATGTCGATAGCGTTAGCACCAAGTGATCGCCAATGGCTACACAGCCGCATTGCTTTGCGCTTTAAAACAATGTTGGCTGAGGGCTTGATAGATGAAGTTGCCGCCCTCAAAAAACGTCCTGATATTCATTTTGACTTGCCAGCGATGAAGAGTGTTGGCTATCGTCAAGTATGGGAATATTTAGACAGTAAATACGACGAAAATGAATTAATTGAGCGTGGCGTGATAGCAACTCGGCAGCTCGCTAAGCGACAGCTTACGTGGCTAAGGAGTTGGCCATCGCTTATGTGGGTAGATTCGCAGCAGCCCGACGTGTTGGATAAGGTGCTGAAATTCGTGCGTGAAAGCAGTGCTTAGCGTAAGATAGTTAGTTCGTAAGCAAGTGTTTTCGAGTGGCTGGCTGGCTCTTTTGACAGCCCCAGGCCTTTCGGGCAACAAGATTGCGGCGCAGCACCAGTAGGGCGCGCCATTTATAACCAACCCCAACGACAGTTTTAGGGAGAGCAACATGTCCAAAGGGCAGTCCCTTCAAGACCCGTACCTGAACATTTTGCGCAAGGAGCGCATTCCGGTCTCTATTTTTCTGGTTAACGGCATTAAATTGCAGGGCCAGATTGAATCATTTGACCAGTTTGTCATTCTATTGCGCAATACCGTCAGTCAGATGGTTTATAAACACGCTATTTCTACGGTAGTGCCTTCGCGCAACGTGCGCTTGCCGGTACAAGATCCAGCCGCGCCTGACGCGGACATCTAACACCGCTGGATAGATAGCTAGAGAGTCCACGAGGTATTGATTGTTTTTTGAGCGCCCAGATGCCGGTGAAACGGCAGTTCTTGTTCACGTCGATTTTCATGACGAGCAAGCACGTGAAGACCCGGGTGAGTTCTTAGAGCTCGTGCGCTCTGCTGGCGCAGAGCCCGCGACATTACTCACCGCTAGCCGACAGCGTCCTGATTCCCGAACGTTTATCGGGTCAGGCAAGTTGGAGGAGTTGCGAGCATTGCTCGCGGCTCACCAAGCAGAACTGGTGATCTTCAACCACAGCTTAAGTCCCTCCCAAGAGCGCAATCTTGAGCATGAACTCAAGTGTCGAGTCCTTGACCGCACTGGTTTAATACTCGATATCTTCGCGCAACGGGCACGCACCCATGAGGGTAAGTTGCAGGTGGAGCTTGCCCAGCTTGAATATATGTCCACTCGTCTAGTACGCGGTTGGACCCACTTAGAACGCCAAAAGGGTGGCATCGGTTTACGCGGCCCTGGCGAAACGCAGCTAGAAACCGACCGTCGTTTGTTACGCGGGCGCATCAAGTCTATTCATAAGCGGCTGGATAAAGTACGCAGCCAACGTGATCAAAACCGTCGCGCTCGCTCGCGGGCTGAAATCCATAGCGTTTCATTAGTTGGCTACACCAATGCTGGTAAATCGACGCTGTTTAATGCGCTTACCAATGCCAAGGTTTATGCGGCTGACCAGCTATTTGCCACGCTTGACCCCACACTTCGTCGTCTTGAAATTGAAGACGTTGGCCCTGTTGTTATAGCCGATACGGTAGGCTTTATTCGCCATTTGCCACACAAATTGGTTGAAGCTTTCCGGGCGACGCTTCAGGAGGCCGCAGAAGCATCTCTACTGGTACATGTAATTGATGCTGCTGACCCTGATCGTGATGTTAACGTCGAACAAGTTGATCGTGTGCTTAAAGAGATAGGCGCTGATAGCGTGCCGGTTCTCAAAGTCATGAATAAAATCGACCGGTTAGACAGTGCGCCGCGCATTGAGCGCGACGGCCAGGGTGTGCCTGATGTTGTGTGGCTTTCTGCTCAACAGGGGCAGGGTCTTGATTTGCTTCATGAGGCGCTAACCGAGCGTTTAGCAAATGATGTTATCGGCTTTTCACTTACCCTATTTCCGGAACAGGGTAAACTTCGTGCTGGCCTGCATGAGTTGAATGCTGTTCGTAACGAATACTTTGATGAGCAAGGGCAGTCTGTTTTAGACGTGCGTTTGCCCAGACGCGACTTTAACCAGTTGATGGCTCAGCTTGGTGAGCGTGCCAATACCTACTTGCCTGTTGCATTACGCGAAATTGACGAATGGTAACCAATCGGACGCCGTGCGCATGTAGATCTGAGTATATGTAAGCCTAGATGTGTGTAACGTTCGGTAGAAGTATGGTACAAGATTTATATAGCAACAATATTAAAAGCACCGGCCTTGCTAACGGCAAGTCTAAGTGCAGGTGAACACCTTAGTGGAGAAGAAGTATGGCCTGGAATGAGCCCGGTGGTGGCAACCAGCACGACCCCTGGAGCGGTGGTGGCCGACGTGGTAACAACGACGGTGATCGCGGCGGAAATAATGGTGGAGGCAACAATGGTGGAGGTAACAATGGTGGCAAGAATCAAGGTCCTCCCGATCTCGACGAAGCACTAAAGAAATTCCAAGACAAGTTAAACGGAATGCTTGGTGGTGGTAGCAAAAAAGGCAATGGCGGTAACGGGAGTGGTAAAAGCGGCGGTGGTAAACCGCGTAACTCTTTTGCGCTTCCGGGGCTGCTTGTTATTGTTGCTTTAGCCATTTGGGCAGCGTCTGGTTTTTACTTGGTAGACCAGTCTGAACGCGGTGTTGTGCTGCGTTTTGGTGAGTATCAAGGCATCGTAGATCCTGGTCTACAGTGGAATCCACCGCTAATTGACGATGTTCGTATGGTGAATGTGACCCGTGTTAGGTCAGTTTCACAAACGCAGTCCATGCTGACGCGGGACGAAAACATTGTTGAAGTGGAAATTTCTGCTCAGTATCAAGTGGCCAACCCGCGAGACTTTGTATTGAACCTACGCGATCCCGAACTCTCTATCGAGAATGCGTTAGATTCAGCTTTACGTCACGTTGTTGGCGGCACTGACATGATTGATATTTTAACCTCTGGTCGTGAGATTCTTGGTAGCTCTGTGTCAAGCCGACTCCAATCCTATTTGGATGCCTATGGTGCCGGTATTCGTCTACAGACCATTAACATTGAGTCAACCTCAGCGCCAGCGCCGGTTATCGATGCGTTCGATGATGTTATTCGCGCCCGGGAAGATCGTCAGCGTACGATCAACGAAGGCATGGCTTATGCCAATGCCATTATCCCAGCCGCACAAGGTCAAGCGCAGCGTGTAGTTGAGCAGGGCCAAGGTTATCGAGAATCGGTTGTTGCTGAAGCGCAAGGTCAGGCTAACCGTTTTAACTCGCTGTTAACTGAGTACCGCAACGCGCCAGATATTATGCGTGAGCGTATGTACTTGGATGCGATCGAAGAAGTCTTTGGCAATACCTCCAAAGTTTTACTGGATGTAAGCGAAAATGCTCCCTTGATGTACTTGCCGTTGGATCAAATACGCGGCGCAAGCTCGAATAGTGGAAACACTTCTTCCAGTAATACCACTAATAGCAGTAGCGGTGAGTCAATCGATCCGCGAGCGTTGGATTCAATGCGGGGAAACCAAGGTAGTTCCCCATCCTCGTCATCCAGTAGTCCCATTCGCAGGGAGGGCCGCTAAATGATTAATAATCGATCCCTGCTAATCGTAGGTGGCTTGGCCGCTGTGGCTTGGCTAGCTAGTAATAGCTTGTATGTAGTGGATGAAACCGAGCGGGCTGTGAAACTCCGCTTTGGTGAAGTCATCGAAGAAAATATTCAGCCAGGGCTGCACGTCAAAGTCCCGATCGCACAAACGATCCGCAAGTTTGATACGCGTCTGCTGACACTTGACACTGACACCAGCCGTTACCTGACGCTTGAGCAGAAAGCGGTGATCGTTGACTCATATGTCAAATGGCAGGTGATCAATCCTACGCGTTACTACGAGGCGACAGCGGGCGACGAGTTAATGGCGATACGCCTGATTCAACCCCGTGTAGATGAAAGCTTACGTAATGAGTTTGGTCGCTTGAACCTTCAGGAAATTATCGCTGAACGACGCGATGACCTGATGACTGGGCCGACTGCTGACCTTGATTCGTTGATGCGTGAAGAGTTGGGTGTCGCTATTCGTGATATCCGTATCAAGCGTATCGACTTGCCAGAAGACGTTTCAGCAGCGGTATTCGAGCGGATGCGTTCAGAACGTGAGCGTGAAGCCCGTGAATGGCGTGCGCAAGGCCAGGAAGAAGCTGAGCGTATTCGCGCTAATGCGGATCGTCGTCGCCAAGTATTGCTTGCCCAGGCCAACGAGCGTTCTGAAACGCTGCGCGGTGAAGGTGACGCAGAAGCTGCCAGGATATTCTCTCAGGCCTATGGCCAGGATCAGGAATTCTTCGCCTTCTGGCGCAGCTTAAACGCCTATCGTGAAAGCTTTGCAAGTGATAACAATATGTTGGTTCTTGAGCCAGATAGCGATTTCTTCCGCTATCTGCGCAGTCCAACTCCTGTCAGCGCTGAGTAGTTGATTGTGCCCAGTCTCGCTAGGTTATGAAGGCCTAGCGGGGTTCATCTGGCGCGCAAACGTGATAGACTTAATTAACCGGGCGTCGCCCGGTTTTTTTGTGGCCCTTATTTCGCTAGCGCTTGCCTATGAACGCTAAAAACGCGTCATAATGTAGCTAGTTTTGGGCCTTCATTGTCTCGCAGGATTGTTCACATGACCATCGCTGACCGCTGGCTGTTGCCCGACGGCATGGATGAGGTGCTGCCGCCTCAGGCAAGCCGCATGGAAGAGCTGCGCCGTGCGCTGCTTGATCTCTACCATTGCTGGGGCTACGACCAAGTAATGCCACCACCGGTGGAGTTTTTAGACTCCTTGCTTACCGGTACCGGTACCGATCTAGATCTTCAGACGTTTAAAATAACTGACCAGCTAACGGGCCGAATGATGGGGGCATCTGCTGATGTGACACCTCAGGTGGCACGTATGGATGCTCACTCGCTAAAGCGCCAAGGGCCGGTTCGGTTGTGTTACTGCACGAATGTGCTGCGTGCCAAAGCCGACCAGCATCAGGGGGGGCGCAGCCCTGTGCAGGTCGGGGTCGAGTTGTTTGGTCACGCTGGTTTAGAGGCAGACGGTGAAATTATTCATTTGGCACTGGCCAGCTTAAAAGCAGCGGGTGCTGATGAAATTCATTTGGCGCTGGGTCACATTGGCATTTATCGTGGCCTAGTTGAGGCAGCCGCGCTTAGCGATGAGCAAGAGCGGGCGCTGTTTGAAGCACTGGCACTGAAGTCCCCTGGCCAATTAGCTGAGCTGGTTCATCGCAGTGTCAGTGATCCCGCTCTGGCCGATATGTTAATGGCGCTTGGTGAGCTGCACGGTGATGCAAGTGTATTAAGGCAAGCTCGAGAACGTTTTGCCGGTGCACCTGCACCGGTGATGGCGGCACTTGACCAGTTAGAAGCGCTTTATAAAGGTGTGTTGGCGCGTTTTGATGTTTCGCTTTATTTTGATTTGGCGGAGTTGCGTGGTTATCAGTACCACACCGGTATGATGTTTGCTGCCTATGTGCCTGGCTATGGTCATGCATTAGCCAAAGGCGGACGCTACGATGACACTGGCCGCGCTTTTGGTCGTGCACGACCGGCGACTGGTTTCTCTATGGACTTGAAACAATTAGCTACGCTGGCGTTAGTGTCACCCAGCCGGGGTGCTGTTTGGGCGCCTGCCCAAGAAGAAGAGTCGCTTAACGCTGCTATTGCCAAGCTGCGTGAGCAGGGGGAACGGGTGATACAAGCGCTGCCTGAGCAGCGTACTGGGCCGGCGGAACACAGTTGTGACCGCCGTCTTGAGTTTATTGACGGTCGTTGGCAGACAACGGCCCTGACACAAGAGACGAGTACATAATGGGTAAGAATGTCGTAGTCCTGGGTACCCAGTGGGGTGATGAAGGTAAAGGCAAGATTGTTGACCTGCTCACCGAGTCAGCTTCAGCAGTGGTGCGCTTTCAAGGCGGTCATAACGCAGGCCATACGTTGGTTATTGACGGTGTGAAAACCGTTCTTCACCTGATTCCCTCCGGTGTGCTGCGTCCAGGGAAAACCTGTGTGATCGGCAATGGCGTTGTGTTATCGCCTGAAGCACTGATGAAAGAGATCCGTGAGCTTGAAGAAAAGGGTGTGCCGGTACGTGAGCGCCTGCGTTTGTCACCCGCTTGCCCGTTGATCCTGCCCTACCATGTGCGTTTGGATCAAGCGCGCGAGAAAGCGCGCGGTATTGCTAAGATCGGTACCACTGGCCGTGGCATCGGGCCTGCTTACGAGGATAAGGTTGCACGCCGTGGTTTACGTTTAGGCGATATGCTTCACCGCGAGCGGTTTGCCTCGAAGCTTGGTGAGGTACTGGACTA
Organism: Vreelandella andesensis; assembly: GCF_003989795.1. Classification (GTDB taxonomy): domain Bacteria; phylum Pseudomonadota; class Gammaproteobacteria; order Pseudomonadales; family Halomonadaceae; genus Vreelandella; species Vreelandella andesensis. The sequence goes on from NZ_RZHG01000010.1 coordinate 20,604, forward strand.
CCACAACTTCGTACTGGTCAACTATCACGGTGAACCTCCAGTCGACTTCCAGGAAGTATTGGATACAGCGATGCAGATGGCCGAAGAGCTACGGCCAATGGTCACCGACACTGTCAGTATGGTCCACGATCTTCGCAAAGCCGGTGAGAACATTCTATTTGAAGGTGCTCAAGGCTCGCTGTTGGATATTGATCACGGTACTTACCCCTACGTCACTAGTTCCAATACCACGGCTGGCGGAACGGCTACCGGCTCAGGTGTTGGCCCGCTTTACCTAGATTACGTATTGGGTATCACCAAGGCTTACACTACTCGCGTTGGCTCTGGCCCATTCCCGACAGAGTTGTTTGACGACCATGGCCGTCATCTAGCCGAGCGTGGACATGAGTTCGGTGCAACCACTGGCCGCCCGCGCCGTTGTGGCTGGTTTGATGCCGTAGCGTTGCGTCATGCGGTACAGATCAACTCGGTCTCTGGTATCTGCTTAACTAAGCTTGATGTTCTAGATGGCCTGGAAAATATCCGTGTCTGCGTGGGCTATCGCAGTAAAGATGGCGATGTTTTGGATAATCCAGTGGATTCAGAAGGCTATGAAGCAGTTGAGCCGCTTTACCAGGATCTACCAGGCTGGAAAGAATCTACCTTGGGTGTTAAACGGGTTGAAGATTTGCCGGCTAACGCACGTGCTTACATTAGCTTCTTAGAAGAGCAGGTAGGTATCAGCATCGACATTATTTCAACAGGCCCTGACCGTGTTGAGACTATTGTGTTGCGTAACCCGTTTGACGGCTAAACCTGCATGTTTAGTTAGACCATGCCAGTGTAAGTGGATGGCTGAAAAAAACTAGGTGGCTAAAAAAAGAGGGGCGATCAATTCGCCCCTCTTTTTATTTCGAATTCCTTAGCGAACGAACCATCATATCGGCACTAAAAATCGATACCGCGACGTGCCTGCAGGCCATTGTTAAAAGCGTGTCTCACTTCTTGCATCTCTGTCACGGTATCCGCCATTGCCATCAAGTCGCGATGAGCATTGCGTCCGGTAATAATCACCGTTTGTTCTTGCGGGCGGTTGCTAAGTGCTTGCTTAACCGTATCAATATCTAAGTAACCGAACTTCAACATGTAGGTGATTTCATCCAGTACCACTAAATAGGTGTCTGGATCTGCAAGCATTTTCTCAGCCTCCTGCCATACTTCTTGGCAAGCCTGGGTGTCAGCGTCGCGGTTCTGAGTGTCCCAGGTAAAGCCTGTGGCCATGATGGCAACGCTGAGATTTGAGTCTTCTTCCAATCGATTGCGTTCACCGCACTCCCATAATCCCTTAATAAATTGTACGACACCGACTTTGTAACCATAGCCAAGGGAACGGGTGACAGTACCCCATGCAGCGGTGGTTTTACCCTTACCATTTCCCGTATTTATCAGTAATAGCCCACGCTGTTCGGTAGCGTTAGCAACTTTCTCATCAACGCGGGCTTTTAGTTTTTCCATCGACGCTTTGTGACGTGCATCGCGATCGTTCATGGTAAGTATCCATCGGCAGGGAGTTAATTCAGTAGCGACTAGGGTAATCCATCCAGCAACAATTTAACATTACTAAGATTAGTTCTTGTATAGCTAGTTATAGGTGTTGTCCAGGTTTTTGGGCCGCCGTGTCGAGACACATTATGTAAGAAATTGGCCGGTTGGGGGCTAGCTGCTCTAGAATAGTGGGTCATGTCTTACTAGGAATCATGTCATGCCCTCATTTGATATTGTGTCAGAGTTTGATCAGCACGAAGCGTCCAATGCTGTCGACCAAGCAAACCGTGAAGTGCAGTCACGCTTTGATTTTAAAGGTGTCGACGCCAGCTTCGCGCTTGAAGGAGAGAAAGTTCAGCTTGAAGCTGAGGTTGATTTCCAGTTAAAGCAAATGATTGATGTGTTGCGCAGTCGACTGATCGCACGAGGTATCGATGCCCGCTGTATGGATATTCAAGACCCCATGTTGTCGGGTGTGAAGGCCCGTCAGGAAGTCGTTCTAAAGCAAGGGCTTGACCAGGCAGAAGCCAAAGATGTGGTGAAGCGTATCAAAGCCAGTAAGCTGAAGGTACAGGCTCAAATTCAAGGCGAAAAAGTGCGCGTTACGGGTAAGAAGCGCGATGATCTACAAAGCGTGATGGCGCTATTACGTGGCGAAGAGGGCCCCGAACTACCGCTACAGTTCGATAACTTCCGTGATTAATTTTCTCCGATTAACCGTAATAGGAAATTGACAGCAGTAGGAAATTAACAGCAGTAGGAAATTAACAGCAGTAGGAAATTAACAGCAGTAGGAAATTGACAGTAATGAATGGCGCAGCGTGCATCGCTGCCTCATTAAATAATTTATAAGCTCAAGGAGTCACGCACTATGTCTGATCCGCAGCCGGTTTATTTAAGCGACTATCAGCCGCCCGCCTATCAAGTTACCCATACCGAGCTGACGTTTGATCTTGACCCTGCCGCAACCCGTGTTAAAGCACATCTGCAAATAGAGCGTCATCCAGGTGCTGATGCAAAGGCGCCGTTAGTGCTTAACGGAGAGCATCTAACGCTGATATCACTGGCCATAGATGGCAACCTTCTGTCTGAGGCTGCGTATCAGCTAACAGATGAGGCGCTGCGTATAGCAGATGTGCCAGAGGCGTTTACCCTGGAAAGTGAGGTAGAGCTTGCTCCCAGCAGCAACACCGCATTAGAAGGGCTTTACCAATCTAACGGCATGTATTGCACCCAGTGCGAAGCAGAAGGCTTTCGGCGGATTACTTACTACCCCGATCGTCCTGATGTGATGGCCACCTTTAAAGTAACGGTGATTGGTAACGCCACCAGTGAACCAGTGCTACTTTCCAATGGCAATCCTGTTGATCAGGGTGCGCTGGAAAATGGCCGCCACTTTGCGACGTGGGAAGATCCCCATCCGAAACCCTGCTATCTATTTGCTTTAGTCGCTGGTGACTTGCATAAGGTGGAAGATTATTTCGAGACCACGAGCGGTCGCAATGTGACGCTACAACTCTGGGTAGAGCAAGAAAACTTAGATAAGACCGAGCATGCGATGGCCTCTCTCAAGCGCGCCATGATATGGGACGAGCAGACTTACGGTCGTGAATACGATCTTGATCTGTTTATGATTGTGGCGGTGAATGACTTTAATATGGGGGCAATGGAAAACAAAGGGCTTAATATATTTAATTCCGCTGCGGTACTCACTCATCCGAATACCGCGACAGATGCCGCCTTTCAAAATGTGGAAGGTATCGTTGCCCATGAATACTTCCACAACTGGTCGGGCAATCGAGTGACCTGCCGTGACTGGTTCCAGCTCTCTTTAAAAGAAGGGTTTACCGTATTTCGCGACCAGTGTTTTTCCGCGGATACCAACTCGGCCCCCGTTAAGCGCATCCAAGACGTCTCGTTTTTCCGCACGGCTCAGTTTGCCGAAGACGCTGGGCCTACGGCGCACCCGATTCGGCCAGACCACTTTATTGAGATCACCAACTTCTACACCCTGACAATTTACGAAAAAGGCGCAGAAGTTGTCCGCATGCTGCGTAATTTGCTGGGTTGGGAAGACTTCCGTCGTGGTTCCGATCTTTATTTTGAGCGTTTTGATGGGCAGGCAGTGACCATCGAAGACTTTGTTGGCTGCATGGCTGAGGTGTCCGGTGCGGACCTTAGCCAATTTATGCGGTGGTACTCTCAGGCCGGCACCCCCGAAATTGATGCGCACGGCGAATACGATTACGCTCACGGAGAATATTGCCTTACCCTGCGTCAGCGTACCCCCGCGACCCCCGGACAATCAGATAAATTGCCGCTGCACATTCCCGTGCGCATGGGGCTGGTGGGAACTAAGTCGGGGCAGGACCTGACATTAACAATGTCAGGTGAGAAGCTTGGTAAAGACGCTGTCATTCATCTCACTGAAGATGAACAGACGTTTATCTTTACTGATGTTGCTGAAGCGCCTGTTCCTTCACTACTGCGCGATTTCTCCGCGCCCGTAAAACTTCACTTTCCCTATTCACGGGAAGACCTTGCGTTTTTGCTGACTCATGACAGCGATGGGTTTAATCGTTGGGATGCGGGACAGCGGCTTGCTATGCTGGCGTTAGACGATCTGATCGCGGCGCATCGTAATGGTGTTGAAAAGGTCATGGACAGCCGTGTTGTTGAAGCATTTAGAACACTGCTTACTGGTTCTATGAGCGACAAAGCAGTGCTTGCTGAAATGCTGACCCTACCCTCTGAAGCCTATGTTGCCGAGCAGCAGCCTATTGTTGATGTGGATGCGATACACGCCGCCCGGGAATTTGTGCGTCAGTCGTTAGCCGTTGCGCTGCGTGATGAATTTGTCGCCGTGTATAAAGCGAACCAGAGCGAAGCGCCCTACGCGCCGACGCCTGAGCAGATTGCCCAGCGTAGCCTCAAGAACGTTGCATTAACCTATTTAATGTCGATTGAGGACAATGAGGGTATTGAGCTTAGCGAAATCCAGTTCGCAGCAGAACATAACATGACGGATGTTCGGCATGCGCTCACCTTATTGGTACATAGCGATCGTGATGATATTGCATCACCTGCATTGAAAACCTTTGGTGAAAAATGGGCACACGACCCATTGGTCATGGATCAGTGGTTTACCATCCAGGTATCTCGCCCCCAGTCAGACGTCCTAGAACGTGTTCAATATCTAATGCAGCATCCTGCATTTTCAATTAAAAATCCTAATAAAGTGCGCGCGCTGATAGGTGCATTCGCTCAGAATCGGGTTAATTTCCACCGCTTAGACGGTAAGGGGTACGCGCTGTTAGCCGATGTGGTGATTGAGCTAAATCGCCTAAACCCTGAAATAGCCGCAAGGCTAGTAACACCGTTAACGCGTTGGAAGCGTTTCGATGAAGAGCGTCAACAGTTAATGCGCGATGAGCTCGTACGTATTAAGCGGGAACCACTGTCGTCCAATGTATTCGAAGTTGTTGAGAAAGCGCTGGCATAAGGTATGCCAGCGAATTAACCATGGATAGGGAATGCGCCGGTGACAGACACACAGCAGCACTATTTACTGGTTATTAATGGTAAGTCTGCCGGTAATCCGGCGCTACGCGACGCGGTTGAAGAGCAGCGTAAGACAGGGATGTCGATAACCGTCCGTTCGACCTGGGAAGGGGGCGATGCCGTTGAGTTTGCTGCCCAGGCAGTCGAGCTGGGTGCTACGCGGGTCATTGCCTGTGGTGGTGATGGCACTGTTAATGAGGTGGTTAACGGGCTTATGCGGATTGCTCATGACCAGCGCCCTGCATTAGGCATTGTGCCGTTGGGCAGTGCCAATGATTTTGCTACCTCCCTTGGCTTACCGCTAGAACCAGGGCCTGCACTCGAGGCCGCAGGGCGTTTATCTCCCTCACCGATTGATGTGATCAGAATGACCGCTCTGTTAGGCTCGGAAGAAGTGGTTAGCTATTACGTCAACATGACAACCTGCGGTTTTGGCGCTGAAATTACCTCATCAACACCCAAAACACTGAAACGCATGTTAGGCGGCGGCGCGTATTCCCTGATGGGGGCTTTAAAAGCATGGCGGCACCGTAGCTATCGCGGCACGTTGCACTGGGGAGACCAGGAGCAAGAAGCGTCGCTTTTACTTCTTGCGTTGGGCAATGGTCGCCAATCCGGTGGGGGGCAAGTGTTAGCGCCAAAAGCAAAGCTCGACGATGGTCGTTTGGATGTGTTGTTGGTCAAGGATTTTTCATCAGCAGCAGAGTTGCCGACGTTACTGAATGAACTACAGCAGTTTCCAGCAGAAGGGCGCTATGTGCGCTATTTTACTTCCACCCAGCTGTCGGTGACGACTCAGCCAGATGATGAGCCTTGGCCATTAACCTTAGACGGAGAGGCGCGTCGCTATGAGCGGTTTTGCGTCGAAGTAGTGCCGCTTGCCTTGAAAGTGCTGCTACCGAAAGGATGTTCACTGCTGACGGCCAATGATCGCCAGTAATCGTTTTTACTTTGAATCACTGTTAAGGAGAAAATCCAATGGTAAATCGCTTTTGGATGCCGCTACTGGCCAGCCTCGCGCTCCTGCTAAGCGCTTGTGGCGATGCTCAGGAAGATACTACGACTGCAAGTGAGGAGAGCACTTCTAGCAGTGACGCTGACGCCCAGCAGGTGCCTTCAGCTGCAGACGACAGCGAAGCGACGGATAGAGCGGCGAGTAATGATGATATCGACGATGATATTGAGTCGCGTCAAGCGGCAGAAGAGCTTGAAGAAGCAGAAGCGTTGAGAGAGGACGGTGCTGACGAACCGGCAGTGCCGTTCAATAACGAAGACGTGCAGGCAGGTGAAGACACTCTTGCAGCGGACCCAGAAGATGCGCTCGATGAAGCGAGTGCCATGCCTGGTGAAACTACCCGTTCAGATGTAGACGACGTTATTGCTGAAACCGAGCGCCGCTTTGAAGAAGCCCAGCGTCGCTTAGATGAACAATTTCAAGAAATAGAGCAGCAGGTACCAACTTTGGAGCCGATGGAGGGCGACGCACTAACGCCGAGTTGGGAAACGGAGTCCAGCTTGCCCGGCACGTCTGACTTGGATGAAAATTTAGAAGCTACCGATGTGGATGCGCTCATCGAAGACACTGAGCGTCGTTTTGAAGAAGCGCAAAAACGCCTGGAAGAGCAGTTTGAGGCTATCGAGCGTGAACAGCCGATCAGTGAAAGTATCAACAGCAATGAAAGTTTGAACAGTAATGAAAGCGTGAACGGTAATGAAAGCGTGGACGGTAATGAAAGCGTGGATAGTGTTAGTGCAGAGCAGGAAGCTGAGCGTGCTCAGGAGTAATGGGCTTGCATTATCAGTAGATACAAATAAGGCCCGCTGCTTGAACGGGCCTTGTTTCATTCCTCCGACGTTAGACCGGACGAATACTAGAAGCCTGAAGGCCTTTTTTACCCTGCGTTACCTCAAAGCTGACTTTTTGACCGTCTTGCAAGGTCTTAAAGCCTTCAGCTTGAATTTCGGAGAAGTGGGCAAACAGATCGTCACCGCCATCATCAGGAGAGATGAAGCCGTAACCTTTGGTTTCGTTGAACCACTTGACAGTGCCAGTCGCCATCGTCCATATCCTTAACATGCTTAATGATTGAGCAAGCATCCACTATGAATACCTACAAAACCAATGTAGAAGCAAATAATTCAGACGTCCAGTTGCGGTGTTAAGATTTTTTAACTTTTTGTGGGCTTGTTCTTATGATGCAAATCAGCTTTGTCGATGCACAGTTTGTCTCGTTTCTAGTGGCGATAACGCTGCTATCAATAAGCCCAGGAGTTGATACGCTGTTAGTTATCCGCAATACCGCCCGCGGTGGCGTTAGAGATGGTATTGCCACAAGTATTGCTATTTGCTGCGGACTGTTTGTCCACGCAACGATCTCCGCCTTGGGTATTTCGCTCATATTGCTGCAGTCAGCTTGGGCATTTCATATGCTCAAGTTGGTGGGGGCGGCTTATTTGATTTGGCTAGGTATTTCCAGCCTGCTGGCGGCGCGTCGTGGCACTCCCTTGCCTGTACGAGGCGTTATGCAAAGTGGGTCGCCCGTGCCGTTTTGGCAACCTATCAAAGAGGGGTTGCTTTCCAATGTGTTGAACCCAAAAACCGTGGTGTTCTACATGGCATTTTTACCCCAATTTATTTCGCCTGCTGACCCAGCGCTGCTGAAATCGCTATGGCTTGCAGGGGTTCATTTTTTGATTGCCAATATCTGGCAAATAGGCGTGGTATTAATGGTGGGTGGGGCAAGCAAATGGCTAGCCAGTGCTCGTTTTGCACAAACGTTAAATGCCGCTACCGGCGTAGTGCTGGTGATGTTTGGCGTTCGTTTGGCGTTAGAACAACGCCCGGTTTAACCGGGCGCTAAGTCACTGGGGATTATCGAATTTATCGATTTACAAGCAGCGCCCGATCGTAGCGAACGGCCTGCTCGCGCTCACTAAGAAGCGAGACGCCTTCACTATTGCCGCCGTTCGCTAGGCTTTCAAAAATAACCCGATAACTCAACACGGCTTGTACATAATCTCGAGTCTCTCGGAAAGGAATGCTTTCTACAAAAAGATCAAATGCTTCCATGCTGTTGCTGCCAAGCCATTGATCCACCCGGCCTGGTCCTGCGTTATAAGCGGCAGTGGCGGCCAACCGATTGCCTTGATAGCGTTCTAGCTTGTCACGCAAGTAAGTGCTGCCCAACCGAATATTAAGTTCAGGCTCCAAAACGCCGTAGGGCCCTGGGTCATTTATCCCGAGTTGACGGCTAACCTGGCTGGCAGTCCCTGGCATTAACTGCATTAATCCACGGGCACCGGCAGGCGAAAGGGCGACTGGGTTATAAGCGCTTTCACGACGGGTGATGGCCATTAGTAAATAAGGATCGACCCCGGTTACGCGGCCCCAATGTAAAAAACTGTCCCGATAAGCTGCAGGAAAACGCCAGTCCAGCGCGTCCCACATTTCAGCCGCAATCGTGGTTTGTACCAAACGCGCATGCCATTGCTGGTGAGCGGCGTAATCGGCGAGCGCTCGTGCCTGGTAAGGCGTGCCATTCTGTACTGCATGTAGCCACTCGCTGTTGGCTAATCCATCTTCTCCGATACGCAAGAGGGCTTCAGCGCGCTGAACAACCGGCAGGCGTGCTGTTTGTGCTCTGGTAGCTTCGTCGAAATGGTTGCGCTCTAAGTTTAGCTGGTAGGGTTGGTTGAGTTTTTCTGCAGCAGCAAAGCCATAAAAACTACGGTCGGTGGCCGCTTGCTGGTAACGCGCTATCGCTGTTTCGCGATTGCCCAGTTGTTCATTTGCTCTTGCTAGCCAGTACTGCCAGCGGCTATTTTCCTGCTGGCTGCTAGGCATTTCGGCGATCCAGTGCACGACATCGGTCCACTGTCTTTTAGCCAGTGCATCGCGAACGCGCAGCTCTAAAACGCGCTCGCTATTCAGCGAGGGCAGCACGCTGTCGACCCAGTTCAGAGTGCCTGGAACGTTGCGCACAAGCGCATAAAACGCGAGTTCTTCTTCAATTGCTTGGCGGTCAGTATTGGCCAAGTTGAGGCGTGGCCCAATGGTTTGCCAAGTGGAGAAAGCAGCAGGTGTGTTTTCTCGCGTGTAGCGTTGCATTGCAGCTTTGTAAAACGCCGCTGTGGCAGCACACTGGGGGCCAAGACAGGTAGGCGCTGAGGCAAGTGCGCTTGATGAGTTATTGACAGTGTCGGCTGTATTCACTGCTGTTTGCCACTGACTATTCAGCAACCCGCTCAGATAGCTGCTTAAGCGCTCTTCACCCGCTTGCCAAGCGAGCATTTTACGCTCCCAAATTGCCGTGGCATCGATGGTGCCATCCGCGCGAAGGCGATTAAACAGGGAATCGCAGGCATCAGGCTGAGAGCTACCCACGCGCCATAGCTCAAGCCCCGCTCCACGCGCTTCATTAGGTGCCCTATCCAAGAGAGCGGTGTAGTAGTAACACTGACGAGCAGTACCCGCTGGCGCGCCATCAGCAACGGCGAGTAGGTTGCCAAACCGTCCCGCGTAGCCATACTTTTCTATCGCTTGACCACGCATCCATTCTGATAGCGGTGAATCCGCATGGCGTTCGATAAACTGCAGCACTTGACTGGGTGCTGCATTAGGCAGTTGGCTACGTAGACGATGGTAGTCAACGTAGCCGCTGAGGATATGTCCTTCAATTGAACGGTCATTGATCTGATGCCACTGCTGTTGGCGTGCAGCTTCAAGTGCTTCGCGCATCGCTGCGTCAGAGGTTGCCCAGGAGGCTGTTGGTATACTGATGAATACCGCCGCACATAGGCTGCGAAACGTTAAACGAAATGGCGAAGCTTGCATGGCACTCCCTCTTGCTTGCGAATAGTTTCTAGCCAGTATCTTGCTAAGATAATGAACTAAATGTGGCGACAAAGTTCTGACCATGTTGATACCAGGAGGATTCAATAAACATGGCACGAATGTCTACGTGGTGGCTGTTTCGCCGACTCAAAACCCGTGTATGGGCTGTGAAACGCATTGGTCGTGCGCTAAAACTTTTTTTGCCTATGACGCGTGACGTGCTGAAGGGTAATTTTCGCCCTATTCCTTGGTCGGCATTTGGTCTGATGGCACTAGCGCTTGCTTATCTTGTCATGCCTTTTGATTTTATTCCCGATTTTCTGGTAATGATTGGCATAGTTGATGATGTTTTGATTGTGGGTTGGCTGCTCAATCGCGTCGATGATCAGCTGTCAGAATATCGCCATTGGAAATATCCAGAGAAAACGCCAGCAGCTTCTTCTCACTCACCTTCTTGAAATCCCACCGCTTATCCCCATATTGAGATCACAACCTTTTTCGCTCTTGCCCGCCAGTGGGCAGGAGTGCCAAGCAAAACGTGATTAATGAGGGCTAAGCGCATGACAACGGCGACCCACGAAGAAACCCTTGGCTTTCAAACGGAAGTTAAGCAACTCTTGAACTTAATGATTAACTCCCTGTATTCCAATCGGGAGATTTTCTTACGCGAGCTGATTTCTAACTCAGCTGATGCCTGTGACAAGCTGCGTTATGCCGCGCTTGATAACGATGCGCTTTATGAGGGTGACAGCGAGCTGCGTATCGAAATTGAGCACGATCGTGAGGCTAACACCATTACGCTACGCGATAATGGAATTGGCATGAATCGTGAGGATGTTATCGCGAACCTGGGCACTATCGCGCGTTCAGGCACCGCAGAGTTTCTTAAGCAACTCTCCGGCGAGCAACAAAAAGACGCCAAGCTGATTGGTCAGTTCGGGGTAGGTTTTTACTCTGGATTTATCGTTGCTGATGAAGTGGCTGTGCGTACCCGCAAGGCCGGCACTGACGCCTCCGAAGGGGTCGAGTGGCGCTCGAAAGGTGAGGGTGAATTCACCGTTGCTGATATTGAACGTGATACTCACGGCACTGAAATCACGCTGCATCTTAAAGACGATGCCAAAGAGTTCGCTGACGACTACCGCCTGCAAAGCCTAGTACGCAAATACTCCGACCATATTGAAGTGCCGGTGCGTATGCCGAAAGTTGAAACGGCGAAGGACGACGAAGGCAACGATATTGAAGGCAGTGAAATTACCACGTGGGAAACGGTCAACGAAGCGACCGCGTTATGGGCGCGTCCGAAAAGTGATGTTTCTGAGGACGAGTACAAAGCATTTTATAAGCACGTTGCTCACGATTTTAGTGACCCGCTGACCTGGAGCCACAATAAGGTCGAAGGCAAGCTGGAATATACCAGCCTGCTTTACGTACCGGGCCGTGCACCGTTCGACATGTTTGACCGTGATGGCGCAAGGGGCATTAAGCTCTATGTTCAGCGTGTGTTCATTATGGACGACGCGGAACAGTTCCTGCCCCTGTACCTGCGTTTTATCAAGGGCGTATTAGACACCCGTGATCTCTCTCTGAACGTCTCTCGTGAATTGCTTCAGCAAGACCCTAAAGTTGATAAGATCAAAGGTGCGTTGACTAAGCGCGCACTGGATATGCTCAAGAAGCTGGCTAAAGACAATGAGCAGTACCAAACCTTCTGGAACACGTTCGGCAGCGTGCTAAAAGAGGGGCCTGGTGAAGATGCCGCCAATCGCGAAAAGATTGCTGGCCTGCTGCGTTTTGCTTCAACGCATACCGATACTGCCGCCCAGGAGAGTTCTCTGGCCGGCTACGTTGAGCGCATGAAGGAAGGCCAGAAGAAAATTTACTACGTGGTAGCCGACAGCTTTAATGCGGCAAAAAATAGCCCGCACCTAGAGATCTTCCGTAAGAAAGGTATTGAGGTACTGTTGTTATCAGACCGTGTTGATGAGTGGCTAATGAGCCATCTTACTGAGTTTGAAGGTAAATCCTTTGCCGATGTGGCCAAAGGTGAATTAGATCTTGGCGATGTGGAAGATGAGGAAGAGAAGAAAGCCCAGGCAGAAACGGCTAAAGCCAAAGAAGACCTAGTTAAGCGCGTGAAGGAAGCGTTGAGCGATGGTGTACAGGAAGTGAAAATTACCCACCGCCTAACCGATTCACCTGCCTGTGTGGTGCTTCCTGAGCATGAAATGGGCTATCAGATGCGTCGGATTATGGAAGCTGCAGGCCAACCAATGCCTGAGGTGAAGCCAATTCTGGAACTGAATCCCGATCATGCCCTGGTGGCGCGTTTGGAAAATGCTGAAGGCGATCTATTTGGCCAGTTAGCTCACATTTTACTGGATCAAGCGATCATCGCTGAAGGGGGGCATCTTGACGACCCCGCTGCCTATGTTAAGCGGCTTAATAGTGTCTTAACGGCATAGTGTCTTAACGACTATATTAACGGCGTAATGATCCAGTCGTTGGATGATGCGGCCCGCTTGGATATCCAAGCGGGCCGCTTGTTTTAATAGAGATGATGGTAAAGTGTAAGTATTAAACGCACGAGACCAATGATCAGGATATCGTCATGGCTGATGAACAGCAGATGAATGTTGCGGTGCTGGGGGGCGGAAGTTTTGGTACCGCTCTGGCGAGTATTGCCGCAGATAATGGCGCAAAGGTGCGCCAATGGATGCGCGATGAAGCGTTGGTGACGCAAATAAACCAAGAGCATCGTAATGGGCGCTACCTGCCACATTACGTGATTAATTCCGCTGTTGTTGCATCCACAGATTTTCAAACAGTACTTGAAGGCGCTGAGTTAGTATTGATTGCCATTCCTTCCAAGGCATTTCGCAGCGTTGTCCAGGCTGCCAAACCCTGGTTAACCCCAGAGCAAATTCTGGTCAGCACCACTAAAGGTATCGAGCAGGATAGCTTTCTGCTGATGAGTCAGGTGCTTGAGCAGGAAACAGGGTTTCCCCATATTGGCGTGATAGCGGGGCCTAACTTAGCGTCCGAAATCGCCGATAAACAGCTGACTGCTACCGTTATTGCTAGCGCCGATGCGCTTACCAGAACGCGGGTACAGCAAGCGTTAGGCTGTCGCTATTTTCGCGTTTATGCCAGCAATGATCGTCATGGCGTCGAGTTGGGTGGGGCACTTAAGAACATCTACGCGATAGCGGCAGGCATGGCAGCAGCGCTGGGAATGGGGGAAAACACGCGAAGCATGCTGATGACGCGGGCACTTGCTGAAATGAGCCGTTTTGCCGTCGCGCAGGGCGCTAACCCGATGACGTTTTTGGGCTTAGCTGGCGTCGGTGATTTAATCGTTACCTGCTCCTCGAACCTATCCCGCAACTATCGGGTTGGCTTCGCCATGGGGGAAGGGCGAGGCCTTGATGAGGCGGTGTCGGCACTCGGCCAAGTGGCGGAAGGGGTAAATACGGTCAAGCTTGTTTGCGCTAAAGCGCGTGAAATGGGCGTTTATATGCCGCTGGCTGAGGGCTTAGATCGCGTGCTATTTGAAGGAGTTCCAGCTCAGGAGATGGCGCGTACCCTGATGATGGGTGAGCAAAGCAGTGATGTGGAGTTTATTTTACCTCGCGAAGCCGTTCAGCAGGCCCATCGTGACCAAGCTCCTCACAACAGGGGAGGCAAGCATGCCTGATGTGCTGATCATGCGGCACGGCGAGGCCGCGTCGGGCTTTCCTGATCAGGCGCGCCGATTAACTCCTCGCGGTGAGCTGGAAACTGAGAAAATGGCGCGTTGGCTGGCGCAGCGTGTTGAGCGAGGCGAGCTAGCGTTGCCAGCACTGTATGCAAGCCCTTATGTACGTGCCCAGCAAACCGCCCAGCGGATCTGCGATGCCTTAGGCGTGTCGCTAAACACCCTGTCGTTTATAACACCGGAAGATCCGCCTGTTGAAGTCAGTGAGTGGTTGCTAAATCGTTCGGAAGTTACCCCGATTATGTTGGTCAGCCATATGCCACTAGTGGGTGAGCTGGCGGGGTTGTTAGTAGAGGGCGCTCCGAGCCAGGGGATTGGTTTTCCTACCGCGGCTATTGCAGAGTTGGAGGCTGACGTGTGGGCCTCTGGTTGTGCTCAGCTAAAACGCTTTACTCAACCAAGTCAGCTGTTTTAGCGTTTTGAAGGGCAAAAAAAGCGGCTGCCTTGGCAGCCGCTTTGACGTTGATGTTAGTTAGTCGACGTTACAGCAGAGCGTCCAGCTTCTCTTTAAGCAAGCCATTTACCTGCTGCGGATTTGCCGTACCACGAGACGCCTTCATGACTTGGCCAACGAAGTAGCCAATCATTTTGCCGCGCTTATCTGGCTCGGAGTCGCGATACTGAGCAACTTGAGCAGGGCTTTCTGCGATTACCTGATCAATCATCACTTCGATTGCACCGGTATCGGTTACCTGCTTCAGACCTTTCGCATCGATGACGGCATCGGCGCTATCGCCTTGGCCATTCCATAGCGCTTGGAAGACTTGCTTAGCGGCCTTGCCGTTAATGGTGTCATCCAGCACGCGATTAATCAGTTCGCCGAGCTGGCGCGCGGAAACAGGGCTGTTCTGAATGCTCAGATTTTCACGATTCAGCGCACCTGAAAGCTCACCTTGTACCCAGTTGGCAGCTTGTTTAGCATCACCGCACACCTGCTGTACTTCTTCGAAAAACTCAGCCATTTCTCGGCTGGCAGACAGCACATGAGCATCATAGGCTGACAGGCCCAGTTCAGCCTGGAAACGCGCACGCTTGTCGGCGGGAAGCTCTGGCAGCTGGCTGCGAAGGTGATCAAGATAGGCTTGATCCAGTACCACAGGTAATAGATCTGGGCAGGGGAAGTAGCGATAGTCGTTGGCTTCTTCCTTGGTACGCATACTCCGCGTTTCATCGCGTTCTGGATCAAACAGGCGGGTTTCCTGCACGACCTTGCCACCGTCTTCAATTAGCTCAATCTGGCGCTCAACTTCAAAGGCAATGGCGCGCTCAACAAAGCGGAATGAGTTAACGTTCTTAATTTCCGCTCGCGTACCGAAAGCTTCTTGGCCCTTGGGACGCACTGAAACGTTAACATCACAGCGCATTGAGCCTTCCGCCATGTTGCCGTCGGAAATGCCTAAATACGTCACAATAGAGTGAATCGCTTTGAGGTACGCAGCGGCCTCTTTTGCGCTGCGCATATCCGGCTCGGAGACGATTTCCAGCAGCGGTGTGCCGGCCCGGTTAAGGTCGATGCCTGTCATGCCGTGGAAGTCTTCGTGTAGAGACTTGCCTGCATCTTCCTCAAGATGGGCATGATGAATACGAATACGCTTGGTCGATTCGTCATCCAACGTGATTTCGACATCTCCCGCGCCTACGATCGGATGATACATCTGGCTGGTTTGGTAGCCCTTGGGCAAATCCGGATAGAAGTAGTTTTTTCGGTCGAACACCGATACTTCAGGAATATCCGCATGAACCGCAAGCCCAAACTGAACAGCCATGGCGACGGCTTGCTCATTCAGCACAGGTAGAACGCCGGGTAAGCCAAGGTCAACAGCACAGGCTTGGGTGTTGGGTTCAGCGCCAAAGGCGGTGGAGGCGCCGGAGAAAATTTTTGAACGAGTCGCGAGCTGAACGTGAACTTCCAGCCCAATCACGGTTTCCCATTGCATTAGGCAATCTCCTCGGCAAAAGCAGGGCGTTGTAGGTGCCAATCAGTGGCTTGCTGGAACTGGTGTGCCACGTTTAGCAGTTGCGCTTCTGCAAAGTGGGTGCCCAGAATTTGCAGGCCGACTGGGCGACCATTGGAAAAGCCTGCAGGGACACTAATGCCAGGAATGCCGGCTAAGTTGACAGCAATGGTGTAAATATCTTGAAGATACATAGACACCGGATCTTTCTTAGCACCAAGATCGAACGCGGGCGTTGGCGATGCTGGCCCCATCAGTACGTCTACATCTTCAAAGGCGTCCAGAAAGTCCTGTCGAATTAACCGACGGACTTTTTGTGCCTTGGTGTAGTAGGCGTCAAAGAAGCCTTCAGAAAGGGTGTGCGTGCCAATTAAAATGCGCCGTTTCACCTCATCCCCGAAGCCTTCCGCACGAGACCGGGTATAGAGATCAATAAGGTCAGCCGGTGCATCGCAGCGGTGCCCAAAACGTACGCCATCATAGCGGGAGAGGTTTGAGGATGCCTCGGCGGGGGCGATAACGTAATAAGCGGGTATCGCATAGTGGGTATGCGGCAGGCTTACTTCGCGTACGGTCGCCCCAAGTGATTCATAAACTTTTACCGCCTCAAGAACAGCTTTTTCGACGTCAGCATCTAAGCCATCGCCAAAGTACTCTTTTGGTAGGCCGATTTTTAGCCCGGAAAGAGGTGCGTTGAGCGTTTCGGTGTAGTCGGGAACGCCGCGGGACACGCTAGTGGAATCGCGGACGTCATGCCCAGCAATCACATTAAGTAAATGCGCGCAGTCCTCAGCGCTTTTCGCCATTGGGCCAGCCTGATCGAGGCTAGACGCATAGGCAATAATGCCATAGCGAGAAACGCGGCCATACGTAGGCTTCAAGCCGGTGATGCCACAAAAAGCCGCTGGCTGGCGAATAGAGCCGCCGGTATCCGTGCCCATTGCTGCAGGTACAAGGCCCGCTGCAACGGCTGCGGCGCTGCCACCTGAACTGCCGCCGGGAACCGCAGTAAGGTCCCAGGGATTTTTTACCGCACCAAAATAGCTACTTTCATTGGAAGAGCCCATCGCGAACTCATCCATGTTAGTTTTGCCCAAGCTAATGGTGCCTGCCGCGTTGAGTTTTTCTACCACGGTGGCGCTGTAGGGCGCGATAAAATTATCAAGCATTTTCGAGCCGCAACTGGTCTTAATCCCTTGAGTACAAAAGATATCTTTCAGTGCGAATGGAATGCCTGTTAGCTTGCCAGCCTTGCCTGCTGCACGAGCATTGTCGGCAGCCTCTGCCTGATTAAGTGCTTGCTCGGCGGTGACAGTAATAAAGCTATTGAGCGTGCCGTCAGCTTTCTCAATACGCTGTAAAAAGTGTGAAGTCAGCTCTCGGCTGGAAAGTTCACCGCTTTTCAGGGCGGCGGCAAGCTGCGTTACGGTTTTATCATGCATGACCCGGAAGCTCCGTTCGGGGGCGAATAGAAAGAGCAGAAAATAGTGGCCTGTGCGTGGTAATCTAGCTACTCCACCACGCGGGGGACGAGATATAGGCCGTTTTCTACTGCCGGAGCACAGCGCTGGAAAGCGTCGCGCTGGTTGATTTCCGTGACTTCATCGGCTCGTAGGCGTTGCGTGGCATCAAGCGGGTGCGCAAGCGGCGCAACACCTTCGGTGTCCAAGCTTTGTAGCTGGTCGACCATGTCCAGGATGCGGCTTAGATCGTCGACAAAGCCACTGGCTTGGTCATCGCTAACGGCGAGTCGGGCCAAGTGTGCGGCCCGGCGCACATGAGATTCTTCAAGCGCCATGATCGAATTTTCCTCGCAAACGTGATGGAACATATTCCGTATTCAGCGGTATACATACGGTCATCTTAAATTCGTCTTGTGTAACAGACGTAGAAAATAGCCGCAAAATGTACCACATATTGGCCCTAACGGGCAGCATTAGGCACGACTCGTGCTTGCTGCCAAGGGGTTGCAGTGATACCGTTTGCATCCGCACAGGGTTCCCGGTCTGCACTAGGTAACAACATCCATGTTCAAACGTTTGAGGGGGCTGTTTTCCAGCGATCTATCGATCGACTTGGGTACGGCCAACACACTGATTTATGTACGCGGTCGTGGCATCGTACTCGATGAACCGTCCGTAGTCGCTATCCGCCAGTCTGGCAACATGCGCAGCGTGGCATCGGTTGGCACCGATGCCAAACGCATGCTCGGTCGCACGCCAGGCAATATTACCGCCATCCGCCCGATGAAAGATGGTGTTATTGCCGATTTCACCGTGACTGAGCAGATGCTTCAACACTTTATTCGTAAAGTGCATCAAAGCACCTTCTTAACGCCCAGCCCACGTGTTTTGGTGTGTGTTCCCTGCATGTCAACGCAGGTTGAACGGCGCGCGATTCGCGAGTCGGCGGAAGGTGCTGGCGCCCGCGAAGTTTTTTTGATCGAAGAGCCAATGGCCGCCGCCATTGGTGCAGGTCTTCCGGTTGATGAGGCGCAGGGCTCAATGGTGGTTGATATCGGTGGTGGTACTACCGAAATTGCCATTATTTCGCTTAACGGTGTGGTTTATTCAGAATCTATTCGTGTTGGTGGTGATCGTTTTGATGAGGCCATCACCGCGTATGTGCGCCGTCACTACGGCAGCCTGATTGGTGAAGCCACCGCCGAGCGAATCAAAGAAGAAATTGGTTGCGCTTATCCGGGCGGCGAGCTGCGCGAAATTGATGTGCGTGGTCGTAACTTGGCAGAAGGCATACCGCGTAGCTTCACGTTGAACTCACATGAGATTCTTGAAGCACTTCAAGAAACCTTGGGCTCCATTGTGGCAGCGGTTAAAAGTGCTCTTGAGCAATCACCACCGGAACTTGCTTCCGATATCGCCGAACGCGGCTTGGTGCTTACCGGTGGTGGGGCGCTGTTGCGTGATCTCGATAAACTGATCGCTGAAGAGACAGGCTTGCCGGTGATTGTGGCCGAAGATCCGCTCACCTGTGTGGCTCGCGGTGGCGGCAAAGCGCTGGAAATGATTGATCAGCATACTTTCGAGTTGCTGTCGAGCGACTGATCGTAGCGGTTTATTGCGGGGGATTGCCTATTAAACCGCTATTTTCGCACGCCTCATTGCCAGGATATCGGCTGTTCTTCTGTGTGCTGTTGGCTGGCATTTTAATGTTTGCTGATCAGCGCTTCACCCGCATGGAAGCTGTGCGCGCCCAAATGACGATGATTGTTGCCCCCATTCAGTGGGTCGTCAGTTTGCCTAGCGACTTGCTTAACTGGGGGGCTCTTGCGCTTTCCGATCAACAGGCGCTTGTCGATGAAAACCGACGCCTGCGTGAGCAAATTTTAACGCTTTCGCATCGGGGTCAACGGTTGGCAAACCTGACGGCAGAGAACGCAGAATTACGCAATCTTCTGAAAGCGGCTCAACGCAGAGATATTCCTTATATAACCGCTGAGCTATTGTCACTTGATAATGATCCTTTTAGTCATCAGATGGTGGTTGATCGGGGGCATCGAAATGGTGCCTATGTCGGTCAGCCGGTCATTGATGCTTATGGCTTAGTGGGGCAAGTGACTGCTGTGTCTGCGTATTCGAGCCGCGTTCTTTTGTTGGCTGATGCTAGTCACGCATTGCCTGTTCAGGTAAACCGCAATGGCCTGCGGTTTATTGTTCAGGGGGCAGGTCGATACGGGAGCGTGAATGTTTTACATGTGCCAGATACCGCAGATATACGTGAAGGTGATCTGTTAACGACGTCCGGGCTGGCAGGGCGCTTCCCACCAGGCCACCCTGTTGCTAGGGTTACTAATGTTTACCACGACCCAGGCCAGCCTTTTGCACAAGTGACCGCAGAGCCTTCTGCGCAGCTACAGCGTTCACGACACTTTCTATTGCTGTTCCCGCCGCCCCGTGAGGAATTAGAAGATACCATTTGGCGGGAGGATATGGATATTTCAGCCGCTGCATTGCACGCTGCCCAGCGTATTGGTTTGCAGCAAGATGCTGCACAAGAGGTGCAGTAATGGCCAAAACGCCTGCAGTCTCGCTTATCTTCGTATGGTTTACGCTTGTACTTGCGTTGTGTTTACAAGTCATGCCTTTAGCAGAGGGGTGGCAGGTATATCGTCCTGAGTGGATAGGGCTAATGCTGATTTACTGGTGCATGCGAACGCCGGACAGAGTTGGTGTTTTCCATGGATTTGTTATTGGTATTTTGATGGATTTGATTGAAGGAACCGCGCTAGGGCAGCATGCTCTAATATTATCGCTGTTGGCTTTTTTGTGTGCCTTGGTTTATCCCCGCTTTCGCGCCTATTCTCTTGTACAGCAATCTGTTCTGGTGTTGGTCTTACTAGGTTTGGTGCAGTTGATTGAGCAGTGGTTACGCACACTGACAGGTGATTTTTCGATTCACTTGTCCTTTTTAATTCCATCACTGATCAGCGCTGTTTTGTGGCCTTGGTGGTCTACCATGCTCAAAGCACTCGAGCAGCGTTTAGCCAGGGTGTGATGGACTATTTTTTAGTCCGCAAAGGCTCAGAGAGTCAACAAGCCGTTGAGGAATTAACAAGCTGCCGGAGCTGCTGTTATGGATGTTTCACTTTCTGCTGTCGCCGCTAAGTCGCCGCCTTCATTATGCCTCGCCTCGGCATCGCCCAGACGCAAGGCGTTGTTAGCATCGATCGGTGTGAAAGTGAAGGTAATGCCGAGTGATGTAGATGAAACACCGCTAGAGGGGGAATCCGCACAAGCTTATGTGAAGCGTTTGGCTATTGCTAAAGCGCAAGCGGCTGTTCCAAAAACAATGCTTCCTGTACTGGGTTCAGACACGGCGGTCGTCGTTGATAATCAAATACTGGGCAAGCCCATTGATGAGTATGATGCGGCCATTATGCTTAGGAAATTGTCGGGGCGTTGTCATAATGTATTAACTGCGGTCGCTGTCACTGGCCCCAAGGGTGTACTCTCTTGTTGTGTAACAACGGTCGTTAAGATGCGCGAAATAAGTCATCAAGAAATAGCTGATTATTGGCAAACCGGTGAGCCAGTCGACAAAGCTGGAGGATATGCCATTCAAGGTTTAGCCGCCGTGTTTGTTGAAGAAATTAAAGGCAGTCACTCAGCCGTCGTGGGGTTGCCACTGTATGAAACAACACGCTTGTTGTGCCAGCAAGGGGTGCCAATTTGGTCGGGCTGCTATCAGCATAGATAACCGCCATTTCACCGCATGCTGTGCTGACAAGGATATTGTGACTCAATAAGGAATTTTGCATGAGCGGTGAAGTCCTCATTAATTTAACGCCAATGGAGACCCGCGTTGCGCTGGTGGAAAATGGTGTCTTACAGGAGGCACTCATTGAACGCTCACGTAGGCGTGGAATTGTAGGCAATATCTACAAAGGCAAAATAGTGCGCGTGCTGCCTGGTATGCAGGCTGCTTTTGTTGATATTGGCCTTGAGCGCGCAGCGTTTATTCATGCCCATGAAGTCATGCCGCCGGGTACGCCTCACGATGAGCAACAGACCATTGGTCAGTTACTGCATGAAGGCCAGGCGCTTGTCGTTCAGGTGACCAAAGACCCTATCGGCAGCAAGGGTGCCAGGCTCACTACCCATCTTTCGATACCTTCTCGTTATCTTGTCTATATGCCTGATTCTCCCCATCATGGTGTATCCCAGCGCATTGAAGATGAGCGAGAGCGGGAGCGATTGAAAGCGCTGCTGGATAAGGGAATCGATGAGCAGACCATTGAGGTGACCGGTGGTTTTATCGTGCGCACAGCTGCAGAGGGCGTCGGTGATGAAGAGCTGGCTAGCGATATGTACTTTTTGCTGCGGATCTGGCGCAAGGTAAGTGAGCGTAAAATAACGGCTGCATCGCCGAGTGTGATTTACGATGACCTGCCTTTGTTTATGCGTACATTGCGTGATGTGATGCGTGATGATATTGAAAAAGTTCGCATCGATTCCCGTGAGAACTTTGTCAAACTGGTCGAATTTGCTGAAGAGTTTATGCCCGATGCGGTAGACCGTATCGAGTATTATCCAGGCGAACGACCTATCTTTGACTTATACAGCGTTGAAGACGAAATTCAAAAAGCATTGGCTCGTAAAGTCCAGTTGAAATCCGGTGGCTATCTGGTCATCGATCCGACAGAAGCAATGACCACGATTGATGTTAATACCGGTGGTTATGTTGGCCATCGTAATCTTGAAGAGACAATTTTTAAAACGAACCTGGAAGCGGCGACCGCGATTGCTCGTCAGCTTAGGCTGCGCAACCTTGGCGGCATCATCATTATCGACTTTATCGATATGATAGATGTGGAGCATCAACGTCAAGTGTTACGCGTGCTTGAGAAAGCATTAGAGCGTGATCATGCTAAGACGAAGTGTACTGGGGTAACCGAGCTCGGCTTAGTGCAGTTGACCCGTAAGCGCACGCGGGAAAGCCTGGAACAAACCCTGTGCGAGGCATGCTCAACATGCAGTGGTCGCGGTACGTTGAAAACCCCTGAAACTGTTTGCTACGAGATCTTTCGCGAGATATTGCGAGAAGAGCGTGCCTACAGTGCTGAAACCTACATGGTGCTTGCTTCTCAGCCGGTGGTTGACAGGCTCTTGGACGAAGAGTCTGCTGCGGTTGCTGATCTGGAAACGTTTATTAATAAAACCATTCGTTTTCAGGTAGAGCAACACTACTCTCAAGAACAGTACGACATCGTACTAATGTAATGAAAGCGCTACGGTCATTATCGCGATGGTGCCTAGTAGTGATTGCATCGCTACTAGGAAGCCTTGCTGTTTTTCTGCTGTTGGCACGTTTACTAATTAGCCAATCCAGCCTGTTAACACCGAAAATAGAAGCGTTGCTCGAAGCTCGAATAGGGGTGCCCGTTAGCATAGAGCACTTATCGCTGTCGTTGGCTCGTAACGACCTTGTTTTGCGACTGGAAGGTGTGAATTCTGCAGCGCCTGGCGGGCAGTCATTGGTATCTCTTGAAAGCGCACATTTACGGCTTGATGGTTGGGCGACATTAAAAAGCGTTGCTCCTGTGTTTAATGATGCGCGCATTACTGGCCTCGAATTTCATTTATATCAGCAGGGCGATGCTGCCTGGGGCTGGCCAGCACCGGCAGAGCTACCCATTGTTATGTCCGAGGAGCCAACCGTTGATTTAGAGGCGCTGGACGCTTGGGCCGGTCTTATTCTTCGTCAGCGTTTGTGGGTGGATAACACTCAGCTGGTGCTGCATGGAAGTCAGCAATCCGTCACTTTGCACGCGCCTACCTTACTGCTCAATGGCGATGAACGGCGCACGCGCCTAGAAGGTGCCGTCATGATCTTAGCGTCACAGGACGAGGATTCTCAAAGGTCTGAATCTCAAAGGTCTGAATCTAAACGGGTAGAATCTCGTCACAATGTGGCTCAAGAAAATCAGGCTCCAGAAGCACTGCCAGCGATTGCGATGAACGTTGAGATGCAGCCGGGAAAACAGGGGTTCCGTGATTTTTCAGCGGCACTTCAATTGGATATGCAGTTGGATCATTTAGTGGCATTAGCCGCTGTTTTACGCTCCGATAGTATGCCTTCCCTAGAGCAAGCAGGCGGTGAAGTGACGTTGTGGGGACGCTGGCATGCTGGACGCTTAGATGAGGCACGCCTAGATGTCAATATTCCACAGTTGACCCTGCGCCATGAGATTCAATACGCCATCCTTCAAAATATTCAGGCTAATGGCCTTTGGCAACGAAACGGTGAAGGCGGTGAAGCATGGCTTAGTGGCAATGCTGAAAACGTTGAGTGGGCGCGCCCTGAAGGTGGAAGGGGTGGCCCAGCCTTGCCACGGCATTGGTACTTGTCCCACCAGCCTGATTTCTGGGAGGTGCGCACCAGCGCTTTTGAGTTAGCCTCCTTGGCTGCTTGGCGCGACTATATTTTACTGCCTGAGTCGCTTACCCGAGTGTTACAAACGCTATCACCTCGTGGTCAGGTCCAAGGTTTGCGTTTAGGTCAGCATGAAGGGCGCTGGGGCGTTGATGCGGCGTTAACCAACGTAGAGGTGATGCCTTGGAAGCAAGCGCCTGGAGGTGGGCCGTTAGATGCTTGGGTACAGGCAAGGGATTTCCGCGGCAGGGTAACGTTT
Source organism: Vreelandella andesensis (assembly GCF_003989795.1). GTDB lineage: Bacteria > Pseudomonadota > Gammaproteobacteria > Pseudomonadales > Halomonadaceae > Vreelandella > Vreelandella andesensis. The sequence continues at coordinate 44,387 of NZ_RZHG01000010.1, forward strand.
AACAGTGCTGGAAGTAGCTCGCTTAATTTTCCTGAACTGTTTGAATCACCTATGCAGTTAAGCCACGCAGAGGGCGTTGTAGAGTGGGTGTATGACGGCCCAAGCACTATGATTAGCGGAAGAGATCTGCACTTAGATTGGGATGGTGCCCAAGTGAGCGGGGGGTTTGGCCTCATTGCGAGTGAACAAGGTGGCCAGTTCGGGCTTGATATTGCCTTTGCAAATGTCGATGCGGTTAACAAGCCACTCTCTCAGTGGCTGCCCATTAAAGCACTTGAGCCTAAACTTCGTGAGTGGTTGCTCACCGACATAGGCGGTAATGTTCCCCAGGGCTCGCTCAAACTTAGCGTTCCCTTTACGGGCAAAGAGACGGGAGTAGTTAATCAGCCTGCAGATCAGATTTCCTCCACGCTAGCACTTTCTGTCACTCAAGGCAGACTCCCTATTGCACCCGAATGGCCGCTGATTGAAGAGATTGAGGGCAGACTAATTTGGAAAGATCAGGTTTTAGAGGCGAATATTCAGCGTGCTGTAAGTCAGGGTATCGATGTTTCTGATGGGGTGCTAACAATGGCCGATGAGACGCTTAATCTGTCGAGCAGTCTCAGCAGTGATAGCGATTCGCTATTAGCGTTTCTTCAAGCAATACCAGAGATGGATACAGCCCTGTTTAATGGTATTCATGCAGAAGGCCGCGTTGAAGGTGATATCGCCTTATCGTTGCCCCTGAGCGCGCCAGAGACATTACAGCTAGAAATTAATGCGCGTCCAAATTTCAAAACGCTGGCTTTTCAGCCCGTGGATATCCCGCTAGAAAATCTTCAGGGAGAGGTGACGTGGCAGCAGCACGGTGAAAAAAACGCCTTACTTGGTCTTATCACGGGGCAAGTGTCAGGCAGTTCTATCGAAGCGGATATCAATGTTCCAGATGGCGGTATTGCCCTGCGCGGTAATAGTGAAATCGCCGACTTATTTCAATTGGCTAACATTCCCGCTGAACAGGCTCGCCAGCTGTTTGAGGGGCGTACTCAGTGGCGTGGGCAGATTAACTTACAGCCATCACCGTCGATAGTCCTTGAAAGCCGTTTGCTTGGAGTTATAAGTAGATTACCAGCGCCGTTTAGTAAAGCCGCTGAACAGTCATGGCCGTGGCGGTTACACGCTGATCTTGACAGTGGTCGTTTGGTAACGCAGTTAGCCAATATCATTAATGCCCGTGTACAACTGGGTAATGATGAAATAACGGGTGTGGTTTCTCTAGGCAGTGCTGCCGCACCCAGTAACTGGCCAACGCAACCAGGCTGGCGAGTGGTCGCGCAGGTTGATGAATTGCCTCTCGACGACTGGCAAGCGGCGTTGTTTCCTTTGATGCAAGCATCGGCCCCAGCGAGCAGTGACAAAGGAAGTACGCCGATATCAGTGATGCTTAGTACACCTTGTGTACATTTCCGTGATGCGTGTTTTGGTCAGTTAGAAGCGACAGGCAGCGTTGAAGGAAAGCGTGTGGCCATGCAGTTAAGCGGTGATCTTGTTTCAGGTCGAGTGGATTATCAGCCAGATAGCGCGTTGCCGCTTGATATTGCCATCTCGTCGCTGGAAGTCGATCGATTATTCGATATGCCTGCCGCAGCACATGATAGTAGTGCGCCAACGCCTAATTCCTGGATGGATGCTGTTGAAACCCAGCACGCTACAACGAGTGCGATACCTGAATGGCTTAACCAGCTGCCCGATGGCAGACTCCGACTAGCAGATATTAGCATTGGCGAAGGGCGTTTTGGACCGTTAACGGCTTATTGGCAAACCCAGGATCAACGCTTTACCCTTTCCCCCGTCGGATTGACGCTAGGGCAGCTTTCTGCCCGCGGAGAATTGGTATGGGAAGGTAATGCCATCAATAGCCATACGCGTGCTGATGTCTCGATACAAGGCGGTGATGTGGGCACTGCGTTAGAGCGCCTAGGTCAACCAGTCGCTATGCGAAGTCGAACCACCGATGTCAGCACCGCGCTGACCTGGCCAGGTGCTCCCTGGCAGTTTGAATTAAGTCGGGCTGAAGGCAATATTCGAACCGACGTGCGTGACGGCCGCTTTGTTACGCTGGAATCTACCCCGGCTCGCTTAGTTGGCCTACTTAATTTTGACAATATATTGCGCCGATTGCGTTTCGACTTTTCTGACGTGACAGGGCAGGGAACTGCGTTTGATCGGGTACATGGCACGGCAGATGTCGCCGCCGGTCAACTCTTGCTGCGCGGACCACTGACCATCGAAGCACCGTCTACCACGCTAACCCTGACGGGGAGCGTTAATTTGATACAACGTGAACTTGATCAGCGACTAGGCGTCACACTACCTATTAGCCAAAGCTTGCCTATCGCAGCCATTGCCATAGGAGCTCCCATTGTGGGTGGCGCTCTTTTTATAGCTGACCAGCTTTTTGGTAACGCGCTGGATCAAGCGACAACTATTCATTATCGCGTGCGAGGTCCGTGGACGTCGCCGCAGATTACTCTAGAAGGCCCTTGATGACCGCACATAAAAGCGATGTAGATACCGCTGTTTCCATATTATTGACACCGGGTGGCCTGGATTTGGATGCCCTTGATACAGGGCTCTCGTATGCCATGGGCGGTGGGATTGATTATGCGGACCTTTACTTTCAGCGTACCTGGCAAGAGGGCTGGGTACTGGAAGATGGCGAAGTAAAAGAAGCTAGCTATAACATCGATGGTGGTGTTGGTGTGCGCTCCCTAGCGGGTGAGAAAACAGGGTTTGCCTACTCCAATCAAATTACTGCAGATGCACTCATGGATACTGGCCGCACGGCGTCGGGCATCGTGCGAAGTGGCAAGCAACTACCAGGCCAGCCGATCGTGGCTGTTAGTGCTGCGGGCCGTTATGCAGGTATTGACCCATTAGCGGGGCTTACGGCCGACGAAAAAGTGGCGATGTTGAAAGAAGCCGACCGCATAGCGCGCGCCGCTGACCCTTCAATTAGCCAAGTCAGTGCCTCCTTGTCAGGCACTTATGAAGTGGTGCTAGTACGTTCCAGCGATGGCACGTTAGCGGCAGATATCCGCCCATTAGTGCGTTTCAACGTGAGTGTCATTGCGGCCAAAAATGGCCGTCGCGAGCGTGGTAGCGCTGGGGGTGGCGGCCGTTACTCAATGTCCAGACTGCGAGATGAAAACGTAGCAGCGCGTTATGCGAAAGAGGCTGTGCGTCAAGCCTTGGTAAATCTAGAGGCGGTGGATGCTCCCGCAGGCCAAATGCCCGTCGTTCTAGGCGCTGGCTGGCCCGGTATTCTGCTTCATGAAGCAGTGGGCCACGGGCTAGAAGGTGATTTTAATCGCAAGGGAAGCTCAGCCTTTGCTGGGCGCATGGGTAAACGCGTTGCGGCAAAGGGGGTAACGGTTGTCGATGATGCTACCGTTGCAGATTGCCGTGGTTCACTAAGCGTGGACGATGAAGGTACGCCGGGGCAGTACACACCGCTGATCGAAGACGGTATTTTAACCGGCTACATGCAAGACAAGCTTAACGCACGGTTAATGAATATGGCGCCAACCGGCAATGCCCGGCGGGAATCTTTTGCTCATTTGCCGATGCCGCGCATGACCAATACCGTTATGTTGGCAGGCCAAGATGAACCTACCGATATCATTAAAAGCGTCAAGCGCGGTATTTACGCGGTTAGCTTCGGTGGTGGTCAGGTTGATATTACATCAGGCAAATTCGTGTTTTCAGCTAGCGAAGCCTATCTCATCGAAGATGGTAAAATTACTGCACCTGTTAAAGGGGCTACCTTGATTGGCAACGGCCCTGAAGCCATGGGGCGTGTTTCAATGATTGGCCACGACATGGAAATGGATACAGGGATTGGTGTGTGCGGTAAAGAGGGGCAGGGTGTGCCAGTAGGCGTCGGTCAGCCCACCCTTAAGCTGGATGAGCTGACCGTTGGCGGTACCCAGTCTTCGTGATAGAGAGCGATTAGAGCGCCAGTGTATCGCGTAAGTGTTTAAACAACTTGCGCGAGCTGGTCGGCGGTTTGCTTTGCTCACGCTCTTTGCGCGCATTCCGCACTAGTTGACGTATTGCTTGACGATCCGCGTTCGGGTATTCCGCCATAAATAAATCAACAGCGCTGTCACCTTCCTCAACTAACCGGTCGCGCCATTTTTCTAGGCGGTGAAAGGCATGATCGCGCTGCTCTTTTTCTTGTTCGATGGCGTCGAAAACACCCTCTATAGCAGTAAGGTCTTCTTTGCGGATAAGCTTGCCCACATATTGCATATGACGACGTCGGCCTTCATGAGAGCGGATGCGCGAGGTCTCTTCTATAGCACGCAGCATATCATCAGAGAGCGGAAATTTCGCACGCTCCGCGGGCTTCATAGCGATGAGCGTTTCGCCAAGCGCCTGAAGGGCATGCATTTCCCGCTTAAGTTGAGACTTACTGGGGCGCTCTTCTTGTTCATCAATATCGAAGGGCTCGGGGCGTTGCTTAGGCATACTAGAACTCACTAATTAGTTTCGTTTGCAGCATTATATCAGGCTGCGACCACAACATTGATTCGCCAATGCGATTCTGGCGAATAAGGAGGCCAATATGGCACAAGCATTTGATGCAGCGGCCCAGCAGTTGCTGTTAACGCAGCGCGCTGAAGAAGCGCTGGCGCTAGCAAAAAAATTAGGCGCAGATGCTGCGGAAGTAGGCGCCAGTGTGGATCAAGGCCTTGGGGTCAGCGTACGGCTTGGGGAAGTAGAAACGGTCGAGCTGTCACGTGACCAGGGGATTGCCATTACGCTTTATGTCGGTCAGCGTAAGGGCAGTGCTTCATCTACCGATGCCAGCAGCGCGTCAATTAAAGCGACCGTAGAGAAAGCGTTGGCCATTGCCCGCTATACGGGTGAGGACCCCGCCTCAGGATTAGCAGATGCGGCGCTGATGGCAACCGATTTCCCTGATCTCAAAGTGCACTATCCATGGGCGCTGACGACTGACGAAGCAATTGATCTGGCGTTGGCGTGTGAAAAAGCCGGTCGTGACGTAGCGGGGATACATCAGTCGGAAGGTGCTTCGTTGTCCAGTGGCGAGGGTGTGCGTGTTTACGCTAACAGCCACGGCTTTTTGGGTACCCAGAAGGGCAGCAGTCATTCGCTTTCGTGCATGCTGATTGCGCAAGATGAGAAGGGCATGCAGCGTGATTATGATTATACCTCGGCCCGTAATCCCGCCATGCTTCGCGACCCTGCAGAAGTGGGTCGCGAGGCAGCATCACGTACACTGCGACGTTTAGGTGCTCAACGGCCGCCAACAGGCACCTTTCCTGTGCTATTTGATCCTTCGCTCTCAAGCGGCTTGGTAGGCCACTTAATGGGGGCGTTAGCAGGTGGAGCACTTTATCGCGAAGCTTCTTTCTTGTGTGACCGTTTAGGCAGCCCGTTATTCCCAAGCTGGTTTGGGCTGGAAGAGCGGCCGATGGAAGTGGGCGCGACGGCTAGCTCGCCGTTTGATGCGGAGGGCGTTCAAACTCGCAATAACCGCTTTATCGAGCAGGGTAATGTGGCTAGCTATATGTTGTCTGCTTACAGTGCGCGGCGCTTAGGGATGCAGTCAACAGGCAATGCAGGTGGCGCACGCAATTTACGCTTGTTAGCACCGTTAACGCCTCGAGATGATTTGCTAAAGCAGATGGGGCGTGGCATCTGGGTGACTGAGCTGATGGGGCAGGGGGTTAACGGCGTGACGGGCGACTATTCGCGAGGCGCTGCAGGCTTCTGGGTAGAAAATGGCGAAGTACAGCACCCCATTGAGGAATTCACCATTGCCAGTAATTTGAATAACATGTTTGCAGGCTTGGTAGCTGTTGGTGATGACATCGATACCCGTGGCAGTATTCACACGGGTAGTTGGTTAATCGACGCAATGACCGTCGCTGGTAGCTGATAGCGTCCGGCAATTGCTTACTGACGTGAGTGATCGTCGTTCCAGGTTAGTGATCTTCGTCGAAACGTGCGTCGAACAGTGCTTCAATAGCCGCTAGTGCTTGTTCGGCGTCGTCGCCTTCAGCATGGACTCTTAGTTCAGTGCCACAGGGAGCGGCCAGCATCAATAGCGACATAATGTTGGCCGCATCTGCCATTTGCTGTTGTTTGTAGACGTGAATGCTCGCCGAAAACTGTTGGCTACACGTGACGAGTTTGGTCGCTGCACGTGCGTGAAGGCCGCGCTGATTAGTGAGTGTTAACGTTCTTTCTGGCACTCTGGTTCCTTTTTGCCGAGTGGGGTCGTGAAGAGTAGGCGGTGGTTAGTCGCTATGCTTATTACGCACTCGTTGACGGCGAAGATTTGGAGGGCGGCTGTTCACTTAGGGTGTACTGCAGTCCTAACTCACGATGGCGGAGTTGAACTTCTCCCGTTTGTTTAACCAGCTTTTGCGCCAACTGTTCCACCATATAGACGGAACGGTGCTGTCCACCGGTACAGCCAATGGCAATGGTCATATAGCTGCGTTGGCTATTTTGATAGGCAGGTAGCCACTTTTCCAACCATGTCTGGATATCATTGCTCATGTCTTCTACAACGGGATAGCCCTGCAGAAATGCAATAATATTAGCGTCACGACCGTTGTATTGGCGCAGCGTTGGATCCCAGTAAGGGTTTGGTAAGCAACGCACATCAAAGACCAAATCAGCGTCAAGCGGTACCCCACGTTTATAGCCGAATGATTCGAACGTCAGGGTTAATCTATCTTCACGCTGTTGGGCAACTTGGTCAGTTATCCGGCCTCGCAGATCGTGCACCGATAGACGGGATGTGTCGATTATGAGATCAGCAAGATCGCGGATGTCGAGCAGTGTCTCTTCTTCTTTATTAATCGCTTCCTCAAGCGTCATATCGCTACCACGTGTCAGTGGATGACGGCGTCGGGTCGCTGAGTAGCGCTCAAGAAGTATTCGGGCATCGGTAGTTAAATAAATAACTTGAAAATGAATGCTTTTTTGACGCAAAGCCTCAAGCATCGCGGGCAGTTGCTGAAGCGCTACCGGTAAATTGCGCGCATCAATACTGACCGCCAGTTGCGTGCGTTCACTTTGCTCACGCAACTCATCCACCAGGGAGCCGAGTAACATCGCGGGCAGATTGTCGATGGCATAATAGCCAAGATCTTCTAACGCTTGTAAGGCGATAGATTTACCGGACCCTGAACGGCCGCTAATGATCACCAGTTGCATAGAGTTTCTCTTGGCATGCTAGTAAGAAATGGAGGAAAACGTTGAGCAAGCGGGCAATGCTTAATGATGGACCATTTAGGAAACCGGTTGTTCGCGAATTCTTGCTGTAATAAGGTCTAAAAGCTCACGTTGGCTGGCTGCTTTTCGAAGCTGCTGACGTGTGTCAACGCTGTTCATGATGGATGCCACTTGGCCTAGTAACGCTAAATGTGTGTCGTCAGCCTCTTCAGGTACTAAAAGGATGAACACGAGATCGACGGGATCACCATCAATAGCATCGAAATCCACAGGCTCAGCAAGCTTTAGAAAGCTAGCAATAGGTGAGCTGCAGTGAGGGCTACGTGCGTGAGGAATAGCAACGCCGTTGCCTATACCAGTGCTGCCCAAGCGCTCACGACCAATCAGGCGGCTGAAGACTTCTTGGCTATCTAGGCTAGGTGTGTTTTGCGCAATAAAGGTGCTGAAAAATTCAAGCACCCTTTTTTTGCTGCCCCCGGCGACGTCGTAAAGTACGCGCTCCGGGGGAAGAATAGTTTCCAACGTCATTGAATTAACGCACGCCTGCGCCTTGGGCGCGAGCTTGTGCTTTTTCCTTGTGTTTAACGAGTTGACGATCAATTTTGTCCGCTAGCGCATCAATCGCAGCGTACATGTCATTGTCCAATGCTTCTGCATGTAAATCGGCTCCTGCAGCATGCAGTGTGCAGGCAGCTTGCTGACGCTCCTTTTCAACAGATAAGGTCACTTGTACGGTAGTGATGTTGTCGTAATGACGCTCAACGCGTTCTAGCTTCTCATTTACATAGTCACGCAAGGCGTCAGTCAGTTCTACGTGATGACCAGTGATATTTACTTGCATTGACGTGCTCCTTATCTGTCGGACTGTCTTTCGATTGTAACCCTTTTTGCGCTATTGCAAAGCCCTTAGACAGACTTTGTCTCGTAAGCGCTGTTTTATTAACGTAAACGGCGCCGTTCACTTGAAGAGGGAATCCCTATCGATTCGCGATATTTGGCCACTGTCCGCCTAGCGACAGTGATGCCTCCCTCTTCCAATAGTGACACAAGTCGGCTATCTGAGAGCGGTTTGCCGGAAGGTTCGTCCTGCACCAGTTTTTTGATCCGAGCCCGGATAGCGGTGCTGGAATGGCTGTCACCGCCGTCCTGGCCACTCACTTGGCTGGAAAAGAAGTATTTGAGTTCGAATACGCCGCGTGGGGTATGAATATATTTCTGGGTAGTGACCCTGGAAATAGTGGATTCATGCATTTCGACGGCCTCTGCAATGTCCGCTAGAATCAGCGGCTTCATAGCTTCTTCTCCGCGCTCCAGAAAGCCTATTTGACGAGCTATGATTTCTCGACCAACCCGCAGTAGCGTATCGTTACGGCTTGAAAGGCTTTTGATGAGCCAGCGAGCCTCCTGGAGATGGTCTTTTAAAAATTGGTTATCTTGGCTTTTGTCAGCCCGTTTGATGAGGCTCGCGTAGTCAGGTTGAATGCGCAGCCGTGGCAGTGCCTCTGGGTTTAGTTCTAGGTGCCATCCCTCGTTGTCGTGGCGCACCACGAGGTCTGGCGTCACATAGCTATCATCGGTGTCTCCAAAGGCGCTTCCAGGGCGAGGATCAAGGCTGCGGATTAAGTGGATAACGTCATCAAGCTGATCTTCGTCCAGACTCAACCGTCGCTTCAATAAGCGCACATCGTCTTTACCCAGCGCTTCAAGAAATTGGCGCACTAGGCGTTTGGCTGGCATAAGCAACGGTGTGTCGTCGGGGAGTGATGCCAGCTGCAGCATTAAGCATTCACGAAGATCGCGAGCAAATACGCCGGTGGGCTCAAATTGTTGAAGTCGAAGTAGGGTCGTTTCAACTTCACGCTGGCTAAGGCCGTCATGCCCTTGAGCTTTAAGTCCTTCGCGTATGTCGTTGAGAGGCTGAGTTAGATAGCCGTTGGCATCCAATGCGTCAATGAGGCTTTCAGCGATGGCATGGTCGCGAGACGAAAAGTCTGTCATGGCCAGTTGCCAAAGCAGATGACTATGCAGACTTTGGCCAGTGGCTTGACGCTCAAAGTCTGGCCCTTCGCTGCTAGCGCCATAGCTACCTATATCTTGATTACCTATATCTTGGTAAGTGTCTGACCAGTCGCTATCGGTCGAGAGTTCGTTAGGAATGCTTTCAGACCATTCAGCTTCCTGGGGTTCACTAACAGCCTGTTCACCGAACTCATCTTCCTGCTCAAGCATTGGATTGGCATCAAGTGCTTGCTGAATTTCTTGACGGAGGTCCAGCGTTGACAGCTGTAGCAAGGCAATAGCCTGCTGCAGCTGAGGTGTCATGGTCAGCTGTGTACCGATACGCAATTGAAGAGAAGCTTTCATGACCATCTGAGAACCACTCGTTAACCAGAAAGCTCCACCCTATTGTGTGTTGTGGCTTGGTGCAAGTGCAATAACTATGCCACCAGTACTATTTTTTCTGCAGGTGACTGTTTACAGGCGAAAATCAGCCCCTAGATAAACGTCTCTTACCCGTTGGTTGTTGAGAATTTCCTGGGGTGGGCCGCTGGCAATAATATGACCATCGCCTACGATATAGGCAATATCGCAAATATCCAGTGTCTCTCGGACGTTATGGTCAGTAATCAATACACCAATATGGCGTTTTTTGAGTGCCCGAATGATCGTTTTAATGTCACCCACTGAGATTGGATCAACGCCGGCAAATGGCTCATCAAGTAAAATAAAAGCAGGCTCTGTCGCGAGGGAGCGGGCAATCTCAACACGCCTACGCTCTCCGCCTGAGAGACTCATACCTAAATTGTCACGAATGTGAGTGATGTGAAAATCTTCTAGTAGCGACTCAAGGCGTTGCTCACGGGCGCTACGGTCGAGTTCCTTGCGGGTTTCCAAAATTGCCATGATGTTGTCGGCAACGGACAGTTTGCGAAAGATAGAGGCTTCCTGAGGCAAGTAGCCAATACCGGCTATCGCACGTTCATGCATGGGGGCATGCGTTAAATCAAGCCCGTCAATGCCTACTTTTCCCGCATCAGACTTCACCAAGCCGACAATCATATAAAACGACGTCGTTTTGCCTGCACCGTTGGGTCCTAGCAAGCCCGCCACGCTGCCTTGGGAGATCTCTAGGTTAATATCCTTAACCACGCGGCGGCGTTTATAGCTTTTGGCTAGGTGATGGGCATAAAGTGTTCTTATTGGCGCTACTTCGGGGGTTGGCTCTGACGCTTTGGTGTGAGGTGCTGGCTCTACGCTGTTTGTCGCCACGGGGCACTCCCTATTGTTCCGGCTGAAGAGTCATACGAATGCGCTGTGGTTCACCACCACTAACATCAGAACGCGCCTGAACCACCCCTTGATCCATAAAGTACTCTAATCGTCCGCCCTGAAAACGATCCGCTTGTTGGATAAGCTCAGCTTGGTCAATCAGTTCGACCCGGCGCTCGGCAACATGATAAATGATGCGCTTTGCCCAGCCTTCCATCGGACTTGCCTGGTCTTCGAGCTGGTTGCGTATATAGGCTCGTCCACCGGTAGCAACAGCGCGCGATAGCTCGCCAGCGTCGTTACGCTGAATCTCTACGCGATCACCACGTAGCTGCATATTGCCTTGCCGAATATCGACGTTGCCGGAATATACGGCGGTGCCTGCTCGTTGATCGAGATCTAAACGGTCGGCTTCAACTTCTACGGGGGCTTGGTTTTGCGCCATGGCCGGTAGCGCTGCCACCGAGATGGGTAGTGCAATGGCGAAGAGTGCCGTGCGAATGAGAGTGTTCATCGCGACTCCTGCTGGGAACGGGTGGTAGGCGGATGAACGCCGCGCACATTGTTGGTTAAGCGGATCTGGCTATCGTCCAGCCATACATCCATACGTGAAGCCTCAATGCGCTGGGGCGGTTGCTGAAGTATGGTCTCGGCATCGCTCCAAGCATGACGGGTGATGCCATCATAGTGTAATAATTCTGTATTCAGCTGCCAGCCCTCATCGGGAGCATGTAGTTGGGCTGAGCCAGCCAGAGTGAGTGCCTGCGTGTCAGTATTGAGAGTGCCGGTTTCCGCCGTAGCCCGCCATTGGCGCTCTTCGCTATCGAAGAGTATTGCCTTAGGTAAGATGACGTCGGTCATCGCCGTTTGTGGGGTATGCACTAAACGGGGCGTTGTCAGTGACTGTTGGATGGCACCTGTTTCACCAAACAGCGTGATTTCTGCGTTTTCTAATACATGGCCAGGCTCTTGAGCGCGTGCTTCAGGATCAATTGCTTGGTCTTGAGGGCCGCGTGGATCTAGCCACACAAGTAAGCCACCTAAGGCAAGTACCATGGTGGTTACCCATGCGCGTTTTTTAACCCAAAAGCGCATTACGAGTTGCCGTGTAGATACGTATCTAAGACAGCGTCCCAATGACCCTGAGACATCAATAATGTGTCGCAAATTTCACGTACAGCCCCATGGCCGCCAAGCCGGTCAGTTATCCAGTCGGCATGGACATGCATATAATCAGGTGCATTAGGAACAGTGATGCCGACACCAGAGCGCTTTATAGGGGCAAGGTCGGGTAGATCATCACCACAATAGGCAACTTGCTCTAGCGTGATATCGAGGCGTTGGCAAAGCGCGCGTAGCGTGTTGAGTTTGTCCTCGCACCCTTGATAAACATGGGTAATCCCCAGCGATGCTGCGCGCTGGCTGACCATGGGAGAATCACGCCCGGTAATTAAGGCAACATGAATGCCAACGCGCTTCAATAACTTTAAGCCATGACCGTCTTGAGTATGAAATGCTTTGATTTCGATACCGTCAGCTTGAAAGTAGAGGCGGCCATCAGTAAGTACGCCGTCGACATCAATGGCAAGCAGTTTTACGCGGCGAATTCGGTCTTGTAGAGCGTCAGGTAGAGCCATGAAGCCTCCATGTTGTAAGTGTTTAGTAACAATTAAATAACGCCACTGGCAAGCAAGTCATGCATGTGAAGTGCACCAATGGGGCGCTGCTGATCATCCACAACCGCCAATGCGGTGATTCGACTATCTTCCATGATGCGTACCGCCTCAGCCGCCAGTACATCTGGGCCGATACGTTTTCCAGGTCGCGTCATAACGTCATCAACTAATACGTTACGTAAGTCATGGAACTGATCCAACGTTCGGCGTAAGTCGCCGTCGGTATAAACACCGGCAAGACGGCCTTCGCTATCGACTACGCAAGTAAAGCCCAACCCTTGGCGAGTAATTTCTAAGAGTGCATCTCGTAGTGGGCTGCCTAATGTCACCTGAGGAAGACGAGACCCGTTGTGCATCAAGTCTTTTACACGCAAAAGTAAACGTTTACCAAGGCTTCCGCCAGGATGTGAAAGCGCAAAATCTTCAGCAGTGAAGCCACGCGCTTCCAGCAATGCCACGGCTAGAGCATCACCTAATGCAAGGGCTGCAGTGGTTGAGCTAGTCGGTGCTAAGTCGAGTGGGCAGGCTTCACGTTCAACGCCACTGTTGAGGTGAGCGTCAGCGTGCTTAGCCAACGTTGAACCAGGGCGACCGGTCATGCTTACAAGCGGTGTGCCTAAACGCTTTAAAAGTGGAAGCAGTGCCGTGACCTCGGCGGTTTCACCTGAGTTCGAAAGGGCGAGTACAACATCCGCGCGGGTGATCATACCAAGGTCGCCATGACTGGCTTCTCCAGGGTGTACAAAAAAGGCAGGCGTGCCAGTGCTTGCCAGTGTTGCGGCCAGCTTACCCGCAATGTGGCCGGACTTGCCCATACCGGTTACGACCACGCGTCCGTGACAGGCAAGGATAAGCTCACAGGCATGGTCAAAGCTTTCATCAAGCTTTGCTTGAAGCCCCCCAATTGCGGCCTGCTCAATTTGCAACGTGCGCAGCGCACTTTCACGCAGTGGGCTAGGTGTCGATAGTGGCTGGCGCATGAGAAGGTCTCTCTTTCGTAAGCGGTCAAAAGTAGACCGTCAAGAATAACATCTTGGCACGGTTTTTAGGTAAAGCGCGTACCTAGCTCTTAAAGGTTGGCCACAACAAGACAGTCATAACGAGCGAATCTGTTACTGTGGGTAGCGTTAAGTTACGATGTTCGATAATATTTCGAAAACACTGTTTTTTAAACTGTCATTTTTTTAACTATCGCGTGCGTAGCCAGCATATACTACTGCTGTTGCGCCAAGACGACTATCAAGGCCAGCCAGCCCATGACAGATGTTCCTTTCATCGAAATTGAAGATTTGTATTTCTCGCGGGGTGATCACGATATTTTTCGTGGAATCAATATGACGATTTCGCGCGGCCAGGTAACGGCTATCATGGGACCAAGCGGTACCGGCAAGACGACCCTTTTGAAGTTAATTGGTGGACAGTTAACGCCTGACCGAGGTCGAGTGCTAATCGATGGGCAAGACGTACATCGATTGTCACGTAAAGCACTGTTTGCACTTCGAAAACGCATGGGTATGTTGTTTCAGAGCGGCGCGTTGTTTTCAGATCTAGACGTTTTTGAAAATGTAGCATTTCCACTTCGGGTGCATACTGACCTGCCGGATCAGATGATACGTGACCTTGTGCTTCTTAAGTTACAGGCAGTGGGTTTGCGCGGAGCAAGACATTTATCGCCTGCTGAGCTTTCGGGTGGCATGGCAAGGCGTGTGGCGTTGGCTCGGGCGGTGGCACTTGACCCAGAACTGATCCTTTATGATGAGCCTTTTGTTGGTCAAGATCCCATTTCAATGGGGGTGCTTGTACAGCTGATTAAACGCCTTAATCAAGCATTGTCGCTTACGTCAGTGATCGTTTCTCACGATATCAAAGAGACCCTTAGTATTGCCGATTATTTGTATCTCATTGCCGATGGGCAGGTGGTAGCCTCCGGCACGCCACGTACCTTAGATACGAACCAAGACCCTCGGGTGAGCCAGTTTATTCATGGGGAGCCAGACGGGCCGGTGCCGTTTCACTATCCTGCTGAGACACTTTACCGCGATATTTTAGGTCAAACCTCTGCAGGGAAGGTGGGTTAAATGCAATCAAACGTAAAACATGCTATCTCGCATGTTGCTCAGCTGGGGCGAAAAGGATGTGACGCCTTAGAATCGCTAGGGCGTGCAGGTGTCTTTTTGGCTCAGTCAGCCGTCGGGGTTCCTTCACGGGAAGGATGGTCATTGTGGCTGCGCCAAGTGCATTTCGTTGGTGTTCTGTCTCTAGCTATTGTGCTGGTATCAGGGCTGTTTATTGGCATGGTGCTTGCGCTACAGGGATATACCATTTTGGTTGACTTTGGGGCTGAACAAGCGCTCGGCCAAATGGTTGCGCTGTCACTTCTTCGAGAGCTGGCGCCGGTGGTCGCCGCGCTGTTGTTTGCTGGCCGCGCAGGCTCTGCGTTAACGGCAGAAATCGGTCTTATGAAGGCGACCGAGCAGTTGACAAGCATGGAAATGATTGGCGTCGACCCATTGCGCCGGGTGGTGGCGCCAAGGCTGTGGGCAGGCTTTATTTCGCTACCTATTCTTACCGTTGGTTTCAGTGTGGTGGGAATTTGGGGCGGTTATTTAGTCGGGGTTGAATGGCTGGGGGTTTTTGAAGGTTCTTATTGGAGCAATATGCAAGCGAGCGTTTCGTTTGTTAATGATATTGGTAACGGCATAATCAAAAGCCTTGTATTTGCCGTCGTAGTTACCTGGATTGCGGTGTTCCAAGGGTATGACTTAGTGCCCACTTCTGAAGGGATTTCACGTGCGACAACACGTACGGTGGTCTATTCGTCGCTTGCTGTTTTAGGGCTGGATTTTGTGTTGACTGCCGTTATGTTTGGCGGTCTTTAATGGGTGGAGCAATAACATGAAGCGCAGTAAAACCATGGAGTTTGGTGTTGGCCTGTTTATGCTTGCGGGCATTCTGGGGCTTGTTTTTTTGGGCTTGCGCGTCAGTGGAATGACACTATCGGCACCTTCTGATACGTTTCGCCTTGAGGCAAATTTTGCCAACATCGGCAGTCTGAAGCCGCGTGCGCGCGTCACTATGGCCGGTGTTACTGTGGGTCGGGTAGAGGCTATTGAGCTTGATACTGAATGGTATGATGCGCGGGTGGTGTTAAGCCTCAATAGCGAGCTTGCAGGCCAGCTTTCGCAAGATACTACCGCGGCAATTTTGACGGCTGGCCTGCTTGGAGAGCAGTACATTGGCCTGAGTGTTGGCGGTGCTCCAGAAGTGCTTGCAGAAGGTGATGTTATTCGAGATACCCAGTCTGCCTTGGTGCTCGAAGAACTTATCCAGCAATTTGTATCCAATATGGTTACTAACTAAAAATAGTTACTAGCTAAATATGGTCACTGGGTGAGCGCTAAGAGTGCTACCAGTTGTCAAGAGGTGATTTTAATGAAAGAAAACAGCGTAATGTTGGCTCGTCGTTTGGTCTTTTTGCTGGCGTTAGCGGTGGCTTTGCTGCCATTTATTGCCCAGGCTCAGTCGAAATCGCCAGAAGCGTTGGTTCGTGAAAACGTCAATGAATTCATGGAGCAGATTAACGGTAGAGAAGATTACTATGCCAATAATCTTAATGAGCTAAAAGCGCTAGTTAACGATAGCCTGAATGATGTGGCAGACTTTCGTTATATTGGCGCGAGCGTGATGGGAAGTTATTTCCGCAATGCCACGCCAGAGCAGCGTAGCCAGTTCGCCGATGTGTTTCGTCAAACTCTGATCGACACCTACACGCGCGGACTTGTGACATTTGATTATGACGAGCTGAGGGTGCTGACCGATCAGCGCGGTCAGCGCTACGATGATCAAGCCAGCGTTGATATGGAAGTTGTTGCCAATAATGGTCAAATTTACCCTGTTAGCTACAGCTTGCGGCTGTCGAATGGTGAATGGAAAGTAGTCAATGTCATTGTTAATGGGATCAATTTAGGGCTAACGTTCCGCAATCAATTTGACCAGTCAATGCGCGA
Organism: Vreelandella andesensis; assembly: GCF_003989795.1. Taxonomy (GTDB): domain Bacteria; phylum Pseudomonadota; class Gammaproteobacteria; order Pseudomonadales; family Halomonadaceae; genus Vreelandella; species Vreelandella andesensis. The sequence goes on from NZ_RZHG01000010.1 coordinate 60,600, forward strand.
ACATAACCGTGACTATGATGCGGTAATTCGTAGCTGGTCACCTGAAATTGGCGTCGACGAACTTGAACAAGGTGGCAATGCATGACGACGCTGTTATCTACGCCCCATGTTTCGCTGACTGCCCAGTCTTGCACGTTGGGGGTTCAAGGTGATCTTAATGTTAATGCAGCGGCCGAAGTGGCCGCTGCAGGCGTTAAATGGCTTGAGAGTGCTCATTTAACCGAGGTCGCCCTGAATTTCGCTGAAGTTTCTAAAGCCAGCAGTGCGGCCATTAGCGTGTTATTTGAATGGCTGCGTGCTTGTCACTCGCTGGGAATTGTCGTTACATCGATTGCATTGTCTACGCCACTAGAGCGTTTGACCTCGCTTGCCGAGCTTGATGCGCTGATAGACTCGCCCAACGCTGAAGCGTGAGTGGCCGTCCGGCATCGCCAAGCGTGCCGCTTTTCTTTATCATGTTTTTTATTTTTCGCTATTTCAGCGTCCCCTCTATTTTAATGCCCCCATTCAATGACCCCAAAGGAGTTTCCTGTCTTATGCAACCCAACGAGGTAAAAGCACTGCTTGAGTCCCGCATCGATGGATGTAATTTCCATATCCAGGGTGAAGGCTGTAACTTTCAGGTGATCGCAGTTGGCGAAGCTTTCGAAGGTCTTTCTCCTGTAAAGCGTCAGCAGTTAGTTTACGCGGCGCTAAGTGATGAAATTGCGTCCGGCGCGCTTCACGCCATTAGTATCAAAACGTTTACTCCGGGGCAGTGGCAAACTGCACCGGAAAACGTTTAGTTGCGGCCACTCTATGGATAAATTAATCATAACCGGCAATGGGTCGGTAGATGGCGAAGTGTGGGTGAGCGGTGCTAAGAATGCGGCGTTGCCGATTTTGTGCGCAAGTCTTTTGGCAGATGGCCCGGTAATTATTGGTAACTTGCCTCACTTGCAAGATATCACTACTACGCTGGAGCTGCTGGGGAGAATGGGCGTTGAACCTGTGATGGGAGAGAGGCTCAGTATTCAGCTTGATGGCTCCCAGGTAACGCAGTGCCACGCCCCTTATGAGCTAGTTAAGAAGATGCGTGCCTCCATTCTAGTGCTAGGCCCGTTGTTAGCGCATTTTGGCAAGGCAGATGTTTCCTTGCCAGGCGGGTGCGCAATTGGTTCGCGTCCGGTGGACTTGCATATTCGTGGTCTCGAGGCGATGGGTGCAGAAATTCGCGTTGAAGCCGGTTATATTCGTGCCCGAGTCGATGGACGCCTGAAAGGAGCGACCATATTTTTTGATACTGTCACGGTAACGGGTACTGAAAATCTGTTGATGGCGGCGACCCTTGCAGAGGGTACCACTATTCTTGAGAATGCTGCGCGTGAGCCTGAAATCGTTGATCTCGCCGAGTGTTTGATCAAGATGGGGGCCAAGATTCGTGGTCATGGCACTGACACCATCGTAATTGAGGGCGTTGCATCGCTTCACGGTTGTGAGCACGATGTCATGCCTGATCGTATTGAAACCGGCACTTTTCTGGTGGCGGCGGCTATGACGGGTGGCCGCGTGAAAGTTAAGCGTACCCGTGCTGATATTTTGGAAGCGGTTCTCGCTAAGCTTGAGGAAGCGGGTGCTGAGATTACTAGCGGCGATGATTGGATCGCGTTGGATATGCATGGCAAGCGGCCAAAAGCGGTTAATATTCGCACCGCCCCTTATCCTGCCTTTCCTACAGATATGCAGGCACAGTTTGTGGCGATGAATGCTGTCGCTGTGGGCCATTCCCGGGTAGTGGAAACCATCTTTGAAAACCGTTTTATGCACGTGCAAGAGCTAAACCGGATGGGTGCGAATATTGCGCTTGAAGGTAATACTGCTCTGATTGAAGGGGTAGAAAAACTCTCAGGTGCACCGGTAATGGCGACCGACCTTCGTGCGTCAGCATCATTGGTGATCGCGGCAATGATGGCCGAAGGTGAAACACTTGTAGATCGTATCTACCATATCGATCGTGGTTATGAGTGCATAGAGGAAAAATTACAGCTGCTGGGTGCGCGCATTCGCCGTATTCCCGGCTAAGCCATGTTATTAACCATTGGCCTAAAAAATGAGTAAGCAACTGATTTTAGCCCTTTCAAAAGGGCGTATTTTGGACGAAACACTGCCATTATTGGCAGATGCGGGAATTACTCCGGTAGAAGATTTGAGTAAGAGTCGTAAGCTGTTGTTTGATACCAATTTGCCAGACGTGAAGCTGGTTATCATACGGGCAACCGATGTGCCGACTTATGTGCAGTTGGGTGCTGCAGATGTGGGGATTGCCGGTAAGGATGTGCTGCTTGAGCATGGCGCCGAGGGGCTATACGAGCCGCTAGACTTAGATATCGCTCGTTGCAAGCTAATGACAGCCGGCGTCACAGGCCAGTCGCCTGCCAAAGCACGCCGCCGCGTAGCCACTAAGTTCGTCAATGTGGCAAGGCGTTACTACGCAGAGCAGGGCATTCAAGCCGAAGTGATTAAACTATATGGGGCGATGGAGCTTGCGCCCCTCATGAATTTGGCCGATGAAATTGTTGATATTGTAGATACTGGCAACACGTTGCGTGCCAATGGAATGGAACCTCGTGAGCTCATTGCTTATATCAGCACCCGTCTAGTGGTTAATAAAGCGGCCATGACCATGAAACATGACCGAATTAAGCCATTGTTAGCCCGTTTGGAAAGTGCGGTTAAAAAGCGCCAGACTCAGCCTATTGAATGACGCGAGGTTTACCATGAGCGATAAGTTCGCAGCCACCATTGCCCGTCTCTCGACTGTTGATGGGACATTTCATCAGCATTTAGATGCGCTGCTGGATTGGGAAGGAGTGTCTGATAAGGCAGTGCAGGCTCGTGTTGAAGAGATATTAGCAGACGTTAAGCAGCGAGGTGATAGTGCTGTGGTCGAGGCGACAAATCGCTTTGATCGGCTGTCAGTCGAAAGTATGGAGCAGCTACGTTTAACCCCGGAGCAGCTGAAAAAGGCCTTTGACGGTCTATCTACTGAGCAACGGGATGCGCTGTCGGCCGCCGCTGAGCGCATAAAGCGTTATCATGAGCGGCAGAAGCCAAGCTCGTGGCAATACGAAGAGGCTGATGGAACGGTGCTTGGTCAAAAGGTAACGCCCTTGGATCGAGCTGGTATTTATGTACCGGGCGGAAAAGCGTCTTATCCGTCATCAGTATTGATGAACGCGATCCCGGCGCATGTTGCTGGCGTGCGCGAAATTGTGATGGTGGTGCCGACCCCGGATGGTGTGCTGAATGACCTTGTGTTGGCGGCTGCCCATCTTGCGGGCGTCGATTATGTGTTCACGATTGGTGGAGCCCAGGCGGTTGCGGCGCTTGCCTATGGTACTGAGAGTGTTCCGCGGGTAGATAAAATCGTCGGGCCCGGAAATATCTACGTGGCGACTGCTAAGCGCGCCGTGTTTGGTCAGGTCGGTATTGATATGATTGCAGGTCCTTCTGAAATCATGGTGGTATCCGATGGTCAAACAGATCCGGATTGGTTGGCAATGGATTTGTTTTCCCAGGCTGAGCACGACGAGGATGCCCAAGCGATTTTGGTTAGTTGGAACGCTGCCCACTTAGATGACGTAGAGGCTTCAATTGAGCGGTTACTGCCGACACTTGAGCGGGAAAATATTGCACGTGCTTCGCTGCAGCGTCGTGGAGCGTTAGTTTTATGCCAAGATCAAGCTGAAGCGATAGCGTTGATTAACCGCATTGCGCCCGAACATCTCGAACTTTCTGTCGATACACCTAGCGGTTGGCTTGAAGATATACGTCACGCTGGAGCTATCTTTATGGGACGGCATACGTCTGAAGCGCTGGGTGACTATTGTGCGGGGCCGAATCACGTGCTGCCCACGTCTGGAACGGCCCGTTTTTCGTCGCCACTGGGGGTTTATGATTTTCAGAAACGCTCATCCATTATCCACTGCTCACCTGAGGGTGCGTCTGAACTTGGCAAAATTGCGTCGGTACTTGCTCGCGGCGAATCGCTAACTGCTCATGCGCGTTCAGCTGAATATCGTATTAACAACTAAGCATTGTTTGCATAGGCATCAATAACCATCAGGGCGACTTATGAGTCGCCTTGATGTTCTCCAGAGGTAGCATTGGTTGGCACAGGCCGTTCGCCTACCTTGAGCGTCATATCCATACGCTCACCGCTCCGGACAATTGTCAGCGGTAGCTCTGTGCCGGGTGGTATGGAAGCAATCGCACTCATTGTGGCTCGAGCATCCAAGATTACTTGACCGTCAATCGACAGTAGGACATCACCGGGCTGAAGACCTGCTTTGGCGGCAGGCCCATCTTTTACGACGCCAGCGACGATCACGCCTTGAGGTGTTCTTAATCCGAACGATGCAGCTAGCTCGCGGGAAAGAGCCTGTGCTTCTATGCCTAACCAGCCGCGTATAACGCGACCGCGAGTAACAAGCTCATTCAAAATGCTGTGGGCAAGGTTGGCTGGAATCGCAAATCCAATCCCTTGTGAGCCTCCTGAGCGTGAAAAAATAGCTGTATTAATGCCCACTAAAGCGCCATCAGGATTAACTAATGCACCTCCAGAATTACCCGGGTTTATCGCGGCATCTGTCTGGATAAAGTCTTCATAGGCATTTAAGCCCAAGTGGCTACGTCCCGTCGCGCTGATAATACCCATGGTAACTGTTTGCCCAACACCGAAAGGGTTGCCTATAGCGAGTGCTACATCGCCCACGGCTACCTGTTCAGAATCAGCCAGCTCTATCGCTGGCAAATCATCAAGGGTAATGCGTAAAACGGCAAGGTCGCTCTCCGGATCAGTGCCAATTACCTCTGCAAGGGTTTCTCGCCCGTCTCGAAGTGCCACCTGTATTTGGTCGGCGCCGTTAATGACATGGTGATTGGTCAATACGTAGCCGTCATGGCTGACAATAACGCCAGAGCCCAAGCTCGACAGCATTCGCTGATGAGTGGTGGCATCGTCGCCGCTGAAGAACTGTTGAAAAAAAGGATCGGACATTAATGGGTGTTGATCCCGCTCAACAATGCGCGACGAGTAAATGTTAACGACAGCTGGTGCCGCTAGATTAACGGCATTGGAGTAGCTGGCAGGCCCCTGATTACGATTGAGCGGTTCTGCATGACGGATTTCTGGCGCTGGTCGACTTGCTAACGGTTCGCCGCTGGTTGGTACAAGCGAAGAGGGAGATTCGGCGGTTGCGGGAGGCGTTTGCCTAAACGGGTTAGGCAAATACTCTGGGAAGGCAAGTAGTACCAGGGCAGCAAGAAGTAGTCCGGTGATAATCGGCCATACATAAGGCAGCACAGAGCGGTGCATGCGAAGTTTCCTCAGCGGGTGGTCGTCTAAATAGTCGCGAGGTTCGCGATAACGCGAAGCGAGATTTACAATGGTTCTATCGTAACACTTTATTGAGACGTTCCTCACGATAGCCTGTTAATCGATTAAGGAGTCAGAGTGATCCATCGCGACCAGTTAGTAGCCGCTTGTGACCATCAATTGCGCTCATCGCAATTTAAAGATTTTACCGTTAACGGCCTTCAGGTAGAGGGAGGCGATACGGTAAAGCGGGTGATGTCAGGCGTAACGGCATGTCAGGCGTTATTGGAGGAAGCGGTTGCTTGGCAAGCGGACATGGTATTAGTACATCATGGTTATTTCTGGAAAAATGAACCGGTAGCCATTACTGGCATGAAGCAGAGGCGAATTAAAACTCTGCTTAACAACGAAATAAGCTTACTAGCTTATCATTTGCCATTAGATGCCCATGCAGAGTTTGGCAATAATGCTGAGCTTGCCAAGCGTCTGGGCTGGAAGGTCGAGGGTTGTATAGATGGTGAGCTTGGCGAGGGTTTGTTGTGGTCTGGCCGACTGCCTGAGCCGCTAAGCATAGGCGAGCTGGGGGCTCATTTGGGCGCAGTGTTGCACCGAGCGCCTTTAGTGGTCGAGGCGCCAATAGATGGCCCAATAGAGCGGATAGCGTGGTGTAGCGGCGGTGCTCAGGACATGATCGCAGCGGCTTATAACGCTGGGGCGCAAGTTTTCGTGTCTGGGGAAATTTCAGAGCGCACTACGCATTTGGCTAGAGAGATGGGTATTCACTATATCGCGGCGGGGCATCATGCAACTGAGCGCTTTGGCGTTCAGGCGCTGGGTGAATGGTTAGCGAGCGAGTATGGTATCGAACATCGATTCGTCGATATTGATAATCCAGCTTAATACTGACTTGCGTAAAGCATCCGCATTAATTTGTCGTGCGGATGCGACAGAGACATTGGTCCTGTTATTTATCAATAACGAGGTGGTTGTGGTGTGGATGCGTCATGTTCTTTCGCACTGCCTTTTAATCCAAAGTCCTCAGACAGTGTTCCGCTTTTGCCATCAGCATAATCACGCGGGGTGTTAACATCGTCTTCGCTTTCGGTGCTAGGCAAGGGGGCATCCGCGGCGGGTGTTATGGAGGTTTCCAGTTTCCATTCAGCCGCTTCGCTCTCTATTTGTTGCTCTAGCTGATCAGCTTCTTTTCTAAGAGTAATTAAGTGCTGCTGGATGCCAGAGAGGTGGCTTCCCATACCTTTCTTAAGCTCGGCAATTTGATGTTCACGCTCAAGCAATGCTTGCTTTAATGTGGCGTGATCACGCTGATTTTTGCTGAACAAGCGATAGCACGCCAAGCCGACAGCAAATCCAATAACGAGACCAATAATCGCAAAAGTGAGTGGTGAGCTTGCTTCCACAGTATTCTCCCTAGGGGTGATGCACGCCACCAAACGTATGGCGAAATTTAACAAACAGCTTAACAAAGCTCGACCATTATAGGCGTGTATCTGTTGGTTGGGTCAATTCGCTCATGCGCTCAGTTACTATGCAGCGTATAATATTTCTCTTTTATCTGAGCAGGCTGCGTTCTGACAGTCTCACAGTTTTGTTCAGGAAGCGCGCTGCTGGAGCGAGTTAATGTCATCATTATCTGCACGTGAAGACCGTGAGCAGGCGAGCCGATTAACGCCATTTGCACGGTATCAAGAAGACTTAAAGCGTGACGATTTTCAGTACGATCCTGCTCAAGAACAGGCAGTTAAGCATCTTCAGCATCTTTATGATGAATTGTTGGCTACGCCTGCTAATGCACCAAAAGCCGTTGTTGCGAGCAAAGGGTTAAAAGCAAAAGTTGCCGGGCTACTGGGTAAAAAGACCAGCGCTGTTGGACCAGCAATGCCTGAAGTAAAGGGACTTTATTTTTGGGGAGGCGTGGGGCGTGGCAAAACGTATCTGGTCGATACCTTTTACGAGGCTTTGCCGTTCCCCGAAAAGATGCGCACGCACTTTCACCGGTTTATGCAGCGTGTTCACAACGAGTTGACGCATTACAAGGGTGAAAAGAACCCTCTGACACTGATCGCTGGCAAGTTTGCTGCTGAAGCACGCGTCATCTGCTTTGATGAATTCTTCGTCAAAGATATTACTGATGCGATGATCTTGGCAAATTTACTAGAGGCGCTGTTTGAGCGCGGTGTGGTGTTAGTTGCAACCTCAAATATAGTGCCTGATGACCTTTATAAAGATGGGTTGCAGCGCGCACGATTTGTTCCTGCTATTGAGCTAGTGAATCGTCATTGTGAGGTCGTCAACGTGGATTCCGGCATTGACTATCGTTTGCGTGCTTTGGAGCGGGCCGAAATATTTCACGCGCCACTTGATGAAGCGGCAGAGCAAGAACTAAACAGAAGCTTTAGAGAAATAGCGGGTCATAAGGGCGAGGAGAGTGCGCCCCTTGAGATCAATCATCGCGTTTTAAAGACACGCCGTCTTCACGACGATGTAGCATGGTTTGAATTCGCTGAATTATGTGATGGGCCGCGCAGCCAAAATGATTACATCGAGCTCGCCAGGGAATTCCATACGGTTTTGGTATCTAACGTTATCCAGATGAGTGGCAAAACAGATGACCAGGCTCGGCGTTTTATTAACATGGTTGATGAGTTTTATGATCGCGGGGTTAAGCTGTTGATGTCGGCGGAAGTACCGGTTGAAGCGCTCTACGGCGATGGGAAGCTAACATTTGAATTTCAGAGGACGCTGTCGCGTCTGCAAGAAATGCAGTCTAAAGAATATTTAGCGTTACCTCATAAGCCATAACGCCGAATATGTAATGGCTGGGTTATGAGCATGGCGTCGGAAATACGGTATTGATAAAACGGTACTAATAAAAAAGATGGTCGGCTCTTAACTTGCTGCTGCGCTTACTGTAGAATGCTGCTTCGCTGCATGTTGCTGGGTTTTCTCTGGCAACCAAAAAAAATAGGGATGGTGCTTCACCGCTTGTTTTGCGATGTAAGCTACCCAATACACTTAATCTGGTGATTTTATCCATGAAGACGTTCAGTGCTAAGCCGCAGTCCGTCCAGCGCGACTGGTATGTAGTCGATGCTACGGACAAAACGCTCGGTCGTCTGTCAACCGAGATTGCTCGCCGCCTGCGTGGCAAGCATAAACCCGAATTTACTCCTCACGTTGATACTGGCGACTATATTGTTGTTATCAACGCTGAAAAAGTCCATGTAACCGGTAACAAGGCGAAGGCAAAAACCTATTACCGCCACACTGGTTACCCGGGCGGTTTGCGCTCTATGACATTCGACAAAATGCTTGATCATGCCCCTGAGCGCATTATCGAGTCTGCCGTTAAAGGCATGTTGCCGAAAGGTCCTTTGGGTCGCGCCATGTACTCCAAGTTAAAAGTGTACGCCGGTGCCGAGCATCCGCATGCTGCCCAACAGCCGCTTGAACTGAACATCTGAGGAAATCTTCGCCATGACACAGCAGTATTACGGTACCGGGCGCCGCAAGACTTCCACCGCTCGCGTGTTTATGAAGCCGGGCTCTGGCAAAATTACTGTCAATAACCAAGACCTTGACCTGTATTTCGGTCGCGTCACTGGTCGCATGGTTGTTCGTCAGCCGCTTGAATTGACTGAAACGCTGAATCAATTTGACATTTTTGTAACAGTTGCTGGTGGTGGTGGCTCCTCTCAAGCAGGTGCTATTCGTCACGGTATTACTCGTGCTCTAATGAACTACAATGAAGATCTACGCCCATCACTGCGTGCCGCTGGTTATGTAACCCGCGATGCCCGTCAGGTCGAGCGTAAGAAAGTCGGTCTGCGTAAAGCACGTCGTCGTCCGCAGTTCTCCAAGCGTTAATTTCGAGCTATGCGGCAAAAGCGCTCAGGTCAACGGCCTGGGCGTTTTTTATTGGAATATCAAAAAATTATAACGCTTATACCACCATGGTCACGGGCGGTAGTTCTTGTGCAGAGCGCTTTGTTTTTTTAACATAGAACGTATTTGATATTCGTCGTCGCAAGACGCCTTTGCGGCGGAACGGGTAAGCTGATGGGAGAAACCAGAAATGGCAGATAACGGCGTAAACAAAGGTCGGCGCCGTTTCCTCGTAGGCGCCACCTCCGTTGTAGGGGCGGTGGGCGCTGTCGGGGTTGCGGTCCCCTTTGTGGCTTCTTGGCAGCCTAGTGCCAAGGCAAAAGCGGCAGGCGCGCCTGTTCAAGCTGATATATCGAAGCTTGAGCCTGGTCAGCGTATGACTGTCGAGTGGCGTGGTCGTCCGGTGTGGATTATTAATCGTACGCCTGAAATGATAGAGCGTACTGAGGCTCTGGGTGCCGATAGTTTGTCGGATCCTAATTCGGAAGTGCCTCAGCAACCAGCCTATATTCAAGGTGGTCTACGCTCTATTAAGCCAGAGATAGGGGTGTTGATTGGGATCTGTACGCACTTGGGCTGTTCGCCATTGTTTCGGCCTGAGCCAAATGCCGAAGGAGTAGGGGTGGATAACTGGCCGGGTGGTTTCTTTTGTCCATGCCATGGTTCCCGCTTTGACTTAGCTGGCCGCGTGTACAGTAATGTCCCTGCGCCAACTAACCTTGAAGTGCCGCCCTACCGTTTCGAAAGCGATGACATCATCGTGGTAGGCGAAGATCAGGAGGCTGTATAATGGGTAATCCAGATAAGGCCAAGGCAGAAAGCGGGATCATGCGTTGGGTGGATGATCGTTTTCCTGCCACGCAGATGATGCAAGATCATCTGACAAAATACTACGCTCCGAAGAACTTCAACTTCTTTTACCTTTTTGGTGTTTTGGCATTGTTGATGCTAATTAACCAAATTCTGACCGGTGTGTGGCTCACAATGAGCTATAACCCGTCAGCTGAAGGTGCTTTTGCCTCCGTTGAGTACATCATGCGCGATGTGGAATGGGGCTGGCTGATTCGTTATATGCATACCACGGGGGCATCTGCCTTCTTTTTGGTGATTTACCTGCATATGTTCCGCGGCTTGATGTACGGCTCCTATAAAGCCCCGCGCGAGCTGGTGTGGATCTTTGGTATGACCATTTATCTGATGCTTATGGCAGAAGCCTTTATGGGTTACCTACTGCCATGGGGGCAGATGTCTTACTGGGGTGCTCAGGTAATTATTTCGCTGTTCTCAGCTATTCCTGGTATCGGTCCTGACCTGGCTCAGTGGGTGCGTGGTGACTTCCTGATCTCTGGTATTACACTGAATCGTTTCTTTGCGCTTCATGTTGTCGCATTGCCCATTGTTATCTTAGCGTTAGTGGTTCTGCACATTATTGCGTTACACGAAGTAGGTTCGAATAACCCAGACGGCATCGATATCAAGCAAAAGAAAGATGAGACTGGTAAGCCGCTAGATGGTATCGCTTTCCATCCTTATTACACTGTGAAAGATCTGGTGGGTATTGCGATTTTCCTGTTCGTTTTCTGTGTGGTGGTCTTTTACTTCCCTGAGGGAGGTGGTTACTTCATTGAGAAACCGAACTTTGAACCAGCTAACCCATTGGTTACGCCTAACCACATTGCGCCGGTTTGGTACTTCACGCCTTTCTACGCGATTCTGCGAGCCATTACTTTTTCGTTATTTGGCTTAGATGCTAAGTTCCTTGGGGTCCTCTTCATGGGCGGAGCCATCGCGGTTCTTTTCGTCTTACCGTGGCTGGATCGTAGCCCGGTGCGTTCGATGCGCTACAAAGGCTGGATGTCCAAAGTGATGTTGCTGCTGTTCTGCATCAGCTTTGTGATCCTTGGTATTTTGGGCGTGCTGCCATCGACTGAGGGTCGCACTATTTTAGCGCAAGTATGTACAGTCATTTACTTCGCCTTCTTCGTGCTGATGCCGTTTTATACCAAGCTGGAGAAGACTAAACCCGTTCCGGAAAGGGTGACTGGCTAATGAAAAAACAACTGATTGCACTTCTGTTTGCGCTATTGCCGGTAACGGCACTAGCTGCTGGTGGCGCGAGTGTGCCCCATAGTATGGATCCTGATCTTCGAGATCAGGCGTCTTTGCAAAATGGTATGAAGCTTTTCGTTAACTATTGTATGGGTTGTCACTCGCTTGAACACCAGCGTTTTGCCCGCGCAGCAGAGGACTTGGGTATTCCGCAGGACTTGGTCGAGGAGAACTTGATTTTCTCCTCCGATCTAGCGTTTAACGATCAAATGCACATTGCAATGGATAGTGGCGATGCAGAAACTTGGTTCGGTGCCGCGCCGCCTGACCTTACGCTGATTGATCGTTTGCGTGGCTCGGACTACATCTATTCCTACCTGCTGACTTTCTATCGCGACCCTACCCAGCCGCTGGGTGTTAACAACATGGTGCTCGAAGCTTCAGCGATGCCAAACGTGTTGGAGCCGCTGCAAGGTGTTCAGGAGATGGTCTGTTCAGAAACAGATCAGCCGGTAGCAGGCCAGTCGCCGGACCCTCTGTCGGGTAAATACCAGTCTTGCGATGTATTGAAAGTGACGCAGGCGGGCGCCATGGAACCCGCTGAATTTGAGGAAGCGATTTATGATTTGACTAACTTCCTTGCCTACGTAGGTGAGCCGTCTAAGCTTCATGCTCAGACATTGGCTCCTAAAGTGCTTATTTTCATCTTTATTTTTGGTGTGATTGCCTACTTGCTTAAGCGTGAGTACTGGCGAGACGTTCACTAACAATTAAGTGATCACAGGCATGTCGGGCGCACGGCGTAAGCCGTGCGCCTTTTGTTTATATAGTCAGTCGTAATGCAAAGCGGGTTACCTTCCCATAAGCTAGCGCTGGCGTGTTATTATCAAAGATTGTTTTGATGCGAGGATGCTTTCATGGGTGTTGTGGCCAAGCGGTCGTCGATGATCTTTTATTCTGGTAGTGATGATCATTTTAGTCATCGTGTGCGCATTGTTCTGGCTGAAAAGGGGGTGGCAGTTGATATTGTTGACGTCAACGATGAGCGTCCGCCTGAAGAATTAGCAGACCTCAACCCGTACAACAGCGTGCCTACGCTGCTGGATCGTGACTTAGTGCTTTATGAATCTAAAGTCATGATGGAATATTTGGATGAGCGTTTCCCTCATCCGCCTTTGTTGCCTGTATACCCGGTAGCACGGGCGCAAAGCCGTTTGTGGATGCATCGCATTGAGCGCGAGTGGTGCCCGATGCTGGAGCAAATACGTACTAGTGGTAAAAAAGAAGCGGAAAAGGCGCGTAAAGAACTGCGCGAAAGCCTTATTGGAATTTCGCCTATCTTTGAAGACATGCCTTACTTCATGAGTGAAGAGTTCACGCTTGTAGACTGCTGTCTAGCGCCGATTTTGTGGCGTTTGCCGGAGCTGAATATTGAATTGCCTGAGAAGCAGGTGAAACCTTTGCTGGGCTATATGTCGCGGGTATTCGAACGCGAAGCGTTTAAGGCATCTTTAAACGAGCGTGAAAAAGAGATGCGCGCTTGAATTCATGTTGCCTCTTTTCCTTGACTAGGTAAGGGGCATATTTGTCAGGAGGAGGGAGTCTTATGAAATCGAGCCGTCCCTATCTCGCCCGAGCTCTCTATGAGTGGTTGTTGGATAATGAATTAACGCCATACGTGGTGGTGGATGCTACCCAACCTGGCGTGGAGGTGCCGCGTCAGTTTGTTCAAAATGGACAAATTGTGCTGAATGTAGCGCCAACCGCTGTACGTGATTTGTTTATGGAAAACCAGGCAATGGGTTTTAGCGCTCGTTTTGGAGGTCAGCCTATGCAGGTAATGATTCCAACATCTGCGCTTATCGCGATTTACGCTCGTGAAAATGGTGCTGGTATGGTGTTTGGGCATGAGCCAGAGCTGGATGCTGCAGAGTTTGATGATGCGGAATTGGAAGAGGATTTTGCAGACTCCTTTGATGAATCTTCCAAGCCCGAGTTGACGGTGACAGAGTCGGTTCCTGAGAAAGAAGGGGATATCTCTGCCCGGGCGTCTAAAAAGACTAAGAAAAAGCCGACGTTACGTGTGGTCAAGTAGGATGTTGGTTTGACTGCGTTATCTAGCTGTATTTATAACGACGGTTTTTCTTAGAAAAACCGTTGGCAAATAAAAAAACCTCGTTTCAGATATTACTGAGACGAGGTTTTTTTGTGAATTGACGCGTTAATCAATCCATATAGTCAAAGACTTTAACGATTCGCTGAATGCCGCCAACTGACGATACCGCATTAGCAATTCGATCGCCTTCATCGCGTGTCACCCTACCCATCAGATACACATTTGCGTTTTCTGTAGTGATTTTTAGTTTGGATGAATCGATGCGGTCATTGGTGGCGAGTTGGCTCATGACATTAGTGGTAAGCCAAGTGTCATTTAGACGTTGGCTAGTAGGTAAATTTGCAGCAATGCTAAGTTCATTGTGTACTTGGTTGACGCCTCGAAGAGAGCCGGCGACCTCGCCTGCTTTATTACGCAGTTCCTCGCTTGGTACTTGACCCACCAGAAGTAGCGAGCCGTTATAACTATGTGCTCTTATGCGTGCATCTCTTAATCGAGCATCTGAACGATCTAATGCTCGTGAGGCTTCACGCTCAATAGTGGTGTCGATGGCTTCAACATCGCTACTGCGCTGTCCATAATTGGACGGGTTAGATGCCGCGTTATTCGCACATCCGGCGAGTAAAATAACGCTAAGCGCCGCAACGGCAACCAGTTTGTGTGAAGAATAACGCAGGCCCATGGCAATGACTCCCTTTGAAAATGTTGAGTAAATAGGTATTAATCTATCTGCTTAATCGATTCTGTTCAGTTTAATCCGGTCAGTTTAAATTGTTTAGCACTGTCTATTTAGTTTAGTTAGCACTGTCTATTTAGTTAGCGCTGCCAAACAGCTGTTCGTCAATTAAATCACACAAACAGTGGATGACGAGTAGGTGAACTTCTTGAATGCGCGCGGTGGATGTTGCCGGAACGCGGATCTCACAGTCATCTTGGCCAAGCAGTGATGCCATATCGCCACCATCTCGGCCGGTTAGGGCTACTACCGTCATATCTCGATCATGGGCCGCCTGAATGGCTTGAACGATGTTGGCGGAGTTGCCGCTGGTGGAAATGGCTAATAGAACGTCTCCAGGCTGACCTAGCGCTCTGATCTGCTTGGAAAATACCTCATTATAACTGTAGTCGTTTGCAATAGAGGTAAGCGTTGAGGTGTCAGTGGTCAACGCTAATGCGGGCAGGCTAGGGCGTTCACGTTCAAAGCGATTCAATAGCTCTGAGGAAAAGTGCTGACTGTCGCCTGCGCTGCCGCCATTGCCACAGGCAAGAACTTTACCTTCGTTAACCAGGCACTGAACCATCATTTGGCTGGCGACTTCGATAAAAGGCGGCAGTACTTCGCTAGCATACGTTTTCGTGTCTATGCTGGCGTTAAAGTGATTAAGTATTCGTGATTGAAAGTCCATAAGGGCTTCCTAGGTAAAAGTATCAGTATGCGTCAAAGGCCGCTTTTTCCCATTGAAATTCTAGGGCGGGAGGCGTGCCTGTAATTGCTAGAATATCAAAGCGACAGGGACTTGAAACAGCATGCCGAGCGATATAGAGCTTGGCGGCTCGAATTAGGCGATGCCGCTTTTGCGCAGTGACGGTCTCTAAAGGATGGCCGTAGGTTGAAGTGGTACGGTGTTTGACCTCGATAAAGACCAGGGTATCCTGGTCTTTCATCACAAGATCTAGTTCACCACCTTTAACGTGGTGATTGCTAGTAATAAGCGTTAAGCCATGTTGCTGCAACCATCGAGCGGCTAATTGCTCAATGGCAGCACCTCGTGCTCGGGCTGTCTGCGGTGTATTAGACGTCTGTTGATTACTGGTCATCGTTCAGCAGGCCGGGAATCAAAATGGGCGAAGGCACACCATTTTGGAACTTAGCCCACGGTAACTCTCGATAAACCCTGCCATCTGCCGATAGGCGAAGTATTCCAGTGCTTCCATTCATTCCATCAAGGGCAGATAAATCTGAAAGGCGAATGCCAAGTTCGTAGGCATCCACACCCATTGCCATTAAACGGAACATGGAGGCATCTGACCCATTGCGTAGCTCAGTGTAGCTGGAATAAAAGGGTAGCGCCTCTTCACCGCCTACCGCTGCGTCAGGGATTTGCCAGGGAATATCGATAAACATCACACCATTCAGATCTTTATCTAAGCGTGCCTGTAAACGTCCTTCGTGAAGGTGGGAAGTGGCGTAAATAGGCAAGTTAGGGGCGTAGTAGTAATCCATGGTTGGCGGCACCTGGCGCGCATACTCGGGTAGTGCCAACAGGAATAGCGCATCAATGTTGCTAAGACGTGCGCGGTCACCGCTAACATTTAAGGCTGTTTTTACTGCGTTAGCTACGGCGCTACTAGGGTCATAGCGTACGGCGTTTGTGATTTCACCGCCTTGACCTTGCCATTCGTTCCAGAACGCTTCGCCTACACGTCGACCCCAGGCGTTGTCAGGCACCATAATTGACATTTGGCGATGGCCGTCCTGAAAGGCTCTGCGAGCCGCTTGGCGAGCTTCATCTTCAGCGGATAAACCATACTGAAGGAGTTGAGGCGCTTGATTGCTTGCGCTGTTGCCATAGTTCAGGGCCAGCGTAGGTAGCGGTACACTGTTGCGTTGCTCAAGTTGAGTGACTTGTTCTTTATCAATCGGGCCAATCAGAATTTGAGCATTCATTTGCGCTGCACGTTGGTAGACCTCATCAAGTGAATATTGAGACGTATCGATGAAATTAAGCTGTACGTTATCTCCCTTTAAGCCGTGATGACGGCGCATGGCGGTCGCGATCGCGTTAGCCACGCTACTCAGTGGGCCGGATTCTGGTAATGCCACTGCAATGCGGCGTATGTCGACGCCCTCTAACTCGGGTATAGATGCTGTGGCTGGCGGTGTTTGATCCAATGCTTGACGTGCCCACTGTTGGCGTTCAGCAAGCGTTTTTTGTTGATTTGCTTGCATGGGGAGTTCGTCGTCAAGCACTTGAGTCGCGCGAAGGACCGCGCGGGGGTTGTCAAGGCCACGTGCTAGTTCTGAGAAAAGCATTGCCCAGCGCACCCGATCCGATTCTGAAAGCATGCTTTCATTAACCGCATCGGCTGCGTCAAAAGCGCTTTCGCGTTGCCCTTGTCTGGCGAGGATATTTGCCGCTTCCAGTCGCGTTTTGGCTGCTTGCTCTGGCGCTTGCTGCTCTGCTTGATTGAGCAATCGATTAGCATCCTGGTCAGGGACGCGGTCAACCACGCTTGGCGGTTGCATGGCGCACCCTGTGATAAGAAGCGCCATGAAGGCAGTGGCCAGTAATCCACGTATTGACTGTTTCATGTATCCTTCCTTAGTTTCCATTTGCGCTGCCGCCACTCAACGAGCAGATAAATTTACCACTGCACAAGCATAGCGCACCGTCAGTGCAGGCTATTAACAAGTCGGGAGTCACAATGACACACCAACATCCGGGTATATTGTACGTGGTTGCAACACCAATTGGGAATTTGGAAGACTTATCGCCACGCGCTGCTCGGGTATTAGCAGAGGTATCACGTATTGCTGCTGAGGATACACGTCACAGCGGCCGCTTGTTAGCGCATTTAGGCATTAATACGCCGATGCTTTCATTGCATGAACACAACGAGGCGCGGCGAGTCGATACACTGGATAGCTATTTAATGGCGGGGGAAAATATTGCCCTAATTAGTGATGCCGGGACGCCGCTTATATGTGACCCGGGTTTCGTATTGGTGAGAGAGTTGCGATTGCGGGGTAGGCAGATCGTCCCACTTCCGGGGCCTTGTGCACTGGTTAGTGCGCTGTCAGCTGCTGGTTTACCTACAGACAGGTTTACATTTGGTGGTTTTTTGCCATCAAAACCCAGTGCGCGACGGCAAGCGCTTGAGAAATGGCAGGCCCGCGAGGAAACCTTGGTGTTCTATGAGTCGCCACACCGGATTGTGCATACTCTGGAAGCTTTGTGCGAGCAAATGCCTGATAGAGCAGTAGTGTTGGCAAGAGAGCTAACCAAGACATACGAAACCTTTCTGCAAGGTTCTCCCCAGGCATTACTTGAACAATTGTTACAAGATCCTAATCAAAGTCGAGGGGAGTTTGTGGTGATGATCGCTGGGGCGCCACCCGCTGTACAAAGCGATGAGCAATTGATTACTGCCGCCGAGCTGCTTAACGCAATGCTTGCAGAGGGTGTTGGCGTTAAGCAAGGTGCTGCTATTGCTGCAAAAATGTTAGGTGGTCGAAAACAAGAATGGTACGCAAGATTGCAAACATTAAAAGGTGAGTATTGAAAGGAGAGCATTGAGGCGACGGCGGGGCGCTGGTATGCTTGCCGCCGGAGTTGGCCAGACAGTCGCCGCTAACACGCTTGTAAAAGCGGTTGGGGGAGGAAAGTCCGGGCTCCATAGGGCAGAGTGCCAGGTAACGCCTGGGCGGCGTAAGCCGACGGAAAGTGCAGCAGAGAGTAGACCGCCTAAGCCTTTCGAGGCCGGTAAGGGTGAAAGGGTGCGGTAAGAGCGCACCGCGCGCCTGGCAACAGTGCGTGGCATGGTAAACCCCACTCGGAGCAAGACCAAATAGGGACCCAATGGCGTGGCCCGCGCTGGGTCCGGGTAGGTTGCTTGAGCGCTGTGGTGACGCAGCGCCTAGAGGAATGACTGTCCACGACAGAACCCGGCTTATCGGCCGACTCCCCATTTCCATAAAGGTGCTTCGTTAGTACCTTTTTAACATTGTGTGAGATTAACATGCCTTCTCCTGACGCTGACCAGGTTACTTCCCGTTTTCGCCACACCAGCGTTTTATTAGAAGGGGCAGTGGATACACTTGTTCATAATCCCGGTGGTATTTATTTAGACGGCACGTTCGGGCGAGGCGGGCATTCTCGTCTTATTCTTTCCCGTTTGAGCGAACAAGGCCGATTAATGGCCATGGATCGTGACCCTCAAGCAATTGCAGCCGCTGAAGATATCGATGATCCTCGCTTTGATATTACGCAGCGGGAGTTCGCGCGGTTAGCTGAATATGCACAAGAGCAAGAGGTTTACGGAAAGCTTGCAGGCGTATTGCTAGACATCGGCGTTTCTTCTCCACAGTTAGATGATCCAGAGCGTGGCTTTAGCTTCATGCGCAACGGGCCGCTTGATATGCGAATGGATCCAACGCAAGGAGAGAGTGCCGCCGCGTTTTTAGCCCGTGCAAGCGAAACTGATATTGCCTATGTATTTAAAACCTACGGGGAAGAGCGCTACGCAAAGCGCTTAGCGCGCGCCGTTGTTACGCGCCGCGTGGAAAGGCCGTTCACTCATACCGTCGACTTGGCAGACGTATTAAAAACGGCTCATCCTGCCTGGGAAAAAGGTCGTCACCCAGCTACTAAAGCCTTTCAGGGCCTACGCATCTATTTAAATGGTGAGCTTGATCAGCTGGATGCAGCGCTTGAAGGGGCGCTGGAAGCACTTGCGCCAGGCGGCCATCTTGTTGTGATTAGCTTCCACTCTCTTGAAGATCGTCGTGTAAAGCGTTTTATTCGCCACCATGTGCGTGGTGATACGCACTTGCCGCGGGGTGTGCCAATTCGCGATGATCAGCTAAATCGTCGTCTTGAAGCCTTGGGTAAAGGAATGCGCCCAAGCGATGAAGAGGTAGACGCTAACCCCCGGGCGCGCAGTGCCGTTATGCGAGCCGCCCGTAAACGAGTGTGATCATGAGCATGGATCGGATTGAGCGTTGGGCGTCAACGCTGCGCACCGAATGGCCTTTCAAGCTACGTTTTCGTGCTTGGCCAGCTATCCTTATTGTGCTGTTTTTAGCGTGTGTTGTTACTGGTGGTTTAGTAGTTGCCACTACACACATGACGCGAGTGCAATATGCGCAGCTACAACAACTGGAGCAGGAAAAAAATCAGCTGCAAACAGAGTGGGGGCAGCTGCTATTGGAAGAAGGGGCGTGGTCTACTCCGGCCCGTATAGAGCAAATTGCTACGGAACGGCTTGAGATGCGCATTCCCGATGTGAATGATGTCGAGGTGATTCGACCATGAAGCGCGAAAGTCGGGGAGGGATATCCCGTCAGATGCCTATCGCGCCGCCATTAGCTGGCGGACGGTTTTTGTTTATTCTTATCATTGTAATGGTCGCATCAGCCATCCTAGTCGGTAGGATTACGCTACTGCAGGTAATTGACCGTCCTTTTTTACAAAGCCAAGGCGATGCCCGGACGCTTCGCCATGAGGCAATACCTGCACACCGCGGTATGATCACTGATCGTAATGGTGAGCCGCTGGCTATTTCTACGCCTGTTGTGACACTTTGGGCAAACCCTCAAGAGCTTCCTACTGATGCCATTCAGCGGGTTATGCTGGCTCAAGCCCTAGGCATGTCATTAGATGACTTTGAGTCGCGCGTTTCTCGATATAGCAGCCGCGAGTTTATGTATCTGCGACGTCAAATGACCCCTGATGCGGCCCAGCGAATTTTAAACCTACGTACGCCAGGTGTTTATCAGCAACGTGAATATAAGCGTTACTACCCGGCGGGCGAGGTAGCGGCGCAGTTATTAGGGGTGACGAATGTTGACGATGTTGGTCAAGAGGGTTTAGAGCTCTCTTATCAGCCTTATCTGGCGGGCCACCCTGGCCAGCGCCGTGTGATTAAAGACCGGCGAGGACGCTTAGTGCGTGAGCTTGGTGTCATTCGCGATGCCCAGCCAGGCGGTGAATTAACGCTGGCGATTGATCAGCGGATTCAATACATGGCTTATCGTGAATTGCGCGCTGCCGTAGCTGAGCATGAAGCTGATGGTGGTGTGCTTGTAATGCTTGATGCTCGTTCCGGTGAAGTCTTGGCGATGGCTAATCTACCTTCCTACAATCCTAATAATCGCGCGGGTTTGGACCCGCGGGGGTTACGGAACCAGGCGTTGGTTGATGTGTTTGAGCCTGGGTCTGTAATGAAACCTCTGGCAATGGCTGCAATACTAGAAAGTGGCGTTGTAAATCGCGATGCTGTCGTGGATACCTCGCCAGGTTGGATGCGCTTGGATCAATTTACTATTCGTGATTTCCGTAATTATGGTGAGTTAGATTTAGCGGGGATTCTAGAAAAATCTTCGAATGTAGGCATGTCTCGCTTGGCACTGCAGCTAAGCGATACTGCCATCTGGGAAAAATACAATCAGTTAGGGCTTGGGCAGGCGCCAGGAACGGGCTTTCCTGGTGAAGCAACAGGCAGCTTGCCGGCGCCAGTGCGCTGGTCTCGAAGCGAGCGAGCAACGCTTTCCTATGGCTACGGCCTCTCTGTTTCAGCAGTTCAATTGGCTAGTGCCTACACAGCGCTTGCAAATAACGGCGATCGTTTACCGCCTTCGCTGTTGAAGCTTTCTGAACCCCCCCAAGGCATTCCCGCCATATCGCCCTCGGTTGCCAATGATTTACTGAATATTTTAGAAACGTCGGTCGCAGCTTATACAGGTGGGCGGCGAGCACGCGTTGAGGGCTACCGTGTGGGGGGGAAAACGGGCACGGTGCGTAAAATAGGGCAGCAAGGCTATACCAAAGACGCTTATCGCAGTGTTTTTGCGGGGATTGCGCCTATTTCTGACCCGCGTATTGTTACTGTCGTTATGATTGATCACCCACGTGCTGGCGAGTTTTATGGTGGGGCAGTGGCTGCTCCGGTGTTCTCTAGCGTTACAGGTAATGCCCTACGTTTGCTGGACGTGCCGCCTGATCGTGAGGTCGAGTAGCATTTAAGGAGATTGCATGAAGGTGTCCCCAGAGAGTTTATGGGTAGCGTTAAAACAGCTTTGGCCTAACGCCGTACTGCCTGAACCGCTACCTGTATTGCCGGAGCAGCTTCGCTTAGTGACTGATACGCGCAAGCTAGCGATGGGTGATGTATTTGTGGCTGTTCCTGGTAGTCAGCGTGATGGTTATGAATTTGCTGACCAAGCGCTAGCGGCAGGTGCATCACTTGTTTTGGCGCACACTAAAAAAGGCAGTGTCACATTAGATGGGGATATCCTTTATTTGCCTCATCTGTCTATGCGGCTTGGTGAGTTGGGGCGTGCACTGTTTTCTGTCCCCAATGATCTTCAAGTGATAGGGGTGACCGGTACGAATGGGAAAAGCTCTGTTACCCATTACATCGCAGCATTAAGCGAATTGCTTGGTAAGCCAACAGGGTTGATAGGGACATTAGGTGTAGGACGCCTCGGCCAGCTAGTCGACACAGGCCTTACCACGCCTGGTTCATTGGAAATGCAAGAAACCTTGGCTGATTTAGCTCACCAAGGGGTTAGGCGTGTGGCGCTTGAAGCGTCTTCGCATGCCCTTGAGCAGCGCCGTTTAGACGCAGTGAATGTGACTGCGGGGGTGTTTACCAACTTAACGCGTGATCATCTTGATTACCATGGCAGTATGGCGGCGTACGCTGCTGCAAAAGCCAAGTTGTTTAGGCGTTCTGAACTTGTGCTGGCGGTGGTCAACGCAGATGACCCTCTTGCGCGGCTGATGTTAGCAGGTTGTGATAGCAGTGTGCGTGTTCTGGCAGTAGGCGACGATGAGGCGGTGACGCTTCGTGTGCTTGGCTGGCATCCCCATGAGCATGGTCAGCAGGCCCTTGTTGCTACACCGGAGGGTGAAAAAACGCTCAATCTTGGTTTAATGGGGCGGTTTAACCTAGACAATGTATTGCTTGCTATTAGTGTGCTTTATGGATTGGGCGAACCACTAGGCCAGTTGTTTGAGTCGGCAACTGAGCTGGAACCAGTGCCTGGGC
The DNA here is from genome assembly GCF_003989795.1 of Vreelandella andesensis. Lineage (GTDB taxonomy): Bacteria > Pseudomonadota > Gammaproteobacteria > Pseudomonadales > Halomonadaceae > Vreelandella > Vreelandella andesensis. The sequence goes on from NZ_RZHG01000010.1 coordinate 82,796, forward strand.
GAATGGCACTATATCGAGATGCTGATGCGCCAAGTGTTGTTATTGATTACGCGCATACACCTGATGCTTTAGCCAATGCACTCGAAGCGCTGAAAGAGCATTTGGGCAGTGCTGGAAAGTTATGGTGTCTGTTTGGTTGTGGTGGTGAGCGTGATACGGGTAAGCGCACTGAAATGGCCGCCGTAGCGGAACAGCGAGCTGATCATGTGATCGTTACTGACGATAATCCGCGTAATGAGCCTGCCGAGCAAATTCGTCAACAAATTATTTCGGGCTTTTCTGCTGTGGCTGTATTTACGGAAATAGCGGATCGTAGTCAGGCGATTTGCTACGCGGTACAGCATGCCGATGCCCAGGACGTTATATTGGTGGCTGGAAAAGGCCATGAAGCCTATCAACACATCGGGAACGTGCGTCATGACTACCAAGATAGCGAACAAGTGTTAAAAGCCTTCAAACTTAGGGCAGATATGTGATGAACTGGTCGTTAGCTAGCATTGCCTCAGCGCTAAAGCTTTCTGTTCCACAACCCTTGTGTGCAATACCGGTGACAGCGGTTATCACCGATACACGCCATATTGTACCTGGTTGTTTGTTTGTCGCTTTGAAAGGGCCTCGTTTTGATGGCCATGATTTTATTGATCAGGCGCTTGAGAAAGGGGCCGCAGCCGCTTTGGTAGAGCGTTCAGTCAGTAGTTTGCTTCCTCAATTGGTATGCGCAGATACTCGGTTGGGGCTTGGCTTGCTGGCGCGGGCTTGGCGTCAGCAAGCCAAGCTGCCACTGGTGGCTGTCACCGGTAACAGCGGTAAAACGACCGTGAAAGAGATGACGTCTGCGCTACTATCTCCATTAGGCAGTGTGCTGGCCACAGAGGGCAATTTAAACAATGATATTGGAGCCCCGCTAACGCTTCTGCGTTTAGCAACACACCATCAGGTAGGCGTGATTGAGCTGGGGGCGAACCATCTAGGCGAAATTGCCTGGACCAGCCAACTAACTTCTCCAAATGTTGCCATCATCACCAATGTGACAGGCGCGCATGTTGGAGAATTCGGTGGTATGGGGCAAATTGCTCAAGCCAAAAGCGAAATATTAGCCGGCTTAGTTGAAGACGGTATTGCGGTGCTAAATCGTGATGATCACTACTTTGAGTTTTGGTCAGCCTGTGCGGGAAACAAGAAAATTGTAAGCTATGGCTTACATGACGATGCGGATGTTCACGCCTCGGCACTTTCTTGCGATTCATTGGGGCGGTATGCTTTTACGCTTGTTGAGCGTGGCCAAAGACTGGGTGATGTACAATTACCGCTAATTGGTAAGCATAATGTAAGTAACGCGTTGGCTGCCGCTTCGGCAGCTCTTGCCTTAGGTGTTATGCCAGAGCAAGTAGTGAGAGGGCTTTCCGAGTTGTCCTCATTATCTGGTCGGTTAAGCATCGTGCCTGGCGTGCGGAATACGACACTGCTGGATGATACTTACAACGCGAATCCTGGTGCTGTAAAAGCGGCGCTGGATGCGTTAGCAAACTTTCCTCCACCTCGGTGGTGTGCGCTTGGCGCAATGGGAGAGCTGGGCAGTGAGTCTCATGCCTTACATGCTGAGATCGGTCGTTACGCAGCGTCACTAGGTATTGATACATTACTGACCTTTGGTGATGCCGCCCGTTCAGCAAGTGAAGCCTTCGGTCGCGGGCTGCATTTCGACGACCACGAGACGCTAGTGCGTCATGTTATTAATACTCTGCCGCCTAACACCACACTGCTGGTGAAAGGGTCGCGTAGTGCCGGCATGGAAAATGTCATAGCTGCGCTACGTGCGGATGAAACAAGGTAAGCGCCGTTCATGTTACTTCACCTGGCGAATTTTCTAGCCCAATATCAGTCTGCTTTCCAAGTTTTTAATTACCTAACCTTACGTGTCATTCTCGCAGCGCTAACGGCCCTTATGTTATGCCTATGGCTTGGTCCCTGGGTGATACGTCGTCTAGTAGAAGGCCAGATTGGCCAAGCAATTCGAGATGATGGCCCGCAATCACATTTGTCAAAAGCCGGCACGCCTACCATGGGCGGGGCAATGATTTTGTTAGCTATTGCTATCAGTACCTTGGTTTGGGGTGATTTAACAAACTATTATGTTTGGGTGGTTCTGCTGGTCACATTAGGCTTTGGGGCCGTTGGCTGGGTCGATGATTATCGTAAGGTCGTCGAAAAGAACCCGCGCGGACTACCCGCGCGTTGGAAGTATTTTTGGCAGTCGGTAGTGGGCCTTGGCGCTGCTGTGGTGCTTTATCTTACGGCCGCCACGCCAGCGGAAACTAGCTTACTGATCCCAATGTTTAAAGATGTTGCGCTGCCTCTTGGCGTTTTCTACATCGTGTTGACTTATTTTGTGATCGTTGGCAGTTCTAATGCAGTCAACCTTACCGATGGTCTTGATGGTCTGGCAATCATGCCCACCGTACTGGTGGCAATGGGCTTGTCTATATTTGCCTATGCGAGCGGGAATGCTGTGTTCGCCAACTATTTACATATCCCTTTTATTCACGGCACCGGTGAATTAGCCGTTTTTTGTGCCACTATTGCTGGTGCTGGCTTGGGCTTCTTATGGTTCAACACTTACCCCGCGCAGGTGTTTATGGGGGATGTGGGGGCGTTGGCACTTGGCGCAGCGTTAGGTGTTGTCGCTGTTATTGTGCGTCAAGAAATCGTGCTATTCATTATGGGGGGTATCTTCGTACTTGAAACGGTCTCAGTGATTCTTCAAGTAGGCTCTTATAAGCTTACCGGCCGGCGCATTTTCCGTATGGCACCGCTGCATCATCACTACGAGTTGAAAGGGTGGCCAGAGCCGAGAGTCATTGTTCGTTTCTGGATTATTACTGTTGTACTTGTGCTGTTAGGGCTGGCTACGCTGAAAGTTCGATGATTAGCAGAGTGATAGCGGCAGTATCGCCGTTATTAACGTGATGCACAAAGGAGCCAGTCATCGTGCAAGTCGCAAATGGAGTTACTGTTGTTATTGGCCTTGGGATCTCAGGGCAAGCTATTTGTCGGCATTTGGCGCGCCAAGGCACGTTTTTTATGGTGGCAGATACGCGAGCAGAACCTCCGGGGTTACTCGCTTTTCAAAACGAAAATCCTGGTGTTGAGGTTTATTGTGGCCCGCTTACAGCACTTGATCTTACCAATGCCTATGAAGTTGTTTTAAGTCCTGGCGTAGACCCTTATTCGCCGGGGCTTGAAGGCTTGCTAGAGCGCCATAACCCAGTAACGGGTGAGTCCATGCTGGTAGGCGAGATCGCTCTGTTTGTTCGCGCTGCGAGAGCGCCGATTGCAGCCATTACTGGTTCTAATGCCAAATCAACTGTTACAACATTACTTGGCGAGATGGCCATAGCTGCTGGTGTTAAGGCTGCAGTGGGTGGCAATTTAGGTACGCCTGCATTGGATTTATTAGTCGAATGCCCCGATGCCGAGCTTTACATCCTCGAACTTTCAAGTTTTCAACTGGAAACAACGCCTCATTTGGCGGCTAAAGCGGCAGCATTCTTAAATATCTGTGAAGATCATTTAGATCGTCACGGTGATATGGCGGGTTACCGTCGGGCCAAGCAGCGTATTTTTCATGGTGCGCAATCAGCTATTGTTAACGCGGATGATGCTCGCACTTGGCCAGAAGCGGCGATTGATCATATGGAGCGCTTTTCGGCTTTTGCTCCTACAGGTAATGACTGGGGATTAGCTGAAATTAATGGAGAGCTAATGTTGCTCCATGGAGAGGTTGCTTGGCTTAACACACAAAGACTTGCTATTGCGGGGCGGCATAACTACGTAAATGCGCTAGCAGCCTTGGCAATGGGCAACGCTTTGGGGTTCGCAAAAATGCCGATGTGTCAGGCGTTGACTGCTTTCAAGGGGTTGCCCCATCGTAGTGAAGTCATCGTTCGAATGAATGGTGTTATGTGGGTGAATGATTCAAAAGGCACTAACGTCGGCGCAACGCTAGCCGCGATCCAAGGCATTAGCGCGACACTGAAAGGGAAAATAATATTGTTGGCCGGTGGGGTCGGTAAAGGAGCTGACTTTACTCCTTTAGCCACGCCATTAGCAGAATGCGCTAAAGCCGCGTTGCTATTTGGTGCTGACGCGCATCGACTTGAAGCAGCGTTGTCACCGTCTGTTCCAGTGCAGTTAACCAATGATTTACTTCAAGCAATGGAAATAGCCTGGGAAATGGCAGAGCCCGGGGATTGCGTATTGTTGTCACCTGCCTGCGCAAGTCTAGATCAATTTATAAATTATCAAGCGAGAGGCGATGCTTTTCGGTATTGGGTTGAGCAAAAGTATAGTCAGCATAATCACTCAGAGGCGAGGTCATGAGTCGAGTGCAACGTATCCATGATGCTTTGACAACGCGCCATTTGCCTTCTGACGTTTGGTTAATCGTCGCCGCTATCGCGTTAGCTGGATTGGGTTGGGTGATGGTAAGTTCGGCATCGGTTGGGCTGCTTGAAAATAGTTATCACTATGCTCGCCAGCATGGAATTTTTCTGTTCTTAGCTGTACTGGCTTGTTTTTTTATGCTGTGCGTTCCTATGGAAGCATGGCGTCAAAACGCAGCATTAATCTTGCTGGTAAGTATTTTTATGCTTGGGCTAGTGCTAGTGATTGGGCAAGAGGTGAACGGTAGTAAGCGCTGGATTTCACTACCCGGTCCTTTACCTAGTTTGCAGGTTTCCGAGCTTGGAAAAATCGGTTTGATTTTTTACATGGCTGCGTTCATGTCTCGTTTTACTTTTGACCTGCGCAGTAGAGCGCTAAGTATGTGGCGACCTTTAGCGGTGCTTGCTGTTCCTGCAGGGCTGCTTTTTCTAGCGCCTGATTTTGGCGGCATGGTGGTTTATACCGTGTGTGTTATTGGCATGTTAATGATGAGCGGCGCGTCACTTACCTTGCTCATTGGTAGTGGCGGAGTATTAGCCGCTGGTGCTGTGATGATGGTCGTTATAGAGCCTTACCGGTTAGCGCGGTGGACGAGCTTCTTGGATCCATGGGCTGATCAGTTCGCTACTGGCTATCAGCTTACTCAGGCGCTGATTGCATTTGGTCGAGGGCATGTGACCGGCACGGGGTTGGGTAATAGCGTTCAAAAACTTCACTACCTGCCGGAAGCGCATACGGACTTTATCTTTGCTGTAATCGCCGAAGAACTTGGCATGATTGGTGCCATTATTGTTGTACTGCTATTTACAGTGCTAATTACTCGGGCGATGGTGATTGGTCGTCGTGCGGAACTGGCAGGCCATCTGTTCGGTGCTTATGTCAGTTATGGCATAGGTTTTGTTATTGCAGCCCAGGCATTCATCAACATGGCGGTAAGCTCAGGCCTGCTGCCAACAAAAGGGCTAACATTGCCTCTTATTAGCTATGGCGGTTCAAGTTTATTGGTCACCGGTATGATGATTGGCCTGTTGTTACGCGTAGATGCGGAAACGCGTCACCGACCGCGTCGCGTATCGACACCTTACAAATCGCGCCATGAACCTCGGTTATCGTAACTACTCAAGGAGTTGTTTGTGACGACGAACACACGTCGACGCATTTTAATTATGGCGGGAGGCACCGGAGGTCATGTTATTCCGGCACTTTCACTAGCACGTTCGCTTAAAGGTCACCATGTCGACGTTGAATGGCTGGGAAGCCCAAAAGGGATTGAGAACCGCCTGGTACCAGAAGCAGGCATTACACTTCATAACATCGACATAAGCGGTCTACGTGGTAACGGGGTGGCGGGCTGGCTGAAAGCACCGCTGAACCTTTCTCGTGCAGTGCTGCAAGCTCGAAAGGTAATTCGTCGCTTCAATCCTCATGTAGTGGTTGGACTCGGTGGATTTGCCAGTGGCCCTGGTGGGTTAGCGGCGTGGCTTTCTAGGGTGCCATTGGTGATTCATGAGCAAAATGCTATTGCTGGACTGACCAATAAGGTGCTTTCGAAATTAGCGACCCGCACCTACGCGGCGTTTGCCGAAGCTTTTGGTGACAAAGCCGAAGTGATTGGCAATCCGGTACGAGAAGCTATTGCTGCAGTGGGTGAGCACCCCAGGACGACTTCTGAGTTAGATGCTCGTCCGCTGCGCCTATTAGTGGTGGGTGGCTCGCTAGGAGCTGTCGCGTTGAATGAGCGCTTACCGCTTGGGCTGGCGGGTTTGCCTCCAGAGCGTCGCCCTGATGTTCGCCACCAAGCCGGTAAAGAGCGTGATGTGGCGACCGCAAAAGCCTACGTAGAGCATGGAATTGTGGCGGACGTTAGTCCTTTTATCGACGATATGGCTGCCGCTTATGAGTGGGCAGATTTAGTCGTTTGCCGAGCCGGAGCGTTAACAGTGGCAGAGCTTGCTGCAGCGGCAAAGCCTGCGTTGCTAGTGCCGTTTCCATTTGCTGTTGATGATCATCAGCGAGTAAATGCAGACGTGCTAGTAAAGGCAGGGGCGGCACTATGCGTTCCTCAATCTGAGCTTACCCCCGCGCGATTAACACACTATTTAGAAGAGCTATTAGTCCCGAGCGTATTGTCAGATATGGCGTCTAAAGCACGTCAGGCTGCCTACTTAGAGGCAACTGATCGGCTTACAAGGGGATGTTTAGCGCTGGTTAAACAAGGAGAAACTGCGTGACCGATTCTATTAATAACGTGTTGCATTCAGGTGTTCGTCCAAGCGGCCCTGGTATGCGCCGTATTAAGCGTTTGCACTTTGTTGGTATCGGTGGCGCAGGTATGTGTGGAATCGCTGAAGTGCTTGCTAATCAGGGCTATAGGGTGAGCGGTAGCGACATGAAAGGATCGAATGTCGTTGAACGCCTTCGCCAGTGCGGTGTTGACGTTGCGATCGGTCATGCTGAAGAAAATGTGGCGGGAGCGGATGTCGTCGTTGTTTCCAGCGCCATTGATGCAACAAATCCTGAAATCTGCTGGGCCCATGAGCATCGGGTGCCAGTGGTTCGGCGCGCTGAAATGCTGGCTGAATTAATGCGCTTTCGTCACGGTATTGCGGTCGCCGGTACTCACGGAAAGACGACCACAACCAGCTTAACTGCGACGTTGCTAGCGGAAGGAGGGTTAGACCCCACCTTTGTGATTGGTGGGAAACTCACTAGTGCTGGTGCTAACGCACGACTGGGTGAGGGGGATTATTTAGTTGCTGAGGCTGATGAGTCAGATGCGTCTTTCCTGCATCTTCAGCCAATGGTCTCAATCGTAACCAACATAGACGCTGACCATATGGCAACGTATGGAGGTGACTTTGAACGCCTAAAAAGCACCTTCATCGAGTTTCTGCATAATTTGCCATTTTATGGCCTGGCCATTTTGTGTATTGACGACGCAAACATTCGGTCGCTGCTTGATCAGGTAAAACGCCAGTTTGTGACCTATGGGTTTGATGAAGATGCCGACTACCGCATTGTAAATTTTACTCAGCAGGGCGGTGAAGTGTCGTTTACTGCGGTGCGCCCTGGGGACGCCGCTCCACTGGCCGTTCGACTGGCAATGCCTGGCCGTCACAATGCGCTAAACGCGATGGCGGCTATTGTTGTAGCAACGGATGCTGGGGTAAGCGACGACGCTATTCTTCGTGGGCTAGCAAGTTTTGCCGGTATTGGGCGCCGCTTTCAAGTGCATGGCCATTTCAGCGCCCCTAATGCTGATGGTGAGATCATGTTGGTGGACGATTATGGGCACCATCCACGTGAAGTTGACATGGTCATTCAGGCGGTACGTGCAGGTTGGCCAGAGCGCAGATTGGTTATGTTGTACCAGCCTCATCGCTACAGCCGCACTCGGGATCTTTATGAGGACTTTGTTCGCGTGCTCTCTCAAGTAGATACGCTCGTTCTACTGGATGTATATAGCGCTGGGGAGGCAGTAATCCCTGGTGCTGAAGGCCGCACCCTTGCAGGGTCTATTCGTCAGCGGGGAGAAGTCGATCCATTGTTCGTTGAGCATAAGCAGGAGCTGCCTGCACTGTTGAGCAAGCTTCTGCGTCCCGGTGATATTTTTATTACTCAAGGCGCTGGTGATGTGGGCGGTATTTCGCTTCGTTTCGCACAAGCCAAGTTGGCGCTGGATAAGGTAGAGCTATGAGTGTAGCAATGTCACTAAATGACCCTTTGGCGCGCGTCGTTGTGGTTTACGGCGGTACCTCAGCAGAGCGCGAGGTGTCGCTTAAAAGCGGTGCTGCGGTGCTGGCCGCCTTAAAGCGTCAAGGTATCGATGCGATTGGTTACGACCCAAAAGAAGAAGGCTTAGTAGGGCTAGAGCGCCTTGCTCCAACGGCTGTTTTTGTCGCTCTTCATGGTCGTGGTGGTGAAGATGGCATGTTACAGGGGGCGCTTGAGCTTCTAGGGTTGCCCTACACCGGCAGTGGCGTGTTGGCATCCGCGTTAGGAATGGACAAGCAGCGCACGAAGCAGATTTGGCAAGCAGTGGGATTGCCCACACCTGAAAGCATTATGCTCAACGAGACATCTGATTGGTCGAAGGTGGTGTCGCAACTAGGTTTGCCAATGATGGTTAAGCCTGTTCATGAAGGCTCCACTCTGGGCATTAGTATCGTCAAAAGCCAGGAAGCGTTAGAAGCTGCCTATCATGAAGCGGCGAAATATGATGCCCGTGTCATGGCTGAACGTTTCGTCGTGGGTGAGGAGTACACTGTTGCACTACTAAATAATGATGTGTTGCCGGCTATTCGCGTAGAAGTTCCGGGAGGCTTCTATGACTACGAGGCGAAGTACATTGCTAATACTACTCAGTACCATCTTCCCAGTGGTCTGTCATTGGTTGATGAGCAAGCCTTAGCAGATCTATGCAAGAAAGCGTTTGACGCGGTAGGTGGTGAAGGCTGGGGGCGTGTTGACGTTATGCGCGATGCGATGGGCAGGTTTTGGCTTATTGAAGTCAATACAGTGCCAGGAATGACGGATCATAGTTTAGTGCCTCAGGCGGCAGCGCATGCGGGCATCGATTTTGATCAGTTGGTGTTACGTATTTTGGATACTGCGGTTCAGCGCAGCTGCTCATGAAAAAGCGTAATGCGTGGTTAGGGCTCATATTGCTGGTGCTGTTGCTCGGCGCTGGTGGGCGTGCGCTGTGGATATGGTTAGATAGGCCTATCGAGCGCGTGTCTATTCGCGGCGAGTGGGAGTACGTGAGTGCTGATTATCTCCGTACTCAGTTAGCACCGCTCGTTCGAGAGGCGACTTGGCTCTCAGCAGATTTAGGTGAACTGCGTCGGCGTGCGCTTAGGATTGGTTGGCTGAATGAAGTTAGAATTTCTAGAGAGTGGCCCGATGCGCTTGTTTTTGAACTGGTAGAGCAAACGCCAGTGGCCCGTTGGAATGATGACTTTTTGCTTAATCCTCAAGGTGAGGCGTTTGCGTTTGCGCCACTAGACGTTCCTCAGGGGCTTCCCGATTTAGCTGGGCCGACGGGTAGTGGAGAGGAGGTGCTCACCTATTACCGCCGCTTAACGCCTCACTTCCAGGGGTTGTCGTTGTCACTTTCCCAGTTGCGCCTAGAACCCCGTGGCGCATGGCGGCTTCAGTTAAATAATGGTGCTTGGATAATGTTAGGAAGACGTCAGCACGAAATACGACTAGCCCGACTATCTGCGTCATGGCAGCGTGAACTTGCCCAGCTCGCCAATCATATTCGCTACATTGACTTGCGTTATCCCAATGGTGTTGCGGTTGCCTGGCATGGAGAGAGTGATTTTGCAGAAAAAGTTGAGTAATAAGCGGCTAACAATGTGCAAGAAGAAGGTAAATGTAAGTGGTTGCCAACACCGAAAAGCCATGAATAGGGTTTAAATTGCACGCAATCGCGATTATCGTAGGCGTGCGCTAGTCGTATTGTGGGTATTGTTTCTATACTATGTTATGGCTGATGCTTTTTTTATAGGCTTTTTTATTTAACCGTCGTCAGCTTTTGGCTTGATGTTACGTTAAGCGTTAGTGTTAGTACGCGTGATTTGTATCGACGTTTTAACAATTTGGCGCAAATGTTTTTAACACTTTTTTTTTAAATTTTTCTAGGAGATTATCCGACTCATGGCAGGCTCACCCAACGCATCCAATATGGTTGTCGGGCTGGACATTGGAACGTCCAAAGTCGTCGCAATAGTCGGTCAACCTACCGATGATGGTGGGATCGAGATAGCGGGTATCGGCTCTCATCCATCACGCGGCATGAAGCGCGGTGTCGTCATTAATATCGAGTCAACAGTGCAATCTATTCAGCGCGCTGTTGAAGAAGCGGAATTAATGGCTGGTTGTGAAATTCACTCTGTTTATGTCGGCGTTGCTGGCAGCCATATCAGTTCAATGAATTCAGATGGTGTTGTGGCGATTAAAGAACGAGAAGTGACGCCATCCGACATTGAGCGCGTCATCGACTCTGCCCGCGCACGTGCGGTTTCTGAAGGGCAGCGTGTGCTACACGTATTGCCGCAAGAATTCTCAATTGATGCACAAGGCGGTATCCGTGAACCGTTAGGTATGTCCGGTGTACGATTAGAAGCACAAGTTCACTTGGTGACAGCCGCATTGAACGCTGTTCAAAATATTGAAAAATGCGTACGGCGCTGTGGCCTAGACGTTGACGCTATCATTCTAGAGCAGCTAGCTTCTAGCATGGCGGTGCTCACAGAAGACGAACGTGAACTAGGCGTTTGTATGGTGGATATCGGCGGCGGTACCACCGATATGGCTATCTTCAGTGAAGGGGCCATTCGTCATACTGCAGTTATCCCGATTGCGGGTGACCAAGTAACTAACGATATAGCGATGGCATTGCGTACGCCAACGCAGCATGCCGAAGAAATTAAAGTTAAATACGCTTGCGCTCTTACACAGCTAGCTGCAAGCGATGAAATGATTAAAGTTCCCAGCGTAGGAGATCGTCCGGCACGCGATTTATCGCGACAGGCACTAGCTGAAGTGGTTGAGCCGCGTTACGAGGAACTATTTACGTTGGTGAGAGACGAATTACGCCGTAGTGGCTATGAAGATATGGTAGCTGCTGGTGTTGTGCTCACAGGAGGTACCTCGCGCATGGAAGGGGTTAGCGAACTGGCAGAAGAGATTTTTCATATGCCCGTTCGTATTGCTTGTCCGCAAAATGTCAAAGGTTTGGCTGATGTGGTACGCAATCCAATTTATGCAACAGGTGTGGGTTTACTGCATTATGCATTGCAAGAAGCGCGACATGGGCAAGGCCTAGAAAGCCACGGGGGAGTCGTTGCTGCGCAGAAAGGGCGCAACGAAGTAGCCCGGCGTGATATCAAGGAAGGTCAATCGGCGCTGGTAAGAATCAAAGGCTGGTTTAAAGGAAATTTCTGACAGGGCCGCAAGCGCGGTTCAGGAGACGGGGCTTATGTTCGAATTGGTAGATAACGCACCCTCGAGCAGTGCGGTCATCAAAGTGGTTGGTGTTGGCGGCGGCGGTGGCAACGCGGTTAACCACATGGTCGAAAGTAATATTGAAGGCGTCGAATTTATCTGCGCCAACACCGACGCTCAAGCGCTTAAACGGGTGTCTGCAAAAACAGTCTTACAGCTTGGTAGCGAAATTACTAAAGGGCTCGGAGCAGGTGCCAACCCTGAAGTAGGCCGCCAAGCAGCCATGGAAGATCGTGATCGCATCGCTGAGTTATTAACCGGTGCTGATATGGTCTTCATAACGGCGGGTATGGGTGGCGGTACAGGAACCGGCGGTGCGCCCGTTGTTGCTCAGGTCGCTAAAGAGCTGGGGATCCTCACGGTTGCTGTGGTAACTCGACCCTTTCCTTTTGAAGGGCCTAAGCGCATGCGCGCTGCTGAAGAAGGCATGAAAGAGCTTTCTGAGCATGTGGATTCGCTGATCACCATTCCAAACGAAAAGCTGCTTTCTGTACTAGGAAAAAACGCCACACTTTTAACCGCCTTTAGTGCTGCTAATGACGTGTTATTAGGAGCCGTTCAGGGTATTGCAGAGCTGATTACTAGCCCTGGCATCATCAACGTCGATTTCGCTGATGTGCGTACCGTTATGTCAGAAATGGGCATGGCGATGATGGGTACCGGTGGAGCTACCGGTGAGAATCGTGCTCGCGAAGCGGCAGAAAAAGCCATTCGTAGCCCGCTGCTTGAAGACATTGACTTACACGGTGCTCGCGGTATTTTGGTCAATATTACTGCTGGCCCTGACTTGTCAATTGGCGAGTTCAACGACGTGGGCGCGACTGTTCAAGAGTTTGCTTCTCAAGAAGCAACGATAGTCGTTGGCACCTCAATCGACATGGAAATGTCCGATGAGCTACGTGTGACCGTAGTAGCTGCCGGGCTGGATGGTAATAAAGGGAAAGTTGCCTCGCGTGAGCCTGTGCGTCGGTCTGCTACTGAAGCCTCCTCAGATTACCGCAAGCTGCAACAACCTACAGTCACGCGTCAACAAGCAGCAGCACGTAAAGAAGCACCCGAGGTAGCATCGAAACCTCGTCCTGAAAAGCGTCGAGCACCCGATGCAGATGACTATTTGGACATCCCCGCATTTTTACGCCGCCAGGCAGATTAACTGACGTTATCAGGCTCATTGAAACAGCAGACGAGAGTTTTATTGGTTAAAACGCTTGTTTGCTGTTAAAGTGAACACTGTTTCTTAACTTTCTTTCCCCTAGCGGTACTTGTCGGCACTTCTGCCGGTGACCGCCGTCATTAGAGTTCGACCACTGCCCATGATCAGACAACGCACACTACAAAACGTCATTCGCGCCACCGGAGTGGGTCTGCACTCTGGCAAAAAAGTCCACTTGGCTTTGCGTCCGGCGCCGGCCAATACGGGAATCGTGTTTATCCGGACCGATTTAGAGCCTGTTGTTCACGTGCCTGCTCGTGCTGAATTGGTGGAAGACACCACATTATGCACCGCACTTTCTTACAAGGGCGTGAAAGTCGCCACGGTCGAGCACTTGATGTCGGCATTTGCTGGACTGGGCATTGATAATGCTTATGTTGATGTAAGTGCACCCGAAGTGCCTATCATGGACGGTAGTGCTAGTCCGTTTGTGTTCCTGATTCAGTCGGCAGGTATCTTAGAGCAAGATGCGCCTAAGAAATTTATTCGAATTAAGCGCCGTGTCGCCGTTAGTGATGGTGATAAAGAAGCCGTCTTTTTGCCGCATCAAGGGTTTAAAGTCTCTTTTGCGATTGACTTTGATCACCCCGTATTTGAGCAGCAAAAACAAACCGCGTTGATCGATTTTTCAACGACGTCGTTCGTTAAAGAGGTTTCTCGTGCACGTACTTTCGGATTCATGCGGGATTTGGAATTTTTACGCTCTAATAATCTCGCGCTTGGTGGCAGCTTAGATAACGCCATTGTCGTGGATGATTATCGCATCGTGAATGAAGGTGGTTTGCGTTACGACGATGAGTTCGTTAAGCATAAAGTGTTAGATGCTATAGGTGATTTGTACCAACTCGGTCACAGTTTGATTGGCGAGTTCCAAGGTGTTAAATCAGGCCATTCGCTCAACAATCAGTTGTGTCGTGAGTTATTGGCGCAACCTGATGCCTATGAAATTGTTACATTTGAAGAAGATAAAGCCGTTGCGCCAATCTCTTACTCTGCACCTGCAATGGCATAAGCCGTTCATTGTCAAAGGTTATTTAATGGTACGGGCTATTCAATGGTATGGTTCGTGCACCTGTGAAACTTATGGCCAGCGCGACTTCAACAGTAAGTAATGTAAAACAGTAAGTAATGTAAAAAGCACCGCCATGGCGGTGCTTTTTACGTTCTGACGCTGGCCTTGACGTCTTAATCACCCGTTACCATCTGAATGATTGATTGCGTGAGCTGCCAGGCGCTCCAAGGCGCTTTTAAGGGAAGGGTTGTCGGTATCTTTTGCGCACTCAGCTAGTGTTTTCCCGGCATTTTCAGAGAGGATGCGGGTGTAACGCTTTGGAATTTCAATCGGCCGCACAGGACGAACTTTAAGGGTAAAGCCAGTCACGCTTTCAAATCCTGGCAGCTGGTGCAGTAGGACAAGAAGCCGTGGCTGTTCGTAGCGTAACCACGTTAGCCAACTTGCCTGGCCGCTTATTAGCGTCAATCGTCCATCTCGAAAGCCCCCGACGAAAATATGTTCCCGCATTGCTTCGGGAAGATGGACGCGTAAGTGACGTTGAGCCTGATCGATTAAGCGGGACTGCCGCATAAGCTGTCCCGCGCTGCCAGACTTGGTCAGCAGTTGGGTAATGGGCTGTGCGCGGGATCGCTTAACCTTTATACTCATCAACTTGATTCCTGGAACGTTGCTGGCTGCGATACGCCAACGGTTGTTACAACGTCTAATAGTGTCTTTTAATTGATAGAGCCTAACACGCTCAGGAGCCTGTCCACAGCATGTCATCAACGCCAGATGTTTTGTCTGCTTCGCCGCGGCGGCAACGCCGACACGGCTTAGCGCGTTGGTGGCTGGCAGGCCTCTTAGTGAGCTGTTTATTACCTGCTAGTTTACATCCCTCAGATGCATTTCGTAGTGGTGAGCGCGGCGTAATTATCTGTTTTTGGATGCCAGCGATGCTGCGTGCCCAATCACAATGGATCGCTAAGAAGCGCTGCGCGCTGCGCCACTGGGTGCGAAAACAGGTACGCGTGTATCCTGCTATCTTGCATTGCTCCTGCTGCTTTTTTCATATTCCATATCGTTTGGTTGCCGCTATTGATGTTCTGATTCCTCGGGGCCCGCCAGTTCAGCCGTCTGTTTATTAAATTTAGCTTTACTTGCCTTATATAAAAGGGCGTACCTGAGTGGGGCGCTCGTGAAGATTTGGAACTTTCATGATTAATAATTTGTTACGTAAAGTCGTTGGCTCTAAAAATGATCGCGACGTTAAGCGCATGCAAAAAAGCGTGCTCGGTATTAATGTGTTGGAGCAAGCGCTTGAAGAGTTAAGTGATGCTGATTTGCAGGCAAAAACAGGGCTGTTGCGTCAAAAGTTAGAAGAAGGTGCTTCAGTTGATAATTTATTACCTGAAGCATTTGCTGTCGTGCGCGAGGCCAGTAAGCGGGTAATGCATATGCGCCACTTTGACGTCCAGATGGTCGGTGGTATGACGTTGCATCGTGGCCGTATTGCGGAAATGAAAACCGGGGAGGGTAAAACCCTGGTGGCAACGCTTGCAGTATATTTAAATGCGCTGCCAAGCAAAGGCGTCCATGTTGTCACCGTGAACGACTATCTTGCTCGCCGCGATGCTGAATGGATGCGGCCTTTATATGAATTCCTTGGGTTATCGGTGGGTGTCATTTTTGCTGGCCAAACCGGCGAAGAGAAGCGTCATGCTTATCAGTGCGACATCACTTACGGCACTAACAATGAGTTCGGTTTCGATTATCTGCGCGACAACATGGCATTCTCACTTGAGGATAAAGTACAGCGTGGCCTGTATTACGCCATCGTTGATGAGGTCGACTCCATTTTAATTGATGAGGCCCGTACGCCGTTAATTATCTCGGGCGCAGTGGATGAAAACACGGATTTGTATGGCATTGTGAACCGCCTAGCTCAGCAGTTAGAGCAAGGCGAAGCCTCTGAAGACAGTGATGCACCAGTGACGGGAGATTTCCTGCTCGATGAAAAGCAAAAGCAGGTAGAGCTTACCGAACAGGGGCATAATAAAGTTGAAGAGCTAATGCGTGCTGAAGGATTATTGGGTGACGATGAATCACTCTATGCCGCACAAAACCTAAACTTGCTTCAGCATATGCATTCCGCGCTGCGCGCACGGCACCTTTATCACTTAGACGTTGATTACATCGTGTCTGAGGGGCAGGTGGTTATAGTCGATGAGCATACTGGGCGTTCCATGCCAGGGCGCCGTTGGTCAGAAGGTTTGCACCAAGCGGTTGAAGCGAAAGAGGGAGTGACGGTTCAGCGAGAGAGCCAAACACTGGCATCGACTACTTTCCAGAACTACTTCCGTTTATATGAAAAGCTTGCCGGGATGACCGGTACTGCCGATACCGAAGCCTTCGAATTCAGGCAAATTTATGGCCTTGACGTGGTCGTTATTCCCACAAACCGTCCCCTTTCGCGTAAAGACCTGAATGATTTGGTTTACCTTAGCGCGGAAGAAAAATACGAAGCAATTATTAAAGATGTGAAAGCCGAAACCGAAGCGGGCCGCCCTGTTCTCGTTGGTACCGCGTCGATTGAGACTTCAGAGTACCTCGCTCGACTTATGCGTGAGGCTGGCCTTGCGTTTAATGTGCTGAATGCTAAACAGCACCAGAGCGAAGCTGAAATCATCGCGCAAGCGGGTCGTCCTGGCGCTATTACTATCGCTACGAATATGGCAGGGCGTGGTACCGATATTGTTCTTGGGGGTAACTGGGAGGCCGAAGTGGCTAAGCTGCAAAATCCCAGTCAAGAACAGATAGATGCTCTAAAAGCGGAGTGGCAAAAGCGCCATGATGGAGTTTTAGAAGCGGGTGGTTTGCACGTTGTTGGTTCTGAGCGCCATGAGTCGCGCCGTATAGATAACCAGCTGCGTGGACGGGCGGGTCGGCAAGGCGACCCAGGTTCTACTCGTTTCTTCCTCTCATTAGAAGATAGCCTGATGCGCCTGTTCGGCTCTGATCGAGTGAAACGCCTAATGTTGGCACTCGGGTTAGAGCGTGGCGAAGCGATAGAGCACAAGATGGTGTCTAACGCTGTCGAGCGCGCCCAGAAAAAAGTAGAGGGGCGTAACTTTGACATCCGTAAGCAATTGTTGGAATACGATGATGTCGCCAACGATCAGCGCCGTGTTATCTATGAACAGCGCAATGAGATTCTTTCCGCTGATGAGGTTTCCGATGCCGTTATTGGTATTCGTGAAGAGGTTATGGAAGAGGCCATTAGCGATTTTGTGCCGCCTCAGAGCCTTGCTGAGCAATGGGATCTGCCTGGGTTAGAAGCGCATCTTAAGTCTGAATTCAATCTTGATGCTCCTGTCACACAGTGGGCAGCAGAAGATGAGCGCTTTAGTGAAGAGAAGCTGCGTGAGCGTTTGCAAGCGATGCACCGTGACGCGTATCAAGCCAAAATTGAGGCTGCTGGAGTTGAGTTGATTCGCCGTTTTGAAAAACAGGTAATGCTGCAAGTGTTAGATACCCGCTGGAAAGAGCATCTTCAGTCGATGGATCATTTGCGCCGGGGTATTCATTTACGGGGCTATGCTCAGAAGAATCCTAAGCAAGAGTACAAGCGCGAATCCTTCGAGTTATTTCAGCATTTGTTAACGAATATCAAGGCGGACGTTACGCGTATTTTAAGCCATGTGCAGGTTCGTCAGCCTGAAGAGGTTGATGCCCTAGAGCAGAAGCGCCGTGAAGAGTCAGTGCGTGAACACGCAACGGCGGCAAGTCGCCACGATGATCCTAATGCTCAGCAGAAAGGCGTTTCACAAGAAGCGCCGGGTGCTGACGGTCGCCCGCTGCGTCGTGAAGGGCCAAAAGTAGGGCGCAATGATCCGTGCTCATGTGGGTCGGGTAAAAAATATAAGCAGTGCTGCGGAAAACTAAGCTAATTACGCGTGGCGAAATCGAGTGCAAAGGAGAAAAACATGGCGGTGGGAAATCTTCCTTTTCCGGAATTGCCACCCCTTAACGGGGTGCGCCTTGGCAGTGCTATGGCGGGTATTAAAAAGCCGGATCGCCGTGATGTTGTGGTGATTGAGCTGCCAGACACTGCCACGGTAGCGGGGGTTTTTACTCGGAATGCGTTTTGTGCCGCCCCAGTAATCGTGGCGAAAGCGCACCTTGAGGAGTGTGCAAGCGCTGCACGAGTGCCTCGCTACTGGCTGGTTAATACTGGCAACGCCAATGCAGGAACCGGCGCATCAGGTTTGCAGGATGCTTATGCCAGCTGTGAAGCGCTCGCTGAGCAAATGGGCATTGATAAAAGCCAGATATTACCCTTTTCAACTGGTGTGATCGGCGAGCCGCTCCCTATGGCGCGCTTGCTTGCAGGTATACCGAGTGCACTGGGCTCTCTGACGGATACCAGTCTCGCCTGGCAGCAGGCAGGCGAAGGAATTCTAACGACGGATACCCGAGCCAAAGGTGCAACAGTAACCGTTTCAATTGGTGATCAGCAGGTTACGATTAACGGTATTACCAAGGGTTCCGGCATGATTAAACCCAATATGGCGACCATGTTGGGGTTTGTAGTGACCGATGCAGCGATTGAGCAGTCGTTGTTAGTAAGTTTGTTACGTGAAACGGTGGATCGCTCATTTAACTGCATCACAGTCGATAGCGATACCTCAACCAATGACGCGTGCATGCTGGCGGCGACAGGCACGGGTGTTCGTATTGAAAGCGAAGAGCAGGTGGCAACCTTCCGTAATGCGCTGCAGCGCGTTATGACTGAGCTTGCTCAAGCGATTATTCGCGATGGCGAAGGGGCAACTAAGTTTGTGACGCTTCAGGTGAATCAAGCGACTACTCGTCAGGAAGCACTGGATGTTGCCTTTACCGTTGCTCACTCGCCGTTGGTGAAGACTGCGCTCTACGCTTCTGATGCTAACTGGGGTCGTATCTTAGCTGCCGTTGGGCGAGCGCCGGTTGAGGCCTTCGATGTCGATCAAGTTGTCATTGATTTGGGTGACGTTCGTTTGGTTGAAAATGGCGGCCGCGCCGATAGTTATACAGAGGCGGCGGGTAGTGCTGTTATGGCGCAAGACGAAATCATCATTCGCATTAATTTGGGTCGTGGGGAAGAGAGTGCCACTGTGTGGACCTCGGATCTATCTCACGACTATGTGACTATCAACGCGGATTACCGTAGCTGAAGAGCACTGAAAAGTAGCTGAAAACAGTTGCAGTGACGTGCAAATGCAGCAAGATAGCGTCGCCTTTGATTAGGGCGGCGCGTAAAAAGTGGGTAAAGACGTAATGAGTGTAATGGTAAAACGACGAGTTCATGTCGCGGCGGCTGCAATGATCAGCGCCGATCAAAAGCGGGTCCTGATTGCGCGTCGGCCTTCTAATGTCGATCAAGGCGGCCTTTGGGAGTTTCCCGGTGGCAAGTTGGCGCCTTATGAAACAGGGCTGGAAGGTCTCAAACGCGAGCTTCACGAAGAGCTAGGCGTCGAGATTGTACGTGCCCGGCCACTTATCCGCGTACATCATGAGTATCCTGATAAACACATCCTACTGGATGTTTGGCAAGTACAAGAGTTTGCAGGCGAGCCCTTTGGTCGCGAGGGGCAGGCCGTGCGCTGGGTGCCCATGGAAGAGCTGGCAAATTATCCTTTTCCTGCTGCTAACCTGCCTATTTTGCGTGCAGTGATGTTGCCCACAGACTATTTGATAACCGGCGAAGAAACTGATGAAGCACGCTTCGATAGCTTGTTAGAGAGAGCGTTGCATGAAGACAATGTAAGGCTAGTACAGCTGCGGGCGAAAAATCTTGATGAAGCAGCTTACATTGCCCGCGCTGAGCGTGCCCTGCGACTTTGCCGTCAGTATGAAGCCAAGCTGTTGCTGAACGGAGAGCCTGCGTTGCTTGACGCTATTGATGCTGATGGCATTCATTTAACGAGCGCACGGTTAATGGACCTTGAGCGGCGTCCGATCGCTGAAAATAAATGGCTCTCGGCGTCGACTCATGATCAAAAGCAGCTTTCCCAGGCAGCGGTTTTAGGTTGCGATTTTGTGACGCTGTCGCCGTTGCGTACCACGCCTTCTCATCCAGAGGTAGCACCGTTGGGATGGCATGACTTTCAGCAACTAGTGGAACGTGCTGGCATGCCAGTATTTGCGTTAGGTGGTATGACACGTTTTGATGCTAGCCACGCACGCGCTGTTGGCGCCCAGGGAATAGCCTCTATTCGTGATTTTTGGAAATAAAGCCAATAATCACATGTTAGTGCTTTAAACGCCGCGCCTGCTCCTGATGGGAGCAGGCGCTTTGTTTGTTCACCAATCTCATTTGTTATCAATCGCGATAGCGACGTGTTAAATCACCGTAAGCATCAATACGCCGATCACGTAAATAAGGCCAGATTTGCCGCGTGCTCTCGCTACGCGCCATATCAATGCTAACTACCAGTTGCTGAGTATCTTCTCCTGCATGCGCTAGCAGTTCCCCCTGAGGGCCGCACACAAAGCTTCCCCCCCAAAACGCAATGCCGTCGCCAACGTTGGAGTGGTCAGGTTCAAAGCCGACACGGTTTGCAACCACTACAGGCAGCCCGTTAGCGACGCCATGGGAGCGCTGTATAATTGTCCAAGCATCTTTCTGACGGTTTTTTTCAGCGTCATCATCGTTTGGATCCCAGCCGATAGCCGTGGGATAGAGAAGTAGTTCCGCTCCACTGAGTGCCATTAAGCGAGCCGCTTCTGGGTACCATTGATCCCAGCAAACCAGGACGCCTAGTCGCCCAACAGAGGTGTCAATGGGGGTGAACCCTTGTTTGCGTGAGTCATCGGCATCGCCTGGGGTAAAGTAAAACTTTTCGTAAAAGGCCGGATCATCCGGGATGTGCATTTTTCGATACTGTCCCACACGCCCTTTTGCACGGTCATAAACAACAGCTGTGTTGTGGTAAAGCCCTGCGGCACGCTTCTCAAACAGCGACCCTACCAGCACAATGTCTAATTCTTTAGCAAGTTCTGCTAAGTGTTGGCCAGTTGGGCCGTCTAGCGGTTCAGCCAAGTCAAACAGGGCAGGGTCTTCGTACTGGCAGAAGTAGTGAGTGGCATGCAGCTCCTGAAGCAACACTAATTGTGCCCCTTGGCTAACGGCAGCGCGAATGCCAGCTTCGCTGGCAGCAATGCTGCGTGCTTTGTCTGGCCACGCAGGTTGTTGAACAACACCGACGGTTAAGCTGTTAGACATGATCGCTCCTTAGGATTGGCTATGCTTAGGATTGACTAAGCTCAGGATTGACTAAGCGCAGGGGCAAGGGTGCCGTTCGGTAGCTGCATGGTTAAACAGTGCAGGCTGCCATGCTGGCGAATGACGCTAACACACTCGATTGGAATTAGCGTGTGTTCTGGGAAGGCGACACTCAGCGCTTGCAGTGCGACGATATCGGCGGGGTCGCCGTAAGTCGGTACCAGCACTGCATGATTGATAATCAAAAAATTAGCGTAAGTGGCAGGGAGGCGATGGCCATCTTCCGGATCAAAGCAGGCTTTTGGCCACGGCAAAGCAATTAAGTGATAAGGGTTGCCGTCGCGCTGACGAAATGCGATTAGCTCTTGCTCCATCGCTTTTAATGCAGAGTAATGTGGGTCGGTCGGGTCATCACAGCGGACATAAGCAATGGTAGAAGCGTTGCAAAAGCGTGCGAGCGTATCAACATGGCTGTCGGTATCGTCACCCTCAAGATGCCCGTTCGCGAGCCAAAGAATTCGGTCGACACCAAAATCTGCCGCTAACCGAGCTTCAACATCTGTACGTGAAAGTGTCGGGTTGCGGTTTGGGTTTAACAGGCAGGCTTCGGTAGTTAGCAGCGTGCCTTCTCCGTCAGTTTCAATAGCACCGCCTTCTAGCACCATGCTCCGCGAGGCAATGGGACAGGCCCACACCCCGGCATTGGCCAGCCACTGGGTAAGCCGATTGTCATGGTCGGCGGGATACTTGCCTCCCCAGCCGGTAAACGTGTAATCCAGCATGAGTGGCTGCTGCGTTTCATCCACCACGGTAATAGGCCCATGATCTCTGGCCCAGGTGTCATCCGTAGGAGCGATAACAAGAACTAACTGTTGTTGGGGAATGCCATAGGCCTCAAACGTCGCTGCCAAACGGCGTTGGGTGGTTTCATCAAAAACGCTGATCAACACGCGCTGATAGCGCGTTGTTGCTATCACGATACGTTCAAGCGTTGCCTCAATACGCGATAGTAGTGATGCCCAGTCGCCGTCCGGGCGGGGCCAGGTCAGTTGCAAGCCGTCCTGGGGGTGCCACTCGGGCAATAAGCGGTAAGTTTTATTAGCCAACGTCACTGATGCCCTTAATAGTCGAAAAAAACGTGCCTTAAAGACCTGTCTTAATGACCTGCCCTAAAAACCTGTCTTAAAGACAATGAGAATGGGCGCAATTTAGGGGCTTGTTTACCAACATGCAAGCGTTACTGTGTTTGAGGGAACGGTGAGCAGGCTTGTTACTCTAACGCAGCGTTGTTACATGCACCCATGCTAAAAAAACCGTACCATGGACGCTTATTACTAAGGAAGAATGCCATGCTTGATCGTTTGCCTTTTCTGGTGGGGCTGCGCTACGTGCGCGCTAAACGCCGGAACCACTTTATTTCGTTTATTTCGCTAACTTCAATGTTGGGGTTAATGCTTGGCGTGGCAGTGCTAATCCTAGTGCTGTCGGTGATGAATGGTTTTGATCATGAGCTTCGCACCCGCATCTTGGGGATGGTGCCTCACACTAAAATTGAATCCCAAGAAGGGTTGGTTGAGTGGCAAGCGTTAGCAGAACAGCTCGTTGATCGGGAGCGAGTGATTGGTGCGGCGCCTTATGTTGAACAGCAGGGTATGTTTTCAGCGGGCGGAAGAAATCAAGGCGCCATGGTGAATGGCATCCATCCGGAGTGGGAAGATCAGGTGTCGATTATTGGTGAACACATGCGCGAAGGCCAGCTTTCCGATCTAGTACCTGGTGAGTGGAATGTGGTTCTAGGATCTATGCTGGCTCGTCGCTTGGGCGTGGGGGTGGGTGACCGCGTCACACTACTTGTTCCGGAGGCGTCAATTACGCCCGCTGGGGTTTTCCCAAGGCTAAAACGGTTTACGGTCAGCGGTATTTTTAGTGTCGGCGCTGATTTAGACGCCAATCTGGCTTACGCCAATATTGAAGACATGCAAACCTTAGCGCGCCTCGGCGATGCAGTGGGCGGCTTGCGGCTGGAACTGGATGACCTGTTTGTAGCTGGCAGTGAAACTCAGGCGATTGTCAACGAACTGGGCTTAGGCTACCGGGGCACGGATTGGACTGCTTCCCACGGCAGCCTCTTTCAAGCGATTCAGATGGAAAAGCGCATGATTGCATTGCTGCTTACCGTCATTATTGCTGTTGCTGCGTTTAACATCGTTTCTACGTTAGTGATGGTGGTGACCGATAAGCGAGCGGATATAGCCATTTTACGAACCATAGGCGCTACCCCGCGCTCGATTATGGGAATTTTTATTGTTCAAGGGCTAACCATTGGCCTTATTGGTATTGCGATTGGCGTTGCGGCGGGCGTTCTCTTAGCGCTCACCATCTCAGATGTAATCAGCTGGTTTGAAACGACGTTTGGTATTCAGTTCTTAGATGCCGGTGTTTACTTTATTAGTGATCTACCTTCTCAGCTGCAGTGGGGCGATGTGCGCGATATTGTCATCGCGGCCTTCGGTCTGACCTTCCTCTCGACGCTTTATCCCGCTTGGCGGGCCGCTCGGGTTCAGCCTGCCGACGTACTGCGTTATGAATAAGGATGCAATGATGACCGCAACGACACCGCATACAGCAACGGTTATGCTGGAATGTAACAACCTGACACGAGTTTATAACGAAGGCCCTCAAGATCTCACTGTATTAGATCAGCTTGAACTTAAGGTGCATGCGGGAGAACGTGTTGCCATTGTGGGTAGCTCAGGCTCAGGTAAAACGACGTTGCTAAACCTGTTGGGTGGGCTTGACCGGCCTAGCGCTGGCAGTGTGGTGATTGCTGGCGAGCCGCTATCAGGGCTTAATGAAGCGGCATTAGGCCGTTTTCGGAACCGTTATATTGGCTTTGTCTATCAGTTTCATCACTTGCTAGCAGAGTTCACAGCGGTCGAGAACGCCGCGCTTCCGTTAATTATTCGCGGACAGTCAAAAAAGGTGGCTGAGCAGCGCGCTATGCAGTTGCTTGAGCGAGTAGGTATGAAAGCGCGTGCTGATCATAAGCCTGGCGAGCTTTCGGGAGGAGAACGCCAGCGAGTGGCGATCGCACGAGCGCTAGTGACAGACCCCAGCCTTGTGCTAATGGACGAGCCAACCGGCAACCTTGACCAAACCACGGCCAGCACCATTTTAGCGCTCATGGATGAGTTAGCTAAAGAGAGCGCCTGTGCATTTGTCATTGTGACTCATGATGTCAGCTTGGCTGCCCATCAGGATCGTGTGTTGAAGTTGGATGGTGGGCAGTTAATAGAGCAGAAAAACGACTAATACCTGAGGGGACTAGTCATCGAACTCTGACTCAATACGAGCCCGGCGCTGCTGTCTCTTGAGACGGCGGCGCTTCCAATGGTGGGAAACGTGCCAGCGCCAAATAAGCCGTATGACGATATTGGCAATAATGGCTAAGAGTACGGCAGAAATTAACGACCCAAGCATTAGCGGCGGCATAATGTCGTGCATTTGTTCTGCAATCCAGCGCGTCGATATGCGCGATGGCGCCTCTCTCACTGGTGCTTCTAAAAGAAATGTGCCAATACGATAATTAAAATAAAAAATAATTGGCATGGTGAGTGGATTCGTAATCCACACCAATCCTACTGAAAGTGCCAAATTACAACGGCTAAACCTTGCCCCCAGGGCTGCCACTACCATCTGAAACGGTATGGGTAGCATGGCGCAAAAGAGCCCCACGCTGAACGCGTTTGCAACGCTTCGACGTGTTAGAAGCCATAACCCGGGATCAGCAATTAATGGCGCAATGAAGCGAAGTGAGCGCTGTCGCCTTAAAGTGTCGGGTTTTGGCATGTAGCGCTGCAAGAAACGGCGCGGCATGTCAGGTACTCTCTCAGTTGGTGCATCCTATTATCCATATAGCAACGTGCTTAGGCTACGGCGTGGGTATGAATGATTCAGTTCCAAGGAGGGAATATGCAACTAGGCGCCGCACTACCCGCTGCGTTGGCAGTATTGATAGGGGCGTTAGGCGCGCAGTTAAGCGGCCCCGAAGCGTACCTGCAGGTACTGTTGCCTGGTGTGCTCATAGTGGTGCTTTTGTTGGCTGTATTTCGGCGTAGGTTTCTAATTTGGTTATTTATATCAGGCTGGGTTTTTATCGGTGTGCAGCAAGAGTGGGGGCACCGTTTGCCAACTGGGCTCAGTGGTAAAGATGTCACCTTGCAGGCGCGAATTATCAATGTTCAAACGGACGCCGGCTCGTCACGATTACGCCTGGCAGTTGAATCCTGTCTTTCTCCTACCAATCTTCCAAGCTGTGGCGCACTGCGCAGTGTGCGAGTAAGTGCTTACGATGATCAACGCTACCGCGTTGGAGAGCGTTGGCAGATGACGCTGCGGCTTCGCCCACCTGGTGGCTTTTCCAACCCTGATACGTTTAATTTTCAACAGTGGTTGTGGCGCGAAGGCATACACGCGACTGGCTACGTGCGGCAAGAGCCTAAGCCTGAACGTCTGTCGGTGGCTACGCCGACACTTCGTCAGAAAGCAATTGAAATGCTGTCTAATCAACCATTGCAGGAGAAGACCCAGCGATGGCTTGCGGCGCTGACGCTGGGTGATAGTGAGCAGTTGACCCAAGATGATTGGACCCTGCTCAATGCAACGGGTACCACGCACTTAGTGGTTATTTCTGGATTGCACGTTGGTCTCGTCGCTTCATTTGTACTGCTATTGGCTCGTTTTACTGCCAGGCTGGTAACGCCTACCAATTGGCGCCTGCGCGCTTGGCCCTGGTGGTTAGCGGGCGCGGCGGCAGTGGGATATGCCATGTTAGCTGGGCTAGCACCTCCTGCCATGCGAGCTATGATCATGACGCTCTTAGGTTTATGGGTGCTTAGCGGACGTCATGCGCCGGGCGCTTGGCAAGCGTGGTGGCTTGCGCTAGGGATAGTGTTAGTGATTGATCCGCTTGCACTGTGGCGGCCAGGTTTGTGGCTATCGTTTATCGCGGTAGGCTGGCTGATTATTATTTGGCAAGGCCGCCCCCGCCCAAAAGGGCTGAAAGGGTGGTGTTGGGCGCTATTGCGCTCTCAACTGCTTATAGCGCCACTAATGGCGGCAGCGGTGCTGGTAGCGTTTGGGAGAGTCGCCCCTGCGGCTCCCCTGGTTAATCTGGTTGCTGTACCTTGGGTCAGCTCCGTTATGGTACCCAGTGCATTATTAGGGTGGGTGCTGTCGCCACTGCCTGGCATCGGTTTTTTTGTGTGGTGGTGTTTTGAGCAGGCTCTGCAGGTGTTTCATCAGTTATTAGTCATGACTGTGCAATGGGCACCGCTTTTGCAGCCACCTGCAATACTGGTTTTTCCGCTAGTAGGTGCGCTGTTATTGATATCACTATGCTGGGGGCTTCCCAATGTTCCAGGGTGGCTGCGTACCAGCGCGACATTGTTACTATTAAGCTTCCCATGGTGGTCAGTGGGTGAACAGCTTAGCCAGGGCGAATTACGCGTCATTGTTTATGATGTTGGGCAAGGTCAGCTGATTGAGTTGCGTAGCGCCAACTACCGATTACTGTATGACACAGGCCCCCAATTTCGCAGTGGATTTATGCCGTTGCAAACCCTTTGGTCTCCAGGTCAAGTGTTTGATCACGTTATTGTAAGTCATGCCGATAACGATCATGCCGGAGGTGTCAGTGCGCTTTTAAAACAGCACCAGGTAATGCAGTGGTCGGCTCCACGGGGAGAGCTTCTGCCCGTTGCTAGCGAGGCGTGCGTTCAAGGCCAGCAGTGGCGACGTGATGGCATCGACTACCAGATACTATGGCCACCAAAGGGGGAAAATGCATTCTCCTCAAATGATCGCTCCTGCGTACTTCAGGTAAGTGTGGGTGGACAGCGTTTATTAATCACGGGGGACGTCGGCAAGGACATCGAAAGAAGAATGTTAGCGAATATCGCTCCGCCGATTAGCGTGTTAGTAGCCGGGCATCATGGAAGCAATACAAGTTCGGGTGTTCAGTTCGTTCAAGTCAGCCGTCCACGGCATGTCATTTTTAGTGCTGGGAAAGATAATCCCTATAACCATCCTGTTGATTTGGTAGTGCGACGCTTTCGATACCAACAGAGCTGTTTGTGGAGTACCGCTCAGGATGGTGCTCTTGAATTTAGCCTCAACGCTACTCAACCTGTACAAATCATTTCGATGCAAAAACAGCTGGGCGTTCGTAAGCGGTGTTGATGCGGGTCACCATAAGGTAGAATTCTGTCAACTGTTCACTATGCCTGGGAGCGCGTGTGACCGATTCAGGTTGGGTTCTTTACAAGCGATTATTAGCTTACGTCAAACCTCACTGGCGCGCGTTCGCGTTAGCGATAGTAGGCTTTGTTATTTATGCCGCCTCTAGCACGGCATTAGCGGAAATGATGAAACGGCTGATTGATGGTATCCAAAATCCTGATGCCACCTTCCGTATATTGCTTCCACTGTTTGTTGTGATTATGTTCGCTTCGCGCGGGGTAGGGACATTTTTAAGCACTTACTTTATGTCCTACGTTGGCCGCTACGTGATTCACACGCTGCGCTGTGATGTATTTGCTCACCTGCTGCATTTGCCAGGGCGGTTCTTTGATCATCACTCCAGTGGTCATTTGGTATCTCGGGTAACGTATCACGTAGAACAGGTCGCAGGGGCCGCCACGAAAGCCGTCACTATTATTTTGCGTGAAGGGTTATTTGTTATCGGGCTGATCGGCTATCTGTTCTGGACCAATTGGATGCTGACGCTGCTATTTTTGGGTGTTACACCAGTGATTGCTGTTGTGGTGAGCTATGCTAGTAAACGCTTTAGACGTATTTCTAAACGTATTCAGCACTCTATGGGGGATGTCACTCACGTCGCTTCTGAAGCGCTCTCTGGCTACCGCGTCGTGCGCACACATGGCGCTGAAGAGTATGAAAAACAGCGCTTTGAGCGGGTAAGCGAAGAAAATCGCCGGCAAAGTATGAAAGAGGCGATGACGCGTGCCGTTAGCTCACCCGTGATTTTGATGCTGGTAGCGATTTCCATGGCAATTCTGGTGTGGCTAGCCATGGCACCTGCACTAATGGAAAATATGACGCCGGGTGAGTTTGTAGCCTTTATCACAGCGGCAGCGTTGATGATCAAGCCCGTACGCCAGCTCACAGAAATAAATAGCGAAATTCAAAAAGGCATTGCGGCGGCTTCTGAGCTATTTGGCCTGCTTGACCTGACGCCTGAACAAGATGAGGGCAAGAAAATCCCTCGCCAGCTAACGGGCAGTGTGGTGATTGATAACGTTAGTTTCCGCTATGCGGATGATCAGCCTGATGTATTGCGCGACATTAATATTAGCGTTGCCCCGGGCGAGTTAGTGGCAATCGTTGGCCGCTCTGGCAGTGGTAAGTCAACGTTGGTCAGCCTGCTACCACGTTTTTATCGGCCTAGTGAAGGGCGCATTTTGATTGATGGTGTGAACGCTGATGATTATGCGTTAGGCCCGTTGCGCCAACATATTGCATTGGTAACGCAACAAGTCACGCTGTTCAATGCAACCATTGCAGATAATATTGGCTATGGCGTTACCAATCCAGATCCGGCTGCCATTGAAGCCGCTGCTCAAGCGGCTTATGCCAGTGAGTTTATTGAGAAGTTGCCTCAGGGTTATGCCACGGTGGTGGGTGAAAACGGCGTCATGCTGTCTGGTGGGCAGCGCCAGCGCTTGGCAATCGCTCGGGCGATTTTTAAAGATGCACCTATTCTTATCCTGGACGAGGCTACATCGGCACTGGATACTGAATCCGAGCGCTATATCCAGAAAGCGCTTGAGTATGTGTGCAAAGGCCGCACTACGCTGGTAATTGCCCATCGCCTGTCCACTATTGAACGCGCTGACCGTATTTTGGTGATGGACCAGGGACGCATTATCGAACAGGGTAACCACCAAGCGTTGCTAGAAGCAGGAGGTGCCTACGCGGCGCTGCATCAGCTTCAGTTCCAGGAGAGTGAATGAGCTTGGAGCAACGCTGGCTAAAGGCAGCTTATAGCGGAAGCCGATGGTTAGCCCCGCTGTACCCGCTGGGCATTTTATACCGTTACCTTATGGCGCGTCGCAGCCGTCATTATTACTCAGGTAAAAAATCAGTAGTTAGGGCAACCGTCCCCGTTATCGTGGTGGGTAATATCACTTTGGGTGGAACTGGTAAATCACCGCTAGTGGCGTGGCTGGTCAACTGGCTTGTGAGGTGGGGGTGGTCGCCAGGTATTATTACCCGTGGTTACGGTGGTAAAGCATCGCACTACCCGTTACAGGTGACCGCACTAACTGATCCTGCCCAAAGCGGCGATGAGCCATTAATGCTGGCGCAGCAAACTGGCTGTCCGGTAGTGGCTGACCCCAACCGTTCTCGAGGCGTTCAAGTACTGGTTGATCAAGGGTGTGACATTGTTGTAAGCGATGATGGGTTACAGCATCTGGCGCTAGGGCGTGATATTGAATTAGTTGTCGTTGATGGGGTGAGGGGGCTAGGTAATGGGCGCTGTTTACCTGCTGGGCCACTGAGAGAATCATCCAGCCGGTTAACTCAAGTAGATGCCGTTATTATCAATGGTGAGCAGAATTGTCCCCTGCCAATAGAAGGGATATCGATGCAACTAGCACCGCTAAGCTGGCGAAGAATGCAGGACGGACAGCATATGCCACTCACTCCTCTACCATTTGCGCTACCCGTAAATGCCGTGGCGGGTATTGGCCACCCAGAACGGTTTTTTAATACGCTGCGCAGTTTAGGGGTGGAAGGCGAGATGCGTCCGCTAGCAGATCATCAGCGTTTTGATGATCAGACTTTTCGGTTTAGTCATCAGCGCCCCGTTGTAATGACCGCTAAAGATGCAGTGAAGTGCCAATCATTAGCGCCACCCGATAGCTGGGTGCTAGAGGTAGAAGCCGTGCTTCCGCCAGAGTTTGAACACTGGCTGGCAGCTAAATTGTCAGCGATTTCTTAAAAGGGATACACCGATGGATAAAGAACTATTGGCAATGCTGGTTTGCCCACTTTGCAATGGCAAGCTCAAGTATAATCGTGAAGCCCAAGAGCTTCGCTGCCACTACGACGGTTTGGCGTATCCTATTCAAGATGGTATCCCCGTGATGCTTCCTGAAGAGGCACGCGCAATGGATGCCGATGAAAAATTACCTATCTCGCCAGGTCGTACCGGAGAGGTGTAATGTCAGTCGCTGAGACCGAATTTATTGCTGTTGTTCCCGCGCGCTATGGCTCATCCCGCTTGCCAGGTAAGCCACTGCTGGATATAGCGGGTGAGCCGATGATTGCCCATGTCTGGCGCAGAGCCTGTCAAAGCCAAGCAAGCCGAGTCGTGGTGGCAACTGATGACTCGCGTATCCGTGAGGCAATGTTGCCATACGGTGCGGATATCGTTATGACGCGCTCGGACCATCCCTCTGGTACTGATCGACTGGCCGAAGTGGCAGCGCATCTAGGACTAAGCGATGACGCTTTAGTGGTAAATGTGCAAGGTGATGAACCGCTCATACCTCCGGTTTTAATTAACCAAGTAGCGATGCGTTTAGCCGAAGATCCAGACGCAGCCATCGCGACGCTTGCAGAACCCATTGGCGATGTTGACACGTTGTTTAACGCCAACGTTGTCAAAGTTGTTCGTTCTTTACAGGGACGCGCGCTGTACTTCTCGCGTGCGCCTATTCCATGGGATCGAGAGCAATTTAAAACACAGCCCGCGCTCTTAGCCACCGATGCTTGGCTGCGCCATATCGGTATATACGCCTACCGTGCCAGTTTTCTCGCAGCTTATCGCGAGCTGGTACCGTCGAGTCTTGAGCAGTTGGAGCAACTAGAGCAGTTGCGCGCGCTACAGCATGGCTATGTCATCCAAGTGGCACTGGCCAGCACCATTAATCCTCCTGGGGTGGATACACCAGAAGACTTAGCCCGGGTGAGAGCGCTGTTGGCCAGTGAAAATGGAGGTGAAAGCAAATGAAACGTGTACTGTTTGTCTGCTTGGGCAATATTTGTCGTTCGCCAACGGCTGAAGGCGTTTTTTGGCATGCTGTTGAGAAGGCCGGCTTAAGTAGTCATGTCAGCGTGGATTCCTGTGGTGTAGGTAACTGGCACGTCGGAAAAGCGCCAGATACTCGCGCCCAGGTAGCCGCTTTGCAGCGTGGTATCGATATTAGTAATTTGCGTGCTCGTCAGCTCAGCGCTAGCGACTTTCTTGAATTTGACTATGTACTGGGGATGGATCGCGACAACCTTGAGGCGATGCGAGCGTTGCAACCAAGTAATAGTCGTGCCCATGTTGGGCTTTTTTTAGATTTTGCCGATATGCCTGAGTCAGAAGTGCCCGACCCTTATTACGGTGGTGATGAAGGCTTTGAGTCTGTCCTGACTTTAATTGAAGCGGCCTCTGCTGGGTTGATTGCCCAATTGAGAAATGATGGGTTGAAAAACGGCGGGTTGTAAAATGGGAGGGGGTGAGATAACAGATTTTGAAATAGGCAGCGATTTGCTCAGTCGTTGCCAACCGGTCGATCTAACCACTGCTAATACGCTAAGGCTACCTTGCCAGGCGGAGCGGTATGTTGTTCCTAAAACGCTGCGTGCACTCCAGTATGCGGTGAATGAAGCCATGGATAAACGGTGGCCCATTACGCTCTTGGGAGGCGGCAGTAATGTTCTGCTTCCCAGCAAGCTAACCGGCATTGCTATTCGGCCTGGTATGCAACAGTGGTGGTTGGAGAGTGACGGAGAGTCTGTCGTTGCTTACGTGGGGGCCGGCGTTAATTGGCATTCATTGGTCATGACGTTGGCGGCCCGTGGCCTCTGGGGTGTCGAAAATCTAGCGCTGATTCCAGGCGATTGCGGTGCAGCGCCGGTACAAAATATTGGTGCATACGGTGTTGAGCTTAAAGACGTCCTGGACGGGGTGCAGATAGTAGAGCTGGCATCGGGTAACGTGCGCTGGTTAAGCGCCGAGGCTTGCCAGTTTGGGTACCGAGATAGCATCTTCAAAAAAACGCTAGCGGATAAAGTCGTTATTACGCAGTTGGCACTTCGGCTATCAAAAAAGCCGCTGCCAAGACTGGGTTATGGAGATTTGGCTGCCCGGGTGACCGCTTGGTCGAGTTGCTTGGCGGTGGCTCAAGCGGTGTGCGCTATTCGTCAGGAAAAGCTACCAGATCCTCAGGTGCTCGCAAATGCGGGTAGTTTCTTTAAAAACCCGTTGGTTAGCAGCGACCAGTTATCGCGCTTGTTACAGACATACCCTAGCATGCCTTATTTTCCGCAGGTTAATGGGCAAAGCAAACTGGCAGCAGGGTGGTTGATTGACCAGTGCGGCTTGAAAGGAACCCGGCAAGGGGCTTTCGGTGTTCACACACGACAAGCCTTAGTACTTGTGCATTTTGGTGGCGGTAACCGGCGTGAGTTATTGCAGTTCGCTGAGCATATTGCCCATAGGGTCTTTGAACAGTTTGGTGTTGAGCTAGAGCCTGAGCCACGCTTAATACAAGCATAAAAAACCCCGCCTAAGCGGGGTTTTTAGGGCTAGCTTTTTTGAGCATTAGCGATTACTCATTATTCGAGTTCTGTGCTTGTTTTCGCAGTTCACGAGGATCGTTATGAGCGCGACGACGGCGACGGCGAGGCTTGGTTGCCTCGTCTTGAGCTTCAGGCGTCACTGTTTCAGTAATGGGCCCTGATGCGGGTGCTTGAGCCTCTTCCATGACCGCCAGCGTAGACTGCGGCTCTTCGCTTTCTTGAGCATCAGTAGTGTTGTTAGCGGTTTCTGAAACCGTCTCTGGAGCCGTTTCTGAAACCGTCTTAGTTTCTGAAGCAGTCTCGTTGTTCATTGCATTGCTATTTGCAGTAACTGCTTCTGGCTGTTCAGCAGACTCTGGTGAGATTGCTTCAACAGTAGTCTCCGCCGTCTCCTCAGCATTCGACGCTTCTTTGTATGCGTCAACGGGTACTGATGTCTCTTGCGCCGTCTCCTGATGATCTTGAGACACGGGTTCTTGAGACACGGGTTCATGAGACACAGGTTCTTGAGCCACGGGTTCTTGAGCCACAGTCCCCAGGGGCTCGGCAGTCTCCTCTGCTGCTTCTTCGCCACGTGAATTCATTGATTCACTGTAGGTGGTATCTGGCTCCGTCGCATCTGAAGGACTCTTTTCCTGTGGCTGAGTACCCGCTTCAGCGGAAGGGGCTTCATCACTGGCGACATCCGACGGACCGTGGGGCGCTTGCGCTGCGGCTACATCATCCATTGGCTGTTGAGGGTTGCTCTCAGCGTCCTTGTCTGCAAGTGTCTCAGCGTTAGGTTCCGCGTGCTGAGGCTGGCGACGCTGACGGGTTGCCTTACGTGCTTTTTCTGCCTTTTCTGCAGGGCGTTCAGCCGTTGTACCATCGGCAGTTGCCGATTCCTCTTCAGCTAGGGTAGGCGTCTCAGTCTCCGTTACAGCGGCTGTTTCAGTAGTTGTGGTGACATCTTCCTGCACAGAGTTGCTAGCAGGGGCTGATTCACTACTGGGTGCTTCAGCAGCAGAGGTTGTAACAGCCGTTTCTTCAACCGCAGTTTTTTCTACAGCGGTTGCTTCAGCTTCAGCCGCTTCGGCTTGCAGTTTCAGCTGTTCCGCTTCGGCTTGAGGGTTTACGGCCTGTTGACGCGTGCGGTTGCGCGGATTATTGCGTGTGCGCTTTGGCTTGCCGTCATCTTGCTTGCTGTCATCTGCTTGTGATGTAGGCTCGCGAGCATCTTCGTTTTTCGGCGTTGCATCACGCGGTTTTTCACGACGGCCTTCTGGTTGGGCTGTGGTTTTTGTCGGCTCATCTTTGGGTGATTCTTTAACCGATTGGGTTGTCTGCTGTTCTTTCTGACGATTGCCCTTTTGGTCGTTGTCTTTGGCATCGTCCTGCTGAGGGTGACGTCGACGGTTACGAGTGCGGCTAGGGCCACTGCGTTTATCGTTTGCGTCGTCGCTATTATCAGTGTTGCGCGATTGGCTGGGCTGCTGATTGCTGGATTGCTGATTAGTGCGTTGCTCGTTTTTGGTGGTGCTTTCGCCACGCTCACGCTCACGGGCTGGCTTTGGCTTGCTTTCGGTGCGTTGCGCGCGGTTGCTGCTTGTTCTCTCTGGCTGCTTGCGGGGAACAGGCGCTTCCTCTTCGGGCTGGCTGGTGCGGGTATCTTCGCCCCCTAGCAGTTTTGCAAAGCCCCTGATAAAGCGACCAATCACACTGGGCTGCTCTTCAGTGGCAGGCGACGTCGCAGCAGCTTTCTCAGCTTTTACTACCTTGTCTGCTTTTACCACTTTTTCTGACTTTTCTTCAGTCTGAAGTGAAGCGGGCGCTGGTGCGTTGTGTATAACACTTTTCACTGCCGCTTCAGCACGCATAGCAGGTGGGGTGAAGCTTGGGTCGGGCTCTTTGCCGACTTCAGTATCAGTAGAAAGCTCGAAGCTGGACAACGTCAGACTTTCATCATCGTCTAAGTGGTCATCGCGCAGCCGTTGGACGTCGTAATGGGGCGTATCCATTTCAGGGTTCGGTAAGAGAACCACACGGACGCCTTGGCGCGATTCGATGTCTGCCAGTACGCTACGCTTTTCATTCAGTAAGTAGGTGGCTACGGGTACCGGGAGAATGGCGCGAATTTGGGCACTACGCTCTTTCATGGCTTCTTCTTCAATTAGGCGCATGATAGAGAGTGAAAGTGAGCGAACATCGCGAATAGTGCCTTGTCCGTTACAACGCGGGCAAACAACGCCGCTGGTTTCGCCTAATGAAGGACGCAGGCGCTGGCGAGACATTTCCATCAAGCCAAACCGTGAGATACGACCAATCTGAACACGTGCACGATCCAGCTTCAGCGCATCGCGCATGCGATTTTCAACCTCGCGCTGATTACGCGCAGGGCCCATATCAATGAAGTCGATAACTACCAGGCCACCGATATCGCGCAAGCGTAACTGCCGAGCAATCTCTTCGGCTGCTTCAGAGTTGGTCTGTAGTGCGGTTTCTTCAATATCGCTGCCACGCGTAGCTCGGGCAGAGTTGATATCAACAGAGACCAGCGCTTCGGTGTGATCGATGACAATGGAACCACCAGAAGGAAGTTTTACTTCTCGCTGGTAAGCAGTCTCGATTTGCGACTCAATTTGGAAGCGCGAGAAAAGCGGGACTTCATCCACATAAAGTTTAATTTTCTGCTGATAAGAGGGCATTACCTGACGAATAAATGACAGGGCTTCTTCATGAATCTCTGGGCTGTCAATTAACACCTCGCCAATGTCCTGGCGTAGGTAATCGCGCATGGCGCGGATAATGACATTGGACTCGCGGTAAATCAGGAAAGGGGCTGAGCGCTTGCCTGCTTCCGTGGTGATGGATTCCCACACTTGGACAAGGTAATCCAAATCCCACTGCAGCTCTTCTGGGCTACGACCGATACCGGCGGTGCGAACGATTAAGCCCATTTTGTCCGGCACGGTCATTTGGCCCATGGCGTCTTTCAGCTGGCTACGATCGTCACCTTCAATGCGGCGTGAAATGCCGCCCGCTCGAGGGTTGTTCGGCATAAGAACAAGAAAGCGACCCGCCAAGCTAATAAAGGTAGTAAGTGCGGCCCCTTTATTGCCACGCTCTTCCTTATCAACTTGCACAATGACTTCCTGGCCTTCTTTCAGTACTTCTTTGATGCTAGGGCGGCCGGAAACATCTTTTATGAAATATTCGCGAGAAATTTCTTTTAGCGGTAGGAAGCCATGGCGTTCGGCTCCAAAATCAACAAAAGCGGCTTCAAGGGAAGGTTCTACTCGGGTGATTTTACCCCGGTAAATGTTGGCTTTTTTCTGTTCTCGAGCGCCAGATTCGATGTCTAAATCGTAAAGGCGTTGCCCGTCTACCAGCGCGACCCGAAGCTCTTCTGGCTGGGTCGCGTTAATCAGCATCCGTTTCATGTTGTCTCACATAGCATTGCGAGCCGACGAGGCGTCTAGGCTTGGCGTAGACGAACCGCTGGGTGCTGCGTGCTTGTGCTCGGCGCATGGCTATGCTGACGCATTAAACCGGGAAGGCAAATATGCCGACCCGGCCGAAAGGGCGTTGAGTACGTGGCGGAGGCAAAACATGTTTCGGTGGCTGTCACGTCCATCCGGCTCTGCTGACACCGCCAACACCTGGCATTCATCGATTCGTCAACGCCGGTCATCGGCACAGCGTTGAACTTAGCGCCCCAAGTCAAGCAGCACCTTGTGACGAACAGGAGAGGCTGTTTGGGGCGTGACGTTTATTAATTAAATTGCCTGCCATTGCGGGCGAAGCAAATATATCTCTGCCGTCGAAAAACATGCGACAGAGTAACTGTATATCCAGTACGTTATTTCAGTACGTTATTTCAATGCATTAGGCGTTCGGGTAGTGCGTGCACTACACCATTTTGCCTGTGCTCTGGCCTGCGTGTTTGTCGGGCAGGCGCTAGGCGAAGCGTGATAAAACACCCGTTACGACATGTCTTTTTACGGGTAAGGCACACTTGGCCGCTGAACGTTTTGGAATATAACAGTAAAGACAACTACCAGCAATTGACGCAATGCGCATTGGTCTACGCTAGAATGCCGTTTTTAGCCTGTCGCAATAAGATTACACCAGGAGTGAGCGTTAATGTCCGAAGGGCGGGAAGTGCAGTGGGTGGATATCGCCCCGGAGCAAGCAGGTCAACGAATCGACAATTTTCTAATGACACGTTTAAAAGGTGCTCCGCGTGCATTGATTTACCGAATTGTGCGTAAAGGCGAGGTAAGAGTTAATAAAAAGCGCGTTAAAGTGGATTATCGACTCCAAGCGGGTGATTTGGTGCGCGTGCCGCCGTTGCGCTTAGCGCCGAAAGAAGCGGTTAAAGAGGTGAGTGACAACTTACGTGATTTATTGATTGGTAGCGTCATTATGGAAGGGCCGGATTGGATGGTGATTAATAAACCATCTGGTCTGGCAGTCCATGGAGGAAGTGGTGTAAAAATTGGCCTAATTGAGGCGCTGCGACAAGTACGCGATGACCTTACTTTTTTAGAGTTGGTTCATCGCTTAGATCGTGACACGTCGGGTTGTTTGCTGTTGGCAAAATCTCGTGATGCGCTAGTCACCCTTAACGAATCGCTGAAAAAGCACGCAATGGACAAACGTTACTTGGCGTTAGTCAGTGGGCGCTGGCCTGCCCGAAAGACCTATGTGAGTGCTCGCTTAGATCGATTTGATGCGGGGAATGGTGAGCGGCGTGTTCGAGTGGATCCAAATGGCAAGGTTTCACGGACTCATTTTTCGGTAGTGGAAACCTTTGAAAGGGCCACGCTGATAGAAGTGGAACCTGTAACAGGTCGCACTCACCAGATACGTGTGCATGCAGCTCATGCCGGGCACGCGTTATTGGGCGACGACAAATACGGAACCCGCGAAAGTAATCATACGGCGCAGCGCCTTGGCTTGAGTCGTCTCTTTCTTCATGCCCGTGCATTGACGTTTCCTGAACCTGGCAATGGCCGCCCTGTTACGGTGAAGGCGCCCTTGCCTGAGGCATTGGAAGAAACACTAACACGTGCTCGTAAATAAGGAAGCGACATGCGCTATGAGCTAATTATCTTTGATTGGGATGGCACCCTGATGAACTCTGTGCCGAAAATTGTTGCCTGCATGCAGGCCGCTGCTTTTGATGCAGAATTAGGTGAGTTAGATGTCAGTGCTATCGAGAATATTATTGGATTGGGTCTGCCTGAGGCGATAGCGACGTTATGTCCTGGTATTGAAGCGACTCAGGCCGAGCGTTTGCGTCAGCGTTATGCCTATCATTTTGTACATGGTGATGCGACGCCAATGCCTTTTTTTGAAGGTGTAAAAGAACAAGTCGCCCGGTTGCGCGAGCGTCCCGGTCAGCGCCTTGCGGTGGCAACGGGCAAAAGTCGTTGTGGTTTAGATCGCATTTTCTCCGAGGCAGAGTGTGGTGCTTGGTTCCATGCCAGCCGAACGGCAGACGAAACGCGCTCTAAGCCCCATCCACAAATGCTTCTTGAGTTGCTTGACGAGCTTAAAGTGCCTGTTGAGCGTGCTGTGATGGTGGGTGATACCGAATATGACCTTGAAATGGCTAGGTCTATTGGTATGGATCGCGTGGGCGTTACTTACGGCGTGCATACTCCCGCTCGGCTGGCGGCCTGTCAGCCTGTGTGGCTGGCAGATAATGTAAAGGTGCTGTTCGACTGGCTCCACGGTTAGGCGTATTAACAGTGGCTGCGGGCAGTAGGTGTACGACCAGGCGAACACTAGGAAACGTATATGAGCGATGAGCAGCAACGTGGCGATAATGGTAGTGGCTCCCCGGCGAGTGATGATTTCCCAGGAAAGGAGAGCGGTGACCGTTGGACCGATGGGCCGGAAGTCGCCCCACAAGCCAAGCAGCAACCGCTGACTGGGGCGCAGAGCGAAGGAGTAAAGAGTGGCGGGGCAAAGGGTGATGATGCGGAGACGCTTCGTGAGCGACAGCGGCTAGCGCAGTTAGAAATGATGGATCGTTGGGTTGGTGGCGTCTTAACGGAACAGCGTAGGACCCGACGCTGGAAATTATTCTTTCGTTTGTTGCTGCTGGCGATTGTACTGACATCGGTAACAGCTATGCTCTACCGCGTATTTTTCGCTGAGCCAACGGCTTCATTGCCCACGCAACGCCATTTGGCCCTGGTTGAAGTACATGGTGTGATTACCAGCGATTCGCCAGCGAATGCTGAGCGCATTA
This sequence comes from Vreelandella andesensis, assembly GCF_003989795.1. Classification (GTDB taxonomy): domain Bacteria; phylum Pseudomonadota; class Gammaproteobacteria; order Pseudomonadales; family Halomonadaceae; genus Vreelandella; species Vreelandella andesensis. The sequence continues at coordinate 121,563 of NZ_RZHG01000010.1, forward strand.
TCAAGGGTTTGAATCGTGCATGGTCATCGAGGAGTGCCGCTGCGATTGTGCTGCACATTGATAGCCCAGGTGGGAGCCCTGTTCAATCGCAGCGTATCTATGCAGAAATTATGCGCCTGCGCGATCAGGGTGATAAGCCCATTATTGCCGTAATAGAAGATATTGGTGCTAGTGGTGCTTACTACATTGCCTCCGCTGCCGATAGCATTGTGGCCTCACGGGCCAGCTTGGTTGGCTCTATCGGTGTTATTTACGCGGGCTTTGGCTTCCAAGAAGCGATTAACCAGATTGGTGTTGAGCGTCGCGTAATGACTGCCGGTGAAAACAAAGCTTTTCTGGATCCTTTTCAGCCGCTTGATGATGACGTGGCACAATTCTGGCAAGGCGTTCTGACTCAAACCCATCAGCAGTTTATAGACGATGTTAAGGCTGGGCGTGGTGAGCGCTTAAGCGACAGCCCTGAACTATTTTCAGGGCTTGTCTGGAGTGGGGAGCAGGCGTTAGAGCTGGGGTTGGTAGATGAGTTAGCTAGCCTTGAGCAAGTGGCCCGTGCCCAGGTGGGAGAAGCTGATTGGGAAAACTATACGCCCAGCTTGGACCCCTTTGAGCGCTTGACACGGCGATTTACCCAAACCGCTGCTGAGGTACTTGGCTTGCAGCGTACGCAGGCTCCTTTGCGCTTTCAGGCCCAGTGAGCCAAGAACGTGTGAATCAAACTATTATCAATCAAACCACGCGTTAATCATCGCCGAGTGGGTTCATGCCCGCTTGGCGAAGCATATCGCAAAGTGCTATGAGGGGCAGCCCAATTAGTGCGTTTGGATCTCGGCCTTCGAGTTTTTCAAATAAACTAATCCCCAGCCCTTCCATGCGGAAACTGCCTGCGCTATCTAATGGCTGCTCAAGGGCAACATAACGCGCAATCTCTTGTTCGCTCAATGAGCGAAATAACACCTCAAACGGCTCGATATGGACTTGGTGCCGTTGGTGGCGAGTGTCGACTAGCGCTAAGCCAGTCAGAAAAGTTACTTTTTGGCCTGAGAAGCGAGCCAGGTTCTCTCTTGCGCGCTTTTCTGTATGTGGCTTGCCGAGAATATCGCCATCAAACAGAGCTATTTGATCAGAGCCAATAATGCAATGGTTGGGAAAGCGATCAGCAACGGCATTGGCTTTGCTAAGCGCCAAACGGTGTACTAGGGCGTTGGGTGCTTCATTAGGGTGGGGTGTTTCGTCAATGTCGGGTGAGTAGCACTGATAGGGCAATAATAGCCTATCCAGTAGTGCTTTTCGGAAACGAGAGCTAGAGGCGAGGACAAGTGTCGCGTTGGGTGTTTGAGGCACGGCATACTCCTTAATAGGCCTGGTTAGGCCTGGTTAGGCCTGGTTAGGCCTGGTTAGGCCTGGTTAGGCCTGGTTAGGCCTGGTTAGGCCTGGTTAGGCGTTGTTCATGGCTTAAAAGTGTAACGAAACCTCAGTGGCCTGCCTATTTTAGTGGTTTTAGTAGATAATCTCATAAGAATTGCACCGACAGCTTTGACAGCAGGAGGGCGAGTGCCTATCATTGCGCGCCTATGTTGACCTCACAAATCCCCAGCCGGGTTGAGCCTTATAAGCTTGCAGCCCGCCGCGAACGACTAGAAGGCATTGTGGTGCTTGATAAGCTGCTACGCCTCGCTGAAGAAGCAGGTGACCAAACCGGCGACTGTCATGTCGTTCTTGAGTTTGGTGTTGATGCCCAAGGCCGTCGCGAAATTCGTGGCCATTTGCAAGCGACCCTGGCGTTGCCTTGCCGACGTTGTCTGGTGCCGCTAAGTCAAGAAGTTTCCAGTGATTTCTTATTAGGAATGATTGCGGACGAAGCCTTGGCTGCTGAGCTGCCTGCCAGTCATGAGCCGGTGCTGGTGGAAAATGAACAGCTGGACTTGCTGACGGTGATAGAGGATGAGCTTATCCTCAGCTTGCCGCAGGTGGTCTATCACGATGAGGCCGAATGCCATGTCTCGGCGGAGCAGCTGGTCAGCAAGACTGAAGGCGCAGCGGAAGAGTCCGCTCCGGCCAAGAACCCTTTCGCAGTGCTTAATGCGTTGAAAAGCAGTGGCGCTTTGAAAGGCAAAAAGTAAGCATCACTTACCTTAATTACCTTGGAGTAAACACCCATGGCAGTTCAAAAGAACCGTAAAACTCGTTCCAAACGCGGTATGCGCCGTAGCCACGATGCGCTGAGTGCACCGACTTTGTCTCAGGACAAAGAAACAGGTACTACTCACCTGCGTCATCACGTTTCTCCAGACGGTTTTTACCGTGGACGCAAAGTGGTCGAGGTTTAAGTCTTAGTACTTTTATGAGTGGCAAAACAGTGTGGGTGCTGCGTGCGCCTAGCGATTGATGTAATGGGGGGTGACCAAGGCCCTCGTGCCATTATCGAAGGCTCCGCAAGGGCAGCTGTAGAGCGCCCTGACTTAGTATTAACCCTGTTTGGCCCGATTCAGCAGATTAATGCTGAACTTTCGCGTTTGCCGCAGCCTTTGGCTGCGGCAACGTCACGTTTGGTGGCTGCTGATGTTCCGGAAAGTGTCTCCCAGGCGGCAACAGCGGCCTGGGCGATGCGGCGCGGAGGCGCTACCAGCATGGCGTGCATGCTGCGCAGCCTATCTTCAGGTGAAGCCGCTGCGGGAGTCAGTGCGGGAAATACGGGTGCTTTAGTCGCTTTAGCGAGGCGTGAACTTGGTATGTTTCCTGGCATCTCAAGGCCTGCCATAAGTACCGCTATCCCCGCGCGTGGAGGGCGGCGTTGTTATTTGCTTGATCTAGGAGCGAATGTCGATTCTCCAGCATCCAGGCTACTGGATTTTGCCATGATGGGTGCTGCTATGGCTCAGTGCATAGACCGCATTAAGCGGCCTCGTGTTGCTCTGCTGAACGTAGGTTCTGAGGCTACAAAGGGTAGTGCCAATGTCCGCGAAGCAGATCGTTTGCTTCGTGAAAGCGCCAGTGATTTAAGCTTTGATTATCTTGGCTATGCCGAGGGTGGGGATATTTTTCAAGGTGAACTGGACGTTGTGGTTTGTGATGGCTTTGTTGGTAATGTCACGTTGAAAGCCAGTGAAGGGTTGACTCGTATGTTGGTAGAACGTGTACAAATGGCGTTTGAATCACGCTTGAGTGGACGTTTGGCAAGTATACTGGCCAGGCCTGTGCTGAAAAGGCTTAAACGCGAGCTAGACCCGGTGCGCTATAATGGAGCCAGTCTCTTAGGCTTGCAGGGAATTGTGGTAAAAAGTCACGGCAGCACCCAGGCAGATGGTTTTTATTATGCTATTCAGCGTGCATTGCAAGAAGTAGAGCATGACTTGCCTTCACGAATTGCTGCACGCTGGTCGCGCCAATGAGCGTTATCAACGTAGTAGATAATAAGACGTCATATATTTTTTGCGGGCTGTTAGTAGTAGCACCATGTGCCAAAACCGTTCTAGAAACGGTGCTAATAGCACGCTTATCGCTCAACTGAGCAAATGCCTACAAGAGCAAAGGTGAACGACATGTCTCAACCCCTTGCCCTCATTTTTCCCGGGCAAGGCTCTCAGCAGCTTGGAATGTTGCGAGAGCTAGCCGAGCGCTACAGTGTGGTGGGAACTACATTTGAGGAAGCGTCAGACGCTCTGGGCTACGATTTGTGGAAAGTCGTCCAGGAAGGTCCCGAAGAAGCGTTGAATGCGACGGCATGCACTCAGCCGGCACTACTTACTTCCAGTATAGCTATTTGGCGTATTTGGCAAGAGCTGGAAGGGCCACGTCCAGGCGTCATGGCAGGCCATAGCCTTGGTGAATATAGTGCGATGGTTTGTGCAGGCGTAATCGGGTTTGCTGAGGCCGTGCGTCTTGTTCGCTTACGTGGTGAAGCCATGCAGGAAGCTGTTCCTGCGGGAGAGGGTGGCATGGCGGCGATTCTCGGGCTTGACGATGGTGCCGTGGAAGCGGCGTGTGCCCAAGCAGCTGAAGATGAGGTAGTGTCTGCCGTCAATTACAACTCGCCTGGTCAGGTTGTCATCGCAGGCAGTAAACATGCCGTTGAGCGTGCCATCGCGGCTTGCCAAGAAGCCGGAGCTAAGCGAGCCCTTTCACTACCGGTTTCAGTACCTTCACATTGTGCGCTAATGCGGCCAGCCGCAGAGCGTCTTGCCGCGGCTATGCAGGAAATTGATTTACGTACGCCTCGTTATGCGGTTATTCAAAACGTCGATGCACAGGCCCATACCGATATTGACACATTGCGTACGCGCCTAATCGAGCAGCTGTATCAGCCTGTTCGTTGGTCATCTTGCGTTGAAGCGATGGTCGGACAAGGTGCTAATGTATTTATTGAATGCGGGCCTGGCAAAGTGCTTACCGGGCTTAATAAGCGCATTGTACGCAGTGCCAAAGGGTTGGCGGTAAATGATCCTGATAGCTTGGATTCAGCCCTTGAGTTAGCGCGTGAGGCATCGGCGGGTGGTGCGTGAACAACGGGACATGTTATGTCGCTATTTTCCGCTACCCTTGCTTAGTTAGGTTGAAGGAAGAACGTTATGACGCAAGAACAAAGAGTTGCGCTAGTTACTGGTGCTAGCCGAGGTATTGGGCGCGCCATTGCTTATGAGCTTGGGCGTCAAGGACGAATTGTGGTGGGAACTGCCACTAGCGAATCGGGCGCTGAAAAAATTGATGCTGACTTAAAAGAGAAGGGCATTGAAGGTGCAGGTATGTGCCTCAATGTTACTGATCAGCAAAGTATTGACCAAGTGCTTAAAACGATCGGTGAGCGATTTGGTGCGCCCACTATTTTGGTTAATAATGCCGGCATTACCCGCGATAACTTGCTAATGCGCATGAAAGAAGATGAGTGGGATTCCGTAATGGATACCAATCTCAAATCTGTTTACCGCGTTAGCAAAGCATGTTTGCGCGGTATGACAAAAGCTCGCTTTGGGCGTATCGTGTCGATAAGTTCTGTAGTGGCAACGATGGGTAACTTAGGCCAAACTAACTACGCCGCTGCTAAAGCAGGGATGGAAGGCTTTAGTCGCGCCTTGGCGCGTGAGGTCGCTTCGCGTGCTATTACGGTTAATGCGGTAGCGCCTGGGTTTATTGCAACGGATATGACCGAAGCGTTACCTGAAGCGCAGCATGAGATGCTGCTCAAGCAAATTCCTCTTTCGCGTTTGGGCGGGCCTGAGGAAATTGCCGCTGCCGTCGGCTTTTTGACAAGTGATGCTGCAGGTTATATCACTGGTGAAACGCTACACGTTAACGGCGGCATGAATATGCGTTGATGGCCTTGGGCTTGGCGGTTGCGTCATCCTAAGGGCGTCTATAAACTATCCCGCAGCTTTTGGCTTGCGGTTTCCAAGTGGCTGGTTATCAAAAACGGCTAATGTGAACGACTGGAGTACGTTGATGAGTACTATTGAAGAGCGCGTGAAGAAAGTTGTGGCAGAGCGCCTGAACGTTAAAGAAGAAGACATCCAGAACAGCTCTTCTTTTACTGAAGACTTAGGTGCTGATTCTCTTGACACCGTTGAACTGGTGATGGCGCTTGAAGAGGAATTTGACACTGAAATTCCAGATGAAGAAGCCGAAAAAATCACCACGGTTCAAGAGGCTATCGACTACGTAAATACCCATCAGTAAGGGTTAAGTCGAAGCAGTGAGCCAGGGTGGGGTGCTTATCCACCCGTATAAAAAGCCGTCCTGATTAGGGGCGGCTTTTTTGCTTTGTAGTCACAATGAATATAACGTTCAATCTCCGTTATACTAGTCACCAAATTTCTGCAGCAAATGACCCAGATGGGTCGTGTCACCATGGATGCCTGGAGGAAAGCTGATGGCGCGAAGAAGGGTAGTGGTAACTGGGTTAGGCCTGGTGACCCCAGTGGGCAACAGTGTTAACGAGTCGTGGGCAAATATTGTCGCCGGCAAAAGTGGCATAGCGCCGATTGAACACTTTGATACAAGTGGCTTCAACACGCGTTTTGGAGGGTCAGTTAAAAATTTCGATATTAGCCCCTATCTGAATCCTAAAGACGCCCGCAAGATGGATCTTTTTATTCAGTATGGCATGGCGGCGGGAGCCCAAGCCGTTCAGGATTCAGGCATTGAGTGTACTGAGGAGAATGCTGAGCGAATTGGTGTGGCTATTGGTTCAGGCATTGGCGGTTTGCCGATGATTGAACATAACCATGATGCGCTTAATAAAGGCGGTGCACGCCGGGTTTCTCCGTTTTTTGTTCCCGGTTCAATCATTAATATGATTTCCGGCAACATGGCGATTCAACATGGCTTTAAAGGCCCGAACATTGCGATCACCACGGCGTGTACAACCGGTACTCACAATATTGGCTACAGTGCCCGCACGATTGCTTACGGCGATGCCGATGTGATGGTTTGTGGCGGTGCGGAAATGGCCACTACCCCGTTAGGATTGAGTGGCTTTTCTGCAGCGCGAGCACTTTCAACACGCAATGAAGACCCTGAGGCGGCCAGTCGCCCATGGGATGCTAACCGTGACGGTTTTGTGCTGTCAGACGGTGCTGGCGTGCTCGTCTTGGAAGAGTACGAACATGCCAAAGCGCGTGGCGCCAACATATACGCAGAGCTTGCTGGCTTTGGTATGAGTGATGATGCCTACCATATGACGGCTCCGCCGGAAGATGGTCGCGGTGCTGCGCTTTCCATGAGCAATGCGATTAAAGATGCGTGTATCGACCCAACGGATGTGCATTATATTAATGCGCATGGCACTTCAACTGCTGCGGGTGATTTAGCAGAAAGCCGTGCGATTGAGAAAGTGCTAGGTAGCTCGGCTCGGCAGGTTGCTGTTAGCTCCACCAAGTCAATGATTGGTCACCTGTTGGGGGCTGCAGGTGCAGTTGAGGCTGTGTTTAGCATTCTAGCTATCCGAGACCAAGTTGCGCCGCCCACCATTAACCTGGATAACCCACAGGAAGGTTGTAATCTCGACTATGTACCGCACACCGCGAGGAAAATGCCCATTGATATAGCCCTCTCAAACTCGTTTGGGTTTGGTGGCACCAACGGCTCATTGCTGTTTAAAAAGGTATAGCACGCGATGCTAATGCCCCAGGTGCCATTTGACGACCGAGGGCTCGCGTATGGTGACGGTGTATTTGAAACAGTGCTTCTGCGCGCAGGTGCTCCCGTGCTATGGGATTACCACCACGCGCGCTTAGTGAAGGGTTGCCAGCGTTTAAATATTCCGTTGCCCTCTATGGAACAGTTGATCGCTAGCTGGCAATCTCCGCCTACCGCTGAGCTTGAGATACTCAAGCTCGTATTGACGCGTGGTAGTGGGGGAAGAGGGTATGCGACACCTGACAATTCACACCCACGCTTGATGAGCCGTAGAACGCCTTTTGTGGTGAATGCTGACCGCTGGCATGAGGGTGTTAACGTGCGCTTATGTCAGTTGCGTTTGGGTCATCAGCCGCTATTGGCGGGTATTAAACACCTAAATCGGTTGGAAAATGTACTAGCGCGCCAGGAGTGGAATGACCCATCCATCGCTGAGGGTTTACTCGGAGATACCGATGGCTGGCTAGTGGAAGCCACTAGCATGAATGTCTTTTGGCAGCAGGCGGGGACGCTATTCACGCCTCCATTATCGCAATGTGGCGTAGCAGGAACTCTGCGTGCTGCATTACTGGATCGTGGGGTAGTGCAGGAAGCCACCATTGCACTAAACGCTATCCATGAGGTTGATCGTCTCTGGGTGGCTAACTCGGTACAAGGTGTGTGGCCAGTGAGTAAGCTGCTAAGTGAAACGGGTGCAACGCTGCAGACCTGGCCGCTGTTAGGCCAAGATAGACTACAAGAGATCAGCCATCATTTACTTGGTTATTCGCCGACATCCCGTTAGGCAGAATTTTATTAATATTATTGAGGTGTCATGGTGAAACGGTTATTAGCTGCCATCGGTGTCGTGGTCGTAGTTGGGTTCGCCGCAGTGGCGGGCGGCTATGCTTACTGGCAACACCGCGTATCGGCACCGATTACGCTTAACGAGCCGATACTTTACCAGGTTCCTGCTGGCGCGGGTTTCAACCAGGTCGTTCGAGAGCTGGAAAGCCAAGGTGTTATTGAAGATGCTTGGGCATTTCAACTGCTAGCGCGTGTTGAGCCTGAGCGTGTGCCACGCTTGCGTGTAGGGGAGTATCAGCTCACTCCAGGCATGAGTGGTCTTGAGTTGATCGCCCTGCTAGGGAGCAATAACGTTGTCACTTATTCGTTAACGATTCCCGAAGGATGGACGTTCCGCCAAATGCGAGAGCTGCTCAATAGTGCGCCAAAGTTAGAGAACCAAACCGCAGCGTTAAGCGATAGCGACGTAATGACACTGCTAGAGCGTGAAGATGCGTTTCCTGAAGGTTGGTTTTTTCCCGATACCTACCGCTATCACTTGGGTATGAGTGACGTTGATATTCTGCGTCAGGCGCTTTCCCGCATGGAACGAATTTTAGATGAGGTTTGGAGCGCCCGTGATGACGATCTGACTATCGAGACGCCTTACGAAGCGCTCATTATGGCATCGCTTATCGAGCGTGAAACGGGTGCGCCGGAAGAGCGCCGAGAGATTGCAGGTGTCTTTAAGCGTCGCATGGAGCAGGGAATGCGCCTTCAAACAGATCCTACCGTCATTTATGGCATGGGCGAGCGCTATGAAGGGCGAATTACGTATGCGGATTTACGTGAAGCGACACCCTATAACACCTATGTGATTGACGGCATGCCGCCAACGCCGATTGCGTTGCCTGGACGCGCCTCCCTTGAAGCAGCGGTGAAGCCACTGCCGGGTGAAACGCTTTACTTCGTCTCTCGTGGTGATGGCACCCATCATTTTTCGCGTACGTTACGTGAGCATAATAACGCGGTTAATCGCTATATCCGCAATCGTTGATTTATCCAAGTCATTGTTTCTAAGTCATTGTTTATGATGCATTGTTTCTAAGAAATTATTTAAAGTGATTTGCTATTTAAAACTTACTAGGTAAGGGGCTTCAATGATCAAACGCGGACGCTTTATCACCCTTGAGGGTGGTGAAGGGGTCGGAAAATCGACTAACGTGGCGTTTGTGGCGTCATGGTTAAAAGAGCGCGGGATAGAGGTCGTGCGGACCCGTGAGCCAGGGGGAACGCCACGGGCGGAGGCGATTAGGGGGCTGCTGCTTGACCCCTCTTTCGATGAGACTTTGCACACTGATGCCGAATTACTATTAATGTTTGCCGCGCGAGCCCAGCATTTAGCGCAAAAAATAGTGCCAGCCCTTGAGCGCGGTGCTTGGGTGGTCTGTGATCGCTTTACTGATGCTACTTTTGCCTACCAGGGCGGCGGTCGCGGTATTGAGTCAGGTCGCATTGCTCAACTAGAGCAGTTTGTGCAAAAAGGGCTCTCTCCGGACCTAACCTTGTTATTAGATATGTCTCCCGACGCTGCAAAAGAGCGTCTTGAAGGGCGGTTAAGAGATCAGCAGACACAGCGTGATCGCTTTGAACAAGAGCAGCTCAGCTTTTTTGAAGCAGTACGTCACGCGTATTTAGAGCGTGCAACGGCGGCACCACAGCGCTTCGCGTTAATTGATGCTGGGCAAGCGCTTGATCAAGTACAGGCGTCGCTAGCTCAAACGCTGGAAGAACGAGTGACTCTATGGCAATAACAGGCGTGCTGCCTTGGCACCAGTCCACGTGGCAGCAGTTGATTCGCCTTACCAATGAAGGACGACTGCCGCATGCGCTGTTAATAAGCGGTGCTCATGGGGTTGGCAAGCAGCAATTGGCGGAAGCGTTAATCGCTAGGACGCTATGCGCACAGCCCGGTGAGCTAGCCTGCGGCCATTGTCATAGTTGCGCCATGCTTGCTTCTGGCTACCACCCAGACTTAATGCGCATTTCTCCGGAAGAGGGTAAGCGCCAAATTCGCATTGACCCTATCCGAGAAGTAAACCGCTTTGTTTCGCAAACTGCGCAGCAAGGAGGTTACCGTGTGATTGTTATTTCTCCCGCTGAAGCGATGAATATTGCGGCGGCGAACGCACTGCTCAAAAGCCTGGAAGAGCCCGGCGACAAAACGCTGTTTATTTTGCTCTCGGACGTGCCTTCACGCACGCTACCAACGATTCGCTCCCGTTGTCAGCAGTGGCCATTAGCCAGTGTCTCGTTTAGTGACTGCCAAGGGTGGCTGACTGAGAAACTTGGCAGTGAAGAAGCATACTTTTGGTGGCGAGTGTCGGGTGGCCTGCCGTTGCTGGCTGTCGAGTTGGCATCGCCAGAGGAACGTGCTCTTCGTCATCAAATTCATGACAGTTTTGAACAGCTAGTGCGGGGCGCTGAGCCTGTCTCAGAAGCCGCCAGACTTGACCGTCAGGCCATTGATGCGATCTTGTGGTACGGTATTGCTTGGCTTGAAGACTTGATTCGATTGGGTTTGTCTGGCGAAACCTCGGTACTGCATAACCCTGATTTAGAGTCGTTATACCGTCAAGCAATGAAAAATGGACGGGTGCGAGACTGGTTCCGATTATTGGATTATGCACGAGAGCAGCGCCGCTTATTCGCAGTTGGTGCTAACCCTAACCCTCAACTTGTGCTCGAAGCATGGCTAGTGCGCTGGTCTGCGCTGCTGCGCTCCTAAGGTTGTTGCCAACGAGGCTGTTATGACGGTTCAAAAAGCGCTTTCTTTGACAATACCGGATATACCGACATTGCTTTCCGCGTATATGCCCTTTTTAGATAGAGGCGGCATTTTTGTCCCGACTAAAGCGTCCTACAACCTTGGTCAGCAGGTCTATCTGTTACTGACGTTGCCAGGGGAGAGCGAGCGTCTCTCTATCACCGGCCATGTTGTTTGGGTGTCACCTGAAGGCGTGAGTGGACAACGAATGCCAGGTATTGGTGTGCATTTCAGTCAGCGGGACTACTCAGTCCGCGATCGCATTGAAACGTTGTTGGCCGGCCAGCTAGATAATGCGCCTCCCTCCTTTACACTCTGATGAACCTCATAGCGCCTGTTCCTTTACTTGTTTGAAGAATTTTAAGAGAGCTGCATGTTTGTCGATTCCCACTGCCATTTAGACCGCTTATCTGAGCAAACCCATGGTGGCGATATTGCCGCAACGCTGGTGGCTGCTCGGGCTGCCAATGTTAACCAGTTCTTAGCCATTGCGGTGACGCTGGAAGATGTGCCTGGATTAGCGGCGGTTGCTCGCGAGCACCACGATGTGGTTATTTCTGCTGGGCTGCATCCGCTTCATCAGGCCCCAAAAGAGCCAACGGTTAGCGATATTGTTGATGTTGCTGAACAGTACGGTGCAGTCGCGATTGGTGAAACGGGCCTAGACTATCACTATCAGGACAGCGTGCCCGTGGAAGTTCAGCATGAACGCTTTAAACGCCACTTAATGGCGGCCAATGAGCTAGAACTGCCAATTATTATTCATACCCGTGAAGCAAAAGAAGACACGCTAGCGTTGCTACGCGAGCATACTAATCCTCACGTCGGCGGTGTGTTGCACTGTTTTACGGAAGATTTAGACATGGCGCGTGAAGCGGTTCGGCTTGGGTTCTATATTTCATTATCGGGCATTATAACGTTCCGCAATGCCGCGTCGCTTAGAGAGCTAGCGCGAAAGCTGCCCCTTGACCGCCTGCTGATTGAAACCGATAGCCCCTACTTGGCGCCTGTTCCTTATCGTGGAAAACCTAACGAGCCTGCCTGGGTGGTTGAGGTGGCAGAGTGTATCGCTAAAGAGCGGGGGATCAGCGTTGATGAAGTAGCGATGCAAACCACCGCTAATTTTTATCACTTATTTCGCGCTGCTTTGCCCGATGCGCCTGATAACGTAAAGGAAGCGTTGGCACAGTCCGGTTTAGTGGTATAAGTGCTGAAAGCACAGCCTGGGAGGTAAGCGATGAATATTGATCGGCTTATGCAGCAATTTGACGGTTCGGCAGCGATTCCGCCCGTTAATGAGTGGCAACCGGCGCTGAGTGGCGATATTGATATCGTTATTCAGGCTGATGGCTCGTGGCTGCATGAAGGAAAGCCGTTTGAGCGTCTTGCCATACCGCGGCTGTTAGCGAGCCTATTGCGACACGACGACGATGGCTATTGCCTGGTAACGCCTGTTGAACGTTGGCGAGTCACCGTGGTTGATTGCCCGTTCGTGGCGGTAGAAGCAGATTTTCACGATGATGCCTGGTGGCTTAAGACCCAATTTGATGATGTCGTTCGTGTAGATGCATCGCATCCACTTACTCTTTCAAAAACGCCTGAGGGTGACCTTGCCCCAGAGTGTGTCGTGCGCTTTGGGCTAGCGGCTCGCTTGCATCGCAATGTGTATTACCGGTTGGTAGAGGAGGCCACGTTGAGCGAAGTAGACGACGGCGAATGTCAGTGTCGGCTTTATAGCGCTGGGTCTTGGTATGTCTTAGGTCAGTTTAATGCCAATGATGCGATGCCAGGCGAGGCGACGTGAAGTTAACAGCCGAACAGCAGGCGGTCGTCCATCATCGCGAGGGGCATGCCCGGGTAGCCGCCGTCGCGGGAGCGGGTAAGACCACCACCATGGCGGCGCGTGTGCTTCACTTGTTGGCGTCGGGTACCTCGCCAAAACGCATGTTGGTACTGATGTTTAACCGTTCCGCTCGAGATGATTTTCAACGTCGCTTGGTCAGCATGGCGCCTAAAGGGCAGCGGTTACCTGATGTGCGCACCTTTCACTCTCTTGGCCATCGGTTAACTCAGAGCTTATGTCGCTGGGGAGTGCTTGCGCCAAGACGTCTGTTGCCTGCAGACTGGCAGTTAGAACGCCTTTTACGTCAAGCAAGTTTGAATGTGCTTCACGATGCCGCTGAGCGTCGTGATGCGGCAATAGAAGGGGATCGTTTAGAAGCCCTTGCCCATTTTTGCGGATTGGTAAAGGCGGAAATGCTATCTGCTGATACGCTTTACAAGCGGCTGAATTACGAGCCAGATACTGATTACTTCCCCATGGCGTTTGATGAGGCTGAACGGCTGCTTAGCGGCGAAGGTGTTATGACGTATGCCGATTTGTTATATCGCCCGCTGCAAGTTTTAGAAGCAGACAAGGCCTTGCGCGATCGGGTACAAGGTTTTCTCGACCACGTGATCATTGATGAATATCAGGATATCAATACCGCGCAGCAGCGATTACTGGCTGTGTTGGCAGGCTCCAGTGCCAATGTGATGGCGGTAGGTGATGCCAATCAATGTATCTACGAATGGCGGGGCGCACGCCCTGACACCATGCTGGAAAACTTTACCGCAACGTTTGGTATCGCCAAGGACTATCCGCTTTCTATTACGTTTCGCCATGGTCATGCGCTGGCGCTTACTGCTAATCACGCCATTATGGCTAACCAGCGCCGACCAGATCAGCTTTGTTTGGCGGATGCCAACAACCCCCAGACCCATATCTCTGTTGGGCAGGGCAGTCGACTACTGCTTGATGCCTTGGTCGATTGGCAAGCTCAAGGGCGCGCACTGAGTGATGCTAGTTTACTGGTACGCAGTTGGGCGCTGTCGGTGCCGTTTCAGCTGGCACTCCTGCAGGCGGGCATCCCGTTTCGTCTTCAGCGAGAAGATCGTTTCGTTTTCCGGCTACCCCTCGTGCAGGCATTGGCAGGCTATTTGAAACTTTCTCGCCAGCCAGAACTGCTGCGCAACCCAGAGCAGCTATTGCTGTTGCTTTCTCAGCCAACGCCTTTCGTTGCCCGTGAGCGCCTTCAGCAACTCGCGTACCAGTTAGCTAGCACTCAACGCTGGCCTGAGCGCCATGAGCCCGTGCTGGCGGCTCTGAAGCCACTCCAGCGCCGCACGTTAAAAAAACGCTGGGCACTGCTATGCGAATTGCCTAAGTTGAGCGCCTGGCCGCCTGCCAAGCTGCTTAGCCATGTAGTGGAAACGATTGATGCGGAAAAAACCCTAAAGCGAGCAGCCGCACGGCGTGATAAGGGCGAAGAGGATGTTCGCCTGCTAGACGTGCTTATTGAGCAGGCCGATAGCGTGAAAGACCCAGATGCATTTATCGAGCTGCTAGAGCGTCCGGTAGAGAATCAAGCGGGCGGCGTTTTGATTAGCACGGTTCACGGAGCGAAAGGTCTAGAGTGGCCGTTGGTCGCTGTTGCCGGGGTGAACGAAGAAGACTTTCCGCACTACAGTCGTGATAATCCGCTTAATGACGAGCGGTTAGAGGAAGAGCGCCGACTGTTTTACGTAGCGATTACGCGTGCCCAAGAGCAATTGCTGGTGCTGCATGATGGCGGGGTGCATCGGCCTAGTCGCTTTATTGCGGAAAGTGCTTGGCAAGATAGTTTGCGGATGGCAGCGTGCCTGTCGCGCCAAGATCCCCCCGAAACAGCCGTGCAAGTCACATCGCCGAGTTTAGTGAAGCGCTATCTTGAACGGTTAGGTAGAGCGGATATTGAATTGGCAGCACCACAGGTCAATGAGACAACGGCAAATTATCAGGCAGATACCCGCTTTTACCCTGGGCAACGCTTAATGCATGCCGTGTTTGGAGAGGGGGAAGTAGCCACGGTAGAAGGCAATCCCTCTGATCCGATCATCGATGTACGCTTTGCGCAGGCCGGTCGTCGTCGTTTAATTGCTCGACGCGCACCGATTGAGTGCTTAGAGCCACCGGCGCAGCCAGCGTAACTGGCTGCGCCTCTTGGCTATCTACTAGTGCGAATGTCATGTAGTGCGAATTACATATTGGGATAGTTAGGCCCGCCGCCGCCTTCGGGTGCCACCCAGGTAATATTTTGCGCTGGGTCTTTAATATCGCAGGTTTTGCAGTGTACGCAGTTTTGGAAGTTGATCTGGAAGCGTGGCTTGCCTTGATCATCCTCAAGGACTTCATAAACCCCAGCAGGGCAGTAACGTTGAGCGGGTTCTGCGTAAGTGGGCAGGTTGTCACGAATCGGCAGCTCAGGGTCTGCCAGGCGCAGATGGCAGCGCTGGTCTTCTTCGTGGTTAGTGTTGGACAAGAAAACAGAGGTCGACTTATCAAACGAAAGCTTGCCATCAGGTTTCGGATAATTGATTTTCTCGAAATCAGCAGCGGGCTTCAGCGCGCCGTGATCGGTGGTGGTATCGTGAACGTTGGGTAGTTTATTGCCCAATAGCTGATTGGCAAAATTATAAGCGCCGCCGCCCACCGTGCCATATTTGTGTATGGCAGGGCCGAAGCTTGCACTCTCTTTTAGTTCTTCATACGCCCAGCTTTTTTCCCATTTTTCAGTGAAACTAACTAGCTCTTGGGCACCTTCATCGCCACCCTTGATTGCCTCAAAGACGCTTTCTGCTGCTACTAAGCCGGATTTCATTGCCGTATGCAGTCCTTTGATCTTGGCAAAGTTCAGCGTACCTGCATCACAGCCAATCAACAGGCCACCAGGAAAGGTCATTTTCGGTAGGCAATTAAAGCCGCCTTTGGTAATGGCACGCGCGCCGTAGGCTACCCGTTTGCCGCCTTCTAAATATTGGCTAAGCACTGGGTGGTGCTTCATGCGTTGGAATTCGTCAAATGGCGACAGCCAAGGGTTCTTATAGCCAAGGTCCATTATTAGGCCGACCACCACTTGCTGATTTTCCGCGTGATAAAGGAACCAGCCGCCGTAGGTGTCTTTTTCAAGCGGCCAGCCAGAACCGTGAAGAACCAAGCCTGGTTCATGTTTGTCGGCGGGAACATCCCATAGCTCTTTCAAGCCAATCCCGTAATGCTGCGGGTCGCGGCCAGCATCTAATGAAAACTCTTTGATTAGCCGTTTGCCCAAATGGCCTCGGGCACCTTCGGCAAAAAGCGTGTACTTGGCGCGAAGTTCCATGCCCGGCATATGGCCATCTTTGGGTGTACCATCTGCACCAATACCCATGTCGCCAATTAGGATGCCACGTACCGCATCATCTTCGATAATCACGTCTTGGGCCGCAAAACCGGGGAAGATTTCCACGCCAAGCGCTTCGGCCTGTTCCGCCAGCCAACGGCACAGGTTGCCAGCGCTAATCACATAGCGGTTGAGTTCGCCGCCAGTGTTATGCATGCTTTTCGGCACTAGCGCGTTGGGGATTTTTTGCCCTTTTTGGGCATCTTTAAGCAGATAAACATCGTCACGTATGGCAGGGGTATTGAGCGGTGCGCCGCGCTCTTCCCAATCGGGGAATAGCTCAGCGAGTGCGCGTGGCTCAAAGACAGCACCGGAAAGAATATGGGCGCCGACTTCTGATCCCTTTTCTACCACACAAACCGTCAGTTCTTGTTCCGCTTGATTTGCCTGCTGCATCAGACGGCAAGCGGAAGCAAGGCCAGAGGGGCCAGCCCCGACAATAACTACATCGAAGTCCATGACATCGCGTTCAACATTTTCCACCCGGCTTCTCCTTATTTTCATAAGTACCATCACTTACAAAAACTAGACTGTAGGAACGTCAAGTCAACGTTAAGAGAACTAGCTTATAAAAAGATGGCCTTAATTTAAAACGGTCGTTTGCTTCTGATTATACCCCATGATAGGCATAATACTCCTGTAAGGTCACCCCTACGATGGCAAAAGCACCATTCACCAATGGAGTTTGCATCGCTGCTACGACCAAGGCCGTAGTAAATCGGTGTTGTCGCTAGTTACTAGGTTGTGGCAGATTGATAGAGTTTTTTCATTTACAGACCTATCAAACGCTTGCATGAATTTTAAGGTGTCGTTTTAAAATAACGTCGCCCCCTATTTCAAGTGGCATCAGTTGTTACGATGCCGGGACAGGCTAACGGCTTTCATCACAAGCCAAGCGAGGAATCTATGAAAGTACTCGTCGCGGTTAAACGCGTCATTGACTATAACGTCAAAATCCGCGTGAAAGCGGATAATTCCGATGTTGATCTTACCAACGTCAAAATGGCGATGAACCCTTTCTGCGAAATTGCGGTTGAAGAAGCGGTGCGCCTTAAAGAGAAGGGTGTTGCGACAGAAGTTGTGGCGGTTACCGTTGGCCCTAAAGCGTCTCAAGAGCAGTTGCGTACCGCTCTGGCGCTTGGGGCAGATCGTGCTATTCATATCGAAACCGACGAGCGCGTTGAGTCGCTTGCGGTGGCTAAGCTGCTTGCTAAAGTCGTTGAAGAAGAGCATCCCGGTTTAGTGATCCTGGGTAAGCAAGCTATCGATACCGACAACAACCAAACGGGTCAAATGCTTGCCGCGCTGACCAACCTTCCCCAGGGTACTTTTGCCTCTGAAGTTGTCGTTGATGGCGACAAGGTGAATGTCACGCGGGAAATTGATGGTGGCCTGCAAACCGTTGCGCTTTCTCTGCCTGCTATCGTCACCACCGATCTGCGTTTGAACGAACCGCGCTACGCTAAGCTGCCAGATATCATGAAGGCTAAGAAAAAGCCTTTAGATGTCAAAACGCCCGCTGATTACGGCGTCGATGTGGCCTCCAAGGTCAGTCTGCTCAAGGTGGAATCCCCGGCGGAGCGCAAAGGCGGTGTCAAGGTCGCCTCGGTAGACGAGTTAATCGATAAACTGAAAAACGAAGCCAAAGTGCTTTAATAGGAGCTGATCTCATGAGTATTCTGGTACTTGTCGACCTCCATGAAGGTCAGTTGGCGGGCTCAACCGCCCATGTGGTTGCTGCTGCCAAGGCGATTGGTGGTGATATTGACGTGCTGGTTGCCGGTGAAGGCGTTCAAGCGGCCGCCGACGCTGCCGCAACACTCGATGGCGTCAGCAAGGTTCGCGTTGCAGACAACGCTGTTTACGCGCATCAGCTAGCCGAGCCCATGGGAGCGTTAATGGTAGAGCTGGCTGGCGATTACAGCCACGTACTGGCTAGCGCGTCTACCACCGGTAAAAACGTACTGCCGCGTTTGGCTGCGTTAAAAGATGTTAGCCAGCTTTCTGATGTGATTGGCGTTGAAAGCCCCGATACCTTCTTGCGCCCTATCTACGCGGGCAACGCCATCGCGACGGTAAAAAGCGACGATGCGCTGAAAGTAATGACCGTGCGCACCACCGCGTTTGATGCGGTAGAAAGCACGGGCAGCGCCTCGGTAGAAACAGTAGAAGTGGTGGTCGAAAATAGTCAGTCTAGCTTTGTTAAGCAAGAGCTGGCGAAATCTGATCGCCCAGAGCTTGGTGGCGCCAAAGTGGTGGTATCCGGCGGCCGCGGTATGGGTAACGGCGAAAACTTTAAGCTGCTCGATGGCATCGCAGATAAGCTGGGTGCTGCCATCGGTGCATCACGAGCTGCCGTCGATGCAGGGTTTGTGCCCAACGATATGCAGGTTGGTCAAACTGGTAAAATCGTGGCGCCTGATCTGTATATTGCTGTGGGTATTTCCGGCGCAATTCAGCACTTGGCGGGCATGAAAGACTCCAAGGTCATTGTTGCGATCAACAAAGACGAAGAAGCACCTATCTTCCAAGTAGCCGACTACGGGTTAGTGGGTGATCTCTTCGAGATTTTGCCGGAGCTTGAGAGCAAGCTATAAGCCACTGAACTTGAACTGACTAAAAGCCGACTTCACCAGAAGTCGGCTTTTTTATTGGCGATGAATTCGATAAACTGCCAATAGTTGACTAAGGTACTGGGGTATATAACGTATTAGTTATTAATAATCGCCGTTCACGGAAATAAACACGGCCGTGACGGTTGAAAAAGGTGGGGCAAGACCGCACCTAGTTAAGTGAACGTAACAAAAGCCACTTAAGGAGAAGTTAGCATGGCACATACACTTCCAGAATTACCGTACGCTTATGACGCGCTTGAGCCACACATCGATGCGATGACGATGGAGATCCACCACTCTCGTCACCACAACACGTACGTTACTAGCCTGAACACTGCGCTTGAAGGCACCGGCCTTGAAGACTTACCGGTAGAAGAGCTGGTGGCTAATCTTGACCGTGTACCTGAAGAGAAGCGTCAAGCTGTTATCAATCACGGTGGCGGCCATGCCAACCACTCTATGTTCTGGCAGATGATGTCACCCAATGGCGGTGGACAAGCCCAGGGAGATGTAGCAAAAGCTATTGATGCCGAGCTAGGCGGTCTTGACGCGTTCAAGGAAGCGTTCAAGAAAGCGGCACTGGGTCGTTTTGGTAGCGGTTGGGCGTGGCTCTCTGTTACACCAGAGAAAAAGCTGGTCGTCGAAAACACCCTGAACCAAGACAGCCCGCTGATGCACGGCAATACGCCGGTATTGGGTCTGGACGTTTGGGAGCACGCTTACTACCTGAAGTTCCAAAACAAGCGCCCTGATTACGTAGAAGCCTTCTTCAACGTTATCAATTGGGAAGATGTTGAGCGTCGTTATCAGGCTGCTATCGCCTAAGCTCAATCCCATAGAAAGGGGTGCCAATTCAGTTGGCACCTAGTTAAAAGCCGCCCTTATCAAAAGGGCGGTTTTTTTCGTTTTGGCTACTATCCTGGGTAAGAGCTGTCAATAACCTGTGGATGAAAAATACCACATATGCTTGAATTGATTTTCTTATGGTCTATATATAGTATGCGTTGTATGTTCAAGAGAGGGCGAGCACAAGATGTGCCCTACCCGAAAAACACCGCTATGAAAAGGAAAAATAGCCATGGATATCCAAATTTATAGCAAGCCTGCTTGTGTCCAATGCACCGCGACCTACCGTGCGCTGGATAAGCAGGGTTTAGAATATACCGTTATTGATATTACTGCTGAAAGTGGCGCTCAAGAAGAAGTGGAAGCGCTGGGTTATCGTCAGTTGCCGGTTGTTGTCGTGGGTGAAGATCATTGGTCCGGCTTCCGCCCTGACCGCATCCAAGCACTGGCATAAAACGTCGCTATGCAAAATGCTGATGTGCAAGCTGCGCGCGATGGTTCGTTGGTTTATTTTTCTACCAAGTCAGGCAATACCCACCGTTTTATACAAAAACTTGGTTTGAACGCGCAGCGGTTGCCGCTCAACCGTGAAGAACCAACTCTACGCGTAGAGCAGCCCTACCTATTAGTGACACCTACCTATGGTGGTGGCTATGCCGAAGGGGCAGTGCCGAAGCAGGTGATCCGGTTTTTAAACGATGAGCACAATCGACGCCTCATCAGGGGTGTTATTGCCGCTGGTAATACGAATTTTGGTGAAGCATACGGTCTAGCAGGGCGAATTATTGCCAAAAAGTGCCAAGTACCGCTGCTTTATCGATTTGAACTGTTTGGCACTGACGACGATGTCGCCAAGGTCCGCAAAGGAGTAGAAGAGTTTTGGAAACGTCAAGCTCAGTCTCTAGCAACGTAGCCGCTAACGATGACGCTACAAAAAATGCCGCTACGACAAAACCGGCAGAAACAAAACGGTCTGCGGCGGTAGCATCTGAGGCGCGCACCCTGGATTACCATGCGCTGAACGCGATGTTGAACCTATACGGTGCTAACGGTGAATTGCAGCTCGATAAAGACCGTGAAGCCGCTCGCCAATATTTTCTGCAGCACGTTAATCAAAACACCGTATTCTTCCACTCGTTGGAAGAGAAGCTCGATTATCTGGTGGAAGAGCAGTACTACGAACCAGGCATGTTGGCTCAGTACAGCTTTTCCTTTATCAAGGCGCTGTTTGAGCAGGCATATGCCTACAAATTTCGTTTCCCAAGTTTCCTGGGAGCGTTTAAATACTACACCAGCTACACGCTAAAGACGTTCGACGGTAAGCGTTACCTCGAACGCTATGAAGACCGTGTCTGCATGGTGGCGTTGACGCTGGCGCGTGGCGATGAAGCCCTGGCCAAGTCATTGGTTGATGAAATTATCAGCGGCCGTTTTCAGCCAGCTACGCCGACGTTCCTGAACTGCGGCAAACAGCAGCGCGGCGAGCTTGTTTCCTGCTTCCTGCTGCGTATTGAAGACAATATGGAGTCGATTGGTCGTTCGATTAACTCCGCGCTGCAGCTATCTAAGCGCGGCGGCGGCGTAGCCTTCTTGTTGACGAATATCCGTGAGTCTGGCGCTCCTATTAAGCGTATCGAAAACCAGTCGTCGGGCATTATTCCGATTATGAAGTTGCTGGAAGATGCCTTCTCCTATGCTAACCAATTAGGCGCGCGGCAGGGTGCTGGTGCGGTTTACCTAAATGCTCACCACCCAGATATTCTGCGCTTCTTAGACACTAAGCGTGAAAATGCCGATGAAAAAATCCGCATTAAAACCTTGTCGCTGGGCGTAACGATTCCAGACATTACGTTTGAGCTGGCCAAGCGCAACGACGATATGTACCTATTCTCGCCCTACGATGTTGAGCGGGTGTATGGCGTGCCGTTTGGCGATATCAGCGTGACCGAGAAGTACCATGAAATGGTCGCTGATGCGCGTATTCGCAAGCACAAGATCAATGCGCGTGCGTTTTTCCAAACCCTGGCTGAACTGCAGTTCGAATCGGGCTACCCGTACATCATGTTTGAAGATACGGTTAACCGCGCCAACCCGATTGCTGGCCGTATCAACATGAGCAACTTGTGCTCAGAAATTCTTCAGGTGAATACGCCCACCGAATACGATGACGACCTCGGCTATCGCCAGATTGGTCAGGACATCTCCTGTAACCTTGGCTCGATGAACATCGCTAAAGTGATGGATGCAGGCGATATCGGCACTAGCGTTGAAATTGCTATTCGTGGTTTGACCGCCGTTTCCGAGATGAGCAACCTGCGCAGCGTGCCGTCTATTGCTGAAGGTAACGCCAAGTCTCGTGCCATTGGCCTTGGGCAAATGAACCTGCACGGTTTCCTTGCACGCGAGCACATTTACTACGGTTCAGATGAGGGCTTGGACTTTACCAATCTCTACTTCTATTGTGTGGCCTTCCATGCGATTCGTGCCTCTAACCAGCTGTCGATTGAGCACGGCGAAGCCTTTGCTGGGTTTGAAGACTCCACCTACGCATCGGGTGCGTTCTTTGATAAGTACACCGACCAAGCGTGGCTGCCGCGAACCGAGAAAGTGCGCCATTTATTTGAGCGTAGCGGTATTGCCCTGCCTACCCAGGAAGAGTGGCAGGCGCTAAAGGTCTCAGTGATGGCGCATGGGCTGTACAACCGTAATTTGCAAGCGGTGCCGCCGACGGGGTCTATCTCCTACATTAATCACTCCACCTCCAGTATTCATCCGGTGGCAGCGAAAATTGAGATCCGCAAAGAAGGCAAGCTGGGGCGTGTTTACTACCCCGCGCCATTCTTGAACGAGGCGAACTTCGACTATTTTCAGGATGCCTACGAAATTGGCCCTGAAAAAATTATCGATACCTATGCCGAAGCGTCTAAACACGTCGATCAGGGGCTTTCATTAACGTTGTTCTTCCCCGATACCGCTTCCACGCGAGACATTAACAAGGCGCAAATTTACGCGTGGCGTATGGGTATCAAAACGCTTTACTACATCCGTTTGCGCCAGAGCGCACTTGAAGGAACGGAAGTAGAAGGCTGTGTCTCCTGTTCGCTGTAATCGAGTATCGCTTCTATCAGATTATGTTTGTGAGAGAACTCTAATGACCATGATGCAACGCTTATCGCGGGTCGATGCGATCAACTGGAACCGCCTTCAGGACGATAAAGACCTGGAAGTGTGGAACCGTCTGACTAGCAACTTCTGGTTGCCGGAAAAAGTGCCGCTCTCCAACGATATTCAGTCGTGGAACACGCTGACCCAGCAGGAAAAACAGCTGACGATTCGTGTTTTCACCGGCCTGACGCTGCTCGATACGATCCAGAGCAGCGTGGGCGCGCCGGTATTAATGGATGATGCCCGCACACCCCATGAAGAGGCGGTTTACACTAATATCGCCTTTATGGAATCGGTACATGCGCGCTCCTACAGCTCGATCTTCTCGACGTTATGTAACACTCGTGATGTAGACGATGCCTTCCGCTGGAGCGAAGAAAACCCAACGCTGCAGATGAAGTCTGAGCTGATCCTCAAGCGCTACCGCGCAGATGACCCCCTGATGCGCAAGGTGGCCAGTGTTTTTCTTGAGTCGTTTTTGTTCTACTCAGGCTTCTATTTGCCCATGTACTGGTCGAGCCACGCCAAGCTGACCAACACGGCAGACCTGATTCGCTTAATCATTCGCGATGAAGCGGTACACGGTTACTATGTGGGCTATAAGTTCCAGCAAGCGCTTGCGGAAGCAACGCCTGAGCGCCAGCAGGAAGTGAAAGATTATGCTTATGAGCTGCTGCTAGAGCTTTACGACAACGAAGTGCGCTACACCGAATCGCTTTATGATGAAGTGGGCTTAACGGAAGACGTGAAGAAATTTCTTCACTACAACGCCAACAAAGCGTTGATGAACCTCGGGTTTGAACCGCTGTTTCCCAGCAGTGTCACCGACGTCGACCCCACCATTATGGCCGCGCTTTCCCCGAGCGCGGACGAAAACCACGACTTCTTCTCCGGCTCTGGTTCTTCCTACGTCATCGGCAAAGCCGTCGCTACTGAAGACGACGACTGGGCGTTTTAAGCCTTTGCTTCTTTCCGCCTGACAAGTGGCGAGCAGGGCGCTCGCCACTACCTTCCTAAGTAAACTCTGCTACGCTCTGACTGAAAATGGTTGTGCCATCGTGGGCATCGCACGCAGCGTCACTGATTTTAACTATGCATGTTATCTATCGGATCTAGCTGTTAATAAGGATTACCAAAAGTCAGGCATTGGTAACCGGTTGCAGTCTCTTACTCAGGAGCAGCTCGGACCCCGGTATAAATTGACCATCATCTCATCTCATCTCATCTCATCTCATCTCAGCACCAGCGGCCAGCTCGTACCATGGTTCAATAGGGTACACACATGATGACCGTTGCTGGGTTTTTTGAACCCGGGCTACCTATTGGCAATTAACAATTCGCGTCACTCGGATGTTCTTTACGCCGCTCCGCTCTGTAAGGGTCTCTGGTTTGTTCTGCGGTAGCCATGATTGCCTAACCTATAAAGTGATACTATAGTGTCACTTTTGATTTGGATCAGGGTGAGCCCATGAAAGTTGAGCTGGTTACAAACCTCAAGCGTCAAGCCACAAAAATCCTGGCAGACTTGCATCTGTCCAAAGAGCCGGTGCTGATCACTGAACACGGTAAGCCATCCGCTTATCTTGTTGATGTGCAGGATTATGAGTTCATGCAGCGCCGACTTGAGCTACTTGAGGGACTCTCTCGGGGAGAGCGAGCTGTACTTGAAGGAAGATCGTACAGCCAACGTGAAGCCAGGGAGAAAATGAGTCAATGGCTGAAGTAATCTGGGCTGAGCCGGCGCTTCAAGAACTGGACTCAGTTGCTGAGTATATTGCTCTGGATAATCCTGCCGCTGCGAGCCGTCTCGTCCAGGAAGTTTTCGATAAGACTGAGCGTTTAAAAGATTTTCCACAATCCGGGCGGATACCACCAGAACTTCCTGATTCAGTATACAGGGAAGTCGTGGTCTCGCCGTGCCGCATTTTTTATCGTCAGGAGGGTGAGCATGTTTTTATCCTCTATGTCATGCGAGAGGAGCGACGGCTTCGTGCATACATGCTTGAGAACAGCTAATTACCCCCGTGCTATACAAAGCGGTCGTCCTAACTTTATTGTTTGATTGATGAAACCGCCGATTCTCACCAGCCAATGTGATGTGGAGCAGTCTTTCATCATCAGTTTTGCCATGGGCATGAAAGCGATACTCCTTCTGGTTGTGTTCGGAGTCTTCCAGCACCAGAAGCGCCTCACTATAGTAAATGTCTTCCGCGTCACATCAAATGCTAATGATAAATATTGTCATTTATTTTATTAATGGTAGGCTATGCATCGCTTAAACGAAACGCAAATCGTTCCTATACATAATTTATTGCTAGCGCGCCGTTAATAGCAGCGTGCTAGTCAGTAACGGAGACGTAACGTGCTGAAAAGGCCTTTCTTTGCCTTGCATAGAGGTTGGCTTGCCGGGGTGCTGGTCAGCGGTTCGCTAATGGCAAGCGATGAGACAGTCGATCAAGCGGCCCAGAGTGTCGAGGCCCAGCAAGCGCAGTCCGCACTTCAGCAGCAAATTGATGAGGCTGATGACGTCACGCGTTCAGCAATTGAAGAACTGCGCCGCCTAGAGCGGGAAACCCGCCAGATGGAAGCGTCTAACGTTGCTCTAAGTGGCCGCTTGGCCAGTGAAGCCGAACGCCAACAGCGCCTTAACCAAGCACTTGATACGTTAAGCGACACTCGCGCTGCGTTGCCTGCTGTCGAGCAGGATATGACGGAACAGCTGATCCGCTGGATCGAATCAGACCTACCGTTTCTGAAAGATGAGCGTTTAGCACGTGCTCAACCTGCTGAACCGCCCGCCACTGGAAGTGCCGACCGTATTGCCAACCTGCTTGAAGCATGGCGGGCTGAATTAGCCTATGGCCGTGAGGTGGATAGCTGGCGTGGTCGTTTGCAATTAACACAAGGCAATCCACGTCAGGTGGACTATTTACGCATCGGTCGAATCGGCTTTTATTACTTAACTCCTGATGGTCGAGAAGGGGGCGTGTGGGATAAGGCGAGCGGTGAGTGGCAAGTGCTTGATGAACGTGCTCGCCGCCAAGTGCGCAACGGTCTGCGCATTGCTGACAATCAGCGCACGCCAGAATTGCTGCGTTTACCGCTTTCGATTACTGCTAACGATAATGCAGGGGGGCAGCAATGAGTCTGTTGACACGCCAACGTGGTGCGCGCAGAACCGCTATCTGTTTAGCGCTGTTGGCCACTCTTCTGGGCAGCAGTGTAGCGATGGCACAAACCGACAGCATGGGTTCATTACGTGAAGCACGCGAGGCGGCTGAAGCGCGTGACCAAGCGCGCTTACAGTCGTTCCTTGATGATCAGGAGGCGCTGGATGACGCATTAGCTGAGGCGCGGGCTGAGCACCAAGCCGCACAAGAGCAGCAGGCAGCGTTAGCCTCGCAACAACAAGAACAAACTCAGCAGGCGCAAGTGCTGGCGGCGCGCCAAGAAGAGCAGGGCGAAGCACTCGCTTCGCTGTTGGCAGACTTGTCACGGCACAGTGAAGAATTACGCAACGAACTAGGCGGTGACAGTTGGTTAACGCTGGATGCTGCCGCGCTTGCTCCACGGCTTAATGAGGTCGAGGTGCTAGAGCGCCAACACATCGAAACCCTAGTGGACAGCTTGGCAATACTCACGCAGAACACCGGGCGTGCTGAACGGCTTGAATTACCGGTGGCCGATGACAGTGGCGAAATCGAGCCGCGCAGTGTTGTGCGCTTGGGGGATTTTGTCGCGTTTACCGAAACAGCGTTGCTCAGAAAAGGCCAGGATGACGATAGCTTGGCCGAAGTGCCGCGCACGCCTACCGAAATTAGCGACGTACTGGCGGCTTATCATCAAGGCGAAAGCCGTATTTTTGCCATTGACCCTACCCAAGGCAGTGTTCTTAAAGCCCTGGCCCAGCGGCCAACACTGTGGGAGCGTTTTCAGCAGGGTGGTTACGTCGGTTATGTAGTAGTGGCGCTGGGTGGTTTGGGCCTATTCGTGGCATTGGCTCAGTACCTTTACTTAGTGGTCGTCAGTGCACGGGTGCATCGTCAGCGTAAAACGCTGGATCAGCCCAATGCCAATAACCCGCTGGGTCGCGTGCTTCAGCGCTTCCAGGATATGGATAAACACCAAACGCCAGAAGCACTCGAGGCGAGGTTAGATGAGGCGGTGCTTGCTGAGTTGCCACGTATCGAGCGTGGCCAGCCTATCGTTAAGCTGTTGGCGGCGATTGCACCGCTGCTGGGCCTGTTAGGTACTGTGACCGGTATGATTGTCACTTTCCAGGCAATTACCGTGTTCGGTACCGGTGATCCGCAATTGATGGCAGGTGGGATTAGCCAAGCGCTGGTGACTACAGTGCTGGGGCTTGTAACCGCTGTGCCGCTATTGTTTGCTCAGACGGCCTTGGCGAGTCGCAGCCGCTTGATTACCCAAGCCATTGAAGGCGAAGCAAGTGCCAGCTTGGCTGACCATCTCGAAGCCCAGTCGACGGCTAATGCGCAAGCGGTGACCTAATATGCCCACGTTACCTCTTTGGCTTGAGCCCGTTGAACGGCTGCTTGATGCCGGTGGTGCCGTTTTAGTGGTGCTGGCGTTTGTTGCCGTGCTGGTGTTTGGAATGGCAATTGAGCGCTGGTGGTATTACCGCGTTAGCTGGCGGCGTGCCCGTCGCCAACTCATCCACCGTTGGGCGGCACGCAGTGATCATCGTAGTTGGAGTGCGCGCACGCTTCGCGATGTTTGGACAGAAGCACTGGTTGCTAAACTGCGCCGCCCGTTGCCATGGATCAAGCTGCTCGTGGCGCTATGCCCATTGTTAGGTTTGCTGGGTACCGTCACCGGCATGATTACCGTGTTCGATAGCCTGTCTCTCAGTGATACCCATCAGGCCCGGGCAATGGCTGATGGTGTGGCCCGAGCCACGCTGCCCACCCTAACCGGCATGGCGATTGCGGTGGTGGGGTTGCTGTTTATTAGTCGTTTAGAGCACGTGATTCGTCGCGAAGACCAGCGGTTACACGACCGCTTAGCTCGTGCCTTGGAGGAGAAGGATGCGTAGACGCCGTTCCATAGATACCACGGCTGATAGCAATGAAGTTAACCTGACGCCGATGCTGGACGTTGTTTTTATCATGCTGATCTTCTTTATTGTGACGACCAGCTTTATTAAAGAGAGCGGTGTTGAGATTAATCGCCCTGAAGCCGCGGCGGCAAGCCCACGCCCCGACGCGCAGGTGCTAATTGCTGTGACGCCAGAAGGCGCTGTTTGGGTCGATGGTAAACCCGTCGATATTCACCGTATTGGCCAGCAAGTTGCCAGCATGCTGAGTGATGATGGCTCGGTGGTTATTCAGGCAGATAGAGAGTCCACGACTGGGCTGTTGATTGAAGTGATGGATCGTCTCAAGCAGGCAGGCGTTGATCAGGTCGCCGTGGCAGCGAGTCGGAGTGCGCCATGATTCGTCATGCCCTCTCAATTCTCGGCGGCATGGTCTTGGCCGTTGGCTTGTTTTGGATGCTGGCGCTATTAGTAACGCCACCTGAACGCTCGCCAGAGACGCCGATAATGACCATGTCGATGACTATGATAGACGCTCCAGAAGTGGCACCAAAGCAAGAGGCACCCCCGCCAGCACCTTCTGAAGCAGCGCCAGCAGCACCGCCACCGATGCCATTGCCAGCCCCTGCACCTATTGCTGATAGTGCAATTGCGCTGCCTGACGTTGAGCTTCCAGATGAACCAGTGGAACCGGTTGAGCTGGAGAGTGAGCTGCCAGAGCTGACAGAAATTACTCCCGAGCCGACGCCGCAGCCAGCGCCAAAGCCATCTCCAAAACCAGCGCCGCAACCTAAGCCAGCACCACAGCCAGCTGAAACAGCGGCGCCTTCTCCTGCCCCTGCGACAGCACAGCGTGAGGCCGCACCAGTCGCAGAACCCGCGCCATCGAATGAGCCAGTCAGTGTCGGGCAAGTTGCGCCGACCAGTCGCGTGAATCCTTCTTACCCATCTCGCGCCCAGCGGCGTGGTATGGAGGGGTTCGTTGAGGTGGAGTTTGTTATTCGCCGTGATGGTAGTGTCGATAACGGCACGATTCGCGTCACACGTGCACAGCCAAGGAGAGTGTTTGAAGATTCAGCCCGCGACGCCATCGCGCGCTGGCAGTTTGAGCCCAGTCAGCAACTTCGCCGCGCCACGCAGCGTATTGAGTTCCAGTTGAGATAGCCAGTTGAGATAGCTTGTCGAAATAGCCAGTTGAGGAAAGCGTATGCAGCGTTGGGTAGGAATCGTCGTATTAAGCGCGCTAAGCTTTTTGGCGCACGCTAACGAACCGCTGCCGGGTGACATTGTTCGCGATCTTAACGGGCTACAAAGCCAATTAGCGGAACAGCCCAGCGACGAGGCTGATAGCGATGTGCTCATGCGTATTATTAGCCATGCACGTTCTCAGGCGGCGCGCCTTGCCAGCGGTAACCGTGCCGACCAGTGGGCCAGTGCGCTGTATCATCAGCTCGCCGCGAGTGGGTTGGTGCGTCAAGGCGATCACATTGCAGCAGCTGCTGAGTTAGCCAGTGCACAGCAGCGCCTTAGCGTGCCAAATAGCCAAGTTCTGCGCTGGCTGCGCGATGAGGCGACACTGCGTCGCGCAGGTAATCAGCGTACTGAGGCCATTGCATTGTATGAGCAGTGGCTAACGCAATCTCAAGGCAACCCTCACTATGATGAATCCGCATGGCGGCTAGTTAGACTATTAGCCCAAGAGGAACGCTGGGATGATGCTGTTGAATGGCTGTCGCCGTTACTACAAAAAGGCGGATTTACGGATTCGCAGCAGGCATTAACCACGGCGGTGTTGCGCAATGCCGGGCAAAACGAACAAGCTGTTGGTTGGTTAGTAGACGGTTTAAACGAACACAGTGAGCCTGATGCCTGGCGTCAGGCGGCAGGGCTTGCCCAGCAAGCAGGGCAGGCGGATGTGGCTGCCGGCGTGTGGGAGATGGCATGGCAGCTGGGTAAATTCACCGCGCTTGAGGATCGCTTAACGTTAATTCGTTTGCATTTGGCAGGTGGTACGCCAGCCAGAGCAGGCGAGCACTTGGAAGCGGCTATCCAAGAGGGCGAGTTAACCCCTGACGAGGAAACGCTACGGCTGCTAGCGGGGGCATGGCAGCAGGCTAGGCATATTGAAAAGGCGCTGGGTGCTTGGAAAGCGCTTGCTGAGAATACTCAAAAAGCGCAAGACTTTCGGCAATACGGACAGCTCGCTTACCGCTGGGGGAAAGACGATCAGGCCAAGGAGGCGTTTATTAAGGCAGTGAACCTTGGCGATGCTCAAGCGGAGCAGTGGTTATCGAATTTTTGATAGCTGCCATGAAATATAGCCCCTCGAATGACGGGAGGGGCGGGACCTAGCTTGTCTGTGGAAGCGTTAGTGCAAAATCACTCCAGACTGGAGCATGATCGGAAGGTCGCTCCATACCGCGCAGCTGATAGTCGATACCTGCGCCGGTGACGCACTCGGCAAGCGGTTTAGTCACCAGAATGTAGTCGATGCGCAGACCACGTTTTGGCTCACGGTCAAATCCCTTTGAGCGATAGTCAAACCAGCTGAACCAATCGCTGTTATCGGGGTAGCATAGCCGATAGCTGTCGCTGAGCCCCCACGCTTTTATGCCTTCAAGCCATTCCCGCTCGATGGGCTGAAAGCTGGTTTTACCCTCGCGTAGCCAGCGTTTGCGGCTTGGTTCACCAATGCCGATGTCCTGATCTTCCGGCGATATGTTGAAATCACCCATGATCGCCAGCTGCTCGTCTGGGCGGTGCTGGTGTTGAAGCAGGCTTGTCAGCTGTTGATAGAAGCGCTCTTTATGGGGAAACTTAGTCGGGTGCTCCACGTTTTCACCCTGGGGAAAATAGCCATTCCAAACGGTGATTGTTTCGCCATTATCGGTGAGTAACCGCACACCGATCATACGGCGTTGGGCGTCTTCCTCGTCATCAGGAAAACCATAAAAAACCGCTTGGGGTTTTTGCCGGCACATTAAGGCAACCCCGTAATGGCCTTTTTGTCCGTAATAAAAAACGTGATAGCCCATGGCTTCAACGTCAGCCAGAGGAAACTCGCTATCTTGTACTTTGGTTTCTTGCAGTCCTATGACGTCTGGCTGCTGCGTGTCGATCAGCGCTTGAAGCTGATGAAGCCGTGCCCGAATGCCATTGATATTAAACGAGACCAAGCGCATTAAGAATGATCTCCAGACGGCTTGTCTCCTTCTTTATCAGGATGGATAGCAATGTGTTGGCCCTCTTGCTGGCGTGCCAGTTTACGCACCGCTTGAAGCTTGCGCTGTTGCTGCTTTTTAGCCACAAAACGGCGTGAAGAGGTCACTTGGTCGGGGTTATCATGGCGCCACTTTTTGTAATCTTTGCGGCGACCAGTGCGGATCGTTACCTTATCCGCCAGCGAACGAGTTTTTTTCTTACGCGTCATGTCGCGCTCCTTGGGTTAATTTATGTCTCATTCTAACAGGCAAGAGTACTCCTTCGACAGCAGGACGCGCTCTTATCGCCAACCCCTGGTACAATACGCACTTCGTGATGCCTAACCATCCACAGCAATGGACAGATACACAGCCTATGAGCGAGTCGGAACAGACCACAGCATCGGCCCAGAACCGCAAGCCTAAACGCCGCCGTCGGAAACCGCGTCGTCGTCAATCGAACTGGGATCTTCGTCAGTTTCAGGTGCCCGCCGTTGCCGGCAAGTGGCGCTTTCATGACTTTGATTTGCCGCTGCCTTTAATGCGCGCCATTCATGCCCAAGGGTTTGAATACTGCACGCCTATTCAGTCAGAGGCGCTGCGTCACACCTTGCTGGGTGGCGATATTGTCGGCAAGGCGCAAACAGGCACCGGAAAAACCGCCGCCTTTTTGATTTCGGTTATGGCGTATTTTCTGGAAGAGCCAACCCCTGATGGCCAGAAATCCGGTGCGCCCCGCGCGTTGATTATTGCGCCTACCCGGGAGCTGGCACTACAAATCGAAAAAGATGCCAAAGCACTTGCTCGCTTTACGCAGCTCAATGTGGCCAGCGTTGTTGGCGGCATGGACTATCAAAAGCAGCGAGAGAGCTTAGGCAAGAAGATCGATATCTTAGTGGCGACACCCGGGCGCTTGCTTGATTTCCACCAGAAGCGTGATATCGACCTTTCTGAAGTGGAAGTGTTGGTGCTGGATGAAGCGGATCGCATGCTTTCCATGGGCTTTATTCCCGATGTGAAACGCATTATTCGCTATACGCCTAAAAAAGAAGAGCGCCAAACGTTCTTGTTCTCGGCAACCTTCACCGACGATATCCTGAGCCTGGCGAGTCAATGGACACTTGATCCTGCGCATGTCGAGATTGAAGTCACCGTTGAGAACCAAGCTGATATCGATCAGCGTGTATATCTGGTATCTGATGACGACAAGCAGCGCCTGTTAGTGAACCTGCTAACACAGGAAAGCTTTGAGCGGGTGATGGTGTTTGGTAACCGTCGCGATCTCGTGCGCAAGTTAGATGATCTACTGAAAAAGGCGGGCGTTAGTGTCGCCATGCTATCTGGCGATGTGCCGCAAAATCAGCGTATCAAAACCTTGGAATGCTTCCGTGAGGGGGAAATTCAAGTGCTGGTGGCAACCGATGTCGCTGGGCGTGGTATTCATATTGAAGATGTCAGCCACGTGATCAACTACACGTTGCCGGAAGATCCGGAAGATTACGTTCATCGCATTGGACGTACCGGGCGTGCGGGTGCCAAAGGCATCTCAATTAGTTTTGTTGGCGAGGAAGATGCATTCTCGCTACCAGAAATTGAGCGCTACATTAACGGTAAGCTGCCCTGCGAACATCCGCCGGAAGGCATGCTGTAACGCGCATGCTCGATAATGCGCTAAAAAGCGATATTCAAGACGCTTATCGTCGTGTGGTGGAAAAGCTTGAGCTAACACCACGCTACGGTCAGCGTCTGATGATCGCAGAAATTGCCCGCACCTTAGGTGGCATTGAGCAGGACGGCGAAGGCAAGCGTACAAACGACAATCACGTATGTGTATTGGAAGCGGGTACCGGAACCGGGAAAACGCTTGCCTACCTGATTGCTGCGTTGCCGATTGCCAAGGCGCAGGGAAAGCGGCTGATTGTATCTACCGCGACGGTGGCACTGCAGGAGCAGGTGCTTAACCAAGACCTGCCTTCGCTTGCCAGCCATAGCGGTATCGCCTTTCGTTACGCCTTGGCAAAAGGGCGTGGCAGGTATGTGTGCGTTGCGCGCCTTGATCAGGCGTTAGAAGGCTCTGAGCCAAACCCGACCCTGTCGCTGTTTGAGCAGTCACTTCAAGCCCATAGCAGTGACTTTTCCTTATTAGCCACGGATATGGCGGAAGCTTACGGAAAAGGCGAATGGGAGGGTGATCGCGATACGTGGTCGGCATCGATTGATGACGGTCATTGGCGGCAGCTAACAGTGGATCATCGCCAATGCACAGGCCGTCGCTGCGGTCATTTTGGTGCTTGCGCCTTTTTTCGTTCCCGCCGCGAGTTGGAAGATGCCGATGTAATAGTCGCCAATCATGACTTGGTGCTTGCCGACTTGGCGCTGGGTGGCGGGGCTATTCTGCCGGATCCCGCCGACTGCATTTTTATCTTTGATGAAGGCCACCATCTGCCTGATAAGGCGCTTTCTCACTTTGCCCACCGTTTTGCGGTGCATGGTTGTTTGCGCTGGCTTAAAACTCTGAAAAGCAGTTTGACTGATCTGCACCAGGGGTTGGCGGCTCAGCCGACCATCGCGCGTTTGCTTGCTGGATTACCTGAGCTGTTGCACAGTTTAGAGCCAGCGTTGGGCGATGTGTTTAGCATGGGGCACCAGTTGGCTGGGCGGGAAAATGGCCTATCGGATGAAGAGGCTAGCCATCAGCAGCGTTTTGAAAAAGGCCAAGTGCCAGAAGCGCTTCGCGAACATGCTCAGCAGTTGTTGGTTATGTTTGCCACGCTGTCTCGTAGCTTAGAAAGCATTAGCGATATCCTGCGCGAAAGTCTCGATCCCGACAAGCAAACAGGGTTGGATAGAGATCAAGCCGACACGTGGTTACCGCTGATTGCATTGCTGCATGGGCGCTCGCTGGATGCCCATGCGCTGTGGCAAGCCTTTAGTGAGCAAGATGCCGCCAATGCGCCGCCCAGTGCTCGCTGGATAACGCTAAGCCGTGTTGCGGGAGAGCCAGAAATTGAGTTTTCGGCAAGCCCGGTATCCGCGGCGCATACGTTGGCGAAACATTTGTGGGGGCGCTGTCATGGCGCGGTAGTGACGTCAGCAACGCTTACCGCGCTGGGGCGCTTTGAGCGAATCCAAGAGCGCGCGGGGTTGGCAAACCGCTATCGCTATCAGGCACTACCGAGCCCCTTTGATTACGCCAATGCCATTTTGCGTGTGCCCAAAGAGGCGACGGATCCCAGTGATCGCGATGCCCATGAAAGCGCCATCGTTAATTTCGTCACCCAATTGGGTGATGACGAAGCCGTTTTGGTGCTGTTTTCTTCTCGGGCGCAGCTACGGGCGGTGGAAAAAGCGTTGCCTGCGGCAACCAAGCATCGGGTGTTGGCGCAGGATACGCTGCCCAAGCGAGAATTACTTGAGCGCCATCGCGCTGCTGTTGACGACCGCAATGGGAGCATCATTTTTGGCTTGGCTAGTTTTGCTGAGGGTATCGACTTGCCCGGCGACTATTTAACCCATGTAGTGATTACACGGCTGCCATTTGCGGTGCCTGATGATCCGGTTGGGGCCACGCTTGCCGAGTGGATTGAAAGCCAGGGCGGTAACCCGTTTATGCGCATTAGCGTTCCAGATGCGTCAATTAAATTGGTACAAGCCTGTGGGAGGCTGATCCGCAAGGAGAGTGACCGTGGTGTCATCACGCTGTTGGACCGACGAGTGATTACTCGCCGGTATGGTCAGGCGTTGCTAGATGCATTACCGCCGTTCAAACGAGAAATCATGTAAGTATAAGCTGCAGCAATTAAAACGCCCCGTTAAGGTGAATATCCTTGCGGGGCGCTTATGGTTGCTATTGCTAGCCGTTTTTCTAGCTGTCTTTTAATTTACTTTTCGATGCGCTTGGCGAGCACAGAAGCAAGTTTTTCGTTCATGCGAGTAAAGGTGTCTACCGTCGTACCCCAATCAATGCAGGCGTCGGTGATAGAAACGCCGTATGTTAGCTGGCTAAGATCGGCAGGAACTTTTTGATTGCCCCAGCCAATGTTTGACTCAACCATCAGGCCGATAATGGACGTATTGCCTTCCAGAATTTGGTTGGTGACGTTTTCGAGCACCAGCGGCTGTAGGCCAGCATCTTTATTGGAGTTGGCGTGGGAGCAGTCAATCATGATGTTGGCTGAAAGGTCGGCCTTCTTAAGCTCTTTTTCAGCCATAGCAACGCTGACACTGTCGTAATTAGGCTTACCATTGCCGCCGCGTAATACCACGTGACCGTATGCGTTACCGCGTGTACGGATAATGGCAACCTGACCTGCGTTGTTGATACCCAAAAAGTTGTGCGGGCTGGCAACAGACTGCAAGGCGTTAATGGCGACGTCGAGGCTGCCGTCGGTACCGTTTTTGAAGCCGACTGGGCAAGAAAGCCCTGACGCCATTTCACGGTGGGTTTGCGATTCTGTGGTGCGAGCGCCAATCGCTGACCAGCTAATACAGTCTTGCATATACTGAGGAGAAATTGGGTCTAGCGCTTCGGTTGCGAGCGGTAGGCCAAGTTCAGCCAGATCGACGAGTAACTTACGTGCGATGTGGAGGCCTTCATCAATTTCGAAAGAGTCGTTAAGATGCGGGTCGTTAATCAGCCCTTTCCATCCCACTGTGGTACGGGGTTTTTCGAAATACACGCGCATGACAATGAACAGGCTATCGCTGACTTGATCTGCCAATTTGCGCAGACGGCGGGCATAGTCCAGTGCGGCATCTACATCATGAATAGAGCATGGACCGACAACCACGAGAAGCCGAGGGTCTTTGCCATCGAGGATGTTTTGAATGGTATGGCGGCCCTCGATGACACATCGTTCCGCAGCGTCTGTCAGCGGAATAGTCTGTTTAAGGGCTTCGGGGGTGGTGAGAACATCCTGTGCAAGGACGTTAAGGTTACTAACCTGCTGATCTGACATCGTGCTACCTGTGCGTGCGCTATGAACTAAAAAGTAGCCCTACTATGGCGCGTCAGGCAGGTAAAAATCAATTGTTGCGGAACTTGATCTAAACGAAAAGTGTCACGGTCAAGGTTCTTCAGGGGACTGAGGGGGCAAGTCGAGGCGAAATGAGAACTACAGAGTGTAAGCGCTTGATGCCCCGCTTAGAACGCGTAACACTAAGTACCATTGGAAGCCTTTTTACACTGTATAGGGTAGGCGGATCATCCACTATCATCTGTCATCATTAAGATTAACCAATGCCCAAGGGACACTATGCTGCTTGCTGTGAAGGCCCACATGAAAGGGCGAAGAGAGATAGCGCTCGGCGTGCGTCGCACGAGCGGGAGGGGAGTTTGAATGGGCACCCGTGAAACAGACCAGCAGTTGGTTGAACGTGCCCAAAAAGGCGATAATCGCGCTTTCGATCTACTGGTGAAAAAATATCAGCACAAAATTATTGGGTTGATTGGACGTTATGTCCACGATCATTCCGAAGTACAAGATGTGGCGCAAGAGGCCTTCATCAAAGCGTATCGTGCACTTGGTAAGTTTCGGTCGGAAAGTGCGTTTTACACATGGATGTATCGGATCGCGATTAATACTGCCAAAAATCATTTGGTGTCTCGAGGCCGAAGACCGCCCGGCAGTGACCTGGATATTGTCGATGCTGAAATGGTTGATCAGAGTGGGCGGTTGGCTGACTCCGAGTCGCCAGAGGCATCGATTGCCCGGGACCAGTTAGAAGCCGCCGTTTATGAAGCCATCGAAAACCTGCCCGATGATTTACGTACTGCTATTACGTTACGTGAACTGGATGGTCTTGCTTACGAGGATATTGCGCAAGTCATGCAATGCCCCGTAGGAACCGTGCGTTCGCGTATTTTTCGTGCTCGCGAAGCGGTTGATGAGCATATACGCCCACTCGTCACAACGTCACGGAACAGCCGCGATGAGTAAGCGTCATTGTGCTTAGATTTAGTGCTTAGGCTTAGTGTTTAGACTTAGTGCTTAGATTTAGTGCCCAGACTAAAGGCTTAGGCTAAGGGCTTAAACGTAGGGTTTTGAATTCACATTTGATTACGTTTTTACATTTTTTGTGAACTGACTGGAAAGTAAAGCGTCATAGAACCTGACGATCTTAGTTAGGTCGAGTAGGCGCCAAGTGAACGTTTAGTGTTCAATAGCCGAGTGGTTAACCTGTTGAGCATCAAACGTTTACACATTGGCTATTTGAAGTTAGGACTTGGCCTGTGGAGTTGCTGCGGTGTTAAACACTCGTTAGCAGTGTTATCGCAGCGCTTCTTTTAACACAGTGTGAGGGTGTGAAGTATGAGTCATAACACACGGGAATCGCTTTCAGCTTTAATGGATAGCGAAAGTGATGAGCTAGAACTGCGCCGAGTGTTGAAGTCATTGCCCGACGATTCTGATGCGGCAGAGACATGGCGGCGCTACCATTTGGCGCGCAGCATGATGCAGGGTGAAAGAAATGTAGATGTAAGTGTCGATCTTTCTGCTGGCATCATGGACCGTTTGCGTGATGAGCCTGCTCCTGCCTTTGAGGATGATGTCGTGATTTCTTCCGCCCGACCCGGCGGACTTTCTTTTGCCCGCGGTGCCGGGGTGGCGGCAGCTGTCTCACTCATGGTTATTACGGGTGTTCAGTTCTTCAATGGCGGCAAGACTGTCCAGAGCACAGCCAGTTCTCCGGGGGAAAGTATCGCTGCCCAATCTAGCGGTGGTGCGCAAGTTCAGTCTGTTAACCTAGCTGCTTCTCAACCCGCTTCGATGACGTCACCAGAAATGCCGATGTTTGAACAGACGCCGTTTCGTGTTAATGGCCAATCAGGCCAAGGCGGTTTTATGAATGTTAGCGACGCTGGTTTCTCAACACCCTATGTGTCCCAGGGAAACATGGCCCAGCAAACTCTGGCGATTGACCCAGAGCAGATCCGTCTGCTTAAAACGTACCTTGAGCAGCATGCACAAGGTGCTGCCGGTGGAAGTGGTGATAGCTGGATGCCATTAATGCGCTCTTCCTCGGTAACAGAGCCTCTAGGGCAACGTTAATAAAGTCGTTAGCTGACGTATGACCAAGTGAGGGCCCGCGTGGCTGTAAATGTGACTGGTAAATATTTCTACTGGAGAGGTAGATTGGCAATTGGTCTGTGCGTACTGAGCACCAGTTTGCTGCCTCTCCAACTCAACGCTGATAGTTATCCGTCGCTCTCCTGCACAGAAGCATTTGACCAGTCTGCATCTACTACTGCTCATGAATGGCTTGTGTCTAGTGTATATGCTGGTCATTGTTTCGAGTTCCAGGCGCGCGCTGTTTCTATTGACACAGTGGGAGTAAGAACGCTCGCGCTTTCCCATCGCGTCCGAGATGGCATTCGACAACAAGTTGTTCAGCAACTAGATGGCCCGTCCGTAAGTGTTGAGCGCCGTTCCATCGCTGGGCATTTGGCGTGGTTCCCGCCTAGTGAGTCCGGCTCAGCGTCTCCGGCAGAGGCATGGGCTGATCATGTTGCTGGTTACTATGAAATATCACTTGAAGACAAAACACGTGTGGCTGAACGCGATGCGGTAGAACTTCGTTTCTCGCCTATTGATAATCAGCGATACCATCATGCTTGGTGGATCGATCAAGCGACAGGGATACTGCTCAAGCACGTGCTTAGCGATACTCAGGGACGTGTCCTTGAAACCTTCCAGATTACTCAACTGCAATCTCCCACCGCCTATAGCGGTGATGTCCCTATCCCTTCAGATGAAAAAATGCTCGACCAGTCGTGGCAAGTCGCTTGGCTGCCAGATGGATTTGTTGAGCAACCTCTAGAGCCGGGTCAGCAAAGCGGCCAGCGAGTGTATAGCGACGGGTTAGCTGCCGTGAGTGTATTTGTATCGCCCGCCAGCCAACCGGCATTGCAGGAAGGCCTACACCAAATAGGCGTTTCCACAGCGGCGGTGTCGTTGGTCGATGTTGGCGATCAGAGCTGGCAATTAGTGGGTGTCGGCGAGTTACCGGCTGATTTGTTGCAGCGCATCGTGCAATCGGTGCAGTTTGAATAACGAGGTACGCTATTGTGAGCACTACCTGTTGCAATGCTATTGTACGTTCCGGCACTGTCATTGCTCACTCTAAGGCAGGATTGGTCGTTGATGTGTCAAACAATGTCGCTTGTCAGCAATGTGCTGAAGGCCGTGGTTGTGGCGTAGGGTTGCTGGCCCGTCGTCGACCACACACCGTTATTGATCCGGGTGGTTTGCCCTCGCAATTTCCAGACCATTATCCCATCGGTAGCCTTATCTCGTTCACTGTCGCTGAAAGCGATGTGAACAGGCTTGCGCTGCTTGTCTATGCGCTCCCCCTTCTGTTAGCCATTATCATTTCCGGTGTTGCGTCAGGGATGGGGGGGGGCGATTGGTTTTGTGCAATGCTATTTTTTAGTACGTTAATTGGCTCTGTTGTGATTCTAAAATATCTTCTGCGTGGACGAGTGGAACGCTTCCGTCCTCGTCTGGTCAGTTAATACTCCTGTAACTCGCCGAGAGTTGCACTTCCTTTTGTTTAGTACGTGGTTAGTACTTGCTTGATTAGGAGCTGTTGCATGAAGCGCTTGGTTCTTCCTTACGCACTTTGGCTGTGCTTTGTCGCATTATTCGCCGTGGGGCAAAACGCCCACGCGCAGAATCTGCCAGACTTTACCAAGTTGGTAGAGGATGCGGCCCCCGGTGTTGTTAATATCTCTACTAGCAGGACGATTCAGCGTGGCTCGGGACCTTCTATTCAAGGGTTTGGTAGCCAAGATATCCCCGAAATATTCCGACACTTTTTTGGCGACAGCTTTCCTGCGCCCCCCAGCAGTGGGCCAGGCCGAAGTGAAGAGCGCCAGTCACTTGGCTCCGGCTTCGTCATTAGTGCAGATGGCTACGTGTTAACGAATGCTCATGTGGTTCAAGATGCGGATGAAATTCTTGTGCGGTTAAGTGATCGTCGAGAATTAACCGCAGAGCTGGTGGGTAGCGACACGCAAACAGATGTTGCGCTACTTAAGGTTGATGCCAATAATTTGCCAGTGCTAAACCTAGGCGATTCAGATGAGTTAAAAGTTGGTGAGTGGGTGGCTGCAATCGGTTCACCCTTTGGTTTTGACCATTCTGTATCTGCTGGGATCGTGAGCGCTATTAACCGCACGCTGCCTCGTGATGTCTACGTGCCCTTTATTCAAACCGACGTTGCCATTAATCCAGGTAATTCCGGCGGGCCACTGTTTAACCTTGAGGGGGAGGTGGTAGGTATTAATTCACAAATACTTACGCGTAGTGGCGGCTTTATGGGGCTCTCTTTTGCTATTCCTATTAATGTAGCAATGGATGTGGCTGATCAGCTACGCGAGGACGGCTATGTGGATCGTGGTTGGTTAGGCGTAATGATTCAGCCTGTGTCTCGTGATCTGGCCGAGTCGTTTGGTATGGAAGAAGCAATTGGCGCGCTGATTGCTGACCTAGATCCGGATGGGCCCGCAGCCCAAGGTGGCCTTCAGGCAGGTGACGTCATTATTGAAGTGAACGGTGAAGAGGTTGATCGCTCCAGTACGTTGCCTCGTTTAATTGGTCGCGTCGCTCCAGGGAGTGATGTGGATTTAACACTGATGCGCGATGGTAAAGAGGTAACAGAAACGGTTGAGCTGGGCAGTTGGCCTGACTCAGCAACTAACCCAAGAGATAGCTCGAGCAGCAATAATCAGGTTCGCCTGGGTTTGGCAGTGGTAGAAGTTGATGAAGCAACACGCGAGCGCCTGAATATTAGTGGTGGTGTTGAAGTGCGCGAAGTTGACCCCGAGAGTGTTGCCTCTCAAGCGGGGCTGCGCGTGGGCGATATTTTAGTCAGCATTGATCATCGTGGTGTTTCTTCGGCAGATGAATTGTTGAAAATTGTTGAAGAACTGCCAGATGATCGCGCCATTCCAGTGCGTTTGTACCGAGATGGACGCTCGCTATTTGTTGCATTACGTCTAGAGTAATCCACTGATTGTCTCTCCAGTCCGGCGGTTCTCGCCGGACTGCTGTTCCTATCCCCCGCATATCGCTACAATAGCGCTTATCTTTTTGACGAACATTGGCAACGTAGTGGTGCGGCAATGTTTATTGCTTGCACATGTCGGCTCAATAAAGCC
Organism: Vreelandella andesensis; assembly: GCF_003989795.1. Lineage (GTDB taxonomy): Bacteria > Pseudomonadota > Gammaproteobacteria > Pseudomonadales > Halomonadaceae > Vreelandella > Vreelandella andesensis. The sequence continues at coordinate 162,567 of NZ_RZHG01000010.1, forward strand.
AGCTACACCTTGCACACCCATAAGGCAGAACACTCTCGATGTCTCAAGACGTTTCCAGCGGAAAGCTCAAGCACATACGTAACTTCTCTATTATCGCGCATATCGATCATGGTAAATCGACGCTATCAGATCGTTTGATTCAGACCTGCGGCGGTCTGACCGAGCGAGAGCTTAAAGAGCAAGTGCTCGACTCCATGGATATTGAGCGCGAGCGTGGTATTACCATCAAGGCGCAGTCCGTAACGCTTGATTACACGGCGGCAGATGGTCAAGTTTATCAACTCAACTTCATCGACACGCCAGGGCATGTGGATTTCTCTTACGAGGTATCGCGTTCTCTGTACGCTTGTGAAGGGGCGCTATTGGTTGTTGATGCGGCTCAAGGGGTTGAAGCACAGTCGGTTGCCAATTGTTACACCGCGATTGAGCAGGGGCTAGAAGTGCTGCCGGTACTCAATAAGATTGATTTGCCCCAGGCCGACCCTGATCGCGTCGCGCAAGAAGTGGAAGAAATTATTGGGCTTGACGCAACGGATGCCTGCCAGGTGTCGGCGAAAAGTGGTATTGGAATCGACGCTTTATTAGAGCGGCTAGTGCGGGATATTCCGCCTCCCAAGGGAGATCCAGAGGCACCGCTTCAAGCACTGATCATTGACTCCTGGTTTGATAATTACCTGGGTGTTGTTTCATTGGTACGCCTATTCGACGGTACATTGCGTAAAGGCGAAAAGATCCGCATCAAGTCGACAGGGCGTGATTGGAGCACCACCGAAGTGGGTATCTTTACGCCAACGCGCAAAGAAACAAATATCCTGCGTGCTGGCGAAGTAGGCTTTATTGTTGCCGGTATTAAAGAGATTCATGGCGCACCAGTGGGCGATACTATCACCCACACAAAAACGCCGGATGTACCGCGTTTGCCTGGTTTCCAGAAGGTGAAACCCCAGGTATACGCAGGTATGTTCCCAGTAAGTGCCGATGATTACGAAGATTTCCGCGATGCGCTTGAGAAGCTTGCACTCAACGATGCCTCTCTTGAATATGTGCCAGAAAACTCAGATGCGCTGGGGTTTGGTTTCCGTGTCGGTTTCCTGGGCACGCTGCACATGGAGATTATTCAAGAACGCTTAGAGCGTGAATATGACCTTGATCTACTCACTACTGCGCCGACGGTGGTTTACGAACTCGCCATGAAAAATGGCGATATTCAATACGTATCAAACCCTTCTAAACTGCCGGATATGGCAGACGTTGAAGAGATGCGTGAACCTATCGTGCGCGCCAGTATTCTGGTGCCGCAGGAGTATGTGGGGAATGTGATCGCTGAGTGTGAGCAGCGTCGTGGCACACAGTTAGATATGCAGTTCCTGGGTAATCAGATCCAGCTAACCTACGAATTGCCCATGTCGGAAGTGGTCATGGATTTCTTTGATCGCTTGAAGTCCATTTCTCGTGGCTATGCATCACTTGACTATAATTTTGAGCGTTTTGAAGCAGCTAAGTTAGTTCGCCTGGACGTTCTGATTAACGGCGATAAAGTAGATGCGCTCGCTGTTATTATCCATCGTGATCATGCGCACAACCGTGGTCGCCTGTTAGTGGAAAAAATGAAAGAACTAATACCGCGGCAAATGTTTGATGTGGCTATTCAGGCGGCTATTGGTGGCCAAGTTGTCGCACGCTCAACAGTCAAAGCCCTGCGTAAAAACGTAACGGCTAAATGTTACGGCGGTGATGTTAGCCGTAAGAAGAAACTATTGGAAAAACAGAAGGCCGGTAAGAAACGGATGAAACAGGTGGGGCGTGTTGAAATTCCCCAGGATGCCTTCCTTGCTGTGCTCAAGGTAAACGACTAGGGATACGAACCCCACATGGATTTTTCATTATTACTGGTAATCGCCGTAGCACTTTCCGGGGCAATATATTTTCTGGATGTGCTTTGGCTCAGACCTAAGCGCCGTGAGCGATTAGCCACTGCAGAAGCAGCCACTACGGAAGGCCTGGACGCGCCTACGCGAGAGAAGTTGCTAAAAGAGCCGTGGCCGATCGATTACTCACGCTCGTTCTTTCCAGTGCTGCTGATAGTGCTGGTAGTACGCAGCTTTATTGTTGAACCGTTTCAAATTCCATCCGGATCGATGAAGCCGACGCTTGAAGTGGGTGACTTTATCCTGGTGAATAAATTTGCCTACGGTTTGCGATTGCCTGTGGTTCATAACCGCTTTTTAGAGGTTGATGACCCAGAACGGGGGGACGTAATGGTCTTCCGCTTCCCTGAAGAGCCTGCGGTCAACTTTATTAAACGGGTGGTTGGTTTGCCAGGGGATAGTATTCGCTATGAAGGTAAGCAGCTGTATGTTAACGGCGATCCAGTCAGTAAGGCATTGATTGAAGAAGGTCCTGAACTTTCGCCGCAACAGCTATTATTTGAAGAGCAATTAGGTAGCGTTAGCCACCATATATATAATAACCCCCGAGATCCAGGCCCCCAGATGCGCGAAGTCGTCGTGCCGGATGGACATTATTTCACGATGGGTGACAACCGTGACCACTCCAACGATAGCCGTTATTGGGGATTTGTTCCTGAAGATAATATCGTTGGTAGGGCATTTGCCGTTTGGATGCATTGGGACGGTGGCTTGCCTAGCTTTACCAGCGTACGGCGTATTGAATGAAACATAGTTTTGAAATTGTTAATGCTGTCATATTAGTTAACGTCAACGACGTAGGAGCACTGTGAGTAATTCCTTAACCGTTTTTTGCCGACGAATCGGCCATGCCTTCGGTGATCCTACGCTGATGGAATTGGCCATGACTCACCGTAGCTACGGTGGTCGTAACAATGAGCGCCTGGAATTTTTGGGTGATTCCATCGTCAATTTTGTAATCGCTGAAGCACTTTTCCAACGGTTCCCTCAGGCTAGAGAAGGTCAATTATCGCGTCTCAGGGCGCGTTTAGTGAAAGGACAAACACTAGCCGAGCTGGCTCGGGAGATGGAGTTCGGCGAATGTTTACGGCTTGGCTCAGGAGAAATGAAGAGCGGTGGCCATCGCCGTGAATCCATTTTGGCTGATGCAGTAGAAGCTGTAATAGGTGCTATTTATTTAGATGCAGGCATGGACGTCGTGCGCCAACGAGTGCTGGCATGGTACGCCGAGCGGCTTGAAAATATTTCGTTACAAGATACTCAAAAAGATCCAAAAACACGCTTACAAGAGTTTTTGCAATCGCGCCAGGCAGCGTTGCCGCGCTATGAAGTAGTCTCTGTTAAGGGGGAAGCGCATGCCCAGACGTTTACCGTGGAGTGCTACATTGATTTGCTGACCGAGCATACCACTGGTAAAGGCCCCAGCCGCCGCCATGCTGAGCAGCAGGCAGCTGAAGAAGCGCTGTTCTATCTTGAAAAAACACCTGGAGACAAATCATGAGTCAAACCTGCGGCTTCGTGGCCATCGTTGGCCGGCCCAACGTAGGCAAATCAACCCTCATGAATCGGATTCTAGGGCAAAAAATTTCGATTACCTCGCGTCGCCCTCAAACCACGCGGCACCAGGTGATGGGTATTAAAACGGTCGAAGAAACGCAATTCATTTATGTGGATACGCCTGGCATGCACATCATGTCAAAAGACCGCAATAAAGCGATCAATCGTTTTATGAACCAAGCGGCAACACAGGCGTTGCGTGATGTTGACTGCGTGGTGTTTATCATTGACCGGACCCGTTGGACAGATGAAGACCAAGCCGTTTTAAAGCGGCTTGAGCACGTTAAGGCACCCGTGATTTTAGCCGTCAACAAAGTGGATCGGTTAAATGATAAAGGAGACTTGTTACCATGGTTAGCAGAAGTCGGCGCACGTCGTGAGTTTGCGGCGGTCGTGCCTATTTCTGCCAAGCATGGTACCCAAGTGGATACGCTCGAGCAGGAAGTTGCCAAATATTTGCCAGAGAGCGTTCACTTTTTCCCTGAAGATCAAGTCACTGATAAGAGTTTGCGCTTTATGGCGGCCGAGCTGGTGCGTGAAAAAGTCATGCGTCAATTGGGTGATGAACTCCCATATCAAATGACCGTGGAAATCGAAGAGTTCCGTGAAACCGAGCGCGTGACCCATATCAGTGCCTTAATTCTGGTCGAGCGCCAGGGCCAAAAAGTTATTTTGATCGGCGAGAACGGTGACCGTCTTAAAAGCATTGGTCGCGAAGCACGCTTAGATATGGAGCGTGCCTTGGGCACCAAGGTAATGTTAAATCTATGGGTCAAAGTGAAGCGTGGCTGGTCAGATGACGAGCGGGCATTGAAAAGCTTGGGTTACGATCTCGATTGAGTGCTTCAATGACGGCAGAGCCAGCGTTTTTACTGCATCGCAAGGCTTACCGTGAAACCAGCGCGCTGGTGGATTTATTAACCCTTAATTATGGCCGTATCCGTGCCGTTGCCCATGGTGGGCAACGGCCAGGTTCTAAATCGCGTCAGCGGCTGCAGCCCTTCACCCCTTTGTTTGTGTCGTGGCGAGGTGAGCGCGACCTAAAGCGATTAACGCTGATGGAGTCGCGAGGCCAAACGGCACTGCTTGCCGGAGAAGGGTTGCTTTGCGGTTTATACGCTAATGAAATCGCCACACGTCTACTTCCTTTGGAGCTTTCAGCACCCGAGGTCTTCGCATTTTATAGTGCGCTGTTAGAAAAGTTGCCGATACCGGCAGATCGCGCCTTGGCGTTGCGACGTTTTGAGTGGGCGTTGTTGGAAACACTGGAAGCCACACCGCGTTTTTGCACCTACGATGGCGATGCGCTTGATCCTCAAACGCGCTATCGGTTTGATGCAGAAAGCCGCGCTTTTGTCCCTGCAGAGCAGGGCATAGAAGGCCGGACGCTGCGCTATATAGATCAAGGCGATTGGCAGCCCGTTGGCTTAGCAAGCGCACTGAAAGCGGTGATGAGGGCAGCACTTGCGCCTCATCTAGGTGCTACCGCTTTACGCTCCCGAGAACTTATGCTCGATTTGGCTCGCCGCCGACAGCGCTAATGGGTACCTTGATATCACTTATTGGAGACACGCGATGCATCCTCCGCGGATTTTATTAGGCGTTAACATCGATCACATTGCGACGCTGCGCCAAGCGCGTGGTACTCGTTACCCCGATCCCGTTCAAGCAGCGTTGTTAGCGGAAGAAGCAGGCGCTGATGGTATTACGGTGCACCTGCGTGAAGACCGTCGCCATATCCAGCCTAGAGACGTTCGCCTATTGGCAGAAGTGCTCAATACACGCATGAATTTAGAGATGGCTGTTACTGAAGAAATGTTGGCGTTGGCTGAGGAAATACGCCCGACGCACGTGTGTTTGGTGCCAGAAAAGCGTGAAGAGTTAACGACAGAAGGTGGCTTGGACGTTGTTGGTGGATTTGATCTTATTGCCAATGCCTGTCAACGCTTACGTGCAGCTGGTTGCGATGTGTCTTTGTTTATAGATCCAGATAGCGCGCAAATTGATGCTGCTATACGTGCGGGTGCACCAACGATTGAGCTTCATACCGGAGCCTATGCAGAAGCAAAGCCTGGCAGTGAAGCTGCTATTGCCGAATATGACCGCCTGAGTGCAGCGGCCATTCATGCTGTTTCTGCTGGCCTAGTGGTTAACGCTGGCCATGGGTTGCACTACCACAACGTGGAAGCGATTGCTGCGCTGCCGGGAGTCAATGAGCTCAATATTGGTCACGCCATTATCGCACGTGCGCTTTTTGTCGGGTTGAAAGACGCTATTCAAGAAATGAAGCGCTTGATTATTGCGGGTCAAGAAGCGGGTTTAATGGCAGCATTAGATGCGCATGACCACGATCACAACGACGACCACAACCACGACCACCGTGGTTGCTGTAGCCACTAAGATGATCATCGGAATTGGATCAGATATCGCCCAAGTCGAGCGTTTTACTAAAGCAGTAAAACGTCATGGGCCACGCTTTGCCCATCGAATTTTAGGCCCTGACGAGCAAGCGGTCTGGCAGGAAAAAGGTCAGCCCGCCAGCTATCTAGCAAAGCGTTTTGCGGCAAAAGAAGCCTATGTTAAAGCGCTAGGGCTTGGTCTGAGAAGCGGCATGCAATGGGGCGATATTCAGATCCTCAATGATTCGCTGGGCAAGCCAAGCCTGCAGCTAAGCGGTGAAGCACTTCGTCTGTTTCAAACCAGTGGCGCTTCTGCAGCCCATATAACGCTTAGCGATGAAGCAGATTACGCAGTGGCATTCGTAGTGCTTGAGCGATAGTTCTTAAGGGTTAGCTTTTTCTAGGATCAGTTCTTTAATAATTAACGCTCATCTAACGTGCTTCGCTGCTCTCTGAGGCGTTTAATGGTGGTATACAGCTCATCAATTAAGCTCTCGGCTTGCTCTAATCCTCCTGTGCGCAAACGTGTTTCCAGTGTTTCTACCGTCAGTGCTAGCTCGGGTGCACCACAGTACCGGCTGGCACCATTGAGCGCATGAATATGATCGATCAACACCATCAGATTGTTGTCTTCGAAAGCGCTGCGGATTCGCTGTTCACATTCATTCAGGCTATCGATCAGTCGTTTCAACTGCATTTTAGCGAACTTGGGATTGCCACCTGCTAAGCGCGTGCCTAGCTCAAGGTCAATGACAGGTAATGAATCTGGTGCAGAACCAATTGCAGACGCCTTCTGCGACTTATCTAAAAGCGGGCTTGTCGGCAACGCAATGCCTAAGAAGCGTTGAAATTGCTGTTGCAGTTGAGCTTCACTGATAGGTTTTACTAGTATTTCGTCTAACCCTTCTGCAAGCCACTGTTGGCGCTCAGCGCTAAGTACATGAGCGGTTACTGCAATAATAGGGCAGCGTGCCCAGCTATTATTAATCCGCCGCAATGCCTGGGTGGTTTGAACGCCGTCCATATCAGGCATGCGAATATCCATTAGCACCATGTCGGCTTCGTGCTGGCGCGCATAATTCAGCGCTTCCTGTCCGCTGGCAGCTAACACAATGTTGAGATGATCGCTTTCCAGTATGGCTTTTAATAGTTCGCGATTGGGTGCGTTATCGTCAACGATCAGAACTGTCAATGTTGGTAAGGGTAATGACTTAATCGTTGGTGTGTTTGCTAGAGTAGGAGCTTTGACAGGCTCTAATAGCAGTTTAAACGTGGCAACCAATTTAGCTCTGGTAAATGGTTTACACAGCATATCGCCCCCATTGGGAAGCTCCCAGAGAGGCAACTCAAAGCTGGTAGCGTTAGCAAGTATCAGTGTGGGGCAGGGTGCTTGAGCAATAATCGATAGCCAATACGTCTTTCGCTCACCGATAAAATCATCACGTTCCAGGCTCAGTATGAGCAACTGTTCATTGCCGGACTCAATGAAAGAGACGGCCGATGCGCCCCAGCGTTCCACCAAGTGCTCTAATACGTTACGAGTGGGTAGATGGGGTTCATGAATACGAATGATTGAGCCGTCCAGTGAGAGTTCTTGCGTCCGTTCATTTGTCATGTCTGCAAGTAATGGCAACGTGAATGAGAACGTTGCCCCTTCTCTTGGCTCGCTATCAACCGAAATCTCTCCGCCCATTCGTTGAACCAGCTGCCTGCAAATAGTCAGTCCTAAACCACTACCGCCAAATTGTCTGGAGTGGCTGGGGTCTGCTTGGGAAAACGCACTAAACAGTTGCGGTTGTTGTTCATTGCTCAAGCCAATGCCTGTGTCGCTAACGCTAACGCGCAGTACAACATGCTGGCCCTCTTGGCTATCCAGCATCACACGGATAATGACTTCTCCCTTATGGGTAAACTTCAGGGCGTTACTGGTTAAATTATTAAGGACTTGATGAATTCGTAGCGGGTCGCCATAAAGCGTTGGCGGTACATCGTCGTACACCATCGCCACTAAATGGAGTTGTTTACGTTGCGCTTCGGGCGCGTGAAGGCCAACGACTTCATCTACTAGTGTCACAAAATCAATATCAACCTTCTCTAGCGTCAGCTGGTCAGCTTCTAGTTTCGAGAAGTCCAACACATCATTGACTAGCATCAACAGGTTGTCGCAAGCTCGATGCACATGTTCTAGCCACTCTTTCTGTCGAGCATCGAGCGATGAGCGGCCTAGTAAACGGCAAAACCCAATAATGCCGTTTAAAGGGGTGCGAATCTCATGGCTCATATTAGCTAGGAATTCCGACTTCACGGCATTCGCTCGAAGGGCGCTTCGGTGAGCAAGATCGAGTTTGATATTTTGTTCTTCAATCGTCTCCATGGACTCTTGCAGTTCACTGGTCGCTTGCTCGATCTGGCTTTGCATATCATGCTGAGCCTGCTGAAAATGTTCCGCTAGACTATTAATATGCTCTGCCAATTGTCGAAACTCGGTAGGGCGGGCAGCCGCAACAAAAAGTCGATAGTCCCCCCGGGATAGACGGTAAAGTGCTTGATTGGCTTCTTCAATTGGGCGGGTAGCGTAACGACTGATTGCAAACGCGACTAAAAAAAGCAGCAGGCCAAGCAGCATGCCGCCTAAGCTAAGACTAGCAATAAGTTTGTAGCGCTCCAGCTTAAGCGTGCGTATGTCCATCTCGGCTTCCAGCCAGCCAGTATTGGTAAAATTAGATTGCTGGCCGTGAAACGTGCTTAACAGCACCTGTATACGCCAAATAGTTTCATCCATGGTGAGCGCCGTGGAGCTGGGGGCATTTAGGCGAGGCGGTGGAGGTATCGAATGCCCCAGCACCAATAAACGGCTCCCTTGCTCGTCGAAAAGTGTCACCGCGCGTAACCCGTTGTGTTCCAAAAGCTGTCTGGCAATGGCTTCTAAGCGAGGTAAATCGCCATCTACCATGGCGTTGCCTAGGCTTGGTGCCAGCAACTCACCTGCGCTAACTAACCGTTCCTTTAGTCTGTCACTGTTAGTGGCCTCGCTTTGAACCACCAGCAGTATTGCCATGACGGCATAGACAAGAAGCGGAAATCCGAGTAACGCAAACAATAAGCGCGTGTTTAAAGACATGAGAGAAGCTCGTTGATTCAATGAGGGTGCCTGTCAAGCTAACGGCAGCACCGATATAATGCAGCATAATGGTGACGATAAGGAATGTACGATGAATTATCCGACGCTCGAAGATGTGGTTGGCAATACGCCACTGGTTCGTTTAAAGCGCATAACCGCCGGTCGTAATAACACGCTTCTTGCCAAGCTAGAGGGTAATAACCCTGCTGGTTCTGTGAAAGATCGCCCAGCACTTTCTATGCTCAGTGAAGCAGAAGCGCGGGGCGATATCGTTCCAGGCGATACGCTGGTGGAGGCAACCTCAGGCAATACTGGCATTGCACTCGCCATGGCTGCTGCTATCAAAGGCTACAAAATGACGCTAATTATGCCTGAAAACGCCTCAGAAGAGCGCAAGCAGGCCATGGCGGCTTACGGCGCCACGTTGATTTCAGCCAGTAAACAAGGCGGAATGGAGGAGGCACGAGACATTGCTGATGCCATGATTGCGAAAGGTGAAGGTAAGCCGCTAAATCAATTTGCCAATCCTGATAATCCGCTAGCACATTACCGCACAACGGGGCCGGAAGTATGGCAGCAAACTGGCGGTGAAGTGACGCATTTTGTCAGTTCAATGGGCACGACGGGCACCATCATGGGGGTGTCGCGCTACCTTAAGGAACAGAACCCAGCGATCCAAATTGTTGGTTTACAACCTGCGGATGGCGCAAGCATTCCTGGGATTCGTCGTTGGCCAAAAGAGTATTTGCCGTCGATTTTTGAACCACCAAGAGTCGATATTACCCTGGATATCGGTCAGCTAGAAGCAGAAGCCCACATGCGCCGTTTGGCCCGTGAAGAGGGTATTTTAGCAGGAGTGTCATCGGGTGGCTGTTTGGCGGGCGCTCTGCGCATTGCAGAGCAAACCGAGAACGCGGTCATTGTCTTTATCGTTTGTGACCGGGGTGATCGCTACCTTTCCACAGGCTTATTTGCGCCGGAGTTATAGATGGCCATGTTGGGTAAGCGGCGGCCACCTCGCCCCGCCTCAGGACACTCGGGACTCGTACGCAAACCAAACCGTAAAACTGAGTCTAACGATGAGACCTCGACAACGCTGGTGGTTGAGCGTCTAGCCCATGATGGCCGTGGTGTAGCGCATAACACAGCGGGTAAAACTGTGTTTATTGATCAAGCGTTACCTGGTGAGCATGTCGATGTGGCAGTACACGTTACCCGTAAACGATATGACGAAGCGCATATTAAAACGCGGCTGACCACATCAGAGCAGAGAGTTCAGCCTGCTTGTGTTTACTTTGGCCAGTGTGGCGGCTGTGATTTACAACACCTTAACCTTGCTGCACAACGTCAGCATAAGCGCGATGTGGTCACCGAGCTGATGGCGCGCCAAGGACTAACGCTAGGTTCAATTGCTGCGTTAGATGGCAGTAGCGAGCACTACCGACGTCGCGCACGCTTGGGGGTTAGGGTGGATGGACAGGGTAATGTTCTCCTGGGATTTCGAGCGCCCAACAGTCATCGGTTAGTTGATATTGAGCAGTGCCATGTTTTGGTGCCAGCGTTGAATGCATTGATCCTTCCGTTGCGGCAACTGCTAGCAACGTTAGCCTCTCCCCGTCTTGTTGGCCATGTTGAACTACTGGCGACCAATGAGGCGACGGTGGTACTGGTGCGTCAGTTAAAAGCACATGATCAAGATATGGCCCGTTGGCAGCGCTTTGCGGAGCAGCAGCATGTCGCGCTAGGCACTTGGTTAGGGCGGGAAACACCAGTTTTGCACTGGAATAGTGCGCATAGTAGCGGGGCACCTACTCTACAAGAAGTGGTTAACCTTGATGAACTCGATATTCAAAGAGCGAGTTTGCCAAACATTGAGCATCGTTCGTCAGCTGATGAGGTATCCAATTTACTGACGTTACGTTTCTCGCCAGGCGATTTTTTACAGGTAAATGCTGAGGTTAACCAAAAGATGGTAGCCCAGGTGATAGCATGGTTGAAGCCATCGCCAGGGCAACAGCTCCTAGACCTCTTTGCTGGGATTGGCAACTTCAGCCTGCCGCTAGCGGCGGCTGGAGCAGAGGTGATCGCCGTAGAAGGCAGCCCGGCGATGGTGAAGCAAATTACTGCCAACGCAGAAGCTAATCAGTTGGATGTGCATGCTCAGCAAGCCGACTTAAGTGACGCTCACACGGTGAAAAGGCTACTCAGCGAGCACCAACAAATAGATGCAGTTGTGCTGGATCCACCTCGCAACGGCGCAGAAGCAGTTTGCCAAGTATTAAGCAGTTACAATGTATCCCGGGTGGCCTATATTTCTTGTGATCCAGCAACGCTTGCTCGCGATGCGGCACATCTTGTGCATGCAGGTTATCGTGTCAAGCAAGTCGCAGTGGCAGATATGTTTCTACACACTGCTCACCTGGAAACGCTGATGCTGTTTGAATACGAGGGCTAGCCAGCCCTTTGCATCAAGCCTCGGTGACGGAAAATGAATAGCCGTTTCCCTGAAAGGATGAATCATTGTCATGGTGAAAGTGCGTGCAGACCAACCGCTTACACAAAGCGGAAAGGTAGACATTCAGCAGTGGTTAGCGCGCCTTCAAGAAGATGTGCGCCTACGCGAACCCGAGCGACTCTCGCAAGCGTGTGAACTTGCTGAGCAGTTGGAGCGAGAGGCGCCGCAAACCCACCGCGCGTGGCTCTCGCCAGGTTCAAGTTTTCGAATGGGGCTGGAAATGGCCGATATATTGGCCGAGCTCAAGCTTGACCAGCCAACCCTTGAGGCTGCCGTGTTGTATCGTGCAGTTCGCGAGGGGCTGCTGAGTATAGAAGCGGTTACCAAGCGTTTTGGAGAAGAGGTCGCTAAGCTGATCGATGGCGTTCTGCAAATGGCGGCCATTAGCTACCCACTAACACCCAATCATGGTATGGGGCAGCATAACCAGCAGGAAAATCTGCGCAAAATGCTGGTTAACATGGTCGGGGATGTTCGCGTTGCACTGATCAAAATTGCGGAACGCACCTGCGCTTTGCGCCAAGTAAAAGATGCGCCCCGTGAAAAGTGCTTACAAGTAGCGCGCGAAGTGGCCGATATTTATGCGCCACTTGCTCATCGATTAGGAATAGGTCAAATCAAGTGGGAGCTTGAAGACCTATCATTTCGCTATCTGCATGAAGAAGAGTACAAAACGATTGCTAAGCTGCTGGCGGAAAAGCGCTTAGATCGTGATCGCTATATTCACGACGTGGTGGAAACCATCAAGAGCTTGATGGAAGCCCAGAATATTCACCACTACGACGTGGACGGCCGAGCCAAACATATTTACTCAATCTGGCGCAAAATGAAGCGCAAACGGATTGATTTTTCCCAGGTACACGACGTGCGCGCAGTGCGCATTCTGGTGCCCGATGTAGCTGACTGCTACACCGTACTCGGGATTGTTCATTCCCGCTGGCACCATGTGCCTAACGAGTTTGATGACTATATTGCTAATCCGAAGAAAAATGGTTACCAGTCGCTGCATACCGCAGTGATGGGGCCGGAAAATAAGGTGCTGGAAATCCAGATACGCACCTTTGCAATGCATGACGAAGCAGAGTTGGGTGTATGCGCCCACTGGCGGTATAAAGGCCACGATACCAACGCCAAAAGCCGAAGTTATGAAGAAAAAATTGCCTGGTTGCGTCAGGTACTTGAGTGGCAGGACGAAGTGGGTGGTTTTGGTGATTTACGTGAAGGGCTCTCAAGTGATGTGGCGCCTGATCGGATCTATGTCTTTACCCCCGATGGCCATGTCATTGACCTACCTCGCATTGCAACGCCCATCGATTTTGCTTATCGCGTGCACACTGAAATTGGTCACCGCTGTCGCGGTGCCAAGATTAATGGCCGTATCGTCCCGCTTACCTACAAATTAAAGACTGGTCAGCAAGTTGAGATTTTAACAGCAACCAAAGGTGGCCCCAGTCGCGACTGGCTAAACCCTAGTTTGGGCTATGTGCGTACCTCTCGGGCGCGTGCCAAAATCCAGGCGTGGTTTAAGTACCAAGCGCGAGACCAAAACTTAGATGAAGGGCGGGCGCTGTTCGAGCGTGAGATGCGCCGTTTGGATGTTGAAGGGCTTGATCTCGCTAAGCTTGCCGGTGCTGTTAACTACCAAAATGCCGACGATATGTATGCCGCTCTTGGCGCGGGCGACCTGCGTATCGGCCAAGTACTCCATCAAGCTCAGCAACTGTTTGGTGAAACTGATGATCAAGAGCAATTAGATCGATTGCTTGCAAAGCCTCGTCGTCAGCAAAGCAAAGCAACGAAAAGCGATATCACCGTACTGGGTGTCGGTAACTTAAAAACCAGCATGGCCAACTGCTGTCGGCCAGTGCCAGGCGAACCGATAGTGGGCTTTATTACCCAAGGCCGCGGTGTCACCGTCCATCGCCAGGATTGTAGCAATATTCTTCAATTGCGTATGGAAGAGCCCCAACGCATTATCGAAGTAGAGTGGGGTGAGCGCGCCCACACCCGTTACCCCGTCACTATTGAAATTCAAGCATGGGATCGCTCTGGATTGCTGCGCGATGTAACCGGACTATTAGGTAATGAAAAGGTTAATGTATTAGCAGTGAACACGCTAACAGATACCGATAAGGGGATTGCGCGGTTGCGCATCACACTTGAGGTTGACGGTCTTGAATCGTTAGGGCGCTTGTTTTCCCGTATTCAGCAACTGCCCAATGTCACGGAAGTGCGCCGATTGCGCAATGCTGACCCAGAGAAAAATCCCCGCAAAGGAGGAGCTTGATGCGTTACAGCGTCGATGATCTGCTCACGTTGATGTCGGTACTCCGCGATGCGGAACAGGGTTGCCCTTGGGATATCAAGCAAGATTGGGATAGCATTGTTCCCCACACCATAGAAGAAGCTTACGAAGTTGCTGACGCTATTGAGCGACGCGCCTTCGATGAATTGCCGGGTGAACTGGGCGACCTGCTTTTTCAAGTGGTGTACTACGCCCAGTTTAGTGCCGAGGAGCAGCGCTTTGACTTTCATGACATTGTCGATACGTTAACTGCGAAAATGGTGCGACGTCATCCGCATGTGTTTCCCGATGGCACGCTCGCGTCGCGGCGTCCACCTGGAGTGAGTGCCGAGGACGTACAAACCGAGCACGTTAATTCGCGCTGGGAAGCGCTCAAAGCCAATGAGCGTGCCGAGCGTGCACAACATACAGCGCCTTCGGTACTTGACGATGTTCCGCGCACGCTACCTGCGCTCAGCCGTGCCGCTAAGCTGTCGAAACGCGCCGCCAGGGTCGGGTTTGACTGGCCGGATGCCAGCGGCGTGCTAGACAAAATCCGTGAAGAGCTGGCTGAAGTTGAAGAAGCCCTTGCCGAGGGAAACCAACAGCATGTCCAAGAAGAAGTTGGCGACCTGCTGTTTGCAGTGACCAATTTAGCTCGCACAGTCGGGGCTGACCCCGAACGATGCCTGCGTAGTACTAACACGAAATTTGAGCGCCGCTTTCGCTACGTTGAGGGCAAGCTTGCCGCCGATGCGCGTCCGCTGGCCGACGCCTCGCTTGATGAAATGGAAAGCCATTGGCAAGCCGCAAAAGCACAAGAAAAAACATTTACCCCTTAATTGCTAACATTTAACAACTAATGCGACCCCGCAAGGAGGCCATGCCAATGAGTCACGACCTACACGAATCGCTACGTGATAACGTACGCATTCTCGGCGACAGCCTGGGCCGTACGATTGCCGATGATTTAGGCCAGTCTTTTGTTGATAAAATTGAAACGATTCGTGCCCATGCTAAGCGGGGACGCCAGGGCGATTCATTGCAGCAGCGTGAACTCATTGAGTATCTACGCCAATTGCCTGAACGCGATCTGCTGCCCGTTACGCGTGCGTTTAACCAGTTCTTAAACCTCGCCAATATTGCTGAGCAGCACTACCGGGCGCGCTTTCGCCGAGTGGAAGACTACAAGCCTGGCACCCAGCCGGTGCTTGGTGAACTGTTAAGCCGTGCTCAGCAGGCGGGTAATTCGCCGCGCAAGTTAGTAGAAACTTTGGCCAGCATGCGCGTTGAGCTCGTGCTTACCGCCCACCCAACAGAAGTTATTCGCCGCACGCTGATTCAGAAATATGATGCTATCGACGAATGCCTGACTGCCATTGAAAGCTCCGAAGACTACCCGGAACGTGGAACCCGCGCTCAAGGGCGTTTGGAAGAGTTGATCAGTCAGGCGTGGCATACCGATGAAATTCGTCATGAACGTCCGACGCCTGTTGATGAGGCCAAGTGGGGCTTCGCTGTTATCGAAAACTCCTTGTGGCAGGCGGTGCCAGACTTTCACCGTGATCTCGATAATTTATTGCTGGATACTGCCGGAGAGCGGTTGCCGTTGGATGCGGCGCCAATTCGCTATGCTTCTTGGATGGGTGGTGACCGAGACGGCAATCCAAATGTAACGGCGCGTGTGACGCGAGAGGTGCTGTTATTGGGCCGATGGATGGCTGCCGATCTCTATTTACGGGATATTGAGCAGCTGAAAACCGAGCTTTCTATGTGGAAAGCCAACAGTGCCTTAAAGGCAGAGGTAGGGGAAGGTACTGAGCCTTACCGTGAACTGCTCAAGCGCCTACTTAACAAAATGGAAGCCACCCGCGACTGGGCAAAAGCCGAGCTGGATGGCCGCAACTATGATGGCGGGCCAATTATTGAAACCCGCGACCAGCTCTATTCGCCGCTGCTGGCGTGCTACCGCTCACTGTGTGATGTCGGACTGGATACGATTGCCAACGGCGCGTTGCTTGATACCTTGCGACGCGTGGCAGTGTTCGGTGTCACGTTGACCAAGCTTGATCTGCGCCAGGAAGCCAGTCGCCACGCCCAGGTGATGGAAGAACTCACCAGTGTGCTGGGCTTGGGTCACTATCAGGAGTGGAGTGAAGCGCAGCGCCAAGAGTTTCTATTGGGCGAACTTGAATCACGGCGGCCGCTGATTCCACGCCGTTGGGAGTGTTCGGCAGAGTCCCGCGAAGTGCTCGATACCTTCAAAGTAATCGCTCAAGAGCACGCCGAAGCGCTAGGCACATATATTATTTCAATGGCTGCCGAGCCCTCGGATGTTTTAACAGTGGCGCTGTTGATGAAAGAAGTTGGGGGACAAGTCACGCTACCTATCGCACCGCTATTTGAAACCCTAAACGATCTTGATCATGCGGGCGATGTTATCGATCAATTGCTGACGTTACCGGGTTACCGCGCCCTGGCAAAAGACCGACAAGAAGTCATGATTGGCTATTCTGACTCTTCCAAAGACGCCGGACAGCTTGCCGCCGCCTGGGCACAGTACCGTGCCCAGGAATCGTTGGTCGATGTATGCAACAAACATGGCGTGGATTTGACGCTTTTCCATGGCCGCGGAGGTACCGTAGGTCGTGGTGGCGGTCCTGCCCATGCGGCGATTCTCTCTCAACCGCCAGGTTCAGTGAATGGTAGTCTGCGGGTAACTGAACAGGGTGAGATGATTCGCTTCAAGTTTGGGCAGCCGGATATCGCCCTGCGCTCAATGGAAATTTACGCCTGTGCCGTGCTTGAGGCCACCTTGTTACCGCCGCCCGCGCCGGAACCTCACTGGCGGGAAGAGATGGACCAACTGGCGAAAGTGGCCCATGCCGCCTACGTCGGTGTCGTGCGGGAAGACCCCGACTTTGTCCCGTACTTCCGGTCTGTTACGCCGGAAGGTGCGCTGGGCAGGTTGCCGCTCGGCTCTCGGCCAACTAAGCGCCGTCAGGATGGAGGCGTAGAAACGTTGCGCGCGATTCCGTGGATTTTTGCCTGGACGCAGATTCGCTTGATGCTCCCTGCCTGGCTAGGCAGTGGTGAAGCGTTTTCGCGGCGTTTAGAGCAGCCGGGTGGTCGAGAAGTCTTGCAGGAAATGCGTAGCCAATGGCCTTTCTTTGGCACCTATCTCGATATGTTGGAGATGTTGTTGGCAAAAGCGGACGTAGCGATTGCTGCTTATTACGAGCATCGGTTGGTCGACGAGCCCTCATTGAAAGCGCTGGGCAAAAAACTGCGTACGCGATTTGAGTGCCTAGAAAATGTGGTGCTGGATATTCTCCAGCAAGAGAAACTCCTCGAAAATACACCGCTGATTCGCCAGGCAATTGATGTGCGCAATCCCTACATCGACCCACTTCATGGCTTGCAAGCGGAACTTCTACAACGTAATCGAGATGCCGATGGTGCGATCAGTGCAGACCTCTCGCGGGCGCTGATGGTGACCATGGCAGGGATTGCCGCAGGCCTGCGTAACACCGGTTAAATACAATGCTATTCGGTTTTGCCGCCACACTCGTGGCGGCATTTTTATCGTTCTGCCATAAAAAATAGCCATCAAAAAGGGACGTGATATGTCACAGGATGCTCAGGCCGTATTAAAGTTCTGGTTTGATGAATTAACACCCGCCCAATGGTTTAAAAAAGACCCCGACATGGACCAGCAGATCGCAGCGCGTTTTGGTGCTACCCATGTCCAGGCCGCCGCCTGCGAGTGTTTTGAGTGGCGAAGTCACCCACAGGGGCGGTTGGCGGAAATCATTGTACTGGACCAGTTTTCGAGAAATATTTATCGAGACGATGCACGCGCGTTTGCCAGTGATGGTATGGCCCTGGCGCTGGCTCAGGAAGCGGTCGCTCATGGCGCGGATCAGACATTATCAGTGACCGAACGCAGCTTTTTATACATGCCTTACATGCACAGTGAGTCTGCTAAAATCCACGCCATCGCAATGCAGCTTTTCAATCAGCCGGGGTTAGAGAACAACCTGGACTTTGAGGCGCGCCACAAGGTCATTATCGACCGCTTTGGTCGCTACCCGCATCGCAACGCGGTATTGAAAAGAGCCTCAACGCTTGAAGAAGTCGACTTTCTCACGCAGCCCGGCTCGGCGTTTTAAGCGCTTTTAATACGCGGCTTTTGTTCATTCCACCTATGCCTATGGCGTTTTATGTCATTACGAAAATCGACCCGGATCAATAAGTACATCAGTGAAAGTGGTCTTTGTTCCCGTCGGGAGGCTGACCGCTTTGTGGAGCAAGGCAACGTCTGGATTAACGGACGCCGTGCGACGACAGGCGATCAGGTGGTGGCAGGTGACCGAGTAAAGGTCAATGGCCAGGACATTGAGCCTCAAGAAGAAGAGGATTTAGTGCTTATTGCACTCAATAAGCCGGTGGGTATTGTCAGTACCACCGAATCTAGCGAAAAAGACAATATTGTTGACTTCGTTAAGCACGGCACGCGCATCTTTCCTATCGGGCGGCTGGATAAAGACTCCCAGGGGCTTATTTTTCTGACCAACAACGGCGACTTGGTTAATAAAATTCTGCGCGCCAATAATAACCACGAGAAAGAGTATGTGGTAACGGTCAACAAGCCGATTACCGATGAGTTTGTTGCGGATATGCAAAACGGGGTGCCAATCCTGGGGCAGGTCACCAAAAAGTGCAAAGTGAGCAAAGAATCGACCTTTGTGTTCACTATCACGCTGGTGCAAGGATTGAATCGCCAGATTCGTCGCATGTGCGAATATTTCGGCTATGAGGTCACTCAGCTTGTTCGTACACGTATCATGAACGTGTCTCTGAAAAGCCTGGCCCTGGGTGACTGGCGGGATTTAACGCCGAAAGAGATCGATACCATCGTCGCACTCACGGAACGTTCGCAAGCCGTGCCCGATAAAAGCAAGCCCGCGAGGCCCGATTACAACGCGGGTGCCGGCTCCAACAAAGTCAACCCTGCCGCCAAGGGCAACGGTGGGCGCCAGCAGGTGGCAAAAAACGCGGCCAAGCCCGGTGCCAGCGCCACAGGGAAACCAGCGGCCAAAGGCAAAAAAGCCGCCAGTGGAAAAGTGCGCCCTGGCCCGAAAGGTAATCCGGCAGGTAAGCACCCTCCAAAGGCCAAAGCAGGAAAGCCCGGTGCGAAAGGCAAAGCCGGGGCGAAACCAGTGGGTAAAGGTGGGGTCGGGCGATCAGGCAAACCAACCTCAGGTAAGTCTGTCTCAAGTAAGCCTGTCTCAAGTAAGCCCCCACGCGCGAAAGGAAAGCGTTAATCTGTTTGTTAGGGAAAGGCGGTTAAGAAAGGATGGTCAAGAAAGGATGGTCAAGAAAGGGCGGGTTGATGCCCGCCGTCAACGTTAATCAACTTAGATAGTTAGAAACTCCAACAAGGTTAGGCAAACAGAAAGTTAGCGATCAGCTCCTTGCCACCTTCGGTTGCAAACGATTCAGGGTGAAACTGGATGCCATGAATCGGGTAATCACGATGTTTGACGCCCATCAATTCGAATTCGCCTACCGTTTGCCACTGGTCGCGTTGTTCGAACTTGTCAGCGCCCAGTGCGCCTACTGTTGCGGTCACCTCCAAGCAGTCGGGCAGTGTCGCCGCATCAGCAATTAATGAGTGATAGCGCATCACTTCAAGTTGGTCGGGCACGCCATTAAAGACTGAATGATTGTTGTGGTTTATCGGGCTGATTTTGCCATGCATAGGTAATGGCGCTTTTACAACCTTGCCGCCAAACACATGGACGATTCCCTGCATGCCCAGACAAACCCCTAGCAGCGGTGTCGTCTTGCCGAGCCTTTCAATCACGTCAGCACAGACGCCAAAATAGCGTGGATCATCGGGCGAGCCTGGGCCGGGGGAGATAATAATGCGATCTGGTGCCATGGCCTCAATGGCCTGAAAATCAATCTGATTGTTGCGCTTCACCAGAATCTCGAAGTCCGCCAGCCCGCCGCGATTTTTCTCCGTCGTTAAAATCTCACCTATAAATTGATACAAGTTATAGGTAAAAGAATCGTAGTTATCGATAATTAGCACCTTCATGCTTGGCTCTCCATATCCGCGCTCATAAAAGGGGCAAGGGCTTTGCGGGTACCGGCAAATTTGCGGCGAATCTCTTCGTATTCATCCTCAGCGTTACTATCAAAGACGTTGCCACCACAGGTCTGCACATAAGCGTTTTCGCCGTTAACAAACACCGTGCGAATGGGAATCGCAAAGGTGCAGTCGCCATTGAATGAAAACTGGCCAACCGCGCCACCGTAAGGGCCACGCCCGTCAGTTTCCAGATCGTCGATAATTTTCATTGCCTCGATCTTGGGGGCGCCGGTCAGTGTGCCCGCCGGAAAATTACTGGCCAGCGAGGTAAACATGTCTTCCCCTTCGGCGATAATCCCGACAATCTCGCTGGAGATATGCTGGACGTGGCTAAAGCGCTTGATGTCCATCAGGCTGCGCACTTTCACCGTGCCGAACTGCGCCACCCGGCCAATATCATTGCGGTGTAGGTCGACAATCATGTTGTGTTCGGCAATTTCTTTCGGGTCGTTGAGCAGCGCGCGGGCCAGTTGAGTATCTTCCTGCGCTGTCTTGCCGCGAGTGGTCGTGCCTGCCAGCGGAAAGGTTTCCATTTCTCCCTGACGTAACCGGAACAGCAGTTCAGGGCTTGCGCCAATCAGCTTCTGCTCGCCGAACTTGACGTAATACATCTGCGGTGACGGGTTGATGGTACGCAGCTGATCGTAGAGCGCCAATGTATCGCCTTGAATGCGAAAGCGCTTTTTAAAGCCCACTTCGCACTGGAAAACCTTACCGTCAATAATGTCTTGCTTCACCTTAGCGACGGCGGCGGCGTGTTCTGCCTGGCTCATGGTGTCGCCAAGTGCGGTGATATGCAGTGGGCCTGAAGGGGCGTCGTCAGCGTCGATCAGCGCCTGGAGAAACGTATAGCGGCTATTATCGTAATAAAAATAGGTGACTTCCCCAGTCATTTTGTCGAGGATCAGCCCATCCTTATAAAGCCCGAACCGAAAGGTGTCGAAGTCGTCACTGGCTTTCAACGTTAGGGAAGGCTCAAAGTATTGCATGGCGTCGTAACCCAGATAGCCACTTAATCCGCCCGCATATTTGCGTGAAATAATGTTTTGCGGGATCAGGCTGCGCAGCAGTTCATAAGGGTTGTCGCTGGGGTAATGATTGGCGTTGCCGTCGCGATCTTCAATGCTCAGCGTCTTGCCATTAGCGTAGAGCGTGTACTCCGGGTCAAAGCCAATAATCGAGTGGCGCGCCATGTGGCTATCTTCGCCCAGTGATTCCAGCATGTAGCAGGTATTAAATTGGCGTTCTATTTTTTGAAACAATGCAAAAAAGTCACAGTCTGCCGCCAAGGTAACGTAATGAGGCTTGCGCGGCAGCGTAAATGGCTGTGGGCTTGATGAAGCAGACATAGTGGCTGTCGTCATGATCAATCGGTCCGTGAAAAAGGTAACGATGTTGATGAAGGTAATGCGGTTAAAGCGCGAGAGCCGCGGGAAACTGTGGCAATACCAACGCCTAGGGTTTCGGCAATTTTGCGATGAGGAACACCTTCACGCAGCAGCTTAAAAATTTGTAGGCGCTTGCTGATTTCTTGGTATTCAGCGGGCGTTAATAAGCTGGCTAGTGCCTCATTCATTGCCTCTGGCGAGTCAATGGCGAGTAAGTAGCGTATTAAATCAGCTTGATGTTCATCAAATGACATAGCGTGAGGTTACCGTGTTGCCACCCAAAAAAGTGAATAAGATCCTGTACTAGCGTACTAGTACGTTACCTTATTGTTCGATGAAGTCAAGCTTTTTGCGTCAACCTGAGGAAGCCCGATGACCGACTATTTTATTCAAGCGTTTATCTACCTTATCGCCGCGGTGGTAGCGGTTCCCCTTGCCAAACGGTTTGGACTGGGTTCGGTGCTTGGCTATTTGGTCGCTGGGGTAGTGATTGGGCCTATGCTTGGGTTAGTCGGGCAGGAGACCACCACAATTCAGCATTTCGCCGAGTTTGGTGTGGTAATGATGCTGTTTTTGGTGGGAATGGAGTTAGATCCTCGAAGCTTATGGGCCATGCGGGTGCGCTTGATAGGAATGGGTGGTTTGCAGGTGCTAATAACCGCCGCTGCAGGCACTGCTATAGCTTGGTGGTTGGGGCTTGTTTGGCAAGCGTCTCTCGCTATCGGGCTGATTTTTGCACTGTCTTCAACGGCGATTGTGCTGCAAACCCTAAATGAAAAAGGACTCACAAAAACAGATGGCGGGCGAAGTGCGTTTTCGGTGCTGCTCTTTCAGGATATTGCGGTCATCCTAATGTTGGCATTTATTCCGCTGCTAGCATTGCCCGAGCTGGCGGGAGAAGGTGGAAACTACGCGGAGCATGGAAGTCTTAGCCTTGTAGAAGGAATGTCTGCCTGGCTCCATGGGTTAGTAGTGATTGGGGCTATTGGGTTCGTTATTGTTGGGGGGTATTACCTTGGCCCTCTATTATTCCGCTACGTCGTCTCTTCAGGCTTGCGCGAAGTATTTACCGCGGCAGCACTAATGCTGGTGATTGGTATCGCCGCCCTCATGGGGTTGGTCAATCTATCACCCGCTTTAGGTGCTTTCTTAGCCGGCGTTGTACTGGCGAACAGTGAATTCAAACACGAAATTGAGGCCAATATAGAGCCATTTAAAGGGCTCTTATTAGGTCTATTCTTTATCACGGTGGGGGCGGGAATAGATTTTCAGGTGCTCGCATCGCAATGGGCAACGGTACTAGCCCTCGGTGTCGTCGTCATTGCTGTTAAAGGCGTGCTCTTATTCGGGTTAGCAACGCTGTTTGGAGTTCGTAGCAGTAATGGTTGGTTGTTTACGCTGAGCCTTGCCCAGGCGGGTGAGTTTGGGTTTGTGTTGTTAACCTATAGCGTGCAAAGCAACGTTATTCCTTTCAATGTATCGCAAGTACTTTCACTGGTTGTCGCATTTTCAATGTTTGTAACGCCACTATTGTTTATCGCCTATGACCGCTTAGTGCTGCCGCGTTACCAAACAACTAATAATAACAAGCGCGATGCGGATACGATTGAAGAGCAAGCACCTGTCATCGTTGCCGGAGTTGGTCGTTTTGGTCAGGTTGTATGCCGCCTGTTACGGGCAAACAATATCCCTATCGTGGCTCTTGATCTCGAAATTAAGCAAATTGAACTCCTTCGATATATTCGTATTAAAAGCTATTTTGGTGATGCGAGCCGTTCAGACCATCTAGAAACCGCGGGTATTGCGCATGCGCGCGTACTGGTGGTGGCTATTGATGATCGAGAGCGCGCTGTAGATATGGTGAAGCACGTCAAGCACTACTATCCTAACGTTTGGGTATTGGCACGTGCCTTCGACCGTGGTCATTGTTATCAACTTCGCGAAGCGGGAGCGGACGATGTAACCAGAGAGGTCTATCACTCTGCGCTGGAGCTGGGCGGTCATACGTTAACAGCTATGGGCGTACACCCCATGCGTGCTAAGCAAATGACCGACGCTTTTGAGCAGCACGAAAATGCCCATGAGGATGTACTGTTTGAGGCCTGGAAGGAAATCGAGGAGGGTATTAGTTTTAGCCCGCGTTATGGTGAACTGTTTATGAAATTGGAAGAAGCGTTAAGTACGTCCATGCAGCATGGCGTGGAGAAGCCAAATCAAGAAGATGAGCCCACATGGACGCCACCCGAACAGGCACCCGAGGGAAACCGCTAAAACGGTAGGTGCAGGGAAGCGCTTAACATATTGAGGTGGCTGAGGGTGGGGGCGTCGATGCGTTCGTATTCTAGGCGACTTACCAAGCGATTGATGGTCATGGTGGCACCAAATCCTTGCAGGAAGGCGGTGCCGCTGTCGTCAGCTAATGGTTGATCGGTTTCGCCACGCCACTCGGTTATGCCAGACTTCGCGTAAATACTAAAGGCCCCCATTCTAAGGCCTGCAACGATGGCTCCGCCTAGGCTGAGGGTATCCATGATGAGAGGGTCTGCATTAGAAGAGATGGGGACTTCTTCACTTTCGCGGTAGGCAATTTCAGCGCCAATATCCAGCTGTGGTAGTTGCCATGGACTAAAACCTGCCGTAAAGCGAAAGCCTGTTGTGTAGCTATCGAGGCTACTTAGGTCACTGCCTTCCAAAACAACACCGTTGCGTAGGGACACGAACTCACTATTGGGAGTCGCATAGGCAAGGTCGGTATCTCCACCGCTGGCGAAACAGCTTATGAGCGGTAGCATCGAACCAGTGAATCCATAGAGCAGGGTGCTTGCCAAGCGTTTCATTGGCGTTCCTCGTTCCCTGGTTAAGGAAGTTATTTACTCAGCCTAGCAACGGGCGCTGATTTCTACCACGTTAATTGCGCTATTTGATAAATTTTCTAGCAGATTTTTACCCATGTTTAAAAAGCGCTCGCCAAATACCCATTGCGGAGAAAGCACAGCGACAGTGTTAGTTTGCTCTTTCTGCCGCTGCCGCTGCCGCCACTCAAGCGCAGTGCTACTCCAATCTTCACTGTGCTGAAGCTGAAAGCCGTTTGCCTCCAATAAGCCCGTCAGTTCTGTGATTGTTAGTAAGTGCGAGTGCTCTGGCGTTGCTGCCCAAGGAACTGGATAGCGCAGATCGGCAAGGTTTTTCCCGCTAACCACTTCATGCATGACAAGCTTGCCGCCTGGGCGAAGCACGCGTCGGCTTTCGGCAATAACACGGGAGGGGTCGGGCATATTCATCAGGCTGTGCTGAAACAGCACTGCATCGAATGTGCTTTCTGGAAAGGGTAACGCGCAGGCATCTCCAGTAACCCAGCGAAGTGGTGGGTGGGTCAAATCAACTGATAAGTCCGTTAGCGCCTGGTTAAGCACGTTAAAACGATGGGTGATATCTAACCCAGTCAGTTGAAAACCTAGCGCTGCCCCTTGGCGCATTAACCCCCCTAAACCTGAACCGATATCGAGCACAGTTTTGTGTAGCGACGGATCAAGCAGGTTAAGCAGCTTTTTAGAAGCGGCAATGCCGCCGATATGCAGCTGGTCTAGCGGGGCAAGCTGGTGAAGAGTTGGGCCATCAGGATAATGGGTGCGAATTTGGTCAAGGATATCGTCATCGCGTAACCCTTGATGGTAATGCTCTGCAAGCCGCTGATGAGTGGACATGTCAGTGTCTCAATACCTTACAAAAATCAACGCCGACCATTGGCCAGCGTTGATTATAAAGTTATTTTTGATCCTCAAGCCCAAGCTCTTGGATAGAGATTTCGCGCATTTTGAATTTCTGAATTTTACCTGTCACCGTCATGGGGAATTCATCAACAAATTTAAAGTAGCGGGGAATCTTGAAGTGAGTGATTTTGCCTTTGCAGTACTCGCGGAGGTCTTCTCCCGTGACTTCTTCAGCGCTGCTGTTAATCTTCACCCAGGCAATTAATTCTTCGCCATACTTCTTGTCTGGCACGCCAGTAACTTGTACTTCTGAAATCGCTGGATGGGCGTACAAAAACTCCTCGATCTCTTTGGGATACACGTTTTCGCCGCCGCGAATGACCATGTCTTTAATGCGGCCAACGATCTGGATATAACCTTCCTCGTCCATTGTTGCCAAGTCACCCGTGTGCATCCAACCCGCTTCATCAATGGCTTCCACAGTGGCTTTTTCATTTTTCCAATACTTAAGCATCACACTGTAGCCACGGGTGCATAGCTCGCCAATTTCACCGCGGGGCAGAATGCCGCCATTGCCTGGATCGACTATTTTGCTTTCCAGGTGGGGCTGGGTGCGGCCAACGGTAGAAACGCGTTTTTCGATGGTATCGTTAGCGCCGGTTTGCGTCGATACGGGGCTTGTTTCAGTCATGCCATAGGCGATTTGTACGCCTTTCATGTTCATCTTTTCGATGACCTGCTTCATGATTTCTGCAGGGCATATAGAGCCCGCCATAATGCCAGTGCGCAGCGATGAAAAATCGGTAGTGGCAAAGTCAGGGTGTTCTAGCTCGGCGATGAACATAGTGGGTACGCCGTACAGCGCGGTGGCTTTTTGCTCGTGTACCGCTTTTAACACTTTGCCTGGGTCGAAACCTTCATCCGGATAAATCATTGTTGCGCCGTGGGTCATGCAGCCCAGGTTACCCATCACCATGCCAAAACAGTGGTATAGAGGCACGGGGATTACCAAGCGGTCTTCGCTGGTAAAGCCCATGCTTTCGGCCACAAAAAAACCATTGTTAAGAATATTATGGTGTGAAAGTGTCGCGCCTTTCGGAAACCCCGTTGTGCCCGAGGTGTACTGAATATTGATCGCGTCATCAAACTGTAGCGTGGCCTGTAGGTCATCGACATCTGTTTGGCTGACCTTTTTGGCTTCCTTAATAAAATCTTCCCAGCGCCACATACCGCTGTGTTTTTCATTGCTTAGATTAATGACGCATTCAAGATCAGGCAGCTTTTGTGATTTTAATTGACCTTCCTCACTGTTGTTCAGTTCGGGCGCAAGCTCAAATAACATAGCGGTGTAATCAGAACTTTTGAACTGATTGGCCGTAATTAGAAAGCGCGCACCAGATTGATTGAGCGCGTAGTCCAGCTCATGAGTGCGATAAGAGGGATTAATATTGACCAAAATTGCGCCGATTTTGGCGGTGGCAAACTGGGTTAGGGTCCATTCGCAGCAGTTGGGTGCCCAGATGGCAACTCGGTCGCCTTTTTTAACGCCAATGGCCAGCAACGCGCGGGCGCAGCGGTTAACCTCTTCTTGGAGCTGCCGATAGCTCCAATGGATGTTCTGGTGAAGTGCGA
Organism: Vreelandella andesensis; assembly: GCF_003989795.1. GTDB lineage: Bacteria > Pseudomonadota > Gammaproteobacteria > Pseudomonadales > Halomonadaceae > Vreelandella > Vreelandella andesensis. The sequence continues at coordinate 189,261 of NZ_RZHG01000010.1, forward strand.
TCAGTGCGTCGTTATCAGGATATTGTGCAGCGATCTGGTCGAACTTATCGCCAATGGTCATACCCAGCAGCGGCTTATCTGCGGTGCTGCTGGTATAACTAGGTAGGGTGTGTGCAGGTGATGCCATGGGTTTCTCTCCGAACTGTTTTTTTTGTCTCAACGGGAAAGTAGTTGGCCTCTAGTTATTATTAGCCAACCGTGCTTTTGGCCAACGCGACTTTAGAACTGGGCTTGCGGCCGAGCTGTTGAGAGATCCAGATGCCAGTATCAATCACTGCCTGGAGGTCTATGCCGGTGTTAATGCCTAGCCCTTCCAGCAGGTAAAGGACATCTTCCGTAGCCACATTGCCGGATGCCCCTTTGGCATATGGGCAGCCGCCAAGCCCCGCTGTCGCAGCGTCAATCACGCCCACACCTTCTTCCATAACGGCATAAAGATTGGCTAGTGCCATGCCATAGGTGTCGTGGAAATGAGCGGCTAAATGCTCAATGGGCACCTGCTGACGGGTCGCCTCGATCATGCGTTTAGCGGCCAATGGGGTGCCTACACCGATGGTATCGCCTAGGGAAATTTCATAGCAGCCCATTTCATAAAGTGCCTTTGCTACCTCAGCGACTTTGTGGGGCGAAATATCCCCTTCGTAAGGGCAACCCAGTACACACGAAACATAGCCACGCACTCGAATGCCAGCGTCATTGGCTCTCGCCAGTACTGGCTCAAAGCGGGCCAGCGACTCAGCAATCGAGCAGTTAATATTTTTCTGCGAGAACGCCTCAGAGGCCGCACCGAATACCGCTACTTCCTCAACGCCAGCGGCAAGCGCACCTTCTAGCCCCTTTAGGTTAGGCGTTAACGCCGAGTAAACCACGCCAGGCTTGCGAGTAATGCCGTGCATAACTTCGCTGGCATCACCCATTTGTGGCACCCATTTAGGCGATACAAAGCTGGCTGCCTCAATATGGGTAAGGCCAGCGTTAGCCAGCCGTTCGATCAGTTCGATTTTGATAGCGGTGGGCACTAGAGTGCCCGGTTCGTTTTGCAGGCCGTCACGAGGGGCCATCTCAAACAATTTAATAGACGTCGGTAGTGCCATCGGTTAGCTCCTATTCGCTGGGGGCAAAGTCGAGTAGCACGTCACCTTGGCTAACGGTATCGCCCGACTGGAAGTGGAACGTCTCCACGCTACCATCAACAGGCGCGGTCATGGTGTGTTCCATCTTCATCGCTTCCATGACCATCAACGGCATGCCTTTCTCAACAGAGACACCCGGCTCCACCAGCAACGCCACGACAGTGCCATTCATGGGGGCAGTCAGTGTTGATTCTGCTTCATGGTGACCGTGATCGATGGCATCAATGCGTCGCCAGAATAGGCGAGTTTCACCGCTTGGTTCAGCCATGACCACGACATGGCCATCGCGGCGCGCTTGCAGGCGATGACGGTGTCCATTTAGTGTGACCGCCACTGCGTCGCCCGTTAGCGGTTGTAAGCTAGCCGTCAGTGTTTTATCGCCAATAGTGAGGTTCCAAAGCGATTCACCGCTTTCACGCTTCCCTTCGACAATAACCACCGCTTCATCGCTGTCAGCCGCTTGGGCACTTGCCGGGTCACATAGCGCAATACGAATCGTATGCGGGGCATTCAGGCGGAAGCCGTCGTGACGATCCCATGGGGAGTCGCTTTCACACTCTTGAGCCAGTTGGTGCAGGCCAATCAGAGCGGCGCTGGCATAGGCCTCGGTAGAGTAGCTACGCGGTGCAAACAGCGTGGCTTCGTTACGTTCGATAAAACGCGTGTCGAGTTCAACGTTTTTAAAGCCTGGGTGATTTGCCAAGCGCTGCAGGAAGGCGCGGTTAGTCACCACGCCCTGCACATCCAATGCTGCCAAGGCGCGATTGAGCGTGGCGAGCGCCGCATCACGGTCAGCGCCATGAACAATCAGTTTGGCCAGCATGGGGTCATAGTGCATAGAAACAGCATCGCCGCTTTCTACACCACTGTCTAAGCGCACCCGATCGCTATCTAAATCGGCACCCTCTAAATCCAACGCAAAGCGAGTCAATAAGCCGGTAGCGGGCAGGAAGTCTTGCTCTGGATCTTCGGCATAAATGCGTGCTTCAAAACTATGGCCTGTGATGGTTAGCTCATCTTGTGAGCAAGGAAGTGGTTCGCCCATCGCGACGCGCAGCTGCCATTCCACTAAATCCTGGCCGGTGATCATCTCGGTGACAGGATGCTCAACCTGAAGACGAGTGTTCATCTCCATAAAGTAAAACGAGCCGTCAATGTCTAGCAAAAATTCGACGGTGCCTGCGCCCACATAACCGATCTCTTGGGCAGCTCGCACGGCAGCGTCGCCCATGGCGCTGCGTAGTTCTGCCGTCATGCCGGGGGCTGGCGCTTCTTCGATGACTTTTTGATGGCGACGCTGAACGCTGCAGTCACGCTCGAAAAGATACACGCCATTGCCATAGCGGTCGCAGAATACTTGTACTTCGACGTGGCGTGGCTGAACCAGGTATTTCTCAATCAACATACGGTCATCGCCGAAAGCCGCTTTGGATTCGCGTCGGCAGCCGTCTAGCGCTGCTTGAAATCCTTCGCCGCTTTCGACAACGCGCATGCCTTTACCACCGCCACCGGCGCTGGCTTTCAACATCACGGGATAGCTGATTTTGTCGGCTTCGCTGCGCAGGAGTGCGTCATCCTGATCGTCGCCATGATACCCAGGCACTAGCGGCACGCCAGCATTCGCCATGCGGGCTTTTGCGGCGGATTTGTCGCCCATCGCGGCAATTGCCGACGCGGGTGGGCCAACAAAGATAATGCCTGCTTGCTCAAGGGCTTTAACGAACCCACCGTTTTCTGAAAGGAAACCGTAGCCGGGGTGGATAGCGCCTGTGCCGGTACGTTTGGCAGCGTCGATAACTGCGTCAACGTTAAGGTAACTTTCGCGGGCGGCGGCAGGACCTAAGCGAATAGCTTCGTCGGCTTCGCGGACATGGCGAGCGGAGGCATCGGCATCTGAATAAACGGCGACGGTTTTCAGCCCCATGCGCCGGGCGGTTCGCATTACGCGGCAGGCAATCTCACCGCGGTTTGCCACCAGTAGCGTATCGAATTTTGTGTGTTCAAGCGTCATGAGCGTGGCTCCGCAGCATTGTTATGTTCTTGAAGGCCAGACGGTTGCGTCCAGGCCGGGCGGCGCTTTTCAAAAAAGCTGGATAAGCCTTCTTGGCCTTCTTGGCTCACCCGGAGTTTGGCAATGACGTGGCAGGTATGCTCTCGGGTAACATCGCTATCGGGCGCCTGGGCCACGCTCGCGAGCAATGCTTTGGTCGCCCGCTGAGCTTGGGGAGAGCCCCCAAGAAGGGTGTCAAGCATGTCGTTTACCGCACTATCCAGCGCATCGTGCTCAACGACTTGGTGGGCTAAGCCGAGTGCCAGTGCCGTTGGCGCATCTATTACTTCAGCGGTGAGTGCGTAGCGCCGCAGTTGACGTTCGCCAAGTGCACGCTGTACGTAAGGGCTAATCACCGCAGGTGATAGGCCAATTTTTACTTCCGACAGACAGAATTTAGCTTTATCTGAAGCGACCACCAGATCGCAACAAGCGGCAAGACCTACCGCGCCACCAAAAGCCGCCCCCTGTACACGGCAAATGGTAGGGCAGGGCAAGGTGTCTAGCCCGAACATAAGTGCTGATAGCTTACGAGAGTCAGCTAGGTTGTCTTCAAGGCTGTAATCGACCATGCGCTTCATCCAGTTAAGGTCAGCGCCAGCAGAGAAACTTTTACCTTCGGACCCAAGTACTACCGCCCGAACATCACCGGCGTTGGCAAGCGCATGCAAGTCGTCTAGATGCGTATTTAATTCGGCGATTAAGCTATCGTCAAAGGCGTTATGCACCTCTGGACGGTTTAAGGTCAGGCGTGCCACGCCTTTATCAATCAATAGCGTTGAGTAAGCCATAGTGTTCGCCCTTACATCCGGAACACGCCGAAGCGTGTCTCTTCGACGTCAGCATTCATTGCGGCGGCCAGAGAAAGCCCAAGAACGTCGCGTGTTTGTAACGGGTCGATCACGCCGTCATCCCATAGGCGGGCGCTGGCATAGTAGGGGTGTCCCTGGTGCTCGTACTGCTCACGGGTGGGCTTTTTGAAGGCCTCTTCTTCCTCTTTAGTCCACTCGCGGCCATCGCGCTCATACTGCTCACGTTTTACCTGGGAGAGTACACCTGCTGCCTGCTCGCCACCCATTACCGAAATACGCGCATTGGGCCACATGAACAGCAGGTTGGGATCGTAGGCGCGGCCACACATACCGTAGTTACCCGCACCAAAACTGCCGCCAATCAGAACAGTGAACTTAGGGACTTTAGCGCATGCCACGGCCGTCACTAACTTCGCACCGTGCTTAGCGATCCCTTCATGCTCGTACTTAGACCCAACCATGAAGCCAGTAATGTTCTGCAGGAAGACCAGTGGAATCTTGCGCTGGGCGCATAGCTCGATAAAGTGCGCACCTTTTACAGCGCTTTCTGAAAACAGCACGCCGTTATTGGCCACGATGCCCACCGGATAGCCGTGGATATGGGCAAAGCCAGTGACCAAGGTGTCGCCGTAGTAGCGCTTGAATTCATCAAAGTCAGAGCTATCGACAATCCGCCCGATCACTTCGCGAACGTCGTAAGGCTTTTTAAGGTCGGTGCCGACAATGCCATACAACTCAGAAGGATCAAGCGTTGGTGGCTTGGGCGCTTGCATGGCGAGCTTGCCACGCTTTTGCCAGTTTAAACGGGATACGCAAGCGCGAGCCAACTGCAGGGCATGGGCATCATTTTCAGCATAATGGTCAGCCACACCGCTCACTTTAGCGTGAACATCCGCACCGCCTAGGTCTTCAGCGCTAATGCTTTCACCGGTGGCAGCTTTTACCAACGGCGGGCCGCCTAAGAAAATAGTGCCCTGCTCTTTAACGATAATCGACTCATCAGCCATGGCGGGAACATAAGCGCCGCCCGCGGTGCAGGAACCCATCACCACGGCGATTTGAGGAATGCCTTCAGCAGACATGGTGGCTTGATTGTAAAAAATACGCCCGAAATGATCACGATCAGGGAACACTTCATCCTGGCGGGGCAAGAAAGCACCGCCGGAATCCACCAAATAAATACACGGTAAGCGGTGCTTGCGTGCGATTTCTTGGGCACGCAGGTGTTTTTTCACCGTTAGCGGAAAGTAGGTGCCACCTTTAACCGTGGCGTCATTAGCCACAATCACACACTCAACGCCAGAAACCCGGCCAATGCCTGTCACCACGCCTGCGGCAGGTATGTCGCTATCGTAAACGTGATGGGCCGCCAATGCGGAAAATTCTAGAAATGGCGAGCCTTCGTCAATTAAATGATCGATACGGTCACGCACGAATAGTTTGCCGCGGCTTTCATGGCGCTCACGAGCCTTGTGGCCACCGCCCTGGGCAACGGCAGCGGTCAATTCTCGTAACTTGGAAACTTCCCCAAGCATAGATGCTGCGTTGGTTTGAAAGACATCGCTGCGGGGATTGATCTGTGTAGAGATAGTGCTCATGGCGCGTCCCTTACTTTGTTTCGTTGAAGAGTTCGCGGCCAATCAGCATCCGGCGAATTTCGCTGGTGCCCGCGCCAATTTCATACAGTTTGGCATCACGCAGAAGGCGACCAGTGGGATACTCATTGATATAGCCGTTGCCGCCCAGTAACTGAATAGCATCGAGCGCGACCTGGGTGGCCTTTTCTGCGCAGTAAAGAATGACACCGGCAGCGTCTTTACGAGAGGTTTGTCCACGGTCGCAGGCGCCAGCCACAGCGTACAAGTAGGCACGACAGGCATTCAGCGTGGTGTACATGTCCGCCACTTTTCCTTGCACCAACTGGAACTCGCCAATTGACTGGTTGAACTGCTTACGTTCGTGAATGTAAGGCAAAACAACGTCCATAGCGGCTTGCATGATGCCGATAGGGCCAGCAGCCAGTACGGCGCGCTCGTAATCCAATCCGCTCATCAATACTCGTACGCCTTTGCCAACGTCACCTAGCACGTTTTCAGCAGGTACTTTGCAGTCTTGGAAAACTAGCTCGCAGGTATTGGAGCCACGCATGCCCAGTTTGTCGAGCTTCTGTGCGGTAGTGAAGCCCGGCATGCCTTTTTCGACGATAAAAGCCGTAATGCCTTTGGAGCCTGCGTCTGGGTCGGTTTTGGCATAGACCACCAGTACGTCAGCGTCGGGGCCATTGGTGATCCACATTTTATTGCCGTTAAGAATGTAGTGATCACCGTCTAGTTTGGCACGCAGCTGCATTGACACGACATCAGACCCCGCGCCTGGCTCCGACATTGCCAGAGCGCCCACGTAGTCGCCGCTGATCAGCTTAGGCAAGTATTTCTCTTTTTGTTCAGCGGTGGCGTTAATTTTTAACTGGTTGACGCACAGGTTTGAGTGCGCACCGTAGGAAAGCGCGACAGAGGCGCTTGCCCGTGAAATTTCTTCCATCGCGATGCAGTGGGCCAAATAGCCCATGCCGCTGCCACCATCTTCTTCGGAAACAGTAATCCCTAACAGACCCATGTCGCCAAATTTCTTCCATAGATCGTTAGGGAATTCGTTGTTGCGGTCGATTTCAGCGGCGCGAGGAGCAATTTCGCTAGCGGCAAAGGCGTTGACCTGCTCGCGCAGCATGTTCAGTTCATCGTCGAGGCCAAAATTGAGTTCTGAATAGTGGGTAAACATGGTCAATCACCTTGTCATTGTTAAAGGGGGCTTTTCATCAAGTTCTTCAAGTGCTTGGCGACAACGAATTTCAGCGCTCTCAAGCTCTAGCTGAACCATTGTTATGTCTTTCATTTGTTGCTCTAGCGCCGCTTTACGCTCGCTGATCTTGCTTAACATTAGATGCAACTGCTTTTCACTGCCGCTGCGAGTTTCATCCCACAGCTCGAATAATTCGCGAATTTCTGCCAGGGAAAACCCGAGTCGCTTACCACGAAGCGTTAACTTCAGTCGTACGCGATCCTTACTGCCGTAAACACGTGTTTGGCCGCGGCGGGTGGGGTGAAGTAGCTCCTGGTCTTCATAAAACCGGATGCTGCGAGTAGTAACGTCGAACTCGCTGGCCAGTTCGCTGATCGTGTAGGTTTTGCTCATTATCATTATTCTCGTCAATAGGGGATGTCCCTATGGAACACTGACCATGAGGCTAAAACAAGTTTACGTTAACGTAAAGCAGTTGTTGTGCATTTGTGATTTGCTTGATTTTTTTATAAGCTATTGAAAAATATTAAATTAGATTGTTAACTTGAAGAATCATTAAACAAGCGTAGACCAAAGTTGTAATTGTAATACCCCTCAAGTGATTGCTAGTTTGCACCTACACCTTACGTTCAGGTAAGGGTGTGTTGCCGGCTAACGAGTTTCACTGATGAAGTGGTTGGTGAAACGTCAGCACCCAACACCCGGATACAAGAACACCCGAACACAAGAACAAAAAGAGGCTTATCACTCCATGCGTGCAGACGATGTTCTTAATGGCCCAGTGCTCGAAACCAGAGGGCTGACCAAAGAATTCCGCGGTTTTACCGCCGTGGATAACGTTAATCTCAGTGTTCAAGAAGGGCATATTCACGCCCTGATTGGGCCAAACGGTGCAGGGAAGACCACCTTTTTTAACTTGCTAACCAAGTTCCTGCCGCCTACACGTGGAGAAATTATTTATCGCGGTAAGCCCATTACTAGTAAGAAATCTAACGAGATTGCGCAGTTGGGGCTGGTGCGTTCATTTCAAATTTCAGCAGTGTTTGCCCATATGACGGCGCTGGAAAATGTGCGGGTCGCGTTGCAGCGTCAATTAGGTACATCGTTTCACTTCTGGAAGTCAGAAAAGACGTTGGACCACCTTAACGAGCGAGCCCTGGAGCTACTCGAAGAGGTTGGCCTGCGTGAATACGCCGATACGTTAACGGTAGAAATGCCTTATGGCCGAAAGCGCGCGCTTGAAGTTGCTACCACGCTGGCGCTAGACCCTACGATGATGTTGTTAGATGAACCAACCCAAGGCATGGGCGCAGAAGACGTTGACCGCATCGTGGCGTTAATCAAGCGTGTCTCGAAAGGGCGCACAGTATTGATGGTGGAGCACAACTTGAGCGTGGTTAGCCGACTTTGCGACCGCATTACGGTCTTGGCGCGTGGCGCAGTACTAGCCGAAGGCGACTATGACGAAGTTTCGCGCAATCCGCTGGTGCGTGAGGCTTATATGGGCAGTGACGCTGCTGAAGAGGAGGCTGCCGTATGAATACTGCTGAAGCCCACAACGCTAATGAGTTTGCGGACTCTCAAACGACGTTAGAAATGCTTAGAGTGCACGATTTGCACGCTTTCTACGGCGAATCCCACATTCTTCACGGCGTAAATTTCGATGTTAAGCGCGGTGAGTTGGTCACACTGCTTGGCCGCAACGGGGCGGGACGAAGCACCACGCTAAAATCTATTATGAATATGGTCGGGCGTCGTACTGGCTCCATCGTGATTAATGGCAACGAAACGTTGACGATGAAGGCGCACCATATTCCACGGCTAGGTATTGGTTACTGCCCTGAAGAGCGCGGTATTTTTGCCAGCCTAGATGTGCATGAAAATTTATTGCTTCCGCCCACGGTACGTTCTGGCGGCATGAGCCTAGATGAAATCTACGGCATGTTTCCTAATCTTTACGAACGTCGCAAAAGCCAAGGCACACGGCTTTCCGGTGGTGAGCAGCAGATGCTGGCCATGGCGCGTATTTTGCGCACCGGTGCGCGGCTTCTCTTGCTGGATGAAATTACCGAAGGGTTAGCTCCCGTTATCGTGCAAAAACTCGGCGAGGTACTCATGCAGCTAAAAGAGCGGGGCATGACCATTGTCCTGGTCGAGCAAAACTTCCGCTTTGCAGCGCCATTGGCAGATCGTCATTTTGTCATGGACCACGGTCAGATTGTTGAAGAGATCAGCGCTGAACAGCTTCCGTCACGTCGAGACCATCTCAATACCATGCTGGGGGTATAACGCCGACCTAGATCATTAATATCGCATCAGCTAAACAGTATGTGCAGTACAAGATTAATAACACTAAACGTTCTGTAAGCACTTTATTCGTACGTCGTAACACAACAAAAAAGGCCCCGAGGGCCAGGAGACGAACATGACCTTTATGAAAAAAACACTGACCGCTAGCATCGCCGTTGCCGCTGCTTCTAGCATGGCGATATCCACCGCTCACGCAGAAATTAGCGATAACGAAGTTCGTATTGGTTACCTAGCTGATATGTCAGGCACGTATCGCGATCTTGCTGGACCAGGCGGCCAAACGGCAATGGAAATGGCGGTTGCTGATTTTGGTGGCAGTGTGAATGGCTCGCCCATCGTCATCTTTAGTGCTGATGACCGTAACAGCGCTGACGTCGGTGCTAACACGGTTCGTGAGTGGATCGACCAGCGTAATGTCGACATGGTGGGCGGCCTGGTAGCGTCCTCGGTGTCTATCGCGGTCACTAAGGTGCTTGAAGAAAACAATGGCTTGGGCATCGTATCGGGCTCTGCTGCATCAAGTATCACCAATGAGCACTGTACGCCGAATCACATTCACTGGGTATACGACACTTACCCGCTGGCAAACGGTACCGCGAAAGCAGTCGTAGAGCAGGGTGGTGACAGCTGGTTCTTGTTAACGGCGGATTATGCTTTCGGCCATGCGCTAGAAGCGGATGTCACCAATGTCGTAGAAGCTAACGGCGGTGAAGTTGTTGGTGGCATTCGCCATCCATTCCCAACAAGCGATTTCTCCTCGTACATCCTTCAGGCCCAAGGCTCTGGCGCGAAGATTGTTGGTTTGGCTAACGCCGGTGCTGATACCGTTAACGCGATTACCACGGCTAGCCAGTTTGGTTTGACCCAGAGTGGCCAGCAGTTAGCAGGCCTGCTGATTTTCCTAAACGACGTTCACGCGCTAGGTTTAGAATCTACTCAAGGCCTGCTGCTAACCACTGGCTGGTATTGGGACATGGATGAACAGTCTCGTGAATGGTCAGAGCGGTACTTTGAAGAAGTTGGCCGTATGCCTACCATGGTTCAAGCAGGTATCTACTCAAGCACCATGCATTACCTGAAAGCCATAGAAGCAGCGGGTACCGATGACCCTGAAGTTGTACGTGCCCAGATGGCTGATATGCCTATTGAAGACTTCTTTGCGCGTAACGGTTCCATTCGTGAAGATGGCCGCATGATCCATGACATGTACCTTGCCCAAGTAAAAACGCCGGAAGAGTCTACCGGTGAGTGGGATCTTTACGAAATCCTCAGCACCATTCCTGCCGATGAAGCCTATCGTCCGCTCTCTGAAAGCCAGTGCAAACTGGTTCAAAACTAAGCGCTTGTAAGCTTAAGTGCTGAGAAATTTAAGTACTTAGCAATTTAAGTACTTAGAAACTTTAGCACTTAGAAACTTTAGCACTTAGAAACCAAGCGGTTAAATCGTCGAGTTGTTCAAGCCATATTGGATGGCTCGGCGGTTTATGTAACCCGCTAGGTGTTATTGAAAAAGGCGCTTTTGTAAACGCTTCTAAAAAATAGGCAACACGCAGGGGTGGTAGCAGGCGCTACCATCAGCTTGGCGGCGAGGAGAGTCATACAATGATGATGATATTCGGCGTGCCATTGGCCGTTTTCATGGGCCAGCTAACGCTTGGGCTCGTGAATGGAGCCTTTTATGCACTGCTTAGTTTGGGCCTGGCGGTCATCTTCGGCCTACTGAAGATCGTCAACTTCGCCCATGGGGCGCAATACATGCTGGGGGCCTTCGCCGCACTGCTAGGCTTTCGCTATTTAGGTATCAACTATTGGCTAGCGCTGTTTTTAGTGCCATTGGTGGTTGGTGGTTTCGGCATGCTAATGGAGCGCTTTTTGCTACGTCGCATTGCCCATTTAGACCATCTCTATGGGTTGCTACTCACCTTTGGGCTGGCGCTAATTTTTGAAGGGACGCTGGTGAATTTCTTCGGGGTTTCTGGTGCGCGTTATTCGACCCCAGAAGCGCTACAAGGCGGCCTGAATTTAGGCTTCATGTTCTTGCCTACCTACCGTGCTTGGGTGTTGGTAGCCGCACTGGCTATGTGTCTATTTACCTGGTTTATGATTGAGCGCACGCGGTTGGGCGCCTATCTACGGGCGGGCACTGAAAACTCCCAACTGATGCAAGCGTTTGGGGTAAACGTACCGCTGTTAATTACCCTGACTTATGGGTTTGGCGTAGCGTTGGCCGCTTTTGCCGGCGTGTTAGCAGCACCGCTCTATCCTGTTTCACCTACCATGGGTTCAAGTCTACTGATTGTTGTATTTGCGGTGGTCGTTATCGGCGGTATGGGGTCCATTCTAGGCGCGATTCTCACCGGCTTAGGCATGGGGATCATCGAAGGCTTAACCAAAGTGTACTACCCCGAAGCCTCCAATACCGTGATCTTCTTAGTGATGATATTGGTGCTCATGTTACGCCCCGCTGGGCTGTTCGGTAAGGAGGCATAATCATGGCAGACTCTCAAGCATACGATGCACCATCGGTCGTTAAAGAGCGGCAAAAACGGGCCAGAATGCGCCGCAATATTTTCTATATAGCGCTTTTAGCCGTTGGGTTAGTGGCCCCTTTTCTAGCCTATCCCGTTTTTCTGATGAAGATTCTTTGCTTCGCCCTGTTTGCCTGCGCTTTTAACTTGTTACTAGGCTATGCGGGACTGCTTTCTTTCGGACACGCGGCATTTTTAGCCACCGGTGGCTATGTAACAGGCTATTTATTGGCAAGCTACCCAGGGTTAACACCAGAAATGGGTATTATTGGGGGAACCTTGATGGCAACCCTATTGGGTGTGTTGTTTGGGGTGCTTTCGATCCGGCGGCAGGGTATTTACTTTGCCATGGTGACATTAGCGCTTGCCCAGCTGATGTTTTTCGTTTTCGTTCAGTCATCGTTTACCGGTGGTGAAGACGGCTTGCATGGCGTGCCGCGCGGTGATTTGTTTGGCGTAATCAACCTGAGCAGTAACCTGGCGATGTATTACTTTGTGCTTGCGGTGTTTATTTTTGGCTTCGCAGTAATTCAGCGCACCGTGCATTCGCCCTTTGGGCAGGTACTCAAGGCGATTCGAGAAAATGAGCCGCGTGCTGTTTCGCTGGGCTACAACGTAGATGCTTACAAGCTGCTGGCGTTTGTACTCTCTGCAGCGCTGGCGGGGTTGGCGGGTTCTACCAAAACCGTAGTATTCCAGCTGGCTTCGTTAACGGATGCCCACTGGCATATGTCGGGTGAAGTGATTCTCATGACGCTGCTAGGTGGCGTGGGCACGTTACTTGGTCCTCTTATGGGGGCAGGCATTGTCGTAAGCCTGCAGCATATTTTGGCGCAGTCACCGTTGGGCAACTGGGTAAGCGTCATTCTCGGCATTATCTTTGTTCTCTGTGTGCTTAGCTTCCGTAGCGGCATTGTGGGCGAACTCGACAAAATGTATCGCAAAAACTTTAAATAATCGGTTCTGTCCGATGTTTGGGTGCCTTCGGGCACCCTTTTTTCTGCCCACATTATCTCTCTACACCAAACAAATCATCTCTCTACGCCAAAGGTAGTGGAGTAAGCAGTTGCACGTGTTGGGGTAAAAATATAAGTTAACGTAAACGTCAACATTGTCCGTAAAAGGCAGTTGTCCGTTAAAGACAGTTGTCTGTAATGACAATCGCCTGTAGAGACAATGGCCAATAACGCCAATTACTAATAAAGATAATAGCAAACGCCAAGTTGCTCAGCCCGATCCTATGCTGTTCAGCTATGCATGCTGCGGAGATTCGCCATGAATTTTGAGTTAAGTGAAGACCAGGTAGCTTTTTCCGATATGGCTCGGGCTTTCGCCCAGAACGAGTTAGAACCCCATGCCGCGCAGTGGGACGCTGAATCCTTTTTTCCTGTAGATGTCATCCGCAAAGCAGGCGAGCTAGGCTTTTGCTCACTTTACGCGCCAGAAAGTGTTGGCGGACTTGGGCTGTCTCGTCTGGATGCCAGCATTATTTTTGAACAGCTTTCCATGGGCTGCACTTCAACCACGGCTTACCTCACCATTCACAATATGGTGACGTGGATGCTGGCCGACTTCGGTACGCCGGAAGCGGTAGAGCGGTGGGGCGAAAAGCTGGCCACAGGTGAGTTACTGGGTTCTTACTGTTTAACCGAACCCAACTCAGGCTCCGATGCGGCCTCGCTAAAAACCACCGCTAAACGTGATGGCGATGATTATCTGTTAAACGGCAGCAAGATGTTTATCTCTGGCGCCGGCAGCACCGATTTCCTAGTGGTGATGGCGCGCACAGGCGGTGAAGGCCCTGGCGGCGTTTCTGCTTTCGCAGTCGATGCTAAAGCAAGCGGCATTAGTTACGGCCGCAAAGAAGACAAAATGGGCTGGAACAGCCAACCAACGCGTATGATTACTTTTGAAGATGTGCGTGTTCCTGCCAATCACCTGTTAGGTAATGAAGGCGACGGCTTCAAAATTGCCATGAAAGGTTTGGACGGTGGGCGCATCAACATCGCCACCTGCTCAATCGGCACCGCCCAGCAAGCTATTAATAAAGCCCGTGAATACATGTTGGAGCGCAAGCAATTTGGTAAGCGCTTAGCAGACTTTCAGGCGTTGCAGTTCCGTTTAGCCGATATGGTCACTGAGCTTGTGGCGGCCCGCCAGCTAGTACGAATGGCGGCAACAAAATTGGATGCTGGCAACCCCGATGCCACTGCTTACTGTGCCATGGCTAAACGCTTTGCGACCGATGTCGGCTTTAAAGTATGTGACGAGGCGCTTCAGCTATACGGTGGCAACGGCTACATTAAGGAGTACCCGATGGAGCGCTATGTGCGTGATACCCGCGTACACCGCATTCTGGAAGGAACCAACGAAATCATGCGACTGATTATTTCCCGCCGCGTGCTATCTGATGGTGCCTCTGAACTGTAGCCAACCACAAGGACAATGGAATGAGTAGCGTACTGTTTGCTGAACACGCCACCCAAGATGGCCATGTTATTGGCGAGATCACGCTTAACGCAGAGCGTTCACTGAATGCCCTGACGTTGGAGATGATTGAAGAGATCCTGCCACGCTTACAAGCGTGGCAAACCGACGAAAGAGTCGTTGCTGTTCTGCTGGATAGCGCCGGTGAAAAAGCATTTTGCGCTGGCGGCGATGTCGTCAATCTCTACAAAGCGATTAAAGGTGACGGCGAGCCAGATTTCCCCGAACGTTTCTTTGAAAACGAATACCGCCTGGATTACCTACTGCATACCTATCCCAAGCCCGTGATTTGCTGGGGCAGCGGTATTGTGATGGGCGGTGGCATGGGGCTGCTAAGCGGTAGCAGCCACCGAATTGTCACCGAAACCACTCGGCTTGCCATGCCAGAAGTGACTATTGGCCTTTATCCGGACGTTGGCGCAAGCTGGTTTCTCAACCGCTTGCCGAATGGCACCGGGCGCTTTCTAGCGATGACCGGCAGCCAGATTAACGCGCCGGATGCTGTTCATCTTGGCCTTGCTGACCGTGCGATTGCTAGCCACTACCGCACAGATCTGGCTCAAAAACTGATGGATGCCACCTGGGGAGAAGGGAAACAAACTGACGCCCATGGCGTGGTGAACAGCGTGTTGCGCGAATTTGAGCAAGCGTCTCAAGACGTATTTGCTGACCTGGCATCTCCGGTTTACAAATCAGCTGTATTGATTCGTGAGCTGATGGATCACGACACTATTGAGCAGGCCGTCGATGCTGTGCTTGCGGTTAACAGCGATGATAAATGGTTCAGCAAAGCGCAGAAAACATTGGCCCATGGTAGCCCGGTGTCAGTGAAGTTGATTGATGAGCAACTAAAGCGCGCTAAGCATATGTCGTTGGCTGAGGTGTTTCAGTTTGAACTGGCGCTTTCCGTGCAGTGTTGCCGCCATCAGGAATTCCCCGAAGGCGTCCGCGCGCTGCTGGTCGATAAAGACGGCCAGCCGGCGTGGAAATATCCGGATGTTTCGTCAGTCGAAAAAAGCTTTATCGATGAGTTGCTGGTTTCGCCGTGGGAAAAGAGCCCTCTGGCAGATCTTCACTAACCCGTTTCTCAGCCAATTTTTTAATAAGGACAATAAAGATGACTACTGTCGCGTTTATCGGTTTAGGCAATATGGGTGGCCCCATGGCGGCCAACTTAGCGAAAGCGGGCTTTAACGTTCGTGCGTTCGACCTTTCTGAGCAAGCCTTGGAAGCGGCAAAATCTCAAGGCTGTGAAGTAGCTGCTTCTGCCCAGGCCGCGGCCACCGATGCAGATTTCATTATTTCCATGCTGCCTGCAGGCAAGCACGTGCGTGGGCTGTATGTAGACGGCGACCAACCGCTGTTTGATGTGATTAAAAAAAGTGCCCTGGTGATTGATTGCTCGACCATTGACGCGGATACCGCCCGCAGCGTCGCAGCTGCTGGCGCTGAAAAAGGTGTTGGCTTTGTCGATGCGCCGGTATCTGGTGGGGTAGGTGGGGCGCAGGCGGGCACATTGACCTTTATTGTGGGCGGCAGCGCAGCACAATTTGAGCAGGCCAAGCCCGTTCTTGATGTAATGGGTAAGAACATTTTCCATGCTGGTGACCACGGCGCGGGGCAGGTGGCTAAAGTGTGCAATAACATGCTGCTCTCGATCCTGATGGCAGGCACCTGTGAAGCAATCAACATGGGCGTGAAAAACGGCCTGGACCCCGCCGTGCTTTCCGAAATCATGAAGCAAAGTTCTGGTGGTAACTGGGCGTTAAACGTCTACAACCCTTACCCTGGTGTGATGGAAAATGCCCCCGCCTCGAAAGGCTATCAAGGCGGTTTCCAGGTGGATCTAATGATCAAAGACCTGGGCTTAGCGATGGATGTCAGCCAGCAAAGCGCCTCACCGGTACCCATGGGCTCTGCCGCACGTTCGTTATTCACTCTGCATAAAGCAGGCGGCAACGGTAAACTCGACTTTTCCAGTCTGCTGCAGTTTTATCAAGATAAGGAGTGAGTAGTAAATAATGAATAGTGAGGAGGTTGGGTGGCATAGCCACCCAGTCTACTAGCTAAAAACGTGCCTCCAACAACGCCAATTCACCATCCAACCTCTTCAGCACCTCACACCTCAACCCATGCCGCACAGCACTTTCTATCAGCGGCCCTAAAATCGCCTCACGCTCGGTAGGGCGCTTTGCTTCCACATCCTGCAACATCGACGCCTTATTGTTCGCGGTGTTTTCTACCACCTGCCACACTAGCGCTAACCACGCGGATTCACCTTCGCCACCATTGGGTGCAGCCACGCCTTCTTGCTGTAAAATTGCTGCCACTTCGTTCACTACGGCTATCACACGGCCTGCGTAGGCCTTGTCGCGTAGCTTTCCATTACGCACGCCATTTAGCGCCACTATGGGGTTAATTGCTGCGTTCACCGCTAACTTTTGCCACAAACGCTGACGAATATCGCTTACCGCCGTGGCAGTCAATCCCGCCTCACTCAACAGCGCCGCTAAAGATTCTGCCAACCCCGCGTGCTGATTACCCAAGTCACCAATAAACGTTGGCCCACGCCCAGCGTGTACCACACTATCGTCTCCAGTGAGGTAAGCGCCTTGGGTAGTCGTGGCGCACAGCACCGGCCCAGGCCACAACTGAGTAAGTCGCGGCTGCGCATAAAAACCGTTCAGCCACAGCACCAGTGGGGTAGTAGGCGGTATTACATCAACAATACTCTCAAGCGCCGCTTCAGCGGCCATGGCTTTGGTGGTGATATGCACAAACCCAGGCGGCGCGGGCGCATCAGCCGTTAACTGCGCAGCGGTCAACATGTTTAAGTTCTGACTATGCGATTCGCCTTTTGGCGTGGTAAGCACCTGCCGCGTAGGCAAAGCACGGCGGCCAATCACCACCACCTCAATAAATGGAGCCATTGAATGCGCCAACAAGCGGCCAATGGCCCCAGGGCCAAGAATCCAGTGGGTTGTCATCATCGAAACATTATCGGTATTGGGAATGCTGCAAAGCTTACCGCGTTCGGAGTACAGAGGCGAAGGTGAGGGAACTTTAATAGCCGCATTAGCGAAGATGGCCGCTCCCCCATTACGCTGGGCATGCTAACCAGTGACGTCGTGGTCAAAAGCTATCTGGCCTGCTGGGTCTGTGGAGCGTGCCACAGAACCCAGCGTGCATAACGCTATGAAAACGCTTTTGCTAAGGGCAGGCCGCAAGGGTTAAAAGCGTCTGATAACTAGCCTAACCTATCAATCCTCACGCATGGCGCGGGCTAGCATGTCTGAGAGTGGCTTGGCGAGGTAGCTTGCGAAGCTTCGCTCGCCCGTTCGCAGCATCACCTCGGCCGGCATGCCGGCTAGCAGCGTCATTGTGTCGGTCATATCTTCCTGGCCTTTGGAAGTGACGCGCAGTCGTACTTTGTAGTAGCGAGCCCGAGTGGCTTCATCTTCGAAGCTATTGGCGCTCACATGGATGACCTCAGCGGCGATGACATTCGATAGGCGCTGATTGAAGGCGCTGAAACGAATCTCCGCTGGCTGCCCCCTATAAAGGTGATCGATATCATGGTCGGGGACTTTGGCTTCGACGATGAAACCAACATTGGTAGGCACGATATCGAGTAGTGGATCCCCGGAGCGAATGACGCCTCCCAGCGTATGTACCTTTAACCCGACGACCGTTCCTGAGACCGGCGCTAGCACCTGGGTGCGGTTCACTTTATCCGTAAGTGCCGTGAGACGCTCTTCGGCGTCGGCCACTTCGGCTTGGGTCTGGCGCAGCGACTCGCCCACCTGCTGTTGAAATTCCTGCAAGCGAACTTGTTTTTTTAATGCGTTTTCGCTGATTTGGGAGTGCAGGCGGGCAACCTCAGAGGCATGCTGGGCATTGACGCTCTGGTACTCCAAGCTCTCACGTTCCAGTTCACGCATTCGCTGACTGCTGATCATGCCGTTTCTAAATAGTTGGCGATGATTCGCCGCGTCGCCTTCGAGTGAATTGATACGCCGTTGGTTGATGTCCTGGGTGTTGAGCAAGCCTTCAATCTGCTCGTTCATTTGGACAGTCTGCTCGTCGAGGGACGCTAGTGTTCCAATGAGAGATTCGCGCCGTGATTCAAAAAGACGCTGCTGTACCTCAAGTACTTCTTTCACTCGGGGATTTTCTGAAGCAGTAAGCTCCTCGGGAAAGCTGAGTGACTCGGCATCGCTGAGTTCAGCTAAAAGCCGCACCTCGGTAGCGCGACTAATGAGATAGTTAGAGCGGGTAACCTGCAGTTGGGAGTATGCCTGGGTATCGTCAAGCACCATCAGGACATCGCCTACTTCCACCTGGTCGCCGTCCTCGACGAGTATGCGCTCAACGATCCCTCCTTCTAAGTGTTGCACGGTCTTGGTAAAGCTCTCTACCGAAACGGAGCCGGGGGCAACCACTGATACAGCGAGGTTGGCAAACACCGACCAGCTGCCAAAGCCGCCAACGGCGAGGATTAGAATGGCAATACCTAGCCGGCGATAGCGCTTATCTTCAAGTGGCAGCTCATCGTTCGCCGCTGGCGCGATATTGGCACCCAGAGTATTTTGCATGTTCATGGTTGGGTATCCTCGCCGTTATTACGGCCCCGTGCGCTGGGCTTTAGTGTGGTCACCCGTTTTGGGGTCACCGTGCGGGTTCCATCTGCCGTCATACGTGCAACGGGCGCGATGCTGGTGGGTGGCTTGATCGAGGAAATCTGGCCCTCTTTAAGCACCAATACCTTGTCGACGTTAGTTAGCAAGAGCGTCCGGTGGGTGATGATCATTGCGGTAGTGCCTTCCTGACGCAGTAGGGCTAAACAGTGGGCAAGCGATTGTTCACCTGCTTCGTCCAGATTGGCGTCAGGTTCGTCCAGCACAACCAGCACGGGCTGCCCGTATAGCGCCCGCGCTAAACCAATGCGCTGGCGTTGGCCAGCTGAGAGGGTATTACCTCCATGGGATAGCCAAGTGTCGTAGCCATTGGGTTGTTCTAGGATCATTTCGTGAACGCCAGCTTTCTGTGCCGCATGCACTACTGCCTGAGGGTCCACCGCGTCAAAACGGGCAATGTTTTCCGAGATAGTGCCATCGAAGAGTTCGATGTCTTGAGGCAGGTAACCGATGTGAGGCCCCAGCGCCGAGCGATTCCACTGAGTAATATCAGCGCCGTCCAGGCGCACACAGCCAAACTGACTCGGCCAAATGCCGAGGGCAACACGTGCCAGGGTAGATTTACCGGAGGCACTGGCCCCCACGATGGCTAGGTGTTCACCCCTGGCTAGCGTCAGGTTGATATTGCGTAGGGTCGGTAGCTTCTGTCCGGGAGGTGCGGCTGTAACGCCTTCGAGTACGAGGCGGCCCTTGGGCTTGGGCAGCGGCATGCGCGGCTCTTCGGCAGCAATGGTATTAAGCAGTTCTTCAAGGCGTGCCCTGGCAGTGCGGGCTCCTGAGAACCCTTTCCAACCGTTGATCATTTGATCGATAGGTGCCAACGCACGTCCCATCAAGATGGAGCCGGCAATCATCATCCCGGGGGTGAGATCGCCGGTGAGTACCAAATATGCCCCTAGCCCTAGAATTAGCGACTGGAACATCAGCCTGAGCACCTTAGAGGTATTGGTGATCATGCCGGCTCTATCGCTGGCTTTGGATTGCAATACCAAGTATTCACGATGCCGCGCGCTCCAGCGGCCCATGATATTGGGCAACATACCCATGGCATGAAGCACTTCGGCGTTTCTGAGGTTGCTGTTGGCTAAATCTTGGGAAAGTACATGCTGGCTATTGGCGTCGTTCAATAGCGATTTGGTAATGGCTTCGTTAATGATGGCCAGCGTCGCCAAAATGATGCCGGCTCCCAGGGCGAAAAGCCCGAACCAAGGGTGGAACATTGCTAGAACGGCGATATAGATCGGCACCCAAGGCGCATCAAAAAATGCAAACAGGCCGTTACCGGAAAGGAATTGCCGCAGTGTGGTCAGGTCATTTAGCGGCTGAGCCGAAGGCCTACCAGGCATTATCAACGAGCGTTTAAACATGGCGGAATAGAGGCGCTGGCTGATAAGTACATCGAGTCGGTTACCGATCCGCACAAGAATACGCGAACGCAGAAGCTCCAGCCCCCCCATCACCAAAAACAGGAATATTACCAACAGGGTTAGCATCAGCAGTGTTTCCTGGCTGCGTGTGGTGATAACCCGATCGTAGACCTGCAGCATATATAGCGGCGGAGCCAGCATCAGCAAATTAATAAAAAAACTGAATATTCCTACGTAGATAAAACTTTGCCTGCTGGTATTGAGCACCTTCTTTAAGTCAGAACCTTCATGTGAAACCGCCATAGCCAAGCTCCTGGGTATTTTTCGATTATTGGTACGTTTCGCATCCGTAAGGAAATTCTGACCCTGACAGAGACGAGAGCCGGCCTGAGGCGCTTAATCGCCTTGCCTGTTTGTATGTTAATTGTAAGTGAATTGTTTTTTAACGTATCAGAATTTATTTGAATTCACGTTGTTAATTTTTTAGTTTTTTTTGTTTTGGTATGTCATCCCGAATTCGTTATGCATCAAATTTTATCGTGAGCTATCGCGGTTATTTTTGTACTCAAATCTATTTATTTTGAGCGTCGGTTTTAGCTGAATTTCTGTTACTAGCTTGGATGGTTGGAAAGTTAAATTATTGATTATATTGTATTAATTTAAAAACAGGTGGTAACACTTAGTATCAATTGGATACAAATTTACTTAAATTAACCCAGCTTGCCACCTCAAAAAGCCCGGTTAGACTCTCAAATAGTCAGCCTAATTGCACCTTGTAGGGAAGGCGTCATCAATGCCAAAGGCTGATAGTGAGATTAAAAAAAAGAGAGTGATTCCTGTTACATGCACCTCGTGGTGCGTTTAAAAACATCTAATTAAAACCGTGGGGTGGAGCATGTATTCAATGTCGTTTTTTTCTGGCAAAGCAAAGTCTTTTCTGGGTTCCGTTCATGAAGGAGATCGTTGGGCTAGTGATACCTTCAGTGACAATTATTTACAGGTAGTGCCGCAACCTTCTCCCTGGGAGTCATCCATCAAATACCTAAGGATGTCTTGGGAAGATGCACGCAATGAAACCTCGGTCTTCGAAAGCGTTGAGCGCCCCTTTGTTTTCGAAAATCTACCTACGCCTGCCTTGGGAAGTCTAAAGATTCGACTGGAAGCTTTGGATGAGCGTGGTCGCGTGTTACCCGAATCGGACATGAGCATTGACCTCGATGTGATTCCCGAAAGCGATGGCGCTACAACAGCTTCCGAGCCGCTAGAAGAGCTCCTTTTTGAACCGGTAAGCAGTGCCGCACTCACATCGCTTGGGACGGAAGAACCGGATCTCCCTCAGAGCGACGACAGCCCGTTTATGGCTCTGACCGTAACATCCGCTACCTTCACATCCCTGCGCATACAGGCCGAGGATACGGATGCAAGCGATGGTGCCTCGGCGGCTATTTTGGGTTCTGGTATTAACGTAGTGGATGACCCCGCCCAACCGAATACCGTGAATGCCGACGGAGGGGCGTACGTTGATTATGGTGACAGTGTTAACAGTGGGGAGACGCTGACGTTCACGTTTAGCGTTCCGGAAACGGGGGAGTACGACCTTGCATTGGGTTATGCGCTGAATCAGAACGACGATGGCTCAGATAGCAACCGTCCCTTGCGGCTGGACGTCAACGGCGAACTGGTTGATCGCATGTTTGATCTGCCGAGCACGACCCCAAGTGATTCCACTGATTTCAACGAGTTTGGCGAGCGGACCATTCGTGTGCAGCTTGAGGCGGGTGAGAACACGGTTACCTTCTCGTCCAATGGCGCCGGTGGTCCCAGCGTCGATTATCTGGAAGTGCGCGCCCCCGATCCTGACGTTTATGTGATTCAGGGCGAGGAACTTGCGCTCGAGCCAGCTATCGACAATAAAAATGGCGCCACTAATCGGGTGGTTACCCTCGACAATATCACTGACTTTACTAACGGCACTGAGATCTTCCGGGTAGGCGCCGAAGGCGCAAGCTATCTTGACTGGGCATTCGGCAACGCCAGCGCCCACGGCGAGTTCACCCTGGACGTAGCCACTGCCGGCACCTACAGCGTTACCGTGACCTACGCATCAAGCTCTGAACGTCCTTTAGACCTGTCCTTGGTTGAAGGAAGTGAGCTCACCACGCTTGGGACCTTCGACTTTGCAACGACAATCGCGCCTGTTTACTACCCAGACGACGTCAGCGATGTACCCGCCGCCAATTTACCTAGCGGCCCAAGTCAATGGGAAGGCTGGTCCACCGAGACGATGGAAATCACACTGGCCGCGGGTACCAATACCCTGCGCCTGGGCGGTTACAGCAATGGTCCTAATATTGACAAGATTGAGGTGTCGCTGTTGAGTGCTGATCCAGTTGATCCGTCGCAGCCAACGATCGATGCCATTGTCGTTCAGGCCGAAAATGCTGAGTTAGCTGCCAGCAATGATGCAGGCACTTTGGTACGCGACGCCGAAAACCCCGAGACCAGTGCAGGCTTCCAAGGCCTGCGTCCCGACTACTCTGGTACCGGCTATGTCGACTTCGGCAGTGCCCCAGGTGACAGCCTGACGTTTACTGTCAATGTGGCCGAGGCAGGTGAATATGATCTCAACTTCCGTTACGCCAGTAACGGTTCCCGCCCGCTGGATTTGACGGTAAACGGCAATGCGGCAAGCCTGCTGGCTTTCGATACCACCGATCCTGATGGCAACGGCCTCGAGGAAGGCTTCGACAACTGGGGCTATCAAACACTGACAACGGCGCTGGCTGTAGGGGATAACACCATCACGCTAAGCATCCCGGCGGGAGCCAACAGAGGCCCTAACATCGATCGCCTGGAAGTGACCACCGCGGGCACTGGCCCGGTAGGTGATGTGCAAGCGGATGCGGATGCCACGCCGCTGGTCTTCAGCGCAGACAGCACCATGATCGATGGCACGAACGTCAATGAAGCTGGTTTCAGCGTGACCGGACTCGATGACGATATTGTCTCCGTAGGGGTGAGCTTTGATGGTGGTGTTACCGTTGAAGAGGTCACGCCAAATTCGGATGGCAGCTTTGTGTTGGATTTATCTGGTCAAGACGATGGCGATCTTTCAGCTACCTTGATTGCCATGGACGCTTTTGGCAACCGCGCAGAGCAGACATTGGATCTCACCCTCGATACCACTGTCGATGAGACCGGTCCGGTGGCGCTTGATATTACCTTCGATGACGCTACCATCACGCCTTATAACGAAACCCAGGACAATCCGGCAAGCGGCACTGGCGCTGCGGTAGAAGACGATGGCGCCACGCTCACGTTGAACGATAACGTCTGGAAGCGGGCCGATCTGCCGAGCAGCTACACCATCACCGGGGATACTCTGCTAACGCTGGATCTGGCTATCTCAAGTTCGCCGGAGCCAGAAATTGTTGCCATCGGCTTCGATGCCGATTCCAACCCGTTTAACGGCGGAGACAGCCTCTACCAATTGGGTGGTACCCAAACTCAAGGCGGGTTTATTGACCTGCGTGGTCAGGGTGTCGATAACGGTGATGGCACCTTCCGCTTTACCATCGACCTGTCGGCGCATGCGGGCACGACCCTCGATTCACTGGTATACATCAATGACGATGACTTAGGTGAAAAGGGCAGCGCGAGCTTTAGCGCCGTAAGCCTATCGGAAAACGAAGTAGACGACACCGATACCAACAGCGCACCGCGCGTGGTAGGCGGCGGTATCGCTGACCTTAGTCTTGATGAAGGTTCGAATATCGAAGTTGACTTGCCCTTTGTCGATGATGATGGCGACACGCTCAGCTTCAGTGTTGACATAACCGACAGCGACGGCCAGCCGGTAACGGTCGCTGGCCTGAGCGTTGAAGGCCAGGTGCTGTCCGGTAACCTCGGTGGCCTAGCGCCGGGCAACTACACTGTATCGGTGACCGCCGATGACGGCACTGCCAGTACCTCGACCGAGTTCGCGCTAACCGTCGAGAATATTAACGGGGCACCCGTGGCGGAGCCTGCTGCACTTGAGCCGTACTTTGGCGAAGTAGGTGAGAGCTTCATCCAGATCCCCCTTGCCGATTTTGCTTCTCTGTTTTCCGATCCCGACGGCGACAGCCTAACGCTATCCGCCGAGGATTTGCCTGCGGGTCTTGACGTGGTGGACGGCATTATTCAGGGCATCCCTAGCCAAGGGGGCGCTTTCGATGTGGTCATTCGAGCCACCGATCCGGACGGTCTGTCGGCGACCCTGGCGCTGAGCTTCGTCATCGAAGGCACTCAGATCGGCGATTCCATCACCATTGAGGCGGAAAACTTCACTGATCTCAATGCTGATAACTTAATCGTGACCGGTAACGCGTTCGCATCTAACGAACAGCTTATTCGACTCACCAGCAATACACCTGCCACTATCGGTACCGATTTATTAGCCGGTGGCGTGGAGCCCGGCTGGTATACCGCGCGCCTGTATGTGTTCGACGAAACAGATGGGGAGGGCGAATTAACCCTGACCATTGGCGATACCACCCTCCAGGCACGCAACGCCGCAAGCGATACGCTGAGTTCCGCTGTCGTGCTTAGCGACGACTTCGGCACCATTGTGGGCAGCGGCCCGCGTGGCAACGCTGGTCAGAGTGGTAACCGCAAGGAAATTGTCTTCGAAACGCCCTTCGAGGTCACCGCTGGCGACCTGGCGAGCCTTGAGCTTCGCGGTGCGGGTGGCGAATTGATGCGCATCGACTCCCTAGTGCTTGACCGCATTGAAGAGCCGACCAACGCCGCGCCGACACTTGAGGGGTTGGCGGCCGATGTTAGCGTTGACGAGAACAGCGCGACCGTGGCAAGCCTGATCGTCGACGACGCCGATGGTGATAGTCTCACCGTGACCCTTTCCGGTGCCGATGCTGCACTGTTTATCTACGATGAGATGAGCGGTGAGCTCGCGTTCATTAATCCGCCGGATGCAGAGTTGGCCGCCGACAGCGATGAAGACGGTGTCTACGAATTGACCGTGACCGTATCCGACGGAAAAGACAGTGTCTCCCAGAACACCTTGATCACCGTGAAGGATCTTAACGAGCGTCTCGTTATTAACCAAACTGTCTTCTCGGTCGACGAAAACCTGACCGAAATTGGCGCGATTCCCATCGTTGACGAGGATGGTGTTACAACGGGTCTCAATGCGCCAATGTTCGCCATCACCGGTGGCGTCGACGCGCCACTATTTACTATCAACGAGACTACCGGCGTGCTGAGTTTTACCAGTGCCCGGGACTTCGAGTTGCCGGTGGATGATGACGAAGATGGCGTTTATGAAGTGGAGGTAACTGTCACTGATGGGGATCTTAGCGATGTCCAGACCTTGGCCGTTACCGTCAATGACGTCGATGAGACAGCCTTCTCACCGATCAGCCTGCAAGCAGAAGACGGCGTACTTACCATCCTCGACGACGGCAGCAATGCCAACGTCACCACCGTTCGCGATGCTAATAACCCGGAGACAGGAAGCGGCTTCAGCGGGTTGCGCCCGGATTATTCGGGCACCGGTTACGTTGATTTCGGCGATACTGCCGGCGATGCCATCACGTTTGCGTTTACAGTGCCGGAAGCGGGCAGCTACGATCTGAATGTTCGCTACGCCAGCAATACTACGCGGCCCCTGAACCTAAGCGTCAACGGCGGTGATGCCACTGAACTGCCGTTCGCCAGCACCGACCCCGATGGTAGCGGCGTCGAAGAGGGATTCAATCACTGGTTGTTCGAGACGGTTACTGTCACCCTCGAGGCAGGAGATAACACGCTCTCGCTGGCGATTCCTCCGGGCGCCAACACTGGCCCCAACATTGATCGAATCGAAATCACCGAGGCAGGTAGCGGGCCGATTACCGAAGACACCTCGGCTGATGAGGATGGCAATTTAACCCTGACCGCCGCCGATGACATGCTGGACGCCGGGCAGCTCGCTACCGCGATGTTCAACATCGCGGGTGCGGATGATGACATCGTTACCTATGAAATCAGCCTCGATGGTGGTACCACTCGCACACTAGTGACGCCGGATATCAATGGCGATATCGCGGTGGATCTTACCGGCCAGAGCGGCGATGTCAGCGTGACGTTGATCGTCACCGATGCTGTCGGTAACGAGGCCCAGGCCAGTGATAGCGTGACCATTGATGAAGGCGATACGGGCCCGGCGCCGTTCTCCTTCGTAATCGAGGGAGAAGCCCTGACGCTGTTTGATACCGACAACGTGGGCGACACCCTGGATACTCAGGTGCGCGACGCGAACAATCCCGAGACCAACATCAGTGCTGGAGCAGATGGCTTATGGGATGGCTATTCAGGCACCGGCTATCTGGACATGGGGGGTGATACCGGTGACGCCGCCGCTTTTGACGTCGAGGTTGATGAGGCAGGTACCTACACCCTGACGGTTCGCTATGCCAATGCTGGCGGCAACGGCGCCGATCGGCCGATGGATATCCTGGTTGGCGGGGAATCTCAGGGCAGCCTCGACTTTGCCTCGACCGGTGTCGACGCAGCCGGATGGGAGAACTGGACTGAGACCACCATCGAGGTCGACCTTGAGGCAGGCAGCAACACCATTCGCCTGGAGAACCTGAACGGGAACGGCCCCAACATCGATCGTCTCAGTGTGAGTCGAGGCGGTATCGAGCCGCCAGATGTTATCGAGCCGGGCGAACGTTTCTCGGTCAAGATCAATTTCGAACCCGAGGGATTTGCAACGCCGGAGGGCTATATTGCCGATAACGGCAAGGCGTTTGGCGCTCAGTCGGTGACCATCGACGGCCAGACCTACCAGTACGGTTGGGTGACGGAAGCGTCGATTTACGACGATGAACCCGGCACAACGCCGCTGGATATTTCGAGTTTGACCAGCGTGGCGGTTAACGACCGAACCGACGATATCGCCGGACTCGACCCACGCCAGGGCACCTACGCCCACTTCGACCAGCCCGCCGCCAACTACGTGCGCGCAGGTTGGGAAATGGAGCTGGATGACGGCTACTACGAGGTGACCATTGCCATCGGTGACACTTCTGGCCCCTACGATAGCGTCAATGCCATTAATGCCGAGGGCGAGGCGTTCAATGACGTCTTCACTCCGTTCCGGCCCGATGATTTTCCGGAGGACAACAATCCTGCTAACGACACCCAAGGCTTCCGTTCGGACCTGGTGACTCGCGTGGTGCAAGTCACCGACGGTCGTCTGACGCTCGACTCTCTCGGGCTCGGTGATAATACCGAGATCCAGTACATCGAGATCCAGTCGCTGCCCGACCTGACGCCGGATGACGATCGCGAAGCGCCTGAGGACTATGCTCTTTTCAATGACCCCAGGGCCATTGCCGGTGTCGGTGCAAATGTGATCCGAGTAGAACTCGACCCGCAAGATGGCAGCGTGCCGGTGAATGTCGATCCTGGTTCGGACATCTTCGTGGGTATTTCTGTGGTCGACGGACGTGGTGGCGCTTTACTAGAAAGTCTTGATGATGGGTCCGTGCGGCTGTTTGAGACCGTCACCGGCGAGGAAGTTAGCCTTAACGTCAACACCACTGGCGGCTTCGATTCCCTGACTATCTCGCCAAGCAGCATGCTCAAGGAGCATACCAGCTATACCCTGGTGATCGACGGCTTCCAGGATCGCGGCGAAAACGACAATCCCGATGCACCGACCCGGCTGTTCCAGAAATTCACCAACACCTTCGTTACCGGCGAGGCGCAAGAAGTCGTGCCTCGGGAAGTGGCCTTCAGCCATACAGTTGAATTGAACGGTGCCGATGACAACGCCTTCCAGTTCACCTCGCTGGAAATCTCGCCAGACGGCGCCAAGATGTACATCTCCAACATGCTGGGTCAAATCAAGCGTTACGATATCGATCCGCAAACCGGGGCGCTGTCCGACGAGCAGGTTCTGTCGTTAGATATCTTCCAGGGCGATTCGAGCGGTCCTCGGGGCATCATTGGCTTGGTCTTCGACCCCACCGATCCCAATGTTCTGTGGATCACCGATAACTACCCGATTCCGCTCACTGGCAAGGACGATGGCGTACCCGACTTCAGTGGACGTATTCTGAAGATCACACTGGATGAGGGCGAGGCCTTTGGCGCAACCGCCGAGCCTTATATCATCGGCTTGCCGCGCTCGAGTGGCGACCATGTCACCAACAGTCTGGAATTCCGGGCCAATCCGGAATACGACGCCGCAATCAACCCGGATGTGCCGACGCATCTCCTGTACCTGGTCCAAGGCTCCAATTCAGCGATGGGCGCACCGGATAGCGCTTGGGGTAACCGCCCTGAGCGTCTACTCAACGCCACCGTCATGGAAATCGATCCGACGCGTGACGCACCGGCGGGCGGCTTTGATGTGACCACCGAACCCTTGCCCGATGATGGTTTCAACCGCCGTTTTACCGACGATGACGGGGAGAATTTCAAGGCCGACCCGATTGCCATGGGCAACGACCGCTTCCTGGTGTTCGCGCCCAACGGTACCGCGACGGTCGAGAATTCCAACGGCGATGTGATCGAGAGTTACTACGACCCCTTCGCGGAAGACGCCGTGGTTAAGATATTCGCCACCGGCATCCGCAATGCCTACGACTTAGTCTGGCACTCCGATGGCAATCTCTACGTACCGACCAATGGCTCGGCAGCAGGCGGCAACGTACCGGACGACCCCTCGACGCCTGAAAACGAGTACCAGAGCAACGTCGAAAAACAGGACGACTACTTGTTCACGGTCGAAAAGGGCGGTTATTACGGTCACCCCAACCCCCTGCGCGATGAGTTCATTCTCAATGGTGGTAACCCGACCTCGGGCAGCGATCCCAACCAGGTGAACAAGTACCCTGTCGGTCAGCAGCCCGACCCCAACTATGACATAGACGGCGTCTACTCACTGGGTGAAAACCGCTCTCCCAACGGCGTGATCGAATACACCAATGGCGTATTCGGCGGTAACCTTCAGGGTAGCGTGCTGTTTACCGAGTATTCCGGCGGCGACGACATTCGCTCCATTACCTTTGACGCCAGCGGCAACATTATCGGTGACGAAGTACTGCGAGATATCAATGGCAACGTCATCACCTATATCGACCCGCTGGATATCATCGAGAACCCGGCTACCGGTCAACTCTACCTGCTGACGCTTAACCGCAACAATGGCCAGAGCCAGATAGTGCGCCTGGACCCGGCACCCGGCGGTGTGATTGATCCGGTTGATCCGGTTGATCCTCAAGATCCTATCAATGGCCTAGTATCGTTGCTAACTATCCAGGCTGAGGACAACACACCTAATGACGGCACTTCCGTGACGATTGCTGAAGGCAGCGGCGCACAGATACAGATTCGCACCAGCGACAACCCCGAGCCGAATCCCAGCCTGGCGACAGGACTGCGTCCCGGGGCTTACGGCCTCGACGGCAATACCGACGACAGCGATGGGGTGCTTGGGGGCTATGCGGACTTCGGCAGCACCAACGCTGACTTCTTAACCTTCAATTTCGAGCTTTCCGCAACGGAGGCAGGAGAATCGGTACTGCGGGTGCGTTATGCCAACGGAGGAAGTGGCGATCGACCGCTGGAAGTATTCGTCAATAATATCAGCGTTGGTACCCTAAGCTTCAGCCCGCCGGCAGGGCTTACCGGCGATGCTGCCTGGGCCGAGTGGATGACACTGGATATTTCCGCTGAATTGGCGTCCGGACTCAATACCGTGCGCTTCCAGGCTATCAACAATACGGGGCCGAACATTGATCAGCTGGAAGTGCTGCAGGCACCCCAGGACGCAACCCCTGGCTACGTGGAATACGAGGCGGAAGGTGCCGTGCTCGATGGGCCGGTGATCGTTACCGCTGCTGAAGACGACCGCAATGCCTCCGGCGATGGCTTCGTCGATTTTGATGGTACAGGTGATCAGAGCATTACCTGGACGATCGAGGTGGCGGAGGCGGGTACCTATGAAATCGGTTTCCGCTATGCCCTGTCTGCCACCAAAGCCGATCGGCCGATGGTTCTGAGTGTCAACGGTAACGACCTGGAATCGCTGCCATTCACCGGTCAGAGCAATGTTGCGGAAGACGATTGGTACTACCAGACCACCACCGTGACCCTGAAAGCGGGCACCAACAGTATTACCGTTACCGCGCCCGATGCCAACGGTCCTAATATTGACCTATTGCGCGTCTCGGATGAGCCGCTTGATATCTTCGAGCCACGCTATGCCGACATCGACGGCAGTGGGCGTATCGAGCTGGAAAGTGGCGATACGGCGCGTGCTTTGAACGAACGCACGGCAGACTTCTACTTCACGGTGGATGAAAACGGCGCCTATAAACTTGACCTGGCGGCCAATAGCGGCGCTTCCAATGGCGGGCAGCTGACCCTGTTACTCAACGGCCAGCAGATTGATGCAATAGCCTTCCCCGGAGCAGGCGATGCCGGTGAGGAGTCGGTTTACATCGAGCTTGAAGCGGGCGTCTCCTACCACCTGCGAGTGATATCCGAGGCCGATGGTGCCAACGAGATCGACTATCTGGATGTGTCTTTGGCACCGGGCGATCCGGATGCGGATATCGGGATTCAAAGTGGTGACGCCGCCTATTATTCCGACCGCTTGCACTTCAGTTACCTCGAGAACAATAGCGCCTCTAACCCTAATCGTGACTACAAGGAGGATGGCACCGTCACCATCAGCAATACCGGCACCAGTGAACTGACCTTCATTGACGTTGATCTCGACGGTCCCTTCAAGCTTGCCAATCCGTCGATCTTCAACGGGTTGAGCCTGGCTGCCGGGGCGTCCATCGCTGTCGAGGTGCTGTTTGATCGTAGCGCCTATGTGCCGCCGACCAGTGATGGAGGAGATGGTGTTTTTGAGGGTGTTCTGCGCCTGATCACCAACGATGCCGACACCCCGGTTGCCGAAGTGCATCTGGCGGGTTTCTGGCAGCAAGTCGACGAAGGTGGCTGGGAGCCCAACGTTAATGAAGTTTGGGAGGTGTTCGGCTTTGGCAACGTGATTGACGGCTTGTCCACCTTGCGGGGGGGCGAGAACTCGGTGCTCAATGACTTCGATCTCTACCGCCCGATAAACGATGATGAGGTGATGTCACGTTACTGGAAGATCGCTGAGGGTTTCGAGTCAGCCAAGATTACCCAGCTGGCGGCTTATCATGGCGATGGTGGTGCCACAATGGGCATTCATAATCCCGGCAACAAGGGCCAGGACGTGATCTTCTCGAACCACGCTGGTAACAACAACCAGACGCTGCTGCCGATCAAGAGCAACGGCCAGTTCGCGACTGCGACATTCACGCGCGACCGGATCCCCGACAGCTGGATCGGCAATGATATCTTCGGCATTGAAATCGCCAACCTCTCTACCGACCCGTCGCTAAACCCCTCGGGAGGCGGCACGGTGCCGGAGGATGCCGCGGGTATCGAGCGCGGCTACACGGTGCGCATGTTCCAGGCGCTGGATGCCAACGGTAACGTGATTCCCAATACCTACCTGGGCATCATGGATTACACCGGCATCAACTACGACTACAACGACAATATGTTTGTCATCGAAGGGATATCACCAGTCTCCGGCGCTGAGATATCGATCATCAATCTGGATGGGGTGCCCTCGAACGAGCGCCTGGTGATGAGTCGGATCGAAGACCCGGCCAACAGCAGTCAGGTGTTCCACGACGAATCCACCTTCACCATCACCAACGGTGGCTTTGTTAATCTGGAGATCAGCAGCCTGGAGATCACCGACCCAACGCTGTTCGAAATCGTGGGAGCGACAGAAAACCTTATCATTCCTCCGAGCGGTACCCTGGACGTGACGGTTCGCTTTATCGCCAAGGATTTCGACGATGCAACGCTGTACGAGACATCGTTGCTCATCAATTCCAATGATGCCAATGCGGGTCAGAAGGTCATCCAACTAGCGGGGCTTGCCCAGGGGAAATCAGAAAGTGGTATGGAGCCGTTGGTGCAGGAAATCGTTGATGCCTTCGGTTTCTCGACCAATGTCGCAGAAAGTGAGATGAATAAGGGCGGCCTGGTGGAGGCCAATGGTGACGAGATCCTGTCACCTTACTTCCAGCGTGCTGATGCTGGCTCACCCATCAAAATCACCCAGCTGGCGGCGTATCACACCCAAGGTGATGTGGCTCGGCTGTACATACATGATGTCGATAGCCGCGATATCGACGAGGTGATTGCGCATGATGAGCAGGATGGGCAAACGCTGCTGCCACGGGCACTAAATAGCGGCGACCAGTTAGCCGTGACTACACTCGACCGCGACGCTCCCTTCGGCTTCTTTGCCGACATCACCGGGCGCGAGGGTTATATTTCTTGGTCTGACCCGGATGCCAACCTCTACGAGGACACCATTGATGCCATCGGCAGGCCGGGTACCAACCTCAGTTGGGATGAGAATGACGGCCATCTGATTCGCGTCTACATCGCCAAGGATGCCGACGGTAACGTAATCCCGAATACCTATCTTGTCATCCAGGATTACGCCGGGGTGAACTACGACTACAACGACAACATCTTCCTGTTGGAGAACGTCACTACGTACGACCCTACGGGCGCAGAAGATGCTGACGGCAATGGCCGGGTGGATCTGTATGACGATGACAACAACAACGGCGTGCCAAACTTCATCGATAACCCAGAGCCAGACCCAGAACCGAGCGAGCAGACGGCCTTCAATGATAGCGAAACACCTTGGGCAGTGGGTGCCGAAGGACTAGCCTTGGAGGCGCGCTTCTACGACAACGGTGGCCAAGACGTTGCTTACAATGACTCGGATTCAAGCCATCAGGGTGCCGCCTTCCGATCCGATGAGGCAGTAGATATTTCCACGCCATCGTTGGCGATTGGCTTTATTGAGGACGGCGAGTGGGTGGAATACACCATTAATGTCGCGGAAGAGGGCGTTTATGATCTCGACTTCCTGACCTCGATGAATTCTTCAAGTCCAGGCGCGCGCTCAATTACCGCTAGCTTCGCTAAGGGTGATACGCCCTACGCGACAGCATCACCGGTAGGTGTCGCACCAACAGGCAGTTGGACCAACTTCACCCAAACCGACACCACCCAGGTATCGCTTGAAGCCGGTGAGCAGGTGCTGCGGCTGACGTTTAATGGCGGCCCCATGGATCTGGCATCGTTTAATCTGGTGCCCGTTGAACAGGCTCCGACGAACCAAGCGCCAGAGGTGGGAGCCGGCATTAACGACATCACTTTGGTGGAGGGTGAAGCGATTGACTTCAGCCTTCCCGGCGATGCCTTCACCGACGCTGATGGCGATAGCTTGACCTATACCGCTAGCGGTTTGCCCGACGGCTTCTCAATGTCACTGGACGGGGTTTTCTCCGGTACGGCTGCCACTGCGGGAAGTTTCGATATTATCGTGACGGCGTCGGATGGCCTAGAAAGCGTTCAAACAGCGTTTACGTTAGCGGTAGAGGAGGCTCCGCTAGAGGACGGGCAGCAGGCTTACACGGCTGGGGGTGAGCCTTGGCAAGTCAGCAATGACTTTAGCTTAGCAGCGGTTAACTATGACGAGGGCGGCCAGGGCGTGGCCTACAACGACTCCAGCGAGGTTCAGCTTGGCAGCAATTTCCGCGGTGAGGGAGTGGATATTGTTGGCGACGGCGATGCTATCGGCTGGGTGCAAGAAGGTGAGTGGGTGGAATACACCCTCAACATCCAGCAGTCGGGGCTCTATGATCTGTCGTTCCTGTCGGCTCTCGGTAACAGTAGCGGCCCTCAACGTAGCATCACGGCGACTTTTACCAAAGGAGACGGAACGCCCTATGTTACGACCGACCAAGTCGTTGTGTCGCCGACCGGAGGCTGGCGAGACTTCCAGCCTACCGATACCACCCAGGTAGCGTTGGAGGCTGGCGAGCAGGTACTGCGGCTTACCTTTAGCGGTGGTTCCCAGGATCTAGCCTCGTTCAGCTTAGAGCGTGGGGGGCAGCAGCCGTTTAACGCCGATGGAACTCCTTGGCTAGTTGACGCCGATGATGGCTTGGCCCTTAATGCGGTTCAGTTCGACAAAGGTAAGCAGGGCGAGGCTTACAATGAGCTGTCTTCGGCGCAACTGGGAACGAACTTCCGCGACGAACCGGTGGACATCGTGGGTCAGGGAGAGGCGATTGGCTGGGTTCAGAATGGCGAATGGGTGGAATACACCATTAATGTCGAACAGGCCGGTAGCCACACCTTGTCGTTCGTTACCTCCACCCCCAACAATGGGCGCAGTATTACAGCGTCGGTTGAACAGGATGGGGTGACCTACGATCAGGCAAGTGCCTCGGTGCCCAACTCCGGCGCATGGGGCACCTACGTTGATGGGCCCTCAGTGACCATGGAGTTGGAAGAGGGTGTTCAGGTGTTGCGTCTCACCTTCAATGGAGGATCTCAGGACTTAGCTTCTTTCCAGATCAGTCGTGATTCGGATATCAGTGCGGCCAGCGTTTCGAATATGGACATGATGATGGCCATGTCCACCGAAACGAATGACGTTTCTACTCCTGAAGAAGCGCTGGTTGCGTTAAGTGAGGATGTCAGCATCAGCGGCGTGCAAGAAGATGGCCAGGGGGTCTTAATGTAAAGGGCGCCCTTGTAATCGTATCGACGAGATCTTAAAACACGGCAGGGGACGGCACATCTGGAACGTCCCCTGGTAACTGGCACCGGCCCTGTGTGGCTGGGCCAGTTACTTTTATTTTTTCGACGTGAAGCGCGCGTGTACAACAATTGCTTGCTGGTAGCGACAGGGAAAGTGTCGGCCTTAGCTTCACGGATTCAGGTATGACAGAGGAAGAAGCGGCTTCTTATATAGGCCGTACTATTCATTATGGGGAAAACTCAGTGCAGTTACTTGAGGCTACGTGCAATAACCCAATATACGAAACGGAGGTTGTCACTGCCGGTGATTTTTTAACGAGTAATAGATTCCCATTGAACAGCCTTGAAATAGATAGTCCATCCGTAGAATTATTGAGAGTAGAATGCGCTTCAGTAAGGTATGGGGTAGGGTTGGGCGTTATCAAAAAAGATGAAACAACAGGTTATATTTCCTGGGACGGTGCGTATTTTCTAATTACGAAACAATGATAGAAAATAATGCTAGCACTTTCATGAAGCTTTGCTTTTTAAAAAAGTGTTGGGTGCCTATTTCTTGATTTAAAATATAGCTATATCAATCGATCTAAACGAGACCCCCATTCCTTACATGCTCCTCGCAATCGTTATATCAGCTTACTCAAGACACCACCACGATTGTATGTGCCTGTCGTTTATCAAAACAGAAAGCTGACCAGTTGCATTTGGTGGGGGCATTTTCACGCCGCACGCCATCGGTGTACTTATAATATATTTAACATTGCTGTTATTAAACTCCCATCTAGTGGTGCGGCATACGCCGGTACCCTCAGTTATCTCTTCGCCACCGACGACTAGCATATCGGGCTCATCGGTGATGCTCTTTGGCTTGTTCCAGGCCGTGTAATGAAATTCATTTGAGGGAGTAGCATTCACGAATACCGTATGTTCTGAGGTATTGCAGACGAATGTTTCTGATGCAACTGCATTAGAAATGGCGAACGATCCTATAATAAAGAAAGGTATATTTTTTAGTATGGTTTTCATGGGTCGATGGCCTAATAAGACGTTGAGAAAAGACTTGGAAGCTTGTGCCAACTGGCACACAAAGTGGGCTGGCAACCATCCGGTGATTTTCAACCCAGTTGTCCAAATGGCTGCCTCTAAGCAGCCTGTTTATTACGCTCGATTTCGTGCATTTTTCCAGGGTTGAGCGACACCGAACCGAGCACCTCCCAGTTTCGGGTGCTGCCCGACCAGCGTTGTGGATGCCGGCGCTTAGCCCTTTCGTAAACCGCTTTGCGGTGCTCAAGACGTTCTCGGTCGACACCTCGATGCCGATCAGCGGGTGTCACGTACCGAATGCCACTATGCAGGTGCTGTTCGTTATAAGCGCGTTCGAACGCCAGCATCCAGTCTCGTACCGCACTCAGCGATGCAAACCCCTTCGTAGGCCACGCGGGGCAATATTTGACGGTGCGGAACAACGCTTCCGAGTAAGGGTTGTCATTGCTCACTCTCGGCCGGCTGTAAGACATCAACATTCCCAGCTCTGTTAATCTTGCTTTAAGCGTATAAGACGTCATCGGCGCACCGTTATCTGAGTGCAGCACCGGGGGCTGATGCCAGCAGCCTTCTCGCAATAAGGCGCGTTCCAGCAGTTGTTTCGCTAACTCGCCTGATTCCGCCTCATGGACTTCCCACGCGATGATTTTGCGGCTGTAGATATCCATGATCAGATAGAGATACCAGTGCTGACCACGCACAACGGAAGAACAGTAGCTGATATCCCAACACCAGACCTGGTTCGGCCCAGTGGCCGTAAAGCTCGTCGGCTCAGGTACTGGTCGGCGTGGTTTCATTCGCCCTCGGTGGTGCTGCTGTTCGTGCTTTTTCAGCACCCGGTAGAACGACGATTCGGACGCCAAGTAGGCCCCTTGATCGGCCAGTAACGGCACGATTTGAGACGGCGGCAGGCTCTGATACTCGGGGCGATGGCAGGCGTTCAAAATGGCCTGTTTCTCCTCGTGAGTCAGTTGATGCGGCTGACGGCCTTGTACCGCGTGTGGACGCTGATCCTCAGCCACCGCGCCACACGCAGAACGCCAGCGTTTCAGTGTGCGCTCGCTCACGTCGATAATCGCCGCTGCTTGATAACGGGAAGCACCCCCCGTTATCGCTTCATCAAATAACGCAATGAGCCTTGCACGTTCCTCAAACGGCGTCAGTCGTCCTCGCCGCTGTTCGGGTCTTCGCTGTACAAGGCGTCGAGCTTTTTTGAGAGCACCAGCAACGACGTGGTTTCCGCTAGGGCTCTGTCTTTGCGGCGCACTTCCGCTTTGAGTTGTTTGATCGTCTTACGGTCTTGTTTACGCTGCTTTTGTGCCGTTTTTTGCTGGTCTTCTTGTTGGCCAGCGCCCTGGAGACAAGCGGCTTTCCACTGCTGGATTTGCTCGGGATAAAGGCCTTTTTCGCGGCAGTAAGCACCAAGCTCTGTTTCTGAGAGGGTGGCGGTTTCGATGACCACGGCAAGCTTGGCGTCAGGCGACCACTCGTTGTCGCTTTGGGTGTAACCCGGCACAGGCACTCCTTTTTCTCGACACTGTTTTAACCAACTATACAGCGTCGCGTCAGAGATGCCTTCTTCAGTGGCGACCGACACCACACTGCGATTATGGGGGGGCAACAACTTTTTCAGTACGGCGGCTTTACGCTCTGCAGAATAACGTGGCACACGTGCTCCATGCCGCTCCCTCTGGAATAGATTTGGGCAATATCGCCAACCGGACAACTAGGTTGACAGAGGGGG
>NZ_RZHG01000011.1 GCF_003989795.1 Vreelandella andesensis
TCGCTGGTATCCCAGCAGTAAGCGCTGCCATGGGTGCGGGTTTGTGATGGCATCGCTGCCGCTGAATGTCCGCACCTGGGGCTGCCCCGATTGCGGCACCCAAGGCATTGACCGTGATGTAAATGCCGCCTGCAATATCTTACAAGCAGGCACCGCGCTGTTAGCCGGTGCTGAGAGTTGAAGTAATACCGAGGGTCACTCGGAAATCGACGCCTGTGGAGTTTGTATAAGACCGGCAATGCCAAGGCATTGCAGGCAACGGACAATGAAGCAGGAACCAGGAAGGCAACGACCTGGGAATCTGCCACTATAATCTCTGATTTAGTGGTCGGAGCATGTCAATGCACTTGCTTCTTCCCTTTCGACTACTCTTTCTTTTGTCTTATGCCGCATATTGCTGACGCAAAATTTGGATAATGATAGGTAAAGGTAAAGACGACCCAGAAGTAGCACTTCTAGAAGTCGACCAGCAAATGGGCGAGCGCTGTAAGGCAAAAGAAAGCAAAGCATTCCAGCTCTATGAAATCGCCAACGCTAATCTCAAAAAAGATGCTACTCCCAACTACTCCCAACGTAGGTGAAAATGAAAAATTTGGCGGCTAACGTGACCTCAAAGCACCCTGCACACTGGGCGCTCTTCAGTGCGATCACTCTTTTACTCATTAGCATCAGCAGCTCATGGGCTAATGACGAATCTCAGATCGACACCACTGAAAGCGAGTGCGGCCTTTCCGATCAGCAACGCCAAATGCTGACACTCGTTAACGAGGCAAGAAACCATGCCCGTCAATGTGGCGATCAAAAATTCCCAACAGTAAGCCCATTGAATTGGAGCTGCCAACTTGAGGCGGCTGCCGACATGCACGCCAAAAATATGGCCAAGAACAACTATTTTAGCCATACCGATTCCAACGGCGCAGGAGTTGAACAACGCGTCGATCATCATGGGTACGTATGGCAAGCAGTGGGTGAAAATATTGCGGCAGGCCACATATCGGCAGAAACCGTAATAAAAGGCTGGTTAGAAAGTCCCGGTCATTGCAGCAATATCATGAACGACGCGTTCACAGAAATGGGCATGGCAAGTGCCAACAATACTGACTCGCGGTACACAACTTATTGGGCACAGACATTAGGAACCCCCCGCTAAGCAATCGTGACTGCTCTCTGCCTTTCAGGCGAGGCTTCCACCTTGTGAGCTGCAACCGACGCGCGGCCGGTTTCACGCAAGCCTCATTGCCAGGAACCGACAGTCCTTCAGCCAGCAACATTAAATTGTCCCTAAAATCCGCCGTAATGGACGGCCGAAATCGCATTCTTCGGCGAACCATCAACAAGTTTTGTGCTGTAAGTAAGGTATACAAAGGTTTCCGTTTCAACATCGTGCATACGGACCACGCGCATGTTTTTGAAAAGCGCAGAGCGCCGCTGGTTAAAAACAACGTCTTGCTCGTCTACCTCGGCAGGGTCAAAAACAATCTCCCCCGTTTGCCGACAGGCCACACTCGCCTCGCTAGCTTCCTCAGCAAGCCCCACCGCACCAGAAATACCGCCCACTTGTGAGTAAGAAAGATAACAGGAAATTCCCTGCACCTTTGGGTCGTCAAATCGCTCTACTTCAATCGTGCTGTTCGGGCCAATCAACCTGAACTCCGTGCGCACACTACCAATATGAGCATCCTGTGCCAGTAGTACGGTGGGCAGCAGCAACGAAGACATTGCAACAAACGTGGTAGTTGTAATAAATGATTGGAATCGCATGAAAACGTCCTTGAAAACGAGCAGTGGTAGTGATGGGTGACTGCTTCTATCTAAAATCAGTCGCGGTAAAGGACATAGTGAGCGGAGACGCATCGGCTGGCCAGCGGCCTGCCTGCGAAGTGTCAACATTTTGTCCTTGCACTGCCTGTCTTTGAATCACATAACTTTGCTGGCCGTGGTGGCGAAGCGAGGCGGCAAGCTGGGTGATGGCAGCCACATCATTGCCACTCAACAAACCGATACGCGTTCCTGGTGCCATCCAAAAGCGTGCTTCCCCTGCGCTTGCCATCGGCTGTGGCGGCGCGGGTAGCGCATTGCGGCGATGCCACTCATTCAGCTCTTCAGTGGTGCCGATTACCAACAGTGGAGGCTGTTCCTCCCTCTGCAATTGTATGGGCGAGGCAAGTGATTCGGCGTCTCGCCCAAGCACCTGCCGTGCCAAAGGGTAAAGGGTGTCGTTTAGTGCCAGCACCTGTGTGGTTGGGTCTAGCATCAGCTGGCGCAGAATGGCCGGGGTTGGGCCAGGGTGGCGCAGCAGGTCGGCGCCTGGATCTATCTCAAGAGATCGAGGGCGAGCTGCTAAATGCAGCTCGAAGGGTTGGTGCGTGTCATGCATGGGTTGGCGCACGTAAACTGAACCCTCTTCGGTACTTACCACGAGCGGGATCTCCATCGGCCAAGGCGCATGTTGGCCGCTCTGAACCAGCGTGCCGCTGATCCGGTAGCCATCATCATGGGTTTCTGTTTGTACGGATTCTATATGCAGCGTAGGACGCCCTGGGCGAGTAAGCCAGGCGGTAAAGAAGGCTTGCTGTGACTCACCAGAAGCCATGCTAAAGGCGTCAATTAATGCCTGCCAATCCGCCGTGCGGTGCATCCACTCATTTGCAAGGTGACGTAGGCCGCGGTCAAACGCCTCATCGCCAATACGCTGGCGCAGCATGTGGAAGAGCATCGCGCCATGTTGGTAACCGATAAGGCGGCCTGCTGAGTCAGGGGCTCCGCGAAACGCGGCTAAGGCAACTTCTTGGCTGTTGGGCAGCGCAGCTAGGTCGGCCAGCCAGCGGCGACGAACGGTTTCGGCCTCGCCGCGCTGCTCCGCTAAAGCGTAATCGGCTAGATAGGTGGTTAGCGCTTCGGCCCAATTGCCGCTGGGATAGTCGATATTGACCCCCGCACCCCACCAGGCATGCATCAGTTCATGAGGCAGAGAGGTGCTAGGAATAAATGGCAGTGGTATAACCCGTTCACCTAGCAGCGTAAAACCAGGAAAAGCGAGACCGACAGGTGCGGGAGTCGCTGCGATAGAAAAGCTTTTATAGGGCAGTGGTCCCAGGCGGGCTTGAAAGAGCGTCAGCTGCTCGGCGGCGTGTTGTAAATATGTCTCACCAAAAGCGGCATTCAGCGTCTCAGGAAAGAGCGTGCGCAGGGTTACCCCGCCAACCTCACGTTTGCGAAGCTGCCAGGGGCCGGTAGCAATGTCTACGTCACGGGTGTTCGGATGGTAAAAACGCGCCACATAGTGGTTATCACGGGTGCGTTGCTCTTCAACCAGCGAGCCGGTAGCAACGGTGAGTTGCCCATCTGGCACACTAACGGTTAACACTAGGGGCATGGCGGTATCGCTTAAATCGGGATACCAACCAGCACGGGTGGGCAGCAAGCTACCTTCGATTGCTATTTGATGACGGCTGCCGGGCTGGGTTGCTGGCAGCATGCCCTCCCAGCGAAGCGTAATGGGCGTCGTGCTGTCTGCTTTGCTAGTAGCCTGGGGCAGTTGCCAGTACCCGTCAGACTCTTGAATGACCGTCAGCTCTTCATCGCCACGCAGCGCCGTGGTTAATGCTAAGCCTTCAAGCAAGCGAAAGCGGCTTTTAGTTAAGAGAGGTTGACGCAGTTCGCCTTGGAGCGACCGGGTGGCGGGGTCGAACTGAATGAACAAGGTGCGCTCAGCTGGTGCCTTGCTCGACTCTCCCCAGGCGAACCCTGCCATTAATAGCCATAACAGAGTACTTAGGGAGCTTAGCCATAATAACGGGCTGCGATAGCCGCGACATTGGAACATCGGGTTCCCCTGGGCAAAAATAGAAGATTTACATTATTGCGTGGCATTAAGAAGACCAATATGCGCGACAAACCCTGTATCTCCTAGCGAAAGAATAGCGCGGGGATGGCGCGCGACGCCTCAGCATGCCTATGTAGCCACACCTTCACAGAACGCTAGTTTGACAGCCAGTGGGTGTATTGCCGCAGATAAAGCGTTTTTGCTGGATTAAGTTAACAACAAAGTGAACGTTACAGGCCTGCTAGGCAGTGACATATTGTCAGCTGAGCATGCGACACCATCCTCATAGCCTTTGTGAAGCTTTAACAATCGAAACAACACACACTGATTGACCACTCCAGATTGCGAATGCTGGTGGCTCGGTCTCTTCCCGGTGGGTTGCGGAATTACTCGGTACTACAGAAGAAGCTGTACGAAAACGTGCTCAAAGAGGCGCCTTGATTGGTCGGCATACGTCTTCCGGAGATTGGAGTTTCCCCCGATTCCAGTTCGATGAAGCCCAGCGGCGACTGTTGCCCAACTTGGCGAAGTTGCGTTCTAGAACTCACTCCTGGACACCGGAAGAGCTGATTCGTTTTCTGTTAGTCCGACATGAGCCTCAGTCCACCGATGACACCTCACTCAAGCTGCTTCAGCGGGGCGAGATTGATCGGGTGCTGGAGCTTGCCGGGGTATACATGCAGCAGAGGCCATG
Source organism: Vreelandella andesensis (assembly GCF_003989795.1). Classification (GTDB taxonomy): domain Bacteria; phylum Pseudomonadota; class Gammaproteobacteria; order Pseudomonadales; family Halomonadaceae; genus Vreelandella; species Vreelandella andesensis. The sequence continues at coordinate 4,521 of NZ_RZHG01000011.1, forward strand.
AAATGGCTAGATTCCCGCAAGATACGGATACACTTGATTCTCTGCCTGTAAAAACGATTGCGACGAATACCGGCTTTTATCGAGTAAGCAGCACAAATCATTCCTCGGATGTTTTTTTATTCAAGAAACCTTGGAAATCGCTGGACACCGGCCGGTGGAGTGCTCGGAGTTTGCTATATGTCGGAAACACCGGTCGGCGCTTTGGCTGAATCAGTTTGTCGGAGTGTAGCTCATCTTGATGAACTGGAAATGGTTTCAACGCTAGCTGAGCTTAGACAACTCGGCATGTTTGAGCTGGTCCTGATGGACTCCGTCAACGTGCTGGATCTCACCGTTGCGCATCTTGGGTGATACAGGCTCGATGCCTCAATCCTGGGTGATTACGATCAACAGAGGCTGCCACCATGTCGCGTCATCGCGTTAATGGCAGCCGTCTTATTTTTCAATAACCCAACTGAATCATTCTTCGCCGGTATCTGGAAGATAGGCGCCGTCCTCGTCGTGCACTTCGCGGCCTGTCACGGGTGGGTTGAAAGCACAAATCAACCGCATATCCTCAGTGCCACCACGAAGCGTATGCTGATCATGCTTATCCAATGCATAGAGCGTCCCATCGCTTATTTCATGGGTTTCGCCAGTCGCTTTGTCCAGAATCGTGCCGTTACCGGCCACACAGTAAACTGCCTCCAGGTGATGCTTGTACCAGAGGTTCAGCTCGGCACCAGCCGGAATGATCGTTTCATGGAAGGAGAATCCCATGCCGTCGCTTTTTAACAGCATGCGACGACTCGTCCAGCCTGGGCCATGCACTTCACGTTCAGATCCGATAATGTCCTGAATTCTCACAATTTTCATTTTATTGCTCCAGCTATCGAAAAAACTAATCTATCGATGAAAATAGTTACAATCTACGGCGAGCTGGGCGGCCCGGATTAACTTCCGGTCGCCCACATCTTTTCTAAACGTAGAAGTCCAGGTCTTCCATCGATTTCAGTAAATCCCGCATCACGATCGGGTCCTCACCAAAGAAGAACACCAGTCCCCAGTGTGTGCCGAAGGCTGAACGGTCAGGAACCGTCTCTTCTGTTGGTGCCACCAGCTCGTGAGACTCGAAGTAAGGATGCTCAATACACTCCTTGGGCATTTCCAGTTTGCTGACCACGCGACGGCGCGGATAAACACCGAAGCAACCCGCGACACCTTTCGCACCCTCAACTTCCTTGGGGAAGAACGCAGCCACCTCCTCTTTCGTGCTCTTCGGGTCGAAAACCAGCATGGAGGCCTGGTAAGCATTGAATCCGTAGGCTCTTTCAATCAGTTCGAAAGCCTTGAACCCAGGCGGACGATAGGCTACTTCACCGAAGTACATCTCGCCGTCAGCTGTGACAAAGTATTCGGGATGAATCAGCCCGAACTTGATATCAAAGGTTTTTATCAGCAGTTCGATCTGCTTGGTAATCGCATTCCGCCAGCTTTCGAGCTCTTTGGTCGCTGGTACAAACACCGAATAACCCAGGGTGACGTACTCAGAAATGTTAAGGAACTGAATTTTGCCATCGTGAATCCAGGCTTCAACCGCGAATTCCCAACCACTGAGATGGCTTTCCATCAGCAATGGGTATTCTTCGGCCGGAATGTAGTCAATCTCTTCGACCGTGCGGATCATCCGGTGACCGAGGCAGCCAGCCTTGTCGAACGCCTTGACGTGGATAGGGTCATCCGGGTCACCGTCAAGCTTGAGCAGCGTCTGGTTAACACGCTTCATGAAGCGAACGATGTCTTCTTTCTCGTGGGCCTCTTCAAAAATACCAACCCGAATGCCACCAAGCTGAGCCCGGCGCTTCATTAGAGCCTTGTCGCGGAACAGAATGGACTGTCCGTACATACGGGGGCTATCCATCAACACAGAGTTGATAGCACCAGACCATTCTACCGTTTCCTCGAACAGAGGAATGGCAACATCAACGCCCTCTTCTTTTAGACGTGTCGCAATATCCATGGACCGATCATTCAGACGGACAAAATCCCACGAAATGAAAGGTATGTTGTTAGCGGCACAGAAATCCGTGGCCCACTCAGGTGCAACGACAATATAGCGGCGATCAAAGTTCTGTGCCGCTTTGATGGCATTGACGCTCCAGCCAAGCAGGGCGATGTAGCCCTTGTTCGGATCTTTCGGGGTTTCGGTGCCTTTGACCGACGGCATTTCCGGATCACGCCAAGACAGTACCTCTTGGCTGAGTGCTTCTTGAGAAAGTTTTGTTTCGTTTATATTCGACATTTAAATATCACCTCTTATTTTGCTATGGAGGAGCATTGGAGAGTAGTCGATTCAAAACAAACTACAGTTCCAATCCGCCTCAAACACAGGTGGCAGGCCATACAAGATACGATTTGCCTCCACCCCATCTTCACGCGAAATATATTTCTAATTGTTGCCTATGCATTATCAATTTCGACTGAAATACACTTATAGATAAAAATATTCTGGGATCAACATCCTAGATCCTTGAGCCCAGCTGCGTGACCAGCCGTGAAAAAAGAGCAACTTCGATAAGCTTTTTCAGACAGCGCAAACGAGTGAATATGCAGGGGTCCCAAGAACCGGTTTATGTAATTAAGTTGCGCCACTATTATGGAGGCCCCATGTACCCGCAACGCAGTATCTGGCTCATACCGCTTGTATGGAATGGTTGAAGGGTAACCAAAATTTACAATTTAATGTAAGCACGAAAAGGCGGAAGCTGTCCAAGGATAACCATTTGATCGTTTTCAACGTTAACCATCTCCGTTCCGTTCATGCCACGCTGCCAATCACAGTAGCGGCTGCCGTTTCTTCTTGATAAACAGTAGCCAGTGATTGAACCAGCCTTTGTACTTCTCAGCCCAATTATAGACTAATCCCGCTTTTATATCTTTGACCAGAACTCTAGCCGACTTGGGTACGTCGTTAGCTTCTATGGACACGACGACCAGAATATCGACTTTCTCGCGAAGCTCCGGTTGAAGTGGATGACACAGAGACACAGGGACACAGAGTCGAACAGCCAACGAGTGACGCATGCGCAAAGGATCAAGCGATTCATCCCGATAGTACGTCATGACATCGATAAAACCGCTGGGTTTCGCAGAGCACCAATCCACCGACGTCGCTGGTAGTGGCATAGTCGTTTAATTGCACATAGGCTGAGCCGTTGCAGGCCGGTTTTCAGGGATGTAAGTTGCATCTGTTACGAGCGATTCTTTTGAATCACGATGCTGCAGTAAAGCATTGTTCTTAAAATAAAAATCTATGCACAACCTTTTTAACTTCACCTCATGCACGAGCTGGTTTAATGCGACTTAGAACCAAACAATGTTTCAAATGTGATTGTTTTAGAGATGTTCTCTATCGGTGTCGGTACGAGAAGGTAATCGATTGGGTATTTCTGTGTAGTAAGTGCTTGGTTGAAGTCAAAACGCTTCATGAGCGTTCTTATCAATATGGCGGGACCTGGAAGAGCAAGAAGAAATGAACCAGGTCTAAAATCCTGTGGAAAATTTCTGGATTCGCGATTGAGACGGCTCGGTAGAGCCGGGTTTAATCCAGTGCTATAGGTGCTCCGTTAGCCACATGAATTGAACATTACGCTTCAACTCGCTAATGCTAATTCCTGAAGGAGCGAAATTGGCATGAGTAGGTTCTCGGCGCTGATTTAATCGTTTTTGACAGTCCTCCCCCATCGCAGCTTGCGCTGCAGTCTTACGCCCCACATCGCTGATGGCTTTAGAAAAAATAGCGACTTTCGACCATGCCCTTAACTTGCAAACTTTCCGTCGCGATCACTTGGTTCTAAAGCCCGTTCAGTTTTCATAACTTACCGTTTACCTGGAAATGCGTTGAGAATAGCTAATAGCCTACGCCCGGAATTTCTTATACATTATCTATACAGCGTACAAATTAGTTGCCGTTGCTCATGCTTTTCACATCAAGAGGAAACGCCAATGCTGACTGTTTTGGCCCAGTGGATGGCTGCTTTGCTGTTTGGGGGCATGCTGCTCTATTCGTTCGGTTTTGCGGCTTTTATGCTATCGACCTTACCCAGCGATATTGCACGCGCCTCGATCCGGCGCGCCTTCCCACATTTTTATCTGTTTGTTCTGGTGGTGGCCGCGGTGGCGGCCCTACTACTGTGGACGCTCGACCACGTGTCTTCACTACTGATGGCAGCGATTGCGCTGACGGTCATACCCACCCGCCAAAGGCTAATGCCAGCTATTAACCGCGCGACAGATGAAGGCCAGAAAAACCGCTTCAAGACACTACATGGCCTTTCGGTCGCAATCGGGCTTGTCCATATCGGTATTAATGCCTACGTGTTGGCACGCTTTGTTTAAGGCTCAAAGGGTATCGCTGGCCATTAACAGCTTAAAATTTTAAGCATCATCAATACGAGACAACTATGCGTGACGAACTTCCCTTAGCACACAATACGTCCATTATCACCGGCGCGAGTAGTGGTATCGGTTGGGCTCTTGCACAACAGCTGGCGCACCGTGGACACACCCTTTATTTACTGGCGCGTCGTGAAGCCCCGCTGCTAGCATGCCTGGAAACTTTGCAACAGCGCTATCCCAAGGGTAACTTTCACGTCCTGCCAGGGGATCTTATCGATCCGCGCCAGCGCCACGGGGTATTAACCCGGCTAAGAACCGCCATAGGGACGTCATCGGTGGACGCAATTATTCACTGCGCGGGTACTGGATTGCCCGCCGCGAACCTTGCCGATTGGCACCCCGATGACCTGAGCGATGCCCTTCAACTCAACACCGTCGTGCCTCTTGCTCTTGTTAATATGCTGCTGCCTTGTATGACACCCCTGCCTGTGCCATGTCGGATCGTATTGGTCGGCGCGGGTATTGATAGGCACGTTCAACGCGGTACCGGTAGCTACGGCGTCAGCAAGATGGCTATGCGACGCTTGTTCGAACAGCTTCATGAAGAATTGACGTCACAGCCAGCCGAGATCGCGCTGATGCAGCCAGGCGTGGTGGATACGCCAGGGCTTCGCCAGCACATTCGCACCGCCCGGGCGATGAAATTGCCGCATGCCGACTACCTGCAGACACAGTTAGACACCGGTCAGGCATTTAGCGCAGAAACCGTCGGCGAGCGACTTGCCACCCTTCTTGATGTGAGCACATCGCAAGCGTCTTTCAGCGGTCGGGAATGGCGCACAGCTGAGATATACAGCAATGAAGGGGGTTAACGTTGAGTGACTGTAGGCAATAAAAACGGCTTTAAGCCGCGTGATTGCTAGCTTAATGGGGTAACGTGGGGGGGCTTGATGCTCAAAGCATCCTGGGAAACGCCACAACAGTTGAAGGCCGACATTGGAACCGCCAGCATTCTTAAAGGTGGCAGGGTTGTTTTCAATATTGGTGGTAACAAATACCGAGTCATACTCTCTATTCGGTATGAGCAGCAAATTGCTTGGGTTCGTTTCGTTGGCACCCACGCCCAGTACGATAAAGTCGATGCGGAGACAATATAATGAATATTCAGCCTATCCATAATGGAGCCGATCTTGACCGCGCATTTGCTCGTCTTGAGGAGCTTTGGGCTGCTGAGCCAGGTACTCCTGAAGCAGACGAGATCGAAGTGCTCTCAATTCTCATAGAGAAATATGAGGACAAACATTACCCCATCGGGCCGTCTGATCCTATTGAGGCGATCAAATTCCGCATGGAACAGCAGGGGCTTACGCCGCGCGATCTTGAAGCATACATAGGCTCTAGCGGCCGAGTTTCAGAAGTACTGAACCGCAAGAGAAAACTCAGCCTACGCATGATCAAGAACCTGCATGAAGGACTGCGAATCCCTTATGAGAGCTTGATGAGTCAGGCCGCTTAATTATTCAGCCGCACATTAGCGGGTTTTTTATCGAACAGCGCGGAATACTCCACCCAAGCCACCGCATTGGGTGGCGATGGATAGCGTAGCTCCCGCAGGACGCTTTGCGCCCTGACTTCTTACATAAAGCCAGCTAAATTGTAAGAAATGAAAACCTAACGCACCTACAAATACCGCTTCTACCCAACGCCCGGGCAGGCTACCCTGCTGGCGCGGACGTTTGGGTGCGTGCGGCATGTTTGGAATGCGGTGTTGCGCTACCGCACCGATGCGTTCTACGAGCGTCAGAAAAAGATTGGTTACAACGACGCCAGCGCGTTCTTAACGCAGTTGAAAAAACAGCCGGATACCGCGTTTTTGGCTGAAGTCAGTTCGGTGTCGTTGCAACAGTGCTTGCGCCATCAACAACGCGCGTTTAAGCGTTTCTTTGCCAAGCGGGCGCGCTATCCCAGTTTTAAATCCAAAAAGCACCGCCAGTCAGCGACGTATGCCAGTTCGGCATTTGCGGACCATGAAGGTCAGATCACGCTAGCCAAGTGCAGCGAGCCGCTTAACATTCGCGCTGGAGCCGTGACCTACCATCGGCACCTAGCTCCGTGACGGTATTCCAAGACCGTGCCGGCCGGTACTTCATCAGCTGCCTGAGCAAGGTCGAGTCAGAGGCGCTGCCGGTCACGCCTAAAATGAAGGTCGCTCGCTGTCACGCCAAGATCGCTGACACACCAAGATCGCTGACACGCGACGTGACCACCTCCACATGCGTGCGCGGCGCGGTTTGATCAGGCTGTCCGGTTCTGACAGCCAACGGTGGACGCAGTTTTGGCTCATGGGCTTGCTGCCAATCGCCCACCTGGGCGGAGGTTTGGACCATACCCGTTCAGCGTTTGGCCGCTACGTGGCCAAGGCCGTGTTCTGGACACCGGCGGCGGTGTTGCCCTGCCCCAGAATTTCCTGGACGGCGTTGGATGCTGATCGCGCCCAGGTCACCATAAAACATCGGGACCTGACACAGTCAGTTGATCTGACTGTGGCGGCGGATGGTCAGCCAACAGAGATCCGTTTTGAGCGATGGAGCAATGCCAATCCAGAGAAACAGCATCGGCTGCAACCATTCGGCGGGTATCTCTCCGAATTTCGGTACTTCGGCGGGGTTCGTCTGCCTACTCATGTAACTATCAATGATCGATTTCTAGTGCGCAATGACAGGCTTCACATTGTTCATTGAGTACAACAAGAAACGTATTTTGACTTTAACCTTGTGCGGGTGACTCCATGCTGTGCCGACTGATAGCATGCAGTGGGCCAATATCGGCTGCCTGAAGATCAGGTAGCCGATGACGACTCCAATGGAAAACTCCGCGTAGTAGAGTGTCATTCCTGACAGACAGGCTGTTGACGGCGATGATCAGGCGTAGGCGCCGTCGCGATATTTTGACTTCCTGGCGGCTGGAATAACCCGGATGAGCCGCAATATTGCGCAATGTTGATAGCGCCATGCCGATTGACCAGCTGCAGAACCGCCGCATTCCGGCCTCTGACGCCGGAATAAGCAGCGTGTAGTCCTGTGCCAGCTGCAGGTGGTGGTGGGCCACGCCAACCAGATAGCGAATTCCTTCGCGATAGCCAGAGTGATCCTGCCAGTTCTTTGACTGTGTAAGGTCGATACCTCGTGCGGCGAACACATCCCGCGGCAGCCAGCAGATGCCCCGCTGTTGGTCGTCCCAGACATCTTTCAGAATATTGGTCATCTGCAGGCCTTGGCCAAAGGCAACAGACAGGCGCAGCATGTCTTCCTGTTGGGCACGGATCTGTGGGCTCTTGCCGGCAAACAAGCGGGTGAGCATTTCGCCAACGCAGCCGGCCACAATGTAGCAGTAGTCTCGCAGGCAGGTGCTGCTTTCCAAGCCATAAGGGGATTTCAGATGCTCAAAAACGGCCATGCCCTGGCACATGGTATGCAGACAGTCACGCAGTGCCGCCTGCTGTTCCAGCGGCAGCTCACCAAAGGCGCGTAGCACACTGGGCGTTTCGGCCACTAGTTCGCGTTCCAATGGGTCATTGATCAGGCCGGTCTCCAGCAAGGTGGTAGCAAACGCTTGAGCTGCATCCCCATCGTCCAGCCCTGCCAGCAGGCGCTGATAATGAATATCTTTATCCTGCGGTGCCATCTCGGTGCTGTCTTCTACAGTGTCGGCAATCCGGCACAGCAGGTAGGCATTGGTGATGACTGGACGCAGGCTTTCTGGCAGCTGGGGAATGGTCAGAGCAAAGGTACGTGAAACACCCGGTAATAACCGATCCTGTAAAGCAAGAGACTCAGGTTTCATGGCAGTATCATCGCCGCTTGTAAAGGCATGGACGTTTTCCGTTCAAACCTGATCCAATCAGGCGAGGGCGCGCTCGCCGGGTAGTCGGCTGAGCTCAGTTGGCATTGTATAAGCACTCAGGATAGATACATAGTACAAGCCTTGTCCAATATGAAGTGAGTCTGAAGGGAAGTGTTATTTCCAATTAACCCCTTGATGTAGCGGATTAGACCTCCACCCGATGAAGGATCATGCCATGAACATTTCGACTGAAATCTCCTTTACACCTTGGAATAAAGGCAAGTTGGTTGGGCAGAAGGCGCCTCTGCTTCTTAGAGATATTTGGACCATCCGTGTTCGTCTACAGATTGCCAAAAAGACAAGAGACCTCGCCCTCTTCAATTTAGCCATCGATAGCAAATTACGAGGCTGCGACCTCGTCAATTTACGAGTAGGGATATAGCCCATGGTGCGTGCATATCTCCACGAGCCATCCTGATGCAGCAAAAAAACGCATCGACTTGTCCAGTTCGAAATAACCGAGCAAACTCGTATTGCTATTATGAACTGGATACAGCTTGCTCAACTCAGAAACGAAGACTTCTTGTTTCCCAGCCGAATCAATAGCGCAAAGCATCTCTCTACGCGCCAATATGCCCGTATTGTGAAAGCCTGGGTCACCGAAATAGGTCTCGATGCGTCAATGTATGGCACGCACACGATGCGCCGTACAAAAGCCTCACTCATATACCGCCGTGCGAAAAACTTGAGAGCAGTGCAATTACTTCTGGGTCACACGAAGCTGGAAAGCATGGTCAGATATCTTGGGATTGAAGTAGATGATGCTCTGGAAATTGCTGAATAAACTGAAGTTTAGTTGTAGCAAACAACGGTCCTGGCTAGGCCGTCGTTATCGGCCAAGAGCAGTCTTTTAGGTGACACTGATATAATGCGGAGGGCTGCGGTTGCCGAACCCAGCCATCCAGTGCTTCCAAAGGACGTTTCACATTCACGAGGCTGAAGTAGCTGGCCCAGCCACACGGGACCGGAACCAGTTCTTCGAACACTCGTCGTATGTTGCGCCCTCTGTCACGCTTGGGGATATCGCGGCCACGCTGCATCAGGCGCTGCAGGCCGGCCTTGGTGAAGGTTAACCGTGCCAGCTTGTGCCGGGTCAGCGTGTAGCCCAGATATCCTTGGTTCCAGGGGCGGTCCACCGCCCAGCGGTGCCCGGCAATGACGTGGGCCTTCATCGCCGAGACAGCCTGATGGGCGCTGCGTTTGGGGCAATAGCCGTGGCTCGATTCGGAGAGTTCCGGATCGAAGATCATAGTCAGCACCTGCAACAACACCTGCTGGATCAGTCGGTGACCGTGGAAATACCGAGCTGTCGCGTCCCGCCCTTGGGCTTGGGAATTTCAACGGCTCGGACTGGGCTGGGGGCCGGGGGCTGGGGTGGTGCTCACCGGCCACCAGCCGCTCACGCAGCGTTGGCCAGTGTTGTTTCAAGTGATCCGTCAGCTGCTGCACCGTCATGCCGTCGGCACCCGGTGCCCCTTTGTTGGCGACCACCCTTCGTTAAGCCCGCGCCATGTTGGTTTTCTCTACGACAGCCTCCATGAGCTGGGCAGGCTCGGCTTTCGTCCTCGATGACAGCGCCGGGGCGGCAGACCACCAGATCTCCCAGGGTAAGGCGTGCGACGTTGTTTGGCGCATCCATGCGCCTCCCCTTTCAGGCTTACGCTCAAATTCGTTCCCGACGAATTTGTTCCGCTTATGCCTGTCGGATATACGTCATAGCGTTCCGTGCAAGTAGCGGGCTTTAATGATAGTTGCCACCTCACCCCGCCATGAAGCCTCGTATCCGCTTTCTATTCGGCTAGGCGCCCCATCGAGCCAGCGCTTCGCCTCGGGCTTCCTTCATATTCCCCCCTTGCGAGAGACGCCCTTGCTGTCGGCTAGCACTTTCCCTTTGGGCTTGCAGTGGAGTTTCACCCCCAGCAGCACCCTCGGGTACAGCGCCAGTCCGTCGCTGCACGCCATGCCTGCGCGCAACACCAACGCCCCCGGAGTTCCGGGGGCGTTGGTGTTGCTAGATTCTCAATTTACCGAGAGTGTCAGTAGCTCTCATTGAGGACCGCTTCCGGGAAGTGGCGACGCAACATCCGGTTCTGGAAGTCGTCCACGAAGCGGCTGTTGATGATGATTATGAACCGCTCGAAGGGTGCCTCGCTGTCGAGCTGTTCGATCCCGTCGACACTGTGGAATAGCCGGTCATCGCTCAGATGAAGGATATCACCCGGATTCAGGGTGATATCGACCAAGGGTTGCGTGCCAGCCTTGTCTGCGTAGAGGTGGTTTTCGGCGCCCACCACGTTTTCCCGATTGATGACCAGAATGCTTAGGGCTTTGCACCCATCGGCATGAATTCCCTGTCCCTGAAGGGTCGATGTTGCCTTCTCCGCGAACCCCAGTGATCTGCATCAGAATGGGTTCGTGCGCACCGATACTCCACAGCCTTGCCCAGGCGCGAACGAAGGCCTTCACATCAGGGCGTACTATGAATTCCCGAGTCAGCGGATCATAGTACCGCCGGCGATCCGCCATGCTTTCCGCGTCGTTGAAGGCCCCCCCCTGGGCCATGGGGCATTGGCCCATATCCTCGACATCTCCCTGATCATTCAAGACGAGCCATGACATCCGCTTCCATCGCTGGTTAACATAGGGATCGCGCGGCAGGTCAGCGGTAAACCCCTGCCAGGCGGTCAGATCGATTCGCTCCCGAATATCGGCTTTCGCCCAATTCTGATGCCTCAGCGCCTCGGTCACTCCCGGACTCCAATAATCGGCGAGTGAATCGGCAGGCATCGAGGTGAGGTCGAAACCGTGCTTGAGAGTATCGAGTTTCATGTTGGTATTCTCCTGTTAATTAGGCGAAATTGCCCGGTGTTGCCGGTGTAAACACCGTGGTCAACAGGAGGAAAATGAAAAGATTTGCAAGGATATGTCAAAGAAGCGTACTGAAAAAGAGTGATTTTGTTGAAAAAAGGATCAGGTCAATGATGACTTATATGTGTAGGTTATCTCCTAAAAATAGGTGTAGGATAATTATAACAAAGTGCCTATTGTTACCATTATGATGGTTCTTGACAGTGTTTTTTCTTTAAGTGGATCCCATGACTGCCAGCAATTCTCGACATCACAGAGATCCGGAACGCCTTAAGGAGAACCGCAGGGAGTTTTCCGGTGCGCCCGTGTTGAAGGTGTCAAAGACACCTTTAACGGATGGCATCGATTCGCGTGATGCTGGCATGGAAGAAGTCGAGTTAGTGCGCCGCCAGTATCTGGAGAGTGAGCAGCGATTCCGCGCCCTGCTGGAGAGTCTGCCAAAGGTGGCGGTCCAGGGGTATGATCGCGATCGGCGAGTGATTTACTGGAATGAGGGTAGCACTCGTCTCTATGGCTATACCGCTGAAGAAGCCCAGGGAGAGTTGCTGGAAGATCTGATCATTCCTGCCTTCATGCGTGACGAAGTGATCCAGGCGCACTCTGCCTGGATCAAAGAAGGGGTCGATATACCCGCCGATGAACTCGAGCTCAAGCACAAAACCGGTGAACTGATATCGGTCTTTTCGCAGCATCTGATGCTCAATGAGCATACCGACTCGCCCTTGATGTTCTGCGTGGATGTCGATCTTTCCGACCAAAAGCGCGCCCACCGTGACCTGGAATTTGCCACCCATTTCGACAGGCTCACCCACCTACCTAACCGCCAGACCTTCGAGGTCGACCTGGACAGTCAGTTGGATTCCTGTCGACGCCAGGACAATGGCCTGGCGACCATCTACCTGGACATCGATCACTTCGTCGAGATCAACGATGCCCTTGGCTATGATCAGGGCGATAGCCTGCTCGTTGAACTGACTAGGCGACTAAGAGAGTGCAAGCGAGTCACCGACCTGGTGTCTCGTGTCTCTAGCGATGAATTCGTGCTGGCCTTTCCCGGCGTCCACTCAGCCCCCGATGTCAGACGGGTCGTTCGTCATGTCCAGAATGTCTTTCGGGAACCTTTCGTCCTGGATGGTCGGGAGCGTCAGGTCACGGCCTGCCTGGGCGTGGCGCTCTTTCCCGAGAATGGTGAATCGTCACGCGAATTGATCCGTAATGCCGATGTTGCCAAGAATCGTGCCAAACTGGAGGGCCGGGGTGCTGTACGTTTATTCCAACAGAAGCTCCATGATGACTTGGTTCGCCAGCACCATCTCTCGGCGCGACTCGAGGAAGCCCTGGATAACGGTGAATTTTCCCTCCATTACCAGCCCCAGGTCGCGGCGGCCAGTGGACGAATAGAGAATCTTGAGGCCTTGTTACGCTGGGAGCCTGCCGAGGGCCCGACGATCTCGCCTGCCGAGTTTATCCCACTGGCCGAGCGTTCCGGTTTGATCCATCGTCTGGGCGACTGGGTCATCGAAGAGGCTTGCCGCCAGCAGGTGAAATGGCGTGCCAAAGGATTTCATGAGCACCGCATCGACATCAATGTCTCGGGTCGTCAACTGGTGCGTCCCGATGCCCTCAAGAACTTCGAGGACTCGCTGCAGCGTCACGGCTTATTTCCGCGGGATATCGGCATCGAATTGACCGAGAATGTTCTGATCGAAGCCGACGAAACCGTCCTCGAGGACCTGCGGCGCCTCTATCATCGCGGTTTTCGCATTGCTATCGACGACTTCGGGACCGGTTATTCCTCCCTGAGCTATCTCAAGCACTTTCCAGTCACCGCCCTGAAGATCGATCGCTCCTTCATCCACGACGCTCCCACACAGCCGAAGGATAGGGCCATCATGGAGGGTGCCATCTTCATCGGTCATCGGTTGGGGTTGGAGGTGGTGGCCGAGGGCGTCGAGAACGCCGAACAATTATCATTGCTTCGCGAGATGCATTGCGACCTCGTCCAGGGGTTTTTCTTCTACCGTCCGATGCCTGCCAAGGAAATCGACAGCCTGCTGGGCAGTTTCGTGCCTAGTCACGAAGGGCTGTCGAGCTAAGCCTCGACGTAATTTGATTTACAATCCCCGGGGTTGCAGTTGCAATACCCTGGAGTCCTTGCGAACGACATCAATACCCCTCGATCGCTTGGATTGACCCTGTGGCGCCAAACCTGGCCCATGGCAATCGGTGTCTTGTCAATTTACGAGTAGGGATATAGCCCATGGTGCGTGCATATCTCCACGAGCCATCCTGATGCAGCAAAAAAACGCATCGACTTGTCCAGTTCGAAATAACCGAGCAAACTCGTATTGCTATTATGAACTGGATACAGCTTGCTCAACTCAGAAACGAAGACTTCTTGTTTCCCAGCCGAATCAATAGCGCAAAGCATCTCTCCCCGCGCCAATACGCCCGTATCGTGAAAGCCTGGGTCACCAAAATAGGTTTAGATGCGTCAATCTATAGCACGCAAACAATGCGCCGCACCAAAGCATCGCTGATATACCGTCGCACGAAAAACTTAAGGGCAGTACAGCTGCTCCTGGGTCACACACGAAGCTTGAAAGCACCGCCAGGTATCTAAGAATAGAGGTAGATGACGCGTTGGAAATGGCAGAACAAACAGAAGTTTGATGAGGATGAACGACAGCCTAATTCGGGCCGTTGTTGTCCGGCCAAAAGCGGTCTTTCAGTGAGAACTGATATAATGCCGCCGTCACGCGCTTGTCGCCTAATGTTTGCAAATCTAGGGGAACCAGAGCAAAAATCGTGGATATTTCAAAGGAGGAAAGGATCTAACTAACTGATTTCACTGGCGTCCCTGGCAGGAGTCGAACCTGCGACCTGCCGCTTAGGAGGCGGCTGCTCTATCCTACTGAGCTACAGGGACTTACGGGGCGCATAGTATAGCGTGTTGGTGAGTGCCAGCCAACCGCGCTGGCTAAATCCACCCTAGAAGGCGCAATATGAAGATGCCCGCAGTGACGGTGACACTCGCCATTAAAGTAGTAATCGCGATGATATTGGCGGCCAACGCCACATTACCGTTAATGGCTTTAACCATCACGAAGCTCGCAGCGGCGGTTGGGCTTGCGAAGAAAAAAAATAACAACCCTAACTGCTCATCAGAAAAGCCCACGGCCCATGCCGCTAGCGTGGAGAGGAACGGCAACACCATCATTTTCATGCTACTGGCGCTTAACGCTACTTGGCTGCCGTTACGCAGGGTGGCGACCGAGAGCGTTGCGCCAATACAGATCAATGCCAGCGGTAACGTTAACGATGCGAAGTAATCCCCTGAGGTGATCAGCCAACTGGGCAGCGGAATCGATAACGCCGTGAATGGCAGCGCAGCGAATACAGAAATAATCAATGGGTTAGTAACGATATGTTTTAGAAGACTGCGCCAATCGGTTGATTGATCGGGCTGGTAAGCCGCCAGAGCTACCACGGAGAGTGCGTTGTATATGACAATAACCACTCCGAGCAGCAGACTACCGGCAGAAAGGCCGTAGTTACCATACATTCCGGCCGCAAGCGCTAATCCAACGACACCGCAATTACCACGGAACGCGCCCTGCACATAAATACCTCGGTCAGCTTTAGGCACTCGATAGCTGGCCCATACCCAACTAATAAAAAATTGGCCTAGGGTCGCGGCAGCAAAAAACAGCAGTAGCGACACGTCCAACGCAATGCTTAGGTCTGCTTTGATCAAACTCATAAAAATGAGCGCGGGGAGCGTTGCTTTGAAAACTAGAGCTGACGCCGTGTTAACAAACCCACTATCAATCCACTTTAGGCGCTTCAGGCCAATACCCGCGAACACCATAGCAAAGACAGGCAACGTGACTTCTAACGTGTGGAAAAATAACTCAAGTAAGTTCACAAAAGCACTCTCAAGAAAATAAGCAAAGGCTTATATTCCACCCTCACTCGACGTTTGTCGACTGATCTAACCCGCAGATACGCAAGCCACGTGATATGCAAATCACACAGCTATTCAAATATTGACATTGGATCTTGTGCCTTTGCTAGCTTGACCACCACACTGTCACGCCCCTTACCTTTGGCATCGTAACTGGCAGCATCTGCCCGGGAAAGCGCGTCCTCTACGTTAGTGTCGGTCTCGTCGAAGCTGGTCACACCGATGCTCAGCGTCACGGTGTACTCTTTACCTTCGTGGACAACCGATACTTCGCTTACCGCTTGGCGTAAGGATTCAGCGATGCGTTGCGCTTGACCTAATGTACAGCTAGGCAATAACACTCCAAACTCGTCGCCACCTTGACGTGCCACGTGGTCACTACGACGAACTTCCCACGCCACTACTTGAGCGATACGACGAAGCATTTCGTCCCCTAGCGCATGCCCCCCCTCATCGTTAACTGGCTTGAAGTGATCAAGGTCGAACAGTAATAGCGCCGACGGCGTGCTGGTTTTCTGGAAGTCAGCAAAGGCTTCTTCAAGGCGACGCTCAAAGCCACGGCGATTGAGTAAGCCGGTTAATGGATCATGCTCAGCCTCCCAGCGTTGAAGGGCTTCCTGCTCTCGGCGCTCGGTAATGTCTTTTACTACGCCAACCAAGCCCAGCGAATGCCCACCTTGGGAAAGCATGACCACACGGGCATGTATATCAAGCCACAGCATTTCTTTGTCGCTGCGAATAAAGCGCAGTTGCCGGACGTAGTCATTACCGGTTTTCAGGCTATGCGCCCACATATCCTTTGCGCCGGAACGATCGTCGTTATGGATTTGTTCCAACCAGGCTTCCATGGGTATATCCGATTCAATGCCCAAGATTTCTAACAATGCAGGGTTCATGTAAGTAATGTTGCCGCCAAAGTCAGCTACAAACATTCCTTGGGGCGAAGCGTTGAGCACCGAATCCAAAAACGCTTCTCGCTCTTGCAGATGCTCAACAAGTTGCTGACGCTCACTTTCAACACGATTAAACGTGCTGGCCACCTGCTTCAGCTCTTGCATATTGGTTTTAAGATCAACGTAAGAGCGACGACCAAGGCCCACGTAGCCAATCTGTTTTTCCAGCCGACTTAGCGGCGTTAAAATGCGCGCTAACAACCACCACAAAACAGGCATCATTAGCGCCGCCGCAACGACCCAAATCCACCAAAGCTTATGGATAAAACCGGAAAGCGGCTGCTGCGCTTGCTCAAGAGGTAAGAACAACCCTACCACCCAGTTCGCCGGCCATACCTGCGCGTAGGACTGCAAGCCAATTCGACCATCAAGTAACTTACCAACGCCATCGCCTTGCCAACCATCGAGCGCCAGATCTAACAGGGGGATAGTCGTTGCATCGAAAGTGTCATTATTAATGAGCACCCTATTCGGGTGATACAATACTTTTCCAGTGGCAGTAGAAACCGCTGCATACCCTTCGCTACCCAACCGAATAGTTGCCAGTCGTTTAAATAGACCACTGCTGTCTAAGCTGACCACCCCACCAATGAAGCCAGCAAATCGCCCGTTGCTGTCTAATCGAGGAACGCTCACTAACACCATTGACCTTTTGCTAGCGCGACCAACAAAAGGCTCGCTGACATAAGGCCTGCGCGCGCCTTTCAACATTTTAAAGTATTCAAGCTCTGATGTTTCAAGGCCCACTCGCCCGATTAGCGTTGGCCAATCTGACACGATTTTTCCATTACTATCGCTAACAACGATAGCGTCAAACCATGCCAATAGCGCATCGTTTTTACGCAGTTCATAGCCAAGCCACTCAGGGTCATTCGACATTCCAAGGATGCGGTTCAATCGTTCTAGCGCTTCGAAACGGTGGTCAATCTGCTGGGTAACTTCGTCTGCAATCAGGTCAGCTTCGTAGCGCATGTGGGCCATGTTGGTTTCTTGCACCATGACTTTTCCCACCTGCCACGCCATCCCCAACACCAAGCCAGCCAATAACAATAGCGCGCACAAAAGTCCCAGCAGCAGCTGGCCTTTCAAGGTGCTAAGAATTGATTTACTCAGCATTAATTTCTTAGACATCGATTTCCTAGACATCGATCTTATGAACATCGGCATTTTGCAGGCAGAAGTCAGACGAACCGACCAACTTTGTTGTGTAAGCATTTATTACCACTGCGTCCAATGAATCTGCCCCAATCGCGTTGTCAGCCGATAACTTACCAAAATGGTGAGAAAAGTGCGCGTTGGTATAATTCAACGTGGTTGCCTTTTTAAGTTGTATCATTATGTAACAAAAAACTCTCTTACCGTAAGGCCACTTTAGGCTTAATTGATAAGCTAAGCCTTTTAACGTATGTTCGCCGCTTTAGTTGTTTGCGTTTATATTTACGCTTGATTTTGACACCATTCGGTTCTTTCATGGCAAAACTAATAGCAGGCTATACGTCTTACGGTATTACTAAAATCAATGCCCTTGCTTCTTTTTTGCCTGAATACTCGCATTTTTCACGCATAAGACCGCTCAGTCCTAAACCAAGTGCGATTATTGGATGGGGTCTTAAGCCCACGAGTGTTCGTGCACGACAATATGCCTCTCGTCATAACCTACCGTATGTCGCTCTAGAAGATGGCTTTCTTCGTTCTTTAGGACTAGGGGTTGATGGCTACCAACCTCATAGCATGGTGGTCGATTATACGGGCATCTATTATGACGCTTCTCGACCTAGTGATTTAGAGAACTGGCTCAATCATGCCACATTTGATACTGAGGAGCTTGCCCAAGCAACACGCTGCATCGAGCAACTGTCGCGCTATCGCTTGTCGAAATATAATCACGCGCCCGATTATCTGTTGCCCATTGAAGGACAAAATAATGTCTTGGTAGTGGATCAAACCGCAGGCGATGCCTCTATTCACCACGGCGGCGCTAGTGCAGATAATTTTCGACAAATGTTAGCGTCCGCTTTAACTAACCACCCTGATACCAATGTTTTTATTAAGATACATCCTGACGTCATCGCAGGCAAAAAAAAGGGCCACCTGGTAGATGCCAATGAAAATCCTCGCTGCCATATCATTAGCGATAACATTAACCCCTGGGCATTATTCGACAAAGTGCAGGCCGTTTATGTCGTGACAAGCCAGTTAGGGTTCGAAGCCCTAATGGCAGGCAAGC
Organism: Vreelandella andesensis; assembly: GCF_003989795.1. GTDB lineage: Bacteria > Pseudomonadota > Gammaproteobacteria > Pseudomonadales > Halomonadaceae > Vreelandella > Vreelandella andesensis. The sequence continues at coordinate 22,816 of NZ_RZHG01000011.1, forward strand.
AAGTGCACTGCTTTGGCCTTCCCTTTTATGCAGGATGGGGATTAACACACGATCAGATTAGCTGTACGCGCAGAAGAGTCACACGACTCCTAGAAGAAGTATTTGCCGCGGCTTATCTTCGTTATACCCGATATGCTAACCCCTACACGGGTAATGCCGCGACGCTAGAAGAAACGATTGCCCTGATTGCCGATCAAAAGCGTCAGCAAGAACGCCTGCGTGGTGAATGGTTAGCCTGCGGTTTCTCATCCTGGAAAAGGCGATTCATTGGCCATTTTCTTGGACCGGCAGCAAAGATTGCTTATCAAAAAGAGCTGCCAACCACTATTGCATCAGGTATTGAAAAACCAAATCTACTGGTGTGGTCCAGTCGTATTAACGATGAATTTAAAGTCCGCCATCACAACCTAATGGCGGCGATATGGCGAATGGAGGACGGCTTTATCCGTTCAGTAGGGCTTGGGGTAGACCTCACTCAACCACTCTCTTTGGTCATTGATCGCCAAGGGATTTACTACGACCCCAGCCAGCCTAGTGAGCTAGAAACCCTGCTCAATACCGCTGATTTTAGCAATGACTTATTAGAGCGAGCAGCTCAACTACGCGAACGATTGGTAGCATTAAAGCTTTCCAAATATAATGTGCCGGGCAAAGAAACCATTGAATTACCCGCCAACAAACACACTATTTTGGTGCCTGGTCAGGTAGAAAGCGACGCATCAATTGCCACAGGTTCGCCAGAAATCAGTACCAATAGCGCGCTTATAAAGGCCGTTCGAGATGCCAACCCGGATGCGTTTATTATTTATAAAGCACACCCAGACGTGATTACCGGTGCCCGTATTGGAGCACTCGATACCAACGCCAAACGCCTGTATGATCTTGATGCTAGTCATGTCGATATCACCGTGCTGCTAGCTCACGTGGATGCGGTTCACACCATGAGTTCGCTCACTGGCTTTGAAGCCCTGCTTCGTCAATGCCAAGTACACACTTATGGCCTCCCGTTTTACGCAGGCTGGGGGTTAACCCTGGATGCCATGCACTGCCCGAGGCGAAATCGGAAGCTGCCACTGGATGCACTGGTCGCAGGAACCCTGCTTTTATACCCAAGCTATGTCGATCCCGGCTCTCGGCAACTGTGCAATGCTGAAACGGTAGTCAGCCTGCTGGAGCAGGCTAAATCACAACAGTTTAAGTCTCGCAAACATATGCTTACATGGAAGCAGCGGCTATATCGCTGCTATCGTAACTTATTCATTGGAAGTCATTGAGTTGAAGCAAAAGCGCGCGTTTTTATTTCTCCAAGGCGTCTGCTCGCCCTTTTATCAGCGTCTAGCCCGCCGGCTAACTGACGACGGCCACCGCGTGGTAAAAGTTAACTTCAACGCCGGCGATATCGTCTACTGGCAGCGCACTCACAGTCAGAACCATTTGTTTCGCGGCCCGTTAAGCGAGCTACCCGCTTATATCCAGTCGCTTTGGCAACGTTACGACATTACCGACCAAGTACTGTTTGGAGACCGCCGCCCGATTCACCGCCCAGCAGTTGACTTAGCGCCCGCCGCTGGCATTCGCACCCATGTATTTGAAGAAGGCTATTTTCGCCCTTTTTGGGTCACGCTTGAACGCGAAGGAGTGAATGGCCACTCGCTGCTACCCAGAGATCCCAAGTGGTTTTTCGAAACAGGCAAGGCATTGCCCAAATTACCTGCCCCTGTGCGCTTTCGTGCGTCATTCAAAATCCGCGCCGCACACGATATGGGTTACCACTTAGCAGGGTTAATGAATCCGCTGGTGGCTCCTCATTACCGCAACCACGCGCCTATCACAGCGCCGGTCGAGTATGCGGGCTATGCCAAACGGTTCACCTTACTTCGCTTTTGGAAAAAGCGCGATAACGAACGAATTAAGAACCTGATCGAAGGCAGTAAGCCTTATTTTATGTTGCCGTTGCAGCTCAATACCGATGCGCAGATTCGTGACCACTCACCTTATGCCAACATGGAAGAAGTGATGGATCACGTCATGGGGTCATTTGCTCTGCACGCTCCTAGCGACGCCTTACTGTGCATAAAAAATCATCCTCTGGATATGGGGTTAGTTGACTACCCGAGCATCATTCAGCGGCTGGAAGATTTTTATGGTCTTAATGGGCGCATTGTTTACCTGGAGTCAGGCAACCTTAATCCGTTGCTCAAACATGCTACGGGCACGGTCACAGTCAACAGCACGGTCGGCATTGTTTCGCTTGAAAAACAGTGCCCCACCTTTGCACTCAGCGACCCCATCTACAATTTAGCGGGCCTCACCTACGAAGGCTCTCTAGACGAGTTTTGGCACCAGCCGCCGCTGCCCAGCCAAGCGCTATTTAGCTATTTTCGTAATACCGTTATGTACGCCACGCAAGTTAATGGTGGTTTTTATTGCCAGCCCAGTATCGATTTAGCCGTCAACAATGCAGCAAGCATACTAGAAGCCTGCCCGTCGCCGTTGGAGAAGTTGCTGTGAAAGTTGCTGTGAAAGCTGCTCGTGTGACTGCGCCATCACCTAGCGCCGCCGCCCCCCGCTGCGTGCTAATTACCGGCGCCACTGGCGCGATCGGTGGGGCGCTAGCCCATGCTTACGCAACCTCCACCACGCATCTGGTGCTGCACGGTCGTAATCGACAGTCGCTTGACGAATTGGCGATAGCGTGTCGAGAAAAAGGCGCGCATGTGTCGCTCTCGACGGCTAGCTTAACCGACGAAACCGAGCTAAATGCGTGGCTGGATATGCTCTGCACTGAGCATGTACCCGATATCGTGATTGCCAATGCGGGTATCAACACGCACCCAGGTGAAAACACACTAGAGCCGTGGGACGAGGTTCAAGCACTATTAGATATTAATTTAAAAGTACCCATCGCAATGGCCCAGCGCCTTGTGCCAGCCATGCAAGCACGGGGCAGCGGTCAGTTGGTGTTCATTAGCTCGTTAGCAGGCTGGCACGGCTTACCTACAACGCCTAGCTACAGTGCCAGCAAAGCAGGCATTAAAGCCTACGGCGAAGGTCTCAGAGGGCTACTTGAGCCTCATGGAATTGGCGTGACCGTGGTAATGCCTGGCTACGTTACTTCACCCATGTGTAACGCAATGCCCGGCCCCAAGCCTTGGGAATGGTCACCAGAGCGCGCCGCTAACGCCATACAGCGCGGCATTACCGCTAACCGTGCCCGCATCAGCTTCCCCTTTCCATTGAACTTCGGCACTTGGTGGCTAGCTGTTTTACCAGCTGGCATTTCACAATGGCTCGTCAAACGCCTTGGCTTTAATCATACCGAGGGGGCGTAGCGTGCCGCTTTTTCTGTCTTCCTCTTTCATTAGCCCGCTGTTAGTAGGCTTGTTAGCCAGCCTATTGTTCGAAGCGCTGCTAAACCCGCGTCCCCGCCCGCCTTGGAAGCGCGGCATTGCCGCTAACATTGTGCATGTTGGTAGCTGGTTGCTGCTGTTTGGCATTTTTATACTGCTTCTACAACGCCCTTGGTTTGCTATTGTCTTCGTTCTATCGCTGCAACTGGTGGTGGTGCAATCGAGTAATACCAAATCACGCACGTTGAACGAACCTTTTATCTGCCACGATTTTGAATACTTTTGGGATGCAGTGCTGCACCCACGCCTCTATGTGCCTTTTTTCGGTATTGGTCTCGCCATTGCTGCCAGCAGTGCCGGCGCGGTTGCTATTGGCAGCTTTTTGTTTTTTGAACCATCGCTAATCCGACAATGGGGCGCCGCAACGTTTCTAGTTCACAGCCTAGCGCTGATAGTCACCGGCGCGCTGTTCGTTTGGCTGGGGTGGCGTAAACTGCCGCCTATCACGCTTACCCCTGTCATTGACCTAGAACGTCTGGGGTTATTCTCCAGCCTCTGGGCATACGGCATCGCCCTACTGCAATCGCAGCCGCCTAAAGCTGACGCCTCGCCTTTCTATTCATATACTCAACACAGCCTTGAGCAAGATGCTCAAGCGGCACTGCCCAACGTGGTATTGGTGCAAAGTGAATCATTTTTTGATCCTCGCCCATGGTGCGGCGAGATTGCCGCTGACTTACTGCCGAATTATGATGCTACTTGCAGGGAAGCTATCGTGAAGGGAGCGCTGAATGTGCCCGCGTGGGGCGCAAATACAGTGCGAACCGAATGCGCCGTTTTAACCGGCATAGCGCCTGATGCGTGGGGGCCGCGCCAGTTCAACCCTTACCGCACGCTGTCGAGTCACCCTTTGCCCAGCATTGCCAGTGCATTTAAAGCTCAAGGGTATCGAACGATTTGTGTTCATCCTTACCCTGCTACTTTCTATATGCGAGACAGCGTTATTCCGGCATTGGGTTTTGAGACGTTTATCGACATTAGCGCCTTCGAAAGTCAGGATAAGCATGGTCAGTACATGGGTGACCAGGCTGTTGCACGAAAAGTTGGACGCCTGCTTGAAGATAACGATAATAGGCCACTGTTTGTCTTTGTGATTACCATGGAAAACCATGGTCCTTTACACTTAGAAGCACCCGACAAGGCCGGAGTAGCGTCAACATTGCCAGCAGCGCCGTGGCCGCTGCCCGATTATTTGCGTGATTTAGCCGTATACCTGCACCATCTAGGCGAATCAGATAAAATGCTCAAAAGCGTAAAAGCAGCGCTAAACTCAGCTAGTAGACCAGGGCTGCTGGGCTGGTACGGTGACCACGTACCCATACTGCCTGCCGCCTACAGGCATTATTCACCGCCTGCTAGCAGCACCCCGTACATGATATGGTCAACGGAAATTGAACGTCGTTTAGATGGTAACTTGCATGACAAACCGCCTATTGAGTGCGAGTCGTGCCCGCTGGAAGCAAACGAACTTGGTGTCTACCTATTTAAACAAGCGTTTGGACGCGATATAAGTAGCGATGTGATCAAGGCAGAACCAGAACCTCAGGAGCAAGAATGACTAAACGCGTTGCCATCATCGGCGCCGCCCATCGTTTCCCCGGCACCACACCTGAAACGTTCTGGCAGGACCTGCAAGCCGAAAAAGACCTCGTCACTCAAGTGGCCCCCGACCGCTGGAGCCAGGAAGCTTTCTGGCATCCAGATAAACGCCATCCTGGCACCAGCGTCACGTTTGCCGCGGGTAGCCTAGGCGATATCAGCGGGTTCGACGCAGCGTTTTTTGGCATTTCGCCCCGTGAAGCGGCGAACATGGATCCACAACAGCGCATGTTGCTAGAGCTTACCTGGGAAGCCATGGAAAGCGCGGGCATCGTGCCCAGCACCCTCCGTGGCAGCCAATGCGGTGTTTTCCTTGGCGTCGCCAGCCTGGATTATTCCTATCGCCTGGCCGATGACATGTCGGCGATTGATGCCTCTACTGCGACCGGTAACACATCAAGTATCGCGTCTAACCGGCTGTCTTACGTCTTTGATCTGCATGGTCCCAGCATGTCGCTGGACACCGCCTGCTCGTCTTCCATGGTGGCATTCCACCAAGCGTGCCAATCCATTCGCAGCGGCGAAACTAACATGGCGCTGGCGGGTGGCATCAGCCTGCACCTGCACCCGTATGGCTTTATTATTTTTTCGAAGGCCAGCATGCTCTCACCCACTGGGCGCTGCCAAGTCTTCGATGAAGCCGGTAATGGCTACGTGCGCTCAGAAGGTGCTGGGCTGTTTTTGCTTAAAGACTATGATCAAGCCGTGGCCGATGGCGATAATATCCTCGCAATTGTCGCAGGCTCGGCGGTCAATACTGACGGCCACAAATCTGGCCTTACCGTGCCTAACCCCAGCGCGCAAATAGAGTTAATGCGCCGCGCCTACGAACAGGCGGGCATTACGCCAGATGAGATCGACTACCTTGAAGCGCACGGCACCGGCACCGCCGTTGGCGACCCCATTGAAACCCGTGCCATTGGCGAAGCACTCGGCAAGCACCGCAAAACGCCGCTGCTGATTGGCTCGGTGAAAAGTAACCTTGGCCATTTAGAAACCGCCTCTGGGGTGGCTGGGCTCGCTAAGGCGCTGTACAGCCTGCAGCACCGTGAAGTGCCCGCGACGATCGGCATACGTAATCTTAATCCTCGCATCAAATTCGATGAGTGGAATATCAGCGTTGTCACCAAAGCCAAGGCGCTTAAAAAGCAGGGCCGCTTGGTCATTGGCATCAACTCTTTCGGCTTTGGCGGCGCCAATGCGCACGTCATACTGGAAAGTGCGCCAGAAAAAACGCCGAGTCCTCGTCAAGTACCAGATACGGCGCTGCCCATTCGCGTTAGCGCGCGAAGCCAAGAAGCATTGGCAGATAACGCTCGTGGATTAGCGAACCTCCTACGCGAAGAAAGCCACGCGTTCTATGACATTGCCCATACATTGAACAGCCATCATGAACAGCACACGTACGGTGCGCTCTGTTTTGCTCAAACACCGCAAGCCGCCGCCAGTGCACTCAGCCAGTTTGCCGACGGTGAAGCCAACGACGTTGTAACACTGGAGCGCTTAGCGAATGCACGTGGCCCTGTGTTCGTTTACGACGGCAACGGCTGCCAATGGGAAACCATGGGCCACGACTTACTAGAGAGCGAACCAGCGTTCAGCGAGGCCATTGACCGCGTAGATGCGCTGTTCCAAAAACATGGCGATTTTTCGCTGCGTGACGAGCTGGCAGGCCGAAACCGACCAGAGGCCAGCGGAGGCCGCTTTGACCGCACTGAAATCGCTCAACCTGCCTTGTTTGCGCTGCAGGTAGCGTTGACGGAATGGCTGAAATCGAAGGATATTGTGCCCACTGCCGTCTTTGGCCACAGCGTTGGTGAAGTGGCTGCCGCATGGGCGTCCGGCGCGCTAACGTTAGAAGATGCGGTAAAAGTCATCTACTACCGCAGTTTCTATCAAGGCAAAACCCGTGGCCTCGGGGAAATGACGGCCGTCGCCATGAGCGCGGAAGAGATCGCGCCCTGGCTTGAAAAACCTGAATTTAGTGACATCAGCTTAGCGGGTATTAATAGTCCCAAAGGCATCACCTTAGCGGGTGACCGTGACCAACTAAACGCTATTGAAACAGCCTTTAGTGAACAGAGTACCTTTGCTAAGCGACTGCCCTTGGATTACGCCTTCCACAGCCCCGCCATGGACAGTATCAAAGCAGGCGTTGTGGAAGCATTGGCGGACATCTGCCCACGCCCCACGCAAATCCCTTATATATCTACTGTTACGGGCACCATCAGTGAAGGCACCCAGCTGGATGCTAATTACTGGTGGCTCAATATTCGGGAACCGGTTCTGTTTGATAGCGCCGCCACGGTGTTGATTGAACAGGGGTATAACGTGTTTGTGGAAGTCGGCGCCCACCCTATCCTGCGCCGCTACCTTAACGAGTCACTGCACCAACAAGAGCGCAGCGGATTGGTGCTGGGCACTATTGAACGCAATCTGCCTGGCGTAGACGGCTTAACGCGCTGCCTTGGCCAATTGTTGCTAAGCGGACTCACCCTGGATAGCCACCAGTTCTTCCCGGTGGAAGGCCAGCGGGTTCCGCTGCCACGCTATGCATGGCAACGCACCCAGCTTTGGGTGCAAGGCACCAACGATGGCCAGGGGCTGCTTTCCCGTTACTACCAGCATCCGCTACTGGGATACCCACTGGCGCAGCAGGATCACACCTGGGAGAGTCAGCTAGATACCAAACGCCAGCCATGGCTAGCAGATCACGTTGTCGGTGAAGGGGCGGTCTTCCCCGGTGCCGGGTTTGTTGAGCTGACGCTAGCGGCAGCCCTGCAGCAGAAAGACACACCGCTTTTAGACATTGAAGAGCTAGAGATCCGTGCCCCGCTGCTGCTGGATGGCCCCAATGGCCGCACCATGCGCTTAACACTGGATCCAGATGATGGTCGCTTAGCAATCCACTCCCGTGAACCGGCTACCGGCAGTGAGTGGCAACTAAATGCTGTTGCCCGCCGCATGCGTGAAAGCCGAGGCTTCTTGCTTAATCGCAAAGCGCCCAGCCTGCCAAGCCGTGCACCCGACTACACCTTGGCTGAGCACGTGCAGATGGCCGAGCGCATTGGGCTGCACTACGGCCCTGCGTTCCAAGCCATTAGCCGTGGCTGGATTGAAGGCGACAGCGTCATCGGTGAAATCACGCTCTCCGAGAGTATTCAGGCACAGCTCGACACGCTGCACGTTCACCCTGGAATTCTCGACAGTGCTTTCCAAATGTTCATACCGCTGCTGGCTCAACATAGCGAGTTTGCAGCGCAGTTAGCGTTTGTGCCGGTTCGTGTGGGACGCATTCAAGTGAATGCCGACGCCGGTGCCCCCGTGTTGGCACGGGCACTGATGGGCAAACGCGCGCCCCACTCTTTCACCGCCGACTTCGAACTGTATGATGCGGCCGGCAACGCCGTGGCGGTGCTCAGCGAAACCCGCTTCAAGGCGATTCGCTTAAACCGCGCCCATCATCAGCACTTCAGCTACCTGGATGTTGAATTAACGCCTGCCCCGCTGACCGCAGCAACGCTACCGTTGGCTGGCAATGCCCTTGTGCAATTGGTTGGGCTAAGCAATGCCTTTGCCGACAGCACCGGCCAACGCTATGCACAAGAAGTGTCGCCACTGCTCGATAGCCTTAGCGAAGCTTTTGCTGGTGCCAATGATAACGACAGCGAAGATCAGCCCGCACCTGAAACCATTTGGCAATTACTGGTGCAGGATTACCCCGATTATTTTGCGCCTATTCACATAGTAGGCCGATTAGGTCTGCACCGTGGGCAACTAGCAAGCGGCAGTGAAACACTTGAAAGCTTAGGCATTACCAATGAGCACTTGGCGGGCATTAATCGCGTCCTGATCGGCGAAAACGGCTGGCAAGTGCTAGCGGCTGAGCTTGGCGCGCTGGTGGAAGCCTCGCTAACCACCCTGCCCGTTGGTCAGCGGCTGCAATTGTTGGAAGCGGGGCCCTGCGCCCCCGCTCTCGGTCAGCGCCTACTTGAACAGCTTGCGAATACAGCAAACATTGCAAACGATGCGCACCATTATCGTGCCATCACCACCAGCGACACCGCTCGCCATCAGGCTGAACAGCTTCAAGAGCGTTTCCCGCTGATAGATGTTCAGCCGCTGGAAGATACGTTACCTGCGCTTGGCAATGCAGAGAAAGCTCAGCTGGCATTTATCAGCGTGGATGTGACCCAGCCTGAACGCACTCGCCAACTGATTGAAACGCTGCCTACCCAGCTTGCCCCAGGTGCTCACGTCGTGGTGATCGGCGTTCACCCCAGTCGCTGGCTGGATGATTTGTTGGCCACACCAGGCATCGACCAAGCGCCCCTTGAACAAGATACCCTGCGTGAGTGGTTATCGAACCAGGGCCTCAGCGTTTCGCCGCCGGTCGAGCTTGAAGAAAATGGCGCTTACCTGCTGCATGGCCAATACACAGCAGATGAAGAGTTACCGCGTCAAAATGCTCAAAATTCGTCAGATGCCCTGCACCTGATCGTCGCTGACGCAGAACACGAAGCCCTCGCCACTCAGCTTGCAGAGCGGCTAGACCCGACCAACGCATGGCTAACCGTCAGTGACGCGTCCCCGCAGGCGCTGTTAACGACAGCGCTGGAAGAACGCCAAGCAGCACCTGCCGAGCTGAATGTTGTTGATCTGCGTGGGCTTAATGGCAGCACCACTGCTGCTCAAACCCAGCGTTGCTACACAGCACAGCAGTGGTCGTTAGCACTTGAAGCAAGCGGGCTGGAAAGCCAAGGCAGCCACGTTACCCTTTGGCTGACGACCCAGAATGCCAGTACCGGCGATGACGCTGCGCTATGGGGCTTTGGCCGTTCGCTTGCCAATGAAGCCGTTGGCCATAGCGTCACACTGATTGATCTACCAGACAGCCCCAGCAAAGCGGCACTAAACGCGTTGGCAGCCTCAATAGCCACACCGGATAGCGAAAACGAACTGGTCATCACCGTTGACGGCGAACGGTTTGCGACGCGTCTTCGCACCCTGCCTGCGCCTCACCCGGTGGCGCAAGCAAGTGCTGCGCCTCATCAAGCAATGACCCTGGGCTTCGCGCTACCAGGGCAATTGCGTCAGTTGCAGTGGCGGCCACGACCGTTGCCTGAACTTGGCGCGGATGAGGTGGAAATCTGTGTTAAAGCGACGGGCCTCAACTTCCGCGATGTGATGTATACCCTTGGCTTACTGTCTGATGAAGCGATTGAAAACGGTTTCGCTGGCCCGACCCTGGGGCTTGAGTTCTCAGGTGAGGTTCTCGCGGTAGGTGCCAATGTTCAGCACGTCACCCCCGGCCAAGCGGTGGTAGGCTTTGGCCCTGCCAGCTTTAGCGACCGGCTGATTGCCAGCCAGCATGCCGTTGCGCCGCTGCCTGAAGGCGTCAGCTATGCTGCTGCCGCGACAATCCCGACCACCTTCTTCACGGTTTACTACGCGCTAAAACACCTTGCGCGCCTGGAACCCGGTGAGAAAGTATTGATTCACGGTGCCGCGGGCGGCGTCGGCATCGCCGCGCTGCAAATTGCCCAGTGGCTAGGTGCCGAGATCTACGCCACGGTGGGGTCTGAAGAGAAGCGCGACTTCCTGCGTCTTATGGGGGAAGAGCGCATCTACGACTCCCGCTCACTGACGTTTGCCGAAGAGATCCTAGAGGACACTCAAGGCGAAGGCGTGGACGTCGTATTGAACTCTCTGGCAGGCGAAGCGATTAACCAAAACCTGCGCGCATTGCGCCCATTTGGCCGCTTCCTGGAATTAGGCAAACGTGATTTCTATGAAAACACGCACATCGGTCTACGCCCGTTCCGCAACAATTTAAGCTACTTCGGCATCGACTCCGACCAGTTGATGAAAGTACAGCCTGCGCTCACTCAACGCTTGTTCGGTGAAATGATGGCGCTGTTTAACGATGGCACGCTCAGCCCGCTGCCGTTCACCGCCTTCAGCCACAGCCAAGTGATTGACGCCTTCCGTTATATGCAGCAAGCACGCCAAATCGGCAAAGTGGTGGTGACCTATGAACAGCCCATTGTGCCGCCGCATAACGAGCTGTTAGGCACCGGTGCCATAACGCTATCTGCCGATGCCAGCTATTTGGTGACCGGCGGACTAGGCGGCTTTGGCCTCAAAACGGCCCAATGGCTGGTCAGCAAAGGCGCATGCCAGCTTGTCTTGTTAAGCCGTAGTGGCCCCGCTAGTGAAGAAGCTCAAGCCGCTATCGCGACGCTCGAAGCCCAAGGCGTGAAGGTGCTGGCAGCGGCGTGTGACATTACCGATCACGCGGCACTAGCAAGCGTTATGGCGCGCGTTCAGAACGAACTCAGCCCGCTTCGCGGCATCGTGCATGCCGCAACGGTGATCGACGACGGCCTGATTCGCAACCTAGATGCCGAACGTATCCAAAAGGTGCTGGCTCCTAAAATTGATGGTGCCCGTCATCTGGATGCGCTTACCCAGGACATCTCACTCGACTTCTTTGTGCTCTACTCCTCGGCGACCACGCTGTTTGGTAACCCAGGGCAGGCCAACTACGTTGCCGCTAACCACTGGCTGGAAGCCTTTGCTGCCCGCCGTCGCGCGGCGGGCCTACCCGCCACGTGCGTACGCTGGGGAGCCATTGAAGATGTCGGCTTCCTGGCGCGTAACACGCGCACACGCGATGCGCTGCAAGAGCGCTTAGGGGGGTCGGCACTCCATTCGGATGACGCTCTCAATGTGCTCGAGCAAATGTTGCTGACCCCTGGCCCAAGCTTGGGAGTTCTTGAACTCGAGTGGGGCGCCCTGGCGCGCTTCTTGCCCACGGCCCAAGCGCCACGCTTTAACGAAATTGCGCGCGTTAGCGATGATGATGCTAGCGTCGACCACGATGACGATATCAGCGCACTACTGGCAGATCTTTCGCCTGAAGAGTTGCATAGCACCATCACCGACCTTCTGCGTGCCGAGCTGGCTAGCATCCTGCTGATTGATGAAGAGAAAATCGACATCAATCGCTCGGTGTACGATATGGGCTTTGATTCGCTCATGGGCGTCGAATTGATGACCGCCATCGAGAACCGCTTAAACGTGCAAGTACCGGTAATGGTGCTAAGCGAAGCGTCAACGTTAAACAAACTGGCCGGTGTGCTGATTCAAAAGTTACATCAGCATGACAATGATGTTGAAGAAGCGCCACAAGATGCGTTAGCCTCTCTGGCCGCTCGCCACGGGGCAGATGGGCTAACCAGTGAGTCTGCCTCAACATCTACGACCGAGATACCATGACCGTAAAGCGCTCTGAACTGAAACAACAGCTGCTGGAACAGGCACGCAAGCGCCCCACTCCGCGTGCTGCCAGCTCGCAAGCCCTGGCATCCGCAGGGGCAGAATCAACGCGGCGAGTTCCCGAGCGCTTTACACGTTTTGATGCCCATCCTGGCTATCAGCAACTCGTGATGATGCGTCAAGGTGCCAAACAACTCGGGCTGATTGACCCGTTTTTTAAAGTTCATGATGGCCTGGCCGGCGCCACGAGTATGATTGACGGACAATCCTGTATCAATTTCGCCAGCTACAATTACCTGGGTTATTCCGGTGACCCACGGGTCATTCAAGCGGCGTGCGATGCCGCTTCTCACTACGGAACCTCTGTGTCTGCCAGCCGGGTTGTATCGGGCGAGCGACCAATTCACGGTGAATTAGAGCAAGCGATCGCTAGCACCTATGGCGTTGAAGATGCGGTTGTTTTTGTCAGCGGACACGCAACAAATGTGTCGACTCTTGGGTACCTATTAGGCCCAAAAGATCTTGTGCTTCACGACGAGTACATCCACAACAGCTCGTTAGTGGGCGCTCAGCTTTCCGGCGCTAAGCGCATGTCCTTTAGCCATAACGACCCCGACGCACTGGACGCCTTGTTAAGTCGTCATCGCCATCAATTCGAACGCGTGCTTGTTGTCATCGAAGGGCTTTACAGCATGGATGGTGATATACCTGACCTTCCCCGCTTTGTTGAGCTAAAACAGCGCCATCAGGCATGGCTAATGGTGGATGAAGCGCATTCGTTTGGCGTAATGGGCGACACTGGCTTAGGCTTAAGGGAACATTTTGCGGTTGACCCAACCGATGTTGATATCTGGATGGGCACCATGAGCAAAACGCTATCAGGCTGCGGGGGCTATATTGCCGGTAATAAAGCCCTGGTGGAAACGCTGCGCCACTTCGCGCCGGGCTTTCTGTATAGCGTCGGCATGCCCGCTCAAGTGGCTGCGCCCTCGCTTAAAATTCTGGAATTAATGCCCCAGGAAACCGAGCGCGTTGTCCAGTTACAAGCTATCTCGCGCTATTTCTTAGCGCAGGCGCAAGCACGAGGAATGGATACAGGCCACAGTATTGGCTCTGCCGTTGTGCCCGTTATTGTTGGAAGCTCACCGCTTGCAGCGCATTTGTCCCATGCACTGCTTGAACAGAACATTAATGTCCAACCCATTCTGTATCCCGCGGTGCCTGAAAAAAGTGCCCGGCTTCGCTTTTTCCTTTCCTGTGAGCACACGAAAGCCCACATCGACCAAACGCTGGATGCACTCGCACTACTGCTCGCAAACGCCAAAGGGTGATATATGGAGGAGCTTGAAACTCAAGCAGAATGGATTAACCCCTGCTGGTATGTGATTCAATGTAAAGGCGGCGAGTCATTTCGCGCCGCTGAACACCTCACCAACCAAGGGTACGAGGTGTTCCACCCCGTCTTAAGCACCAAACGTAAGCGCCAAGGCAAACCCACCGTGGTAACCGAGCCACTTTTCCCCTACTACCTGTTTATCCGGCTGGATCAGGTTGTCAGCAACTGGCGGCCTATTCGCTCTACCCGTGGCGTACTGCGCCTGCTTACCTTCGGCAACACCCCTATCGCCGTGCCAGATGCCTTGGTAGATACCCTACGCGCACAACCACACCATCTGGAAGGCAGCCACAGCTACTTCAGCGCGGGAGAAAAAGTGACGATCACCGATGGGCCTTTCAAAGATTTAGAAGCCGTTTTTAAACGCTGCAAAGGCGAAGAGCGCGCTATCGTGTTGCTTAACGTGCTACAACGCCCACAGGATGTCGAAATATCTGTCGACAGCTTACAAAAAAACTAACGCTCCTCTTTGATTTTTGTCATTAAGCATGGTGGCAAACGTACGGCAACTCGTAACGTCCCCTTAACAACGCATCATTTGATTGATATAACGCGACGTAGAGGCCGCAGTGACGGCCTCGCACGCCCGGATGGGATTCTGTCGTAGATATTATCTCGCGACAGACTTTGTATTTATCCTTGCGAAAGTGTCTTGTTGATTTGAACACCATAGCGTTCAAACAATGAGCCTTCCGCTAACCTAATAGCCACCAGCGCTAACTGGTACAGCGCTAGCGACTCTGCATGGCGCTGTTGCGCTTCAATGCGGTCGTCTTCGCGCTCATAGAGATCTCTTAACCGCCCACGTCCTAACGTATAATTACTGCGCTCAGCCGCATAAAGCTCACCATAAAGCTGCTGGTTGCGCGCCGCTAGCTGTAGGTCATTGTGCGCTACCTCAAGTTGGTGAAGTCGGGTACGCAGCTCGTTGACCACGCTGACCTCGATATCACGTAGTTCTATCTCAGCTTGACGTTGGCGAGCCTCAGCGCTACCGATGTCGCCTGAACGTTTCAGGTTCGCCCCTAATGGCATAGAAAACTCGACACCTACATACCACGTTGGGTAGGTCGTCGCGTAAGACTCGCTCACTGCATCACCTATGCGGGTTTCCAGTGCACTCGTACGGTAGCCCGCCACTAGATCAAGCTGGTTGCGATTTTCTTCAACCGCACGATTCGTTTGTAGACGTTGGATGTCCCGCGCTAATAATGCGCTGTGATACCCTGGCCACTGCGATAATACGTCTTCGGCATAGGCATCAAAATTCTGCGACGCACCGTATGGTGTGGTCTCAGGAGAGTCAATAGGCGTAAATGTGAGCATCGCATAGGCGTCATGCGACAGGTTTAATAACGTTTTAAGCTCACTTTGAATATCTCGCCAGCGCTGTTCTTCGTTGTAGAGCGCCGCGCGGCTTTCAATTACCCTTGCCTCGGCTTCTAATAAGGCCGTCCGGGGCTGACGACCTGCATTAACCTGATTTTGGGTTTCTTGCATAATATTACGGGCGTTATCCAGTGCCGACTGTTGTATCTCGATAAATTGAGAGGAAAGATACATCCGCCAATAGGCTCTTAACGCCGAAGATGACACACGCAGCAATTGGTCATGAAAGTCATACTCTGCGCGCTGATGCTGCAACTCAGCTTCTTTAATTCTAGCATTAGCAATCCGATTCCCTATTCCTTGAAGCAAAGGCTGCCGGATACTCACATTCAACGATGCGACGGCCTCTGTGTTGCTATCGCCGTTAGACGCGGCCTCCACTAAATTGCCTTCTCGTTGGTTGCCTGACCAACTCAACACAAGCTCCGCTCCCGTGGCCACGGGAACACGAACGCCCGCCTCAACATCTGTGTTCTGCTCGTCAATCGTGCCAAACGCTGAAGTAATATTAGACAGTCGGTCTGACGTCGTTGACTGGCGTTCTGTGTCTGTATAACGAGCTTCAGCGAAGAGCTCCGGTTGAAGCAGACTGCGCTCACGATTGATATTGCCCGCCGCTACCTGTTGTTGCGTTTGCGATAACAACGCCTGCCCATTACGAAGTATGATCGCTTGGATCAATTGCTGCTGATTAAGCGCCATATTAGGGGCATTGACGAAGGTAATCTCCGCACTCTGATCCTGCACTATGCTGTCTTGTGCATTAACCTGTGTTGACGCGCTGGCAATAGCGAGCACTAGTAGTGCACGAGATAGGGGGCTAGTTTTCATAGCACGAGATAGAGGGCTAGTTTTCATAGTTTTCTGCCTAAGCCGTAATAAGTTGTTCTACTCGGCGCGTGCCTACTCGCCGAGCGCGTGGTAATTAATCTCTCGACTAGAACACCATCTCGTCGTCTTCGATAAATACGTCGTAGAGATAGGGATTGTAATGGTCAAATTCGCCAGTCACTTGAGGCTGTAACCCCGCGACTCGCCCTAGTACTGAAGACAAGCCATTGCCCGTCAGGCCGTACCCAGGCATCTGGTAACGCGAGAAGAAGTTGTCACGATCACCTTTTGAGTGGCCGAACATATCCTGACGAACCAGCTGCTCCAACCTCATGCCACCTTCATAATTTGTGCCGTCGTTAATACTATCGTGGCTAGCCGCTGCGATACGGTCACGCAGCCAGCTGCTTAAACCATTTGGAGCAGTCATACGCTCGCTCATGCTTCGCGGTTCAATAAACGGAGTTTCTGCCAGAGTACCGTCTCGCCCATCACCAATCTCAGCCATAACTGCGCTCAGACGCTGTATTTCGTAACGCTCAACCGTCAGGGAAATAGGATTAAGGGCCGCCAAATTCGCACGGTTACCCACTAGCGAGAGGTAAAGATCGCTTTCAGCTCCACGTGCTTCCAGTAGGTAGCCATTACCATCAGCGATGATGTTCAGAAGGCGGCCGTCACTTGCTAATACCTCGACACGGGTCACGTCGACTTTGAGCAGATTTGGCAACAAAGTAACCAGCGTTTCGCTCAATCGGTCATTTTGATCATCGGTGAGGCGGAGCCCATTGGCATTAACCACAAGAGAACCAGCCTTAATATTAACGCCACTGGCTACATCGCTTCCCAACAGGCGGCCGTTAATGCTGGTCAACGAGACACGCCCTTGCTCTGCCAACAGCGTTCCCACGCGCAAGTCACCACGAGCAGTCAACGTGACGTCACCTGCAAACGTACCCGACACCAGCGTTAAGGGCGTGTTCGCTTTCTGGTTGATAAAGACATCGCCCTTAGCCACGTTCATTAAGAGCGTATCAACCGCGATGTCTAACGCTTGTAACGAGCTGCCAACACCAGAAGCAGCCAGAATATCGAGCCTAGAGGCATCAAGCAGACCGCTACTGCCTACCTGTTGTACCACTCTGCCACCGCTATTGAGTCGTAGTCTGTCACTCGCCTCTATTCTGCCACCCAGCACCATGTCGCTGGCTGCCGTCAATGTAACGTTACCAGCGCCAGTGACATCACCGGTGATTGTCAAAACGCCGCCCACTACTAAGTCGGAGAGACCCGCGACATTAATCATGCCGCTTAGCGTGGTGTTGCCCACGCTATCTAGATCAAAGCGGCCCACGTCCAGCGTGCCATCGACATTGACAGAGGAACCGCCATTGATCGTGGCATTGCCCCTGACCGTGACGCTGTCTGCCAAAGTAATGGCACCCGTACCCTCGATCAGCAGATCGTTGGTAACATCCAGCGAGCCATCTAAATCAGTGATCCCCGCGACCGTCAGGGTGACATTGTCGCCGCCGCTATAAGAGCCGGTGATGACCAAGTTTTTACCGACATTTAGGTCGGAGATGCCAGCGACATTGACCGTGCCGTTCAGGGTGGTGTTGCTCACGCTATTAAGATCTAGATTGCCACCGACCTTTAGCAGTCCGCTGGCTGTCACATCAGTGCCGCCATTGATCGTGGCATTGCCATTGACCGTCACGTTGTCTGCCAAGGTAATGGCATCAGTACCGTCGATCATTAGATCGTTGATGACGTTCAGCCTGCCATCTAGAGCCGTGGAGCCTACAACTGTCAGCGTGACGTTATCGCCGCCGGTGACGTCGCCAGTGATGGCGAGATCGCCACCCGCTGCCAGGTCAAAGAGACCCGCGACAATGACCGTGCCATTCAGAGCGGTGTTGCCAACGCTATAAAGATCAAGGCTGCCCACGTTCAGCGTGCCACCGACATTGACAGAGGAATTCCCTTTGATCGTGGCGGCGCCACCGACCGTCACGTTGTCAGCCAAAGTAATGGCACCCGTGCCAACGATCAGCAGATCGTTGGTCACGTCCAACGCCCCACCTAGAGCCGTAAAGCCTGCCACCGTCAGGGTGACGTTGTCGCCACCGATGACGTCGCCAGTGATGGTGAAATCGCCGCCCACTGCCAAGTCAGAAACACCCGCGACAGTGACCGTGCCGTTTAGAGCAGTGTTGCCAACGCTATAAAGATCAAGGCTGCCCACATCCAGCGTGCCACCGATATTGACAGAGGAATTCCCTTTGATCGTGGCGGTGCCACCGATCGTAGCGTTGTCTGCCAAAGTAATGGCACCCGTACCGTCGATCAGCAGATCGTTGGTCACGTCCAATGAGCCTTCTAGATCCGTGGTGCCATCGACCGCCAGCGTGACGTTATCGCCGCCAGTGATATCACCAGTGATGGCAAGATCGCCACCCGCTGCCAAGTCAAAGAGTCCCGCGACAGTGACCGTGCCATTCAGAGCGGTGTTGCCAACGCTATAAAGATCAAGGCTGCTCACATCCAGCGTGCCACCAATATTGACAGAGGAATTCCCTTTGATCGTGGCGGTGCCACCGACCGTAGCGTTGTCTGCCAAAGTAATGGCACCCTTACCGTCGATCAGCAGATCGTTGGTCACGTCCAGCGCCCCACCTAGAGCCGTGAAGCCTGCCACCATCAGGGTCACGTCGTCGCCACCGATGACGTCGCCAGTGATGGTGAAATTGCCGCCCACTGCCAAGTCAGAAACACCCGCAACATTGACCGTGCCGTTCAGCGTGGTGTTGCCCACGCTATCCAGATCAAGGCTACCGCCAACCTCTAGCAATCCGCTCGTTGCCACATCAGTGCCGCCATCAATCTTGGCATTGCCGCTGACCGAGACGCTGTCTGCCAAGGTAATCGCACCGCTGCTGTTAAGCAGCAGATCGTTGATGACATCCAGCGAGCCATTTAGATCAGTGATACCCGCGACCATCAGCGTGACATTATCACCGCCAGTGACATCACCAGTGATGGCCAGATCGCTACCCACTGCCAAGTTAGAGAGACCCGCGACATTGATTGTGCCGTTCAACGTGGTGCTGCCCACGCTATCGAGATCAAGGCTACCCCCAACGCCCAGCAATCCGCTGGTTGTCACATCAGCGCCGCCGTTGATCGTGGCATTGCCACTGACCGTGACGCTATCTGCCAGGGTAATGGCATCCGTACCGTCGATCAGCAGATCGTTGGTCACGTCCAGTGAGCCTTTTAGATCCGTGGTGCCATCGACCGCCAGCGTGACGTTATCGCCGCCGGTGTAAGAAGCGATGATGGCGAGATCGCCACCCACTGCCAAGTTAGAGAGACCCGCGACATTGA
>NZ_RZHG01000012.1 GCF_003989795.1 Vreelandella andesensis
CGGTCTGACCGACGATGTCGTCACCGTCCATCACCAGGGTGATGGCGTTGCCGTCACTGGTCAATCCAGTGGCGGCCAGGCCGCTACCGATCGCCAGGCCGTAGCTCAGACTCGCCGCAGTGCCGTCGTCATCGGCACCCATGTTCTGGGTCAACCCGAATAGGCCGGCGAAGCTGTCGCTGGCGGTGTCACTGGCCGCCCCGATGGTGTCGGCGTCCTGGGTGGTCAGGCTCGGGATCGTGGCATCAGCATCGGCGTCTGCATCAGCATCGGCGTCTGCATCAGCATCGGCGTCTGCATCAGCATCAGCATCGGCGTCTGCATCAGCGTCTGCATCAGCGTCAGCATCAGCATCAGCATCAGCATCGGCATCGGCATCGGCATCGGCATCGGCATCAGCGTCTGAATCCGAGTCAGCGTCCGCATCCGCATCCGCATCAGCATCAGCATCCGCGTCCGCATCAGCGTCGGCGTCGGCGTCGGCGTCCGCATCGGCATCGGCATCGGCGTCTGCATCGGCATCGGCGTCCGCATCAGCATCAGCGTCCGCATCAGCATCGGCGTCCGCATCGGCGTCCGCATCGGCGTCCGCATCAGCGTCAGCGTCAGCGTCAGCGTCAGCGTCAGCGTCAGCGTCAGCGTCAGCGTCAGCGTCAGCATCTGAATCCGAATCGGCATCAGCGTCCGCATCGGCATCGGCATCGGCATCGGCATCGGCATCGGCATCGGCGTCCGCATCGGCGTCCGCATCGGCGTCCGCATCGGCATCGGCGTCCGCATCGGCATCGGCGTCCGCATCAGCGTCAGCGTCAGCATCAGCATCAGCGTCAGCGTCAGCGTCAGCGTCAGCATCAGCATCAGCATCAGCATCAGCATCAGCATCGGCGTCTGCATCAGCGTCAGCATCGGCATCAGCGTCTGAATCCGAGTCAGCGTCCGCATCCGCATCGGCATCAGCATCAGCATCAGCATCAGCATCAGCATCCGCGTCCGCGTCCGCGTCCGCGTCCGCATCAGCGTCGGCATCGGCATCGGCATCGGCGTCCGCATCGGCATCGGCATCGGCATCGGCGTCCGCATCGGCATCGGCGTCAGCATCCGCATCAGCGTCTGAATCCGAATCCGAATCGGCGTCAGCGTCCGCATCCGCATCCGCATCCGCATCCGCATCGGCATCGGCGTCTGAATCAGCATCGGCGTCGGCGTCGGCATCGGCGTCAGCATCCGCATCCGCATCTGCATCAGCGTCAGCATCAGCGTCAGCATCCGCATCTGCATCGGCATCAGCGTCTGAATCCGAGTCAGCGTCAGCGTCAGCGTCAGCGTCAGCGTCAGCGTCAGCGTCGGCATCCGCATCGGCATCGGCATCCGCATCGGCGTCTGCATCGGCGTCCGCATCGGCATCAGCATCGGCGTCCGCATCGGCATCCGCATCGGCGTCGGCGTCGGCGTCCGCATCGGCATCGGCGTCAGCATCGGCGTCGGCATCCGCGTCGGCGTCAGCATCCGCATCGGCATCGGCGTCAGCATCGGCATCGGCGTCGGCGTCGGCATCCGCATCGGCATCGGCATCGGCGTCAGCATCCGCATCCGCGTCGGCGTCGGCGTCGGCGTCGGCATCCGCATCCGCATCCGCGTCAGCGTCCGCATCGGCATCCGCATCGGCGTCCGCATCGGCATCCGCATCCGCATCCGCATCCGCGTCGGCATCCGCATCGGCGTCAGCATCCGCATCGGCGTCAGCATCGGCGTCCGCATCCGCATCGGCGTCGGCGTCGGCGTCGGCGTCGGCATCAGCATCCGCATCCGCATCCGCATCGGCGTCAGCATCCGCATCCGCATCCGCATCGGCGTCCGCATCCGCATCGGCGTCGGCATCCGCATCGGCATCCGCGTCGGCGTCAGCATCCGCATCGGCGTCGGCGTCGGCGTCGGCGTCAGCATCGGCGTCAGCATCCGCATCCGCGTCGGCATCCGCATCAGCATCGGCATCCGCGTCGGCATCGGCGTCCGCATCCGCGTCGGCATCCGCATCCGCATCGGCGTCGGCATCCGCATCCGCATCCGCATCGGCATCAGCATCGGCGTCCGCATCGGCGTCCGCATCGGCATCGGCATCGGCGTCGGCGTCGGCGTCGGCGTCGGCGTCTGCGTCTGCGTCTGCATCTGAATCCGCGTCGGCGTCAGTATCATCTAGATCTGTTGCTGCAGCGGCTAAGCCACCATCAAGTTCAAAGAACTCGGGCCCTTCAAGGCCACCTTCAGTACTAAAACTAGGCTGGTTGGTTTCTTCGGAAATACGGGCGAGGCGCACAAAGCTGCTGCCGCCACCACCGCCGCCGCCAGCGCCACCGGCTGCGGTAGCATCTAACAGTTCGAGCAGGTCGCCATCTTCATCATCAAGGGCGGCGAGCAGCGCTTCCAGATCATCGTCCTGAGCGCTCGCATCGGTGGCAACAATCGCGTCAACATCAAGCTCGGGAGTAACAGCAACTTCTTGGCCGCCTTCCACAACGTTAGCGCCCGTTCCGTCGGCAAAGTCTAGTTCTACACGACCATCCGCAGACGTGATGATCGTTTCGCCTTCTTGAAGAACGTCACCAATACGCAGTTCACGCAGGTTGCCGTCTTCGTCACGTGCCCATGCCTGACCTGAAATCGCGATTACTGTTGCCATGTGTTGTATCCCGCCCGCCGTTTCAATAATGAAGTTGCCGCTTTAACGAAAGCCAATAAAAGTGAATTTTCATTAACGGCATTTTGAAGCAAGGCTAATCTTGTTGAAGACGGATTCATATTGTACCGGTGGACAGTATGAACACAGCAATAGAGGGGGCTGACGGAAATGCTGAAATTACAGAGGTCTTTTAATGCTCAACAGAGCGTTCAATCACAACGTTCTGCTCATCAGCCAGGCTAATAACCTCATACGCTTTTATAAGCCCGGCCATCATATTAAGTGCGCCTGAATCATTGTGAAGGTGGCATCGTTGGCAGAATTCGTGCGCACGCGCAGCCAGTGCAACGTAGTTTGCCGCCACGGTGGGTGAATCAAATTCTGCCCAATCTCGCTGAATACCAGTGCTTAGCCATTGATGGCTGATCATCTCAAGCACTTCTGCATGTAGCTTTGCTGATAACGGCCAATGTGAGCCC
This sequence comes from Vreelandella andesensis, assembly GCF_003989795.1. Taxonomy (GTDB): domain Bacteria; phylum Pseudomonadota; class Gammaproteobacteria; order Pseudomonadales; family Halomonadaceae; genus Vreelandella; species Vreelandella andesensis. The sequence continues at coordinate 3,157 of NZ_RZHG01000012.1, forward strand.
AGCGTGTCATATACCCAGCCATGCCAGTCGAGTAGCAGTATGTGATTGTCTATTGTTGCCATGCGTGCGCTGCTGGGGTTTTGTATCGTTAGATCTTTGGGAATCCTTTCAATCTCACCGGTCATCAACGGCCATAGCTGCATGAAGCGTTCCACTTGAAAGCGTTGTTGGTCTTCTTGGGTTAGATACCCAAAGTGCAAAGCCTCAATCTTCCTCATTCGTTCAGGCAATGAGGCGAACGTTGCGGTGTATTGGGTGATGAGTTTGTTCGGCAAAGGCACATGACACATGCATTGGCGCAGCTCATTCATCCAGGGTTTACGCTCTTCAGAGTTTTTCCACTGGGGAAGTTTGTCCCCTATGTCCAACACGACAAAAGAGCACCAGGACAAATGACCACTCGCTCGCAAAACAGGCACGGTAGAGATGGCTCCATGGCAGTAGCCACTTACCTCACTCAAAAGCGCGATTTCATGAAGTGCTTCGTTCTCTCGAGCGGGTACATAGCATTTTAACAACACATAGCGAGTGACGCCGTTGCTATCCATATCACGTACCAATACGTGCGCGATGGTTCGCCCATACAGTAAACGGCACTGTAAAATTTCAGGGGCACGGTGGCAGTAGTTACGTTCGACTAACCATGGCAATAGCCACTGCTTTAGCGTCGCTTGTTCAAAGCGCTGAACAAAATCCGGGGTTAAAAAAAGAGAAACCTGCTGGGAGCGCGGCAAAAGCAGCATATTAATCTGCTGAAAATACCTGATGATACTCAAGAAATTCACCAACCCATTGACACTTGCCGCCATTAACTGGCGCATTCCTAGCAGCAGTATGAACAGTGTTAAAAGCGGGCGCATTGTTCCATTGAGGTAATCCAGGACAATAATTAAAAACCCCAAGGCAAAGCTGATATTGATGACGGTCAGAACGTTCCCTTGCAACGCCTCCTGAATTTTCTGCACCCTTTCAAACCGATAGTAGAAGCCAACAATCACCACCAACCCCAAGACACATGACATCGCCAATAGGGCTACCAGAGGATGTAGAAAAGCGATCACAAGACAGAAGAGCAGCGCAATTACCGCTGATGACAGAGCACCAATCACAACGCCTAATACGCGTTTTCCCAGTAGTCGATGGTTGGCAACTAACCGGGTTTTATTCAAATGCCCCAGTATTAAGGCCGAAAGATGGGCAATGGCTTTTTTAACTAACCATTGAAGAAAGGCATAGGTACCAAAACACAGCACTGCCAAGACGATTAGTACCGCTATCTTGTCACCGTGGTTATCTGCTCCAGGAACCCAGCCATCTATGCGGCTACGCCCGGTCATTAACACTTGTAGCAGTTGCCAAGGTAGCACTAGGCTTGCCAACAACATGACCTGACTTACCACCTGCATCAGCAAAATAGCCGCTACACGCCAGCGAAACGGCCACAGCACTGCACGTGCTAGCGCTGCCATTAAGTCACGAACTTGATCCCCGTGGATCTCCTCGCCTTCACTGTGGGTCGCCAGGTTGCTCATCGATCAGTCATTGGTTCAATAAGTTGCATAAAAGCACGTAACTCGTCTGGTTGATCGGCTATCGGCCTATACGTTGAAACCGCATGATACACGGCGGACAAGATGACCTCGTTGTGTCGTAGGCTGCGTTGTTCTGCCTCTGCCCACTCATACACTGGCCATTGCTCTTGCTGGGCCAGCGCCGCACCAGCCTCATTAAGCGAAGAAAAAAGCAACGGCAAAAAGGCACTGCCATAAAACTCGCTTTCGGCAACGACTTGGCTACCATCGTGATAATGCTTATCTAAAAGCATCGCGGGAATAGCGTTATCACCTAGTGGGTCAACCAGATAAAATAATCGCTGCCAAAAGGGCGCTGCGCTATAGCTCTCTTGCATAACGGCTTCAAGTGCCTCGACATCATCAGGCAAAGATTCCCCTTCCTGTGCGTTACCGCGTAATAGCGACTCCGACCAACGGGCCAACCCTTCATGCACCCAGCCTTGCTTGAACATCATGTGCGCGTTCTGGTATAAGTGAAACAGTTCATGGGCAGGGGTTACGTTATCAGCAGCATTCACTTGCCCACCCAACGCCATACGAATATGGCAGTCAGGCACGCTAGGGCTTCGTACAACTTCATCATACGCTTGCCCACCACGCGTTTGATCGGCACGTAACATCACCATAACGAAGTTTGCATGCTGATAGCGGGGCATAAGTAGCGGTGGTGTGAGCCCTAGTATTTCACGATACAGAACATCAGCGGCGTTAAGCTGCATTTCTAAGTCATCAAGTTTCGTAGCGCTCTGCGGCCCTTCCTGATCAACTGCCTCGACAAAGTAGTGAACGCTACCTAAGCCATCAGCATGAGTCGGCTCATTTGCCACTATTTCAAGCGGTGTATCACCCTGCAAGTAATAGCACTTCCCTGCTTCTGGAGGCGGCTGGGCAACCGCTGGCGGAAGTTTACCCACCATCGTGCAAAACATTAGCAGAGCCGCCCAGCCACGCGGGAATGACGGTAGATTTTTAATCATGAGGTAGTTGTGAAAAAAGCGCGTGTAGCCCAACGCTATGAGAGGCCTTAACAAGTACGCAATCGTGCGGCACTAGATGGTCGGTTAGTGCTGATTCAAGGGTTTTAACATCCGCGAAATGAAACACGCCAGAAGTCTCTCCACCCAATAGCGATGCCAGCGTTTGGCAATGTTGGCCACACAGCAGTATTTTCCTAACCGATTGCGCAGCAAGAATTGGAGCAAGCTCTTGATGCAGCCGTTCTGACTCTGCTCCCAGCTCCAGCATGTCGCCAATAATCAATAGCTTTTTATCCACCGCCACGGGGAGCGTGGAGAAAGTCTCCAGCGCCATACGCATGGATAAAGGATTGGCATTGTACGATTCATCGTAAAGAGTAATTGGCATTCCATAGCACTCTATGGCACGTACCTCTCCTCGCCCTGCTATCGCTTGAAAAGATGCCAAGCGGGTCATGATAGTGTCTAAAGGTAGGTTGTCATGCCTAGCCACCGCTATTGCCGCCATGGCGTTTAACAGCATATGACGCCCAGCCGCACGCATGTTGAGCTCATGGGCAGTGCCATCAAACATAATGCGCCCACTACTGCCTGAAAACTCAAGCAGGCGTATATCTGCGTCAGGATGTTCACCGAAACTGATTACCTGCAAGTGATGGCGCTTCGCCTCTTCAGCCAGGTAGGTATACTGAGGCATATCACGATAAAGAATAGCGACCCCGTTGGGGGGCATACCCTGAAAGATAAGCCCTTTCTTGCGGGCAATTTCGTCTAACGAGCGGTGATACACCAGATGCGACGCAGCGATGTTCGTAATAATGGCAACATCTGGGCGAGCAAGATCTGTATTGTGGGCCATGGAACCGATAGCCATTTCAACCACCCAATAGCGTGCTTCTTGCGGCATCGAAGCAATGTTCCAAGCAATCCCTATCGGTAAATTAGCACTGCCTTGCGTTTGGCCTATGGCACCGGAGTAACCAAGCGCATGGGCAAGCATCGCTACCGCCGTTGTTTTCCCTGCACTTCCGGTAATACCGACAACTCGTCCCGCATAATAGCGCCGCTGCCACTGCCCTATCGCCAGGGTCGCTGCGCGCACGTCGGAGACCTGTAACACAGGCACGCCGATTTCACGATACGCCTCGCTATCATCGCAAACGACGGCGGAAGCACCTTTACTCACCAAAGACTTGACTGCGGCGAATGGTAAAAATTTTTTGTTCTTTTCCTTGCCTCCAGCAACCACTACTTGATTTGGTTTAAAGAATTTCGATCGATAACATACACCATCTAATAGCCACTCATCAGGCGGGGTTGATATCCATACCCCGCCCGTTGCCGAAGCAATAGCCTTGGCATCCAGCCGGTTCCCTAACGGCAGTTTGGCACTGGCGTCGTTTGCCTCACGCAGCATTTGCTGATACGCCACCAGTCCAGAAAGATAGTGCTCTACATCGTCAATCCTGACGCGAAAACTGTGATGGCGAATAAAAAAGCCATCCACGATGGTAGCGGGCGCCTTAAAGTACATTGCTACTTCCGGCCAGAAAAAACCATTCATAAGATAGTTCGCCCTGGCGTGCAGTGCACGGTAAAACGCATTGACATCAAAACCATTCAGCACATCAGCTAAGTCTGGGTGTGCTTCCAGCTTGAGCAACGTCTTATGAAACGCCATCGACAGCTCAAGTAGCGTTGGAAACGTAGTGATCCGCTTGTGAATGAAGTCGACATAACCCGCGATATTGCGCACCGCAAATGCAAAATACTTGCGCTCAGGACGATGGGAGACTAATTCATTTGAGCAATACGCAAGCCAATGGTCGTGGGCATTTTCGTGCCCACTAGCAATAAAGTAGTCAAACGCGTTGACCACGCACTCCAGCCAACGACTATCGCGGGTATGCTCGTAAAGTCGCATTAGGGCAAAGGCGGCTTCGCCATCGTAATAAATAATTCGCGTCTTTTCTTTAACCGATAAATCCGCCGCATTGAGCACATGCACAAAGCTACCATCGGCCTCTTGCATTCGCGTAATTCCTAGCGCTAGTGCATCCGCCAAATACGCATAGCGGTCATCGCTCGTAACCTGGTGATACTTCACCAACGCAAGAATCGCGACCGCGTTGGCCCCTAACTTGATGATGCCGCCTACGTCCACCACATAGGCGGCGCCTTGGCGATGGATAATGAACTGGGAACACAAACCCGAAAGCGCGCTGGAAATTTGCTGGCGGATCGCGCCGAGCTGCTCGGCACTTAAGAGCCCTTGCTCTGCACAGGCCTCGTAGCCTTCCAGCAAAGCATAAGTACTACTGGCGTGGCGTAATACATTGTAAGTATTAATGCGCCGATCAAAGCAGGGGAAATAGCCGTACACATAGCGGCCATCGTCGTTCACCTGTTTGCCCAGAAAACGGCTGGAACGCGCTATCAACTCCCCGGTGGATACCGCCGTTAGCGGAGGAGCCACTCGCCTGCCCCAGCGTCTCGGCCGCGTCTCCAACGCATGCACGCGGGCATTTTCGCCGCTAACATCCACAAACACACCGGCAGTGGAAAAACTCCACGCTGTCATCGTATCAGCAAAGTCTGGCATCTGGCTTGAGCCATGACGCGCTTTTATATAGCGCTCTAGGTGCGTTTGATTAACATCGGCATGCGCCACCTGACTTCCAGCATACAAGCAGGCATTAGCGTTAAGCTCCATCTCTGACAACAAGAGTCGAGGACGTTTTTTGCCCACAAAGGCCAAGCCACTACGGTAATAATTGCGCTTATAGCGCTTAATCTCTTGCTTAAGGGCTTGCCAACGCCATTCACGCACCGCAAAGGGCCACTCCACCCTGCACCACACCAACGGATGAATGAACTTTCGCTCAAGTCGCTCCACCGCCTGTTTCAATGCGGGAAGTAACGCTGCCCAGTGGCCTGCCTGCAAGGTGTTCACATCCAGTTGCACTGAGGTAACTTGCGCGCGATCGTAGCCATCGCTGGCCGAAATCAGCATTAGCTGAGCAAACTCTGCCAACTGTGCATGCCTGCTCAACCACATAGGCATCACCGTTTCGCCGATGCTATCCAACGCGTGCATCACATCAAGTGTTCGGGCAGCCTGCTCAGTATCTAACGTATTTAATGAGGGTGAGTCTGGCAGTGAAGAACGTTCGTTATCAGGCATTCAATTGCTCAAAAATAAGGGCTAACAAAAAGCCCAAAATTTAGTGAATACACACCAAAACCTTTCGAAACACTACTCACATTCAGATATATCAGTTAGAGCCGTTCTGAAAAGCGCTCGGCAACGGCTGTTAACTTCAGCATCAACTGCAGGCGGTCTCGAACGGACAACTTTTTAAATATGGCGCTTAGATGGGCTTTTACCGTGCGTTCAGTGATGTCTAACTGGCGAGCAACTTCCTTATTGGTTGCCCCACGAACAACCGCCAGCGCCACGCCACGCTCGCGCTCCGTCAGCAACTCCAAATAATCACCGTGCTGATGACTTTCACTGTTCTGACGGTTTTGCATCGCTTTAAAGGTGCTCCCCATCACTTTTGCGAGCAGCTCTTGACCAACCCACACGCCTTGATTGGTCACCACCAGAGCCACTTGAATAAGTACGTTAGGTGCCGCCAGTGTATGTACGTATCCACGTGCGCCAAGATCAAGTGCCTTTAGCGCCTCGCGATCATTGGGTGCATAGCTAAGCAAAACAACAATGGCTTTTTTGGCCGTTAGCGTAGGAATCAACTCATCCCAGTTGTCGACCATCGTGGTCAACCAAACCACATCACTTGACCGCACCTGATCCAACATTTTATCTGGTGTGGTGGCGATACATTCAGGAAAAGCACTTTCCCAGCGTGCTTTAAGGCTACCATCCGTTGTTACAAACCAATGTTTCATTAGCGCTCCCCCATGGAATCTCGCCACGCCCTTAAAACAGGTTTTAGTAAGAACTGCATGACCGTTCTTTTGCCTGTCACAATGTCTACCTGTGCCGTCATTCCTGGAATCACCTGAAGGCGCTCGGCAACACTTTCATCTTGCAGGCTGCGAATTCGAACTAAGTAAAACGTATTACCTTCTTCATCGGTAATCGTGTCTGCGCTGATGTGATCAAGCTCCGCCTGCAAACCACCGTAAATGGCATAGTCATAGGCCGTGAGCTTGATAGTCGCTGGCTGCCCTGGGTGGAGAAAAGCAATGTCCTGGGGGGCGATGCGGGCTTCAACCAATAGCTGGTCATCGCTGGGCACGATGTCCAACACCTCTTGCCCTGGTTGGACTACCCCACCAATCGTGCTGATATGAATACGCTGAATCACACCATCGACAGGCGAGCGTATTTCAGTGAGTCGTACTCTGTCTTGAAGACCTGTGCCTGACTGCTGAAGTGCGTTTAAATCTCCTAACGTCTGAGCAAGATCATTTCGCCACTCGCTTCTGCGTTCAGCACCCAACTCAAGTAGCTGCCCCTCTGCTTCTTCTACTCCTGCTTCTAAACGTGAAACAGCAGCAGCAGCTTGGTTGCGTTCACCTGTAGCCCGCGACACGTCACGCTGTAGGCGCAGCACTTCAACTTCTGAGACCGCACCTGAGGCAAGTAACGGGCGAGTTAAGTTAAGCTCTTGCCCTGCCATATTGGCTTCACGCTGAGCGGTGTCACGTCGTGCTTGGGCTTCCCGGAGCTCTTCTCGGCGCTGCCGGATACGATCATTGAGCACGTTTTCCTGTTCGCGTAACTCTTCGCGGCGGCTTTCATACACTTCTCGCTCCTGCATAACGATATCAGGCACTGCTTGGCGCAACTCTTCAGAAGGCTCAAATGCAGTTCCCGTGGCTAACGCCCGCAGCCGCTCTGCCCGGGCTTCAAGCGCAAAACGCTGAGCACGATTTTCGCGAAAATCAGAAACGAAACGCGTTGGGTCAATTTGCATTAACACATCGCCAGCACTAACTACCTGCCCTTCTCGCACCATGATCTGCTCTATCACACCGCCGTCAAACGACTGAACACGCTGCAATTGGCTTGCTGGAATGACGCGCCCCGAGCCACGGGTGACTTCGTCGATAGCAGCTACCGACGCCCAGACCACAAGTACAATGATGGTTAGTAAGACGGTATACAGAAATAACCGCGCGCGAATCGGTTCTTGCTGCATACGCGCCCAGTCGGTGTCACTCGCCCAATCACGACTGAGATGCGCGGAGGTGACACGACGAGCAAAGAGTCGGTCCATAAATGGCCGAAATGGCTTTTGGCCTTTTTCAGAAAACCGACCAATCGCTTCAAAACCTTTTTGCTCGGTGGTAGGCGCTTTTTTCTTGGCCATTATGACGCCCTCCCGATCTGGCCTTTGCGCAAGGCTTCGACCACCGTATCGCGGGGGCCATCTGCCATCACTTTTCCAGCATCCATAACAATGATGCGATCAACGAGGGATAGCAGCGAGGTACGGTGAGTGACAACGAGGATGGTTTTCCCTGGGGCAATATTCGTCAAATTGGTTTTAAACGCTTCCTCACTGGCGTTGTCCATTGAACTGGTTGGCTCATCCAGCAGCAAAATTGGCGGGTCTTGCACCACGGCCCTTGCAATTGCAACCGCTTGCTTTTGCCCACCTGAAAGCGCCTGCCCGCGCTCACCCACTTCAAGATCAACACCTTTAGGATGGCTGTTAACCAGTGATTCAAGGCCGGCAATTTCGATCGCTCTAAGCAGCGCTTCATCATCAACCCGGTCGTTTCCACCACCAGCGACAATATTGTCCCGCAGCGTTCCTGCAAACAGGCTGACATCCTGAGGTACATAGCCGATATGACGACGAAGTTGCAGCGGGTCTAGCTGACGAATATCAACACCGTCTACCAATACCGCGCCGGACGTTGGCTGATAAAAGCCAAGCACAAGTTTATTAAGCGATGACTTGCCGCAACCAATACGACCCAGTAGCGCAACTTTCTCACCGGCTTTGATTGAAATGGAGACATCACGTAATGCCTCTCTTTCTTCATCGGGATAGCGCAAGGTGACTTTGTCTAAGCGAATGCTGCCGGTAAAGCTGGGTTTTTCTACGTAAGCTTTACCTTCATGGCGTTCTACACCCTTGGCCATTACGCCATTTAACGATTCCAGGGCAGTCGAGGACTGATGATATTGCGCCAGCAAAGCAGCCGCTTGGCTGACAGGGGCCATTGCCCGGGAAGAAATCATGTAGGCAGCAATCAACCCACCTTGGGTCAAGTTGCCTTCAATAATCTGATAAACACCGATGATAATGACGCACACGGCCACGCTGTGCTGAGCCCACTGAGCAACGCTTGAAACCGAGGAGCTCACCATTTTGAGCTGAGCCCCGGTTCTGGATAGAAAGGCAGAGGCTTTTTCCCAGTGACGTTGAATCCGGCTTTCCGCGCGCAGCGCCTTGACGTTTTCTAATTGAGAAACAGACTCCACCAATAAAGCATTGCGTTGAGCGCCCACCTCCCAGGTCGTTTGTGAAAGCTCATGCAGCTTGCCTTGTGCTGCTAGGGCATATAAAAGCACGAAAACGATACCCACGATTACCGGCAACACAAGCCATGGGTTGATCAATGCAATGATGGCTGCGAAAAGCAGTACAAAGGGCAAATCCACGATACCAAGAATGGTGGCAGAACCGATAAACGCCCGCACCGATTCAAACGATTGAAGCGTGGAAGTAAACGAACCTGTCGACGCTGGCCGTTCTTCTAAACGCAACCCTAAGGTTTTCGCCATAATAGCCGATGAGAGCTTTACGTCTGCCCGACTAGCGGCCAAATCAACAAAGGCGCTACGCATTAAGCGCAGTGCCAAGTCAAAGCACAGCACGATGAAAATGCCGATTGCCAGCACCCAAAGCGTTTCAGTAGCTTGGTTGGGCACGACACGGTCGTAAACATTTAACACAAACAGCGGCATCGCCAACGCGAACAAGTTAACCGCGACTGAACCTAAAACGATGTCGCGATAGAGACGTCGATTTTCACGAATAACCCCCCAAAACCAGTGCTGATTCGGGCGTTTCTTAACCCCAGGCTCTGAGGTGCTGTCGGCTCTAAACTTCGGCCGCACATAAATGGCTTCACCGCTGTAACCCGCATAAAGCTCATCTAGCGATATTTCCGTGTCAGCTTCTGACAGCTCAGGAAAGATCACTTTTGCCTTTTTCTGCTTGAGGTCTAACCCTAGCAACACACACGCGCGCCCAGGTTCCAGCAATAAAATTGCGGGAAACAAGGCAGGATTTAGCCCCGAAAGGTTACTTTTCACAATATGCGCAGTTAGCCCAGCCCGCGAGGCTGCCCGCCCGAAGACAGAAGGGATTAACTTTCCATGCTCTAAAGGCAGGCCCGCTCTTAAGGCCTCTGATGACACTTCGTGCTGATAGTAGGAAGCAACTGTCTTTAAACACTCTAGTAGCTCATCGTGTTCTTCCTGATCACTGCTGCGGTCAGTCCGAGATACTTCCAGCTTACGTTGCGTCACTGAAACCTCGTCGTGCTAATGAATACATCAAAAAAACCACTCACTTAAGCTTCACCAACGGACATGCTTGTAGCGGCGGCCCTGCGGCCACCGCTGATCAGCCATTAAATGCCACGGGTAAAGTCTTCAAGTGTGAAGCCACGCGGCCCATCAATTGCACACGCCATTTCTGCACGAGACGCCGCGTCTTCATAACCCAACTCATCAAGGCTAGGGATATCATCGCGGGCAACTTGTAGGGCTTGCATTAACTGCCCCATCGCCGCTAGCGTTCGTGCTTGAGCAAGCGTTAGATCAAATTGGCCATTCGCGTAGGCACGGCTGGCTTCGAAATACTCATTTTCACTGTCCAGTACGTCTAAAAGCGTGCGCTGGCCAATATCAAACTGCTGCTGATAAGCACCGCGCACACGGTCAATTGACTGCCGGTGTTCGTTTAAATATTCCAATTGTTCATTAAGGCGCTGCGTGTCGTTATAAGCGATTTGTGTCGTTTGCCTGACATTGGTGCACGCTGTTTCGCGCTGGCTATCCGCTTCTTCAATTCTTGTAGTGGCTGCATTGAAAGCAGCATAGTCAGAGCCACCGCGGTAGAGATTCATGCTCGCGACAAGCTGAATGCTATGCTCATCGCGACGGCCGCCACCAACGTCATCTTGGTTGTTAGTGCCTGTACGCCCTTGAATGTCCAAGCGAGGCATAAAGGCAGCACGAGCTGCCTCACGCTCAGCGCGTTGTACGGCAATATTTTCAACCGCCGCATGAAACTCGGGGTTACCCTGGAATGCCAATTCAATGGCATTACTGACATCGGTAGGCAACTCAGCGGCAAGAGACGGCGCGGGTGCCATATTTTGAGCGGGCAGCGTTCCCACAATTCGCTGGAAGCGTGCGGTAACATCGTGAAGGTTTGACGCTTCAGACATAAGATTTGATTCAGCCAACGCTAAGCGACCGCTGATCTGTTCAAGATCAACCCCCCGCCCTGCGCCAGAAAGTGTCCGCTCTTCAATTTGAGCAAATACGCGCTGGTGTTCACGGTAGTTATCCTGCGCTAAGCGCACCAACTCGCGATAACGCGACACATCCAGATAGGTACGAAAGGCTTCAAGCGCAATTTCTTCGCTAGCACCCAAAAGCTCAAAATAGGCAACGAGCCGAGCACGATCTAAACGCTCAACTTCACTGCGGGTTGCAAAGCCATCGAAAACCATTTGCGTTAAGGTCAGCTCAGCAAAATCGCTCTGGTAACTGCCGCGACCATCATTTTGCTGGTCTTGCCTACCCACACCCGCGCTGATATCAATCGAGGGCAAATAGCCGCCCTGAGCAACACGAATATCATTTCCCGAAGCACTAAAGTTGGCCCAGGATGCGTTTACCTGTGGGTTGGTAACGATGGCTTGCTGAATAGTACTTGGTAGATCGGTGGTTCCTGGCGCGTAAAGCGTCGCTGGTAACGACTGAGCCAAAGCAGAGAGGGGAAAGCAAGCTAAAGTAGTAAACGTGAGCGGCCGAATAGCGCGCTGTAAAAACACAGTTTTTAGCTTCATTTTAATGTTGTCTTTCATCGCCATAGATCCCTAATGAATATTTATGCTGCTGAAGAAATAGCTGCTAAACGCCACCAACCCCTGGGGCACACTCGACCATTCTGCTTAACCTTCCCGTAATACCTCATACTATTGCGTAGTGATGCGACTCAGTGATACGAATTAGCGCCGTTACATGGCTTAATTTAATAGCATCAGTGGGTAGGCTGACGCTATCAAGCCAAATGTCACAAAATTTTACAATAAAAATCCTAAAAAAACATTACTCAGTTTTTTTATTGGTTTCAAATTCTAGGTTCTGGCTTCTAGATTCTAGATTCTGGATTGCAGCTGCTGCAGCGCCAGTCCTGAAAGGATCAGTATTAATCCCGCGAAGGTGGACACTAACAATGGCTCATCGACCACTAAGTAGAGCAGCAGTAAGGAGATAGGAGGAGAGAGAAAGATTAGATTGGACACCTTGGCCGTACGCGACACCTTGCGAACCGCCATTTGCCAAAGTATGAAAGCGATTCCCATTTCGAAAAGTCCAACGTAAACACCCGCACCCAGGGCTTGCCATCCGTGCCAACGGAAGCCAGGCCCGGCGATCAATAGCAACGTTAAAACCGGCAAACCAACGCTAAAATTCTGCCATTGGGCAATTAAAGACGCTCGCTCATCTTTTGCATTCAACAACCAGTAGAGCGCCCATAACAGCGTTGATACAAGAGCGAACACCACCCCAAGCGGGTCTGCGAAATCGACATTGAATACATTGCCACGGGTGGCTATCACCCAGACACCTGCATAGGCAACAAGCCCCGCAACAACATCTATACGAGTAAGGCGCTGCCCTAGTATCGGCACCGCAAGAAGTGCCATTGCAAGCGCCCAGGTATAATTCAGCGCCATTGCCTCCTGGCCTGGCAGCCTGTCATAAGCGGCAAATAGCACTAGATAATAGGCAACCGGATTCATCAACCCCGCCCAGGCCGCGGTGCGCCAGCCATGGCGAAGAGCTTCTGTTAAGTGCCCCTGCTTCACCACAAGAACAAACATGAACACCCAAGACACAAGGGCCGCAAGCCACATCAACTCAAGTGGGCTCATCCATGTAAGAGCGACTTTAAACGCGGTAGCAACCGTCGACCAAAGCGCCACCGCCCCAAGACCATACAGTACCGCTTGACGATCTTGGTTCATCGGTCGATATGCCCCAGATCTCGGGCTGGCTCGATCTTATCCCGCACGCGCTGCTTTAGGACTTTGATATCTGGAAAGCCGCCATCGCGCTTTCTTTCCCATAGCAACGCCTCGTCGCACCATATTTCAAAAGTGCCACCCCGAGAGGGAGACAACGCGACCTCCGCAAGGCTTTCACCGAAGGTGGAAAGAAGCTCTTGAGCATACCAAGCGCTGCGCAACAACCACTGGCACTGCGTGCAGTAACGTATTTGAATGCGTGACATACAGGGGTTCCTAAACGTTTTAATGTGGCATCCTTGTTTTTTATTCTGTCACCTTACATTAGCAACTGCCAAGGGAACCCAATGGCCGAACATAATGTTTCTCAAACCCGCGCTTACGAGTGGCTGACAGGCGATGATGATAGCCGAATGTGCGATGACATTCCCGACGAAGCATGCCATGAACAACCGCGTAATTTTTTTCTGCACCTTTGCGCCTCGTTAGGCAATAAACTTGCCGATGAACTCTCCAGTGCCCGCTTAGTACTGCCTTGGTTAATGGGGATTATTGGTGCCCCGGTATGGATGGTTGGCCTGTTAGTACCCATCCGCGAAGCGGGAGCGCTGTTACCGCAGTTATTCGTCGCTGGTTTTATTCGCTTAAAACCAACACGCAAATGGGTATGGGTAGCAGGCGCGATAATTCAAGCACTAGCGGCATTAGCGCTAGCACTGTTAGCACTAGTGGGCAGCGGCTCCCTAGGGGGCGCAATGGTGCTAAGCGCACTGGTTTTGCTATCGCTGGCGCGGGGGCTATCGTCAATAGCAACAAAAGACGTGCTGGGTAAAACTATTGCTAAGCGACGTCGTGGAACTCTGATGGGCTGGAGCGGCAGTGTCGCAGGTGCCGCTACCCTAGTGGCCGGCGGTGTTTTAATGTGGTTTGGCGACCAATCCGGCAATGTAGCACTCGCTATTTTATTGGTTGTGGCCGCCGCAGGGTGGCTACTTAACGCCGTAAGTGCAGCACGTATAGCGGAAGTGCCGGGGGCTGTTGAAGGCGGGGAAAATGCATGGGACAGCATTAAATTAGGGCTTTCTTTACTTAAAGAAGATCGCAACTTTCTACATTTCAATCTGGCTCGCGCTCTGCTTCTCTCCAGCGCCTTGGCATTACCCTATTTAGCCCTGCTAGGCCAACAGCAAAGCGGAACTAACTTAGGCGGCCTTGGCCTGCTGGTAGTGGTATCGGGCGCTGCTGCCATGGTGGCAAGCCCTGTATGGGGTAAGCGAGCGGACCAATCGAGCCGCCGAGTGATGCGAGATGCGGCCATCGGCACCGTCATTTGCTGTCTGCTGGGCGCAAGTCTGGCGTGGCTACCTAATCAGTGGAGTCAAAACGTTTGGCCCTATGCAATTATTTACGCGCTTTTGGTTATCGTCCATCACGGCGTGCGACTAGGTCGTAAAACTTACTTAGTCGATATGGCCACTCAAGAAAATCGGGCGCTGTATGTTGCGTTGTCTAACACCCTGACCGGCATATTGATGCTGGTGGTGGGTGGGGTAATCGGTGGTTTGGCGCAATGGCTTGGTAGCGCTCCACTGTTGTTAATACTTGCTGGGACAGCGTTCTGCGCAATGTTATCAGCACAGCGATTATCTGAAGCAGAATAGCGCTGTCGATTGCAATGCAACACAACGCTCGCCATGATGGTAGGTAATTAGCGGTGTTTAGCTGTTTTTTTGCTATTCTAATTTTATTAAGCAACATGAAATGCCGCTTAGCGTCGCGTTGATGGAAAGCGCCATAGCTACGGAAGAACGAGAGCAGCAACAGGAACCCATTAATGAAACGATCTCCTTTGATCAGCCCGGAGTTACTCGAACGCATTGTTGACGCCTCCGAGGATGGCATCGTCGTTGCAGAGCAAGAAGGCGACGAAAACATCCTTATCTACGTCAATAAAGGCTTTGAACGTCTCACCGGCTACAGTGCAGATGAAATTCTTTATCGCGACTGCCGTTTTTTACAAAATGAAGACCGCGACCAAGATGAGCTGATGTCTATCCGTGAAGCACTGAAAGAGGGTCGCCCTTCTCGCGAAGTGCTGCGTAATTATCGTAAAGACGGCACCATGTTTTGGAACGAACTCTCCATAACACCCGTTTATGACGAAGCTGATAATTTGATGTACTACATTGGCGTCCAGAAAGATGTGACTGAGCGCGTAGAAGCACAGCAGGCATTAGCAGCGCTTCAAAAGCGTCAAGAACTGACAGAATAAAAAAACGACGATAAAAATCGATTGGGGCTTGAACTTCAACCTGAGTGGCGTTATACGGTGACTAAGCGCAAGAAAGCGCTGGGCGCTTCTTATTTCATGCATTGTTGAAAGAAGAAGCCATTGTGATGCCGGTGCGCCGGCTTGGGTTGGAGGGCATACCATGAGCCGTAACCCCTTAAATCGTGAAACTTATGTCAGTGATGCAATCGATGCAGATGAGTTTGATAACCTAGATGCTGTGAACGATGATCATTACGGTAAAAGCAAACCCAGCAAAGCAGATACACTTCGCGCCCGCCGCCAAGTAGAAGCATGGCTTGAAGAACGTCGTTTGCAGCGCGCTATTGAAGACGATTGGGATGAAGAGGAGTAACCTCAGTACCTCAACCGCTTTTATTGATTGGCAGCTTGGTTATGTCAACCTGGTTACGAAAACCTGGTCGTAAAAACTTAGTTTCGACGCCTAGTTACTCAAAGTAATGGCCGCACAAAGCCCCCACTAGGCTGCTGATCAACCTATCAAAACGACTTATCGTCTGCGCTTCTGGCCTTTGCCCGCGCTGAGCACTATCATCTTAGTCCTACGCCAGCATAAAGCTGCGACTCTTTTCTCCAACAAACTAACGGATTTCCATGGCGCAATACGTATTCACCATGAACAGGGTCGGCAAAGTTGTGCCGCCCAAAAAGCAAATTCTCAAGGATATTTCGCTATCGTTTTTCCCGGGCGCTAAAATTGGCGTGCTAGGTTTAAACGGTTCCGGCAAATCCACACTGCTACGCATTATGGCCGGTGTCGATAAAGAGTTTGAAGGTGAAGCTCGTCCGATGCCTGGCATTAATGTGGGCTACCTACCTCAGGAGCCCCAGCTTGATGATGAAAAAAACGTTCGCGATACGGTAGAAGAAGCATTAGGCGCCATTAAAGAAGCACAGGAAAAATTGGATGCGGTGTATGCTGCTTATGCCGAACCTGATGCGGATTTTGATGCCCTAGCAAGCGAACAAGCACGCCTTGAAAACATTATTGAAGCCGCCGATGCTCATAACCTTGAGCGTAAGCTAGAAGTCGCTGCAGAAGCGCTGCGCCTGCCGCCTTGGGATGCCAAAGTAGGCAACCTTTCCGGGGGTGAGCGCCGCCGTGTGGCACTTTGCCGCCTGCTACTTTCAAGCCCCGACATGCTCCTGCTTGACGAGCCTACCAACCACTTGGATGCTGAATCCGTTGCTTGGCTAGAGCGCTTCTTACACGACTATAGCGGTACCGTCGTCGCCATTACCCACGACCGTTACTTCCTGGACAACGTCGCGGGATGGATTTTAGAGCTTGACCGCGGCCAAGGCATCCCGTTTGAAGGCAACTACTCTCAGTGGTTGGAACAGAAAGAACAGCGCCTGAACCAAGAAGCCAAACAGGAAGTCTCGCGCCAAAAAGCCATCAAGCAAGAGCTTGAGTGGGTGCGCAGTAACACCAAAGGTCGCCAAGCAAAGAGCAAAGCGCGCCTTAATCGCTTTGAAGAGATGCAGTCTGGCGATTTCCAAAAGCGCAATGAAACGAACGAGATCTATATTCCACCTGGCCCGCGCCTGGGTGACAAAGTCATCGAGTTTCATAACGTCACCAAGCGGTTTGATGACAAGCTGCTCTACCAGGACCTCTCTTTTACCATTCCTCAAGGGGCAATTGTAGGGATCGTAGGTGGCAACGGGGCCGGTAAATCAACACTGTTCAAGCTGGTCACTGGCCAAGAACAGCCGGATGCTGGCGACGTCGTGATTGGCGAGACTGTCGATATTGCCTATGTTGAGCAGCTGCGAGACGCGCTCGACGACAAGCAAACGGTCTGGGAAGCCGTCTCTGACGGGCAAGATGTTCTAAACATTAACGGTTACGAAGTTTCTTCCCGTGCCTATGTAGGCCGGTTTAACTTTAAGGGCAACGATCAGCAGAAGCGCCTAGACGAGCTTTCTGGTGGTGAGCGCGGCCGGCTGCAGCTTGCCCAAACGCTTAAACAAGGTGCGAACGTACTGTTGTTAGACGAACCTTCAAACGATCTGGATATTGAGACCCTACGTGCTTTGGAAGAAGCGCTGCTGGCCTTCCCAGGCTGCGCGATGGTGATCTCTCACGACCGTTGGTTCCTTGACCGTATCGCGACGCACATCCTCGCCTTTGAAGGGGATTCAGAAGTCGTGTTCTTCGATGGTAACTACACCGAATATGAAGAAGACCACAAAAAACGCGTGGGTAACGACACGCCTAAGCGGATGAAGTACAAGCGCATCGACGCATAACAAGTCGTTGTTATACTGCTGATACATAAAAAGCCCCTTGTGCGCTAACCTTCAACGCACCGGGGCTTTTTGCTTTTATCGGTTTATAAAAAAACGATGAAACTGAAACGTTATCAGCCCGCTGGCCAAGTAAACTGCCGTCCACCCAATAAATGCATATGAATGTGATAAACCGTCTGGCCACCCATCTCGTTGCAATTCATCACCACACGATAACCGTCTTCTGCAAAACCTTGCTGTTTAGCCAGTTGTGCAGCGGTATGCTGCAAACGCCCAACCAGTGCTAAGTCCTCAGGGGCGATATCGTTAAGCGTAGCAATATGCTTTTTAGGAATGATCAACTGATGCGTTGGTGCCTGAGGATTAATGTCATTGAATGCCAACACATGCTCATCTTCAAACACGATATCAGCAGGAATTTCGCGGTTTATAATTTTGCAAAACAGGCAATCCATACGGCCTCCTTCATTTTTGTAAATAGCGAAACGTGCTAACTAGCGAAAACGGCGCTGGGAAAGCAAATGGCGAACCAAGGGCGCTAAAATCAGCTCCATCGCCAGCGACATCCGTGCCCCAGGCACAACCAGCGTATGTGGCCGTGTCATAAATGCGTCTTTAATCATCGCCAGCAACCAAGGAAAATCTACCGTTGAAGGGTCCCTAAAGCGAATCACCACAAACGATTCTGCATCGGTAGGAATATCTTGAACCTCAAACGGATTCGACGTATCGACGGTGGGCACACGTTGGAAATTAATATGAGTACGAGAGAACTGCGGCTGAATGTAGCGTACGTAATCATCCATACGCCCTAATATGGTGTCGATGACCGCTTCCTGGGAATAACCGCGTAACTTGGTATCACGGTCAATTTTTTGAATCCATTCCAGATTCATGGTGGGCGCAACGCCTACCAACAAATCCACGTGGCGAGCGATATCATACTCTTGGGTGACTAGACCGCCATGCAACCCTTCGTAAAAGAGCAGGTCGGTACCACAGGGCAGCGACTGCCACTCAGTGAACGTCCCTATCCGATACCCTGCCTCAATTTTCTGCTTATCTTCTGCATGAATATAGTGGCGGAACGTACCCGCGCCATGCTCACCGTAATCAATAAAGAGCCCTTCAAGCCGATCAAGCAAATTGGCTTCTACAGCAAAGTGAGAAAGCTCATCTTTACGTTCGGGCTCTTCACGGAAAATCCGCTGAAGATCATCGCGGGTGTAGCGATGAAAGGCATCGCCGTCGACCATGGCAGCATGCACATCTTCACGCAAAAACATGCGCTCAAAGCTGCGCCGCACCGTAGTAGTGCCCGCTCCTGAAGAGCCTGTAATGGCAATAATTGGATATTCCCGCGACATTAAGCACCTCTCTCCATAGCAATCGCCTGCGCAATCGCCTGCGTAACGTCATCAGGCACTTTGACAGGCCGCCCGGTAGAAAGGTCTAAAAGAAGCTGGTTAACCCGAACAGTTGCCACCACCTTATCGGTATCTGCATGGCAAATGCGCTGATAAACCGTTAATGCTTTGCCTTGTGGCTCGAGAACAGCGGTTTCAATTATCAACGCATCAGGCCAACGCGCCTCACTCTGATACTGAACCGCTAAATCAACAACCACACTCGGGTACCCTTTCATATCCCACTCAGGCAAACCCAGCGCAGCGAACGCATGCACGCGGGCTTCATGACATAGCGATACCAAAGCATCGTGCCCTAAGTGGCGGCCGTAATTCATATCCGTGACGCGCACCGTCAAAGGATGGCGATGAATAATCGCTGCCGTGGGGAAATCCAGCGTGACACGCTCCATGCCTAGCTCCTTGTCGATGATGGTTTAGCTCCAGCGGATCATCGCTGATCACTACTTTTCTCGGGCGATAGCACGGAATGCGATATCACGGCGGAACTCAGCACCTTCCCAGTGAATGGCGTTAACACCTTGGTAGGCTTGCCGTTGAGCAGCAGAGACTGTGTTGCCCAGTGCCGTTATGCATAGCACTCGCCCACCAGCGGTTAAAATACCGCCGTCAGCAGCCTGTGTAGTGCCTGCATGAAATACTTTGCACTGCGCCTGCTCTGCCTGATCCAAACCGTGAATGACATCGCCTTTGCGGTAACTGCCGGGATAGCCACCGGCTGCCATCACAACACCGACTGCTGCGCGCGAGTCCCATTCACATTGCTTATCGGCAAGCTCACCTTTGGCGCCAGCTAAACAAAGCTCGGCCAAATCTGACGTTAACCGCAACATGATCGGCTGAGTTTCAGGGTCACCAAAACGGCAGTTATACTCAATGACTTTTGGATTGCCTTCAGCGTCAATCATTAGACCCGCATACAAAAAGCCGGTGTACGGATTACCCTCTTCTGCCATACCGCGCACGGTGGGAAGGATAACCTCTGCCATAATGCGCGCGTCGACCTCCGGGGTTACCACCGGCGCTGGGGAGTAAGCACCCATGCCCCCGGTATTAGGGCCTGTGTCGCCGTCATAAGCACGCTTGTGGTCTTGGCTTGTTGCCATGGGCACCACATTTTCACCATCGACCATGACGATAAAGCTAGCTTCTTCGCCTTCCAGAAACTCTTCAATAACAACGCGGGCGCCTGCATCGCCAAACGCATTCGCTTCTAGCATATCGCGGATAGCCGCTTCGGCCTCAGCTTCACTCATCGCTACAATTACACCCTTACCTGCCGCCAAGCCGTCAGCTTTAATGACAATAGGCGCACCCACCTCGGCTAAGTAAGCTAAAGCAGGCGTTACCGCCGTAAAGGTTTGATACGCGGCAGAAGGAATCTCGTGGCGTGCAAGAAAGTCTTTGGTGAACGATTTAGAGCCTTCCAACTGCGCGGCGCGTTGAGAAGGGCCAAAAATTGTCAGGCCCGCCGCTTGAAAACGATCGACCACCCCTTCAACTAACGGCGCCTCCGGCCCCACCACAGTCAGCGCCACCTGCTCGCGCTGTGCAAAGGCAACCAACGCGTCCAAATCCGTTGCTTCAATAGCCACGTTGATCAATTTAGGCTCGGTGGCAGTACCTGCATTACCCGGCGCTACGAACACTTGCTCGACATCACTAGACTGCGCTAGCTTCCATGCCAACGCATGCTCGCGGCCACCGCCACCTATCATTAAAACGTTCATTATCATCCTTCTCAAACGAGGGTGCTTAGCTGAGATTAGCTGAGAGCGTCATTACGTTAATCGGCAATATTATGCCACAACGACTCGACCAGCGGCGTCAGGAGCTTTTATCGGGCGTGTCGTCATCGTCTGTTTGATTAGGCTGATTAGGCTGATTAAGTGTTTTTTGCCAAAAACGCATATTTTCTTCTGCAAACTCACGCATAAACTCCATGGGAGTGTGGCGGATCGCTTGTTTCCACTGGTTTTGCATACGCTTTTGCTGTTCCAGCATAAGCTGGGTTCCCTGTTCCAAATAACGCGACAATGGTAAAGGCGATGACATATCGTATACACGGATCAGCTGAGCGAGCAGATCATTTGAGAAAACCTCGGCTTCACTATCAGCCTGCTCTTGTTCGATAATGATCGATAGCAAAATAGTCCGCGTTAGATCTTCACCGCTTTTTGCATCCTCGACGCGGAAGGGCTCTTCTTCGATAATCAAACGCCGCAGATCCTCAAGCGTTACATAACGACTTTGTTGAGTATCGTATAACCTGCGGTTGGCATATTTGCGAATTACGCGCACAGCGCATCTCCTTAAACGCGGTAGAGGCTTTGTCGCCGTTGCTGCTATTGTGCCTGCAACATGCGCCTATGCAAGCCAGCTTAACGGATTAGTACCGTTAGGCGTGTCTTCCTTATGACCAATAGACGACAATCATGAATCTTATTCTGCTTGATCCGAGCGAAGTAAAGGGAGCTTATGCCTCCCTTACTGACGCACGACGTATCACCCATTTACGCGAGGTACACCGCGCCAGTGTAGGAGACCACTTAACCGTCGGCCTACAAGGCGGCCACATGGGGAAAGCGCAGTTAATTGAACTGAACGATACTCAGGCAACCTTTACATTGGAAAACCTGAATGAGCTACCCCCGCCGCCCCTTCCAGTGCACTTAATATTGGCGCTTCCTCGGCCCAGAATGCTGGCACGTACCTTAGAACATGTCACTGCCCTTGGCGTAAAAAATATTACATTGCTTCACACCAAGCGGGTAGAAAAAAGCTATTGGCAGTCTCCTGAGCTCCGCGTGGAAAAAATTCATCACCACTTAGTTCTGGGTCTTGAACAATCCCGCGATACGCTACTGCCTAGTGTGACGCTGTGCAAAGGCTTCCGCCCTTTTCTAGAAGAACAGCTGCCAGAACTACTAAAAGAACGGCGCGGTTTGGTGGCACACCCTGGTATGCAAAATGCCTGCCCACGGAATATTGACGGACAAATAGCGCTTCTTGTTGGGCCAGAGGGCGGCTTTATACCTTGGGAAATTGAAAAACTGCTTGAGGCAGGCTGCGAAGGCATGCATCTAGGCCCTCGCATTTTACGGGTAGAAACTGCGGTCACTGCACTGTTATCACGCCTGTTTTAATCGCCTGTTGAGCCAGAAAATAACGTGACAACCGCGGTGTATTTAGCGCAGCGTGATTATGACTGATCATCTGTCGAATCGTGGGGAACGTAGGTCGCGTTTTCCCCACATCCAGGTTCCTGAAGGAAGGTATTGCGAACATCTAATAACCCTAAGTGGCTAATAGTGCGGCGCCCCAAGAGCAGCGGATAAAGCATTTCTTCACGGTCTCGCAGACTAAACTGCTCTTCGTACACCGTGTCACCCATACAAACGTCGATTAACACCACCGGACGCTCATCACGCCCCCCGGCGCCACGCACCTTTTGCTCACGGTAAAGGGGGCGCTCAATCTGATCGCTAAACGTTTCACCGCTATCCTGATCCTCGAGCTTCAGACGAAATCGAACCCACTCTTCACCGTCGTTCTCAAACATTTCAATGTTACGTGCATCTAATGAAGAGGTTAGTGCACCGCTATCCAGCTTAGCTTTTACAGCGATACCCCACGGCTCAATTGATGCATTTTCCACCCACCCAAATACCTTATCTTCTGCCTGGGCTACTGCGCCCACTAGCAGCGTGCCAGCCATTGCGCTGGAAGCCAGCACGCTTAAAAGAGTTTTTCTCATTACATTTCGTCCTTGGTGAGAAAATTGCCTAGCGTGAGAAATCCGGCTAACTAAAGAAGGACCTCATCGAAACGAAGAAACGAAACATTAACGCAGCCGTTCTAACAGCGCCTGGGTGGCAAAACCATCGGGGGTCAGCCCCTGGTCACGTTGGAAAGCACGCAAACCTTCACGCGTATTAGGCCCCATGATGCCATCCGCAGTCCCCACTGAATATCCCGCATTATTAAGCCGCTGCTGCAAAGTGCGAACATCATCACGTGTCAGTGGTGCTTGATCTCTGGGCCAAGGCTGAGCGATGCCGTCACGTCCAGCGATAGCATCCGCCAGGGTAGACACGGCTAACGCATAACTGGTTGCATTGTTATAACGCAAAATTGCCCGGAAATTAGGCCCAACCATAAATGCTGGACCGTTTGCGCCTGCTGGCACAATGACCGCAGCGCTATCGAAAGTGGGCAGCTCACCCTTCATCGAGCGCACGCCTTGTGCCGCCCATTCAGCGCTGCTGCGCCGCTGTGTTTGTGAATAATTGAAGGAGTCAGGCAAGTTAACTTCAGTGCCCCAGGGCTGACCAGCCTGCCAACCGGCCCTCGCGAGGTAGTTAGCCGTAGAAGCCATAACATCAGGGATACTGCCCCATATGTCTCGGCGGCCGTCGTTGTCACCATCTACGGCATAGGCTTCAAAGCTGCTGGGAATAAACTGCGTATGGCCCATAGCGCCCGCCCAGGAGCCTTTCATTTGCTCGGCGGCAATATCACCTTGGTCGATGATACGTAGCGCAGCTAATAGTTCACCCCGGGCAAAATCACGCCGACGACCGTCGTAGGCCAGTGTTGCCAAAGACTCGAGCGTCGAGAAATCGCCAAAATTACTGCCGTAGTTACTTTCAATTCCCCAAATTGCAACGATGATTTCCGCGGGAACGCCGTAACGTTGCTGCATTTGCTGGGCGGTACCACGGTGGGCGGCAAGTTTTTCTAAGCCGTTGTTGATTCGCGTACTGGAGACCGCTGTATCTAGGTATTGCCAAATGGTACGGACAAACTCAGGCTGATACCGATCAAGCTCAATCACCCGTTCACGGTAGCGAAGCCCATCAAAGGCAGAGCTAAGGGTAGCCTCGCTAATGCCCTGCTGAGCCGCATAGCGGCGAAAATCAGCCAACCATTGATTAAAACTGGCATAGCTGACTTGTTCTGCCGCTTGTGCATCCACTTCGCTCATCAATTGCTGATTAGCGGCTGCGCCGGTGCTTAACGTCGCACTGCTAACGGCGAGCGCAAATGATAAATACAACGTAGGGCGGATTCTCACTGAACCTTTAACTTTCAAAGACATAACATTGATCTCTTGGCAATCCTTGGCGTGCTTCCGATAATGGCCCAGAAACCGTGCAGATGCTAGTCTTACCCGCCTAGTCGTAGCAAAACAATCAGATGAAACACCACCACTACTCCGGTCAGAACACAGCGCAGTTTGAGATACCAACGAGGAAAGCCTTCTCGGCCATCACGGCTAAGATCGTAGCCACCGATTAAAACAAACCCTGCCAGCAACACCCATAACCCCGTCGTCACATTGAATAATAACGCAGGCCAGGCTATTAAGCTGGGCACCATCGCAATGATCAAGCGTCGGTGGTTGCCTTGGCGCGGCACTTGAAGCGCACTCCCCCAATGAACACCCCCCAGAAAAGACAAAATGACCGCGCTGTAATAACTAAACCCATATACCGCCGTCACCTGCCAAGCAGCGGGTGCCCACCAGGCAATGAGACCTCCTGCTATAAAGGGAATTAAGCCTGCAAGCCCAAGAAACCATGCGACATTGCGATCACTAATTACCTCGTTCATATTACGAAACCTACTGTTTGAGCCCTATCGTCCATGGTTGAGTGAAACATTACTCATCCGTTTCTTGAAGTTCCGTTTTAGCCACTAGCCATCGCTGCCACTCAGCTGGCTCTACGTAGGGTGCATCAAACTTGGAAGGCGCTACACGCCAAGGCTGGTGACGCTCCAACCCTAACGGCAGTGACTCTAATTCAGGCAGCCAATGCGCTACGTAAAGCCCCTTAGGATCGTAATGCCCTGCCTGTTTTAGCACGTTGAAGTAACGATCTTGGCGGGGATCGCGACCAACACCCGCAATGTAACGCCAATTGCCCCAGTTACTCGCCACATCGTAATCAATCAAACTGTGTTCAAACCACCACGCCCCAAGGCGCCAATCGACATTTAAATCTTTCACCAAGAAACTGGCAACGTTCTGGCGTGCTCGGTTGGATATCCATCCGGTATGCTTTAATTCCAACATAGCAGCGTCGATAAATGGCACGCCGGTGGTCGCGTTGCGCCACGCGTTAAACGCATCGTTAGCGGGCGGCAACGCTTCACCACCAAATAATACCGCGCCTTCCAACTGAGCCGCTCGGTGAAAGTAGTCTCGCCACAGTAGTTCAAAGATAATCCAATAACTGGATTCACAGCTGCCATGAACGGCTTCCCACGACTTTACTTCTTGGCACACTTGACGGGCAGATAAGCAACCTCGCGCAAGCCAAGGTGAAAAGCGTGTAGAAAAGTTGGCACCTAACAACCCATTGCGGGTTTTCTTGTAGGATTCCGCACCGTTTTGACGCCAGAGGTACTGCTGAAGGCGGTCCCGAGCCGCCGACTCTCCTCCCTCGAACATAAACCCCTGCCGATTATCAGGCTGCCAGTCGGCACTTTCTTCGCATACTGCCTTAAGCGGGGGAAATCCTCTGGGAGCAGATTCAGGCCATGGTGGAAGTGTCACGGGTGCTGGTTGCGGCGCAGAAAACTCACAATGCTTTTCAACACGCCGCCGAAATGCTGAAAAGCTAGGCGGCAATTCACTCAATGCAAAGGGAAGCTCGCTTGCAGCAATTAAGTAACCACTATCAGCGCAAAAAAGCTGACACATTGGTGGAAGGTGTTCAGCAACGCGAGCAATATGCTGTGACTCTTCATACCCAGAATGCACGGCCACTCGCACTTCGCGTGCGCTTAGTAGGTCTGCCGTTTCTAATACAACATTCGCGGGGTCACCGATGCGAACTAGCAAGTCACTGCCACGTTGGAGTAGTTCGCCGCGTAGCTCCATCAAACTTTGCCATAAAAAACGTAACCGGGCAGGGCCAAGCCTGGGTGTAATTTCCCCAGCAATCGAGGGTTCTAACCATCGCTGGTCTAGCACATAGAGACAAAGCAGCTGTTCAGGAGGAGCATCGAAATGTAACAAAGGGTTGTCAGCTATCCGCAAATTATCCTGAAGCCATACAATATCAGTCGTACTGTTCATGCACTTGCCTCCTTGGTGTGCTGTGCTGTTTGGCTTCGCGACGGCAGCGTTCACTGCAGTAGCGCACTTCATTCCAGCAGCGCGCCCACTTCTTCCGCCAAGTAAAAGGACGTTGGCATTGAACGCAGTCTTTTTTCGGTAAATCTTGCTTGCGTTGCATAAATTCCATCTCGCTGCCTAACACCTAGGCGCCATACGTCAAAAACATGGACACATTATCTTATACGGTATAACTATTGTACATAAATTTGGTGTGTATGTTTTGACGCTATGCTGTTTAAACCGGCTTTTCCTCTACGCTTTCGACTTTTTTTATCAACGATTTCCGACTACTTTTCCCCTATAGCGCTTCAATTAAAAAGCCATCCGGATGGATGGCTTTTCGACAGGGCAATGCAACATTAACTAATGACGTTGAAGAAGAGGTGATACGAAATAAGAAAACAACGGATTATGTTTAATCGGGGTCTGTGGCGCGTGGATGCCGCTTGGCATTTTCATGGGTTTCTAGGCCGCTTTTAAGCTCGTGAGTGAGAGGGTCATAATTAGGTCTCAACTCATCTTTTACTGTACCGCTCCAGAGGCGCGAGCCAACAAAATAGCCGGCTCTACCAATCACATGAGCAGCAATCGGTGCCGTTATTAAGATAAAAACGATAATCGCGAACGAGCGTGCAACAACACCAACTTCGGCGAAGTGCATTGCCGATGCAAGCATGATTAAAACAACCCCAAGCGCTGCGGCCTTGGTGGTCGCGTGCATGCGGGTCAGCAAATCGGGCAGCCGTAGCAGGCCGATGGCAGCCAGCAACATAAAGCTCGCGCCCGTTATCAATAACGTCCCTTTGATAAACTCAATCATCTCGCGGCCCCCCACGTTCCAGAAAGCGTGCAAATCCAATCGCGGCTAAAAAGCCCATCAGAGCAATCACAATTGCCGCGTCGAGAAAACTCGCCACGCCCGATTGAATTGCATAAACACCCACCAGCCCTACCACGGTTGTGGAAAACAACTCAAGTGCTACAACGCGGTCGGGTAAGCTGGGGCCACGCACGACGCGTACGAAGGTCAGTACAAGTGCAAGCCCCATGATTATCTGGCTGATCAGAATAACGGTATCCATTAACGAAATAGCTCCAATGCACGGTGTTCCATCTCTTTTAAGTTATTTCGAAGCTCTTCTTCATCATCCAAAAACATGGCGTGGATGTAGAGCACTTTCCGATCGTCAGAGACATCAAGGCTTAACGTGCCCGGCGTAAGCGAGATTAAATTAGCCACCATGGTGATTTCCATCTCGGTTTGCGCAGAAAGGGGGAATGCAATAACACCGGGTTTCATATGCCAAGGAGGCGTCAGTATATCGAAGGCAACCCGAAGATTAGCCTGCACTAGCTCCTTAATAAAAAACCCAACAAATCCAATCATCCGCGGCACACGCGCTGGATAGCCTTTCAACGATTCGACTTGAGGCTCAATTAGTAGCAACGCTATGTAGCCGAAGATCATCCCCACCAGCAAATTAAGACCGGTAAAATCACCACTTAATAGCACCCAGGCTAACCCGAGCAAAAGGTTCCAGATCGCACCCGTCATGGAGAGTCCTCCGCATCGTCACCTATCCGTTCCGCCTGCAATTCAATCGGGTCAAGTAACGCCGCTTCAGCGCTAGCAGACACACCCATTACAGCCTCAATGTAACCCGAGGGCGACATTAGCTGATCACCGACAACGATCATCACCTGCATAATAGGCTCGGCAAAAACACCGATTAATAACGACATCATGGCCAGTACAACGACCGGCGTATACATCATCCACAGGGTTGGTTTAAGTAATCGACCGTCATCACCAACGGAGGTTTGTGATGCAGGAACGTTGTTGTCTTCTGGCAAGGCTTTCCAGAAGACTTCGTTCCAAATTTTTACCATGGAGTAAAGCGTCATAAACCCTACCGCCAGTGCAAACCCTGTGACTACGTACGCCTCTGCTTCCAGGCCAGCACGAACCAGCACAAACTTGGCAAAGAAACCCGATAGTGGCGGGATGCCCGCCAGCGAAAATGCAGAAATAAAGAACGCCACGGCTAACCAGGGGCGCTCGCGATAAAGTCCGCCCATCTTTTTAAGCTGATAAGTGCCTTGCAGGTGATAAGTAATACCACTGATCAAAAACAGGTTCGTTTTAACAATAATGTTATGCACGATGGCGAACGCACCCCCAGCAATCGCCAGCGGTGTATAAAGCGCCAAGCCAAGAATCATGTAGCCAATCTGGCTCACAATGTGAAACGAGAGGATGCGGCGGAACTCATACTGAGCGGCGGCACCTAGCACACCAGTGACCATCGTCAGCACAGCGCCCCAAAGCATTATGTCCTGCAAATACCCCATCGTTTGATCGAAGATGAGGGTAAACACGCGGAACAACGAATACACGCCGACCTTTGTTAGCAAGCCAGCAAACAGCGCCGACACAGCGACTGGCGGTGTGTGATAGGAAGCTGGCAGCCAGAAAAAGAGCGGAAAGGCGGCAGCTTTAATACCAAACGCCACCATAAACATAACGGCAAGCACTTCGACCATGCCGCTATGCTCGGCCTCATCCATACGCAAAGCAATGTCGGCCATGTTTAGCGTGCCTACCGTTCCATAGAGCAGCCCCACGGCTGACAAAAAAATGACCGATGCAAGCAGGTTCAACGTGACATATTTGATAGCGCCTTCCATCTGAGCTCGCTCACCGCCCAAAATCAACAGCGCAAACGACGCCACCAGCATAACTTCAAACCAAACATACAGGTTGAAAATATCGCCAGTTAAAAAGGCACCAGCTACCCCCGCTAACAGCAAATGCATCAGCGGGTAATAGCCAAATTTTTCATGCCCCCGCCCTGTGGTAGCCAGCGAATAAACGCCCATTGCCAAACCAATGATCCCCGTCATCAAAATCATGACGGCACTCAACATATCGGCAATAAGTGTAATTCCAAACGGAGCCGCCCAGCTGCCCATCTGCATGGTGATGTAACCGTCAGTTAACACAGCTACAAACAGCCATACACTCACAAGCAGCAGCGCGACGTTACCCGCTACGGCAATAAAGCGTTGAACAGGGCGAGAACGCCAAAAAAGTAATGAAAGCGCACCAGAAAGTAGTGGCAAAAGGACGGGCAATGCAACTTCAGGCCTCACGTATCAGTATCCTTCATTTTGTCCAAGTCATCTGCCTTTACAATTTCGTAGGCACGGCGAATTAACACGACAGCGAATGCCAGCACTCCAAAGGCAATGACAATCGCGGTCAACACAACGGCTTGGGGCAAGGGGTCTGCTACGTCACCTAATGGCTGGAGCATCCCTTCCGGTATTAACGGAGGCGCTCCGCGCGTCATGCCTGCCGTAGTAAAAATCAGCAAGTTGGCAGCATTCGTCAGTAACAAGAGACCAATCACTAATTTCACAATAGAACGACGTAACATCATAAAGACAGCGGCGGCGTAGAGTAGCCCAATCGCTAGTGCCATTAGCGGTTCCATATCGGACCTCCTGATGCATTAGGGTTCATCTTTATCCACCTCCATCAGCGCCATCACCATCCCCATCACTGAACCAAGGACGGCAAAGTACACCCCTATATCAAAAATGAGCGGTGTAGACGCTTTAAAATCAATGACCGGGATAGTCCACCACTGAGCAGTTAAAAATGGCTGCCCCATAAACCAGGCAGGAACCACTGAAATCATGCCTAATAACAGCCCAACCCCAATTAAGTCGCGGGGATCAACCATCCGAAGCACGTCCTTGGTAGAACTTACCCCAAAGGCAAACAGGTAAAGCGTGAAGGCACCCGCCGCCACTAGCCCGGCAATAAATCCACCTCCCGGTTCATCGTGGCCACGCAGTAATAAGAAAATTGAAAACATCAGCTGCAACGGCATCAAAAACCGTGCCGCCGTATTGAGAATAATGGTGCCTGATTTAACCATCGTAGGGCTCCTTAACACTGGCTTTCCCGCTTTCTTCCGCTTTACTTTCATCTGTATTGTGGCGCAGCTTAAGCATGGCGATAACCCCAATGGCAGCAAGAGCAAGCACAAACATTTCGCCCAATGTGTCAAGGGCGCGGTAGTCCACCAAAATGACATTCACAATATTGCGCCCGTAAGCCAGAGGGGCACTATTTTCAACCATATAGGCTGAAATCGGCTCAAACTGGTCGATACTCCAAGCGGTCATAATCAGTAGGAAAATCAGGATTCCCATGGTTGCCGCCACTGCGCCATCACGAATACGTTCAAGACTGGTAGAAAGATTAGAAAAGCGCGGCAACCGGAAAAGCACCAAAACCAACAAAATAACCGTTAGCGTTTCAACTAGCAGCTGAGTAATACCCAAGTCAGGAGCACTGAAGAGAATGAAAATAAGCGCAATCGAGAAACCCATAATCCCAACCGATACCACTGCGCCAAGACGTGAACGAGAAATGGTAGCAAACAAAGCCCCCATCACCATGGTGCCAACGACAATTACCTCATGGAATCGCACATCAAGTGTCAGCGCTAGTTGAGGTGCATGGCGCACTAGTATTGAGTTACCAATCAAGGCGATCAGCACCACTAACATGACGAGAATATAGTTGCGCATATAACCGTTCTGCAGCAGGCGTGTTTGCCATTCAGAAAATCGCACTATGCCATTCATTAAGCCTTCGTAACCCGCTTCCGGGCCATGTCGCATCACTGGCGCCAGCATCGCTAACTTACTGCGCGCACCATCCCAGCGCTTAAACAGTAAAAAGCCCAGGCCGACACTGACAATCGACATAATTAGCGCCATGTTAATGCCATACCAAAGCGATAGTGATACCGGTAGCGGCTCACCTGCTACTGCGGTCGCGGCTGATGTCAGCAGGGCATCGGCACCTAACATGGCGGGTGCCAGCCCTAACACAAGCGAACCAAACGCTAATATACCAGGCCCAATCAGCATGCTAAGTGGCGCTTCATGGGGAGTTTTTGGCGTTTCAAGTTGGCGACCATAAAAAGGCCGTAATGCGATAATGGCAGCCACTCCAATGGTCAAAATAGCCGCCAAAAAAGCAAACACTACTAGCAACAGTTTGAAGCGCTCTGCCCCTAGTGCGGCCTCCAGCATTAGCTCTTTAGCAATGAAACCAAATAAAGGCGGCATGCCTGCTAACGACAGTGCTGCCACACAGGCAATCACTGCCGTGATTGGCATGGCAGACTTTAACCCACCCATTGCGGTAACGTCTTTGGTGCCTGTCTCATGGTCTAAAATGCCGGCGACCATAAACAACGCCCCTTTATACATAGAATGGGCAAGCAGGAAAGTAACAAATGCCGTCATGGCGTACTCAGAGCCAATACCCAACAGCATGGTTAACGTGCCAAGTGCCATAATAGTGGAATAAGCCAGCAGCTTTTTAATATTGGTGTGATGGATCGCTAAAAAGGCACCCGTCAACATTGTGATCGCACCAATGACCGACAGTATTCCAACCCATAGCGCTGTACCACCCAGTTCAGGTTGTAAGCGAGCCAGTAAATAAATACCCGCTTTCACCATGGTGGCAGAGTGAAGGTAGGCCGATACCGGCGTCGGTGCTGCCATGGCGTTGGGCAACCAAAAATGAAAAGGGAACTGGGCTGATTTTGTGAAGGCTCCTAACAGCAAGCAAATCAGCATGGGGGTATAAAGCGAATGTTCGCGGAGATCGCTTTCCATTTGGCCTATTTCATAAAGCGACCAGCTACCACTTGCTACCCCTAACAGCACTAGGCCTGCCATCAGCGCTAAACCGCCGGCAACCGTGACAAACAAACCCTGACGGGCAGATTTTCTTGCCTCAATATCGGTATGGTTAAAGCCAATCAACAAATAAGACGTGATGCTGGTTAATTCCCAAAACACGAAAAGCGTTAGCAATCCGTCAGCGAGCACCAGCCCCAACATAGAGGCCATAAACGCAAGCAGCGCCAAATGAAAGCGCGCGATATCCGTGTGGCCTTTAAGATAACCACCGGCATAGATCAACACGAAAGTACCGATGACGGTAATTAGCAACCCAAATAGCAGTGATAGCCCATCAAGTAGAAAGCTGAGGCTGATGCCTAATGAGGGTACCCAAGACCACTCCAATAGTTGTGGCCCTTCATTTATAACGACCGGAGCCTGACTTAACAGCCAAGCAGCCATCAAAGCAGGAAACAGTGCCAGCACTAGACTTGTGCGTTCTCCAAACCAACGGTTGAGCAAAGGCGATGACACTGCCAATACAAAGCCCATTATCAAAGCGAATTGCATCCGGTGGTTTCTCCCTATAAAAACGTTTCAGTTAACCCTAGGGCAGCAGGACAAAAAGGCCCTAAGCGTTGAATAAATGTGATTTTTAATAGACAGACCTTATACCAAGGTTGATGAGATTTCTAGAAATCTAGCTCCCATAAAAAAGCCGCCTTAGCTGAACACCTTGGCGGCTTATGACAAAACGCATAGTTAAGAAACGGAAAGCCAGCCAGAGAGCTCGTTGTTAATAACTGCTAGTAAGGCATCGATGTGATCATCGCGATCATTCAAACAGGGAATATAACTAAACGTCTCTCCTCCTGCTTCCATAAAACTATCGTGAATTTCTTCTTTGATTTCCTCCAGTGTTTCAACACAGTCGGAAGAAAAAGCCGGCGACATAATTGCAATGTGTTTGTGCCCCTGCTTGGCAAGTTCAGCCACATGGTCGACGGTTTGTGGGCCTACCCACTTCTCAGGACCAAACTGTGATTGGAAGGCGGTATCCACCTCATCTTTACTCAGCCCCAGTTTTTCACGCATCAAGCGAGTCGTTTTCTGGCACTGACAATGATAGGGGTCGCCTTCTAACAGGTAACGCTCCGGCACTCCGTGGTAGCTAGCAACAAGTTTAGTCGGGCGGGTTTCAAAGCTGCCGTAAGCTTCTTGCACTGAATTTGCTAGCGCTTGGATATAGGCGGGGTGCTCAAAATAAGCGGGCACTGTACGAATATAAGGCTGCCACTTCATCTTCATTAACGTACGAAATGCCTGATCATTTGCCGTCGCAGTCGTAGGCGAGCCGTACTGAGGATAAAGCGGGAAGAAAACAATCCGTTCACAGCCCTTCTCTTTCAAGCCATTGAGGACGCTTTCAGTCGATGGATTGCCATAGCGCATACAGAAATCAACTTCGACATTATCGCCATATAACGCCTTCAAACGCGCGGTCATTTTTTCTGTTTGGGCACGTGTTGTCGTCAGCAGCGGGCTTTCGTTCTTTTCATTATTCCAAATGCTTTTATAGGCTTTTCCAGATGAAAAGGGCCGTTTAGTCAAAATAATCAGTTGTAAGAGCGGCTGCCACTTCCAGTTGGCGTAATCAACAACACGCTTATCAGACAAAAACTCGCTAAGGTAGCGCCGCATAGACCAATAATCCGTTGCATCCGGGGTGCCCAAGTTGGCCAACACCACGCCCACCTTTGCAGGGGGAACGGCGGGGTGATCACTTGGTGCATGGGCCAAACGCCCTTCGCCCGGCTGATCTTTCACAACATTATCGGCCATGTCGTTAACTCCTTAAATATTTAGATACTTAGATACTTAGATACTTAGATACTTAAAATAATCGTAAAATTCTACCACTTTTCGGCAAAGCCGCGGCATAAAGTTATACTATCAATATTATTTGTATAACTGCAGGCCAACTCATGTCTATGCCTTTACTGCTCGTTCTTGGTGACCAACTATCACTTTCATTGGCAACCCTACGCGACGCACCAACGGGTGCGGTAGTCGCCCTTTGCGAGGTTGCCGAAGAAGCACGCTATGTGCCTCACCATATACATAAGGTCGGCTTATTTATGGCCGCCATGCGACATTTTGCCCAGGCGCTGCGCGATAAAGGCTACAAAGTTCACTACAGCCGTATTGATGACGCTGATAATACTCAATCTCTGGTAACAGAAGCCGAACGAATTGCTGCCCAATACGGCTGCAATGAAGTGCGCGTGGCAAGGCCTGGTGAATGGCGACTCTGGGAGGCGATGCAGCAGCGCCAAAAGGCTGCCTTGCCCTGGCGAATGATAGAAGACGACCGTTTTTTCACTTCACCGGATGACTTTGCCAACTGGGCTAAAGGACGTAAACAGCTTCGCTTAGAGTATTTCTATCGGGAACAGCGCAAGCGGACGGGGCTACTAATGGAAGGCGATGCACCCGCTGGCGGAAAATGGAACTTTGATCACGACAACCGTGAACCGATTGAGGCCACGCTCAACTTTCCATCACTTCCTACCCACCATCAAGATGCCGTTACCCAGGAAGCGCTCAATGATGCCAAGCGCCATTTTAGCGAGCATATGGGCTCCTTGGATAACTTCAATCTACCCGTCACCCGCAAACAAGCGCTAGTGGATTTAAACCACTTTCTTGATCAGGGGCTGGCGGACTTTGGCCGCTATCAAGATGCGATTAGTGATACAGAGCCGTTTCTTTATCACTCCAGGCTATCGGCAGCGCTCAATATCGGCTTATTAACCCCTCAAGAAGTTTGTGAAGCCGCTGAGCAACAGTATCTTGCAGGCCATGCGCCCATCAATGCTGTTGAAGGGTTTATTCGTCAAATACTCGGTTGGCGAGAGTATGTTCGCGGGCTTTATTGGACACAAATGCCAGGCTACAAGCGTGAGAATCGGCTCGGCTTTGAGCGTGAGCTGCCGGCATTTTATTGGGATGGCAATACCGATATGCGCTGCTTACAGCGGGCTATCCAAATGACCATCGATAATAGCTACGCCCATCATATTCAGCGATTGATGGTAACCGGCAATTTTGCCCTCCTCTGCGGTGTTAAACCAGAGGCCCTCTGCGATTGGTACTTGGCAGTGTATGCCGATGCCTGCGAATGGGTAGAGCTGCCGAATACGTTAGGTATGGTGCTGCATGCTGATGGCGGCCTTATGGGCTCCAAACCTTACTGCGCTTCCGGCAAGTATATCGACAAAATGTCTGACCATTGCCAGCACTGCCGCTACTCCCCAAAGCAAGTGACAGGCCCGAAGGCGTGTCCATTTAATAGCCTTTACTGGCATTTTCTGGAGACCAACGCTGAACAGCTAAACCGCAACCCGCGCATGAAGCTAATTTATGGGTCACTCTCACGTATGAAAGATGAAAAGCGTGATGCCATGCGTCAGCAGGCGGAACAGTTTCTGGCGTCCCTACCTACCATCCAAGGCTACGGCCAACCCCTTCACACGCAAGGCTATCTCCCAAAGGATACTCAATGAGCCGCTTCTCTACACTTCAGGCAACATCACCTGTCACGCTATACCATGATGGCCATTGCCCTTTTTGCCGCGTGGAAGTCGCGTGGCTTGCAAAGCACCGACATCAACAACGCGTCGCCCTGGTAGACATTCAGAGTAGTGATTTCAATGCAGCCGAGGTAGGACGTAGATTTGACGACATGATGGGGCTGCTGCATGTCAAAGACAGCCAGGGAAATTGGTATATCGGCATGGAC
Source organism: Vreelandella andesensis (assembly GCF_003989795.1). Lineage (GTDB taxonomy): Bacteria > Pseudomonadota > Gammaproteobacteria > Pseudomonadales > Halomonadaceae > Vreelandella > Vreelandella andesensis. The sequence goes on from NZ_RZHG01000012.1 coordinate 38,608, forward strand.
GCTAGCCGGGCCCTCTATGCGGTACTGGGCTACCGGTGGTTAGTGTGGCTTTCTTGCTTACCTGGCCTGCGAGGAATAATGGACGCAGGCTATCGTTTTTTTGCCCGTCGCCGGGTGCGGCTGGGCCAGTGGTGGGAAAAACGTCAAGCTAACAAGTAAAGGCGCCAACTGAAATCAAAGCGTAGGGGTATTAAAACACTAGCGGCATACGCGACGTTAACGGTGAGCTATAGTGCGCATCACGACCGATCACTTCGTCTTGGGGTACGTGCTGCACCAAGTAAGCACGGTGAATACCGGCACGTTTTAGCTCAAGATAAACATCATCTAGTGAGCGAAACAACATTGGCTTGCCGCGCTGGGTCAGCATATGTCGCTCGCCCTCAACGTCTTCGAGCTCGACTTGGTAAAATCGGCTACCCGAATGCGTGATAACGCGTATTTCAAAATTATCGTGGCCGGCAACGAATTGCTTTAGTTCTTTTAATTCCATGGTTCCCTCCTATGATTGTTGATTGTCATGGGGCACAGCATGACGATACCCCATGACAATTTTATTAACTTGTCACTTACAGATTGTGACGGCAACATCACAAAAGAGTTCCTGACCAAAACGTCAACTTATTCGTCTTCGTCGAATTATTGATACTCGGAGGGGTCAATTGCTTTTCCTAACGAATTACGGTCGATCCAGTTACCGCCTTTCGTTTCCTTGTAACGGAAAACCACTTTATCACCCACCGTTACCGGCACTTCTGAATCCTCAGTTTGGTAGCTATATTTTTCCCCTTCAACTACCAGGAAGTAACGGTAGAGGTCCGGCATTCCCAACCACTCTTTGAATGGCCCTTCCCGCTCTAGCGACTGCAGCTCCCCACGGCCTTCCAACTTAGGAAGACGCTTTCGGTTACCACGTCTAAAACCACCTGCCATTTGCCACTCCTGTCTATCTGTTTCATCGGGGAGGAGCATTATACGTTCTCCCCCCTAACGCTCAAGTTAATCGCCGAACGCTTCGCCATAGCTATCGGGCGCAAGGTCTTCGAAGCGCGTGTATCTTCCAATAAATGCCATATGCACCGTACCGATAGGCCCGTTACGTTGTTTACCAATGATCAACTCAGCAATCCCCTGGTTGTCAGGGTTGTCGGGGTTATACACCTCATCTCGATATACAAACGCAATGACATCGGCATCCTGCTCAATCGCGCCCGACTCCCTCAAATCAGACATGACGGGACGCTTATTGGGACGCTGCTCCAATGAACGGTTAAGCTGTGAAAGTGCCACAACAGGGCATTGGAACTCTTTTGCCAGCCCTTTCAGCGAGCGTGAAATCTCCGAGATCTCACCGGTACGGTTTTCAGAAAAACCAGGAATCTGCATCAGCTGCAGATAGTCAATCATGATAAGCGCCATGTTACCGTGCTCACGAACCACCCTACGCAGGCGCGAGCGCATTTCGTTAGGCGAAAGCGCAGCAGTGTCATCAATAAACAGCTGCTTGTCTTTTAGCAGATTGACCGCTGACGTTAGTCGTGGCCAATCTTCGTCTTCCAACTGCCCAGAACGGACGCGGGTTTGATCAATCCGACCTAACGACGAGAGCATGCGTAGCATCAGTGATTCAGCGGGCATCTCCATAGAGAACACCATCACCGGCTTATCACTGGCAATAACTGCATGTTCAACCAGGTTCATGGCAAACGTGGTTTTACCCATCGATGGGCGACCGGCAATAATCACCAAATCCGAGGGCTGCAAGCCCGAAGTCATTTCATCAAGGTCACGAAACCCCGAAGAAAGGCCTGTCATTTCACCTTTTAGATTAAAAAGCTCATCAATGCGATCAACGGCTTTGGTTAGTAGCTCACTCATGCCGATAGGACCACCGGTTTTCGGCCGTTCTTCAGCAATTTGGAAGACTAATCGCTCAGCTTCATTGAGCAGCTCATCAGCGGGCCGACCTTGAGGGGAAAATGCCCCGTCAGCAATTTGATTGGCCGCACGGATTAATTTACGCAGTGTTGCCCGCTCGCGAACGATATCGGCATAAGCACGAATATTACTGGCAGAAGGCGTATTGCGAGCCAGCTCGGCCAAAAAAGCCAAACCACCCACGGTATCTAGTTGATCACGCGCTTCTAACGCTTCTGATAGCGTGATGACATCCAACGGCTGCCCAGATTCGGCCAAATGAATCATCACATTGAATACCAAGCGATGTTCATAGCGGTAAAAATCATCCGCCACTAACCGCTCCGAGACATTGTCCCAGGCTTGATTATCCAACATTAGCCCACCTAGCACCGACTGCTCCGCTTCTAGAGAATGCGGCGGCAGCTTTATCGCTGCCGTTTCCTGATCAGCAGAAGGCTGGTCCTGCATAGTGAGCTCCTTAATAATAAAGCGTAGCCAATAACGACGACTATCTTAGCGGGACAATCTTAAACTCACCATAAGCAACCTATCCACGCCAAGCGACGTTCAAAAACATTCAACCAGCCTAACAAACGTTTTTAACCGGTGCTTAGAGACGCCATGGCTTAAAAAGTCAGCTAGCAAAAAACCCTTAGCCTAAAAAGACAAAGGGCGCGGGAAAAACCCGCGCCCTTTGAGGCGTCAGCGTTGTCGAGAGCGTTTACTCTGCGACAACAACCACGCGAACAACAGCATCTACATCTGCATGCAGGTGTAAAACGATGTCGTATTCGCCAGTTTGACGAATAGGGCCCTGCGGCATACGTACTTCACTCTTAGCAACTTCAATGCCAGCAGAGGAAATAGCGTCGGCCAAATCACGCGGCCCGATAGAACCGAATAGCTTGCCTTCATCGCCTGCTTTAGAAACCAACGACAATTCGATGTCGTTCAGCTGTTCAGCGCGCGCTTCCGCTTCTGCTTTACGCTCAGCGGCTTGGGCTTCAAGCTCAGCACGCTGGGCCTTGAATGCTTCAACGTTATCTTTGGTTGCCGGTACGGCTAGACCGTAAGGTACCAAATAGTTACGACCATAACCGGGCTTTACAGTGACTTTGTCACCCAGGCCGCCCAGCTTACCAATGTTGTCGAGCAGAATGACTTCCATCTCGTAAACCTCTTGTCAGTTGCTGCGGGCAAGGCGTGCGCGAACGTTCGCGAATGTATCAATCAGCCCCAACAGCAGCACAATGAGAATCGTGGGCCAGGTCGTGATCAGCAGCACATAGAATGCGACTAGCCACAGCCCGTTCATCCCCTTTATTCCAATAAACCCATGCACTAGCGCAATGCCAGCTACCAGCAGTGGAATCCAGCCAAGCATTGCCAGAGCGTGCGCTCCTAGCACCATACTCACCACACCGAGCACCACTAAAACAGCGAGCTCTTTGGGCAGTAGGCGCAGTGAGTGAAACTCTTCACGGAAGCCGCCTGGGTTATAAAGCCCAGCTTGCCAACTTCTCGCCAAGGCTAAACACACGATAGCCGCCAACAATATCACTAGACCCGTCACTCCACCGATTACCATAGCGGCAAGGGTGGGCGCGTCGATCCCTTGGTTAGCAAACTCTGTCAGCATGCGATCAATCTCGGTTGAGCTCTCTCGCAGTTGCTCCAGCATTAGCTGTGTTCCACCTGGTGGGATAAAGATGCCTAGCTGAACCATCACCGCTGCCGCTAATGTGCCAACGATTAATGCTTCACTCCAACGCATCCTTTCACGCAGGATGACCGCCATCAACGTCACTAGCAGCACGCTAGCAAGTGGAATGACATCACCTTGCGACCACCAGAAACCTGCAGGTAGTGCGGCAGCGATAATTACCGGAAGCGCAGGTGCGAAACCTTTGCGTAAAGTAACCAACGCGGCAATGGCTGCCCCTAACCAGAACAGCCAAGGCACCAGCGTAGCTAGCGCCGCCCCGCCAATGGCGTAGGGCGTGCTCCGCATGAGCCATCTTGCCAGTGCCAGCATCACGTTAAACGCTTACTGATGGCTATCGGAGTAGGGCAGCAGTGCCAGGTAACGCGAACGCTTAATAGCAGTCGCCAGCTGACGCTGATAGCGTGCTTTGGTGCCGGTGATACGGCTCGGAACGATCTTGCCGGTTTCGGTGATGTAAGCCTTCAGCGTGTCGAGATCTTTATAGTCGATCTGCTTGACGCCTTCAGCAGTGAAGCGGCAAAACTTACGGCGACGGAAAAAACGTGCCATGGACTAGCTCCTTAAAACGTGCAGTGGATGGAATTAGGCAGTTTCTTCTTCAGCTTCTTCAGCGCGCGGTTTATCTTCGCGACGCGGACGCTTTTCTTCTGCCGGCTTCATCATCGGAGAAGCTTCGGTGATCGCTTCTTTACAGCGAACAACCAAGCTGCGGATGATAGCGTCGTTGAAACGGAAGATGTTCTCGATTTCTTCGAGAGTCTCGCCGGCGCACTCGACGTTCATCAGCACGTAGTGGGCTTTGTGGATCTTGTTGATTGGGTAAGCCAGGTGACGACGGCCCCAATCTTCCAAGCGATGCACAGTGCCACCGTTTTCGCTAACAATACTGGTGTAGCGCTCGACCATAGCCGGCACTTGCTCGCTCTGATCCGGGTGGACCATAAACACGATTTCGTAATGACGCATGGAATCTCCTTGCGGTTTGACAGCTTCCGGTGTGTATTGACACGGCTGCACCAATGACGACAGGGAAGCAAGGAGTTAACTGAGATGCCTCATATTCACCGCAAGCGGTGTTATCAGGGGCATCAAGCAGAACTGTTTTCCGTATAAACTGTTAAGCAATACGAGCGCCCGCTTAAAGTTAAACGGGCGCAAGCATTCTAGTGGGCTGGTGCTTAACTTGCAAGCTGCCGCTGCCGAACGGCTTCAAACAAACAAATACCCGTTGCGACCGATACGTTCAAGCTGGACACCTGCCCTGCCATAGGAAGCTTTGCCAAGTTATCGCAAGCTTCCCTGGTTAATCGACGCATACCCTTCCCCTCAGCCCCCATCACTAACGCCGTAGGGCCGGTCATATCAATTTCAAACAGACTGGCATCAGCTTCGCCCGCAGTACCTGTAATCCATACTCCGGCATCTTTGAGCTTAGCCAAGGTGCGAGATAGGTTAGTAACCTGATAAACAGGCACCACCTCGGCAGCACCGCAGGCTACTTTACGCACCGTCGCGTTTAGCGGAGCGGCTTTATCTTTGGCCACAATCACCCCGTGGGCACCAGCGGCATCAGCACTGCGCAGACACGCGCCAAAGTTATGCACATCGGTAACGCCATCGAGTACTAACAGTAGCGGCGGCGTAGACGCCTGCCAGGCACGCAGCTTCAACCACAATGACTCTTCCCCTTCGGGAACCAGTGGCGAACAAAACGCCACGACACCCTGGTGAGCTGCGCCTTGGGTGAGCTGATCCAGCAGGTCACGGGGCTGCTCTGTTATGCGCGCACCACGAGACTGAGCACTCGCGACTACTTCTTTTAGTCGATTACCCGCCCCCTGCTGCACCCACAATTCGCGGGGCGTTTCGCCCCGCTCAAGCAGGCTTTCCAGAGCGTGAACACCATACACCTGGTCCAATCCATCCGGCGTGCGAACAGCCGGACGCGAGCTACGTCGAGACGACGACTTCATGCTCATCCCTTATTTGGTGATGGTTTACGCGGGCCGTTGCGCGTGCGCCTAGGGCCACGGCGCGTTGGCTGCTTATCCGTTGATGCCGCTGCTTTCTCAGAGCCCCCTTCTTTTCCGGCACGTTTTCCAGCACCATCTCCAGCACCAGTAGGCCCTTCACCACCACGGCGCTTGCGCGGCTGACGGCGTGGCCGAGGTTTCTCATCAGCAAGGCCGAAATCGATCTTGCGATCATCCATATCTACCCGCGCAACCTGGACCGTAAGCCCGTCGCCCAAGCGATACGTCGTGCCGGTACGCTCACCTTTGAGGCGGTGTTTTTCTGCCTCATAGTGGTAGTAGTCGGAAGGTAGCGAGGTAACATGCACCAACCCTTCGACATAGAAGTCATCCAAACGCACAAACAGACCAAACTGGGTCACTGAGGCGATAGTACCCTCAAATGTTTCGCCCAGTTTGTCAGACATAAACTCACATTTGAGCCAGCTTTCAACATCACGCGTTGCTTCATCAGCCCGTCGCTCGGTCATCGAGCAGTGCTCACCCAACTCAAGCATTTGCTCAAAGGTATAGGGGCACCACTTACTTGGCGGATCAACCGGTGCACCTTCTACCCGAACCACCGTATTGGTTTGGCGCGGCCCACGGATGACTGAGCGAATAGCCCGATGAACTAGCAGGTCTGGGTAACGGCGAATCGGCGAGGTGAAGTGCGCGTAAGCTTGATAAGCCAAGCCAAAATGGCCTTCATTCTGAGGCGAATAAACGGCCTGATTCATTGAGCGCAGCATGACAGTTTGGATAATATCAGCATCCGGGCGATCTATAATCACCTCCCGCAACGCTTGATAATCCTGAGGCGTCGGCATGTCGCCACCGCCGACAGATAGACCCAGCTCGCTTAAGAACAGACGCAGCTTGTCGAGACGTTCTGGCGTTGGACGCTCGTGGATACGGTAAAGAGCGGGTAAATCGTGCTTATCCAGGAACCGCGCGGTCGCCACGTTGGCCGCCAGCATGCACTCTTCGATTAGCTTATGAGCATCGTTACGGGTACGCGGCACGATCTTTTCAATCTTACGTTCATCATTAAAGATAATTGCCGTTTCGGTGGTATCGAAATCAATCGCGCCACGCTCTTCCCGCGCACTACGCAGTAGGCCATAAAGCTCGTGTAGATTTTGCAGCGGCTTCACCAGCGCTTTGTGCTCGCTGCGCAGCGCTTCGCCCTCTTCACTCTCGTTATCGAGAATGGCTGCCACCTTGTTATAGGTCAGGCGAGCATGGGAGTTCATTACCGCCTCGTAGAACGAGTAGCGGCTAATGGCGCCTGTCTTGGAGATATTCATCTCGCAGACCATCACAAGACGATCTACCTGAGGGTTTAACGAACACAAGCCGTTTGAAAGAAGCTCAGGCAGCATCGGCACAACTTGGCCCGGGAAGTACACCGAGTTACCCCGCGTACGCGCTTCATCATCAAGTGCGGTGCCAGGGCGAACGTAGTGCGACACATCAGCAATAGCAACCAGCAGCTTCCAGCTACCCGACTTCGTCTTCCAGGCGCACACCGCATCGTCAAAGTCTTTGGCGGACTCATCGTCAATAGTGACCAACGGAAGCTCGCGTAGATCGACGCGGTGTTGCTTATCGTCCTCTAACACTTCTGCTGAAATACCGCTGGTCTGGTCAAGCACTTCTGGTGGGAACTCAGCAGGGATATCGTAGCTACGAATCGCGATATCTATTTCCATGCCGGGATCCATGCGCTCCCCCAACACTTCAATAACTTCGCCAACCGGTTGAATTCTCGTCGCGGGCTGCTGAACGATTTTAGCCGAGACCACTTGGCCATCTTTTGCGCCAGCGCAGGCGGTGTGAGGAATGATAACTTCCTGGGTAATGCGAGGATTCTCAGGAATCAACACACCAAACTCAGGTGAATTGCTACGATAAACACCCACAATGGTTTGTGTATTTCGCGCAATTACATCAGCAATGGTGGCTTCATCACGACCACGACGGTCGCGACCGCTCACGCGCGCCAATACATAGTCGCCGTGGAATACACGGCGCATCTGGCGTGGAGGTAATACTAAATCCGGCTTTTTGCCGTCTTCACGCAGCAAAAATCCGAAACCATCACGGTGACCAAGCACTTTGCCCTTAATCAAATCTAGCTTGTCGATCAGCGCGTAGGCGCCTCGACGATCGCGCAGTACCTGACCATCACGCTCCATGGCAGCCATACGACGGCGAATAGCTTCAAGATGGTCTTCATCTTCAATGCCCAACATACGACTCATGTTTTCATGAGTCATCGGCTTGCCGTACGACTCCAACGCCGCTAATAGATACTCGCGACTGGGCGCAGGATTATCGTACTTGTGTGCCTCACGCTCGGCGTGCGGATCATCACTCAACGTCCAATACTTCATGCGATCAACATCCTTGATTGCGTTTGCAGGAGGCAGCTAATGTGCGCAGTCAAAGCATGCTGCGAGCGGGGGATATCAGCCATTAATCGACTGACGTACATCATATTTTGTTTAGTCATGTGTGCAGTATAGCGCTGCCTGTTCAATCACCCAACCACCTAGCTGACCAATTATACGATTTTAGTGCTAAAAACAGTTACCGGGCCTTGCATTTAAGCGTGGCCTCGGTATCATACGCGCCAATTGCCCAGATGGCGGAATTGGTAGACGCGCTAGCTTCAGGTGCTAGTGTCCGTATGGACGTGGAGGTTCAAGTCCTCTTCTGGGCACCATTTTACATCGTGTTACCCCCTTTTCATGATGTAAAACGGTGCAGCAGCAAGCAATGGTATTGAAAATAGCGTTTGAAATAGTCCTGTGAATAGTACTTGGAAATAGTCCTGAAAATAGTCCTAGAAGCAATATTAGTAAAAGTATCAGTAAAACGTTTGTATTCGCCCAGGTGGCGGAATTGGTAGACGCGCTAGCTTCAGGTGCTAGTGTCTGTATGGACGTGGAGGTTCAAGTCCTCTCCTGGGCACCATACGAATACAAACAGCAGTATGATCTTTAGTAAACAAAGAACTTTAGTAAACAAAGACTTTTAGCAAACAAAGATCAGTGGTAAAAAATCCCAGTTGTAAAAAATGATGTGCCCAGGTGGCGGAATTGGTAGACGCGCTAGCTTCAGGTGCTAGTGTCTGTATGGACGTGGAGGTTCAAGTCCTCTCCTGGGCACCACTTCAATAAGTCAGTACGCATTAACTCTGATCGACTCTTTATCGCCTGCCTCTCAGTATTGTATCCACAATGTTTGCTTTTTGACGTTCTCACCGTTCATCTAGAAAACGCTGTTCAGAAAAAAACCGCTCAAGCGAACAGCTTCGCCTTCGCGGTTTTTTACGTTATTGGAAACGCCCAGGACGCCGTGCAACCTCCTCTAACGCCCAGCCTTGAGTACGCAACTGCTCTTCCAACACAGCTTCGCGCTCCGCCGACAGATCAGGGAAGAAGTTCAGCCCTGTTCGCGACTCGATTTCATCGATAGTCACCAGATAGTCGTCTAACGGTTCATTGCCACGAACGTCTTGAGGCATGATAAAGGCGAGAGACAACGGTGCTTCTTCATTTGGTACAACGATAATTTTATAAAACGCCTCTGGCACTTCTACAAAACCAACTCGATTAAACACATTATCCATATAGCGCTCTGGAAAAATGGGACCAGTAATTACCTGTAAACGATCAAAGCGCGGTGCAAAATGATCCATTACTGACTCTTCAAGGCGCTGCCAAAGCTGGCGGTTCAAATTAGGCCGCTGAGGCGTCATATTACTCATCAAGAAGGTATCAACCTGGGCATTACGGCCATGTACTGCTGCAATCGCATAGTTAGGCGCCAAGTGCCCGCGATCATAGCCACTGCCGGAATAGCTATTCGTACCGATTGGCCACAATGTGCGCCAGTCAGCTTTAAAATTAGGCCGCGGACCAATACGAGTATCATCGGATACCGCCTCGACCTGATAACTGACCCAAAGTGGATTGACTCGCACATCCGACCACCCAGCCAAAAAGCCATCGTTTCTCAGCACACGGTGAAACGTTGTTGGATGAAAACCATCCCAGGTAGGCACCCCCATCCATGTGTAATCATTCTGATGTTGACGTCCCTGAAACTCCCAAAGCCCCGTTCCCACAATGACAAAAAGCACGGCGATACCGAAGCGTTTACCCTGACGACGCCAGCGCGAAAGCGATTTCCCCAACGGTCTTACTCCCTATAATAGTTTTGCATCCTGCTTTTTATGTCAGGTAGTTATTAATTACCAGCCCAGGGAAAACATCGTTTCTAAATCGTGACGGGAGTGTACCTGCATCGCATTCAGCGTTTCAGTATCGCTAATGCCTTCTACCGCGTTTAGACGTTCCGTGACCAATTCTGCAAGGCTTTCAAAATCAGGCGTACGTGCAATAGCGACAAGATCATAACGACCACAGGTCGAATAGACTTCACTGATACCATCTACATCAGCAAGGCGCTCGGCGACCGCTTTTACCTGGCCTTTTTCAGTATTGATTAAAATCACAGCGTTTTGCATAGCACCCCCAACAACAGCGTTAATAACAATCTAGTCAGCAACCTTCAGCGAGTATAACAGGCTGTTTGCTAGGGCCAAGCTCCGCTCAATAGCGCGGTCAATTGTCGCGCTCTTCATAAGGTTATTCGCACTAATTTTAAGCATGCGCTAGCATGGGTAGGAGAACTCCAGTTTAGAAGCTTTGTCGGAGTATTAGAGGTGGCTAACCACCCAACAACATAAACAAAACGTCAAACCGTGACGATAAGGAGACACCATGGCTAATCAGAGCCGTCGTAAGTTCATGCGTAACAGTGTAATGGGGCTCGCCGCCCTGCCATTTGGTGCTGGCATCCTGTCGAAGACTGCTTTTGCCCAGGAATTGCCCCGCCTTGATCCCTCCAACTCAACCGCTCAGGCACTTAACTACGTTGAAGTCGCCAGTGACGCAAGCGATCACCCAGCCTATGAGGAAGGTGAATTGTGCTCAAACTGCATGTTCTTCAATGCAGAAAACGAAGGTTGCCAGTTGTTCCCGCAAAATAGTGTTGAACCTGCTGGCTGGTGCCAGTCATGGACTGCTAAGAGCTAGCATTTATAGCTAATTGAGCTTGATGATTACCCCGCGCTTGCCGCGGGGTAATTGTTTAATTGTTAACTTACGTCTTTGCTCTCTTCCTCAACCGGCCACTGGTAACGGCGCGTTACCCGCCCATCTTCCATTGACACCAAATGCACCGGAAACCCCCATAGTTGCTGCAAGTGGCGGATCACCGGATAAACGCTGCGACCAAGTGGCCGCCGGCTGTCTTGGACATGGTGCAAGGTCAACGAACGATCCCCCCGTATCGCTGCTTCAACAACTTGGATATTTGGCTCACGCACCGATAAGGCGTACTGGGTTGAAAGTGCCTCTCGAACCCGTCGATAACCACGCTCGTTATGAATTGCCGCTACTTCTAGTGTCTCCATTTGATCATCATCAACAATTAAGAACAGCTTGAGATCACGTATCACTTTGGGAGATAAAAACTGCTGGATAAACGACTCATCCTTGAAGTTGCGCATGGCAAACTCAACGGTATCCCGCCAAGGGCTGCCCGCAATATCAGGAAACCACTCCCGATCTTCCTCAGTAGGCGCATCACAAATACGCTTGATGTCCATAAAGATCGCGAACCCCAGTGCGTAGGGATTAAGGCCGCTGTAGTGCGGGTTATCAAAGCCTGGCTGATTGATAACCGCCGCATGGGATTGCAAAAACTCCAACATCAAGCCTTCGTCAACGTTACCTTCATCGTATAACCGATTCATTAACGTGTAATGCCAGAAGCAAGCCCACCCTTCATTCATTACCTGGGTTTGTCGCTGGGGATAAAAGTACTGCGCCAGTTTGCGCACAATACGCACAATTTCACGCTGCCAGGGCGCCAGAAGTGGCGCATTTTTTTCAATAAAATACAGCAGGTTTTCCTGTGGTTCTGAGGGGTAAAGACCGCCGCTATGTAGCCCAAGCGGGTCCGCATCGCTATGTAGGCTGCCCGGCAGCGGAGCGACCCCATTAGGCGCGTCAGGAATCGTGCGCCACAGCATATTGACCTGGGTTTGCAGGTAAGCCTCGCGTTCTTCTTGGCGCTTTACCTCTTCTTCTGCAGAAATAGGGGAAGGCCGCTTGTAGCGGTCTACACCGTAGTTTTGTAGCGCGTGACAGGCATCCAGTAATTGCTCTACCGCATGGACGCCATGGCGCTCCTCGCACTGGGCAATATACTTACGAGCAAACACCAAATAATCAATGATGGAGTCGGCATCCGTCCAGGCACGGAATAAGTAATTGCCTTTAAAGAAAGAGTTATGCCCATAGCAGGCATGCGCAATGACCAACACCTGCATCATCAGGGTATTTTCTTCCATTAAGTAAGCGATGCAAGGGTTGGAGTTTATTACCAGCTCATAGGCGAGGCCCATCTGGCCGCGCTTGTAGGCTTGCTCAACAGCAAGAAACTGCTTACCAAATGACCAGTGGTGATAACCTACCGGCATTCCCACGCTCGCATAGGCATCCATCATCTGTTCAGTGGTAATCACCTCTATCTGATTGGGATAAGTATCTAAGCGGTACTCATCGGCGAGCCTGGCGAGTTCTTCATCGAAACGCTCCAACACACTGAAGTTCCAGTCGGAACCGGTCGCTATTGGCTTTCGGGCTACACTCATGGCGCACTCCTCGGTTCGCGTTACTGCTTTTGACTCAACCGACGTTTAAACAGCTCACGAAAAACGGGATAAATATCCCCAGCATCGACAATTTGGCGCATCGCAAACCGTTCGGGAAACTGCGCGGCGATCGTTTCATATTCATGCCACAGCGACTGATGCTCATGGGGGGTGATTTCCACGTAAGCGTAATACTGCAACTGCGGCATTAGCTGCTTAACCAGTAGATCTCGACAAATATTCGAGTCATCGTCCCAGTTGTCGCCGTCCGATGCCTGAGCGATGTAGAGGTTCCACTGTCCGGCGGGATAGCGTTTTTCGATAATTTTATTAACCAGAGTGAGCGCGCTGGAGACGATGGTGCCACCTGTTTCACGGGAATAGAAAAACTCCTCCTCGTTTACCTCCCTTGCCGCCGTATGATGGCGTACAAACACTAGCTCTACTTTTTCGTAATGTTTTTCCAAAAACAGATAGAGCAATAAGAAAAATCGCTTAGCGATATCTTTATGGTTTTGGGTCATGGAACCAGAAACGTCCATCACACAGAACATCACCGCTTGGCTTGACGGTTGGGGTTGCGCCGATAGCTGGTGATAGCGCAGATCGTAGGTATCGATAAACGGCACCCCTTCAATGCGCTTTTCCAACCGTTCAATTTCTGTTTTTAGCTCAACAATTCTTGCCGGATTGCGCAACACCGAGTCCTTGCGTTCTTCTGCGGCAAGCGCCTCTTGAGCCTCTTTCAATGCCCGCTTAATCGGTGCGCGCATAGCAATACGCCGTGCGTAAGCTTCACGCATTGATCGGGTAATGCTAATTCGCGATGGCACACCATCACGCGCTAGCCCTGCACGCACCATTTTTATTTCTTCAAGCGACTTCAACGGCTTGCGTTGCAAATGAGGCAACTCAAGACCATCAAATACAAACTCCAAAAACTCCTCACGGCTCAGCGTGAAGGCAAACTCATCATCACCCTCACCTTGGTTGGAAGCGCCCCCTTCGCCCGCGCCATCTCCGCCACCTTTACCGCTAGGGCGGCGGATTTGATCCCCCTCTAAAAACTCCTTGTTCCCAGGCGACACGGTATGTCGCGCACCGCCTGGGCCGTGCTGAAACACGGGTTCAGAGATATCTTTGGTAGGAATGGATACTTTTTCCCCTCGCTCCATATCGGTAATGGAGCGGCGGTTCACCGCCTCCTCCACCGAGCGCTTAATATGCTTACGATAGCGTTCCAAAAAGCGCTGCCGATTGACCGCGCTTTTATGCTTAGCGTTAGGCCTTCGATCAATAAAGTAGGTCATACGACCTCCCGATTATCCGCTACTGGGACTTGCGCACGCGTAGATACCACTCGGAAAGCAACCGAACCTGTTTCTCGGTGTAGCCACGATCAACCATGCGCGCCACAAAATCCTCGTGCTTCTTCTGATCCGACTTCGACGCCTTAGCATTAAACGAAATAACCGGTAACAGCTCCTCGGTGTTGGCAAACATCTTATGCTCGATAACACCTTTGAGCTTTTCATAAGACTGCCAGCTGGGGTTCATGCCGTTATTTTGCGCACGTGCCCGCAACACGAAATTAACCACTTCGTGACGGAAGTCTTTCGGGTTAGAAATACCGGCTGGTTTCTCGATTTTTTCCAGCTCCTCATTCAGCGACTGACGGTTTAACAACTCGCCGGTTTCAGGGTCACGGAACTCCTGATCCTGAATCCAGAAATCCGCATAGGTTACATACCGATCAAAGATGTTCTGACCATACTCGCTATAGGATTCCAGGTAAGCGGTTTGAATTTCCTTACCGATGAAGTCCACATAACGTGGCGCCAGAAACTCTTTGATAAAGCCGATATAGCGTTCAAACACCTCAGAAGGCAGTTGCTCCCGCTCTAATGCTTGCTCCAGCACATACAGCAAATGCACGGGGTTTGCGGCAACTTCAGTACCGTCAAAGTTAAACACTTTAGAAAGTATCTTAAATGCAAAACGGGTAGATAAGCCCTGCATGCCCTCATCGACACCTGCCGCATCTCGGTACTCTTGGATCGACTTCGCTCGAGGATCGGTATCTTTCAGGTTTTCGCCGTCATAAACACGCATTTTGGAGTAGATACTGGAGTTTTCCGGCACCTTTAAACGCGATAGTACGGAGAACTGTGCCAACATTCGTAGCGTATCGGGAGCGCAAGGGGCTGCATTAAGCGACGAGTCTTCAAGCAGTTTTTGGTAAATCTTAATCTCTTCAGAAACCCGCAGACAGTAAGGCACCTTAACGATGTAGACGCGATCCAGAAACGCCTCGTTGTTACGGTTATTACGGAACGCCTGCCATTCCGATTCGTTAGAGTGGGCTAATATCACACCGTCAAAGGGAATTGCCCCCATACCTTCCGTGGGGTTGTAGTTGCCTTCTTGGGTAGCAGTAAGTAAGGGGTGCAGCACCTTAATCGGCGCTTTAAACATCTCAACAAATTCCATCAGCCCTTGGTTCGCACGGCAAAGCCCGCCAGAGAAGCTATAGGCATCGGGGTCATCTTGGGAGTAAAGCTCTAACTGGCGAATATCGACTTTACCCACCAACGAGGAGATATCCTGATTATTTTCATCGCCAGGCTCGGTTTTAGAAATGGCAATTTGATTCAACCGCGAGGGATATAGGCGCACTACCCTAAATTGGGATATATCGCCGCCCGCTTCTTTTAAACGCTTTGCCGCCCAGGGCGACATCACGCTGCGCAAATAACGTTGGGGAATGCCGTACTCCTTCTCCAGAAGTTCACCATCTTCTTCTGGTGAAAAAAGTCCTAGCGGTGATTCATATACCGGCGAGTCTTTAATGGCATAGAACGGAATACGCTCCATCAACAACTTCAAGCGCTCCGCCAGCGACGATTTACCGCCCCCTACCGGCCCTAACAAGTAGAGAATTTGCTTGCGCTCTTCAAGCCCCTGCGCAGCATGACGGAAGTAGGCCACAATCTGCTCGATGGCTTCTTCCATGCCATGAAATTCAGCAAACGCAGGGTAGCGGCGAATCACCTTATTCGAAAAAATGCGTGATAGACGCGGGTCTTTCGCCGTGTCGATCACTTCAGGTTCGCCAATAGCTTCCAGCATGCGCTCGGAGGCGCTGGCATAAACCTTTGGGTCACGGCGACAAAGCGCTAGATACTCCTCAAGGCTCATGTCCTCTTGCTGAACGCGGGCAAACCGGTCTTGAACGTGATCAAAAATGCTCATGGAACTCTCCTGTGGCCCATCCCCCAGCAGCTACCGCCAAGCCCAAACATCAAGCGGTGTGCAATACGAGGTGTTGCTCTATCAGCGTAGTCAGCATTAGCAAAAAGTGATGACTAAACCTTCAACGCACAATTCTTAATAATTTGAGCGCAGCACAGGAGAATAAGTTGCGTTGAATAGGCGATTGCCCTAAAAAGACGCTTCAAAACGCACAGCGCCGCCAGATAGGCGGCGCTGTGGCAGAACAACACGTTTAACAGATGTTATTTAGTCCGTATTACTCCAGCACTTCTTTTACATCTGCCAAGAGTTGATCCAGTAATTCAACGGTGGTGTTCCAAGCACAGACAAAGCGCGCCCCACCAGCCCCAATGAAGGTATAGAAGTTCCAGCCTTTAGCTTTCAACGCCTCTATCGCATGAGGAGGAAATTCAACGAAGACACTATTGGCCTGTGTAGGAAACATCAGTGTAACGCCGGGCAGCGCCTGTAGCCCTTCTGATAAATAACGTGCCATGGCATTGGCATGTTGAGCGTTGGTTAACCACGCACCGCTTTCCAACAACCCTAGCCATGGGGCGGAAACAAAGCGCATTTTAGAAGCCAACTGACCTGCCTGCTTGCAGCGATAGGAAAAATCTTCAGCTAAATCGCGGTTAAAAAACAGAATGGCTTCACCGAACGCTAACCCATTCTTGGTTCCCGAAAAGCACAGTACATCGACACCTACCTGCCAAGTAAGCTCGGCAGGACTCGCGTTGAGACTGGCGCAGGCATTGGCAAACCGCGCACCGTCCATATGCAGGCGCAAATCATGCTTATCTGCCATGGCGCGAATTGCCAATAACTCTTCTCGAGAGTACACCGTGCCGACTTCTGTCGCCTGAGTAAGCGATACTACTTTAGGCTTGGGATAATGAATATCACTGCGCTTAGTTACCAACGCTTCAATACCCTGTGGCGTTAGCTTCCCGTTAGCCCCTGGTGAAGTCAGCAGTTTCGCACCGTTAGAAAAGAACTCGGGGCCACCACACTCATCGGTTTCAATATGGGCCAATTCATGACAAATGACGCTGTGGTAGCTGCGCCCCATTGCGGAAAGCGCCAGAGAGTTTGCCGCGGTACCGTTGAACACAAAAAACACGTCGCAATCGTAGTCAAACATGTCACGAAAACGATCTGCGGCGCGGGCAGTCCAACGGTCGTTGCCATAGGCTAAATCATCGGCTTGATTGGCTTCCAGCAGGTATTCCATAGCCTCTGGGCAGATACCTGAGGTGTTGTCACTGGCCAGAAATCGTGGGGTACACTCCGAGGTCATGACGATAGTCCTTTTCTCTGACGGTCATACGGCGCGAGCTGGGTGCCACTCGCGCCTTAAATTGTTAACTGTGGTTAACAGCCACCTTGATCAGTCAGTCTATCGCCATTTAAACGTTGGCGTCACCCGCCCGTCTCGCCGGGCCCTGTCATCTAGCTAAAGAACAGCAGCAAGACGAACACCTTGATCGATGGCCCGCTTAGCGTCTAGCTCCGCCGCCTCGTCGGCACCCCCAATTACATGAAAACATACTCCCCTTTGGCTCAGGGGCTCAATAAGCTCGCGAACCGACGTCTGCCCGGCACACACCACGATAGTGTCCACTGCCAACACGTGCTCTTCGCCATCGCGACGAATGTGCAAGCCCTCATCATCGATTTTCAAATATTCGCAGCCAGTCAGGGTTTTAACGCCTCGCTGCTTCAATGACGCGCGATGAACCCAGCCGGAGGTTTTGCCTAGGTTCTTACCTGGCTTAGAGTTTTTGCGCTGCAGCATCACAATGTCGCGCTTAGAAGCAGTTGGCATTGGCGGTTTTAGGCCACCACGACCGTTCACGGCGAGGTCAACGCCCCACTCGTCACACCATGCCGCCACGTTCATTTCAGGATGCCCTTGGTCGGCCAGCAGCTCTGATACATCAAAGCCAATACCACCAGCGCCAATCACCGCTACACGCTGACCCACTCGCTCGGGACGCTCAATAGCGTCAGCGTAGCTAAGCACACTGGCATGGTCGGCACCGGGTAGCGCAAGCTCACGGGGGGTAACGCCAGTGGCAATTACCACCTCGTCAAACTCAGCTAGCGTATCGTGGGTAGCCGCCGTATTTAGACGAACGTCCACCGCGTATTTTTCAAGCATTACGCGGTAGTACCTCAGGGTTTCGTTAAATTCCTCTTTACCGGGAATTTTACGGGCGTAATTAAACTGCCCTCCTAGCTCGCTGCGTCGTTCAAACAGCACTACATGATGCCCCCGGCTGGCAGCTGCCACGGCAGTAGCAAGCCCCGCTGGGCCGCCACCAACAACCGCTACCCGCTTTGGCGTTTGTGCAGGCTCAAGGAGCAACTCGGTTTCATGGCACGCTCTTGGGTTGACCAAGCATGAGGTAAGTTTGCCCATAAAGGTGTGATCAAGGCAGGCTTGGTTACAGGCGATGCAGGTATTGATCTCATCAGCAAGCCCTGCTTCGGCTTTACGTATCCACTCGGGATCTGCCAGAAACGGGCGCGCCATCGACACCATATCCGCATGCCCAGACGCTAGCACGCGTTCAGCAACCTCAGGCATATTAATGCGGTTAGTAGTAATCAGTGGAATTGAAAGCGCTGCTTTAATACGTTTAGTAACGTCGGTAAACGCTGCACGCGGCACGCTAGTCACAATGGTCGGCACGCGAGCTTCATGCCAGCCAATACCGGTATTGATCACATTCGCGCCCGCGGCTTCAATGGCCTGGCCAAGCTGCACCACTTCATCCCACGTGCTGCCTTCTTCCACCAGGTCTATCATCGACAGGCGAAAAATCAACAAAAAGCGCTCGCCCACTGCTGCACGAATGCGTTTCACAATTTCAATTGGGAAGCGAATACGCCGCTCAAAATCGCCGCCCCACTCATCATCACGCTGGTTAGTGCGACGACAAATAAACTGGTTAATCAAGTAACCTTCAGAGCCCATTACTTCAACACCGTCATAACCTGCCTGTTGGGCTAGCTGCGCGCAGCGAACATAGTCGGCAATCTGCTGCTCTATCTCGTCACTTGAAAGAGCCCGAGGCATAAAGGGGTTGATCGGTGCCTGCAACGCAGAAGGGGCTACCAGCTCGGGTGAATAGGCATAGCGACCGGCATGAAGAATCTGCATACACAAATACCCGCCCGCCTCATGAACGGTATCAACCACGTGCTTATGTTCCGTAAGCTGAGACTCGTCGGTGAGTGCATTTGCCCCCTGAAATACCGCCCCTTCGGCGTTGGGAGCAATACCGCCCGTCACAATTAGGCTAACGCCGGCGCGAGCGCGCTCAGCATAGAAGGCCGCTAGACGCGCAAAGCCGTTGGGGGCCTCTTCTAAATTAGTGTGCATTGACCCCATCAATACACGATTAGGCAGCGTCAGGTGGCCAACGGTCAGCGGTCGGAACAGATGCGGGTAAGCGGGCGTATGGTTCATCACGGCACTCCTTTATATTGTTAGGCTTTATAGTGTTGTACGAAAACTGCCTGCGCTCGCCGACTTTTCGTACTCTATCCAGAACGTCTTGTTAAGAATATTCAAACAAGCGTATGACATACGCTGCCTGACGTACAGCCCTTTACCCCCCCTTAATCTGTCACCTTTTAGCAGCCTTGCGAAACCATCAACCTTTGTGGCAAAGCACTTGCTCCTCTTGCGAAAGCACGTCACATTACCAGGCTAACGATAAGGGAACGCGCTATGCCATTGATTTACTTTTTACCTCCATTGGCCACTGTATTGATTTGGTCAGGGAATATGACGATTAACCAACTGGCCGTGGGTGCCATTGCGCCCAGCAGTATCGCTTTTCTGCGTTGGCTACTAGCACTAGCAGTAATGACACCCTTTGTACTCCCTGCGGTGTTACGTCATCGCGATGAAATACGCCGTCACTGGCCTAAACTGGCCTTGCTGGGACTACTTGGCATGGGGCTGTGGCAAGGGTTAGCCTACGTGGCAGCAGAAACAACGACTGCCACCAATATGGGCATTTTGGCAGCCATGGTGCCGCTGCTCACCGTACTTCTAAGCGCACTGATCCTACGCGAACCGCCTACACTTGGCGGCGTTGTTGGAGGTGTTTTGGCTTTTATTGGTGTCACCGTATTACTTGGGCGAGGCAACCCTTTGTCTCTATTGCAACTGCAGGTAGCCGCCGGTGACGCATTAATGGTGGTTGCCGCTACCTGCTACGCCCTCTACGGCGTCATGTTGAAGCGTTGGGCGATGAACCTTCCCCCTTGGGTAATGCTGTATGCCCAGGTCTGCTTTGCGGTTCTATTCCTACTGCCCCCCTATTTGATGGGTCCGATGACACCGGTGGACGGCCAAAATATAGGGTTAATCCTATACGCTGGCATTCCTGCCTCCATCATTACCACTTTTTTATGGATGCGCGCGGTGCGCCAAATCGGCGCGAATCAGTCGAGCATATTTATCAACTTGATGCCGCTATTTAGCGCATTGATTGCCATGGCGTTTTTAGGTGAACAGGTCGCTGGGTTCCACTTTATGGGCGGGCTACTCATCCTGGCAGGGGTCATCATGGCGCAAACGCTGACACGCCCGTTGGGGCGCACCGTCGCGACGGATAAAACGAGCAACGCTCAGCAATGATACAATAGGCTAACTTCACTCGACGGCCGGGAACCCCTGAATATGTCCCTAGAAGAATTACACCTTAATCTTCGCAACCTCACCAGCGATGACTACGAGCAGCTCAAAACGCTGATGGACGCGGTATATCACGACATCGGTGGTGCGTGGCCAAAGCACACCATTGACAAGCTCATCCAAGAATTCCCCGACGGCCAAATTGCCATTGAGGACGACGGTATGCTGGTGGGCGTAGCGCTGACGGTACAGGTCGATTATGACGAGTTTTCCAACCCGCATAAATATGACGACCTGATCGGCCATCGTGAAACTATCCTCAACGATGAGGATGGCGACGCTATGTACGGGCTAGATGTCCTTATCCATCCCGATTATCGCGGCTACCGCCTGGGCCGGCGTTTATATGAAGCGCGCAAAGAACTGTGCCGTTCGCACAACTTGCGGGCCATTCTAGCGGGTGGACGAATTCCCGAGTACCACCAGCACGCCAATGAGCTCACCCCAGCGGAGTATATTGACAAAGTTTCACGTAAAGAGATTTACGACCCGATTTTGTCGTTTCAGCTGGCGAACGACTTCCAGGTTAAACGCTTACTGCGTAAGTACTTGCCGGAAGATGAGCAGTCTCGCGGCTATGCCACGCTGTTAGAGTGGAACAACATTCTGTTCGAGCCCGCTGAAAGTGTGCTGGATACTCGCCCAACTCAAGTACGCATTGGTGCCGTGCAGTGGCAAATGCGTGAGTTCGCCTCAGTGGAAGCGGCCCTTCAACAAATCGAGTACTTTGTTGACGCACTGTCAGATTATCAAAGTGACTTCGCAGTCTTCCCGGAGTTGTTCAACGCACCGCTGATGGGCCTGCAAGACCGCTCGGCCCAGCAGGATCAAATGGGCGCGATTCGCTTTTTAGCAGGTTTCACTGATCGATTTAAAACCGAGCTTTCGCGGATGGCGGTGTCTTACAACATCAACATCGTCGGTGGTTCCATGATTGAAGTCGGTGACGATGACCGGCTCTACAATATTGCTTATTTGTTCCACCGGGACGGCGAAATCGAAAAACAGTCGAAGCTGCATATCACGCCGCAGGAGCGCCGCGACTGGGTAATCGAAGGCGGTGATAATCTGCAGGTGTTCGACACCGATGCAGGCCGCGTTGGCATTTTGATCTGCTACGACGTCGAGTTCCCAGAACTTGGCCGCCTGCTCGCTGACCAGGATATGGATATTCTGTTTGTACCGTTCTGGACAGATACCAAAAACGGCTACCTGCGTGTGCGCCACTGCGCCCAAGCGCGTGCTATTGAAAATGAGTGCTACGTAGTACTGTGCGGCAGCGTCGGCAACTTGCCCTCGATTGAGAACCTGGACATCCAATATGCGCAATCGGCCGTGTTCTCGCCGTCGGACTTCGCCTTCCCGCATGATGCAGTATTGGCGGAAACTACGCCTAACACCGAAATGATCTTCTTCTCGGATCTGGATCTGACCCGACTGACGGTTGTGCGTGCCGAGGGCTCGGTGACCAACCTGAAAGACCGCCGCAAAGATCTATTTGACCTGCGCTGGCGCGACTGGTCCTGGAAGTCTGGGGCTAATCTGGAAGAGTAAACCCATCACGCCGCCCACCAGGGCGGCGTGATTTTTTAAGCGCATCACTTGGTTCAATCAGGCCAAATAAGATGAGCGGGAACACGCCCTTTACTATCGAACACCACGCCTTCATCACGCAGCTTTTGATGCTGACGTTCAGCACCCCCGTGCTTGGCCAGTGTTAGCGAAGCCGCAATCACGCGATGCCAGGGCAATTGATGCCCTTCTGGTAAATGGCGCATTGCCGAACCGACCATGCGTGGCGTCGCCCCTTCAGTCATCGCGGCAATACGCCCATAGGTGGTTACCCGCCCTGCAGGAATCTGATCAACGATGGTATAAATCTGTTCGAGCAGTTCTGGTCGTGGCATTGTTTTCTCGCTGGCGCTTCGGCCCGCTGTTCAATGGCCTAAAAGGCCTCTTTGAGTGCCGAAGCGCTTAGCATCCCCCATGTTCAAACCTTTAGCAAAAGTGACCTCGAAATAAGGCCAACGCATTAGCGCATCGCGTTTATTTACGCATTGGCCACGCATTGGGGTCTACTTTGTTCGCCAACTTGGGGAATTTGCTTGGGTCAAATACGGGCTCTTTGCCCGCTTTAAGCTGGGCGTCGTAGTCGCGAAACAAGGCAAAGGCAATCGGCGACAACAGCAAAATAGCCACTAAGTTAATCACCGCCATCATTCCCATGGAAAGGTCCGCAAAATTCCAGATAGCCCCTAAACTGGCTACCGATCCCACCATCACCATGCCCAGTACCGCCAAGCGGTAAATCAAGACGGCGATGGGAGCACGACGGCCCGCTAGGTACTCAATATTAGATTCACCGTAAGAGTAGTTAGCGATCACCGAGGTAAACGCAAACAGCAAGATCGCCACGGCAATAAACATACCGCCCCAGTCGCCAACGTGACTAGAAAGTGCCATCTGAGTAAGCTGAATGCCATTATTTTCTTCGCCCGCCAGCAGTTCAGGCCCGGCCATAATGATGATAGCCGCCGTGGCAGTACAAATAACCAACGTGTCTAAGAACACCCCGAGCATTTGAATAAAGCCCTGCGCGGCAGGATGGTCTGGCCGAGTGCTGGCAGTCGCAGCCGCATTGGGTGCCGAGCCCAGTCCGGCTTCGTTGGAAAACAGACCGCGCTGAATACCATTCATAATGGCTTGGGAAATGGCATAACCCATGGCACCACCGGCGGCTTGCTCTAGACCAAATGCACTTTTTATGATGGTCATAA
Organism: Vreelandella andesensis; assembly: GCF_003989795.1. Lineage (GTDB taxonomy): Bacteria > Pseudomonadota > Gammaproteobacteria > Pseudomonadales > Halomonadaceae > Vreelandella > Vreelandella andesensis. Next base: position 61,769 of record NZ_RZHG01000012.1, read on the forward strand.
AGGCAGCGGGCAAGTCGCTAATATTGAGCGCTACCACGGCCAATGCTAGCACTAGGTACAAGAGTGCCATTAGCGGCACCACTAGCTCAGCAACTTTAGCAATCGATTTCAAGCCGCCAAAGATGATGGGGGCAACTACCGCCATCAGAACTAACCCCATGACCCAGGTGGGAATAGCAAATGCCTGCTCCATGGCCTGGGCGATGGAGTTAGCTTGAACGCTGTTAAACGCCAATCCAAACGCAATAATCAAACAGATCGAAAACAGCACCGCCAACCAGCGAAGCCCCAGACCACGCTCAATATAGCGTGCTGGGCCGCCACGGAACGTGTTATCACCGTGATCGACTTTATAGGCTTGAGCTAGGGTAGATTCTACAAAACTGGTCGCCATACCAACCATAGCAGTCATCCACATCCAGAAGATCGCGCCGGGGCCACCGAAATAAATCGCCACTGCGACACCCGCTAGGTTACCGGTGCCAACCCGTGCCGCCAAACTGGTGGAAAGTGCCTGAAACGACGATATACCGCCGTTAGACTGGCGTGAACTGCGCAACAGTTTGAACATGTGCCCAAAATAACGTACCTGGATACCCCGGGTCATGATGGTGAAATAGAGGCCAACACCGATCAGCAGATAAATCAGCACACTGCCCCATAGCAGCCCGTTGCCGCGATCAACCATCGCCGTCAACAGAGGAGGAAAAGTAAAATCCATAGATAACACGCCTTTTTTATGACAATGAAGGCGCATCATTCTTCACGACTGCACTAAAATGGCAAGAAAAATGGAAAAATTCCTTTCAGGCAGCAATTATCACTAACAAGATTTATTTCACCCACTTGCGCCGCTCACGTATGCTGTCGCTTTTTCAGTGGAATCGGTAGGAAACAGATGTCACCTACGTTACTAAAAGGCATTGGGCTGGTCATTGCGCTAGTGATACTCGGCATTATGTGGCGATGGCTTCAGCAGCAGGGCTTACTCACCCAAGCCAATCTGAGCGAATTAGCATCCACCATCGGCCAATGGAAGCAAGCTCCCTGGATGTTTGCTGCGGTGATAGGGATTTATACCGGCTCGTTGCTGGTTATGTTTCCGCTAAGCCTGTTGGTCGTGTTAACGGGGTTGCTGTTTGGCCCATTTTGGGGCCTGGCCTATGCTACCTTGGGCACGCTCAGTTCTTCAGTTGTATCTTACTGGGTAGGCCATTGGATGGGGCGTGATGCGCTCATGCACTATGGGGGGCGACATTTGCGCGGCCTTTCCGGCTATTTATCCAAGCGTGGCATTCGCACCATGACGATCATCAATCTGCTGCCCTTAGCGCCATTCACGCTCACCAACATGCTAGCAGGCGCATTTCACCTAAAGTTCCGCGACTATATGATTGGCTCGACGTTAGGTATTGTTCCAGGGCTAGCAGCGGTAATACTGCTGGGTAGCCAGCTTGGGGCACTATTCTCCGCAGCGTCTCGCCAAGAATGGGTACTCGCGATGTTAGGCCTTTCCGCTGGCGTAGGGTTGCTGTGGTTGCTAAAACGTATAGCAACCTCGCGCTCCGCTAAAAGCAAAAACAGCGAGACCTGAGCTGTAGGTTATTTCGCATGATATTTGGCCAGCACCTCGGCATAGAAATGTGCCACTGCCCCTGCGAACTTAGCGATATCGTAGTCACCAGCAAAGGTCTTTGCTTGCTTACCTAAGGTATCCCGCAATGCTTTATCTTCGACCAACGTCATCAGCCGCTGGCCCCATTTTTGCCTATTTTGCGGTGTTTTATAGCCATTAAATCCCTCTCTCACTACGTCATCAATACCACTAGAGCGTACCGCAACAACCGGCAAGCCAGCAGCCATGGCTTCTAAAATCACCATGCCCTGAGTTTCAGAGGTTGATGCAAACACAAAGATATCCCCTAAGTGGTAATAGCGCGGCATCTCCTCCGGCGGTACGGCTCCTACCAACGTCACTTGCTGCTCTAACCCTAACGCTTCTATATGCTGCTGAATGGTTTTTCGATCCGGGCCATCTCCAATCAACAACAAGCGCAGCGACTGATTCCCCTGGCTTTTCAATTCCGCCAATGCCTCCAACATGAAGCCAATATTTTTTTCTTGGCTAATTCTTGAAACACTCACTAAAACGGTATCTGCCGGGTCGATAGAAAGCTGTTGGCGCAGCTCTGTTAGCGCATCGCTATCCGTGTCGGCGAATCGCGCTGCATCAATGCCTGTGGGCTGGATCAATGTCGGCGTTTTCACCCCAATCATGCGCAGATACTCTTCTGCCGAATAGGTGGGAACGATGACGCCCTGACAACGGTTAGAAAAATGCTTGATCAAGGTATGAGAAATCAAATTACGAAACAGAGCCCCCGGAAGCGGCACAAAGTGGGCGTAGTGCTCTAGCCGAGTGTGATAAGTATAGATAACCGGCACACGTAGCCTCTTTCCCATCCACAATCCCATCGACCCCAGCCAAAACGGATGATGGACGTGAATAACATCGGGTTTAAAGCGGCGCAGGCAGCGACGAAAGCGTGCGCTAAACGGGTTGGTCAAACGGAACTCTCGCTTCTCACCAAACGCCATTACGGTGGGTATGCGCATGATCGTCTCATCGTCTTGCCACGCGTCCCGATAACGAGGCACCAGCAGCTGTACCTGATGTGTTAAATCGCTAAGCCCTTGACGAAGCCGTTCTACGGAAACCGATACGCCAGATACAAAGGGGAAGTAATTATTCGATATCATCGCCACCCGCAGGGACTTTTCCAGATACGGCGTTGGATCAATATCAAAATCTGGGTAATAGTGCCGCTCTTCAAAAATCAGCCGATATAAGCGCATCGAAAGCAGTGTTAAAAGCCCCACAATAAGTAGAAACCGAGGGTAGCTGACATAAAAAAACGCATATATGTTTGACCAGATACTTGCTGCCATCCGCCACCAGCCCGGACGATCCACATTGAGGCGAATGGGCGTTATGGTCACGTCTTCACCATTGACACCTACCACCACATAGTGATGAAAACTGTCATCGACATCCAGCAAAATGCCGCCAGCACCTCCCGTGGTAACGTAATCCACGCCATTCACCGTTTCGTGTGAGTAGAGCGACAAGTTTGCCGAAAATACGCTGTCCACCTCGTACTGCTCGGCCAAGCGCATGATTCCTTCACTCAGCCGCGAGTCACTGAGATAATTATTGGCCTCGAACAAGGGCGCATCGCCAATCACGTTATGCAGCGGCAAACCAATAAACATAAAACGATGCTGCGTTTGTGAGGCGGCCAACTCACGCTCTAACCAGTCTAACTGCCATGAAGTAGACGACTTACCCGTGCCATCCAAAAAGATAAAATGGCTTTCTCCCGCAACAAAGGAGTAAAAGTGCGGACCAAAATATTCATAAAACAGGTAGCTGCCGAAATCACTATCTTCGTTATCGCCATAGGTCAACACATACGGCACGCTTAGCTGCTCTAGGCTTTGATAAATCGCTTTGTAGCTCTCCTGCTGCCCTCCGCTCACCGCGTTGCCCGCCGACACCATAAAATCAATATTGCCCTGGTTCAGCCTGGGAATAATCTCTTCTCGAAATACACTGACCGAATTATTGATATTACCCACCACCGCAAAACGGTAATCGTCTCGTCCAGCGAGCTGATTGCGGATATCCGCCACTTCTTTAGTATGCAAGGACTCAAATTCAGGCTCAGCAACATAGAGCCATATCTGGTGGATAACCAGCCCCGTTACTAGCGCAAGGTTGAGCACAAACAGAAGTCTTAACCAGCGCTGACGAGTCAGGCGAGAAAAAAGTCGAAGCATGTAAGAGGCGCTTATTAAAAAAATCGTTAGAAAGAAATGGCCGGTTCGTCAATTCGCTTCGCAGCCAGTTATCGTTGCCAGCAGGCGGCGCGAGCCACCCTGCTCGCGATGCTCCCCCAACCACAAACCCTGCCACGTCCCTAGCGCTAAACGGCCGTCACGCACGGCTAACGTCAGCTGAGTACCTAGCAAGCTTGATGCGACATGGGCAGGCATGTCGTCTGGACCTTCAAGCGTGTGACGAAAATAACTAAGCTCTTCAGGTACTAAGCGGCGAATAAAGGCATCTAGGTCGTGCCGAACGTCAGGGTCAGAATTTTCGTTTAGCGTAAGCGAAGCAGAGGTATGCATTAATTGCAGATGCAGTAATCCTTGACTGCATTCGGCTAAGCACGGCAGCGCCCTGGCGATCTCATTGGTAATCAAATGAAAGCCCCTGGGCATTTCCGATAAGTGAATCTCTTGTTGATGCCACATAAACATTCCTTTGTTGTTGATATTATAAGAGGTTATTAGGTATAGGAATACCGTAGCCTATTTACGTTACTTGCCGGTAAAAGAGACGGCGGAAGAAGCCGTTCGTAGCGCTTATTTCGTCATACTGATAGATTTAACATTTATATACTATGCAGTAATGAGGAGCGTGTAATGCTCACTTCCCCACGAACATCAAGAAAGAAAGCAGTAAAAGCCGTTGGGCTAATGGCCTTTAGCGGTCTTGTGTTAACGGGATGCACAGGCATTCCCGACGGCACTGAGCCTGTCACAGGCTTTGAGCTTAACCGCTATTTAGGTCAATGGTATGAAATCGCCCGCCTGGACCATTCCTTTGAGCGCGATTTAGACTGTGTGACGGCAAACTACAGTCTGCGTGACGATGGCGGGGTGCGTGTTATCAATCTTGGATACAACCTTACAGAGCAAGAATGGAATGAAGCCGAAGGCCGCGCCTACTTTATTGATGATGAAAACGTTGGGCGATTAAAGGTCAGTTTCTTTGGCCCTTTCTACGGTGGCTATAACGTTCTAGAACTGGATGACGACTATCAATGGGCGTTAGTTTCAGGTCCAAACCGCGATTACCTATGGATTCTCTCACGCACACCAACCATGGAAAGCGCTGTAGAAGAGCGTCTGCGCCAACGCGTCGCCGAACTAAACTTTCCCACCGATGAATTGATCGACGTCGTACAAGATCAAACCTGTCCCAACAATTAATAACAGAAGGAGCCACTATGGCCCACCGTATTGCAGTTATCGCTGGCGACGGTATTGGCACTGAGGTCATGCCGGAAGGCATTCGCGCCCTGGAAGCTGCCGCAAAGCGCTTCAACCTTGATCTCGCTTTCACAACGTTTGAATTTGGCAGCTGTGACTACTATTTAGAGCACGGCAAAATGCTGCCCGACGACTGGTTCGAGCAGCTCAAGGATTTTGATGCGCTGTTTTACGGCGCCGTCGGCTGGCCCGACAAAGTGCCTGACCATATTTCGCTGTGGGGATCGCTGCTCCAATTTCGCCGTCAGTTTGACCAGTACATCAACCTGCGGCCCTGCAAACTCATGCCTGGCATCAAAAGCCCGCTAGCCGGCCGCGAGCCGGGTGATATCGATTTTTACGTGGTGCGCGAAAACACCGAAGGCGAGTATTCAAGTGTCGGTGGCAAGATGTTCGCAGGCACCGAGCGTGAAATTGTCCTGCAGGAGACGGTGATGAGCCGCATCGGCGTCGATCGCGTATTGAAGTATGCGTTTGACCTTGCACAAACCCGACCTCGTAAAAAACTCACCTCGGCCACCAAGTCCAACGGCATCTCAATCACCATGCCCTACTGGGATGAGCGTGTTGCCGAAATGGCCAAACAGTATCCCGACATTGCCGTGGACAAATTTCACATTGATATTCTGACCGCCAACTTTGTGCTGCATCCAGATTGGTTTGATGTGGTGGTGGGCAGTAACCTGTTTGGCGATATCCTTTCAGACCTTGGCCCCGCCTGTACAGGCACTATCGGCATTGCGCCTTCTGCTAACATCAACCCTGAAGGCAAATTCCCCAGCCTTTTTGAGCCGGTTCACGGCAGCGCACCAGACATCGCAGGCAAGGGTGTTGCCAACCCCATTGGCCAAATCTGGTCGGGGGCGATGATGCTAGAACACCTAGGCTACAAAGAAGCTTCAGAGGCGATGGTAAACGCCATTGAAGCCATATTGAGCGAAGGCAATAGCCAAGTGCTCACCCGTGATATTGGCGGACAAGGGAATACGCGCAGCCTAGGCCAAGCGATTGCTGAACGTATTGGCGGCTGACACAAACGCGAATGTTTTCGACGTCCTTCTTGGATTTTGTTAATGCTCCCCTGTTCTCGCCTTGCGCTTTTCGCGCTTCAGCACTAGTTTTTCTACATCCACTTATCTTGCATACATCTTTCTTAAAATTCTCTGCTAGAAAACAGCCACGGAGATAGGCATGACGATTTTCGAAGCATTACGAAAGGATCACGACATCCAGCGGGATTTGTTATCACGCTTGGTAGAAACCCAAGGCGACAGCGAAGAACGCAACACGCTCTACCAACAAGTGCGCGCCGAGCTTAACTATCATGCTAACGCCGAAGAACGAGCTCTCTATATCCCCATGATGAATATCGACCTGACCCAAGAAAAAGCTCGCCACAGTGTCGCAGAACATCATGAAATTGATGAAATGTTAGAGCTTCTAGACGATACCGAATACAGCGCAACCAACTGGCTAACCCACGCCAAGCAGTTACAGCATTTAGTCACCCACCACCTGGATGAAGAGGAACATGAGGTATTTCAACTGGCAGGTCGCGGCCTAAAAGAGCAGCAAAAGTCGTCGCTTGCCGAGCAGTATCTATCCGAAATGAAGCGCCAACGTTCAGAATAAACGTATAAATTTAGCAAAAACTAAACATGAAAACGCTTATGCAATAGTGGGCATAAGCGTTTTTTTTATCGATGGATTTTCATGTTCGCACCCGCGTTTTTCATGCTATCGACGTCTGCCCTTGTGGTTATGCTTCAGCGTGTTAAAGGTACACCATTACAAAAAACTGACGCACCCTGCTCAAGGAAAACTTCATGCTTGGCCAATGGCTTGATTGGACACTCGATGACAAACACCCTTCTCCGCGCTCAGGCCGCTTTGGCAGCGGCACCTACCAATTGCATGCGCAGGGGGTCTTAGAGATAACCCCAACTACCGTTCGCCCAGCGGCTCATGCCTGCGTGTTTTCAGCCGCAATACACGGTAACGAAACAGCCCCTGTAGAACTGCTGGGCAACTGGCTATCTGCGCTAGAGGCAGGCACGGTAACCCTTGGTGCTCCAGTGCTAGTAATTTTAGGCAACCTTCCCGCTTTGAAGACTCAGCAGCGGTTTGTTACCACTAACCTCAACCGCCTTTTTCAACGCGGACTGGCCGAAACGGGCGAAGAACCTGATCGGGCTCGCGAGCTAATGTCAGCAGTAGACGCCTTTTATGCTCGTCATCAGGCACTTCCCAGGCTCCATTACGATTTACATACGGCTATTCGCGACAGCCTCTACACTCGTTTCGTTGTAGAGCCCTACGCGGAAACCGTGATCGACCCGGAGCAGTGGGAATGGCTGGCAGCAGCAGATATGCAAGCGGTGCTACACCAGCATCAGCACAGCTGGACGTTTTCTCACTACAGTAAGCACTACCACGCCGCCCAAGCCTTCACCTTTGAGTTAGGTCGCGTTGCGCCGTTTGGAGAAAACGATATGGCTGCATTAACGCCAATGTTAACGCTCATTAGCGCACTTGGCGCTGGAGAACAGCCACCCCAAAAGCCCGCTAAAACGATGACGTTTTATCAAGTGCAACATGAGCTAATGCGCGAAGCAGAAACATTTAGTCTCTGTTTTGACGACGACGTGGCCAATTTCAGCCGCTTTGAACCGGGTACATGTCTCGCAAAAGATGGCGTAGCGGGTGATTTCATTGTAGGAGACACGCCGCTGCATGTGGTATTCCCCAATGCAACGGTAGAGATTGGCGCGCGGGCAGCGCTTCTGGTTGTTCCTATCCACGCCAGCTAACGATTGACACGTCCATACTAAGCAAAACTGTTAAAAATTGTTTTAACAATAATAACGTAGAGGCATTTCCAGGCTGATAAACGCGCATTAAAACAAACGTTTTTTCTTATTTATCAAATAAGGAAAGCACGTAATATGTGTAAGGCCTGATAGAATCGCCCCTTTTTTCGCGCCAGCCGCCTATTAAGCACGTGTTTTAAACCTGTTGCTGCTGCGGCAACCCTGTACTGGAGCCACTGTTATGGCTGATACGCCTACTCCCCTTGAAGTGCGCAATATAAAAAAGCGCTTTGGCGATACAGAAGTCCTGAAAGGCCTCTCTCTCGAAGCCCAAAAGGGTGATGTTATCACTCTGATTGGTGCATCGGGGTCTGGCAAAAGTACCTTCTTGCGCTGTATGAACCTCCTCGAACAGCCTGACGAGGGTGAATTGTTCGTCCATGGCGATCAAATTCGTTTTAAAACAACCAGACACGGCCGCGAACCTGCCGATTGGAAACAGGTTGTGCAAATGCGTGCCAAGCTGTCGATGGTGTTCCAGAGCTTTAATTTATGGGCCCACATGACATTGCTTGAAAACATCATCGAAGCGCCTATCTATGTACTAAAAAAACCCAAAAAAGAAGCTATCGAGCACGCACATGCACTGCTCGAACGCGTTGGGCTAAGTGCGCGCGCCGATGCCTACCCGGCGCAAATGTCCGGTGGTCAGCAGCAGCGTGGCGCGATTGCTAGGGCGCTCGCGATGGACCCAGAAGTCATGCTGTTTGATGAGCCTACGTCTGCCCTTGACCCGGAACTAGTCGGCGACGTGTTGAAGGTAATGCACGGCTTGGCCGATGAAGGGCGCACCATGGTGGTGGTCACTCATGAGATGAGCTTTGCCCGAGATGTATCCAGCAAGGTGATTTACCTGCACCAAGGGTTGGTAGAAGAAGCTGGTCCGCCTGCTGATGTGTTAGGCAACCCGCAGTCACCGCGCTTAAAGCAATTCCTGGCCCCCAAATATTGATCAGCGAGGCACACCATGCTTGATTTGCAAGGTTATGGCCCCCGCCTGATCGAAGGGGCGGGCGTTACAATTCAATTAGCGGTACTGTCGCTCATCTTAGCCATAATACTTGGCTTGTTAACGGCAACTGCCAAAATGTCACGCAACTGGTTCTTACGACGCACAGCGACGGTGTACACCACCGTGATTCGCGGCGTGCCGGACTTGGTGCTGATGATGTTGCTGTTCTTTGGTGGCCAGATCGGCGTCAACGCCATCAGCGACATGCTCTACTACAACTATGAAATTGATATCTATATTAATTTCAATGCTTTCGCAGCGGGTGTGATCACCATTGGGTTCATTTTCGGGGCCTACATGGGTGAAACCTTTCGCGGTGCATTTATGGCGGTAGATAATGGCCAGATCGAAGCGGGAAAAGCGTACGGCATGAGTAATGCCTTGGTATTCAGGCGCATTCGCTTTCCACAAATGATGCGCCACGCACTCCCCGGCTTATCCAACAATTGGATGGTGCTGCTTAAAACAACCGCACTCGTCTCAGTGATTGGCTTGACTGATATGGTTCGCGTGGCCGCAGAAGCTTCCCGTGCCACCCATGAACCCTTTGCTTTTCTACTTCCTGTAGCGGCGGTTTATTTGCTGATTGCTAGCGTATCCGAGTGGATTTTCGTGCGGCTACAAAAACGTTACGACATCGGCTTTGGGGGGCAGTGAAATGCTGGATATTTCTGCGTGGTTCAACGACCTGCTAGCTGGCAATTTAATTTTCACCCCCACCACGTTAGGCTACTACTGGGAAGGGTTAGTCATGACGACCCAGCTTGTATTCCTTTCATTGGTAGCAGGATTAGTGCTGGCAGTACCGCTTGCCATTATGCGCAGCTCAAAGCATAAATGGATTAGCTTACCGATCTATTTTTACACCTATATCTTTCGTGGCACGCCACTGCTGATTCAGCTATACATCATTTACTACGGCGTGGTGTTTATCGATGGCATCCAGGAAACATTTTTTTGGCCAATCCTTCGGGAAGCGTTCTACCCTGCCTTGATCGCTTTCACACTCAACACGGCAGCGTATACCACCGAGATTTTCCGAGGGGCTATTAAAGCGACGTCCAAAGGGGAAATTGAAGCTGCCAGGGCCTACGGCATGTCACAAAGCCTAATGATGCGGCGCATTATTATGCCCAGTGCCTTTCGGCGTGCCTTGCCCGCTTATGGCAACGAAGTCATCTTTATGCTGCATGCCAGCGCCATTGCCAGTGTTGTCACGCTGATGGATCTGACAGGGGCTGCCCGCTTCGTTTATGCGCGTTTTTACGCACCGTTTGATGCTTTCTTGTTTGTAGCGGCGATCTACCTTTGTCTTACGTTTGCCATTTTGTATTTCTTCCGATTTCTGGAGAAAAAGCTGCTGGCTCACTTACGGCCACAAAACACTTAGTAATAAAAACCACCTTGTTTGCTTTACCGTCAAACAAACGTTGGTTCATAGCACTGTTCCCTCTTTTCGTTCGCCCCAACCTAGGGTACGTTAAAAGGGATCACTTCTAGTGAATCTGATTTCTACGGAGTATAAGAATGAAAAAATTACTAACACTGTCTGTGCTTGGCCTTGCCATTGCTGCAGCGTCCTCTGCCCAGGCGCGGGACTACGACAATGTGCGCATTGGTGTCGACGTTCCCTACGAGCCAATGGAATACCGCACCGCCGATGGCGAGCTGACGGGGTTTGATATTGACCTTGGCAACGCACTATGTGAGCGCATGAGCGTGACCTGTGAGTGGGTCGAGCAAGAGTGGGACGGCATTATTCCTGGTCTAATGTCACGTAACTACGATGCCATCATATCTTCCATGACAATCAATGATGAGCGCCGCGAGCAAGTACTGTTTTCCGACCCCTATATCACTATGCCGTCTGCCTGGTTCGCACCCAGCGGCTTAAATATCAGTGAAGCCAATGAAGAAACCCTGAAAGGGAAAACGATTGGCGTGCAGCGCGGGACACTGCAAGATAATTACGTGACCGATAACTTTAACAGCGTTGCCAACATCAGCCGCTATTCCACTGCCGATGACATGGTGCTGGATATGGAAGCACAACGTTTGGATATCGTCTTCCTCGACTTCCCGATCGGCCAGTCGACGCTGTTAGAAAGTGAAGAAGCAGAATACGTCGTGGTTGGCGAGCGCATTAGCGAGCCAAAAGAGTATTTCGGTGACGGCTTTGGTATCGCCTTCCGCCAACGCGACGAAGCGCTGGCTGAGAAATTCAATAAAGCCCTTGCGGAACTTCAAGAAGACGGCACTTACGACGAAATCTTCGCTCGCTACTTTGGCGAAGAAGAGTAAGCGATAGCAGCCCGTGTATGCCTCCCCCTATCGGGGAGGCTTATACCGCGAGAAGCCATCATGCACACACACTACTTTTCAGCGCCGGCTCTGCCCTCAGCTCTATGCGCTCTTTGCCCAGATAATTGCAGCGAGATCGCCTGCTTTTATCTGAGTGAGTGGTTCGACGAATAGCCTTCCCCTTTTGGCACGCCCGTGCCATCCCACGCCCCTGCGCGTGATCTTAGTAATGCAAAAATAACGCATTACGCCCCTGCGCTTAGCGCATCCCACATGCTTTAGCTCATAAATAATCGCCGCTAGGCATGTTATCAATACCTAAAAATCGCTTCAGGAGACTACTATGCGTTATGCAACGCTACCCCTCGCCGCTATCTTAGCGGTTGGCTTTTCGACAGCTTTTGTTGCCCCCCATGTCGACGCCCGTGACTACGATGATATTCGTCTTGGTGTCGATGTCCCTTATGAACCTTTTATGTACCGTGAAGCAGACGGCACACTTAGCGGCTTTGAAATCGAGCTTGGCAACGCGGTTTGTGAGTACCTAGAAGCCAACTGCACCTGGGTCGAGCAGGACTGGGATGGTATTATTCCCGGCCTTCTCGCCCGTAATTACGATGCCATTATGTCATCCATGGCGATTACTGATGAGCGTGCCCAGCGTGTGCTGTTCTCAGAAGCCTATTACACAACGCCCAGCGCTTGGATCACCACGCAAGGGCGAGACATCGACATTGAAGACCGCGCCAGCCTAGAGGGTCTAACCGTGGGTGTTCAGCGGGCAACACTGCAAGATAACTACGTTACTGAGCTATACGGCGACGTACTAGAGATCCGTCGCTATACCGGTGTCGATGACGTAGTCACCGACTTAATGGCCGAGCGATTGGATCTTACCTTTATGGACTACCCGATTGCTGAAGCTGCGATTGAAATTGACACACCGGAAAGTGATTTCCAGCGCATTAGCGATTTTATCAAACAGCCTGAGCATATCTTCGGCAAAGGAGTTGGTGTGGCGTTTCGCCAACGCGACGACGCCCTGGCAGAGCGCTTCAACGAAGCACTAAGCGCCCTGAAAGAAGACGGCACCTACGATGAAATTATGAACCGCTACTTCAACTACGATGTACGCTTATAAGTACGGCCTGTAAGTACGGCCTGCAAGTACGGCCTGTAAGTACGGGCTATCAGTACTGATTATCAGTACTGACGATAAGCACGTTCTCTGCGCCGACCACTGGTCGGCGCACATTTACCACCTGCTGATTCCCTTGGGAAGCACATGCTGACTCTTGTTAAAAACGCCCAGCTTTTCTCGCCAGAACCCCGCGGCCTGTGCCATCTGCTTATCGCCGACCAGCGTATTGCAGCCATTTTAGAGGCGTCTGAACCGGTCAACCTAGGGCCATTAATTCCCACCGTCGATCTTGAAGGGCGTCGGGTCATTCCTGGCTTAGTTGACCCCTTGGTGCACTATATCGGTGGCGGCGGTGAAGGTGGATTTGGCAACCGAACGGCAGAACTCAGCTTGGAAGATGCCTATGCCTCAGGCGTCACGACGCTCGTTGGCGCCCTAGGCACCGATGCACTGACACGCACTCCCGCTAATTTGATCGGCAAAGCCCGCGAACTCGCCGCTGGGGGCTTAACCGCCTATGCCTACACCGGTTCTTATCAACTTCCTCCGGTAACGCTTACCGGCTCCATTGCCAGCGATATTCTCTATATTCCAGAGTTTATTGGCGTGGGCGAAGTCGCTATTAGCGATCACCGAGGGTCTCAACCAACCACCCAGGAGTTAACGCGACTTGCTTCCGATGCTCGTACTGCAGGCTTGCTGGCAGGAAAATCAGGGATAGTCTTCATCCATACCGGCGATGCCGACACCCACTTGGAACCGCTGCGCAACGTCGCGAAACACAGCGCAATTCCGCTTTCACAGTTCTACCCTACCCATATCAATCGTACCGCTGAATTATTTAAAGATGGCCTGCGCTTTGCTCGCGAGGGCGGGTTTATCGACTTCACTACCAGCACGACACCAGAGTTATTAGCAGGCGGCGAGGTACCCGCAGCAGAAGCCGTCGCCAGAGCGCTAAAAGCGCGCATTGACCCCCGTCAGATAAGCCTATCTTCAGATGCCAATGCCTCGCTGCCAGAGTTCGACGACCAGCGCCGCTTTGTGGGGTTAAAACCCGGCAGGCTAAACAGTTTATTTGAGGTGCTCGGCGAATGTATCGATGATCACCAAGTCGCGTTTGAGCATGCCGTCAGGTGTGCATCGACAACCGCTGCCGATACGCTAAAACTGCCCCGTAAAGGTCGCCTTACGGCAGGAACAGACGCAGACTTTATCGTGCTTGCCGAAGCGCGCTGGGCCATTGATCAGGTGTGGGCGTTGGGCAAACCCGTTTATGATAGTAACGCATGATATTGAAAGCCCCAGTTGAATGAGAGCCCCCGTTGAAGCGCTCTGCAGCAATATGGCTAAACGTGTAACGAACTTGCTCAGTCAAACCGAGTCTGTCATCCAGTAAGGAAATTCTCAAGGAAGTCTCATGGCTGAACAAACGACTGCAAATGCATCAACAGAGGCGGCTTCTTCCCATGATGCGCGCCCCTCTTCTCATTGGACCGCCTGGGGGCAATGGCTAGCGCTATTCACCATGACCGTGGATCACCTCACCCGCTATGTGCTACCGGGTGAGTGGGATTTAAGCTGGGCGGGTTCTTCTATTGGCCGCATCGCATTTCCGCTGTTTGCGGCGATGGTGGCCTGGCACGGACTGTTTAATACCCGTAACCCACTGCGTTACTCCCGCCGTATATTAGTGATTGGCCTAGTAGCTCAGTTACCTTACATGCTGATGCCACGCACATCCGACGACTTTATCCTTAACGTCTGCTTCACGCTTGCTTGCGGCTTAGCGTTGGGTGCGCTGGTTCGCCAAGGCTGGCAGCATTATCAACAGCAAACCCTTGGGTTAGCGTGGATAATGCTTGGCGCAGCCGTCGGGGTGACCGTTTGGTATCTGCTGGGTTTCTGGGTGGAGTACGGCCATAACGGTTTGCTACTAATTCCGCTATTAATGTTCGCCTTGCAGGCGTTAAACGAAACTCGCGACGCGCTGAAATCGCGCTTTTGGGCGGGTTTGGCCGCGTTTCCCGTGCTTTGGATTGCAGGGCAAATGAATGCTTCAGATATGGCAAAGTCGTTCACCGTAGGCACCTGTGTGGTGGTGCTAATGCTGGCGGCAGGTGCTGCCCAACGTATTCCCCCCGTCGCCCTGACCATGCCGCGCCGCCTATGGCTTGCTTGGTATCCAGGACACTTTGCCTTGATTGCGCTATGGCTGCTACTTAGCGGCCAACTGGCAGGTTAACCAACCAAAAAGCCGCCCTCGTTGGGCGGCTTCGCAGTAATAACCACTCAATCTAAAGCGAGGCTTCAAAACTCCACGCTACTGGCGGCGCATCGGGCAATAATGCTTGGCAAGCACGCACCTTTTCAAGCAGTTCAGCATGCGTGTCAGCGATGATATTGACATGTGCCAGCTTGCGCCCTGCACGCTCTTCCTTGTCATAACGGTGCAGGTGGGTATTGCCAATCGCCAGCATCGCGGCGTTGCCACCTTCCTGGCCAATCACGTTCACCATGCAGGTAGGCGCAATAGCTTGAGTACTGCCTAGCGGAAGACCTTGTACAGCGCGCAGATGGTTTTCAAACTGGCTGGTGACCGCGCCATCCATGGTCCAGTGGCCAGAATTGTGAACCCGTGGGGCCATCTCGTTAGCTAGCAAGTTGCCATCTCGTGTTTGAAATAACTCCAACGCCATCACGCCAACGTAATCCAGTTCATCCAACAGCATGCGAATATAACTGTCGGCGGTCTCTTGAACGCTGGCAGCTAAATCCGGCAACGGCGCAACGGAATAGCGCAAAATACCGCCCACATGCTGGTTTTCCGCCATGGGGTAAAACACGACCTCCCCATCGCGACCGCGCACAGCAATCATCGAGACTTCACGGACAAAATCGACAAATGCTTCAACGATTAGTTGTTGGTGGCCAATGCTGTTCCACGCCTCTATGGCCTGCTCCGGCGCTTTCAACACCGCCTGCCCTTTTCCGTCGTAACCCTCTGTCACCGATTTAGCGACAACAGGGCAGCCCAACTCATTAGCGGCCGCCTCAAGCTGTTCGGCGCTCTCAACAACACGATAAGCGGGGGTAGGTATGCCTAATCGGTCGAATAAGGCTTTTTCTTCAACACGGTTTTGGCACACCGCAATTGCTCTGCTACCAGGGTACACAGGCTTGTGTTGTTCTATTTGCTCAACCAGAGCCACCGGCAGGTGCTCAAATTCATAGGTCACCACATCGACCTTATCGAGAAATTCCGCTAAGTGCTGGTTATTGGGGTCGACAATCACCTCACCAATACCAGCGCTCGGGTTACCGGTCGTGTCTAAAAAGGTGAACCGATTGCCTAGCGGGTACCCAGCCAATGCCAACATGCGACCAAGCTGACCTGCACCCAACACACCGATGTTCTTTGAGATGCCAGCGTTCATTAACAGGGCTCCTTAATTCGCTTCCGCATCGGGGCGAGGATCTGGATTATCCAGCACCGTTTGGGTTTGCTCAGCGCGGAAGGTCTCAACCGCTTCACGCACCGCGGCGTCTTGCAAACCGACAATCTGCGCTGCCAACAAGCCAGCATTGGTCGCGCCCGCTTTACCAATCGCCAACGTACCAACGGCAATGCCACCCGGCATTTGCGCAATTGAAAGCAGCGAATCCAGGCCTTTCAATGCTTTGGATTCCACCGGCACCCCCAGCACCGGCAGCGGCGTTTGGGAAGCCACCATGCCGGGCAAGTGGGCAGCACCGCCAGCGCCCGCGACAATCACTTGCAGGCCACGCTCAGCGGCGCTTTTGGCGTAATCGAACAACAAGTCAGGGGTGCGATGAGCGGAGACAACGCGGGTTTCATAAGGAACGCCCAGCCGCTCTAACATCGCCACCGCGTGTTCCATGACAGGCCAGTCAGATTTCGACCCCATGATCACGCCCACTTTGGGTGCGCTGTTCGACATGCAAAAACTCCTCGGCCAAAGGGCCTGCTATAGCAATCAAGCGTTTAATGTGCCGTGTGTCGCAAGCGGCTCACCAGGAAATTAGAAGGCGCATAGTTTACCAGAGCCAGTCGCTGAGAGCGCGTTTGTAAATAGATCGAAATTTTAATCAAAGTAGCATTGAAAAGCGCGCGACTTGGCGGCATTGTGTGCTTGTCATTTCAGACTGATGGAGTCACATGAGTACGGCATACTCAACTGCTCACGCAGAAACGCTAGATCCTCCGCGAAGCAGCCCTGACCTCGATGTCAGGGATTTAGAAAAACGTACGCGCCTCATGCGTATTATTACCCGCCTGATCGCAGTATCAGACCTGGGAAGCCGCGAAATAGCCCGACGGGCTGGGCTTCCAGTGCAAAAGATCAGCGACCTGCTCGCCGGAAGGTTAGAGCATCTAGGCATTGACGAGCTCAATGTTCTACGTCGCACTTTAGAACTGGAGACGCCATAGCAACAGCTGCTATAGAGAATTTTTTAAAAAGCTATCTTAAAAACCATCTTAAAAGCTATCTTAAGAACCATCTTAAAACCTGTTTTACATGTGCTTTATTCCTATAATCCCCGTCCCAGCTCCTGGGACGGGGTCTCCGCTCTTCCACCGCTCTACAGCGGCGACCCAACAACGACACCACCCAGCGCCACGATAATTACGACTATCCACGCCGGTAGCTTCCAAACGGTAAGTAACAAAAAGCCCGTTAGCGCCAACACAAATTCATAAGGCCCAATAATCGCGCTTGTCCATACCGGTTGATACAGCGCCGCACCTAAAATACCGACTACTGCTGCATTAGCCCCGCGCATCAATGCCTGGGCGCTCTGCCAGCGGCGAAAATGATTCCAAAAGGGCAGCACTCCCACCAACAGCAAAAAACCGGGAATAAAGATCGCCAGCAATGCCAGCAGCGCACCAACAGCTCCATTCATACCCGGCAGCAGCGCGCCTAAATACGCAGCAAACGTGAACAGTGGCCCTGGTACCGCCTGCGCAGCGCCATAGCCTGCCAAGAATTCATCTGCACTCACCCAGCCAGACTGCACCACTTCCGCTTCTAACAGTGGCAAGACGACATGCCCGCCGCCAAACACCAGCGCGCCAGAACGATAAAACGCATCCGCCACCGTTAGCCACAAGGCACTGCCCGCCAGCAACGGAAGCACTACTAGCAGCGAAGCGAATAGCCCCAGCGCGATCATCCCTGCGCAGCGGGAGACCGGAAACTGCAGTGGCTCGCCAGGCGCGGCGGCGGCACTACTGCGGCATAGTACCAACCCCGCCATACCGCCCAGCACAATAGCGGCTACCTGCCCCAGCGGCCCGCTGACCATTACCACAACCAATATCGCCGCCAGCGCAATTCCGGCGCGGGTTTTATCTGGGCATAGGGTACGCGCCATCCCCCATACGGCGTGGGCCACAATGGCCACCGCGACGACTTTCAAGCCATGAATAATACCGCTGGCAATTGGACCATCCAGCACCGCCGCGCCAAAAGCAAATAACACCAACACAATGGCAGAAGGCAGCGTAAAGGCCAGCCATGCGATTGCCGCTCCCCACGGCCCAGCGCGCATCAGGCCTAAGGCAAAACCTACTTGGCTGCTCGCTGGCCCCGGCAAAAATTGGCACAGTGCAACAAGATCAGCATAGGCGCTTTCACTTAACCACTGGCGGCGTTCCACAAAGGCCGTACGGAAATAGCCCAAGTGTGCCACCGGGCCGCCAAACGAGGTGAGACCCAGAGCCAAAAACGCCCAAAATACTTCGCTTACCCGCCCGCGTGGCAATCCCTGTTGTGTCATTTTGCTCACCATTCACCCAATGAAAAAGCGCAAGGCTTTATTACTAGCCCTTGCGCTTGAACGCTTTATGACACGATTAATCAACATCGTTAAAAAGCAGACTTAAAAAACAGACTTAAAAAACAGACTTAAAAGGCAGAGTTAAAAACCAGAGTTAAACCTGCTTACGCTTAGTCTGTTATCGCCCCTGTACTGGCAGAACTCACTAATTTGGCGTATTTCGCCAGCACGCCTTTACGATAGCGCGGTTCTGGCTGCTGCCAGGCGGCCCGGCGACGCATCATTTCTTCATCACTGATATCCACCTCAATGGTGTCGGCTTCCGCGTCAATGGTAATCGCATCACCATCCTCTATCAGCGCCAGCGGGCCGCCATCAAAGGCTTCTGGCGATACGTGCCCGACAACAAAGCCATGGCTACCGCCAGAAAAACGGCCGTCGGTAATCAACGCCACATCATTGCCCAGGCCGCGCCCCATAATGGCAGAGGTGGGCGTGAGCATTTCGCGCATGCCGGGGCCACCTTTCGGGCCTTCATAGCGAATCACCACTACATCACCCGCGACTACCGTACCGTCGTTAATACGCGCTTGAGCTTCTTCTTCAGAGCCAAATACGCGAGCAGAACCGCTGAAGCGGGTGCCTTCTTTACCGGTAATCTTGGCCACCGCACCTTCCGGCGCCAAGTTGCCAAACAGAATACGCAGGTGGCTCTCGGCTTTAAGCGGATTCCCCAGCGGCGCAATAATCTGTTGATCCATTGGGTAAGGCTCAACGTCTGCTAAGTTTTCGGCCAGCGTTTTACCCGTCACTGTCAGGCAATCGCCGTGTAGCAGCCCGGCATCCAGCAGAATCTTCATCATCGGCTGAATCCCGCCAATCGCCACCAGTTCGCTCATCATATAGTGGCCACTGGGCCGCAGGTCAGCGATTACCGGTACGCGCTTGCCGATCTCGGTGAAGTCGGAAAGGGTCAGTTCCACGCCAATGGTGCGCGCCATACCAATCAAATGAAGCACCGCGTTAGTGGAACCGCCCAACGCAATCACCACGGTAATTGCGTTCTCAAACGCCTCGCGGGTCATGATGTCAGACGGTTTGATATCGCTAACCAGCAGCGCTAATACCGCCTCGCCAGCGGCCTTACAGTCGTCGCGCTTCTCTTGGGAAATAGCGTTCTGCGCCGAACTACCTGGAAGGCTCATGCCCAGCGCTTCAATGGCAGACGCCATGGTATTAGCGGTGTACATGCCGCCGCAGGAACCAGGACCAGGAATGGCGGTTTCTTCAATGTTTTTCAGCTCAATCAGATCGATATCACCACGGGAATGCGCGCCCATCGCTTCAAACACCGACACGATATCGGTATGGCCCTTGCCGGGCATAATGGTGCCACCGTAAACAAACACACTGGGGCGGTTCAACCGCGCCAAACCCATAATGCAGCCCGGCATATTTTTGTCGCAGCCGCCGATGGCCACTAGCCCATCAAAGCCCTCACAGCCCGCCACGGTTTCAATGGAATCGGCAATTACCTCGCGGGAAACCAGCGAATACTTCATGCCTTCCGTGCCATTGGCGATACCATCGGAAATCGTGATGGTGTTAAAAATCACCCCTTTGCCGCCCGCTGCATCGGCACCATCGCGGGCGAACTCAGCCAGCTCACCAATATGGCTATTGCAGGGCGTCACCATGCTCCAGGTAGACGCAACGCCCACCTGGGGCTTGGTAAAGTCATCATCATTAAACCCCACCGCCCGCAGCATCGCTCGGCTGGCCGCTTTGCCAGGGCCATCTACCACCTGGGCAGAATGACGGCGGGTATTATTAGTAGGCTCGCTCATGGGGAATTCCTCTTTGCT
Source organism: Vreelandella andesensis (assembly GCF_003989795.1). Classification (GTDB taxonomy): domain Bacteria; phylum Pseudomonadota; class Gammaproteobacteria; order Pseudomonadales; family Halomonadaceae; genus Vreelandella; species Vreelandella andesensis. The sequence goes on from NZ_RZHG01000012.1 coordinate 81,881, forward strand.
TGACTCACATCGCTTGACTCACGGTATCCGCATAGCTTGGCGATATAACGCGCATCCCGCAAGACACTTAACTTATGGCACCATAGTGTTACGCGCTATTCCCAATGCCTAATGCTGTGAAGGAACACCCCCGCATGCCTGCCAATTCACCGTGCTTACCAACACCGCTCTCGCCAACATCGCTTAAGCCAACGTCGCTTACCCCTGGCTTTATGGTGGTGCACGCAAATCGCCTGGAAGATTTGCGCGGGCTAGCCGTGCAGTGGATGCGTCTGCACCCGCTGGGGCCACTGGAAAATGAAACCATTCTGGTGCAGAGCAACGGTATTGGGCAGTGGTTAAAACTAGCACTGGCAGAAGACCCGGAAAATGGCGGCGCGGGTATCGCTGCCGCATTAGATGTCATGCTGCCTGCGCGGTTTCTATGGCAAGCCTACCGCACGGTGCTAACGCATATTGATCAGGATGGCGACGCGGTGCCGGAAACCTCGCCGTTTGATAAATCGCGTTTGGTCTGGCGGCTGTTGCGCCTGCTGCCTAGCCTATCCGGGCAGGAAGTGTTCGCGCCGCTGGCCCAGTTTTTGGAAGTCGACCGCGACCAGCGCAAACACTACCAGCTGGCCGAGCGGTTGGCGGATTTGTTTGACCAGTACCAGGTCTACCGCGCCGACTGGCTAGACGCCTGGGCCAACGGTGACGACGTACTGATTACCGCCAAAGGCGAAGCCCGCCCGCTGGAAGAACACCAGCGCTGGCAGCCCGCACTGTGGCGCATTCTGCGCGAAGACGTTGCCACCACCCAAGGCGAGGCAGGCCTCAACAGCAGCCGCGCCCAGGTACACCAGCGTTTCCTGAAAGCCACCGAGCAGCTAGAGGGCCAAGCCTGCCCGCCCGGCCTACCCCGTCGGCTGATTATTTTTGGTATTTCATCGCTGCCCCAACAAACTCTGGAAGCGCTGTCAGCGCTTTCTCGCTGCTGCCAAATTGTGCTGTGTGTACATAACCCTTGCCAGTTCTACTGGGCGGACATCATCGAACACAAAGATTTACTACGTGCCAACCGCTACCGCCAGCGGCGCAAAACCGGCATGCCGGAAGCGCTGGATGTGCTGGGCACCGGCGATGCCGACGATGCCCTGCATTTACACGCCCAGCCGCTGCTGGCCGCTTGGGGCAAGCAGGGCCGCGACTACCTGCGCCTGCTGGACGAACATGACGACACCGGCGGTTACCAGACGCTATTCGAGCAGCAGGCGCTACGCATTGATATGTTCGAGCCGTTTAACGGCGTTGATCGCAAATGCCTGCTCAGCCAACTGCAAGACGATATTCGCGAACTGCGCCCCGTGGCGGAAACCCAGGATCACTGGCCAGCGGTGCCTGCCGATGATGATTCTATTTTGTTTCATATTGCCCATGGCCCCCAGCGGGAAGTCGAGATTCTCCACGACCAACTGCTAGCAGCGTTCAGCGCCGACCCCAACCTGCGCCCGCGGGATATTATCGTCATGGTGCCGGATATCGACCGCTACGCGCCGCATATCGTTGCGGTGTTTGGTCAGTTGCAAAATGATGACCCACGGCATATTCCCTATACACTTTCCGACCAAGCCAGCCGCCACCGCCTGCCACTAATGATTGCCCTGGAAAAACTGCTGCGCCTGCCAGAACTGCGCCTATCGGTCAGCGATTTGCTGGACTTGCTCGATGTGCCCGCTTTACGCCAGCGCTTTGGGCTGGAAGAGCGCGACCTGCCGGTGCTAGAACGCTGGATGGAAGGCGCAGGCATTCGTTGGGGGCTGAATGCCAAGCAACGCCAAACCTTAGAACTACCTGGCGGGCTAAGCCAGAACACCTGGGCCTTTGGCCTGCGCCGCCTGCTGCTGGGCTACACCGTGGGTGAAGGCCATGCATGGCATGGAATTGAACCGTTTGACGATATCGGCGGGCTGGAAGCGGGTCTTGCCGGGCCGCTGGCCACCCTACTGGAAAAACTCGAAGCCACCTGGGAAATTTTCTGCCGGCCCACCAATGCGGCCAGCTGGGTAACGCGACTGCGCACGCTGCTGGAAACCTTCTTTCTCACCGACGATGCCCAAGAAAGCGTCATGCTCACCAAGCTGGAAAACGGCCTGCAACAGATGCTGGAAAGCAGTGAGGAAGCCCAGCTAACCGAACCGCTGCCGCTCTCCATGGTGCGCGAACACTGGCTAGCGCAGATTGACGAACACAGCCTTTCCCAGCGCTTTTTAGCCGGAGCCGTTAACTTCGCCACGTTAATGCCGATGCGTGCCATTCCGTTTAAGCGCGTGTGCCTGCTGGGCATGAACGACGGCGAGTACCCCCGCTCACAGCCGCCACTGGATTTTGACTTGATGGGCAGTGATTACCGCCCCGGCGACCGCTCCCGTCGGGAAGACGACCGCTACCTGTTTCTGGAAGCGCTGCTCTCCGCCCGGGATCAGCTCTATATTAGCTGGGTCGGCAGAAGCCAAATCGACAACTCGCCGCTACCGCCTTCAGTGCTGGTCGGCCAGCTGCGCGACCATCTGGCAGCAGGTTGGCAGAGTGACAACGGCACGCCGCTGCTGGAAGCGCTGACCACCGAGCACCCGCTGCAACCCTTCAGCCGCGCTTATTTTAACGATACGCAAAACAACGGTCGGCTGTTCACCTATGCCCACGAATGGCGCGACGTTCATGCACCGCGTACTTCACAAGCAACCCAAGCAACCCTTGTTGCGCCAGAAAACACCCCAACCAGTCTGACGCTCGGCCAGCTAGGCAGTTTTCTACGCGAACCGGCGCGCACTTTCTTCAACACTCGGCTAGGCGTCTATTTCGAGCAGGAAGCGTTGGCCGAGCTGGACGACGAACCCTTCGCGCTGGATGGCTTGCAAAACTGGCAGCTGCAAGACCGCCTGATCGCCGCCCAACGCCATGCCATCGACAACGGCGAACCGCGCATTGAAGCGCTCCACGACGCCCTTGAACGCTTCCAAGGCCAAGGCGTACTCGCCATGGGCGCCTTTGGCGAGCGCATGCGTAACGACCTCGCCGAGCCCATGGAAGCCCTGTTCACTGCCTACGAGGACGCCCTGGCCGCTTGGCCACACGCCCAGGATGCCCCAAGCGCCGTTCACCTCGAACATAACGGCATCACGCTGGAAGACTGGCTAGGCGAGCTACGCCAGGATGACGACGGCCACCGCTGCCGCCTGCTGTTGCTCAGCAGCAGCCTGATCAAGAAGGGCAAATACCAGTGGCATCACCTACTGCGCCACTGGGTTGCGCACTTGGCGGGCAACCTCAGCGGTCCGACGACCACACAGCTGCTTTCCAAGGCGGGCAATATCACCCTGGAGCCACTGGATGCCGACACTGCCCGCACGCACCTGAAAACCCAGTTAGGCCTCTGGCAGCAAGGCCTACAGGCCCCGCTACCGCTGGCAGCGCAGGCCGCTTTTGCCTGGCTGAACAAGCTCGGCACGCCGGACATCGCCCTGGAAAAAGGCCGGGAAAGTGACGCCTACGCCGCTGCTGAAAAAGTCTACGAAAACGGCTACCAGCACACCGGCGAAGCCTCCCAAAGCGCCTACCTCAGCCACCAATGGCCGCGCTTCGAACGGCTGTTTTTCGACCGCACCGAGGCGCTTGATGGTCAGACACACACCTTCGCCACGCTGACAGACGCCCTCTACGCCCCGCTGTTCAAGGCGGTAAAAAGGCCGGATATCAGCAAAACCCGCTAAAGTGCTAAGATTTCAACAAGGTCTTTAATAACGCCACTCAGGCAAGGAGCGTCTTCCATGCGTCTCACTCAAGCACAGCGCGACACCATTTTTTCAGCCGTACGCGAGTTTGCAGGGGCCCAGGTAGATATCCATGTGTTTGGCTCACGTCTGGATGATTCAAAGCGCGGCGGTGATGTTGATTTATTGTTGATGGCTCCGGCAGCCATTCCGCTGTTGACTTGCGCCGAACTTAAAATGGCACTGGAAGAACGTCTTCAGCTACCCGTGGATATTCTGACCTATATATCGGAATCAGAACCCACGCCTTTCCAGGCAATCGCGCTGGCCCAGTCACAGCCCATTGACACAGAGAAAGCCGCATGAGCCAGGCTGACACACCCACCCCACTCAACCCGCTTACGCTGCCGCTCCACGGTAGCCGCCTGATTGAAGCCAGTGCGGGCACGGGAAAAACCTTCACCATCGCGCTGGTGTATGTACGCCTAGTGCTGGGTGGCCAGCACAGCGAAGATGATACGGCCTTTGTGCACCCGCTGACGCCGCCGGAAATTCTCGTGGTCACCTTCACCAACGCTGCCACTCAGGAACTGCGTGAACGTATCCGCCACCGCTTGGTAGAAGCCGCCGCCGTGTTCAGAGCCAGCGATGAGGCCGGTGCCGACGCCCTGCTGCTTGAGCTTCGCAGCCAATACGCAGAAGCCACCTGGCCTGCCTGCGCCCGCCGCCTGGAACTTGCCGCTGAATGGATGGACGAAGCCGCGGTTTCCACCATTCACAGCTGGTGCTACCGCATGCTGCGCGAACACGCCTTTGATAGCGGCAGCCTGTTCTCGCTCAATCTGGAAAACGAACAGCGCGACCTGGAGCAGGAAGTGGTGCGCGATTACTGGCGCACCTTCTACTACCCGCTGGACGCCGACGCCCTGGGCAGCATTACCCGCTACTGGACATCGCCGGACGACCTTCACGGCGAGGTGCGCAAATTGCTCCATGAAAGCGACGCCCTTGGCAGCCAACGCCCTGCGCCAGCAGAAACATTAAGCACTGCAGAGGCCGAGCGCAGCGCCACGCTTGCCACACTGAAAGCGCCCTGGAGAACTTGGGTCGATGAACTACGTCAGCTTTTTGACGATGGCCAAAAAGCCAAGCACTTCGCCCCTGGCAAAATGCGCAAAGATCATCGAGGCAACTGGCTGGATAAAATTCAGCAATGGGCAGAAAGCGATCTTGTCAGTCCTGACATGGATAAAAAGGTCACTGCATGGAAACGACTGACACCTGCGGGTATTGCTGAAATCTGGAACGGAGCGCCGCCGATTCATCCAGCTTTTGAGGCGTTTGAGGCACTCCCCGCCGCCCTTAACGCCCTGCCGGAACCACGCAATGACCTGCTGATTCACGCCGTGCAGTGGTGCAAGGTGCGCCTGGAACGCGAGCAAGAGCGCCACGCCGAAATGGGCCCCAATGACCTGCTCACCCATCTGGACCGCGCCCTGCAAGGCCCCAACAAAGAGGCCCTGGCCGCGCAGATACTGCGCCAGTTCCCCGTGGCGCTGATTGATGAATTTCAGGACACCGACCCGATTCAGTACCGTATTTTCAACGCGGTGTATGACGTCGCCCACCCGCGCCGCGACGCCGCCATGCTGCTGATCGGCGACCCCAAGCAGGCCATTTACGCCTTTCGCGGCGCGGATATTTTCACCTACCTGCAGGCCAGAAAGCACACCTCTGGCCGACACGTCACTCTGAGCACCAACTTCCGTTCCAGCCGCGCCATGGTCGAGGCGGTAAACCACTGTTTCCACTACGCCGACCAGCACCCCGCCGGGGCTTTTTTATTCCGCGAAGCAGGCGGCGACAACCCGCTGCCGTTTCTGCAGGTGGCCGCCAAAGGCCGCGACGAACAGCTGGTTCACCAGGGCCAGCCGCTGCCCGCCATGACCCTGTGGCCAATGGAAAGTGACGAGGCGCTTTCCAAAACTGCTTATCAGCCGGAAATGGCCGAACGCTGCGCTTCATATATGACTGAACTGCTCAACGCAGGCCAGCAGGCGAAAAGCGGCTTTTATCAGGATGGAACCCTGACGCCGCTCAAGCCCTCGGACATGGCGGTACTGGTCAATGGCTTGCAGGAAGCCCGCGCCATTCGCCTAGCACTAGCCAGCCGTGGGGTGAAAAGTGTCTATCTTTCCGACCATGACAAGGTATTCAGCTCGCCGGTGGCCCCCCAGGTCGAACGCTGGCTGCGCGCCTGCGCCGAGCCGCTTGCCAGCTCCCGTCAGGCCGAAGCCCACCTGCGTGCCGCCCTGGCCACGCCGGTGCTGGGGCTAAGCCTTGCCGAACTTGACCACCTGCAGCAAAACGAACTGGCCTGGGAAGCACGGGTAGAGCAGTTCAGCCACTACCACCGCTTATGGCAGCGCCAGGGCGTGCTGCCACTGGTACGCCGCCTGATGGTCGATTTTGATATTCCCGCTCGCCTGCTGGCGAAGTTCGAAGACGGTGAGCGCTTACTCACTGACCTTCTGCACCTTGGCGAATTGCTGCAGCAGGCCAGCGCCGAGCTTGACGGCGAACATGCGCTGATCCGCTTTCTGTTTGACGCCATCGCCGACCCGGAAAGCCACGGCGACAGCCACAAACTGCGCCTGGAAAGCGACGCGGATCTGGTCAAGGTAATCACCATTCACAAATCCAAGGGGCTTGAGTATCCGCTGGTGTTTCTGCCCTTTATCGGCAACCATCGCCCGGTCAAGAAAGATGACATACCGCTGCGCTGGCACGATGGCCTGGGCAACCTGCAGCTCAGCCTGAACGGTGACGACGACACCCTGGCCACCGCCGACCGGGAACGCCTGGGCGAAGACCTGCGCAAACTTTACGTAGCGCTAACCCGCGCCCGCCACGCCACCTGGCTGGGGCTCGCCCCACTCAACGGGCTGGAAAACAGCGCCCTGGGCTACCTGATCAACGGCGGCCAGCCCATCGCCCCGGCCGCATTAACCACGGCGCTGAAAGCGCTGGCAGAAGGCAGTGACATCTGCATCAGTGAACCGCCAGCCCCCACGGCGCTGCGCTTTACGCCCCCTGAGCAAAACATGGCGCTGGGCCACGCCCGCACGCCAGCGCGCCCCGCCAGGGAACACTGGTGGATTGCCAGTTACTCGGCACTACGCCTTTCCGGCACCCTCACCGCCCCCATGGCCACGCCGCTGGAACCCACCACCGCTCAGGAAGCCACGGCCTTTGAAGTGCTGGATGAACCCCAAGAACTATCCCAAGAACTATCCCAGCCAGAGACTTTCCACCTGCACAAGTTTCCACGTGGCCCAGGCCCCGGCACCTTCCTGCACGGCTTGCTGGAATGGGCAGGCAGGCAAGGTTTTGAGGCCGCTGCCAACGACCAAGATTCACTCAACGACATGCTCTGGCGGCGCGTGCAACTACGCGGCTGGCAGGCATGGCAGGAACCACTGGCAGGCTGGCTTTCCAACCTACTGACCACGCCGCTACCGCTAGCCGCGCCGAACCAAACTAGCGTCGCGCTGACTGAACTCACCAGCTACCAAGTAGAACTAGAGTTCTGGCTGGCCGCCAAACGGGTTAATACCCAAGCCATTGATGCGCTGGTCAGTAAGCACTTACTGCCAGGGGTCGAGCGCCCCGCGCTAGATGCCGACACGCTGAACGGCATGCTCAAAGGCTTTATCGATTTAGCCTTTGAATACCAAGGGCGCTTTTACGTGTTGGACTGGAAATCGAATTATTTAGGGCCGAATGACAGCGATTACGAACCGGACGCCTTGCGCAATGCGCTGCTGGCTAAGCGCTACGATCTACAGGCTGCGCTTTACCTGCTGGCTATGCATCGGCTGTTAAAAGCGCGCCTGCCGGATTACGACCCCCACCAGCACCTGGGCGGCTCGATGACCGTGTTTCTGCGCGGCAGCCGCAGCGCTGGGCGCGGGGTATTTTCAGAGCCCGCCCCGGTGGAATTGATCGAAGCGCTGGATAGCCTGTTTGCAGGCAAGCCACTTTCACCTCAGCCTCATTCCACATCGCAGGAGGCTAGCGCATGAAGGACACCCAAACGTTTGACCTGTTTGGCGATGCCGTTGAAACACCGGATGCCCAGCCTTCCTCAGCCTCCGCGCCAGTAAGCGCTCACCTTGCGTTAAGCGATACCTCTGAATTACTAGCCCTCTGCGAGCGCTGGGTGGCGCGGGGCTGGCTACGGGATTTAGACCGCGCTTTAGTGCGTTTTTTAGCCACAGAAGCACCGGATGCCCCTGCGCTACTGCTTCTAGCTGCCGCCCTAGCCAGCCACCAGCTCGGCCGTGGCCACGTTTGCCTGGACTTAAACGCCACGCTCAACGCGCCGGATTTTGCCCTTTCGCTGCCGCCGGAAGGCGACGATTTAAGCGACCCGCCGCCGCTGCCCAGCGAGGTGCTGGCCACGCTCACACTCAAAGAATGGCAAGCCGCCTTGCACCACCCGCTACTGGTCAGTGATGGCCCTGGCAATACGCCACTGGTAGTAGTGAACGCTCACTCAGGTTTAGGTGCCAAGCAGCAAGCCAGCATCGGCACGCGGCTTTACCTACGCCGCTACTGGCAGTACGAACAAACCCTGCACCAGCAAATCGCCACGCGCCTGGAAGCGACGGCTGACGAGGCTCACCGCGACCTGCTGCCTCAAGCGCTGAACGTTCTGTTTGAAGACCGCGTGTTTGAAAACCATGTGCTTGAAAACCATGTGCTTGAAAACCATGTGCTTGAAAACCATGTGCTTGAAAACAGTGTATTTGAAAACGCCAGCACCCTGAACTGGCAGAAAACCGCCTGCGCCCTGGCCGCCCGCAGCCGCTTCGGCATTATTACCGGCGGCCCCGGCACCGGTAAAACCACCACCGTCGTGCGCTTGCTTGCCCTGCTGCAAACCTTGCAGCTGGCCCACTCGCCTAGCCAGCCGCTGCGCATTCGCCTGGCCGCCCCCACCGGCAAAGCCGCCGCCCGCCTGAATGAATCCATCGCCGGGCAGGTGGATAGCTTGCCGATAGCTCAGCTAGAAACGCTATTAAGTGAACACTCTTCTTCTGTACCCAACGAGATAGCGATTCCCACTGAAGTAACGACACTCCATAGGCTACTAGGCGCCCGCCCCGACACCCGGCATTTTCGCTACAACGCCGCCAACCCGCTGGCGCTGGATGTGCTGGTGATCGACGAAGCCTCCATGGTGGATATCGAGATGATGGCCGCTGTGCTGCGCGCCCTGCCCGCCAATGCCCAGTGCGTGCTACTGGGGGATAAAGACCAGCTGGCATCGGTAGAGGCTGGCTCAGTACTCGGCGATTTATGCCGTCGTGCTGAAGCCGCCCACTACACCCCGGCAACCGCCCAATGGCTTGCAAGCGCCACCGGCCAGCCGCTGCCCGATGCCTATATCGATGCCCAGGGCCAGCCGCTAGACCAAGCGATTACCATGCTGCGGGTCAGCCACCGCTTTGACGAATACAGCGGCATCGGCCAATTGGCCCAGGCGATCAATCAGCCCAGCCACGCGCAAAGTGATCGGGAAAAACAGCAGGCCGTTGACGCCGTACTGCGCCACGGCTACCCCGACCTGCACCACCTAACACTTTCTGAGGATGCCGCCCTGGATAAGCTGGTCATTCACGGCAGCGCAGATAAGTTTCTAAACGGTGGCGAAGGCCGCACCAACCACAACAATGAACCCATCGCCCCACCCACGGGCTACCGCCATTACCTGAAAACGCTCAACGCCCAGCGCCCGCGCGGGGAATCCTTCGAGGACAACCCAGCCGCTTTTGATACCTGGGCTTTTAAGGTGCTAAGCGCCTACAGCCATTTTCAGCTGCTATGCGCCCTGCGCAAAGGCCCCTGGGGAGTAGAAGGCCTGAACCTGCGCATCGCCAAAACCCTGCGCGGGGAAAAGCTGCTTTATGGCAGTGATGTCACGCTGGAGAAAGGCTGGTATGAAGGACGCCCGGTACTGGTGACCCAAAACGACTACGGCCTAAAGCTGATGAACGGCGATATCGGTATCACCCTGGCCGTGCCGGACCCGCGCTCACGTTCAGGCACGCCGGGTAAAACACTCTTGCGCGTTGCCTTCCCGACAAGCGACCCGGAAAAACCCATCCGCTGGGTGCTGCCCTCCCGCCTGCACGCGGTAGAAACCGTGTTCGCGATGACGGTACACAAATCCCAAGGCTCGGAGTTCCTGCACACCGCCCTACTGCTACCGCCAACCATCAACCCGATTCTCACCCGCGAGCTGGTCTACACCGGCATCACCCGCGCCCGCGACTGGCTCACGCTAGTAGAAGCCAAACGCGGGGTGCTGAATGAAGCGGTTACGAGGGAAGTGATGCGGGTGAGTGGGATGTAGAAGGTTATAATCAAAACCGACATTTGCGGGTGTTGGCAATGTCGGTGTTCGGCCAAAAGCGGTCTTTTAGCACCTGCGTATATAAAAGTCAGCGACTTGCGTCAGCCGATATTTTAGAACGAAATTTTCGGTGAAAACTGCTCATTTTGAACCACCATAAGAAACGCTTTAGGAGGGAGAGACATGAGCGCATTGCTGGTGGGTCACAATCTGTGATAAAGCTGAAGCCTGCCATTGAACGCACACCGCGATTTAAATGACCATAGGCGTCAACGGATATAAGTGGGCAAAGAGACCTTGTCGGCCATCAACGACTGCCCGCTCTCTTGATGTTGATAAAAGCGCCGCAGAGTGCTGCCAAAAACGCCTACTTTAAATAGGTAAATTAACTTCAGGCACTGATAGACTATCCAATGGTCTGGATCACGGAATATGTAGGATCAAAATAGCGGCCATGATTGACGTCCCAATAAAGCCATTAGTTTTACTTTCCCAGTGGAGGTTTTGGGCCATTTGTTTTGTGGTCGCGATCTTTGCGGCGCTGACGTGCCAGTGCATTACCGTTAGCTAATTGAACTAAGAACTCGACTTCGGCTTCACTTAAAGGCTGGCATTTGCGTTGTGACATAGCTACCAACTCCTAAGGGTAAAACTCAATATTACCTTTCCCTCATGACGCTTTAGTGAAAGAAAACTGATACCTGAAGCTGTGATGGCGACGCCAATACTTTTCCTATCACCGCCAGCGAGAATTTTTTTGATCACCGATACCGCCTAAATCGACCATCACATGCCTGCTAGGGCCGACTCTTGTTGCGTCGGTCGGCATCGAAGGCTGTTTTGTCATGCATCTCCACCAGCCTTCCAGCTCATACGCCGGTTCGAGCAGCAGTTGGCCATCGCTATCGGCGATGCGCTCCACCAGGCGCTGTACTGTCCAATAGTCGACAGCCTCCACACGCTAGGTATCCTGGTCGGCCATGGCTGTGGCCACGCCGCGTGGGTTCCATTTGACGATATAGTCGAAATTTCGACCGTCTTCGGCAAACGCTTGGCGGTGCTGCTCAATCAACGCCAGATAAGCCTTGCTGTCGAAGCCGCTGTCTTCTCGCAGCAAGATCGGTTGCTCGGTCAAGCCTCGGGCACGCGGCACTCTTACCAGGAGGGCATTGCTCTCCTTCATGGTAAGGGTGCTGCTTGCCGGGGTGCTGATTGCAGGGGCGCACCTCCAGGCCCAGGCATGCCCCTTCGTTGCCGAGGTAGGCAGCGATCAAAGTATAGCCATCGACCTTTTGATAGGCCCGCGAGACTCCTTCTTTGCTGGAGTTGCTGTTGTCCATGACGAAGATGTCTATGTTCAATCAGACATGGCCTTTTCGGCGGTGATGGGCACCTCGGCCAGCGACAGCAGGGTCGTGGATCAAGTCTCGGTGCGCATGCCCAGCGTGGTGGGGAAGCGGCGGCCGATACTGTCGACGCCGACGATTTCGGGACCCTGGCCAATGATCGGGAGGCCAACTGACTGGTGAGGGTGCGACTGCTAGCGCGGAATTTGATATTGGGCATGGAACAATCATGGCGAACGATGATAGTAGAATTATATAATTAATATCAATTAGTTATAATTATTTATAGATTTCGATCTCAAAGGTAGAGAGTTTAGGAACAGGATTGCAACCGCATTCAAGTGTTAGCTATAATAGGAATGATAATAATTAATATTTAAAAACCAAGGGATTTACATGAAAATGAAGTTTAGCCTTTCTCCGCGCTCTGTTTCTCACTCTACGCTTGTCGTGCTGTCATTTCTTATAACCGGCCCTACCCAGCTCGCGTTGGCTCAGGCCACGCCCTCGCCGACGCAATCAGGCGAAGACGCCCAGATGTTGAACCCAATTACCGTATTCGGTGAGGTGGATACATCGGCGCAGCGTGCGGTACAGCTGAAGGCTTCAGCGCCTAATTCAATTGAAGTCATCACAGCGGAGCAGTTACAGCAATATAACGAGCAAGCTCTGGGGGATGCTTTACGGCGCGTGCCAGGTGTCACTTACGACGGTGCCAACCGCTCGCGTGAAGTTCGCTTGAGGGGCCTGCCAGGAGAGTATACCCAGGTACTGGTTAACGGGCGCCCGATGATTGATGGTGAATCCAGGCGCGGTTTTGAAGTCGACCGAATCCCCACCGGGCTGGTAGAACGGATTGAGGTTGTACGCTCGCCGCGGGCCAGCCTGCCGGGCCAGGGCGCCGCAGGCACGGTGAATATTGTACTGAAAAATGGTGTCGATGAGATGCAACAATCCGAGCTTTCGGTTGGTGCTGGTCATCTGGAGGGCAATGGCGAACAGGGTGAGCTGAGTTTTTCAACTGCCACCACGGCGGGGCCTTTGGACATTATGCTGGCGGGCTCCCTGCAGCGCTTCCGCCGCAGCGAGAGCAAGGATGAGTTCGAGTTCGACGCCAGTGGAGCACCCGATGGTGGGGCCCTCGAACTCAACGAGCGTCGTTTTGACCAGGTCAATCTGATGCCACGGCTGGCGCTGCAAACCGAACAAATGGGGCGTTTCGAACTTGACCCGTTTTATCTGCGTACCACGGAATTTCGTGATGACATCGAGACTGATTTGGAAGCGGATCAAATAACGCGTGACCGGGTGAGTAACGAGAACCGTGAGCGTGTACGTGAGAGCTATGGCTTTCGCGCCGGCTGGCAACGCCATGTTACCAAGTCCGCCAAGTTGAGCCTGAATCTCGATTGGCAACGCGGAGAGACCGACACCGAGCGTGATGAAACGCGCTTCAACGCTGATGGCAGTGTGAACCGGGAACGCCAGCGGACTGAACTCATTGAACTGGAAATGACCCGCCCGGAAGCGACTCTACAAGTGCAAGCCAATGACCATTTATTGAATTTCGGTGTTGGTGCAGAGTTGCGCGGGCATGATGAAACAAACGGCGAGATTCGCAACGGGTCGCAGCGTCCTCCGCGCGAAGACCGGATATTCCAAATCGATGAGGATATCCTTTTCGCTTTTGCCGAAGATGTGTGGAAAGTGCGTGATAACTTGCAAGTCACTGGTGGCCTGCGCCTTGAAAACTCGGAAACCGAAACGACGGATTTTTTTGGCGAATCAAACGCCAATGATGCCGATTTTCTGTTGCCATCGCTTAATGCGGTGTTTAGCGCAACACCACAGACAGATCTGCGAATCGGCGTAGCGCGCACACTGCGGCGACCGGATTTGCGCGACCTGTCGCCATCTATCGATGAACAAGACGGCACGGCTGCTGATCCTGATATTCGGGGTAATCCACAGCAGGATCCGGAATCTATCTGGGGCCTAGACCTGGGTGTAGACCATTATTTTGCCAATGATCGTGGCCATGTTTCGCTCAATCTTTTTGAGCGGATGTTTGAGGATAAAATCGAAAAGGTGACTGAACAAGACGGCAATCGATTTGTCGCCACCCCACAGAACGTGGGCGATGCCCGAGCTAGAGGCATTGAACTTTCAGCGCGTGCTCCACTTGATAGCATTGGCCTTAATGATTTTACTCTCTGGGGCAACGCAGGTTATACCGACTCCAGCGTTGATGAAATCAACGGCGGTTCTCGGCCTTTCTTCAATCAACCAGATGCCTTCGGGAACCTCGGTCTCGATTACTTTGTTGCGCCCTGGAACACGACACTAGGCATTGCCGTAAATCACACCACGTCAGTTGATCAGACTCAACGGCTCACCGGCGGCGGTTTTCTTGACCAGTCTATTGAGTCACGCACACGGCTTGATCTATCCAGCAATACCGAGCTGGCCGATGGCCTGAACTTGTCGTTAAGCATCACTAATCTGCTCGGCCAGACTGAAGACCGGGTCGATCAGATTCTGGATAACAGTGGCGCAGTTATCTCTACTACCCGCACCAGCGAGCCCACTTACCAAGCGGTGTTTGCACGCCTGAACTGGACCTTTTGAAAGCTGCTTTTGCAGTCTCCCAATTTGAAGTGGGTGATTGAAACCGCTTTCGGGCAAGATTTCTGTTAATCTTGCCCGAATTTTTAATAGACAATCCGGGGTTAATTTCATTTTGAATATTCTCCGACGCTCCTTGGTTCAGGCAATGGCCCTCGGGCTAGTGGCCCCTTGGGCTTATGCCCGAGTACTTCGCGACCCGCGCGATCTGGCCGTTTCGGAAAATCAAAAGCGTATCGTTGCCCTCGACGCTTTTTTTGCGGAAATGCTGGCTGCGATGGGATTGCCGCCTGTGGCCATGCCGATGCGTGCTGGCGGCGCACCACCGCCGCACCTGGCAGACGCACTGGGCGATGTCGCTTCGGTTGGATTACACAGTGCGCCCGATTACGAGGCGGTTATTGGTATACGGCCTGATCTCATTGTCGGTCAGGCTGCTCGGTTTGCCACCGAGGCCTCCTTGCTGGAGTCCATAGCGCCAACGTTGCTGCTGAACGAGCCGGCAGACGACTGGCGCGAATTTATGACAGCATTGGCGAACGGGCTGGGTCGGCGAGCTGAGGCTGAACAGGCGATCAGTGCCTATGATCGGCGAGTCGCGAACATGCGTGAATCTCTTGGCAATCGCGGGCGCCGGCCCACGGTGCTGCTTTTGCGGGTGCGTCAGAAAGATATTCGGATTTACGGTGGTGAGCGGCGGGCAGGATTAGTGATGTACCACGACCTTGGGCTAGTGCCCCACACGCTGACCCCGACAGATAAAAAGAATATTACCATTTCAATGGAGATCATCCCGCAGATCGACGCCGATGTTCTGCTGCTTATGGCGGAAGACGAGGCGCGCATGAGTTCAATCGAGCAAACTGAATTGTGGCGCCGGTTGCCAGCGGTGCAAGCCGGACAAGTTCATCGCGTAAATATGGCATGGTGGAATCAGTCTATCGGGCCGATCAGTTTTGGGCGTATTCTCGATGATATCGGCACTATATTTGGACTGTCTGCATGATACTTCGCGAGTCACTGCGAGTATTATTAGTGCTGGTGATTATGATTAGCATTTTTGCCCTATCGCTAACACAGGGGGCAGGAAGCGCTGACGCGACAACGCTCTTGGAAGTGCTGAACGGCTTTGATCCGAGGAACACTGATCATCTGGTTATGCGCGATCTGCGCGTGCCCCGTGCGCTGGCCGCGATGATGGTTGGAGCTGCACTGGGCGTTGCTGGGGCGTTGATGCAGGGAGTAACACGCAACCCGCTGGCCAGCCCCACATTAATGGGATTGAATGCGGGTGCTGGTTTGGGGCTGGCTTGCACACTGGTCATTGCGCCCGGAGCTTCTTTTGTCGCGCTGATCGTCAGTGCTTTCCTGGGGGCCGGTATTGGCGTGGGGCTTTCACTCGGGCTGGGGCTGGCGGCGGGAGGTGCGTCAGCGCCGCTTCGGCTAGCACTGGCTGGTGCTGCGGTGTCAGCGCTGCTGGGAGCGATAGGCAGTGGTGTGGTGATCGTTGGCGAAATCGCTCAGGATGTACTTTTTTTCACAGCTGGCGGTGTGCAGGGAGTGGGCTGGGATGAACTCGGCCTGGCAGCGCCTTGGATCGTGATCGGACTGCTGATTGCGTTGCTATCCAGCCCTGCCGTATCGCTTCTATCGTTGGGGGAAGATGTCGCTGCCGCGCTGGGGGCGCGAGTCATCCTGACGCGCTCCGTTGCCGCCGTCGCAACGCTGTTACTTGCCGGTGCCGCAGTCGCCATTGCCGGGCAAGTCGGCTTTATCGGGCTGGCTGCTCCACATCTCGCACGCTTCATAGTTGGCCAGGATTATCGTCGGATTATTCCAATGGCCGGGCTTATCGGAGCCACCCTGCTGGTTGGGGCTGATCTTGCTGCACGGACGCTCAACCCGCCCCACGAAACGCCAGTGAGTCTTCTGACCGCGCTCATTGGCGCACCCGTGTTGATCTGGATAGCGCGACGCAGCGCGCGGGTATTATGACGAAAACTATGAAAACTGCTTCACCTATTCTCATCGTCGGGCTGGTCTTTTTGGCGTTGGCAACGTTATCGCTTGGGACTGGATCAATGAACATTGATCCACCTGCGCTGTTCAGCGCGCTCCTAGGCACGAGCGATCCGGGCACTTCGCTAATCGTTTGGTCGATACGGTTGCCGCGTCTGGTACTGGCAGCGCTTGCCGGTGCATCGCTGGCGCTCGCAGGGGCGGTTCTCCAGGGGATCACCCGGAATGGACTTGCCGATCCCGGCATTCTGGGGCTGACCGCCGGAGCGGGTCTTGCGGTGACGGGCCTCATCTGGTTGCAGTCCCATGGCATTGCAGTCGAGCCTCACTGGCGACCGGCTGCCGCTTTTGCGGGCGCAGCCTTCGCGGCACTCGTCACCGCTGTAGCCGCGCAGCGGGACGGTGCGATTGCACCCGTGCGCCTGCTGCTTGCCGGGATTGGCATGAACGCGTTGATTGGTGCGGCAACGCTAGTAATTGCCATGGGTCTTGATCAACAGCTTTACAGTGCGGCTGTGGTCTGGTTATCCGGTAGCCTGTCGGGGGCTGGCTGGTCCGCGAGCACCACACTGGCCCCTTGGCTTGCAATATTGGCGTTGGCATTGGCGGCACAGACCCGGCGGCTTGATTTATTATCGCTTGACGATGAAACCGCGGCGGGCAGAGGGCTTGCGGTCGATCGCTGTCGGCTGCGTGTTGCTGCAATCGCAGTGGGTCTTGCGGGGGCGGGAGTGGCCTTTTCCGGCGGGATCGGCTTTGTCGGCCTTGTTGCGCCCCATATGGCACGTCTTATGGTCGGGCCAAAACATGCGGTGGCGCTGCCGCTGGCGGCGCTTTGCGGAGCAGCGGTAACGGTTGCTGCTGATCTTATCGGCCGGACTGTCTTTGCGCCGCTAGAATTGCCAGCCGGGATTGTTGCCTCTGCTCTGGGAGCGCCCTGGTTCATCTGGCTCATGTGGAATGGAAAGGATAAGAAAGGATGACGATCGAAGCCCGCCACCTTCACTTTCACTACGACAACGAGACAGTGCTCAACGATTTGTCGCTTTCGATCATACCGGGCGAAATCACGGCGCTCGTAGGACCGAACGGATCAGGTAAATCAACGTTGCTTAAGGCCCTGTCGCGAATTCTGCGTCCACAAAGCGGCGAAGTGCTGTTGGAAGGTAAGCCGATTCAATCTTGGTCAGCACGGGCTGTCGCCCGCAGGTTGGCCTTGTTGCCACAATCTCCCGAAGCCCCCATGGGGCTTAGCGTGCGCGATCTCGCAGGCTATGGGCGCCACCCCTGGCGCCGGGCCTTTCAAGGCTCGGGTCCAGAGGATCGCGCGGCGGTGGATCGAGCGCTGGGACTCACCGGGATGACGTCGTTTGCCGACCGCATGCTGGGATCCCTGTCGGGTGGCCAGAGACAGCGCGCGTGGATTGCCATGGCGCTGTCGCAGGAGACCGATGTGTTGATGCTTGACGAGCCAACCAGTTTTTTGGATATGGCTCATCAGGTTGAGTTGATGCAGCTTGTCGAGAGGCTGAATGTCGAAGAGGGCCGAACGATTGTCATTGTACTCCACGATCTCAATCAGGCCGCGAGAATCGCGCATCGCATGGTTGTGCTTAATCAAGGATCAATTGCCGCCGACGGCAAGCCAGCGGAGGTAATGACGGCGCAGATGCTGCGCCGGGTTTTCGGGGTCGAATCAGACCTCATCTCAGACCCGCGTAGGGGAACCCCTCTGTGTTTACCTTATGCCGCCTATTTCAGCGGGCCCGATCTCGAACCCTGACTTTCGACTTCACATCATGTTTAGTGCTTTCATGGCGCGCCTTTAGCGATTTGAAGTCGCCTGTCTTTTTCCTGTATTTGCCACGTTCGAGGTGTAGCCGTGCAAAAGGGATCTGAAAGGAATGAAAGTAGTTATGCCTCATCGGCCACCGAAACCACCTCGCCACCGAACCGATGGCTGAATCGCACCGTCGTTGGCACTGGCATCACCAGCGCGCTGGGTGATTTCTGCTAAGAGACCACCACCGTTATCCTGCCGGGCTTGCTGGCGGTGCTGGGCGTCCCTGCCGCTGCGCTCGGCATTATCGAAGGCATCGCCGACGCGGTGGCCGCTTTCACCAAGATGTTCTCAGGTTACATCGCCGACAAATTGGGGCATCGCAAGCTTCTGGTGCTGGCCGGTTATGGCCTGACGCCGGTGGGACAGGTGCTGATCGCCCTGGCCGTCGGATGGCCTTTGCTGTTGCTTGGCCGCGTCGTGTCCTGGTTCGGTAAACGGTTGCGTGGCCCGCTGCGTGACGCCATCGTGATACAGGCTGTGTCTCCGGAAACACGTGGCCGCGTCTTCGACTTTCACCGCGCCGCCGACAGTATTGGTGCGGTCGCCGGTCCGCTGCTGGGGGTCGCCTTGCTGGGGTGGGCGCAGCGAGGCACTCATCGACCGCGACTCCAAACGCAAGGAGTCTGCGGAGCAGCTCTACGCCCGCGTCAACCAGCGCGCTATCTGACTGGAGTCATCACATGGCCACTCAGCAAGATTCTCAGGCACCTAGCGTTTCCAAGTGCATGAGACTGCTATGTATATGCATAGGTGCTAAAAGACCGCTAAGGGTCGACATCGATCATTAACTAACCTTAGTACATTACGAGCGTGAATTGAGCCATTCTTTGACCTCCACCAGATGGAGGATCTTGCCATGAACTTTTCGACTGAAATCTCCTTTACTCCTTGGAATAAAGGCAAGTTGGTTGGGCAGAAGGCACCACTGCGTCTTAGAGATATCTGGGCCATCCTTGTTCGCCTACAGCTTGCCAAAAAAACGAGAGACCTCGCCCTCTTCAATTTAGCCATCGATAGCAAATTACGGGGCTGCGACCTCGTAAATTTGCGAGTACGGGATATAGCACATGGTGCGTGTATATCCCCACGGGCCATTGTGATGCAGCAAAAAACGCAGCGACCCGTCCAGTTCGAAATAACCGAGCAAACTCGTATCACTATTATGGACTGGATACAGCTTGCTCAACTCAGAAACGAAGACTTCTTGTTTCCCAGCCGAATCAACAGCGCAAAGCATCTCTCCACGCGCCAATATGCCCGTATCGTGAAAGCCTGGGTCACCGAAATAGGTTTAGATGCCTCAACCTATGGCACGCACACGATGCGTCGTACAAAAGCGTCGCTGATATACCGTCGCACGAAAAACTTGAGGGCAGTGCAATTACTTCTGGGTCATACGAAGCTGGAAAGCACCGTCAGATATCTAGGGATAGAGGTAGATGATGCTTTGGAAATGGCAGAACAGACAGAAGTTTGATAGGGACAAACGACGGCCCATATCGGTCCGTCGTTACCCAGCCAAACATGGCCTGTTAGCACTCACGCATACAGGCTCAAAGCCTCCCACTGTGGGTTAATAATGCTTTAGCTTAGGGATGGAATCGAGCTTTCTCGATCATAGAAAACCGAATCGATGCAGGATAAGAAGAAAGCAAGGTACAGTTGATAAACATTATGTAATAACATAACATTCAATTCCTTAGCTTTTTCCCGCAACCTTTCTTCCTCGAAAACACTCCGGAATTTTTGCATGCCTAGCTTTCCTTTTATGCTCACTTCGCTCGCCAGCGCCCTGCTCATGGCAACACCTTCATGGGCCGCAGATAATCATCAGGGCCACGACCATCACGACCATGCGTCTGAACATGCTGACAACGGCCACAAGGATCAGCAATTCAACCTGGATATTTCCCTGACGCTGGAAGGCATCTACCACAACCGCTTTTCCGGTGAAGCGCATTCACCTGCCGGTTTTGGCCACGGCGGGCACGATGACCACGGGCATGACGATCATGGCCACGGACACGAAGGCCACGCACTGAAAGATGGCTTTAACCTGGGCCATTCGGAAGTTGTTGTGCAAGGCAGCAGCCACTACTTGAATGGTACGGCTGTGGTTTCCCTCAGCGAAGACGATATCGAGCTGGAAGAAGCTTACCTCAGCACGCGCCAACTGCCTGCCGACCTGACGCTAAAGGCTGGTAAATTCCTTTCTGACGTAGGCTATATCAAT
>NZ_RZHG01000013.1 GCF_003989795.1 Vreelandella andesensis
GATTAGCCGCGGCGTTTAACGCCTGGCAGTACACACAACATTTCGTACAGCAAGGTGGCACCGATCAGCGCCGTATTGCCGCTCGTGTCATAGGGGGGCGATACTTCTACCAAATCGGCGCCAACAATCGTTAGCCCTGCCGCACCACGCACAATTTCTAATGCCTGTGGAGACGTCAGCCCGCCCATTTCTACCGTGCCCGTACCGGGGGCAAGCGATGGATCTAAGGCGTCGATGTCAAAACTGATGTACACCGGGGTATCGCCCATTTGTTCGCGCACTTCTTTCATTAAGGGGGCAAGCGAGCGATACCAGCACTCTTCGGCGGGAACAACACGAAACCCTTGATCACGGCACCAGTCAAAATCCTCGGCGGCATAACCCGTGCCACGAAGACCGATCTGCACCACTTTGCCGTGGGCTAACAGGCCTTCTTCCTGGGCGCGGCGAAACGGCGTGCCATGGGCGATCGGCTCACCGAACATGTGATCGTTCACATCGGCATGGGCATCAATATGGATTAAGCCAACCGGGCCATGTTTTTTCGCGATAGCACGCAATACAGGAAGCGTTAGCGTGTGCTCACCACCTAATGTTAATGGCACACAGTTATGCGCCAGCACCTCATCGTAAAAGGCGGTAATAATGTCGACGCTTTTAGGCAGGTGAAAGGTATTGATCGGCACATCGCCAATATCCGCGACTTGTAGGCTGTCAAAAGGCGCGGCGCGGGTGGCCATGTTATAAGGGCGCAGCATGCGTGATTCATCACGAATTTGGCGGGGGCCAAGCCGTGTACCAGGACGGTTAGACGTGCCAATATCCATTGGAATACCGATAAACGCAGCATCTAAGCCTGCGGCACTTTCCTGGGTGGGTAAACGCATCATGGTGGCGGGCCCACCAAAGCGCGGCATGCTATTACCGCCTAACGGCTGGTTAAGTTCAGACATACAGTTCTCCTTGGAATTGTTCACACTGCATTGCGTACTGATAACAAACACTTGCACAGAACATGCCAAGTTTCTGAATGTGGTGATGGTAGGGTTTACAGTCACCAATAATGCAAAAATGAATCAAAAACACATGAAATTAAGTCAAAAATGAATTATTAATGCAAAAATGAATTATTTATTATTCAAGAGGCAATCGCCGTGAGTGAGATCGATCAGTGCGTACTGAAAACCATTGTTGAAACCGCTAACGATCATTTTTTTATTGTCAGCGGCGAAGGCCAGGTACTTGATATTAGCCCCGGCGCTGAAGCTGTTTATGGCGCGCCTCGAGAAGAGCTGCTAGGCAGTAGCGTCTACCAACTTCAGCAAGCAGGCATATTGAAGCCCTCTATTACCCTAGAAGTGATGCGCACCCGACAGCCAGCGCAACTCATGCAGGTAACCGGCACCGGACGTCGTGTGATTGCTGAAGCCTATCCCGTCTTTGTTAATGGAAAACTCGAACGTGTGATTAGCCGTTCCAGAGACCTAACCGATTTACAGTTACTACAAGACGAATATGCACTGCTCCAGAAGCGCTTTAGTGAGCACTTAAAGCGCAGCCAAGCAGCTCCCGATGCCGAGGAACTAGCGCTGGACGATGCGTTGGATGACCTGCAAGCGAGAAGCCACGTCATGCGCGAAGTCGCCCTACTGCTCAAACGCGTCGCACCTTCGGACGCCAATGTATTGATGCTAGGCGAGTCAGGCGTGGGGAAAACCGCGTTTGCCAAACAGCTGCACCGCTGGAGCAGGCGCCATAACCACCCCTTTATTGAGGTGAACTGTGCGGCTATCCCTGAAAATTTATTTGAGTCTGAGATGTTTGGCTATCAACCAGGTGCCTTCAGCGGCGCGGCTCGTCAAGGAAAAGCAGGGTTATTAGAGCAGGCAGAAGGCGGCACGCTGTTTCTCGATGAAATCGGTGAGCTGCCTCTTTTAATGCAAACGAAACTGCTAAAAGTCATTCAGGACGGCAGCCTTACTCGGCTAGGCGACACGCGCCCCCGCAAAGTGGACTTTCGCTTAGTCGTCGCCACGAACCAGAATTTAGCGAAGCAAGTAGAAGCGGGATTATTTCGTTTGGATCTTTACTACCGCCTTAACGTCATACCGGTCACGCTTCCTCCGCTGCGCGACCGCCGAGAAGATATTCCTGATCTTGTGGAAGCCTGTTTGGCGCGTCTTAACCAACGCTATGGGCGGCAAAAAATCCTGGATAACCAGGTATGGTCAACGTTGATGGGCAGCGACTGGCCAGGCAACGTTCGCGAGCTTGAAAACTGGCTGGAAAGGGCTTGGCTGTCCAGTCCAACCGACCAAATCGAAACACCTGATACGCATCCTTATGAGGAGCCGCCTTCCACGAACGTAGCGAATACCTCAACGCCCGCCTCGACAGTCGCTTTAGCACCAAATGAATCCCTCAAGCACTACCTCGCGAGGCTAGAGCGCGAAGCACTAGAAGAATTAAGCAAAACGCTTCCCAGCACGTATGCTATCGCTGAGCGGCTAGGTATCAGCCAATCCAGCGTGGTGCGCAGGCTGCAGCGCTATGGCATTAAAGTCGCTAAGTAAATTTTACGCTTGACACCGCTAGCGTAATCAACCATCCATATAAGTGTCACACAATGGCAACACCTGCAATACAAGCTGAACCAATAACAACCAACAGCTGACGATGTGTGTGCTATGTCAAACCAATCGCGTATCCGTTTGGATCGCGTCTCAAAATGCTGGGGCGCGACGACCGCTGTCGATGACATCTCGTTTGATGTCACGCCTGGGCAATTCGTTATTTTGCTGGGACCATCTGGCTGTGGAAAATCTACCACGCTGCGTATGGTGGCAGGTTTGGAAGAGGCCAGCAGCGGGCAAATTTATATAGGTGAGCGCGACGTTACCCGCCTTCCCCCCGGCGACCGCGGGCTGAGCATGGTGTTTCAGTCCTATGCGCTGTTTCCGCACTTGAGCGTTGCCGACAATATCGTGTTTGGCCTACGCAGCCGCAACGTACCCAAGGCCGAGCAGCGCCAGCGATTAGCCCACGTCGCCGAACTGGTGGATCTAACCGATTACCTGCACCGCAAACCTGCCCAGCTTTCTGGCGGTCAGCGCCAGCGGGTGGCGCTAGCGCGCGCTGTTATCTCCGAGCACCCGATCTGCTTGATGGATGAGCCGCTTTCCAACCTAGATGCGCGGCTGCGTAGCGATATGCGCCGGGAAATTAAAGCGCTGCAAAGCCGCTTAAATATGACGGTGATTTACGTTACTCACGACCAGGTCGAGGCCATGAGCATGGGCGACCGCGTGATTTTGATGCAGCAGGGAAAAATTGTTCAAGACGGCACACCTGACGAGCTTTACAACCGCCCGGCCAGCGCCTTCGCCGCTAGCTTTATTGGCAGCCCGGCCATGAACCTACTGCCGCTGGAAGCAGGCGAAAAGGGGGCCGTTATCGTAGGTGAGCCGCACACATCGGTGGCGCCATTAGAAGCCGTCGGCGGACAGTTAGGCATCCGCCCCGAGGATATCGCGCTAAGCACCACGTCAACGACTGGCGTGCCCGCACTGGTGGTCAGCGATGAATACCTGGGTGCCGATACCATTGCTCACCTAGCGATAGGTGATCATACCCTGCGGGTTCGTCTCAGCGGCCGCCACAGGCTGGCTGGCCAGCAGTGTCGGATCGGCTGGACAGCCGAGGCTGCTCATTTATTTGGTGGGGACGGTCTGCGCCGTGATGACCTCACCGCTTACTCGCTACTACCTGCCGCTGCACTGTCAGCGGAAAGCGCTTCGCCCCACCCGCAGCTCCAACCCCAACGTTGAGGTATTTCCCATGCGTGCCCGTATCCCCTTTGCTCTTACTGCACTTACCGCTGGCCTGCTAAGTGCCGGTCAGGCCGCCGCCAACGACCCTACTGTACTCACCATGTACTACCCCGTCGCGGTGGGCGGTACGCTTACCGATGTGGTCGATGACTTGGTTGAAGAGTTTGAGAGCGAACACCCAGATATCGATGTAGAAGCGATCTATGCTGGCAATTATGATGACACCCGCGTACGCGCGATGTCGGCCATCGCAGCAGGCGATACGCCGCAACTGTCGGTGCTGTTTTCTATTGATCTTTACGAGTTAATTGAGCAAAACGCTATTGTCGCCTTCGACGATCTGGTCGAAACCGATGAAGAGCGTGAGTGGCTCGACAGCTTCTACCCAGGCCTGATGGAAAATGGCCAGTTGGATGGTAAAACTTACGGCATCCCCTTCCAGCGCTCAACCATTGTGCTGTTCTGGAACAAGGACGCTTTTGAAGCGGCAGGTCTTGACCCAGAAACGCCCCCTGAAAACTGGCAACAGATGGCCGACATGGCCGCTACCGTGCGCGAAGCCTCTAATGGCGAGCAGTGGGGTGTGATGGTGCCTTCTACCGGCTACCCCTATTGGATGTTTCAGGCGTTCGCCTTCCAAAATGGCCACCGCTTGATGAGTGACGATGGTACCGAGGTATATTTTAACGACCCTGCCGCCATTGAAGCGCTTGAATACTGGGTGTCGCTGGCCACAGAACATGAAGCCATGCCAAGCGGCACCATTGAGTGGGGCACCTTACGCCAGAACTTCCTCGAACAATCCACCGCGATGATGTGGCACACCACCGGCAACCTGACTGCCGTGCGAAGTGACGCAGCGTTCGACTTTGGCGTCGCCATGCTGCCAATGAGCACCCAGCGCGGCAGCCCTACCGGCGGCGGCAATTTCTACATTTTTGAAGATACGACGGAAGAAGAGCAGCGCGCGGCGATGACCTTTATTCGCTGGATGACCGCCCCTGAGCGCGCTGCCGCCTGGTCGATTGAAACCGGCTACATGGGTGTCAGCCCCGCTGCGTACGAAACCGACGCACTGCAACGCTATGTAGAAGAATTCCCACCGGCAGCCGTTGCCCGCGACCAGTTGGAACATGGTACGGCAGAACTTTCTACTTACCAGGGTGGCCGTATTCGTCGCGCACTGGATAACGCCGTTCAAGCGGCACTCACTGGCCAGCTTTCACCAGAAGAAGCGCTGAACCAAGCGCAGCAAGAAGCCGACAGCGTGCTGCGTCGCTACGCCCGCTAACGTACTTCATGGATCCGTTCGCCGGGGTTCGCCCCGGCGCTTTCAACGAGCGGTATGTAATTATGTCCTTCACCGACCACCGCAAAATGCAGCTTTATGGCGCACTGTTGCTGTTGCCCGCCGCCCTATTGCTTGCCACCTTCGCTTACTTGCCCACTATCGCCACTGTGGTCAACAGCTTATTTTTACCTGGGTTTCGGGGTGCGCCCACTCAATTTGTAGGGCTAGAAAACTATCAGGTATTGTTTTCAGACCCGACGTTTTGGAAGGTCGCCCGTAACAACCTACTCTATGCGCTCGGCACGATTCCTACGTCTCTAGCGTTGGCATTGGCAATGGCGCTGTTTGTGAATGGCAAATTGCGCGGGCGTGGCTTTGTGCGTATGGCGTATTTCACACCGACCATTTTGCCGATGATCGCTGCCGCTAATATCTGGATGTTCTTCTACGCGCCGCAAATCGGCCTGTTCAACAAGCTACTTGGCATACTCGGGTTTTCCGGGGTGAATTGGCTTGGCGATCCAAGCGTGGCGCTTGGCTCTGTGATTGTGATGTCGATATGGAAAGAAGCCGGTTTTTTTATGATTTTTTATCTGGCGGCGCTGCAGGGAATTCCGCCAGAATTGAAGGAGGCTTCTGACCTTGAAGGCACCAGCCGCTGGAGCTTCTTCTGGCGGGTAACGTTTCCGCTGCTGATGCCCACCACGCTATTTGTGCTGATCAATGCGCTGATTAATGCCGTACGGGTCGTCGACCATCTGTTTATTTTGACCAAGGGCGGCCCGAATAACGCCACTAACCTGCTGCTTTATTACGTCTACGAGAACGCATTCTCATTCTTCGACCGCACCATGGCAGCCACCATCACCGTGGTTATTTTGCTTGTGCTCGCGGTAGTGGCCACGCTGAAGTTCACTGTTCTCGACCGCAGGACACATTACCAATGAGTTCAACCTTGTCGCATTCAAAAACACACCCGCCCCGCGCGCGCTTTTTTTCAGTGCCATCGCTTGAAACCATTGCGGCTTGGTTGCTGGCGCTCATCTGGATTTTTCCGCTGCTGTACGCCTTTTGGGCGGCGTTTCACCCTAGCGAATTTATGGTGAGTTTTACGCTGTTTGCGCCATTAACGTTAGAGAACTTCGCTGACGCCTGGGGGCAAGCCCCTTTTGCTCGTTATTACCTAAACACCTTCATGCTGGTCACAACGGTGGTGCTTGCCCAGTTTATCGTGTGCACGTTGGCGGCGTTTGCCTTTGCGCGTTTTCCTATTCCCGGCAAAAATGTGCTGTTTATGCTGGTGTTAATTCAGCTCTTTGTATTTCCCGAAGTACTGATTGTTGAAAACTACCGAATCGCCAGCGAACTGGGTCTCATCAATACCATTACCGGTATTGGACTGCCCTATGTTGCCAGTGCCTTCGGCATTTTTTTGCTGCGCCAAACCTTTAAAACGATCCCCAGGGAACTCGAAGATGCAGCCCGCATTGAAGGCTGTAACTGGCTCGAAATTCTTTGGAAGGTTTACGTTCCTCTCGCCAAACCTACTTACCTCGCTTACGGTCTGGTCTCCATCAGCCACCATTGGAATAACTTTCTGTGGCCACTGGTGGTCACCAATTCAGTAGAAAGCCGCCCATTAACCGTCGGTTTGGGCGTTTTCTCTGCCCCAGAAACCGGCGTGAACTGGGCCACGGTTAGCGCCGCTACGCTGCTAAGTATCGCTCCACTACTCATCGCTTTTCTGCTCTTCCAGCGCCAATTCGTGCAGTCGTTTTTAAGGGCGGGGATTCGATAAGACCGCTACCTTACCGCCCGCCCATTGAGTTAGAGGTTAATCGATTTATCTACTATTTTTAGTAACAAAATATAACAATATTAGCGATTTTCGACTACTTACCCCGCTTTTTCACAAGGCGCTAATGCAGCTAGTCACGCAGCCACGCCACACTTGCGCCGCTTTGGCGACCATTCTTAACGCTTGAATTCATTCAATAGTGCGGCCCTTAGCCACATTTTTTGGCGGCGGCGTGGTGTAGCGTTAATGAGAAAACTGGACAACCTTCATAAAAGCCGCTGAAATCGTCTTATAATCTATAACTAGTAACGTTATTTAATACTAGGTAATCAGCATTAGTACTTTCCTACTGACTAGCGTCAACGGTTAACTTGGAGCAGAAGCGATAATGACAGCGCGTTGGAAATCCTTGCCATTACGGTTACGACTGTTTATCTCGTTTGGAACGGTATTGGCACTGGCTATGTTGCTAGCGCTTTATCTGCAGGCCCGCTCATATAGCCAGGAACGCTTAGAAAACTTACTAAACGAAGAATTGCCTAACCAAGTAGAAAGCCTTGCCACACGGCTAACCCTTCGACTGAGCCCAGCGCTAGCATTGTCAGAGAGCCTAGCCGACAGCTACTTCATTGAGCAGTGGGCGCGCGATGGGCTACCAGACACCGAGCAGCCAGATATCATGCGCTATTTGTCTCGCTTGATGGCACAACTCGATACCGAACTGTTGTTTATCGCTGCTCAATATCAAGGTCGCGGCTACTACTTTCAGTACCGAGATGGAGAATTTCTAGAGCGTACGCTGCAAGCGCCTGGCGGCGATGATGATTGGTACTATCAATTTACCGACAGCGATATGGCTTATGATCTAAACCTAGACAGCGATACATTTTCACCTGAAGAAGCGTTTGTCTTTTTAAATTTTCGTAGCCGTGAACAAGCACTCAATGGCCGCCCACTTATAGTCGCGGGTGCAGGGTTAGATCTTTCTCGATTGGCGCAGCTAATTGAAGACTTCCGATTAGGTGAAACAGGCCGCGCCGCGTTACTCAATGAGGAAGGTGAGCTGCTTATTCGCAGCGATGAGACATCACTTGCGGCACTTCAAAGCCAAAAGACGGGTGATTTGCTGCAAGGCGACCTTGAACTTCGTGTGCGCGAGATCCAACGCGATAACCAAACCCTTTTAGTCTCTACCCGCTGGTTACCCGAGTTGCAGCGCTATTTGATGATTGAAGTCTCAAAAGAGGAATATTTAAGCCCCATCAGAGAGCGCTTCTTTGCATCTACCGGCATCGGGTTGCTGATTCTCTTGGCTGGGCTAATAATTTTATACCCACTCACCGGCAGCTTGATTCGACCTTTAATTCGACTTCAGCGCCAACTCAAAGAGATTACCAACAACCTTGATCTGTCACGCCGCTTAGAAACAGATGACCAGGCCGAAATTGGCGATTTAGCGAATCAGACTAACGAACTATTAGCGCGGTTGTCTCGTACCATTATGGCGGTTTCCACAAACGCACTGGCTCTCACCCAAGTAGCAGATCGCCTTGCGCAAACGGCGGGGCTATCGGGTATTCAAGGCGGTGACATCCGCCATGAAGCAAACCAAACAATGGCCGCCGCTGTAGAAGAAATGGCGTCATCCGTCGCTGAAATCACCTCGACCATGGAAGAACTTTCAACCTCCTCCACACAAATCGCTGACCACTCGCAATCGGTGGTGGAGGTCGCTAATCAAACGCTGGAGCGCAGCCGTAAGGGCAGCACGGCGATGCAGATGCTTCAGTCAAAAATGCAGGATATCCGCAGCGATAGCGAACAGAGTTTGGCAGAAATCATGGCGCTGGGTGCTAAGTCTAAACAAATCAGCAAGGTCATGGAGCTGATTAACACGCTAGCTGCGCAAACCAAACTGATTGCTTTTAATGCAGCTCTAGAAGCATCAAGTGCGGGCGAGTCAGGCCGCCGTTTTTCCGTTGTCGCAAACGAAATACGTCGTTTAGCAGATAGCGTCACTGACTCAACCCAAGAGATAGAAGGCCACACCGAAGACATTCAAAACGCGATTAACCGTTTAGTTGTCGCCTCTGAAAAGGGAGCTTCTTCGATAGAAAAAGGCGTTGAAGTCAGTATTCATACCGCCCAAGACCTGGATGCACTACTCAAAGCGGCTAGCCAAACCAGTAGCGCAGCGCAACAGATATCACTATCAACCCAGCAGCAAAAAACAGCCAGTAATCAGGTAGTCATTGCGCTCCGGGATATCGATACAGCCAGTTCGCGTAATGCACAGTCAGTACGCAGTATTACCGAGATCAGCCAAGATATGATCAGCATGTCAGCAGCGTTAAATGCACTGGTGCAGGAATTTAAACTGGCTCAACAGGATACAAACCACCAACGCCCTTCGTGAGGATGCTGCGATGAGTGCAATTCGGGTAGTGATGGCGGACGACAGCCAACTAGCACGTGATGTGCTGCGCGACATCCTCACCCGCGATGGCGACATTGTGATTGTTGGTGAAGCCAGCAATGGGCGTGAAGCGGTGGAGCTTGCCCGTCGCTTATCGCCGCAACTGATCACAATGGATTTGAATATGCCGGTAATGGACGGTCTCAGCGCCATTGAAGAAATCATGCATACCAAAGGGGTTCCAATCCTAGTGGTAAGCGACCGTTCTGATGCAGAGACAGCCTACCGCGCACTCGATGTTGGCGCGCTAGAGGTGATGCAGAAACCGAATCTAGATGACGAAGATGCACAACGACTACTCGGGCGTGTTCGACTTCTTTCGGGGGTAGCGGTTATTACCCGCCTACGACGCCGATCAAGCCCCGCCATGCCGGTAGTGTCGGTAACCGCACCGCCTAACCATCACCCTACTGTGCCGAAAGCTTTCCAGCGCATCATCGCCATTGCTTGTTCAACCGGTGGGCCACAAGCGCTCGCCCATTTACTTAGCAAGCTGCCGGCCAACTTTCCTGCTCCCGTGGTAATTGCCCAACATATCAGCCATGGTTTCATTGAAGGTATGGCACACTGGCTGGCATCGCTCTGTGCGATGCCGGTGCGCGTTGCTCAACATGGAGAACCGCTCAGGCCGGGCTGTGTTTATCTTTCGCCATCGGAGAGTAACCTACATGTCACCCCATATCACCGCCTCCAGCTTCAGCAGAGTCCGGATAACTCGCTTTATCGCCCCAGTTGCGATGCGCTGTTAACCAGCGTTGCTGATGCTTACGGACCGGAAGCGATTGGGGTCATTTTAACCGGCATGGGGCGCGATGGTGTCAACGGCATGCGCGCTATTCACTTATCCGGCGGCAATACCTTTGCCCAAGACGAAGCCAGTTCTGTTATTTATGGCATGAACCAAGAAGCGGTTAGTGCCGGTGTTATCCAGCATGTTATTTCCCTTGATGAGCTACCTGGCAGACTCATTCGTGAGACCAATGGGCAACGGCAGGCTACCTGGACGAAACCGTTATGAGTTCGCTAACACCGTTCAAGGAGCTAGTCCATCGCCGCTGCGGTTTGCACTTAGAGGGGCTTGCTGAAGCCCGCCTAGTAAAAGCAATTGATGCACTTAAAGCAGAAACCAACGTTACCAACACACCGTCGCTCATTGCGCAACTAGAGCAAAACGACGCGATGTTTGATCGCTTTATTAGTCAGTTAACGGTGAACGAAACCTACTTTTATCGCGAACCTGAGGCACTCCATTGGTTAGCCGATGCACACCTTCCCCAGCGGCTGGCTGAAAAAGGTAAGCCATTGGCTATTTTTAGCGCCGGATGTTCTTCGGGTGAAGAGCCTTATAGTGTCGCTATCGCGCTGTTTGAGCGCTACGGTGAGCGTGCCAAACAACTGTTTCAAATTACCGGTGGCGACGTTGATCAGCAGGTACTGAGTAAAGCCCAAAACGGCATTTACACCGGTATGTCGTTTCGAGCCCTTAATCCCACGCTTAAACGCCGTTATTTTCACCCAGAAGGCCGACGCTTCAAAATAGATGACACGCTTCGCCATTGGGTAACTTTCCGCTCATTCAACCTATTACACCCAGACGCCAATAACATCGGTCCCTTTGACGTTATCTTGTTCCGCAATGTATCCATTTATTTCGACGAAACGACCCGTCGCGATATACAGCGCCACTTGAAACAACTGCTGGTACCACGCGGGGTTCTGGTGTGTGGTGTTACGGAAACATTGGGCAACGACTTAGGCGTTTTGGAACTGCAGCAGGCCCAGGGAGTGTTCTTCTTCCAGGAAAATACGCTTCCCAGCGCCCCACCTGCCGACGATGAACCACTGGCTGACGGCGATCAATGGCCAGCCCCACCCGCATTGTTAGGCACTCATCCACAACCGTCTGAAAACGAACCTGAGAACGAACCTGAGTCCAAGCCGATAGCCTCGTTTAACACTGCCTTGCAGCAGGCACATCAGCTGCTGAATCAGAACGCATTTTCAGAAGCAACCGCCCTACTTTCTAATCTGTTAACACAACAGCCTTGGAATGTGGATGCGCTGCTGCTGGCAGGCTTAGTCGCTCGTTGGCAGCAGAACTTTGCTGAGGCCTTCGACTACTTTAAACGAGCCATCTATATCGCCCCAGAATGCTGGCCAGCTCACTTTTTTCAAGCGGAACTCTTTCGGCTAGGCGAGCTTAGCAATGCCCCCGAACAACCACAGCGTGGTTATGCGGCAGTTATTCGCCTGCTGGATGCCTCAAAACAGGCCAATGGCGGATTGAGCGTTATTACACCACCTATTCCCCCGGGAGATGCCTACTTTCTGGCAACTCGCTACCTTAGTGCACAAGCAACGACACAGGGAGTGGGTTAATGGCACTGGATATTAAACGCTTTATTCAGCGCTTTGTTGAAGAAGCGTCAGACCACTTGCCACGGCTAAGAGAAGGTATCGAGGCGCTTGGGCAAGGCGATACCGATCAAGAACGTATCAATGCGCTATTTCGTGCTGCTCATACGCTGAAAGGCTCTTCACGTATGTTGAAGCTGGCGCCCATTACAGCGATCGCCCACAGCACGGAAGAACTGCTAAGCGCACTACGCGACGGGACGCAAACCGCCTCGCCTGATATCACGAGCCTTCTTAATCAAGCCACGGATGCGCTGTCTGATCTGGTTAGCCAACTTGCCCAGGGTGTTTCTCCAGCAGAGCTACCCGAGGCCGACCAGCAACTTTGCCAAGCCCTGGAAAACGCCGCTGCGGGAAAGCTGTCTCCCACTCTCTGTTCTCTTCCTCAAACGGCCGCCGCCGAGAACGATAAAACCGAGAACGATAACACCAAGAATGTAACTCCAGGCGCTGTAACAAAAAGCGCTGCAACAAAAAACGCAGCGCTTGCCGCTCAAGAGTTGCGTTTGACGGATACGGTTCGGGTGCGTCTTGACCGTCTGGATGACGTTATTCGCCTGATGGGAGAAGTACTATCGGGGCACCATCATTTACATTCACTGGTTGAGCAGGCACGGAATCTCGGCGCTTCGTTACCCAGCGATCAGCAGGCACCCTTTAATGCCTTTAGCCGCGAATTGAAGGACAGTGTGCTTTCCCACGACAGCCTAATGAGCGATCTTCATGACCGCGCCCTGCAGATGCGTATGTTGCCGCTTAGCGTGGTGTTTGATCCGCTATCCCAAATGGCTAGAGACCTTGCCCACTCGCTAGGCAAACAAGTTAATTGCCGTGTTCGCGGCAGTGAAATCGAGCTTGACCGGCAAATGATAGACCGTTTGTCAGACCCACTAATTCATCTACTGCGCAATGCGCTAGATCACGGCTTGGAAGCCCCCCAAGAACGTCAGGCGACAGGCAAACCTACCCGGGGCCAGCTATCGCTAGAGGCATGGCAAGACGGCCGTTGGGTAGTGATTGAAATGCACGATGACGGCGCAGGTATTTCCTTGGAAGCGGTACGCCAAAAGGCGCTCACTAAGCAGCTGCTTAGTGAAGAGCAGTTGCTTACCCTAACCGAGCAGGAAACCTTAGAACTTATTTTCTT
Source organism: Vreelandella andesensis (assembly GCF_003989795.1). Lineage (GTDB taxonomy): Bacteria > Pseudomonadota > Gammaproteobacteria > Pseudomonadales > Halomonadaceae > Vreelandella > Vreelandella andesensis. Next base: position 12,958 of record NZ_RZHG01000013.1, read on the forward strand.
GCCCGGCTTTTCAACCAAACCTCTGATTACCGATTTTTCAGGCCGAGGCGTGGGGATGGATGTCGTCAAACAAACGGTCATTGACGAACTCAACGGTGATTTACGTCTAACCAGTCATCCTGGTAAAGGCACGTGCTTCACGCTGCGGCTACCTTTATCGCTGGCCATGATGCGCGTTTTATTGATCAACGTGGGCACTGTCACGTTAGGTGTAACAGCGCCCTACGTGTCAGAGCTTGTAGAGCATGCATCAACTGACTTTATCGATGCGGCTGGGCAAAAAACACTCATCCTGCGTAACGAATTTGTGCCGGTCGTTTCACTTGCGGCCTTATTGGGGCTCTCTTACGCGCCCAATGCGTCTAATAATTTACTATTACTTGTCGTACATCAACGACATCAAAAATTGGCGTTAATTATTGATGCGTTGGTGGATGAACGCGATATGGTGATTAAGCCGTTGCCCGCACATTTACGCCATTTGCCACTGGTGTCAGGCATGGTCACCTTGGGGCGCAATACGCTGGTCAGCCTATTGCATGTGCCGACGTTGTTGGACTATTCACGCCGCTACGCTCCTAGGGTGCTAGCTAACGTGGTTCAACCTTCCCAGGCGCATCGTATTCTTGTTGTCGATGACTCGCTGAACACCCGGGAAATTGAAAAGGATGTATTAGAAGCGTGGGGATATCAGGTCACACTGGCAGAAAATGGTCGGGATGGCCTTAATAAAGCACTGGCTGATTCGTTTGATGCAGTGCTTACCGATGTTGAAATGCCTGTTATGGATGGCTTCGCGCTGACCGCCAGTCTACGAGAAAATGAAACTTACCGTTATAAGCCTATTATCATTATTACCTCACGAGAAAAAGAAGCGGATCGCCGGCGCGGCATTGAAGTAGGCGCTGATGCCTATATTGTCAAAGGCAGTTTTGATCAAAATAATTTGGTGGACACGCTAAAGGCTCTACTCGGTTAAACACGCGCCATGACGGAGATTAATCATGCAAATACTGGTCGTAGATGACGACCCGTTAGCCTGTGAAATGACAGCAACGCTGCTAGAGTTCCAGGGCTATAAAACGGTCATGGCCAATGATGCCATGGAAGCCACGCAACAGTTAGATAGCCTAGACAGCATCGGGCTTATTGTCAGCGATATGCACATGCCGCTCATCAATGGGATAGAGTTACTAGAAATGTTGCGTGAACAAGACGTTACCCTGCCGTTTATCTTGCTCACTGGCGACTCTCCTGACTCAACCCTGATGCAAACACCAGGCTTAAATGCCTGCTTGCAAAAAAATGCAGAGTTAGCGTCCACGTTAAGCAATGCCGTGACTCAAGCGCTCAACGGATGAACATGTGCCAGTTACGTTACAGCGCATCGTTCGCCCACATGAACAGGTAGCCTGATGTCATCAACTGCCCCGACACTGCACGAAAAGCTGAACCAGCTGCGCCAACGCTTTATTGAACAGCTACCAGCGCGATTACAGAAAACCGCAACAAAGTGGCAACAAAGCCGCCTGTCAGCGGAGGCCGAGTCACGCTTAGCCCCCGACTTTCACCGTTTTTTCCATAGTTTGAAAGGTACCGGACGTTCGTTGGGCTTTGAACGAATCGCCATGTTGGCCGACCAAGGCGAAGAACTCCTTAAGGCAACGTCTGCTTCTGCCGACCCTGCTTCTGCCGACCCTGCTTCTGCTGACCCTGCCTTTATTGACCCTGCTTTTATTGACATAGACAGCCTGATCCCTCAGCTTTTTCAGCAGCTTAATGAAGAGATAGCGTATTTACAGTCCCAGAATGGCCAACAAGCTGTGTTGGCATCACTCAACAGCACCGAATTTTCGTCAGTAGCGCCAACAGCACGCAGCAAACGCCAGCGGCTTATATATCTGTGTGATGATGAGACCGACCAAGTCGGTCAGTTGCTACATCACCTGCGCTGTTTCGGGCATGAAGTGGTTCATTTTGAAGATACCGAGTCGTTTTTTAATGCGGTTATTACCCGCCGTCCCGATGCTGTCATTATGGATGTGCAGTTTCCCCAAGGTAATACCGCGGGTACTGAAACGCTGACCAGCCTGAATAGATTAACCGGTGAGCAACTGCCCTCTATTGTGCTGTCGTCCTACGGCGATTTTTATTCACGGCTGAGTGCCGTTCGAGCTGGCTGCAATGGGTACTTTACCAAGCCCATCAAACCCTTGGATTTGATGTTAGCCATTGATGAACTTACCACCCCCCTGAATGAAGAGCCGCTGCGCGTGTTGGTCGTTGATGATGAACCTGAGGCCGCGGCCTACCACTCGTTGATACTTGAAGAGGCAGGTATGATCGTTCAGCAGGTTAACCACCCTGCGGACGCGCTAAGCGCCTTAGATTGCTTTAGCCCTGATTTACTATTGATTGATGTGTACATGCCGGTCTGTTCTGGAGAAGAGCTGGCAACGATTATCCGCCAGCAATCCGCGCATATTGGCCTGCCCATCATTTATCTATCCAGCGAAACCGATAGCCAAAAGCAGCTCTCGGCCATGACGGCAGGTGTAGAAGCCTTTATTACCAAGCCGGTTACTCCTGATGAACTTGTTTCTGCGGTGCGGCTGCGCGCCGAGCGTTTGCATCTACTTCGCTCGCTGATGACCCAGGACAGCATGACGGGGCTTTATAACCATAGCACCACCACTGACCTTATCGGCAAAACACTCGCCCAGGCCTATCGCGACGGCAGCCAACATGCCATGGCCATGCTGGATATTGATCAATTTAAAGCGATTAACGATACCTACGGTCACCTAGCGGGTGATCAGGTCATTATCACGCTGGCACGGCTGCTAAAAACGCGCTTGCGCATCTCCGACATCATCGGACGCTATGGCGGCGAAGAGTTTGTGGTCTTACTAAAAGGGATCACTGAAAAGCGCGCAGCCGAGCTTATTGACGAACTGCGCCACGATTTCGAACGGGTAGATTTCCATGCCGGCGGAGAACGCTTTCGCTGCACCTTCAGTGCTGGCATTAGCAGCTTCCCCAGCCAACCTTCCACTGAAGCGTTGCGCTTAAGCGCGGATCAAGCCCTCTATCTAGCTAAACAGCAAGGTCGTAATCAAGTGGTGATCAATAACGATAACGGCGCAGAGTATAGTGAACCAGGGCAACACGGTGTGGAAAAACAATGACCGACACCCATCAACAGCGTGATGATCAGCCTATTTCACTAGAAGACGCATTGGCCCGCCAGGGTAACGATGACAGGATTATCGACGTAGAGGAGCCTTGCCAGCAATGGGTGCTATTTCGGCTGGCAGGGCAACGGTTCGCCTTGCCAGGAAAAGCAGTTAATGAGATTTTGAGCGGTGATCAACCTGTTTATTTCGTACCCGGTCTGCCCGCTTCTACGGAAGGTGTGATTCACTTACGCGGCAATATTGAATCGGTAGTTACCCTACACGCACTTCTCGACCTTCCCCCGGCTGAACAAACGGGCATGCTGCTAATAGTTAGCGCCGCAGGCATTCGCAGCGCCGTCCGTATCGATTATTTAGACGATGTTTGCGATATTCCAATCAGCGCACTAAAACCCGCACCCGACACCCTTTCCAGCCAGCTGATGCCTTATGTGGCTGCCCTATGGCAACCCGAAGTAACGCCGCAAGAGCGTAAGTGTGTCAAAGAAGAGACCAACGGCGGTTCTGTAGAACGTACTGCCATTGTTCTGCTGGATCCAGACGCTTTATTCAATGCGTATCAGCAAGGTTTAGGCTAAGCCATGGAAAGTGGCACGCCAGGGCCCGCCTCGGATTCCGCAACCCACGTTGCTTTAGTGCTGTTTAGTGCTGGCTATACGCTTGCCGCCATCGAAGCACGTCACGTTGCGGGATTAACGAAGTCGGCTCACCTATCGCGCTGCGCGAATGCGGAGTACCTGCTGCTTAACGCTCAATTATTGAATAAAGCACCGACTCACTGGCTCACGCTTCAAGATGCCCAAGGCGCTTGGCAGTTGGGTGTCTCTGGCGACGTCGCCTTAGCGCACATACCAATAACGGAACTGTTTCCCTTACCTTCTTTGATTGCCGCACGACACGTAAGCCCTGCTCTACGAGGCTTAACGTTGGCCAATCAAACAGTACGCCTATTATTTGATGGAGGAGCGCTTAGCCCAGACCTAACGCTGTAACCACAGGCACCGGACCAGCGCGCCTTTCTCTACCTGTTGATGCGGATCAATCACCGCTAACGCATCGGCACTAATACAAGATGAAAGCACCCCAGAGTTTTGGTCTTCAAACGCCTCAGCAATGATGCCCTCTTCGCTAAAGCGCAGCGCCACACGCATATAGTGTTGGCGCGGGCCTGTCTGGGTCGTGAAGTTAGCGGTGGCCGTCAACGCCGGTAAGGCATTCAACGCAGGGCAGCCAAGTAACGCACCCATCAACGGGCGTAAAAACAGCCAAGCGCCCACAAATCCAGAAACGGGGTTTCCCGGCAGGCCTACAAAGCGCGCTTCACTGCCGTCTTCACGTGGTAAGCGGCCCAGTGCTAACGGCTTCCCTGGGCGAATCGCCAGTTTCCACATATCTAATTGGCCTAATGACGCCAGCGCGGCCTTGACATGATCCTCTTCGCCCACGCTAACTCCACCAGTACTGACAACCACATCGGCTACCGATGCGGCTTGGGTTAATAGCATGGCCGTTTGAGCATAATCGTCAGGTACACTGACCAGCTGAACCACTTCAGCACCATAGTTTTCCAGCAGCCGCTTGAGCATTGGACGATTGGAGTTATAGAGCTGGCCTGGCTTTAACGGTGTGCCAGGGTCGATGATCTCATCACCGGTCGACAGTAGCGCTACCCGAGGCTGACGGCGCACGCTCACCTGAGTAATCCCTTGGCCAGCCAAATGCCCCAGCGCGGCAGCTTCCAAGCATTCACCAGCGGACAACAGCAATTCTCCACGGCTTACATCACGCCCTTGACGGCGCACATTGTCGCCAACCGGGAGCGCATCGGGAATCAGAGCCCGATCACCCTCCTGCGTTACCCGCTCCTGCATGACCACGCAGTCCGCCCCAGGAGGAATTTCACCGCCGGTAAAAATCCGCGCACAGCTGCCTTCCACCAGCGGCACAGCGGGGCTGCCCGCCGCGATACGCTGACTGATAGGCAGCCACTTGCCTGCGTCACTGGCACGCAGGACGTAACCATCCATCGCGCTATTATCAAATGGCGGAACATCTAACTGCGCCGTCACCGCTTCAGCCAGCACGCGGCCCGCGGCGGCTTCAAGGCTCACGCTTTCTGGCTCAAGTGCACGGACGTCTGACAGCAGCGCTTCAAGCGCGACTGAAATCGGCTGCAAATCAGCCATGCTGACCTCGGCCTGGGATGACCAGATTGGCGAAGTTGCAGGGTTTGTGGCGGCTATCCAACTGCTCGGCCAAAATACCGTCCCAGCCCATCCTGCAGGCGCCGGTTGATCCTGGCAGGCAGAATACGACAGTGGCGTTAGCGAAGCCCCCTAGCGCGCGGCTTTGAATAGTCGAACTACCAATCTCATTGCCGCTCAGCTGTCGAAAGCGCTCGCCGAAGCCTTCTATGCGCTTATCGAGCAGCACCGACACCGCCTCTGGCGTTGAATCACGACCGGTGAAACCGGTACCGCCCGTGGTGATCACGACCTGTACGTCTGTGTCGGCAATCCACTGGGCGATGACCGCCCGGATTTTGTAGACATCATCCGGCACGATGCGCTTTTCAGTCAGGATATGCCCCGCGTCGGTCAAACGCTCTACCAGCGTTTGGCCCGAGCGGTCTGTTTCCTCCGTGCGTGTATCAGAAACCGTAAGCACAGCGATATTGAGGGGTACCATTGACTCACTCATTAGCGTCATCCCTATTTGGCTGCTTTCTTTTTGGCATCGTGCGCTTCCCAAGCCGCCTTTTGCTCTGCCGTCGCAGGCGGCTGATAGAGTTCCTTCCATTGGCTATAAGGCATGCCGTAAACATACTCCCGGGCTTCTTCGTAGCTAAGAGCTTCATTGCGCGTTTCAGCGGCAGACACCAACCATTTCGATAAACAGTTGCGGCAAAAATCCGCCAAAATCATCAGGTCGATATTTTGCACCTCTTTATTGTCGTCTAAATGCTGTAACAAACGACGAAACGCGGCGGCTTCTAGCTCCGTACGCGTGGTTTGGTCTAATTCATTAAACGATGACATTAGCGATCCTTTCGTCAAGTAACGGTAGAGCAGCATAACAAAAGACACCGCCCGAGGGCGGTGTCGAGTGGCAGTTACACAAGCCGGCTAGCTAGGCTTGGTGGCGGAAGCTCCACCACTGTTGCTGCCGGTTTTTTGTGCCGCCATTTCCTCTTCACTCATGGCTTGATCTTTGACTTCTTCGTACCACAAGTTGTGGTGCTCTTTGGCCCAGGTTTCGTCTACGTAGCCAGTCGTCATGCCTTCTATCGACCCTTCCGTACCCAAGGTACCAATATAGATATGGCCGATGGACACAGCAGTTAGCCCTAAAGCCCCGATAGCGTGGATAATGTTCGCCCACTGCATGGTATCGCGGCCTTGACCGTAGTTGGGGAAGTCCAGCACGAAACCACTAGCGACAACTATTAACCCAACGCTGGCTAATAGCCAATACCAGGCTTTTTCACCGCCGTTGGCAAAACCGGCATCCACGTGCCCTTTACCTACCAGACCACCACCTTTTTTAAACCACACCCAGTCATGCTTCTTGGGAATGTTGTCTTTCAGCAGGCTGATTAACAGAACAACGAGTAGCACACCGAATATCGGGCCAAGGTAGTTATGCAGCACTTTAGACGCTGAGATCATCCACGCCCATACGGCATCGCCAAACAGCGTACGGAACACGAACTTACCAAACAGCAGGTTCAAGCCTGTTAACGCCAAGGTGATAAACAAGGTAGCGACGGTCCAGTGAAGCGAACGCATTAGCAGCGACCAGCGAAAGAGCTTGCGTCCTGTACGCGGTTCATCAAGACGTTTACGCCCAACGATAAAGTAGAACAGCGCAATCACCGCGATCATTCCACCAATCGCAATCAAACCAAACGGCGACACCCAACGGTTACGGAGTTGCCGCCAGGTTTCACCACTCGAATTGATGAGATTGTAGTTACTGTCAAAACGAGAATCGCGGAAATTGGCGTCTGTCTCACCACTACGCACCTGACGCCACTGGTCAGCACTAATACTGGGCGCCGCGGTGCGCATTTCACGATCAGGTTCAGCCTGGGCCACCGCCAACTGGGTGAAACCAAGGCTAAGCATCAGTACGAGCGCTACCACCAAAAAACGCCAAATGCCCAGGGCGAGCCCTTTACCTGAGCGCGGCACCCTGATGGGTGCCTGTGCAGTCAACAGGTTCATGACACGCCTCCTCACCCTTTACGGGCAGCATCGTAGGCTAGGTTATCGGCACTGGCCTGAGGGTTGTTGGACCAAGCACCATCTTTATGACCACGGTGCACTACGCGCTGACGGAAGATGTCGGCCACGTCTTGGGCATCACCAGCCAACAGCGCTTTGGTAGAGCACATTTCCGCACATAGCGGCAACTTGCCTTCCGCAATGCGGTTGGAGCCATACTTTTGGTACTCTTCTTCTTTGCTTTCTGCTGGGCCGCCTGCACAGAACGTGCACTTGTCCATTTTCCCGCGCTCGCCAAATGCATTTTGTTGCGGGAACTGAGGTGCGCCAAAGGGGCACGCATAAAGGCAGTAGCCGCAGCCAATGCACAGGTCTTTATCGTGCAACACGATACCGTCATCGGTTTTATAGAAGCAGTCAGTCGGGCATACCGCCATGCAGGGCGCATCGTCACAATGCATACACGCCACTGAAATCGACATTTCATCCGCTTCGCCATCATTGAGCGTGACCACTCGGCGGCGCTGGATACCCCACTCCACATCATTGGCATTCTTACAGGCGGTGACACAGCCGTTGCACTCGATGCAGCGCTCGGCGTCACACATAAATTTCATTTGAGCCATGGTGTTCTCCTCTCACCAGCGCGGGCGTCTACCCGCGCTGGGTTCTGTCAGGTCGGTCGAGTCGGCTTAAGCGCGCTCAATTCGGCAGATGGTGCACTTGGTTTCTTGCATGAGTGTCACCGGATCATAGCCATAGGTGGTGGCGGTGTTGGCCGCTTCGCCAATGACGTACGGGTCAGACCCGTCCGGATAACGATCCCGCAGGCTCTCGCCCTGGAACATGCCGCCAAAGTGGAACGGCATAAAGGCTACCTTGCGATCAACCCGAGGAGTGACCAATGCTTTCACTTTCACACGGCCACCTTCAGCACCCTCTACCCATACGTCGTCACCATCGCGTACGCCAATATCATTGGCATCTGCGGGGTTCATCTCGACAAACATTTCTTGTTGTAACTCGGCCAGCCACGACATGGAGCGTGTTTCTTCGCCCCCGCCTTCGTACTCAACCAGTCGGCCCGAGGTGAGAATAATCGGGTACTCGGCGCTGTTATCACGATCCTGGATGGTTTTGTACATCGTAGGCAGGCGCATAATTGAGTCAAAGTCGTCCCACGTGGGATAGCGCTCGACCAAATCGCGACGCGTGGTGTAAAGCGGCTCGCGGTGTTTTGGCACAGCATCGGGGAAGGTCCATACCACGGCGCGCGCTTTCGCGTTGCCATAAGGCGCGCATCCACGACCAATCGCCACCCGCTGGATACCGCCTGAGAGGTCGGTTTTCCAATTTTTACCTTCAGCAGCCATTTTTTCAACAGCGGTTAGGTCGTCCCACCAGCCAAGGTCTTTAAGCAGTTGGTCGGTAAACTCGGGATAACCGTCATCAATCTCGCCACCTACGGGCGCGGAGCCTTCAGCCAGCAAATTGACGCCGTCGCGCTCAATGCCAAACCGAGCGCGGAACCCCATACCGCCTTCCATGACCGGCACACTAGTGTCATAGAGATTGGGCGACCCTGGATGTTTAAACTCTGGCGTTCCCCAGCATGGCCATGGCAGGCCGTAGTAGTCACCATCGGCGGGGCCACCTTGAGCACGGAGGTTCTCAAAACTAAAGGTGTGCCAATTTTTTTGATGCTCTTTGAGACGCTCAGGGCTTTGGCCGGTATAGCCCACAGTCCACATACCACGATTGATTTCGCGCAGAATATCTTCAATTAGCGGCTCATTACCGTTCATCTCAAAGTTCTTAACGAACTCATTGCCAAAACCAAGCTTGTTGGCAAAGAGATACATAATTTCGTGATCAGGCTTTGATTCAAACAGCGGTTCAATGACCTTATCGCGCCACTGAAGCGAGCGGTTTGTCGCGGTTACACTGCCCGTGGTTTCAAACTGAGTCGCTGCTGGCAGTAAGTAAACGCCGTCAGAGCGATCATGCATAACCGCAGCAACCGTGGGATAAGGGTCAACAATGACCATCATCTCAAGCTTCTGCATGGCTTTTTGCATTTCCACGCCGCGGGTTTGCGAGTTGACCGCGTGCCCCCAGTAAAACATCGCCTTTAGCGCCGTGCGCTGGGAGATGTTTTCGTCTTCTTCCAGTACACCGTCTACCCAGCGAGAAACGGTAATACCGCTGGAGTACATTGGTTTGCCATCGTTATATTCGGTATCGTCAAAGCGACCTTTAAGCCACTCATAGTCGACATCCCATACCTGGGACCAATGCTGCCACGCGCCTTCCGCCAAGCCGTAATAGCCCGGCAGCGAATCACAACCAAGGCCGAGGTCGGTGGCACCCTGCACGTTATCGTGGCCACGCAAAATGTTGGCGCCACCACCAGATTTACCAATGTTGCCTAGCGCCAGCTCTAAAATGCAGTACGCCCGCGTATTGTTGTTGCCGGTAGTGTGCTGGGTACCGCCCATGCACCACACCACGCAGCCCGGACGATTGTCGGCAAGACGCTTAGCGACATCAAACATGTCGGCTTCCGGCACGCCAGTAATATCTTCTACGATACTCGGCGTGAACTGAGCAACCTCTGCCCGCACCTCATCCATGCCATAAACGCGCTGGCTGATATATTCACTGTCTTCCCAGCCGTTCTCGAAAATATGCCACAACAAGCCCCAAATATAGGCAACGTCTGAACCAGGGCGCAGACGCACATATTTATTGGCTTTCGCGGCGGTACGCGTAAAGCGCGGATCCGCAACGATGATTTCGCAGTTATTACGCTCTTTAGCAATGAGAATATGCTGCATTGCTACCGGGTGGGCTTCACTTGGGTTGGAACCGATAAACAGAATCGCCTTGCTGTTCTGCATATCATTGAGCGAGTTAGTCATCGCACCGTAACCCCAGGTGTTAGCAACACCTGCGACAGTGGTTGAGTGACAAATACGCGCTTGGTGATCCGTGTTATTGGTGCCCCACATAGAGGCCAGCTTGCGCATCAAGTACGCCTGCTCGTTATTGAACTTGGCTGAGCCAAGCCAATAAACACTGTCTGGGCCGTGGGCATCACGCAGTTCAAGCAGCTTATCGCCAATTTCATTAACCGCGTCGTCCCAGCTCAGCCGTTGCCATTCACCGGCCACTAGCTTCATCGGATATTTTAGGCGACGGGTGGAGTGACCGTGCTGGCGTAGTGAAGCCCCTTTGGCACAGTGAGCACCGCGGTTAATCGGGTGGTCAAAGGCAGGCTCTTGTTTTGTCCAAATACCCTCTTGAACTTCTGCATAAACGCCACAACCCACTGAACAGTGAGAACAAATAGTGCGTTTTGTTTCGACTGGCGAGTCGAGTACGGGGGTTTTATCTGCCGACTCGGCCCGCTGCATCATTGGCGCGCCCATAAAGCCTGCAGCTGCCACGCCACCGGTGGCGACGCCACTGCGCTTTAAAAATTGACGGCGGGAGATTCCAAGCCCTGAAGCGTTGGAGGTAGTAGTTTTGCGAGTTAGACGCATAGCAGTACTCCTGGCATTGTGCCGTCAGTCACGCAGCGACGCATAGTAAGCGCGAATATGGTCGGTTTCGTGGTAATTCGTTGTTTTTTTGGGCTCAACCGATGTGGTGTTATCAGCTTGAGCTAACGTGACGTGACCTACTGCGGCGGCCGCGCCAGCAGCAGCGGTACCGAGGCCAACGGTTTTCATAAACCGACGGCGATCAGGGTTGTGTGACTCTTGCATGGGTTTCTCCTCTATCATGCCTTTTTTCTTATGCATGGCCCGCAGGCCCTTTCGCTTACCGCTGCGCGCGCTCACTCATCATACGCACCGGTTGATAGGCCGCTCTTTCGCTCAACATTGCCTGTTCGCTTTCCATAAACGCGCCGCCTAACTGGCCAAGCGATGCGTAAAAATCAGTATCTACTTTAGTAAGATCGTCAAAACAGCGTTTCGCCCAGGGAGCAATGTGTTGCTGGAAGAAGTAGCTTTGCTCGCTGCTTTGCGCCGCAATAAGCATCGCCATGACCTCACATATAGCAGCCAAATGATCTTCTGGCTCACGGATATGCTCATTTCGTTCAAATCCCAGTGCGCGAAGATCTTGACGCAAGGCGACCAACGCCGCTTCCATCAACTCTCCGTTACGATACCAAGACGCGTAAGGCACTACCTCGCCCTGAATAACCCCAACAAGAAGACGAAAGTGCGCACGCTGAAGGCTGTCTGAGCTGCTTTGACCAGCGGCGGCCGACAGTGCTGCCCAACACTCAGCCAATCGGCTGCCGTCTTGTTCAATGTCGACGTTGGCAAGCCACGTTAGTAACTCACTGTTGGGTGCCTGGCGTAGCAGACTGGCTAAAAGCTGATAAATATCGGCCCGAAGTGCATCGGTATCGCTTAGCGTGGGCATTACATCACTCATTGCTTTACACCTTCAGTTGGGCATCAGGGTCACGAATCATGGTTTTCCATACATCTTTGACCCGACAGTCCTCGCACATCTCTAGCCGCGCTAGCGCATCGCCCGCAAAATACGGATGGTCAGCTAGCTTCGCTTTGATCGTTGCTATCGTACTGGCGGTGGCAAACGGCTTACCGCAGCCAATACATTCAAAGGCTGCTTCTTCGTGGCAGATATGCCGTGTGTCGCGATCCGACGCAGCCAAAAAGCCTGGGAGCAGCGTAATCGCGTCTTCAGGGCACGCTTGTTCACATAGCCCGCACTGTACACAGTCAGCCTCCAGGAAGCTTAACGCTGGCGTATCGCCCCCGGATTTCAACGCCGGTGTCGGACAGTTGCTAACGCAGGCATGGCAAAGCGTGCAAGCTTCGCGGTCTACTTGAATGCCGCCATAAGCCGACCCTTTAGGCATAACATGTCGATCATTACTAGGTGCCCCTAATGCCGCTAGTGTTGCTAACACTTGATTGAAGCGAGCACGCTTGTAAGGCTCGGTGAAGGTCAGCGCTGTGCCGATTAACGGCATAAGATTAGGAAGTGCATCGCGCTCTTCAACCTGTTCCGGCTTTAGCAGCTTAACCCGTGAGGTATCATGCCCCAGCGCCTCAAGTAGTACGTGGGCCTGAGCGATTTGATGAGCAATGAAAGCGGTTAAACGAGGCGGCATATCATCGTGCAACTGAATACGCACTTCAGCCGCCCCGTTCGCTAACGCGGTCAGCCACTGGTCGTGGCCAGCAGCCCCGAGTTCTTCAAGCGGGACATCAAGCAGATGGCCTGGTGTAACGACATCAGCGTTGCGCTCAGCATCAAGGCAATCATGGGTAATAAAACGCATCACAGGCACTTGGCCACCCGCCTCACGGTAAGCGGCCAGCCACGTCGCTAAAGTGTCTTGCTGACGACGAGTTTCCGGCAGGCGAAATTCTATCGCACCGGTTGGGCAAGCACTGGTACAGCTGCCCACCCCTTGGCAAAGAAATGGATCAATCTCAATACGCGATTCAATGCGTCCCTGTACGCTGGAAATAGCATCAGCGGGACAAACATCTAAACAGCGCGTACAGCCGACATTGCCACTTGCGGAGTGCGCGCAGATATCACTGTTAACCTGAAAATAGCGTGGTTTGTCGAACTCGCCAACGAGCTCAACAATGCTTTCCAGAATCTCGCCGCGCTGGGCTTCCTGAGCCATCCAGTTCAGGCGCACATAGCCTGGCGGTGGAATTTCCCACGACGACGAATTGCTCAGCACGCTTGCTGGCGTTAAGTCGAGCACTACGTCAAACGCGTCACGCTCAATCAGCGCTTGGGCTAAATTGAGCGTGCCATTATCGTCGAGCACAACATCAACCTGAAATGCACCCAGATAACCGGTAATACGCAGCTGGGTTTGCTGGGTATGGGTAAGCGTTTGACAAATGAGCGGCTCGCTGGCGGCTGACAAATCGAGCGCGGTATCAGTTGTCAGCAGCGTCAGGGATGCCAACCCACGGCCTTGTAACGCTAGGGCGGCTTGGCTAACCTCGTGCGCGTTCCCCACCAGCAGCGCATGGCCACGGCTGTGATAAGTCACGTTGGCTGGCGTTAAGTTAACCGGCCACGAGATACGCTGACGCACCGCTTCGCGAGCAGTGGCATTGATCTGGTCATCTACCGATGCCAGTTGGATTCGTTGGTTCATGCATTCTCACGGTCAGGGAATCGTTTTTTTTATAATTAAAAATTATCATTTTTTACTTTAAGGGCACATTTTAGCGCTTTATTTATCTTGAGCGTATGGTGCTTGCGCTTTTTTTGCCACCCTTAAGCACCCCAGCATGTCAACGCACCACTACCAAATATACAGTAAGCCATTGTTTTTAAATTAATTAACTGTTTTTCATATATTTGTCTACCTCGCCGTCAGATGAATCAGACTGGTCGTCTAGTGGCGTTTTTTGTGCAATGTCGGCGTTACTTGTACCGGCATTAACATCGTTTGATGGCGTAGAAATAGTGCTGTCGGCACTGCCTGCTTCATCGTTTTCATCATGTGTCTCTGCTGGTTGTTCTAACGCCTCTTCTGCCTTATTCGCCCAGCGGCGAAGCTTGCCTGCCAGTTCCGTGGCCATAGGCTTTAGCTGCTGACGATAATCAGCATCGTAGTCATCCAACCCATCGCGTACGTTGTAGTTGCCAGTGGCCCATAGCCGTTTCAGGGCACGCCGACGGAGTGCAGCGCTAACACCAGGCACCATAAACGCGCTGAAATCACTGCCTGCCGGTAAGTGATCAGGGTCAGGTAAGGTGTGATCTAAACTGCCGGGGAGCGGGGGCGAGCTCTCAACGTTAGCCTCTGCATCCAGCGACTCATCGTCGCTGACAGCAGCGCTTAACGTATCGGCCTCTAACCTTTGTGCTGCATTGTCATCAGCAAGATTGCCATCAGCGGGATTGTCTAATGCAGCGTCTGCTTCATCGCTTTCAACGCCACGTTTTTTACGTGACCAGCGTTCGAATCGGCTCACTGGGGCTGCTCCTTGGTGGGGGTTTCTTTGGCGCGCCCGGCTCCCTTGTGTTTCTTTTTGCGCCTTTCCGGCGGTGCTTCCCCATGGCGTGCCAAATAGCTTTCCAACCATACTTGAACTGCCATTGGCATTGGTGCTTCAAGTACCTGTTGCTCACCATCTAGCCATCCCGCCGCAACATCTTGGCTTGCAGTAATAGCGTCTGGTTTTGGTGCTTCGCCGGTAAAACCAGCGCGAACAAACAGACGAGGCGTTGCTGAGGTGAGGTTAAAACGGTAGGCCGCACGCTCAGTCATATAAAGCTGAAGACCAAGCACATAGTCACCTTGCTCGCCTGGGGCGAGCTCGGCAATACGCCATTGCGTTAAGGTGAAGCCTCTCACCTGTTTGGGCTCAGCCACCAAGGTAATGCTCAAAGAGCGCAGATTATCACTCATACGGATAGACCACCTTAGACCTTGAACGGGTAGACAAGTAAGCCTTTTGAGCGCCATCATCGTCAACTCAGAGTATTTTACTCAACTATTATAAATCACATGTATGCGTTACATGGTTTTTCATTAGGTTCCAACGAGGATTGCGGATGCCCGCCCTTCAGCTAAGCCGAGCCCGCTTACCGGCCACGACAACAATCGATGTGATGGATGCTTACGGCGACACTCGCCAACAGGCCATCGCCGCAGAGCGCGCGCTAACGGTTTATCTCAATAAGCGCGAAATTGTCACGCTAATGACGTTGGGCGACGACCCTGAAGCGCTTGTAGTGGGCTACCTACGTAACCAAGGGTTACTGCGCCGCGCGGAAGATTTACGGGTGGTACAGGTGGATTGGGAGGTGGAAGCCGCCGCCGTTGTGACCGGTTATTTACCTGACGATTTAGAGAGTCGGTTGAGTACACGCACCGTCACTACAGGTTGTGGTCAGGGAACCGTATTTGGCAAATTACTAGAACAGACAGCGCTTTCTGAGTTGCCAGAAACACGGATTTCCCAGTCAACGCTCTATCAATTGCTCACCAATTTGAATACTTATAATGATACCTACCGCAGCGCGGGTGCCGTGCATGGTTGTGCGCTATGCCATCAGAGCCGCGTGCTCGACTTTGTTGAAGATGTTGGACGTCACAATGCGGTGGATACCTTGGCGGGCCACCAGTGGCTCAATCAGGCTGAAAGCAGCAGTGCTGACGTTTTCTATACCACTGGTCGCCTGACCTCTGAAATGGTGTTGAAAGTGGCGCAAATGGGCATCAGCGTGCTGGTTTCTCGTTCTGGGGTTACCCAAAAAGGTGTTGAGCTTGCCGAGCGCTTCGGCGTGATGTTGATTGCTCGGGCGAAAGGTAAAAACTTTCAGGCTATTAATACAGCTAAACGCTTAACGCTAGATGCCATTCCCGCCAAACCACCCAGCGCACGTTCATCTAAGGAGGTCGGTATATGATCACACCTCAAACCCTCACTGGCATGATTCTCGCGGGCGGCGAAGGTCGACGTATGGGGGGGCGTGACAAAGGCCTTGAACCCTTCGCTGGGCTGCCACTGATTGCCCACGTGGCTAAACGCTTTGATGGCCATGTATCCGAGTTGTTGATCAATGCCAATCGCAACACAGATGCCTATGCCCTGTTTGCAACACGGGTCATTGAGGATGCAGAGGGAGGATTTAAAGGCCCGCTGATGGGCATTTACAGCGGGCTACGTGCGGCTAAAACACCCTGGTTGCTGGTGGCCCCCTGCGACTCACCTGCCCTGCCTCTCGATCTTGTCGCTCGTATGGTGGCGGGCATCACCACAGAGAATGGCGAGCACGATATCGCGGTTGCGTTTGACGGTGAGCGATTGCACCCCGTTGTTGCGCTGTTGCGCACTTCGCTTGCCGATGATCTGGCGAACGCGTTAGCTGAGGGAGAACGAAAAATCGACCGTTGGTACGCTCGACATTTGTGGTGCAAAGTAGATATGTCAGATTGCCCGGAAACGTTTGCCAACCTCAATACCGAGGAAGAAAAATCTCGTTTGGAGCTAGCCTTTGGCTCGGTTTCCAAGGGCTCGGCTTCTAAGGACTCAGTTTCTAAGGGCTCAGTTTCTAAGGGCTCTGCATCTAAAAATCCTGCCTCGAAGGAAGTACCATGAGTCTGTCGTGCTTCGAACTCGGTGAGCAAATGCTCAGCGTTGATGCCGCGCGGGATGCACTGCTAACCTTGATTGAGCAGCCTGTTACGACAGAGTCCGTCTCGCTTAGCCAAGCCTATGGCAGGCGGCTTGCCACCGACATCACCGCGCCAATTAACGTGCCACAGAACACCAACGCAGCAATGGATGGCATTGCCCTGGCATGGCCAGAAGGTCAACACCATCAAACCCAATGGCCGATTGCAGGCGATGCTTTTGCCGGACAAGCGTTTGAGGGTAACGTGCCGCTCGGTCAATGCGTGCGCATTACCACAGGTGCTCCCTTACCGCCGGGTTCCGACACCATTATCATGCGCGAGCAGCTTAGTGAGCATAGCGGCAGTGTCATTATCGATGCCCCCGACCGTGTTAACCATGGCCAACACGTACGCCAAGCAGGCGAAGATATTGCGATAGGCGATGTGGCAGTGGTGGCTGGCACACGGCTAGACGCCGCCTGTTTAGGGTTAATAGCCTCACTGGGCTACGGTGACGTCTGCGTTTTCAAGCGCCCTAAGGTGGCTATTTTCTCCACGGGGAATGAGGTCACTTCTCCTGGCGAAGCACTGCCTAGCGCAGGTATTTACGACACCAATCGTTTTACATTGACGGGCTTGCTCTCCGAGCAAGGTGCCGAGGTGGTGGATCTAGGCATATTGCCCGATGACCCCATCGTCATCCAAAACGCCCTGATGGTCGCCGCCGAACAGTGTGATTTAGTGATTACCAGTGGGGGCGTTTCTGTCGGCCACGCCGATTACACGAGAGAAGCGCTGGAAGCCTTAGGGCAGTTGGCTTTCTGGCGCGTGGCACTGCGCCCTGGCCGCCCGATGGCTTGTGGTTGGCTGGGAGAATCGCGCAAACCTTTTGTAGGCTTACCCGGAAACCCGGTGGCGGTCATGGTAACCTTTAGCCAATTCGTGGTGCCATTACTAGAATATTTGCAAGGGCAAACGCCCTACGCACCGAGGCGTTTAACCGCCATTACCCAAACCCCGCTCAAAAGCCGCCTAAAGCGCACCGATTTTATACGCGGCATTTATACAAGCGATGCCCAAGGCGTGTTACACGTCCGTAGCACCGGAGCTCAGGGGTCGGGGATATTGACCTCGATGGTAACTGCCAACTGTCTGATTGAGCTAGGCGATGATTTAGAAGGCGCCCAACCAGGCGACGCAGTCTGCATCCAACCACTGACGAGGTGGCAATGACTAAACAACCAATTGCTGATCAACTTATTGATGATTTCGGCCGCCGTGTCAGCTATGTACGCATCTCCGTGACAGACCGCTGCGACTTTCGCTGCGTTTACTGCATGAGCGAAGAGATGACCTTCCTGCCACGCGCTCAAGTGCTGACATTGGAAGAACTTGCCATGGTGGCCAAAGCGTTTACCGAGCTAGGCGTTGAAAAAATTCGTCTAACCGGGGGTGAGCCATTAGTGCGTAAGGGCATTGAGCAGCTCGTAGATGACATTGGTGCACTACCAGGGCTCAACGATTTCACTATGACTACCAATGGAGCCAGCCTGCGTAAACACGCTCAGCGTCTCTATGAAGGGGGGCTACGCAGACTCAATATCAGCCTTGATTCCCTTGATCCGGAACGCTTCAAGCAGCTCACCCGAACAGGCGATTTAGCGAAGGTGATTGATGGCATTCACGCTGCCAAAGACGCTGGCTTTTCACGCATCAAGCTCAACGCTGTCATTTTAAAAGGGCGCAATGATGATGAAGTGCTCGATCTCGTCGAATTCGCCCGCCAAGAAGGGCTGGATATCAGCTTTATCGAAGAGATGCCGCTGGGCGATGTTTCCGATCACTCACGGGCAGAGACGTTTTATTCCAGTGACGACGTTCAAGCGCTAATCGAAATGCGCTACCCGCTCGTGCCCACAACGGAAACCACACCGGGGCCTTCACGCTATTTCAAAATGGCCGACAGCAGCAGTCGGGTTGGCTTTATTTCGCCTCACAGCCACAACTTTTGCGATAGCTGTAACCGAGTACGGGTCACCGTTGAGGGTCGTTTACTACTCTGTTTGGGCAATGAACACTCTGTTGATTTACGTGCCGTATTACGCCGTCACCCTGGCAATATGCAGGCATTGAAAACGGCCATTATTAATGCCTTGCCGCTCAAACCCGAGCGCCACCACTTCACTACCGACGGCGATGTACAGGTGGTGCGCTTTATGAACATGACAGGGGGTTAAACGTTGTCAGCCAATCGCGTGCCAGTGCATATCATTACGGGTTTTCTCGGCAGCGGCAAAACCACGCTTATCCACAGCCTTATTGAACAAAAGCCTGTGGATGAAAAATGGGCTATTTTGGTCAATGAATTTGGCCAGATTGGCATTGACCAAGCGATGTTTGAGCAGCGTAACGATGTCGTCGTGAAAGGCTTGCCCGGTGGATGCCTATGCTGCCAACTGGCCTTTGTGCTGCAGGCGGCGCTGGTCAATTTACTCGCCCGCAACAAGCCAGACCGAGTCATTATTGAGCCTTCAGGGCTAGGCCATCCAGCAGGTTTACTCGACTTGCTGCGCGGCGACGCCTTTCAAGAGGTCGTGGCCGTGCACGATATTATTGCCACCTTAGATCCGCGCCGTTTAGATGAGTCTCGGGTCCGCCAACACGAAACCTTTCAAGACCAGTTAGCCATGGCCGATGCCATTGCTATCACAATGGGTGAACAGGCAAGTACCGAACAACACGCGCATGCGCAGCAGTTTGTGGCCACCCTCTGGCCACCGCGAAAGTGGGTGCATCGCATAGAGCATGGCACGATGCCATTATCGCTGCTCATGGACAGCGGACAAGCCAGTGCTCACGGTGTCGGAACTGTTCCTGATACGCATCGTCAGCTGATCGCAAGCCCAACGTTGGAAGGCGCTTTTTTTGATGTTGCACCTCCGCTTGGCCAACCTCAGCAAAAGACCGCCAGTGCTCTTGGTTATACCAGCACCGGCCTTCGTTGGCACCCCAATGAACGCTTTGACTTTGACCGTTTAGCCATCTACATAGGTGAACTTCCCACGACTGCGCGAGTAAAAGGCGTTTTTCATACCGATCAGGGCTGGAAGCAGCTTAATCGAGCCGATGGAACGCTCAGCGTCGGAAGCAGCGCTTGGCGGCAGGATTCACGGCTTGAGGTGATCACCTCTGACAATGACGCCGACACCCACACGAAGTTGCTGACAGAGCTACACTCATCAGAGGTGCTGTTGCAGTTTTTTAATGATGACTAAGTTAATGATGATTAAGCTAATGATGATTAAGTTAATGATGATTAAGTTAATGATGACTAAGAAGGCTGAACCATGAGCGCTTTTTCGATAGCATCTACCGGCATGGGGCGGCCAAATAAATAACCTTGGAAAGTATTGCAGCCATGAGCCAGCAGCCACGCTTTCTGTTGCTCCGTTTCTACCCCTTCGGCAATGACATCAAGATTTAAGCTTTTTGCCAGAGCGATCGTACTTTCCACGATAGCCGCATTGGCACTGCTTTCTAACACTTGGTGTACAAACGACTGATCGACCTTTAGCTGATCGAGCGGCAACTGCGCAAGATACGCCAGCGAAGAATAACCGGTTCCAAAATCATCCAGAGAAAAGCGTACGCCTTGGGCTTTCAGGCTTAGCATTTTGTCACGGGCATCGTCCCGCGCTTCCACAAATAGCGTCTCGGTGACTTCAAGCTTCAGGCGCTCAAGCGGTGCTTTTGTACGAATAAAAATCTGCTGTAAGCGGGATAAAAAATCGCTATCGCGAAACTGTAGTGGGCTGATATTCACAGAAATCGTCAACTCACGTAAAAATGGCGTTGCTGCCCAGCGGGCTAATTGACGGCACGCATCCTCAATGACCCACTCACCGACCTCATTAATCAGCCCGCTACTCTCTAATAGTGGGATAAATTCCCCAGGAGAGACCATGCCACGTTCTGGATGCTGCCAGCGTAGCAGTGCCTCAACCCCCGTAAAATGGCCAAAGCGATTGACCTGAGGTTGGTAATAGAGACGCCATTGATGGCGTCTCAACGCCTGACGCAAATCGGCTTCAAGTTTCACCTGTATCAGCAACGTAGCCTGCATCGAAGGGTCAAAAAAGCGTATGACGCGACGTCCATTTGCCTTCGCTTGCAATAACGCCATATCGACCTGCTGAAGGTAGTCCTCGGCGCTTCGCTGACTATCGGATATGATCGTAATGCCAACGCAGGCAGTCACCATGACTTGCTCTTTAGCAAACTTAATCGGCTCATCAAGCGCAACCAAAAGTTTCTGAGCAATATGTTCTGCTAAGCGCCGTGTCTGGCGCGGGCTTACATCGACGCCTTCAACAAGCACAGCGAATTCATCACTGCCCAAACGAGCCAACGTATCGGTATCGCGCAACATTTTGCCAAGCCGTTGAGCAACCCGCTGTAACAACTGATCGCCAGCGAGGTGCCCCAAGGTATCGTTGATATGATTAAAACGATCAATATCGATCACCAACAACGCCCCGCATCGCTGGTGGCGGTTTAGCTCTATTAACGCTGTCTCCATCCTATCCATAAACAGACGCCGATTGGCGAAGCTCGTTAATGGATCGTAAAACGCGAGTTGATGGATCTCCTCCTCAGCAGCTTTGCGCTCGCTGATATCACTCATGGTGGCAACGTAGTTAGTGAGCACACCGTCTGCATCATAAACAGCACTGATTGTTAACCACTCGGGAAACAGTTCGCCATTTTTGCGCTGATTCCAGATTTCTCCTTCCCAGCTACCCGTTGCCATCACTCGTTTCCATAAACGCCGGTAAAACGCTGCGTTATGGTGACCAGAACTAAACATACGCGGGTTATTACCGACCACCTCAGCATCGCTGTAGCCTGTTATGCGCTTAAACGTCTCATTAACTTTTAAAATATTGCCTCGCGCATCTGCCACCATAATGCCTAGGTGGGCTTGAAAAGCGGCCGCGGCGATTTGCAGCTCTACTTCTGCGCGCTTCGCTTCGGTAATATCACGGTTCACCGATAGCACTCCCTCAAATTGTCCTGCACTACTTATTAGCGGGCTCACGGTGGCATGAAAATGGCAGCAAATGCGTTAGCTAGGGGAAACAGGCGAGCGCCACGCGCCTGGGCCTATGCCCGCGCTAGCTCACGCTCTTTTATTCGCTCATGTAGCTGAACAGCTAACGCAAGGCGATTCAGGTAATGACGAACGCCTCAGGCTGCTAACAACCCAATCAAGCCAACAACTGACAACAACACCAGCAAACGCTGGCGCCAGCCCGTCAGAAGTGTATGAAGATCAACGCCAACCACAACAAACACCGGATAGTCACTAATTCGTTGCAAATGGAATAAACGATTGCGCCCGTCAAGGGGTGAGATCGCGATTAGCGTCCAAGCAAGACTGCCATTGTCTAGCCACTGCTGCCCAGTAGGCGCATCAATTTGGCTACCAATGGTGATTCCCTCACGAGGTGTTGGGTGTCGAGCAACCAGCCAGACAGCGCAAACCTCTATAACAACAAAATATAAATCGTAATAACTCGCCGCTTTTGCCGCCGAAAATCAGGTGTTATCTGGCTTTTTTTGGTTAATCAATCACTGCGAGGTAGCGGCATTATACGTAAACCTTATACAGATATCTCGCAGTACACTTGATACAGTATAAAAATAACGTTGAAAGATACACCGCAGGCTCCCCATAGGCGTCTTTGGATAGTGGCGTGGCTGGTTTTGTATGTTTCAGCAAACCTGCTTATCTAACGTTGTTACCTTACTTCACAGGCAACTGCCATGGCATCGTTAGGCCAAATGAGTCGCTACGAAATACGCTTAGTACGTATGTTTAAAACGCGCAAAATAACTCAACAAATGCTGCCTCAGTCCCCATGAATTTTGATCTGGTACAGCACGCAATAGATCACCGGGAGCACGATAAGGGTGAGTAGCGTGGCAACACCGAGCCCACCAATCAATGCCACGGCCATGCTGGCGAAAAACGCATCGCTAATGAGCGGGATCAGCCCCAGCATGGTGGTTAACGCCGCCATTGAAACTGGCCGAACACGGCTAATGGCGGCGCGCACCACCGCATGATAGCGGTCTTTATGAAGCGGTAGCTGCACATTGATCTCTTCTACCAAAACAATGGCATTCTTGATCACCATCCCGATCAAACTGAGCGTGCCAAGCAGCGCCATAAACGAGAAAGGCAACCCGGTTAACAGAAGCGCAGCCACCACCCCAACGATGGTCAGCGGTACCAAAAACCAAATCGCCAGCGGCTGGCGGAAATTATTAAACAGCACCACCGTGATAATAAACATCATCGCCAAGCCAAGCGGCAACGATGCAAACAGGCCGCTTTGGGCTTCACCGGAGGTCTCAAATTCACCGCCCCACTCAAGCCGGTAACCGGCCGGTAGCTTAAGCGCCTCTACCTGCGGCCGGACCTGAGCCAATACGCTCGCCGCTGTCACACCGCTGAGCGGGTCGGGTTCGCCATACACCGCCAGCATGCGTTCGCGGTCGCGTCGCATTATCAGCGGATCCGCTACCTGGGTCGTCACATCACGCATCACTTGATCGGCCGTGATGTAACGCCCTTGTTCGGCGCTCCACACGTTTAGCGACCCCAGGTTGTCGATATCATTGCGCTGTGCCGGTATCGCTCTGGCGACAATCGGAATCAGGTCACTGCCGTCACGGTAGATTCCCACCTGGCTACCACTGGTACTCAGTGCCAGTGTGGCCGCCAGGTTTTCACGCGTGACACCCAAGCGTCGCGCCGTGTCTTCGGCGAAAATAGGCACCACGGCCTGCACACGGTTACGCCAGTTGGTGCGTACACTGACCATAGTGGACGTATCACTAAACAATGCCGCGACTTGATCACCTAGCTGGCGTAATACGTCGGGATCGCTGCCGTACAGCCTTGCTTCAATCTTGGCTTTCGGCGCTGGCCCCACTTCCAATGGGGCAATTTTGTAGTCGATATCGCTGTGATCACGTTTGAGTACCGCCTCGACATCCGCCATGTGCGCTTGCTGCGCAGCTTTGTCATCCGTTTCAACAATCAGCTGTGAATAGCTGGCATAGCGGTCTTCCGGCGCATAGGTCAAGGTAAAGCGCTGGGCACCGCCGCCCACAACGGTGGTGAGATGGCGAACACCGTCCATGTCCATGACCACCGCTTCCAGCTCAGCCACCCGCAGCTGGGTTTCCAGAATATCGGTGCCTTCTGGCGTGCGGTAATCGACAAAGAAAATAGGCGTATTCGAAGCAGGGAAAAAGGCATTCTTGACGGATCCAAACCCGACAACCGCGACTGCCAGTATGATCATCACCAGGCCAAGCGTTAGCCAACGCAGCCGAATACCCGCCACAATCACGCGGCTAAACAAGCGGTACACCACGCCGTTGTAAGGGTCTTCATCTGTGCTGCTCGGGGCCACATTACGAAACAGCAGTTTGAAATAGAAAGGCGTTAGCGTCAGCGCCGTCAGCCAACTCAATAGCAGTGAATACAGCAATACATAGAACAGCGAGCCGATAAATTCACCGGTGGTATCCGGCGACAACCCAATTGGGGCAAAGGCGGCCACCGCAATCAACGTTGCCGCCAGCAGCGGCCAAGCGTTTTGCCGAACCACCTGATAAGCTGAATCACGAATACTTTGGCCACGCTTTAAGCCCACCAGCATGCCTTCAGTCACCACAATGGCGTTATCGACCAGCATGCCCAGCGCTATAATCAGCGCACCCAGCGAGATTTTCTCCAACTGCAAACCGTGAATGCGCATCATCATAAAGGTGCCGATAATGGTAATCAGCAGAATAAAGCCCATCAGCAGGCCGCTGCGCCAGCCCATAAACAGCATTAACACCACAATAACGATCGCAACCGCCTGAATCAGGCTGACGAGGAAACCGGATACCGCGTCATCCACAACGGTCGGCTGGTCATAAACCACGTTGAGTTCCATCCCTAACGGTGTCCGTGCTTCTAGTTCCTCTAGCCGTTGATCAAGGCGGGCACCTACCTCAACCACATTAACGCCGCTTTCAAACGATATGCCCAAAGAAATAGCCGGCCGTCCCATATCCCGATAAAGCTGTTGTGGGTGCTCGGTTAAGCCGCGGGATACCTCTGCAATATCGCTCAGCCTCACCAGCTCGCCGTTGCCTTCACTAACGATTAATGCGCGCAAGTCGTCGATGTTCGCGGAACTACCCGAAGGCGTTACCCGGAAACGCTGGCCTCCCTGCTTCAAGTGGCCCGAATCCACCACGGCATTTTGCGTATTAAGCAGTTGCTGAAGTGAACTTAACGGGATGTTCAGCGCACGCAGCCGCTCGCGGTCGACTTCAATGAAAATGCGCTCCTCTCTTACCCCCGCCAACGAGACCTTTTCAACGCCATCAACCAAGGCGAGTTCACGCTTCAGAAACTCGGCGTGGCCTTTCAGGTCAGGCATGGCATAGCCGTCACCGGTTAGGTTAATCATCAAACCGAACACATCGCCAAAATCGTCGTTAACCCGTGACTGGCTCGCCCCAGGCGGCAAGGCCGCTTGAGCATCACTCACTTTGCGGCGTAGTGAATCCCACAGCTGTTGAAGCTCATCGTTTTGCACCGTACTTTGCAGTTCAATCGTGATTTGAGAAAACCCATCAGAACTCACCGAGCTGATGCGTTTAATGGCGGGCATTTCTTGAATGGCTTCTTCCAGCGTCGAGGTGACCTCCTGCTCCACCTCCTCTGGCGTAGCGCCAGGATACTGGGTAGTGACCAGCGCATTACGAATAGTGAACTCAGGAAACTCAAGCTGCCCCATGCCGGTGAAAGCCAGTGACCCGCCCACTAGCAGTACCACGGTCATTAAATAACTAGCGGCCCGGTGGCGTAAGAAGTAATCAACCATTCTATAGCCCCTGTTCCTTTTTCCATGGTGTTACCCGCATATCAGCACTGACGCGATGAGCGCCTGCCGCGACCACACGATCATCGGCGGCTAGTTCGCCACTCACTTCTAACCCCTTTGACGTTAAACGCCCTACCTCGACCGGCACCGCTTCTAAGCGATCAGGTGCTTGAAAACGCCACACCACGGCCTGCTCTGGGTTCTCACCTGGGTAGCTAATGGCCTCGGGCGGCAAATGCCAAACAGAATTTTCGGACGCTGGTAACAACTGGCCTAAATCAAGCCGCACGATGGCGCTCATACCATCAAGCAGCGTGATATCGTCTGGCTGCGGTAGCCGAAGCGTTACTTCATAGGCAAGGCTTTGGGCACTGGCCTGGGTGGTATAAGACGCCAGCTGCGCAAGGTAGGGCTTTTCGCTATTGCCAAACCGCACTTCAAACGCCATCGCCGTTTCAACCGGCGTTACGTCGTCATTGCGCGGTATTTGCTGAACGATCTGCTGCGGTAAATGAAAAATCACATCAAGCTGCCCTGGCTGCTGAATCACCGCCGCGGTTTCCTGCACCTGGACAATCTGTCGGTTATCCACCGGCACTTGGGCAATCACACCATCGTAAGGGGCGCGCAGTTGCGTATTTTCTAGCTGCTCTTCGGCCTGTTCAAAGGTCGCCCTTGCGGCACGCAGCTCAGCCTCCGACTCATCAAACCGCGCTTGGCTAATCGCGCCACGCTCTAGGGTGTAGCGCATGCGCTCATGGGTTGCCCGCGCCAGCTCTAACCGCGAACGGGCGCTATCCAATTCACTGCGCATATTACGGTCATCAATACGTGCGATCAGAGTGCCTTCCGTTACCCGCTGGCCTGGGCTCACGTTAAGCTCTAAAAGCTCACCCGCCATGCGAAACGCCAGGTTGCTGCGGGTGGTGGCCTCTACACGCGCAGGGAACTGTCGCTGTAGTGCGGCACCAGACGCTTCCAGTGTGATCAGTTTCACCGGCCGGGGAGGAGATTCATTGTGACTTTCTGCATAAGCATCACCTGCTGCCAGCAGCAAGGCCAGCACTGCTGGAAGCAATCGAATTACAGGGTTACGCACAGCGGACTCCTCGGCGGTGTTATCAATACTCAGTTATGAGAATTATACTGACATTCATGAATGTCAGTGAAAGTGTATACTAATAGGCCACTGGCGACTTTGCCATTCAGTAATGCCAATATGTGGGTACTTTTTTAAGGAGTTGCTATGTCGCGCCGCAAAGCTGAGGCTGAACGCACCCGCGAGTCCATTCTTGATGCTGCAGAAACCCAGTTTCTCGCTCAAGGCGTATCGCGCACTACTTTGGCCCATATTGCCACAGCGGCTGGCGTTACTCGCGGTGCGATTTACTGGCATTTTGAGGATAAAGCGGCGGTATTCGATGCCCTGCTAGAGCGTGTTCGCGTGCCCCTCGATGACATTGTCGATGAGGCAGTGCTTCGTTTAGGCCACGCCCCCACCCAGTGCTTGCAGGAGATTGCCCACGGTGCGCTTAGCGCTATCTGCTACAACCTCCCCCTGCAACGAGCCGCCACCATCGTGCTACACCGCTGCGAAAAATTAGAAGATGACCACCCACGTATCAGCATGATTACGCAGTTGTCAGAGTATTCTAAAGCGCGAGTCGAACAACTATTCGAACAGGCTAAGCTAAGTGGCCAATTACGCCAGGGCCTTAGCGCCGCAAGTGCCCGACGTCAGTTTCATAGCTTTTTAATCGGCATCTGCTTTGACTGGCTACAAGACCCGCAGCAATTTGCATTGGCAGACGAGTACAAAAGCATGGTCGAGACGCTGATGCGGGGTCTGTTGGTGGAGTAAGCGGGCTAGGAGTCGATGGGCTGCACGCGGCTTGCTGCATCACTAGAAGATGCCGATTTACTTGATGAGAGGACACCACATGCAGATCATTAACGCCCGTCTTCGCCAGCGCCCTGAGCTTTACCGACTTGAGATTGAGAACGGCACGTTCACAGCGATTACCGCCCAAGACGCGCCGCTAACCGCGAGCGAAGGCCAGATTGATGCGGGCGGCAAGCTGCTTTGCGCACCGTTTATTGAGCCGCATATTCACCTAGACGCCGCGCTAACGGCGGGTGAGCCAAGCTGGAACCAAAGCGGTACGCTGTTTGAAGGCATTGAGCGCTGGGGCGAGCGCAAGCCCATGCTTACCGAAGCAGATATTCGCGAGCGCGCGCTAAAAACGCTTAATTTATTGATTAGCAACGGTGTTCAGTTTGTGCGCACCCACGCCGACACCAGCGACCCTAGCCTAATCGGCATTAAAACCCTGTGTGCCTTGCGTGACGAACTGAAAAATAAAATCACTATCCAAGTGGTCGCTTTCCCCCAAGACGGCCTGCTTTCCTACCCTGGCGGCGACAAGCTGATGGAAGAGGCGCTCGAGATCGGCGCGGATGTTGTCGGTGGCATTCCCCACTTTGAATACACCCGCGAGCTAGGCGTTGCTTCCATTAAGCGAGTGATAGCGCTAGCCATCAAATACGACCGATTGGTAGATGTG
The DNA here is from genome assembly GCF_003989795.1 of Vreelandella andesensis. GTDB lineage: Bacteria > Pseudomonadota > Gammaproteobacteria > Pseudomonadales > Halomonadaceae > Vreelandella > Vreelandella andesensis. The sequence continues at coordinate 41,053 of NZ_RZHG01000013.1, forward strand.
CACTGTGATGAGATCGACGACCCCAACTCGCGCTTTCTTGAAGTGTTGGCCTGCGAAGCACTGTTCAATGACCTGGGCAACCGCGTGACCGCCAGCCATACCACGGCGATGCACTCCTACGATAACGCCTACTGTTCCAAGCTGTTTCTACTACTCAAGCGTTCGGGCATCAACTTTGTGTCTTGCCCAACCGAAAGCATTCATCTTCAGGGGCGCTTTGACACTTATCCAAAACGGCGCGGCCTTACCCGCGTCAAAGAACTCAACGAAGCGGACATTAATGTCTGTTTTGCCGAGGACTCCATCTTTGATCCCTGGTATTCCCTGGGAAATGGCAAGCTACTGCGAACGCTGGATTTTGGTCTGCATATTTGCCAAATGATGGGCTATCAGGATTTCAGCCAGGCCCTTTCACTGATTACCGATAACAGCGCGCGTACGCTCAATATTGAAGAGCATTACGGCATCGCGGTCGGCAAACCCGCCAGCTTCACCCTGTTGGACGGCGAGGATGACTACAGCGTGTTGCGCAACCAGGGCGAGGTGCTACTTTCCGTGCGCCACGGCGAGGTGATCATGCAGCGCGAGCCGGCCAAGATCATCACCCCTCCGTGGCTTGGCTGAACAGGCAGATAACACCCTCTTATGTCACATCCAGTAGATAGCCATAAAACGCGGTATTTCGCTGCCAGCCTAATGATTCATAAAGCCGCTGTGCAGGCTCGTTTTCTACTTGGGTCATAAGGATCAACCGCGCGACGCCGTGCTCGCGAGCCAGTTGGGTGGCAGCGTCCATAAGCGCCCTACCCGTGCCTTTCTCGCGACACTCTGGCAACACAAAAAGATCATTTAGTGTCCAACGGGCATTCAAGCCCACCGTGGAAACCCCAGGATAAAGTTGCACGAAGCCGGTGAGGTTACCGCCACTATTCTCACTAACTAAAATACGCGAGTCCGCCTGCCCAAAGCGCTGACGCAAGAAGTCACGCGCCGCACCGATATCGCTCGGCTGATTATAAAACTGCCGATAGCCATCCAACAGTTCGGTTAAGACATCAAGATCGTCAATGGTCGCTGAGCGAATTGTGTTCATTGTGACACCTCCTTAAAAGCATTCTTCATCGAGTCGGCTTCGTCTGCATGTTGCGTAAACAATGTATCGACAACGAACTACAGCATAGGCAATACATTTTGAGACGCTGCCTGCTGGAGCATGGCGTCACGATCTAGCTACGAATCGCCTCGCTTAGGACGCAATCGAACAACAGGTGTCGCGAGTGGGCCATGTAGGTTACCGCGCAGAGCATCTGTGTGCTTGCGAACAGACGGGCGGGTGATACCCCCCCATCTTATAGGTGTGCGCTGGCATCGAAAACTGTACCACCATTTGCTGCGCTTCAACCCGCGTCCGGTATGAATGGGCGCATCACGGAAATGCAATTTGCATAATGTGAACAAGGAGCTTCCCATGAGTAGAGTCAAGACTGCGGCGATCACTTTCTGTCTTTTAGGGGCCCTGCCCTTGGCAGTATCCGCACAATCTGTTGAGTTTGGCCCACGCGAGGGAGACCGTGAATTCTCCCTCTCAGGAACTGGCAGCAACGACCGGAATTTCAATAGCGGCAACTTCGGCGTGACCGCTGATCTGGGCTGGTATTTGCAGAATAATATGGTGGCTGGGGTCCGCCAGAGTTTGAATTACGCCGATATTGAGGGTGAAGGTGTCACAGATGACTTCTGGAACGGTTCAACCCGTGGATACCTCAACTACCAATTTCTCAACGACCGCGCACGACCTTTCGTCGGTGCCAGTCTTGGCAGCATCTATGGCGACGGCGTCAAGGACAGTGCCTTTGCTGGCCTGGAAACGGGGTTAAAGTACTACGTGCAGCCCAAGACCTATTTCCTAGCACGCGCGGAGTATCAATTCCTGTTCAGCGACACCAGCGATGCTACCGATGCGTTCCAGGAGGACGGCATTTGGGCCTACACTTTAGGCCTGGGTTATAACTTCTGAACCCGGTTATAGTACTGTTTCAATATGATGGAGGGGGCGGTGCCGGTGACGCGTTAACTGTCGCTGCCCCGATGCTCCTAAAAATGCTGTATGCCGTGCGCACCCTCTCTAGCCCGGCAATCCTTGAGGGATCCTACGCATGATGACCAAGGATACAATATCAGCGTTATTACTATGTTAAACACAGACAAGCTAATGTTAAGCACAGACAAACTACGCTTTTTTTTCAGCCGGATTAAAGAGCGGCTGTGGGTCAAGCCACTGGCACTTTGCGTGCTGTCTGTCGGTGGCATATTCGTTGCCAGACTGGCTGACGATGTAGGCCTTTCTGGAATGCTACCGGATGTCACTCTGAAATCCGTCGAATCCCTACTATCCATCATGGCATCCAGCATGCTGGTGATCGCTACGTTTGCCGTGGGCTCTATGGTGGCTGCTTATGCATCCGCCAGTGCCGGTGCAACACCTCGTTCCATACCACTGGTTATTGCCGATGACGTTACCCAGAACGCATTGTCTGCGTTTATAGGCGCCTTCATCTTCAGTATTGTTTCCCTGATAGCCATCCAGAATGAATTGTTTGAATCCGCGGGCCGTTTTGCGATTTTCGTGCTTACCCTTCTGGTGTTTGCCATTGTCATCATCACATTCGTTCGCTGGGTGGACAGGATCGCCCGGCTGGGCCGTGTGGTGAACACCATTGAACAAGTGGAAAAGGCAGCCAGCGATGCACTGAATCGCCGCCGCCATGCGCCGACGCTGGGTGCTTTGAAAGCGTCCCCGAACCAGGTCGAGGGCAAAGGAGTGCCGGTATTTTCGCCAACGGTTGGTTATGTTCAGCACATCGATCTGGAGACCCTACAATCCAGCGCTGAAGCACTCAACTGCCGCGTGACGGTAACGGCACTGCCTGGTACGTTTATTCACACCCACCTTCCACTGCTTCATATTGAAGGGTGCGCAGAAGAGTATATCAAGGCGCGTGAGGGGACCGAGCCAAACGCTTTATCCAGCGCTTTCTCCATCAGCTCAAACCGCACCTTTGAAGATGATCCACGCTTTGGGCTGCTTGCGCTGTCCGAGATCGCCGACAAAGCGCTGTCACCTGGCATCAATGACCCGGGAACCGCTATCAATGTCATTGGCACACTGTTACGCCTGTTTACGCTTTGGCAATCCCCACTTGAAAAAGAAAAAGTTCAGACCATCACTTACGACCGTGTGTCGGTTCCTGAGCTGGTGGTCGATGATTTATTCGATGACGCCTTCACCGCCATCGCCCGTGATGGCGCGGGTATGGTTGAGGTGTCTATTCGGCTGCAGAAAGCCTTTTGCGCCCTGGCCGAAACCGACGACACCCAGATAGCCGTGGCCGCTAAAAAACACTCACGGAGGGCGCTAGCCTATTCGGAAGCCGCCCTGACACTTTCCGACGATATCGATGCGGTACGCACAGAGGCTGCGTTTTCGGCCCTTTAGTCGCCGTTCATGCAAGCGGCTCCAAATCGGATGATAGCAATGACAACACCAGTATTGGCCTACTACGACATGCGGATGCTTGGTCACAATCCGCACGGATGGGACCCCAGTCATCCGGCCTGGACCGACGCTGTCAAGGCGATGATTGCACTGCAATATCCCGGCAGCAACCTGGAAACCTACAGTCACCCGGAGCGCCCAGATCGACTGACGGCGATCGTTGACCGGCTGATGCTTGATCCAATCGACGGGGTCCGCTGGATGCTGCCGACGGCGGCCAGCCGCGCTCAACTTGAGCGGGTTCATGACAAGACCTATGTTGCTCATATTGAGTCGTTGGAAGGTGAATCCTGCTGGCTGGCCCAAGATACCACGGCGGTATCACCGGGTAGTGTGGAAGCGGCTCGCCTGGCTGCTGGCGCGGGAATCAGCGCTGTCGAGGCCATCTCGGCGGGTGAGGCACGGCGGGCGTTCTGTATCGTGCGACCACCCGGCCATCATGCCCATTCAGACCATGCCTCGGGCTTTTGTCTGTACAACAATCTTGCGGTTACCGCTGCTCATGCCCGTGAGAGCCTTGGCTATCAACGAGTGATGATCTGGGACTGGGATATGCACCACGGTAATGGCACTCAGGAAATTTTTTATTCCGATCCTTCCGTGCTGGTGGTTGATAGCCATTGTGCGGCGCCCTTCTATCCGGGCAGCGGCCTACTGCTTGAAACCGGGGCAGGAGCGGGAGTTGGCTCTCAAATCAACGTCCCGCTGCCTCTGGGCAGCGGCAATGCGGCATTGCTGAAGGTGTTTGACGAGGTGGTGAAGCCGGCGGCAAAAGCATTCCAACCCGATATTCTGCTGGTTTCCTCAGGTTTTGATTGTCATTATCTCGATATGGTCTGCGCTATGGATGAGACCGGCTTTGCCATTCTCGCCCAGCGCATGAGTGACCTGGCAGATGAGCTATGCGAGGGCCGTCTGGTGGTGCTGCTTGAGGGCGGCTACAACGCCCAGGCCTTGGCTGATAGTGCCCATGCTGTTGTAAAGGTGCTGGCGGGGAACCCAGTAACTGCGTGCAATATCATGCCGGATGACCCTGGTTGCAGGGCGGTGGCGGATGCCGCCCAGTTTCATCAAGAGCTGAACATTCAGCGTGCACGGGGCATTCTTAAGATCGAACCTTCACGATGATATCGGAAATATCGCAACGTTTATTTCTCGAAGGGAGAGCTTCCTGCACTTACGCGTAAAGGCGTTGGGTATGAGCTCAATTCATCACCCGAGCGAATTATGGTGAGTTGAACGTTGCCGAACTCGTTCGGCAGTAATTTCGTTCCGTTAGACGACCTTTGTGACACAGCTTATTATTCATAAGCATTGATAGAGCTATTTGAACGAATTATGCGTTTTCAATGAATATTACCCATCGTCTTTTCCATCGACCTTACTTCCTAGACAAGCCCACCGCCTGAAAGCTCCAGGCGGTGGGATGACCAAACATTGGGCGAATGATCATGAATTCGCCAGATGTACTTGGTTAAGGCATCAACACACTATCAATCACGTGGATGACACCGTTCGCCTGTGCTACATCAATCACCGTGATGTTAGCGCTGTTGCCTTGGGCATCCATCACCATCAAGTTATTACCATTGCGCACGACGGAGAGGTGCTCTCCTTGCACGGTTTTAAAAGCTACTGTGCCGTCTTTTTCCATGACATTTTCCCACAGGGCCTCACGCGTCAAGTTACCTGGCACTACGTGATACGTCAGAATGGTCTGTAACTGCTCGAGGTTCTCGGGCTGTAGCAACACATCAACGGTGCCGTCGGGCAGCGCCGCAAAGGCTTCATCCGTGGGGGCAAATACCGTGAAAGGGCCATCGCCTTGCAACACATCAACTAGCTCAGCCGCCTGCACAGCCGCCACCAGCGTTTTGTGGTCACCAGAGTTAACGGCATTTTCGATAATATTACGCTCGGGAAGCATGTTGGCCCCGCCCACCATGGTAGAGCCATGATCAGCAGCGGCAGTACCTGCATAAAGGGCAGCGGCACAAAGGCTAGCAGTAAGAAGTTTGAGTTTCATGTGGGCATCTCCTGGTTGTCATTAGAATGGCTCAACAATGCGAGCTCATTAACACTTACGGAGCGAATACCCAGGTGGATGCATTTTTTTCAAAAAATTTATGGGCCGCTGAATATGGTGTCTATTGCCTTCAACGCCACGCTACCCAAGACTGGTAATTCGGTTTACCGCGCAGAGATGTCTGAATGCAAGATGCCACGCAACGCCAACAGTACCTTATTGACCAGCTTAATGGCTGCGCCCAAGGCGACCGCCTTGCATTTGAAAGGCTCTATCGTGCCTCCAGTGCGCATCTGTATGCCCAACTGATGCGTATAGTAAGAGACGAGGGCGCCGCACAGGATTGCCTACAGCATGTCTTTATCAACATATGGCGCGTTGCCAGTCAGTACGATGCCACCAGAGCCAAACCGATGACCTGGCTTTCAACACTGACGCGCAATGCCGGCATCGATTGGCTACGCCGACAGAAGCCACAAGACGCAACCACTGATGAACCCCTATTAGCAACGCTGTTAGGTACCGAAGACCCAGAAGGTGACAGTATCAGCCACCAGAAAAATGATCGGCTTAATGATTGTTTGGACACCCTAAGTCTTCAGCAGCGCCAGTTAATGGAGATGGCTTATTTTCAGGGGTTAACGCATAGCGAGCTTGCTCACTCTCTGTCCCAACCGCTGGGCAGCGTTAAAAGCTGGATCCGCCGTGGACTAGAGAGGTTAAAAACATGTCTAACCAATGGGATTTAACCAACCCTGATGAACGCCACCTAGCGGCGGGCGAGTACGTCCTCGGGGTGTTGGACCGCGATCAGAAAGCGCGCTTTGAAGCGCTGTTAGCCGTCAGTCACGATCTACGTAATGACGTGGATAGTTGGCGGGAGTATTTGCAGTTATTCAACGAACAGCTGGATCCTAAAACGCCGCCTAAAGAGGTTTGGCAGCGTATTACCCAGGCAACCGGGACACTGCCTCTCTCTTGGTGGCAACGCCTTGGCGCATGGCAAACTATCGCTGCCGGTTTTGGGGTAGTCGCAATAGTTTTCGGCGCTCTTTGGCAGCAAGCTGAATTGACCATACCTCTTCAAGGCGAAGCGGTATTTGTGGTTCAGGATGAATCGCGCACGCCAGGCTGGATTATTAGCGCAACCGAGCAAGGCGAGTTGATTGTCCAAACGATCCAACCCTCTCAGGTCGGCCAGAACCAGACCGGCGAACTCTGGTTGATCGCCGATGGCACGCCGGTTTCGCTAGGCCTGCTACCCGCCCAGGGTAACCAGCGCTTACACCCCAGTGACGCGCTACGAGCACAATTATTCACTGCTGACCTAGCCGTTAGTGTTGAGCCACACGGCGGCGCACCTGAAGGTCAACCCACTGGCCCCATCATCGATTCCGGACGTTTGACACCTATGCGCGGTAACACGCTCAACTTGTGAGACTTCTTAGACGATCTGCGTATTCGCCGTGTGCCTTCTTGTAGTAGGGTATAAGCTTTACACATGCATCTATACACCGAACAGCAAGGGGACATCACGTTCCCAATGGGGTTAACGTGGTCCAATCGCTCTCTTCGCACACAGAATCCCGCGCTTCACTATGTAAGGCTTGGAGCGTGCACGTATTTACCGCCAGCGGCGTATTGCTCGACACGATGGCGCTTCTCGCGCTGGTCGACAACAACCCCGTTGCCTGCCTTCTCTGGCTAGGTGCCGCAATGATGATCGACGGGGTCGACGGTACCTTAGCGCGCAAATACGACGTAAAAGCCTTACTGCCTCATTTCGATGGTTCCACGCTAGATATGGTCATCGACTATCTGACGTGGGCCTTCATTCCCGCCCTTTTCATTTATTACTTCATTGAATTACCGACTAATTTTGGGCTATTGGCAGTGTTCATCATTCTGCTGTCTTCAATGTTCTGCTTCTGCAACACGAACATGAAAAGCCAGGATAATTACTTCGTTGGCTTTCCTGCTGCCTGGAATATCGCCGCCGCCTATTTTTATATCCTCGATTTACCGCCGTTCATCACCTTTGCCGCTATCGTCTTTTTAGCGATCCTCACCGTGACAAAGATGAAGTTCCTTCATCCGTTTCGGGTGCGCCAGTTCATGCTGTTCAATATCGCCGTCACACTAGTCTGGTGCATTTGCACAACGTCGTTAGTCCTCTCAAGCCCCGAGCACGCCGCCTGGGCACTATGGGGTTGGGGCATTGCATCCGTTTACTTCATTGGTATGTGCGTATGGCGCACCGTTAAAGAAGCATTTTGATTCAGCGATAGCATGGCGTTCACTTCAGCGCCCCCTCATGCCGCTGGGCTTCTTCCACCATCTCAGCGGCCAGTTCGCCCACGGTGCGCACGGCACTTTCAATGACTGGAGTTAGCGTAAAGGCATAGTTAAGCCGCAAACACTGGCGAAACTTGCCCGAGGCTGAAAATAGCGAGCCGGGTGCCACATGGATAGCGCGCTGAGCCAAGCGTTCATTTAGGCGAACACAGTCCACAGCGGCGGGTAATTCTACCCATAATAAAAAACTGCCCTGCGGATAGCTAATGCCCGAGCCTTTAGGAAAATAGCGCTGCACCCAGCTGATCATCATGTCCCGTTGGCGCTGATATTGACGAGTAGCATAGCGGAGGTGGCGCTCGTAGTGCCCTTTGGCAACGAATTCTGCCACCGCCAACTGCGGCAATGTGGCCGAGGCACCGGTAGAAACATACTTCATATGCAGCGCCTTATCTCGGTAACATCCCGGCGCCATCCAGCCCACTCTCAGCCCTGGCCCCACCGTTTTCGAAAAACCGCTACACAACAGCACTCGCCCATCGTCATCGAAAGATTTAATCGTAGGTGGCCGAGGGTGGGTATAGGCAAGATCCCCATAGATATCGTCTTCAATAATAGCCACGTCGAAGCGTTGAGCGAGTTTAAACAGCGCCTGTTTGCGCGTCTCGCTCATAGTGTAGCCCAGCGGATTGTTATAGGTCGGGGTGACCTGTATGGCACGGATTGGCCACTGTTCCAGGGCCATTTCCAACGCCTCCAAACTGACACCCGTTTGCGGGTCAGTGGGAATTTCCAATGCTTTTAGACCATTGGCTTTAAGAATCTGCATGGTGCCATAGAAACTGGGCGAATCCACGGCAACCACATCGCCGGGCTGGGTAAGGGTGCGCAGCGCAATCGATAACGCTTCCTGACAGCCAGTGGTAATGATGATGTCATCAGGGTGCAGCAAACAGCCGGACGCAATGGCCAACCGTGCTACCTGTTGACGTAGTTCAGGGCTGCCACTCAGCTTGTCGTAGTTAAAACCATTCAAATCATTGCTGCGATGCAGCCCCGCCAGTATTTTCGACAGCGGCTTAAGCGTTTCGTAGGCCAAGTTCGGCACACCGCGCCCCAGCAGCAGCCGGGCGTCATCGCGTTGAGTAGCGACTAGCTCTAATACCTGATCCCATTGGGATACATCCAGTGGGCACTGCGCCGGACGAGAGACAGAAGGCAGCACCGAAGGGACTCTGCTGGGAAGTACGAAGTAGCCCGATTTAGGTCGCGACTCAATCAGCGACACATCCATCAGTTGCCGGTAGGCTTCCTGAGCGGTCGAGATACCAACGTCAAGCTCCTGACATACCGCTCGAATAGAAGGCAGGCGATCGCCCACGCGGTAAATACCGTGCTCAATGCGCTCCCGCAAAATGCCAGCAACTTCCTCGTAGCGCGTCATCTCCCTGACTCCTGTCTATCTGTCGATGTTGTAAAGACGGTTTTAAAGACAGTCTTAAAGACGGTTTTAAAGATAGCCTACAATACAGTTTTAAATAAAATCTCCCAAACAATACAGATCACATCACTAATAAGCATACAGAGGCATTACACAGGCCAACTGTATCTTGAAAATAGAAAAGTCTATATCTGTATTGCTGAAGCACGGCTGCGTAATCTGGTTGAGCACATCGCCATCAAGGAGAACCGCCATGCCACGCTTCAGCCTCACCCAGATTCGCTGCCAGTTACGCCACTATCATCAGCGCCGTCGTAGCCGCCGCCAGTTGCTAACTCTCGATGACCGACTGTTGGCGGATATCGGCATCACCCGCGCCGAAGCACGCAAAGAGGGGCATAAGCGGTTTTGGCAACGTCCATCTTTCAAATACCACCGCCCAGCCTGCCATGATGATCAATAGTGCCAATGACCAGGCCGCCGCAGTGGAATTGCTAGGTCTTGAGAGCCATCAGTTGGTTGGTGGTCCTGTGATAGCCTCCTGCGGGTTACCTTATCACTTGATTGAACTCGCAGATCAGGACGCCCTAGATAGCGTGTGCATCTCAGTGGCTAGTTGGGCCAAGGCTGTCGCGCCCAGCAGCGCGGATCAGATATACCTGCATGTGATAGAGCAGGCAGGCAAAAATCAACGAAAAAGCGGAGTTTACGGATTGTAAATGGACATTTTGATCGTACTCGCGCACGAGGCGATTTTTTAACGCAGCATGACCAAGCGCAATAGTTAATCAGAGATTTCCTAACTCCCTGCCAAAAGCTGACGTGGATAGCGCACTCTCTTTGTTACTGATTTTCACGTATACCCTAGACCCAAAACAATAAGTAACCTTTATGCCATTTCGCTAATCACTCTACAGCGCGCTAACAATTGTTAATATAAAACATTATAAAAATAACTTAATAAAAAAAATTCAATATTCATAGACTTATAAATCAGCCAATGCGCAATTTAACGTTATTTAATACTACTCATAAAAATCTACATCCCATTCGCAAAAAAAACTAAAGTAACGCACATACGCACAAACAAAAGCCATGCTAATATCAACACAAATCGGTTAACAGCTATTATCTTGCTATGTTAATTATAGGTAACAATATATGAAATCCAAATTAAATAAAATCACTCTTGCATCGTTTGTTGCTTTAGGCACAATGCTGCCTATAAATAGCCAAGCGCAAGTTGGGGTAGAAGTCATTATTGGCATGCCTGGCATAGCTATTCTTAACTACAACGAAGTAGTCGAAGTTGACATTCCTGCCGCGGCATTGACTGCCTTAATTGGTGGAACAGTAGCAGGGGATGCCCAGGCATTTGAAGAAGGCACAGCCGCTGCCGTTGCCACTGAAAATGCTGGTGAGCTTCAGGCAGACTTTGCCATAGATGTAACAGAACCCACTACTATCGACTTTACTAACATTACCCTACTGCTACAGAACGTCTGGTCTGTACGGGGTATTAATAACGGAGATATCGAAGTTGTTGCAGCCGCGGGTGACCAGCAAACACTTACTAATGGTGCTGCCAGCATTGTGACTTCTAACCCTAATGTGCCTCAAGCAGCCTTCGCTGCCCCAGGGATGAATCCTAATAACGCTTTTAAGGGTGACGTTAGACTTAATCTAGACTTGAGCGACGCTACTGCTGTAGGCAATTATGATGGCGGAGGCCAAAGCACTTATACTCTCACCGTTAACCTTCTTTAATTATAAAGAAATATGCGCTTGAGTGAACTATCAATGCGAGAAGAAGTTCGGCGTATTATCGTATGTAATTGGCGGGTTGTTCCATGGGCAGGCTAAACTCCAGCCTGCTTGTTAAGCTGTCAGGGTTATGCTACTTGCTATGCACTTCTAGTGTGACTACAGCAGCTCAACTTTCTTTAAGCTCCCATCTCACCGACCAATCTGACTCAGTTATTTACTTGGAAGATATTACCCTGCATGAACTTGCGCTGACGCAACAGTCTACACGTGATGGTTTCATCTCAACTGCCCCAACATACGCACATGGAAACGCATATATGGAAGGCAACCAGCTTCGTGTCGACCTGCCTTCTCCGGAAATTAACGCACTTCCTGCCTATATCGAGCGAGAACTCCCGCTAGTGTGGCGCTTACACCTTGAACCGAATGAGCATGTTCAAGATTTTCGTTTAGTAGCGAGCTGGCACTCGCTTAACACACGCTATCAAACTAGTGAGATGCCTGCCCCTGAAATTGTATTAACTGCCCCTTGGCGGGTGAGTACAAGCGAGTCTGGTGAAGTGTGGGAAGGTCGTGCTGCTATTCGTCTTCTCACTGATGCATTGCACCAAGCCACTCCTATCAACGGCGAACTGCGTATTGAGCTAATCCAATGACTATTCGACGCTTTTTAACGATTTCTAGCATCGCTTTCTGTTTTTTCTGTTATTCAACTTTGCTAGCTGGCAATACGCTTAAGGGACAGGTGGGTATCAGCCCGCAAAACTTTATCGTTGACTTAGATAACCCCGGAAAAGTGCATGCTTACCGCCTAATGAACATGGGCCAGAGTCCTATTCGCATTGAAGTTGATTTAATGTCATTCGAACTCGATGAAGATAACCAAGTAGTCCCCATCGTTCCTACCGAAACATCCTTGGAAAACTGGATCATCGTAAACCCACTGGAATTAACAATTCCCCCTGGTGATTCACAGGTAGTGCGTTTCTCCATCCGGCCAGCCATTGCGTTGCCCGAAGGTGAACATAGAACCGCCATGATTTTTCAGCAGTTGCCGACAACAGAAGAAGAGCTGCCAATCGCGTCGTCAAGTGATGCCAGCATGGTATTCAAATCGCTTTTTAGGTTACAGACCGCCATCTATGCCACCGTCGGCCATGTAGAGCGTACAGGGCATTACCATGATGTGCGGCTGTCGGGTAACAGCCTATGGATCCAAGTCGAAAACACGGGCAACGGCCATGTTCGACTTTCAGGTGACTGGGCTTTATGGCCAGCTTCGCAGTATAGCGCCACACAGGGTAATCAGTGGCTTGATTGGCTAGAGCTGACAAATAGTGACCGACAGGCTAATCCACTTACCCCGCCACCAGCTCGGCATGGGCAGTTATCCGCCAATCCTGTGATGCCTAATGCCAAACGCTGGTTGCGTATTCCCATTGGCGAGAGCCTTCAACCTGGCCGATACCACCTAGAACTCAAGGGCCAACTCAGCGACTCGCCCATACAGATCAGTACCCAGCTACAAGTCGGATCAGCCGTTCGATAACACCAATGACCAACGAAGTTAAGCACGTTATTCAAGGCTGGGCAAAACGGATAGCTAAAGGGTGTGGGTGTGTTTTGCTTTTGCTAGCAGCACCGCCTTACAGCTTAGCCAACGATTCGACCTACCCCCTGTCTTGGGCCGATGAAGTCGACTCCCACAATCGCCTCACCACGCCTAATGCTAATCGTCTGAGAGACGACATTACCCTAGAGCTGGCAGGCTTGTTTATTAACGGCAACGAGCAAGCAATGGGCATTGTGCACATCACGCTTGATGACAACACACGGCGGTTACCTTTAGATGACCTGTTACCTCTATTGGCGATAGACAGCGATGCCGCCGGGCAGTCGGTCAAACTCACAACCCCACAAGGCCGCGTTACACTCAACCCTGATGAGATCTATCAATACGACAGCGCTAACTATATAAAACCCTCGTTACTGGCAGAGCGTCTTTCTGCCCGCATCACATGGAATCCAAGCGAATTCGCTTGGTTCATTCAATTAGTCTGGGACGCTAACGGAAATATAGCGACAACGTCTTTTGAAACCGTTGAACCCGACGTCCTACCTCCGCGTTTTAGCCTTTCCCGGGTTCGCGGAGAGGCTCGATTCAGGCATGACAACCAGGAATTTCAGCGCTGGAGTTTCACTGAGCTTTCTGGTCGCGCCGAACGCGCCACCTGGCAGGCCCGCCATGAACGTAGCTCCCAAGGGCTAGACCGCCTGACTAACTACCATTTTCAGACTCGATCAGATAACTGGGCAAGTTTAATCGGTCATCAGCAAGTATCCAGTCACTCATTATTGCCCGTCATGCATTTAACAGGCGCGCAAGCAGCCTGGTCTAACCGGCCAGATTTACTAACACATAGCGGGGCTACACAGCTTTTTAATGACAGCCTTAGCCCAATACGCTCTTATGCAGGAGAAGGGCCGCCGGGCGGCACTGCCGAGCTGCTGATCAATGGTGCAACGATAGAAAGACAGCGTATTTCATTGGATGGGCTATTTGAGTTTACCAACATCGAGATTGGGGCTGGGCTGAATCAAGTTGAAATTAATTTATTTGAGCCTTTTGCACCCAACACTCCCGTTAAAACACTCGATGTCAGCGCTAGAACCAGTCAAAGTATACTTCCCAGCGGTGCCACTCGGCTTTATGCCGGCTTCGGGCAGGAAGGGAACCCCCTGGACAACCAAATAACCAGCCATGACAGTGGCAGCGTTTTCAATGTACGCCAAGCGCTAGGTGCTTCACTCACATTTGAGGGCGCCGCTCAAAATAGCCAACACGGAAACCAGACAGCCGCTGGCATTATCGCTGCACTTGGACCACTTGGCATTGCCAGCGCCTCGATTGCCGAGAGCAATCGAAAACAAGCCACACTGATAACACTGGAGGGCGATCAAAACGACTGGTTTTGGCGCGCAAGCCTAAGAGACAGCGATGATGGCTTCAGTCGAAATACTAATGTTGATCAACGCGACCATTATGGTCAATTTGGCGTACGCAGGCCTCACTGGGAACTCGCCCTAATAGGTCGAGAGCGCTTTGGCACCAGTAGCCATACTTCCTATGTGTTGCCTGCTGCGCGTTATCGGCCTACTTCCAGCCTGACACTAACGAGTCGTCCAGATCTTGCTGGTGACTACCAGCATGAAGCTCACATGATAGTTCAGCGTAATACCCGGCTGAGAGCACGTCACGACAGCAGTGCTAACCAGCTAAGCCTAATTCATCGCTGGTCATCCCAATGGAGCAGCTCAGCGTCGGTTTCGCACTCTCGCCATGCATCACAAACCCAAGGCAGTATTGGCACCCGCTGGCAAGAACAAAACCCATTTGGATGGGTTCTGAACCTGAACGTACTTCATGGTGATAATAAAGCTGGATTTCTTATGCAGGCTGGTCGAGAGCTGATACCGGGTTTACGCTTTCGTGGCGAAGCAGCACGCACTCCCGTCCATAATCACCACTCATTGCCCCCCCAAGATACAACGGCTAGCGTGGTTGTGGCTTGGGACTTCGGCCTAACCGGCGGCGGTTTAACTCGTTTTGGCTCCAGCCGCCCTGGCCGTGGCTCCCTGGGCGGCCAGCTAAATGCACCATCAAACCATTTCGATTTATCTGATATAGCGATAAGAGTAAACGGCCAAGTCCGCTCCCGAACAGATGCACACGGCCGCTTTAATGTTGCCAATCTCGAGCCCGGCATTTACCAAGTAGATTTAGATCAAGAGGGGCTTCCCCTGGCATTATCCGCTCAAAATCAAGTGATCAATGCTGAAGTAGCAGCAGGCGCAATAACATCGGTTGCATTCGATAGCGAGATCCTTCTCGGCGCTGCAGGGCAAATAACTGATAGAGCTAACAAAGAAGGCTTATCAGGCGTTAGCGTACGTATCATTGATGCCAATGAACAGCCAATTGCACATGCTAATACGAATGCATTTGGCTACTGGCGTACCGATGGATTATCCCCTGGCGACTACCAAATTGAAGTTCATGATGGTGACAAACTCATGGGGCAACGGCCGTTGCGACTAGTGGATGAGTTTGTGTTCCAGCAAGATCTTGAGGTATCGGGAAGCTAAAAAAACGCATCTACCTGGGCCCAGAAGTGCTCACCCCGTGATAGCCCTAAGCACGGCCAATCATGCGCGATTTGGCACGAAAATCATGGTTAGCGCTAAACGACATCCAAAAAGGCTGATTAAGCGAACTAGGGAAGCGTTATTCAACTCAGCATGCCTGCTATTACCAACCCTAGTGCGAAAACGCTCAGCAGCGCGGCGCCGCCGTACATCAGCTTTTTGTTGAGCGCATCACTGCCCACGCTGATATCAAACAGCCCATGGCGTAGGCGGTGGGCGGCATGAAATAGCGGCAAACAGATCACCGCTCCAACAAACAGAAAGCCAGGAACGCTGAACAACAGCGCAGATGCCCGCTCATAGTTCAGTGCGTTGGCAGGCAGCAGCCCAAGGGGCAATAGCACGGCAATAAAGAGAATCACGGCGGGCAGCAAAACAGCGAAACAGACGCCGCCCGCACTGAATAGACCCCACCAGAGCGGTTCGTCAAAAGCTTGTTTGTGCTGTAGTTCGTGCTGTGGTTTATGCTTATTCATGGCTGGTTTACTCGTGGCTATTTTTTCCATGCTTATGCCCTTCCCAGTAGCCAGAAAAACAGCAACGCAACGGCTACTACACCGGCCCACTGCCCAGCCACAATGGCTTGATCAGGCAGGCTATGACCAGCAATACGCAGTGGCATTACCCGTGGGAACAATACAAAGAAGGTGGCGGCGTGGAAAAGGCTGGCGGCCAGCGCAAGAAGGTTCAGCACTAGCACAATGGGCGATCCCATAAAGTCAACCCACCCCTGCCAGCTTTCCGCCCCCTGCAATAGGGCGACCATGCCAGCCAGTAAACAGAGTATAAAAAACACCAGCGGTAGCACTGTGGCTTCGCGCAACATGTAGAGCTTAAAAAAGCGGTGTTTGAGCCACCAGTTGCGTTTCAGCGGTAGCAGGCGGTGCGATGATGACTTATCCATAACCTTTCCTCCCCTTACCCTTTAAACAGCGCGATGAGTGTGTGTTTGGCTGCTTCGACCTTGCCCTGATTGACCGCAGCAGCTGGGTCAACGTTTTTTGGGCATACCTTCGAACAGAAGCCTACAAACGTGCAGCTCCACACCCCCTCATGACGGTTAAGTTCAGCCATGCGCTGCTTCTTGCCGTGGTCGCGGCTGTCCAGGTTGTAACGGTGGGCCAGGGTTAGCGCCGCCGGCCCGAGGAACTCTGGGTTAAGCCCAAATTGCGGGCAGGCCGAGTAGCACAGGCCGCAGTTTATGCAGTTAGCGAACTGCTTGTAGCGGGCCAGCTGCTCAGGGGACTGTTGATAGGTTTCCGGCGCCGTCGGGTCGTAAGGTTTGGCCGGGTTATCGTCAATCAGGTAGGGCTTCACCGCCGCCAAGTGCTCAAGAAAAATCGCCATGTCCACCACTAGATCCCGCTGCACTGGGAAGTGGGACAGCGGTTCAATGCGAATATCGCCTTCGTAATCACGCAGGAAGGTTTTGCAGCCGAGCTTGGGAATGCCGTTGACCATTACCCCACAAGAGCCGCAAATTGCCATGCGGCAGGACCAGCGGTAGCTCAGCGTGCTATCAAGCTGCTCTTTAATATGGTTCAGGGCATCTAGCAGCGAGGTGCTGTCGTCTACCGGCAGTTCGTACTCTTGCCAGTAAGACTCAGCCGAGTTGTCCGGCAAGTAACGCTTAACGCTAAGGTGCTTCGTGCTGGTGTTGTTAGTGTTAACCTGCTCGGTACTCATGCCTTTGCTCCCTTACCTGCATCGCCATAGGCCCGCTCCGCCGGAGCCGAAAACCGCACATCCACGTCCTGCCAGCGCAATTCGGCAGGTGCTTCGCCTCGATAGAATACTTGGCTGTGCTTGAGGTAGTTAACGTCGTCGCGCTTTTGCATGCCTTCGTCTTGGCGCTGGTGGGCACCGCGGGATTCAAGGCGTTCAAGCGCGCCTAAGCAAGAGGCTTCGGCAATGTCCAAGCCACACCCAAGCTCGATGCACTCAAGCAGCTCAGTATTGAATATCTTGCTGGTATCGTTAACACGAATGTTAGCGTAGCGCCCACGCAGCTGGCGAATTGTCTCTAGCGAATGGCGCATGCCTTCTTCCGTGCGGTAGATACCGCAGCCACTTTCCATGGCTTGCACCATGGCATGTTTAAGTTCTACCCACGAATCGCCATTGCCTTCGCCATCACACAGGCGCGTTAACATGGCTTGCTGGCGATCGGCCTGGGCTTGCAAAAATTGACTATCTGCCCACTCGGTTTGTGCTGCCTTCTGGCTGGCACGCTCGCCGGCCAAACGGCCAAATACCAGTAGCTCGGTCAACGAGTTAGAACCCAAGCGATTAGCACCGTGTAAACCGACAGAGGCACATTCCCCGGCGGCGTAAAGGCCAGCAATAGAGGTCTCGCATTGGGGATCAGTTTCAATCCCGCCCATCGTATAATGAACCGCTGGGCGAATAGGGATCGGCTCTTTCACTGGGTCAACGTTGATGTAAGCCTTTGCCAGCTCGCAGATAAACGGCAAGCGCTCTAGGATGGTTTTCTCGCCCAAGTGGCGAAGGTCGAGATAAACCACGTCGCTGTCGCCAAACTTGCCGGTGCGGCCCGCTTGCTGCTCTTGCCAGAAGGCTTGGGAGAGCTTGTCTCGTGGGCCCAGCTCCATGTATTTGTTTTCTGGCTTGCCCAGCGGCGTTTCAGGACCAAGGCCGTAATCCTGCAAGTAACGATAGCCATCTTTATTGAGCAGAATCCCCCCTTCACCGCGGCAAGCTTCGGTGATTAAAATGCCGGACCCAGGCAGGCCGGTGGGGTGGTATTGCACAAACTCCATGTCTCGCAGCGCCACACCGTGACGATAAGCCATGGCCATGCCATCGCCAGTCACAATGCCCGCGTTAGTATTGAAGCGAAACAAGCGCCCTGCGCCGCCGGTGGCTAATACCACGGCTTTAGCACGTAGCAGCGTCAATTCACCGGTGGCAATTTGAAGGGCAATCACTCCAATCACCGCACCTTCGTGCACCGCTAGATCGAGCACGAAGAATTCATCAAAGCGTTCAATTTCAGGATATTTCAAAGAGGTCTGAAACAGGGTGTGGAGCATATGGAAGCCGGTTTTGTCGGCAGCAAACCAAGTACGGGCTGTCTTCATGCCCCCAAAGCGGCGCACCTGCACTTGGCCGTCATCCTTACGGCTCCAGGGGCATCCCCAGCGTTCCATCTGCACCAGCTCCTGGTAAGCGTGGTGGACAAAATAGTCGACGACCCCTTGCTCAACCAGCCAGTCACCGCCGGATACCGTGTCATCAAAGTGGGCCTGATGGGAGTCTTCAGCACTGGTAACCGCAGCCGCGCCACCTTCAGCAGCCACGGTATGCGAACGCATCGGGTAAACTTTCGACAGCAGTGCAATACGCTGGGGGGTGCCTTGGGCTTTGGCCTGTTCAACCGCACCGATGGCGGCGCGCAAGCCCGCTCCTCCTCCTCCCACAATCACGATATCGAAATCTCGCTGCTGCATGACAGTTCCTTCGGTTAACCAGGCCAAATACATTAAAGGCGACACACTTCGGCACCGTCTCCCTCATTTGAACTTAGCACACAAGGGGCAGACCCCGTTCATTAGTCCAAAGAACTATTGATATATGTCAAGAAACAAGAAGATCGAGTTAGCGTTGCTTTTACCTCACTGACTTAGCGCCTACTCTTCAAGGCACTCACTGCAGGGCAGTTTTCTGCCAGCCAAGCAATAAAACTAGAACAGCAAACGTTGAAGAGAGGTGCCGCATGACAACTAATGCTCAACCCTCAGCGCGATGGAAACTGCTAGCACCGCTAGCAGTCGCTATTATTGTCGCACTGATTCCTACCCCCCCAGGGCTTGCGCCGCATGCGTGGTATTTTCTCGCCATTTTCCTCGGCTGCGTCGTTGGCCTTATTCTTGAGCCATTACCGGGCGCAGTGGTGGGGCTGATCGGCGTTACCCTGGTAGCTCTGCTTTCAAGGTGGGTACTGTTCTCTCCAGAACAGCTGGCTACTGACGGATTTAATGCTGCCAACCAAGCATTTTTATGGGCGGTATCGGGTTTTACCAACGCCACCGTATGGCTAATTTTTGGCGCTTTTATGTTCGCCTTGGGGTATGAAAAAACCGGCCTGGGTAGGCGGATATCTCTGTGGCTAGTTAAGGCAATGGGGAAGCGCACGTTAACCCTTGGCTACGCAGTGATGATTGCCGATGGTATTCTAGCGCCCTTCACACCTTCTAATACGGCTCGCAGCGCGGGCACAATTTATCCCGTCATTCGTAATCTTCCGCCGCTTTACGATTCGCACCCCAACGACCCCAGTATGAAGCGAATGGGTAGCTTTCTAATGTGGACAGCGCTGGCCTCTACCTGTGTGACCAGCTCGCTATTTTTGACCGCTCTAGCCCCCAATCTATTAGCTATCGCGTTAACCGAGAGCGCGACCGGCATTTATATTAACTGGGGGCAGTGGTTTATGGCCGTCGCGCCAGCCGGGATCCTGCTGCTTCTGCTGGTGCCGCTGCTTAGCTACTGGCTATGTGCGCCCGAAGTGAAAGCAGGTAACGAAATCTCCGACTGGGCAGGGCAGGAGTTAGCCAATCTGGGGGCACTATCCCGCCATGAAATAATGCTGGTTCTTATGGTGGTCACCGCCCTGCTGCTGTGGATATTTGCTGGCAGTATTATCTCTGGGTCACTAGTGGGCTTAGTGGTGATCTGCGGCATGTTATTAACTGGCATTGTGACGTGGAGCGATATTCTCGATAATCGAGCAGCCTGGAATACTTTTGTATGGTTCGCCACCCTGGTGGCACTGGCTGGCGGGCTAAGTCAGGTGGGTTTCGTTACCTGGTTTGGCAATGTGGTCGGCGGGCAAATAAGCCACTTCGACCCGCTAATAGCCATGGTGGCGTTGGTAGTTATCTTCTATCTGCTGCACTACTTCTTTGCCAGCGTGACGGCGCACGTTACCGCTTTGCTACCGGTCATTTTAGCAGCAGCATCTGGCATTGCCGGGCTCGATATGCAGATGTTTATCTTATTGTTACTCCCCACACTCGGTTTTATGGGGATTCTCACGCCTTACGGTACTGGGCCAAGCCCGGTTTATTACGGCAGCGGCTATCTGCCCAGCGCACTCTTTTGGCGACTAGGCGCGATTTTCGGGCTGCTATTTTTAGTGGTTTGGTTAGTCATCGGCTTACCCTGGCTGCTGTTATTTACCTGACCAATACTTATTACTTGACCAGCACTTATTACTTGACCAGTACTTAGCTATTGCCCCACTACCCTTCTTTTCATCATAAGTAGTTCACAGGGATATTAACGTATTGGAACATCTCGCCAAACACAGTCCGCATCACGCCTGGGTGTTAGCCGCACGCCCTAGAACGCTGCCGCTGTCGTGTGCATCTATCCTGCTGGGCAGCGGGCTTGCAGCGCACGCCCAGGCTTTCAACCCCACGGTGCTGTTGCTTGCCCTACTCACTGCCATGGCCCTTCAGGTACTGTCTAATTTAGCCAACGACTATGGCGATGCCGCCTCAGGCGTTGATAACGAGAAACGTAGCGGCCCGTTAAGGGCTGTCTCATCTGGTTTGTTGACCCCAAAAGCAATGCGCAGCGGAATGTTCGTCACCGCCACCGTTGCCGCGCTATTCGGGCTGCTATTGCTGCTTGCCGCCTTTGGGAATCAATGGATGCAGATTCTCATCTTCATATTGTTAGGCGCTGCTGCCCTACTGGCAGCGGTGACCTATACCGTTGGGCTAGGCGGCGCCCCTTACGGCTACCGTGGGCTGGGGGATATTGCGGTCTTTATGTTTTTCGGGCTGCTCGGTGTCTTGGGCACCTACTACCTGCATACCCACGAGCTAAACTGGCTGCCATTTTTGCCAGCCGCCGCGTGCGGGCTGCTGGCTACCGCCGTTCTCAATGTGAATAATGTGCGCGATATTGAAAGCGATGCACGCTGCGGCAAAATCACCCTAGCGGGGCGGCTAGGCCGCGAAGGCGCGATTATGTACCACTGGGCGCTGCTGGGATTAGCGCTAGTGCTCACATTGATTTACCTGGTGGTTCTACCGGTTCCACTGTTGGGATGGAGCTGCCTGCTGGTGGCCAAGCCGCTGACGGACGCTGCCAGAACATTACGCCATACCCAAGATGGCAAGGTTCTGACCAACATGCTAAAAAATACCGCTTTTTCAACGCTGCTTTATAGCGTACTGCTGTCTATTGGCTTGGCCTATTTCTAATCAGACTATTGAGTGGTGCTAGCGTGCCAGGACTATGAAAGCACCACCTCATAGCCTTCAAATTTGGGCGGGCCAAGGTAAATACCTTCAGGCGCTTTGGCATTGGCGTGGGCTTTACGGAATGCGTCTGACTTGGTCCAGGCACGGAAGGCGTCCTCTGACTCCCATACGCTATGGGAGATAAACACGGTGTGATCTTCCTGGCTTTCGCCCTGCAGCATTTGGAATTGCTTAAAGCCTGGCACTTCATCCAAATGCGAATCACGGTTGCGCCATACCTCTAAAAAATCTTCTTCGCGGCCTGGGGCAATCCGAAAACGGTTCATGGCAATATACATGCACTCTCTCCTAGTAGTTATCTAACACAACAGCATAGCGGCCTGCTGCTTACGGTAACGTTCGCTTGATGGTAACGTCGTGGTTTAGTGACGAATAGGCTTTACGGCGAATAGCCCTCAACCGTCAGGATACGGCATGGCTAAGGCACCCATCCAGGTCATTTGGTTCAAACGCGATCTACGCATTCATGATCACGCGCCGCTTTCTAATGCCGCCGCGGCAGGGCCCGTATTGCCGCTATTCGCTATCGAACCAGCGCAGTGGCAAACACCCGATAGCGCCCTACGCCATTGGCAATTTGCCGCAGACTCACTTATTGATCTTTCCCACGCGCTGCAAACACTCGGCCTGCCGCTGTGTATTTGCCAGGGCGATATTGTTGATTTGCTGAACGGCCTGAAAGCTCACTACGGCCACATTACCCTTCATTCTCACCAGGAGACGGGCAACGCCTGGAGCTTTGAACGGGATAAACGGGTCCATGGGTGGTGCCAAACCAATAGCGTGACATGGCAGGAAGCGCGTCAGCAAGGTGTGGTGCGGGGGCTAAGCAGCCGCACGGGGCACCAAACCCGCTGGGAAAAACTGATGAACGCTCCCACCGCCACTGCTCCACAAAACGCTCAACCGGCTGAGGGCTGGCAAGCCTTTCATCAAATTGACGTTGATCAGCTTCAAAGCCTAACCCTGGGGTTTGATACCACGCCGTGCCCCCAGCGCCAGTTAGGCGGTCGCAGCGAAGGCCGCACACTGTGGCGCAGTTTTGTGCAAACACGCGGGCGTCGCTATCGCGGCTCGCTATCTAAGCCGTTGCTTGCTTGGGAGTTTGGCTCACGGCTTTCCCCCCATTTGGCCTGGGGCACGCTTTCCATGCGCGAGGTAGTCCAGTCGTTACGCCGCCAGCGGGAAAAGCACACTGAAGACACTGCCTGGGCGCGCTCGTTGCGCGCTTTCACTTCGCGGCTTTACTGGCACTGCCACTTTATTCAAAAGCTCGAAAGTGAGCCGAGCATTGAGGGACAAACGTTGCACCCAGCACTGCGTGACCTGCGAGAACGCGACCCCGAACACCCTAACCTGATTGCCTGGAAGCGCGGTCAAACCGGCGTGCCACTGGTGGATGCCTGTATGCGCAGCCTGATCGCCACCGGCTGGATCAACTTTCGCATGCGCGCCATGCTGATTTCCCACGCCACCTTTGGCCTTGGGCTGCATTGGCGTGAACCAGCGCTGCACCTAGCACGACTGTTTACCGATTATGAACCAGGCATTCACTACCCCCAGGTGCAGATGCAAGCAGGCGCCACAGGCACCAACGCGCTGCGGGTCTACAACCCCATTAAACAAGCGGAAGATAACGACCCCACCGGCGAGTTCGTTGCCCATTGGGTACCAGAGCTTTCATGCCTCCCCATTGAGTGGCGCGCCAAGCCCTGGACACTGCCGGAAAGCCTGCAAAAACGGTTGGGCTTCCAGCCCGGCGAACACTACCCGCTGCCCAACGATTTCGAAGCCGAAGCGCGCCACTGGAAAAAGATGCTGCACGAACTAAGACGCACCCCAGAGGCTAGAGAATCCAGCCAAGCCATTGTGGATAAGCTCGCCAGCCAGCGTAAGCCGCCCGCTCGGCGCACCAAAAAAACAAAACCCGCCAACCGCCAACAGCTTTCACTGTTTGGCGATGGCGGGCTTGGTGATGCCTAGAAGTAAGACTTAACTAAGCGCTTCCAGCGACTGCTCGATAATGCTTAGGCCTTCTTCTAACACTGCGGAAGACACCGTTAGCGGTACCAGAATACGGATACTGTTGCCGTAGAAACCGCAGGAAAGCAGGATCAGGCCTTTCTCGCGGGCTTTGGCACACAGCGCGCCGGTCATCTGCACATCCGGCTTGCCTTCACTGTTGAGCAGTTCAAACGCGGCCATGGCACCTAGCTGGCGGCCGTGGGCGACGGCGGGGAAATGGTCTTCCCATACCGCGAAGCGCTCGGCCAGCATCTTACCCATCTGTTCGCTGCGGGCCAGAATGTTCTCTTCTTCGATGACTTCAATCACCGCTAACGCCGCTGCGCAGGAGAGCGGGTTACCGCTGTAAGTGCCGCCTAGCGAGTTAGGGCCAGAGGCATCCATCACCTTGGCACTGCCGACAACCGCCGAGAGCGGCATGCCGTTGGCTAGGCTCTTGGCGGTGGTCAGAATGTCCGCCTCAATGCCGCTATGTTCCAGGGCAAACAGCTTGCCGGTGCGGGCAAAGCCCGACTGCACTTCATCAGCGATCAGCAGAATACCGTGCTCGTCGCACAGCGCGCGCAGCGCTTTCAGGTAATCTGGCGAGGCGATGTAGAAACCGCCTTCGCCTTGAACCGGTTCAATCACGATAGCTGCGGTGCGGTGCGGGGCAATATCGGTTTTGAAAAGCGTGCGAATGGCGGCTAACGACGCTTCTTCGCTGATGCCGTGCAGCGGGTTGGGGAACGGCGCGCGGAACACGTCGCCCGGCATGGGGCCGAAGTCGTTCTTGTAGGGCAGCACCTTGCCCGTCATGGCCAAGGTCATCATGGTGCGGCCGTGGAAGGCACCGTCGAACGTGATAATGCCGGTACGGCCAGTCGCCGCGCGGGCGATCTTGACAGCATTTTCCAGCGCTTCGGCACCGGTGTTCACCAGCATCGCTTTGCGCTCGGGGCCGCGAACGGGCGACAGTTCACACAGCTTTTGGCACAACTGCACGTAAGGGGCGTAAGAGATGACCGCCGCGCTGGTGTGCATGACTTTTTTCAGCTGTGCTTCCACCGCAGCGACAATTTTCGGGTGGCGATGGCCTAAGTTTAATACGCCAATACCACCTGCGAAATCGATCCAGCGGTTACCGTCGGCATCCCATAACTCGGCATTTTCAGCGCGTTCAGCAAACTGAGTCGTCGGCGTGGCAGCACCGTTAGCGACGTAGCGGTTTTTTAGTTCGTTCAATTCTTGGTTATTCATCATAATGTCTCTTATAAACCGCCAACGCAGACGTACTTCAGTTCAGTAAATTCATCGAGACCGTGATGGGAACCTTCACGCCCCAAACCGGACTCTTTCACGCCACCAAACGGCGCCAGCTCGGTGGAGATCAGCCCTTCGTTAACGCCGACCATGCCGTATTCCAACTGCTCCATGGTGTGCCAAATGCGCCGATAATCGCTGGCGTAAAAATAGGCTGCCAAGCCAAACGGCGTATCGTTAGCCATCTGGATGGCCTCTTCATCGCGGTGGAAGCGAAACACCGGTGCTACCGGGCCGAAGGTTTCTTCATCGGCGACCGCCATCTTCGTGGTGACATCAGCTAGCACGGTGGGCGTGAAGAAATGCTTGCCTGCGGCGTGGGGTTGACCACCGCAGACCAATCGCGCGCCCAGATTTACTGCGTCATCTACATGGCGCTGCACTTTATCTACCGCCGCTTGGTTAATCAGCGGGCCGATAGTGCTGCCTTCCGTTAAACCATCGCCTACCTTCAGCGCGCTAACTCGCTCGGCCAGTTTACTGACGAACGCGTCGTAAATTCCATCCTGCACTAGGAAGCGATTGGTGCACACGCAGGTTTGCCCAGCATTACGGAATTTGGAGGCAAGCGCACCTGCCACGGCAGCATCTACATCAGCGTCATCAAAGACGATAAACGGCGCGTTGCCGCCCAGTTCCATCGCGGTTTTCTTCACCGTGCTAGCGCACTGCGCGAGCAAATGCTTACCGACGGGGGTCGAACCAGTGAACGAGACTTTGCGCACACGTGAATCCGTGGTGAGCACATCGCCTATCGCTGCTGGTTTTGAGGCAGTAATTACGTTAATGGTGCCTGCTGGCAAGCCCGCTTCAAGGGCCAAGTAAGCAGCGGCTAACGCGGTTAACGGTGTGGCCTCGGCAGGTTTGATCACCACGGTGCAGCCTGCGGCTAAGGCCGGGCCACACTTACGGGTAATCATCGCCAATGGGAAGTTCCACGGGGTAATAGCTGCAACCACGCCGACCGGCTCGCGCAGAACCAGTAAGCGCTTATCGGCACCGTGGCTGGGTAGGGTTTCCCCAGCCATACGCTTGGCTTCTTCAGCAAAAAATTCAATAAATGAGGCGCCGTAAGCGACTTCACCTTTGGCTTCCGCCAGCGGCTTACCCTGTTCCAGAGTCATCAAGCGGGCTAAGTCGTCGGCGTGCTCATTAATCAGCTCAAACCAGCGCCGCAGTAGCGCGGAACGCTGCTTCACTGGCGTTGCGCGCCAAGCAGGACCGGCGGCATACGCTGCGGCTACCGCGTCGCGGGCGTCATCGGCGCCTAAATCGGCAACCCGGGCAATCGTCTCACCGGTGGCGGGGTTATCGACAGCAAAGGTCTGTTGGCCTTTGCGCCACTCGGCACCTACCAGGGCAGGAACTGCATCGTGTAACCACTGTTTAATAAAGCTCATCATCTCACCTTGTTTTGATATACAGCATGCCAAGCACGCTATCAGTAATGGGCTGACAGGCGAATGCACCACTTTTACGTTCAACCAGACCACTTTTCTGTTTAACTGAAGATAATGAAGCGCGTCGTGACAGTACGGAGATACAGATGGATGGCCATTCAGCGTTACAACAGCTTGTAAAACGCTATGCACAGCAACCCGAGCGTTTGAGTAAGCAGGTGCGCTTAGAGCAAGCATTGAGACAAGCCATTACTCAGGAGTGGCCGCACCAAACTCGCCTGCCGTCTCACCGGCAGCTCGCCTTAACCTTGGGTGTTGCCCGACACACCCTGTCGCTTGCCATTGCGTCGCTTGTTGATGAAGGCCTGCTGGCGACGTTTCATGGCAAGGGCACTTGGAGTTGTAGGGCAGAGGCTTCTATTGCGCCCACACTGCCCAGCATCCAGCTCTCAAAACGTGCTCAGCAAGTGCTGCGCTGGCCAGGGGCGAGTACGGTGCAAAGCGGTGCCTTTGTGCCAGGAATACCCGATATCGCTCAGTTTCCTATGCGCAAGTGGCGTCAGCTTTATGCCAGCGTTACCGTGCCGCAAAACGCCTTACTGCTTTCTTACTCCACCGGCGGCTATGGGCCGCTTAAGCGCGCCATTCGTGAATTTCTGGCGCGCTGGCGCAACATTCATTGTGATATTGAGCAGATCATCATCACCGACGGCACTCATAATGGGATTGAACTATGTGCCATGGCGCTCGCCGATGTGGGTGATACCGTGGCGATGGAATCGCCCTGCTATTGGGGGGCACGCAACGTCTTCACGGCGACAGGGCTTTCTATTGAGATGCTGCCTTGGTTTCCCGATAGTGGGCATATTTTACCGCAGGTAACGGGTAACGTTGCACTCGCTTATTTGACTGGCTCTCACCATTACCCGCTCAGCACACCCACCAATGTTCTCCATAAACAACAATTCTGCGATGCGCTATCGCCCACTTACATCGTTGAAGACGATTACGAATTTAACCGCGACGACCACACCAACCTACTGTTTGATCCACACTCAGAACGCCATTTGCTGGTAGGCTCATTCTCTAAGATGATGTTTCCCGGCCTGCGGCTTGGTTATTTAGTGGTACCACGCCATTTGGCAGGCCCAATGAATCGCCTGCGCAGCGAATTATTTCGTGAAGGCCGTATGCTTGATCAAGCCGTATTAGCGCAGTTTATTTTTGATGGCGACTTAGATGCATGGTGTCGCCGCATTCAGCGAGACTATTTAGGCCGTCAGCAGGTGCTGCACGACCAGCTTAGCTCACTGCCCAAGGTACGGAATGTGTCACCCCCAACAAGTGCGATCAGCTTGTGCGTTGAGTTTGAATCAGGGGTTAATGATGTGGCGCTTGCTCAGGCGTTGCTCAAAGAACATTTGATTGTTCGACCGCTTAGCCCTGTGTGCGCTGAAACCGACCCGCGAACGGGATTAGTGATGGGTGTAGGCATGCTCTCAGGAGAGACGCTAGTGCGTGAAGTACAGCGGCTTCGACGCTGCTTAGAGGTACTACTTCGTTAAGTGAGACAAACGAAGCGAGCAGTAAGCGTCAGCTTTTACACATATTCACAAGGACATTACCATGCGTCACCCTGTTAATAACTTAATCGTTAAGCATTCTAAGGTGAATTCCTCAGTCGCTTTCCCAACACTTCGCCTATGGGTAGCGCTGTGCTGCGTACTATTTATGTCTGGCTGCGCCACGTTTGCCCCGAATCCGCCTGAGGATCAAAGTAATATTTGTGAAATTTTTCGTGAACAGCCGAGCTGGTACGACTATGCCCTTGAATCTGAAGAAAAATGGGGTACTCCTATCGCCACACAGATGTCATTTATTCAGCAGGAGTCTTCGTTTCGCAGCCATGTACGCCCTGATCGCAAATATTACCTAGGCTTTATTCCCGGCCCTCGTCCTTCTTCTGCCCTAGGCTACGCCCAGGCTCAAGACCCCGTGTGGGAAGAGTACCGTGACCAAGCAGGCAGTTTGATGGCAAGGCGTACCCACATGAAGCACGCCACCGATTTTATTGGTTGGTATAACCGCCGCTCACAGCAGCAGGCAGGGATCTCGCTGAGCAACCCAGAACATCTTTACTACGCCTACCATGAAGGCGCAGGTGGCTATCAACGGGGCTCCTATCGTCGCAAACCCCACGTGCTGCGTGCAGGCAGCCAAGTGGCAACCCGCACTCATCGTTATCAAGCACAGCTCAACGCTTGCGAAGCAGAATTCCAGTGCCGCAAGTTTTACCAGGTTTGGCCGTTTTGCCGGCGTTGAATGACGCTTTTCGTGTTGGTAAATGATCTGCCTATACTCACCATAGCCCCCACCGGAGACCGCTATGGATTATCAACACTACCGCACTGCCCTTGCCGAGACGCTCGCCCAAAGTGAGCTGCCCTTTGCGCCTGCCGAATACCAAACGCGCCTAGACAAGGTGCGCCATGCCATGGCGCAGCGCGGCCTGGGTGCGCTGCTGCTCACTGATCCTGCTGATGTTAACTACTTGACTGGCTACCACACCTTCGAGGTATCGGTACACGCCTGCCTAGTGTGCACCTCTACACAGCTGGTGTTGCAGGTGGCCTCAATTGAAACGGGAGCGGCAGTGGTCACTGCTCAAGTGGATGAGATTATTGGTTACCGCTGGGAACATCTAGATGAAATCATCACGCCACTAGCGGATTTACTCATCTCTTGCGAGCAAATTGGCTTCGATGGCTGGAGCAGCGGGTTACGTGTCGGCGTGATGGATGCACTGACCAACATGCTGGGCAAAGAGCGCTTCTGCGAAGCCGGTGACCTGCTCGATACCATTCGCATTGTTAAAAGCAGCGCCGAACTTGAAATGCTAAGAGAAAGTGCACGCATTACCGCCGCAGGTTTAGACGCAGCAATGGCGGCTATTCGTCCAGGAATGACCGATAACGATATTGCAGCGGTGGGCGCAAAGGCACTGCTAGAGAACGGCAGCGAGTTTATGAGCTTGCAGCCTATCGTGACCAGCGGGCACCGCATTGGCGTCATTCACGTTAATCACAAGCGCCGCGTAATTCAGCCCAATGAGCCGATATTTTTAGAGTTCGGCGCTGCTTACCAGCGCTATACCGCCCCAATGATGCGCACGGCTGTAACAGGCAAGCCTAATGCCGAACTAACCGCCACTCGCGACCTCTGCCGCGCGCTGTTCGAGTCGCTTTGCAGCCACATGAAACCAGGCAACACCTTTGATGATGCCGCCAAGGCGGCGGATGCCCTGCTAGCCCCTAGTCGTGATCAGCTGTTCTTTTCGGGGGTGTTTGGCTACGCGGTGGGCGCACAATTCCCACCTAGCTGGGTTGAAGGCACTGGCTATATTGCCCAAGGCCTGAATCAATCTTTTGAAGAAAACATGGTCTTTCATTTACCACTTTGCCTACGCGTGCCCGGCCAGTGGGGCGTAGGGCTAAGCGATACAGTGGTGGTTACTCAACACGGTGCCGAGCCACTGACCAACAACGATTGGCAGCTCTATCAAGCGACAGATAAGTAACGAACAGATAAGTAACGAACAGATTAGTAACGAACAGATTAGTAACGAACAGATAACCAGGCTAAAAACCCCAAGATTGACAGTACGATTAACCAGCGCTATTCTCACCACAGATGCAAATGAGAAACATTATTTTATTGACCCACACCTTGGTAAATGAAGAGCCTTTGAGGTAAAGGGAAGTCACATGACCAATGAGCAGCGCCAACTTCGCCAAACGTTAATCTTTTTGCGAACCTCTTTCGAAGCGGTGCAGCACTCGATTGCTGGTCGACTTGATGACCCGCTGCCCTGCTGGCTGGATACCAGCTTGCTCACCCTGCTATCACGGGAACTGACCCGCTGCAGCCAGCAAGCCAAACCGCTCTTCCCGCCACTCGCCTCCGAGCACGTATTCATTGCCTCTCAGCAATGCGACTTACTCCTCAAGCAGTGCCCCGGCGTGCTAAGTAGCGCTGTTTGCCACCGCCAGCTAAGCGCCATTATGCTGGCACTGGCCAGCGCTATTGAGCAAACCGACACGCCCGCCAAGCGCCGCTGGCCTTGGCAGCGCCCCTAAGCAGTCTTTTTTCTTAAACCCCGCTTTTTTTTATTGCGGGGTTATGTTTTGCCTTTCACAACCTTGTTCCATAATCACAGCATATTGGTTAGCACTTAGTGAGTTAGAATTCTGGGTTAAAACTCTGAGTTAGCATTTACTAGTAAACTGGTCTATTCTTGTCGCCACGTTTTAATTGACCGTTTCTAAAAGGAGTTTGCTCATGGCGTATGAAACGCTTTTTACCCCTCTTCAATTAGGTAGTTTGTCGATCCCGAACCGCGTGATCATGGCCCCTCTAACTCGCTCGCGCACCCCAAACAGCGTGCCGAGCAAGATGCAGGAAGCGTATTACGGCCAGCGGGCAGGCGCAGGCTTGATTATTAGTGAAGCGACCAATATCTCGCCCACTGCCAAGGGTTATGTGTATACGCCAGGCATTTGGACAGATGAGCAAGAAGCGGGCTGGAAAGGGGTTGTAAATGCGGTGCATGCTAAAGGTGGCCGTATCGCGCTGCAGCTGTGGCACGTCGGGCGCATATCCCATGAAATGGTACAACCCGATGGTCAACAGCCTGTTGCCCCCAGCGCGTTAAAAGGGGAAGGCGCTCAGTGCTTTGTGGAGTTTGAAGACGGCACGGCTGGCCAACACCCTACGAGTACGCCCCGCGCACTGGAAACTGATGAGATCCCCGGCATTGTCGATGACTACCGCCAAGCAGCCATTCGCGCTAAACGTGCAGGCTTCGACATGGTGGAAGTCCACGCGGCCAACGCTTATTTGCTTAACCAGTTCCTGGCGACCGGTACCAACCAGCGCACCGATCAGTATGGCGGCTCGTTGGAAAACCGCGCCCGCTTTCCGCTGGAGGTGGTCGATGCGGTGGTTGAGGTGTTCGGTGCAGAGCGTGTCGGCATTCGCCTGACACCCTTTATCGAATTGTTCGGCCTGACCGATGATGAACCAGAAGCCATGGCCTTTTACCTGGCGGAGCAGCTGTCCAAACGCGGCTTAGCCTATCTGCACTTAAATGAACCTAACTGGATCGGTGGCGATGTCACCTTCCCTGAGGGCTTTCGTCAGCAAATGCGCGAGCGCTTTAACGGCAGCCTGATTTATTGCGGCAACTACGACGCCGAGCGCGCCGAAACCCGTATTAACGACAACACTGCTGATGCGGTGGCCTTTGGCCGCCCCTATATCGCCAATCCCGACTTACCGGAACGCTTCCGGGTGAAGGCAACGCTTACCGAGCCGAACCAAGAAACGTTCTACGGCGGTGACGAAAAGGGCTATACCGATTATCCGTTTATGGCTAACGGTTACGATCGTATTGGCTAGATTTCTTGCTTAGCAGGAACCCTTATGAATGAAAAGCATCACTTAGGTGGTGCTTTTTCATGTCTGGATGCGCCAAAACGCTGCTAGGCTATTGATTCTCTCGTTTTAACGTACAGGTGAGTCATGCTCGGTTCGCTGTTCGCTCTGCTGGTGTCACTGCTGTTTGTTGGTATTACTGCCACCACGGGGGCACGTTTCCGCCCTGATGGCTGGTATCGTCAATTACAGAAACCCAGCTGGACACCACCTGATATCGCTTTCCCTATCGCTTGGGGCCTTCTTTATTTATTAATGGCTCTTGCGGCGTGGCGTATTTACATGGCCGATGACTCGCCGTTACGCACCGCAAGCTTGGTGGTTTATGGCCTACAGTTACTGGCCAATGCGGCGTGGTCATGGCTATTTTTTGGGCGAAAGCAGATCACCGCAGCGCTGGCGGATATCGTTCTCCTGCTGGGATTAATCACATTTGCTATTGGGTTATTCGCTAATGTGAGCACGTTGGCAGCGTGGCTAATGGTGCCCTATTGGCTGTGGGTAGCGCTTGCGTTAACGCTGAATGTCGCCATTTTACGGCTAAACAATAGGGCCTAAGCGCCGACAGAGAGGACTTAATGAGATGGATGTCACGTCACTTCCGTTCTTGCTTGCCATTGTTTCATTAGTATTGGGGATCGTGGCTGCGGCTATTTTCGTCTATGTGATTATTCCCAAACAACGACGCGCCAACGCTAAGGCCGCAATGCCGCCACCCCCCAAAGCAGCCCCCCCGCCGCCTTCGCCTGAACCAGAAGCCCCCGCGCCGACCAAGCGCACAGCGAAAGTAAAGCAGCACTCTCTGTTTGTCATTTTTTCTCACCCCGACGCCACCACAGACGAACGCCTAGCCGAGTGGCTACGGGGAAAAGAAGCCAGCTATGATGCAATCAAGAAGGTTTTCTTAATCAATGGCAAGCAGCCTTCTAACCCGGTCACCATCGCCAACGCTTTTCCACCTGGGGAAATGCCCGACCTGCTGCGGGGGGAAACCGACGAACCCATTCGCGGGATTAGCTTGTTGGTTAAGCCACCACTACATAAACGTCGCAATCAGCAAATGGTCGTTTACGTAGCGCTCGCTAAGGAGCTAAACGAAACCTTTAATGGTAATTTACTCGATGCCAACCGGCAGCCCGCTTCAGAGTCGACCTACGCGCAGATTATTGACTAACGTGGCGCACTATCAGACAACGCCCTGGCTGCGTAGGTAGTCGTCGTAGCTGCCGCTGAAATCGACAACTCCTTCGGGCTGCATGTCGATGATACGTGTCGCCAGCGACGAGACAAATTCGCGGTCGTGGCTGACAAACATCAGCGTGCCGGGGTAGTTTTCCAGCGCCAAGTTCAGCGCCTCAATAGACTCCATGTCCAGGTGGTTTGTTGGCTCATCCATCAACAGCACGTTGGGGTTGGTGAGCGTTAGCTTGCCAAACAGCATACGCCCCTGCTCACCACCTGAAATCACTCTGACAGATTTATTGATGTCGTCGCTGGAAAACAGCATCCGCCCCAGTGCCCCACGTACCACCTGCTCGCCGCCGTTAGTCCACTGCCCCATCCACTCAAACAGTGTGGTATCAACAGGGAAGTCGTCGGTGTGATCTTGAGCAAACATGCCAATCTCGGCCGCATCGGTCCACTTCACTTCACCGGCATCGGCGTGTAAATCACCCGCCAGAGTTTTCAGCAGCGTGGTTTTACCAATGCCGTTGGGGCCGATAATGGCAATGCGCTCACCCGCTTCTACGGTCATCGAGAAGCGCTCGAAAAGCGGGTTTTCATCACCGTAGCTTTTGGTAATGGCATCGACGTTCACGGCATTGCGATGAATCTTTTTGTTCTGATCAAAACGGATAAACGGGCTTACCCGGCTAGAAGGCTTAATATCTTCCAACTTGATTTTGTCGATCTGACGCGCTCGTGACGTGGCCTGTTTGGCTTTGGAGGCGTTGGCCGAAAAGCGGCTAACAAACTGCTGAAGCTCGGCAATTTGGGCTTTTTTCTTGGCATTATCCGAATGCTGGCGCTCGCGGGCAGCAGTGGCCGCGGTCATGTAATCATCATAGTTACCAGGGAACAGGGTAATTTCGCCGTAATCCAGATCCGCCATATGCGTACACACGCTGTTCAGGAAGTGGCGGTCGTGAGAGATGATAACCATGGTACTGCTACGCGCTTTGAGGATGTCTTCCAACCAGCGGATAGTATTGATATCCAGGTGGTTAGTCGGCTCATCGAGCAGCAGTACATCCGGGTCGGAAAATAGCGCCTGGGCCAGCAGCACACGCAGCTTCCAGCCGGGGGCAACTTCACTCATCGGGCCGGTATGCTGTTCAATAGGAATACCTAGCCCCAGCAGCAGCTCTCCCGCGCGAGACTCGGCGGTATAACCGTCAAGCTCAGCAAAGCGCACTTCCAAGTCGGCCACGGCCATGCCATCGGCTTCACTCATTTCTGCCAGAGAATAGATGCGCTCGCGCTCGGCGGCCACTTTCCAGAGTTCAGCGTTACCCATAATAACAGTGTCGATGACCCGCTCGTTCTCGTAGGCAAACTGATCCTGGCGAAGTTTACCCAGCCGCGTACTGCTATCCAGCATGACCTGCCCGGAAGAGGGCTCAAGCTCACCGCCCAAAATTTTCATAAAGGTGGACTTACCGCAACCATTGGCGCCAATCAAACCGTAGCGATTGCCGTTATTAAATTTGACGGAAACATTTTCAAACAAGGGCTTAGCCCCAAACTGCATGGTGATATTGGCGGTTGCGATCAAGATGTGAGCCCTGGTTAACAGTGTAATTGCGCATTGAAAGGCCAACAATTCTACGCGCCTTTGAGCAGCGTTACACCTACCCCCTAACGCGCATTATCTAGCGTAGCTGGAAGTTCGAGTAGAAAGCGTTCACCATCAATCGCTTGGCGCAGCCGCGTGTGCAGTATCTCAACAATATCAGGGTGTTCGCCAACCAGCGCCGTGGTCGTCACGCTCAAACCTGGGTGGCGCTGTTCGGCAGCGGCGCAAATGTCGGCTATATCGCCACCTTCCCCCGCATGGCGCCCAGGCGAGAGAAACAGCATCGCTAGAATGACCGGGCCTGATTGGAACTCCGGTGTATCCAGTAAATGCTCTAAAAGCGGCTCGTTAAAGCGATATTCGTCGCCTTCGCGTCGCTCCATGGAGGCCGCTGCTACGCAGCTAACTTCATCCGCCAATAGCACGCTTAACTGCCCGGCCAAGCGGTTGCGCACGGCGGTCACCTCAGGAATCGGGCTGCCGTGATCCACCAGTGCCACGCGGGGTTTCGCTCCCACCTGGCGCTTGTCGCGCACATTGTCGGCCAACAGCTTGGCTAAACGCAGGTCGTTATTGCCCCGCTCATCCACCAGCGGCTGTGCCACGCGAACGCTTACCTGAGGAAAACGCGCCTGCAGTGCTGCCATACGCTCTGGCAGGTAGCCGGTCAGTGCCTTGCTTGGCCCAAAGAAGAATGGCAGCACAATGATCTCGGTCGCTCCCTGCTCGGCGCTTCGCTCAGCGGCGGGGCCAAGAGTAATCGCGGGAATACCGTCAACCTGCTCAGCAGGAATTTTATTAGAGTGCAGCAAGGAAGCCGCCTGCACGGTTTCCCCTAATTGAAGACTCAGCGCAGACGCTACGCGACGCAGATTGTGGGTTGCCTGGGGCCGCAATGAGCCGTTATCGACGAGGAAAATAGCGCGCATGGGGGTCTCACTATCGTTTTTAAATTCTAGGTTCTAGGTTCTGAGGTCTAAGGTCTAAGGTCTAAGGTCTAAGGTCTAAACGTTAATATAAGCTTAGAGGCTTGAAGTCAGCACATCCGCTGCCGCGCGGTGCAACTGGGCGTGGCGCTGTGCCAGCGCAACAATATCTCGGTCGTAGCCGCCGCCAATCACGGCCGCCACGGGAATTTCTGCGGCGCGGCAACAGCTAAGTACATAATGGTCACGGGCATACAATCCGTCGCTGCTAAGCGCTAAGTAGCCCAATCGATCCTCTTGATGGACATCGACACCCGCGTCATAAAGCACAACATCGGGTTGATACGCAGCCAAGAGCCCCGGCAGCCGCGACGCAAGCTCGGCCAAGTAGGCGTCATCGCTCATACCATTGGGCAATGCAACGTCTAGGTCGCTTGTGGCTTTACGCGCTGGAAAATTACGCGCGGCGTGCATAGAAAAAGTAAACACACCGGACACACCAGCAAATAAACGGGCGGTGCCATCGCCTTGATGAACATCGCAGTCAACGATCAGTACCCTTTCAGCCCAGCCACTGGCCAAGGCATGGGCTGCAGCAACGGCTAAGTCATTAATTAAACAGTAACCGCTGGCAGCATCGGCGTGGGCGTGGTGCGTCCCTCCTGCTGAATTACAGGCAACTCCGTTGATCAGCGCGGCTTCAAGCGTTAGTAACGTGCCTCCCGTTTCCAAACGTACCCGATCAACTAATTCAGACGACCATGTGAAACCACTACGCCGTTGCGCCATACGCTCTAAGCGGCCCTGTAAAAAGGCGTTCAGATACTCGCGGGTGTGCACCCGGGCAAGGGTATAAACGGGCGCTGGTTCTGGCGTTAGCCACTCAATGGGGCATGCTAACGACTGTTCACCAAGTAATTGCCTTAGCACCCGAAATTTTTCCATTGGAAAGGGGTGGTTGGCTGGTAAATTAATCGTATAACCCGGATGATGCACGATCGTTAACGCCATTAGTGCGTTGCCACGTTGTTATCTGACCTTAGTAATTGACATAGACCATAGACATAGACCATAGACATAGATGCCTTATGTTGCTTGATACCACCGCCCTGAACCAGCAAAGAAATTTCTTCGATGGCCATACTGATATTTGGCTTTTCGGTTACGGCTCACTGATTTGGAAGGCTGACTTTGCCTACCTAGAACGTCAGCCCGCCTACATTACCGGATGGGCGCGGCGCTTTTGGCAAGGCTCTCACGACCACCGCGGCACGCCTGACGCGCCTGGGCGTGTTGCCACATTAATTCGTGCGCCTGGGGCCGTGTGCCACGGCATGGCT
Organism: Vreelandella andesensis; assembly: GCF_003989795.1. Lineage (GTDB taxonomy): Bacteria > Pseudomonadota > Gammaproteobacteria > Pseudomonadales > Halomonadaceae > Vreelandella > Vreelandella andesensis. Next base: position 77,923 of record NZ_RZHG01000013.1, read on the forward strand.
TACCGCATTACCCCCGAGGTATTGGCACCGCTAGACGTACGTGAAAAAAACGGCTACCTACGTGAAAAAGTGACACTCACTTTTCTAACGGCGCGTGACGACGCACAAACAGAAAAAGCCACCACAGAAGGGCTAATTTACTTAGCTGCCGAAGATAATCCAGCTTTTCTTGGCGATGCGCCGCTGAATGATATCGCGCACCAAATTGCCCATTCCCACGGCCCAAGCGGCTCAAATAAAGCGTATTTGCTGAACTTAGCCCAGGCGTTGCGCGAATTAGGCACAGACGATGCCCATGTGTTTGCCATTGAGGAGCAATTACAGCGTTACCAATAGCGTGGGTAACGACGGTGGCGCGCTAGATTATTCACCAAAATGGCCACTATCAGCATTAACACGCACCCAGCGCCAATGGGAATCAGCGGATACCACCATCCCAACTTGTGGACACTCGCCCCACCGGCTACCGCGATCAGCGCAGCGGCAGCCCCTGGCGGATGCACGGTGTGAGTCAACTGCATTAGCAATATTGAAAGCGATACTGCTAGCGCCATCGAAATAGGCGTCGCGCCCAACCATTGGTAGCAGCCAACCCCCACTAATGCTGACAAAACACTGCCAAATAGAACATGGCTTGGCTGAGCAAAGGGGCTTTCAGGGGCTGCATAAATCAACACCGATGTTGCCCCAAAAGAACCCACGATTAATAATTGCTGCGAAAGCCAAGCGGTACTTAACCAGCATATAACGGCCATGCCTGTAAAAGCGCCTAACCACGACCAGCAGGCATCTTGCCAACCGACGCGGGGGCGTGGGGTTCGTTCTCCTCGCATCTTGCCAAGATAAGCTTTCATTACACTCTCTCTGCACACAAAGAGCGCAGATGATGACAAAATGCGCTAAATAAGCAAATGACAATCTGTCATGCACTGATGAATCACTTTCAAAAACACTTTCAGGATGACGAAGCAGCTAATGTCTCACGCCAGCACCACCCCATTAAATGTTACCCCCTCTAGCTTAGTGCTTGCCGTGGTGGCAGCTGTCGGCATGGCGACCATCGGCGTTATATCGCGTATTACCGAACTGAATGCCGAAAGCATTACGTTTTATCGTTTAGGCCTTGGGGCGGCATTTCTACTGGTGTACTTGGTGCTGACCAAACGCCACGCTGCGCTTAAAAAATTGCCAGGAAGACAAGTGGTCATCAGCGGTGTATTTCTAGCGTCATTTATCCTATTTTACGTTCAAGCCATGAACTATACCCAGATGGCCAACGCCATTTTGATGGTCTATTTAGCGCCAATCATTGCCGCCGTAGCAGCCCACACCCTGTATGCCGAACGACTGTCCACCCAACAGGTTGGGCTGATTGGCTTAGCGCTGTTTGGGTTCGCTATGATGCAAGAGTTTCGTTTGAACCTGGATGATCGCCAAGACATCATCGGGATGGGCTACGCCTTGGCCGCGATGCTTACCTATAGCGGCTTTATTCTCATAAACCGTCGCTTACCACGCCATCTAGACGACCGAATTTGTGCGTTTTGGCAACTGTTAGTCGGTGCGCTGGTCATATTGCCGTTTGCACTTTGGCAGCCCGAAGGACTGTCCGCTGCTGCTTGGCAGTGGCCTTGGTTACTAGCGGCTGGCTTAGTCCCCGGTTTCTTAGCGTTGCTATGTGCCGTGATGGCGATTAATCGGCTGCCCACCGCCCTATATGGAACCTTGGCTTACTGTGAGCCAGTGGCAGTGGTGGTCTTTGGCTGGAGCCTATTCGGTGAAACGCTTTTGCCACTGCAGCTTGCCGGATGTGCACTGGTGCTGGTCAGCGGCATCATGCAAGCCTGGTTAGGTGGCCGCAGGCCTACACCATTAGCCACGACAGGATAAACAGCGCCAGCACGATCCGTACGATGGCACCTAGCAAGGAGCCTCGCAGCAGTGCTCGAAAGCCCCGCCATAACAACCACAAGCCAACGATTAGTATCAGAATACTAAAGAATGATGCATTGATACCCAGGGAGCGGGTAAGTCCATCAATAAAGTCGTCGAGCGCGCCAAAAAAATTGGTAAAAAAGCCCAACAAAAACTCCACCACGACGCGAATAGCATCGCCAATGGCTTCGCCAATACCATCAAAAAATCCGTTTGCCTGCATGCGTCTCGTCCATCGCTGAAAAGTTGTCGACATTGTCAGTTAAAACGACGCCATTGCAAAGCACGCCCGTAAAGAAGCGTACCTTGCCCTTAAGACGTTTACCCTATTTAACTTTTTCGGCTAATGCGTTATAACGCCGTGATATCAATAGCGGGAGAGACTGGTGCTAGCCACCAGCGCCGAAGGAGCAACGACCCCGGAAACTCTCAGGCCAACGGACCGCTATTGCCTATTTGTTAAGACGTTCCGAAGAGCGGCTGATGACTGCGTCACTCAGCCCACCGAAGGAGCAAGCGCCTCAATTGATGCGTGAATCTCTCAGGTTCCATGACGGAAGGGGTACACCTCGCCATTTTACTGCTGGGTGTATCGCCCGACGCTCATACAATCTGGAGAGACTTATGCAACGCATTGCTGTTATTGGCGGCGGTATTACCGGTATTACAAGTGCTTATGCGCTAGCAAAGCGCGGTTTCGATATGACTGTTTTTGAGAAACACCGCTATGCGGCAATGGAAACCTCTTTTGCCAACGGTGGACAGCTATCGGCCTCGAATGCTGAGGTGTGGAACCACTGGCCGACCGTGATTAAAGGCCTCCGCTGGATGCTAAAAAGCGACGCACCGCTGCTGGTCAACCCGCGTCCTAGCTGGCACAAACTTAGCTGGTTTGCAGAGTTTATCGCCGCCATTCCCCGTTATGCCGACAACACCACGGAAACGACTCGGTTAGCCATTGCTGCCCGCAAACACTTATTCCAGTGGGCGAAAGATGAGCAAATTGATTTCGACCTTAAACAGCAGGGCATTTTGCACATCTATCGTAACAAAGCAGGCTTTGACCATGCAGCACGCGTATCGCAGCTACTTGCGAATGGCGGCCTTGAACGCAGGTCGGTCACGCAAGATGAAATGCGCACCATCGAACCGACACTGGCAGGCAGTTACTACGGGGGATTCTTTACCGAAAGCGATGCCACTGGCGATATTCATAAGTACACCATCGGCCTCGCCAACGCAGCCGCTAAACGTGGCGTACAGCTTAATTACGGCCATCACATTGATGATATTGGTGCTGACGAGCGTGGGGCTTGGGTAAGCGCCACCGTCGATAATGAAAGCGTGAGGGAACGTTTTGACAGCGTCGTCGTTTGTGCGGGGATTGGCAGCCGCGCCATTGCCGCTAAGCTAGGTGATCGCGTTAACATCTACCCCGTAAAAGGCTACTCCATCACCGTACAGCTAGATGACGAGGCCTCTCAGCAAGCCGCGCCAACCGTCAGCCTGCTAGATGATGAGACCAAGTTAGTGACCAGCCGACTAGGGAACGAACGCTTCCGCGTGGCCGGCACCGCTGAATTTAACGGCGCGAATCGCGACATACGCAACGACCGCATTCAACCACTGGTTCGCTGGGTAGAAGAGTGCTTCCCTGGCGTGAGTACGCAGCGTGTAGTGCCCTGGGCGGGCCTTCGTCCAATGCTACCTAACATGCTACCCAAAGTGGGACCTGGCCGTTTACCCACTGTGTTCTACAACACTGGCCACGGCCATCTAGGCTGGACGCTCTCCGCGATTACCGCCGAAATGCTGGCAGATGCAGTCGAGGATAAAAGCGCTCGTACCCAGCAAGCAACCCAACCGCTTACCTAGCCTCACTTAAAACAACCGCGCTGGAAAGCCAGGCATTCGTTAAGATATAAAACACCCCATCACAGGCGTGTTTTATGCTTAACCAACGTGCGTTAACCTACCTCAATAAAGTGATTCGCCGCGGCCCGCTCAGGCGCGCCGCCGCGTACCAGTTGCCGGTGCATCATGTCATGGCGACCATTTTGAGCATCTGGAAACGCTTACCCCCCAACACCCTAGGGCAACGGGATCACCGCCGCTTGCTGTGTCACACTGTACTTCAGCAAGGTTTCACCCACCTACCCAGCGAGTGAGTAACGGCACTTCGATTACGGCGATTAATTATGGGCTTACTAGGGGTCGCACGATCGTGCCCAATACGGTCTGGCAGAGCTGGATACCATTTTGACTCAGCGTTGCTTAAAGTAATGAAAGCACAAACCTATCGCCTTTAACTATTTTAAATTGTATGGAGACACTACAATGCCTAGCGTACTTATCACCGGAGCAACGTCAGGGTTTGGTAAAGCAGCGGCTCAACGCTTTGCCCAAGCGGGTTGGTCGTTGATTTTAACTGGACGACGCCTAGAGCGCTTAAAAGCACTAGAGGATGAACTTTCCCAGCAGGTGCCCGTACTCACTTTAGCGCTGGATGTTCGCGACAGCGACGCCGTTACTAACGCCATTAGCAACCTACCGGAAAACTTTCTGCCATTGACGTGCCTGATCAATAACGCCGGGTTAGCGCTAGCACCGGAACCAGCGCAAAAGGTGGCTCTGGAAGATTGGCACACGATGATCGACACCAACATCACAGGCTTGGTCAACGTGACTCATGCGGTACTGCCGTTACTGCTTAAAACCGGCGAAGGCGCGAGTATTCTCAACTTAGGCTCGGTGGCAGGGCAGTGGCCCTACCCAGGCGGGCATGTGTATGGCGCCTCCAAAGCCTTTGTTCAGCAGTTTAGCTATAACCTTCGCTGCGACCTGTTAGGCACCGGCGTACGGGTCACCGATTTAGCGCCCGGCATGGCGGAAACCGAGTTCACCCTGGTGAGAACCAAAGGCGACCAAGCCGCCTCAGATGCGCTTTATCGTGGTACGACACCGTTGCAAGCGGAAGACATCGCCGAGCAGCTTTACTACCTCGCTACCCTACCCGCTCATATCAACATCAACCGTTTGGAAATTATGCCTGTTCGTCAAGCGTGGGCACCGTTCGCGATTAATCGCGACCCCGCTTAAAACAAAAGACGGCCTGACGGCATTTTGTATGTCTACCAGGTCGTCTATTTACTAAACCCTTTTTTTAAACCAATTTTTTTAAACCTTTTTTTAAACCTCTTTTTCTGAACCCCTTTTTCTAACCCCCTTTCGCTAAACGCCTATTTGTCCGCCGTCACGTTTCTGAATGACAACGGTAGACGCCCGAGGCCGCACTTGGCCGCTGGCCGCTGCGGTGGCGTCCTGGGTCAAGGCACTACCATCCGCAGGCCAGTTGCCGGGGTGCTGAATATTGATAAACAGTGCGGTTTTATCCGGCGTTGCAAAAATACCGGTCACTTCACAACCACTTGGTCCAACGGCGAAACGTTTAAGTTGCTGTTGGTTGCTGTTGTTAATCACCGGCCCAGCCCCCTGAAGCTCATCTAGGCTGTTAGGCACCACGGCTAATAGCTGGTCGTTAGTGTAATCAGCAATGCCTTCATAACTATTATCGGTTTGAATCCAAAGAATGCCCTGACCATCATCGCGCTGGTCAAACCACAGGCCATCAGGGCTAGCAAACTGGTTCATATCCGTCAGGCCCGAATGATTGTCCGCATCATTCGCAGCTGCCCCAAACACAAACACTTCCCAGCGAAAGGCATTGGGCAAGCGGCTTTCCCGCCAGCGAATAACATGGCCTGCGCCATTGTTGGCGCGCGGATTAGCAGCGTTGGCCGGAGCTGTTTCATAGCCAACCCCTCGCTGAGCAACGTCATCGCCTTTGTTCGTGAAAGTAGGCGCCGCTGACGTTTCGCTGCGCTTTGAATTATTGGTCAGCGTGAGATACACCTCACCAGAAGTTGGATCTACGGTTGCCCACTCTGGGCGGTCCATCGGCGTGGCACCCATCAAGTCCGCCGCATCGCAGGTGCTGATAATCACACCCGCTAAATCATCCTCTGCCAGCCCCAAAGCAGTTGCCAGCAAGCGGCCATCATGCGTTTCAGCGCTAGGCGTTAGCGGCAACCACTCACCGCTGCCATCAGCGTGAAAACGGGCGACATAAAGCGTGCCGTTATCCATATATTTACTGCCAATCGACAGGCGGTCATAGGTTTCGCCTGGGCGATTGGCATCGGCGGGGTCCCAGGCAGCGTCAGAAACATATTTATAGACATACTCGTTACGGGCATCATGGCCAGAGTAGAAAACCACTGGCTGCCCTGCTTCCAGCTTACCCAGCCAACATCCTTCATGGCGGAAGCGACCAAGTGCCGTGCGTTTTACCGCGCGAGCATCGCTGTAGGGGTCGATTTCAACTTGGTAGCCAAAGGTGCGGGCTTCGTTACGGTAATCTTCTTCAGCACGCTCCCCCCGGGGAGTGATATCAAAGCGGGCAAACTCGCCATTTTCTTCAGAAACATCACCCGCCGACGTATCCCAACCATAGCGGCTTTTATTGGTAGGAATACCGATACGCGCGTCGTCCTGGAAGCGCTGACCGTGATTAACAAACACATTAGGCCAGTTCTCTTCGCAGGTAATAAAGGTACCCCAGGGCGTTACCCCGTGGCCACAGTTGTTATTGGTACCACGGGTCTGCGTCCCTGCTGGTGAAAAGCGTGTCTTAACATAGTCACTGCCAGCCACTGGTCCAGCAAGCTCTATCACCGTTGCACTCGTCAAGCGGCGGTTATAGCGCGACCCAGGTACATGCGACCAATGTCCGTTGGCGTCTTTTTCAACGTCAACAAGGGTGACGCCGTGAGCATTGATTTCAGTGCGTGACTCTTCCGCTGGCCGTCTTCCACGTTTGGCATTGGTTGGGCCACCTTGAGGAGCCCATAGCGCTGTTTGATCGATATATTCATTGTTAAGCGCGAGTATAAAGCGCCTAGAAGCATTATCGGCATCTAACGGGAAGGCATCCATACCATCGTGATGCATACCTACGCTGGCGGCTTGGCGCTCGGCCGTCATGTGCTGGTCGGGCTGCCAACTGCCGCCAGCGTTCAACGGCGTGCCCCACGGAACCAATACCTGGGCAACATAGCCATCCGGCACGACCACCGCATCGGTCAACGACCCTTGCACCGCCTCAAATGCCAGCGTTAAGGATGTTTTTTTCGCTCCATTTGAAGCTAATGCTTGGGCGGCTCCACCAAAGCCAAGCATTGAAGCAGCGGCCAAGCGTAAGCCGCCACGCATTACCGCACGACGCGAAACATGCTGTGCTAACACGTCCATAAACGGCTGGTTATTGCTCTGATTAAACAAGCGATGATCTTCAATTTCCTTGCTCATAACGGCACCCTCATTACGATTAACACGCTGGCTTTATGTCAGAGAACGCTAATCATTTTAAATGACAGGGTAATGACCGGCTCCCTACCGTCTGATGAAGACACATCAGCGATACCTTCTCCGCCATTTCTGCCTTGCTGCAGCCTTATATAAGAGTGTTATGGGTCACAGGCAAACTTGATAATTAATGCCAATAGTTGTCATTAATATAGGGAATAATATCTCAAGCAGCGTCGGGAAAAAGATGTTCCACGAGACGGTTCATAGCAGCAGATGTCCATCATAGAGAAGCTCAACTAGCGGCTCGAAAACAACTGTACAAAAACATCACAAACCTTAGACTTTAACGTGTACGTTCATTGTCTAATAAGGTGATGCTATGCTGTCAACACTTCCTCAACGTCTTACCCTTGAAGAACTCTCACAACATTCACACACCTCCGCACCGCTTCCAGAGGTAGAATTACTTGGGCTCGATATGGGCTGGTATATCGTGCGATTGCATCACAATGGCGCTGTTAGTTTACTGGTCGACGCCCAAGGTGAAACCAGGCGGTTTAGTGGCACGCAATGGGTCAGCCGCGCACTGGCACCCCTTGGTTTTACCCACGGCGTTCTCACCTGGGCAGACGCTGTTGACGAAATGATTGGCAACGACAGTCCTCCGGTTTCCGCTCAACAGCGTATGGCTTATGGCGTACGCGTGGCGTTTGAAACACGGCACTGATTACGTAGCCAACCACCGTTTCAAAGAACCTTAACGCCATGTTGGCAACAAACGTCGTCATGGCTTTCAACCAAACCTATCGATAAGATTCATAGTGAGCCATCAAAAGCTTCCAAGTTATTGTGTTAAAAACTATTTCCCAAAGGATGGACTCTATGCGCGAAGAGGAAAAATACACGAACCCTGAAGAACAGCTGCTTTATCTTCAGAAACGGTTAGATGAAGAAGATACTGTCGCACTGAGCGAGCTGTTTACTGAACTTGATATCTTGTCGATAGCACGCACGCTTGAATCTTTTCCAACCAAAACCCGCGACCGATTGTGGGAGTACATTCCTGAAGAACTGCTCGGTGAAGTGCTCGCTGAAGTCGATGAAGACATTCGTGCCGACTATATTGAAGGTCTTTCCGCCAGCGATCTAGAGCAAATCGTGAAAGGGCTGGATGCCCAGGAAGTGGCTGAAGTTCTCGACGTTGCCGACGAAGAGATAAAAACAAGCGTCTATGCCAGCCTGGATCAGGAGATCCGCGCCCAGGTTGAAAATCTTCATGCTTATGAAGACGATGTGGTCGGTCGCTACATGGACCCAGAAACAGTCAATGTAAAGCAGGGCGTATCGCTGGAGGCGGTACAGCGCTATATCCGCATTCATCACCTGCTAGATGATGAGTCTCAGCAGATTATGATTACCGACAAGGACAAGCGCCTGCTGGGCACTCTGACGCTCATTGATCTCATCAAACAACCGCAGGAAAGCATCGTTGATGAGCACATGGATCCCCCCTACACGCTCAATGACCAGATGAAGGTGAGCGAGGCCGCCGCACTGCTTCGCTCTAAAGAGCTGCCCTTTGTCCCGGTATGCGATAGTGACGGACTGTTAGTGGGTCAGTTGAACGCCGCTGACGTATTAGAAATCACCCAAGATGATGCCGACATGACGTTTAAGCACATGTCCGGCGTTAGCGATGAAGAAGAAGTCTTTACCCCTATTCTGCGCAGCGCAAAAAGCCGTGGCGTTTGGTTGGGCATTAACTTGCTCACCGCGTTTTTAGCCGCCTTCGTGATTGGACAATTTGAAGAAGTTCTGGATCAGATTGTCGCTCTAGCCATCCTGATGCCGGTAGTCGCCAGTATGGGCGGGATTGCTGGCAGCCAAACCCTGACCGTGGTGATACGCGGTTTAGCGCTCGGCCAGCTCGCCGGTAACAACAAGCAGTGGCTGTATAATAAAGAGCTATGGGTAGGAATGAGTAACGGGTTGGTGTGGGCGCTGGTTGTCGGCTTCATTTCCTACCTGTGGTTTAGCGACCCGTTAATTACGCTAGTGATTACGTTGGCCATCTTCGTGAACATGAGCCTAGCTAATGTATCGGGCGTGCTAATCCCTTTAGTGTTGAAAAGGTTCCAAATAGATCCCGCATTATCTGGCGCGGTGATTTTGACCACGGTGACTGACGTGGTTGGCTTTCTGTCGTTTCTGGGACTGGCGACGCTGATTATTTTGTGATCAACCTTCATCATCGAGGCAGATAGAGCACCATTCTATTCGCCCGCTAACATTTAACCGATGTTATTATATTGCGCCCCGCTTTTGCGGGGCTTTTTTATGTCACCCGTTTCCCCTTTTAATAGAGGCTCGCATGCTCCCCGATTACTCCCTTATCGCTTGGGCGTTGATTGTCTTTTCTGTTTACTTAACCGGCGTTTCAAAGGGTGGCTTCGCAGGCGGTTTTGGCACATTGTCGGTTCCCTTAATGGCGCTGGCAATTAGTCCTACCCAAGCAGCCGGCCTGCTACTGCCATTGTTGTTGGTTATGGATGTGTTTGCGTTGAGAGCATGGTGGGGGAAACAGGCAAACGCCGAAGTGTGGCGCTTCGTGCCGGGGTTAGTAATTGGCGTAACGGTTGGCACGCTGCTATTTGGTAGCCTAAGTGATGAAGGCGTGCGGTTAGTGCTAGGCGTGATCTCCGTGGTGTTTGCGGTGTATATGCTGCTGAAACCAGTCGCCAGCAAGCCGATATCTACCCGCTGGGCACTGCCTGCCGCCAGCGTTTGTGGGTTTACCAGCTTTATCGCCCATGCGGGCGCGCCGCCGCTCAACATATACTTAATGCCACGCAAGCTTACTAAAGAAACCTTCATTGCCACCTGCACGGTCATCTATGCGGTGGTGAATGTCATTAAGCTCGGCCCGTATATGTGGCTTGGCGAAGTCAACGTGACCAGCGCCTGGGCGTCGCTGTTGTTGGTGCCGGTCGCCTGGATTGGCGTTCGTAACGGGCTGTGGCTGCAAAGCCGAGTCAACGAAGCGTTGTTTTACCGCCTTGTGATCCTGGCTATGTTCTTGGTGGGAATCAACTTGGTTTGGCAAGCAATTTAGTTCTCACAGGCTATCGTCCCGGCTTCTATTTGCAAGCCTAAGCACCGCCACCTTGCTGAGAATGGTTACTGATGATCATGATTACTGACGGTCATGGTTACTGATAAAGAGGCTTAGGGCGTTAACCACATTGCCGCGAACTCATCGGCGGGTAGCGGGCGGCCAAACCAGTACCCCTGCGCTTCTCTGCAGCCCATTTTGGCTAGTAAATCGGCCTGGGCCGGATTTTCAACACCCTCTGCCAGGGTTTTCATCTCTAGCGTGTCGGCCATGGCGATAATGGTTTGCACAATCGCCCGATCATGGTGGTTATCAAGCATGTCGCGCACAAACGAAATGTCTATCTTCAACGCATCCGCAGCGAAGCGCCGCAAATAAGAGAGCGATGAGTAGCCCGTACCGAAGTCATCAATAAACAACGCGTAACCAGCCTGGCGCATAGCCTGGGTAATCGTAACGGCTTGGTCAGGGTCACGCATAAAATCGCTTTCAGTGAGTTCTAGCGCAATGGCGCTTGAAGGTACGCAAGCAGTTAGTTTGGCCACATGTGTGGTTAGCTGAGGGTCGGCAAATTGCTGAGCCGAAATATTGATTGAGAGCCTTCCCGGCAACGGCATATTGCTGTCCTGCCAAACGTTGAGCTGGCTTGCCGCTTCTTCTAGCACCCAGTCTCCCAGCATGCGGATCAACCCGCGTTCCTCTGCCAGAGGAATAAACTCACCCGGACTTACCCAACCCCACTCAGGGTCATACCAACGGCAGAGCGCCTCAGCCCCCGTCAATGTTTTGCTAGTAAGGCTAAACTGGGGCTGATAGTAAAGCTGTAATCGCCGCTCGATAATGGCTTGATGAAGGCGCTCGGTCATCCATTGCCTGCGCTCCAGTGTCTGACGCATCGCCTGCGTATAGGGACATACGCTATTATCGCGCCGTTTTGCGTGATGGAGCGCTATGCTAGCCGCATTAAACAGTTCGCCGGCATCTAATACATCGCCTGGATAGCTGGCCACCCCGATACTGACATCAAGGTTAAAAACACGATGTCCCAACTGAATGGGGCGCTTGATTATCTCGCATAGTTGAAACACCACTTCTTGTAGACGAACATCCTCTATGCTGGGCAGCAATATGGTAAATTCATCCCCAGAAAGTCGCGCGACAGCGCTTTTGGCTAAGCTGGCTTTTTGCAAGCGCTCTGCCACCGTCGCGAGCAACTGATCGCCCACTTGATGGCCATGCAGATCGTTCACCTCTTTAAAGCGTCGAATATCCAACAGCAACAGTGAGAGCGAGTCCTTCTGACTAGCCGCCTCTTTTCCCATACTGGCCAATAGCTCAATAAAGCGCGCGCGATTAGGCAATCCTGTGGTGTTGTCTGTATAAGCGAGACGATGCATGTAACGATGGTCACGTCGACGTTCAAGCTCAGCGGCAGCCCCCGTAGAGAGAATTTTTAGCACGGAGGTCGCGAACGCATTCGTGGTCAACGGTGCTTGGTAAAATACCATCATCACACCAATAGCATCCCCCTTGGCATTATCCAGGCGGCGGCCGATCCATGCCTGGGTGCTAAGCGCGGTTCCCGGCAACGTAAACGCATGGCCATGTTTAGCGACGCTCTCACCCTCAAAGACCACTTGCTCAGCAGGCGTTCCCTGCAACATAAACGTTTGGTTATCTACTAACTGGCCATTAGCGACTAAACTAACGGTATAGGCTGAGTTGGCAGGCAGCACCGTGTTGTTATTGTCAGTTATTACCAAACGCTGTGGAACAGGCTGATCCAGCAACGCAATAAACCCGGCATCTGCTTCTAACAACGTGGCTAACGTGACGATCAGTTGGTGAAAGTAATCATCTCCTACGCGTGAGGTCACCGTCGAGGCTACTTGAACCACTGCTTCCTGCACGCGTTGCGACTCGTGCTGATCGGTCACATCCGAGATAAAGCCCTCGAGATACGTCACATGACCATCATCATCGATGACGGCCTGGCCTTGTTCCCACATCCAGCGGTAGCTGCCATCTCGATGGCGTAATCGGTACACCACGCTATATGGCTGACGCTCTTTGATTGCCCTTTGCACTACCATGAAGAATCGATCTTGATCAGCTTCATGTATGAGAGAGGCAAAACTGATAAGTCGATTATCTCGCAACTCGTCTTGATGATAACCCGTAAGTGCCTCGACACCTTCGCTAACCAGCTGCATTGTCCAGTGTTGGTCATTCAGGCAACGATAGGCCATTCCAGGAAGGTGGTTAAGCAACGTGTTTAAACGCCGTTCACTCTCTCGAGCCACTTCTTCACTTTGACGAAGTGCTTGCTCGGCTTGGCAGCGGCCTAGCTCCGCGCCTGCTTGAGCGGCCACAATGCGCAAGGCTTCATTTTCAAGGCCATCAAACTGCATCGGTTCATTGCTTAACACCGCTAAAACGCCAATGGCCGAGCCATCTGATGAAAACAGAGGGAGCCCCATGTAACTCTCTGCACCCAGCTGGCCGAGCAACTCGTCCTTAGGGAAGCGCGCCTGAACATCGCATGCATATAGGCAGGGCTCCCGTCCTAAAACGGTTTCACAAGGCGTTCCGATGAGAGAATAAGCGATATTTTCCTGATGATCATTATTTGACCAGACAGCCAACGTTGTGGCCATATGAGGCTCGGAGACCACGGCGATCAACGCATGATCAATCTCAAGCATATGGGCAAGTTGCTCGACAAGTGTCGTATAAAAATCAGGTGTACCGCTGCTTTCTAAGCCTTCTGCCAACTGGCGAAAGATCTCCGACGCGTCTTTTCTGGTGTGCATTGGCGCACTCACTTTTGTCATTGTAGAGCAGCTGCCCACTGAGCGTTGTTGCGATAAACTGTTGCGATAAACTGTTGCGATAAACTGTTGCGATAAACTGTTGCGATAAACTGTTGCAATAAATTGCATCGAACTACAGCATAAACAGCTATTTTGCTGATTTACAATGCCTAAATATGACACTGCTAACGCATTCAAATACTATGCTTGATCGCCTAGCACATAACTTAGTGGCTGCTCGCTTCGCTGGACAGCACGTTGGGAGATAATAGGATGGGCCTCGCAGCCGTAGACGAAACGCTTTATGCCTCGCTCACTAATGAACTTCCCAGCTTTCTTGGTAGCGCGTTATTACGATCTACCAACCTGCCTTCGCTGCCTGCCGTTGCACTGCAAGTGCTTGAAGTAGCGCGCTCTCCCAAGGCTTCACTGAGCGACTATGCTCGCGTTATCGAACGGGACCCCGGGTTAACGGCCCGCCTTATCGCGGCCGCTAATAGCGTGCACTACCTTCGCTCAGCTCAACCTACACAAACCAGCTTGGAAGCAACTCAGCGACTGGGGTTAGACGCAACACTTGCCACCGTGTTGAGCTTCACCCTGTTTCCTTGGCCGACGGCAGAGGATGCTGCTCTGCAAACGTGGCGACGTGCCATTGTTGCAGCCGTGGTAGCAAGTAAATTGGCTCGTCAGCTTTGTCCCGCGAAGGTAGGCAGTGCGTTCACGCTTGCCCTGCTACAAGACATTGGCATTTTAGCGATTCTTACTACTTACCCAGATGAAGCCAAAACACTCTATGCTGAACGGCATATGCCTCACGCACGGTTGACCACCGCCGAACGCCATCGCTTTGGCAGTGACCATACACGGGTTGGCGCGTGGTTAGCCGCTAAATGGGGGCTGCCGTCGCCCATCGTGCACGCTATTTATCAAAGCCATGATGGCTTTTTAACCGATGACATGGCGACACTCTGCCTGCGTTTATCCGGCCCAATCGCCGATGCCTGGTTTAACCCTGAGCCAAGTAATGCCTTAGCAATTCTGCTAAAACAGTTAGCAGCCACAGAAACGCTGCCCATGAATGCGGTTGAAGCGCTTTTCCATCGGCTGCCCGAACAAATTGATCTGTTAACAGATATTCTGGATCTCAAGGTGTCTGTGCCTATGGATAGCCAAACGTTGCTAGCAGATGCACAACAGCTCCTCTATCAACATTCATTAACACTCACCGCACGTTTAGACGCTCAGCAGCAGCAGTTAAATACACTGCAACTACATAACACGGCATTAGAAGTACGCAGTCGCATTGACCCACTAACTCAGTTGGCTAACCGCGCCTGGTTAGAGCAGCAGCTCAAGGAACAGTTTTCGCTTTGCAATGAGCAAGGCCGCACGATGTCAGTCGTATTTATCGACTTAGATCACTTCAAAGCGCTCAACGACCAATATGGTCACCAGACAGGCGACTTGATTCTAAAACGCTTTGGTAAAACGCTAGCATCACTAACTCGCTCAGGCGACTTGGCTGGGCGCTATGGCGGTGAAGAGTTTTTAATTATCTTACCCGATGAGACGGCGCAAACCGCTAAACAATTAGCCGAACGAATTGCTCTGTATTTAAACGAGCAGCCTATGTTGAAAATTGATCAAAAGCCACTGTACGTAACCGCTTCCATGGGAATAGCGTGTTTAAACGATGGTAATTTCAGCAATGAACGTGAGCTGATAGATGCCGCCGACCAAAGCATGTATTTCATCAAACGCTCTGGCCGCCGGGGCATCTCCGTACATGGTCAAGATTAACCGTTAGTTTTCGATTATCGGTTCATTGCCTCGGGCAGATACAAGGCGATCTCAGGGAAAAGATGCATGAAGGCAATTGCGAGTAACATCAGCAAAAAGAACGGCAGCGTAGCCTTCGTGATGGTTAGAATATCCTTACCAGTAAGCCCTTGAATCACGAACAAGTTAAACCCCACGGGCGGCGTAATCTGCGACATTTCAACCACAATCACCAGATAGATGCCGAACCAGATCAGATCAAAACCAGCGGCAGTAACCACCGGCATAATAATGGCGGTTACCAGCAGAATCAGTGAAATACCGTCCAAAAAACAGCCCATGATCAGCAGTAGCAACGTTAGAGCGACCAACAGCATCGTGGGGGATAGGCCCATTTCACCGATCGCGCGAGCCAACGCCATAGGCACTTGAGTAAAGCCCATTGCTGAGGTCAGAAATGACGCACCCGCAATAATAAAGGCGATCATGCAAGCGGTACGCACGGCGGCAAATAGCGAGCTGGTGAAAATGTCTCGATTGAAATGACCATTAAACTGCGCAATAACCATCGACAGTACAACGCCTACCGCAGCGGCTTCCGTCGGTGATGCTAGCCCCCCATAAATCGATACAATAATACCGCCAATCAGTAGCAGAATTGGCACCAATGACCAGGTATTGCGCAGCTTTTCAACAAAGCTCATACCCGACTCATCAGCACCGGTTAATCCTTTTCGGTTACCTTTCAACAGCGCCCACAGCACCAGGTACGTCATAAACATGGCTAAGATCATTAGCCCTGGCCCAATCCCTGCCATAAATAGCCGGGTAATGGACTGCTCAGTCACTACGCCATAAACAATCAGTACGATGGAAGGCGGAATCAGCAAGCCCAGCGTTGAGGCACTAGCCAACGTACCAATCGCCATGTTGCTGTCGTAGCCACGGCGTTCGAGTTCCGGCAAGGTCATTTTACCTACCGTTGCACAAGTCGCCGCGGAAGAGCCGCACACCGCTGCAAACATACCACTGCCAATGATATTGGTATGGAGCAAACGTCCCGGCAGGCGATTTAACCAGGGCGACAAGCCACGAAACATATTGTCGGCAAGACCTGAACGAAACAGAATCTCACCCATCCAGATAAACATCGGCAATGCCGTTAAATCCCAACCATAACTTGCTCCCCAAAAATCTGAGGCAAGAATAGGTCCGGGGTCGAAAGGACTAAAAAACTGAAGGGCAACCCAGGCAGTTCCAATCAGAGCAAAAGCAATCCAGACGCCACTGCCTAACAGCACCACAAGGGTAAAAATGGTAACCAAACTGAGTAATAGCACGAGAGTGTCTCCCAGGTAGCGTCTTATTGCGCTTCGTTGTCGTCAGGGGCGGTCGATTCACGAAAGCTCGCAGGGTCGCTGATAGCAATACGCAGCGCTATCCACAATGCTTCCATCAGTGCCAATGCCAACAGCCCTACCCCTACCACCAGTACCGATTGAGGTATCCACAGGGGAATGGATAAAAAGCCTGACGACACATCGTTATATTGAAGACTTTCTCCTGCCAGCCCCACCAAGCCATAGGCCAGTAAAAAGCTGATCACTACGGCAATGAGTAACCCCAACACCTCAAACCAGACACGTATTGCAGAGGGTAGACGCGAAATAAGTAGCGTCACTCGAATATGCGCATGGTGTACAAAGGTGTAGGCAAGCCCGAGAAACGTTGCGCCTACTAACAGGTACGACGCCATTTCAGAAACACCGGTGATGCTCACGCCAAGTCGACTAAGGCCAACCATAACAAGCAGTGCATCTACTAACCGAAACGTGACCTGCAGTGCGATGAGTGCACAAATAGCCACCATACACGCAGCTGCACCCCAGGCACCGAGGCGGTAGAGTTTGTCGAATTTGAACATCATGTTCGCAGTCTCATTGAGCGCGTGGGTGGATAGGGCGGCAAACGAAGCCGCCCTTTATTAAGCCTTAGCTAGCAAACACTAGTTAGCAAACATTAGTTATCGCGCTGTTCGCGATAGCTCTCTAGGGCTTGTTTTGCATCGTCGTCAGCACGGGATTCCCAATCGGCAAACAGCTTATCACCCGCCGCTTGCAGAGCAGCAGAAACCGCTTCATTAGGCTGAGAAACCGAAATGCCATTCTCTTTCAGCGCTTCCAGGCTGGCTTCATTGTCCTCACGGCTCATTTCCCAGCCACGCTCTTCAGCACGGGCGGCGGCTTCCATCAGCGCGTCTTGGGTTGACTCATCTAAACGGTCGAAGCTGCGCTGGCTCATGAACACAATATTTTTAGGGAGCCACAAATTGGCATCGGTGTAGTCGGTCACGTAGTCCCAGGCTGCCATGGAGTTACCGGTAGAGCTGGAGGTAATCATGGCATCTACACGACCGGTGCTGAACGCGGTAGGAATATCAGATTCTTCGGTTTCCGTCGGGCTTCCGCCTAAATTATCAACGAAGCGCTGAGTATTAATATTCGGCGCGCGCACCCTTAGGCCATCAAACTGGTCTGGATCCGTTAGTGGCTCAGAGGTATAAATGCCCTGCGCTGGCCAAGCTACAGCATACAACGGAACCATTCCTTCATAGGCAAACAGCTCGGTAATCATGGGTTTTGTGGCTTCCCATAAGGCATAAGCATTTTCATAACTACCGGCTACCCCCGGCAGCGTATCGACTTCGAAAATAGGATCATCATTGGAAAGAATGGAGAGAAACACTTCGCCGACATCAATTGTGCCACGGCGCACCGACGGTTTAATTTCACCATGAGAGACCAGGGAACCACCGCTGTGCACCGTAATGGTTAGGTCACCATTGGTGGCCTCTGCCACATCCTCGGCAAACTGTTTGTTGTTCTGGGTATGGAAACTTGCATCACCATAAGGCGTTGCCATGGTCCATTCAGCCGCCTGGGCGGTCGCGGCAGCGGCAAGGCTGCAAGCGGTCACGAGCAGTAATGGCGTTGTTATACGTTTATGCATGGGGACATCCTTTTATTCATATTAATGGAAGTTCAGGTTAATTAAGGTGTTGCTTCGGGGGTGGCAGGAGTTTCGCTAGGTTGAACCCAGCGGCCGGTAAAACAGGTGTTTGCCATGTCAGCGCGCCGTTCTCTGGCATAATTAGCTGCACATTCTTGGGCGATCTGACCCACGCTGCGACAAAAACGAGGGTGATTTGCACTGCGCCATATCACATCATAGTTCATTAGCGGCAAAGGGACGGGTAACGCTAAACGGTATAGATCACCTCGCTGCCACTCATCTAGTACGGTGGCAACAGGGAGCGCGCCGATTCCCAGCCCTTCTATCGTCATCCGTGCAATGGTCATTAATGTGCTAACGCTATGAATGCGAGGCTGCTGAACGCCGACATCAGAGAGATAACGCACTAGCTCTTCGTAAGGGCGAGCCTCTCTGCCAAAGGAAATAAACGGCAGCGCATGGCACCAGGCGCCAGGACGCTCACTTAGTAACGCGGCATGGCGGGGCGAGACAAACATGCCCATCTCATAAGGGCTTAACGTATCGCACTCAATTTGCTCTGGGGCTAAGTAACCATTCATGGCCAACAAAATATCGAGCTCATTGCTTATCAACCGATTATTGAGGGCCGGTGAATAGTCGACGGTGAGCTCAATAATGAGTTTGGGATAACGCTCGGTAAGCTGCTGTATAAAAACAGGAAACCAGCTATGGGCAATGGTTTCGATGGTGCCGAGCCTTAGGGGGGCAGAAAACGTCTCAGCGCTATCGAACAGCTTTAGCGCCTCATCGCGCTGGTGCAGTATGCGCTCAGCATGCAGAAAGAATTCTCGGCCACGCATGGTCGGCTGAATCGGGCGCGCTGAACGCTCAAGCAACAACTCACCTACCGTGCTTTCCAGGCGCGAAATACGCTCAGAAACAGAGGGCTGGGTGATATGCAGGCGTACCGCCGCCTTACGAAAAGAGCCAAGTTTTACCGCCCATACAAAGGCGTCTAGCTCCTTGAAATCAAGCATACAGGTGTCTAACCAACATTAGCCTAATCAACATTTGCAGTAACATTGACAAAGATTCCTACATAGCGCAGGTAACGTTGTGTGCTGTGTCTCACTAACGCAACGTGTCACTGGGTAAAATGGTCGCATTGCTTTGTTGTGCAATATTGGGGCCAGCATAGTGGGTCTACCCATGCCGCAAGCAGAACAGTCTTAGGCTGAACAGTCACAAACTGGACGGTGACAAGCTGACTCGTGGTCGGTATTTGCATGTTTCACTCCTCAAAATCACTCACTGATTGCCAATTATTATTAGCACTACGGTTATTTGTTAAGGCTGGCGTGAGCGTTTTTTTATAATCTTTTATCGAGTCGCTTTATTTATTTGATAATCGCATTCCTTTCTAGCGTCAACTATTTTCCCAAGAAATAACAGCACGATAGGAAGCGCCGATACTAAGTATCGCTAAAAACGATTGGAACTTAATAAGATAGGTTCATATATTGGTTTAAGTGCCACACCGATAAACCAAGCCAATTATTTACAACAGTCATTCATAACAAACGCTGACAACCGTATCCTCACCGGAAACTTTTCAACATTAGCACTCTATCATTAAAAGAAAGCGTTTTTTGCCAACACTGTTAACTGACAACACGCTGTTAACAAAGAAGTTACTCCAATAAATTCAAAATAGGCTAGGAGACAACATGGCAACCCCACTGCTCAACTGCGATATGGGCGAAAGCTTTGGTAATTGGACAATTGGCCTAGATGCCGAGGTGATGCCTTATGTCGATTGCGCCAATATCGCCTGCGGCTTCCACGCCTCCGATCCCCATGTGATGCGTCGCACAGTCAAGCTAGCCGCTCAACATGATGTGCGTATTGGTGCCCACCCAGGCTACCCAGACTTGATGGGCTTCGGTCGACGCTCCATAGCCTGCTCACCCGCCGAAGTAGAAGATATGATGCTGTATCAAGTCGGCGCACTGGCAGGTATTTGCCAAGCAGAAGGCACGGCGCTTAGTTACATTAAGCCCCACGGAGCGATGTACAATGACATGGCGGCAAATCTTGAATTACTGGAAGGCGCCATGCGCGCAGTTCGTGCCTATGATGCCAGCCTTCCGCTGATGGTCATGGCAACTGCCGACCCGGAGCCCCATCGCCAGCTGGCGAAAAAAATGGGCATTACCCTGTGGTTTGAAACGTTCGCTGACCGCACTTATGAAGCGACTGGCTACCTCGCTTCTCGCCGTCTGGCGGGCGCAGTTCATCACGACCAAGCCACTATCGTGGCGCAAGCCGTGGCGCTCGCCAAAGGCGAAGCGCTTACCGCCAGAGATGGCAGCGCGTTGCAGTTGCCCTGCGACACCTTGTGCGTGCATGGCGACAATCCTGAATCGGTCGCTGCTGTGCGCGCTATCCGCGAGGCCTTTACGGCGTTGGAGTCAGCGTGAAACTGCGTTTAGAAACGGCGGCGATGGACGCCCTAACGGTACGGCTATTTGACACTATCGATGAATCCAATATGGCGTGGATCATCGCTGCTGACCAAGCTCTACGCGATGCGTTGGGCGAAGCACTCATTGACCTGATTCCTTCTTACACCACGCTGCTGGTGCACTACGATTGCCAGCAACTAACCTTTGCCCAAGCCACTACGCTGGTTCGCGATGCCCTAAGCCGCTTAACGCCAGCTGAATCGCAAAACGGCCAACTGCATGAGATCCCCGTGTGGTATGACGAAAGCGTTGGCCCTGAACTTCCGCTGGTTGCACAACGCGCCGGGCTCAGCGTCGACACCCTGATTGAACGTCACTGCGACCATGATTACTGCGTTTTCGCGCTAGGCTTTGCCCCCGGCTACGGTTTTATGGGGTTAGTCGACGACGACATAGCAACGCCACGCTTGAAGACACCACGTCGCAAAGTTGCGGCTGGCAGTGTGGGCATTGCCGATCGACAAACCGCTATCTACCCGCTCCTTTCCCCAGGGGGGTGGAATATTTTAGGTCGTACCGCCGTGCCGCTATTTGAATACGCCAAGCGGGGTGAGCCGCTGTTACGACCCGGCGATAAGGTACGCTTTAAAGCGATTAGCAAAGCAGAATTCGAAGCATCAGGCGGCGACACAACGCCAATGGAGGAGCGGCCATGAGCCAAGCAATGCTGACCGTAAAGCAGGCCGGGCCGCTGGCGCTGATTCAAGATACAGGACGCTTCGGCGTGGGACATTTGGGTGTCACCCAAGGCGGTGCCGCCGACTGGATTTCATTTCGCTGGGCGAACTGGCTACTTGGTAACGCGCCAGACAGCGCGGCGCTAGAAATTGTGATGGGGGGCAACCTCACTTTGGTTGCCAATGCCGATGTGCGTCTAGCGCTCACCGGAGCCGACCTCGGTGCTACCATTGATGGCCAACCACTCGCCACTAACACCAGCTTTCTACTGCGCTCCGGGCAAACGCTCATTTTCAGCCAGCCCCGCCGCGGCCTGCGGGCTTATCTAGCGTTTCCCGGCGGATTAAATGCGCCAGAGATACTCGGCAGCCGCGCCTGCACTGCCCGCGAACAAATTGGCGGGCTACATGACGACGGTAAACCGCTGCAAACTGACGACCAGCTCACTTGGCAAGGCAGATCACCCACCCAGCGCACGCTGCCCAAAGGCGTAGAGCTTGCCCTGCCGGAAAATCACTGCCAGCTCGGCATGGTGCTTGGTTCTCAAGCCTCACACTTCGCCGGGCGAAGCTTGTACAACGTTTTCAACCAGCCTTGGACGGTTGACAACCGTGCTGATCGCATGGGGATTCGTCTCACCGGTCAGCCGCTGCGTTGCGCGCTTGACGGCATTATTTCCGAAGGGATTCCCCTTGGCGCGGTGCAAATCCCCCCCGATGGCCAGCCGATTATTTTGATGAATGATCGACAAACCATCGGCGGCTATCCGCGCTTAGGGGCGCTCACCCCCATGGCCTGTGCCCTGCTTGCTCAATGCTTACCGGGAACCAAGGTGCGCTTGAGCCCCGTTAGTGCCAGCCAAGCGCAAATTGCTTATCGGAAGCAACATGCGCAATGGGCTTAATTGAAAAGACGGTTACGCAGCGCTAAGCGGCATGGATGGCCCAAACGTCTCGTAGTGGCGATGCGAGCCTGCCACACCAAGCCGCTTAAGCGCTTGCTCTACCATCTGCATCATTCCATGCGGCCCAACAAAATAGCAGTGCGCGTTTGCGGGTAAATAATCAGCCAACAATGACGGGTGCAGACGTCCAGTGTGATCACCTTCGCCACCCTGCTCGAACACCGTAATCAGTTGAAACTGACCTGGATAAGCCGCTTCTAGCGCCCGTAGTTCATCCGCAAATGCCCAATATTCCAGCGCCTGTGCAGCATGCAGATAGACCACCTGCCTGTTTTGAGCAAGCGCCTGTTTCGCTATCGGCAACAACGGAGTTTGTCCTACGCCACCGCTAATCAACAACACCGGGGAATCACCAGCAGCCAGCGTCAGCTCACCAGCAGGTGGTAATAACTCTAGTTCTCCACCTTGAGCAAGCTGGTCGTGGAAATAGCGACTCACAAGGCCTTCTTGTTCACGCTTGATAGACAAACGATAGGCAGTGCCGTTAGGCATCGCCGAAAGACTATAGTGCCGGTAGGCTACGTTGCCATTGATCACGACTTTTACACCGATATACTGGCCAGGAGTGTGTTCTGCGACCGGCCCACCGTCAACAGGCTCCAGAATAAACGAGCGAATGACGGCGCTCTCCTGATGGCTTGTTACGACTCTAAAACGTCGCGTTTCCCGCCAACCGCCTACGCGCTGTTCAAACGCTTTGTATTTTTGCTCTTCTAAATCAATCAACAGGTCAGCTAATTCCTGATAGAGCGCGCCCCAGGCGTCGGCAATTTCATCCGTCAGCGCGTCACCCAGCACCTCGCCAATAGCTATCATTAGACACTCACCGACGATGGGATATTGGTCAGGTGATATCCCTAAAGAGACATGCTTATTCACTACTGTTCCAAGAGTTTCGCGGGCTTTTTGTGGATCTTTGCGTAAGCTGACATACGCCAGAATAGACCCTGCCAACGCGCGCGGCTGGCCTCCGTTTTGCTGATGAGCTTGGTTAAATAGGGGCTTTACTTGGGGATAGCGCTCGAACATAAGCGGGTAAAAACGCTGGGTAATGGTTGTTAAGTGTGCTGCCACAACAGGTGCGGTGGCATCGATTAATGCTTCTTGCGGGCGAGTTAGCATGATGGCCTCATACGTTGCGAATCAGTGATTGCTTAAAGTTGTATTTATAATACATCTTTAAAAATGTTCGCCAACGCCCCGTGACAATCCGACACACCACGTTCAAAGCATCGCTCCCTGTGACGGATTTCTTCCTATCGATGAATCACCGTACAATGGTTTGGCTATCTCTTTTCTGATTCGCAGACTCGCCGTAGGCAGCTTATGCACCTAACTAGCTTTACTGATTACTCTATTCGCGTACTGCTTTATTTGGCGGCTAAAGGTGAGAAGCGCTCTACCATTGATGAAATTGCTTCTTCATATGGAATATCGCGCCATCACTTAGTAAAGGTCGTGCAGGATTTGAATATGGGAGGATATATCACCGCATTTCGGGGAAAAAATGGGGGGCTGATTTTAAAACGCGCTCCGGATATGATTCAGCTTGGTGATCTCATTCGTCATACTGAGCCTGAATTCAGCTTAGTCGAATGCTTCCGTGATAAAAACCAGTGTGTCATTACGCCTTCTTGCCAGCTGCGTCCTGTCCTGAATGAAGCATTAAATGCCTTTTTTGAGGTACTAGACCGCTATACATTAGCTGACTTACTGAACGATCAACGCCCCCAACTCCAGCAATTATTAAATATCCCTGCGCTGAATTTACCTACCTAACGGCTTAATCGTTAACGCACATTGGCAACGCAAACTAATAACGCAAAAAAACCCGCATCTCTCGATGCGGGTAGAACAGGGAAGATATTGCTTAGAACAAGCGTTGCGTTGACGTTTATGCGACGTCGAAACGGTCTGCATTCATCACTTTTGTCCAGGCAGCAACGAAGTCTTTAACGAACTTCTCGCCATTATCGTCCTGGGCGTATACCTCTGCATACGAGCGCAGCAGTGAGTTAGAGCCAAACACCAGGTCGACGCGCGAAGCGGTCCACTTCACCGCGTCCGTAGCACGATCACGGATTTCATAGGCGTTGTTTCCCACCGGCTTCCAGCTATTACCCATATCGGTCAGGTTGACAAAGAAATCATTCGTCAACTGGCCTTCGCGGTTGGTAAACACACCATGCTTGGTGCCGCCATAGTTGGTGCTTAGCACGCGCATGCCACCCAATAATACGGTCATTTCCGGGGCGGTCAGGCCCATCAGTTGGGCGCGATCCAGCAGCATTTCTTCGGGTTTAACGATGTAGTCTTTCTTCAGCCAGTTACGGAAACCATCGGCAAGGGGCTCTAAAGGCTCGAAAGAATCCACGTCAGTCATCTCATCTGTCGCATCACCACGGCCTTTTAGGAACGGTACGCGCACCTCGTAACTCGCTGCTTTCGCGGCTTTTTCGATACCAACACTGCCTGCCAAAACAATCACATCGGCAATGCTGGCACCTGTGTCAGCAGAGATCTGCTCATACACCTTGAGTACATCGGCAAGGCGCTCTGGTTCGTTGCCTGGCCAATCTTTCTGAGGCGCCAAGCGAATGCGGGCGCCGTTCGCACCACCACGCATATCGGAACCGCGGTAAGTCCGCGCGCTGTCCCACGCCGTGCTTACCATGTCGCTAATGCTCAAGCCACTCTTGGCAATTTTCTGCTTAACCACCTCTTCGCAGTAATCGGTGCTGCCAGCCGGAACGGGGTCTTGCCAGATCAGGTCTTCAGCAGGGGATTCTGGGCCGATATAGCGTGCTTTCGGGCCCATATCACGGTGCGTTAGCTTAAACCACGCTTTAGCGAAGGTGTGCTTGAAGTACTCCGGATCAGCCATGAATTTTTCGCAAATGGCACGATACGTCGGGTCCATTTTCATCGCCATATCCGCATCAGTCATGATGGGGTTGTGACGAACAGAGGGGTCGGTTGCGTCGACCGGCTTATCCTCTTCTTTAATATTGATAGGCTCCCACTGATGGGCACCGGCAGGGCTTTTCTTCAGCTCCCACTCGTAGCCAAACAACAGATCGAAGTAGCCCATATCAAACTGGGTAGGGTTGGTGGTCCAGGCACCTTCAATACCAGAGGTCACAGCTTTATTCGCTTGGCCATCCATGTGCGGGTTGTTCCAACCAAACCCTTGGGTTTCAACATCAGAGGCTTCAGGCTCAGCGCTTAGTGCAGCGGCATCACCATTACCATGACATTTACCTACAGTGTGGCCACCCGCAGTTAACGCGGCAGTTTCTTCGTCGTCCATCGCCATACGGGCAAAGGTTAAGCGCACATGTTCTGCTGTTTTCAGCGGGTCGGGCTGGCCGTTCACCCCTTCCGGGTTAACGTAAATAAGCCCCATTTGAACCGCAGCAAGCGGATTTTCCATGGTGTCAGGCTTGTTTACATCGGCGTAGCGCTCGTCAGATGGCGCTAACCACTCTTTCTCTGCCCCCCAGTAGATGTCTTTCTCTGGGTGCCAAATATCTTTGCGACCAAACGAGAAACCGTAGGCGGGCAGGCCCATAGATTCGTAGGCGACCGTGCCAGATAAAATAAACAGGTCGGCCCAGCTGATTTTATTGCCGTATTTTTTCTTGATCGGCCACAACAAACGACGTGCTTTGTCCAGACTGGTGTTGTCCGGCCAAGAGTTCAATGGCGCAAATCGCTGGCTACCTGTGCCAGCACCACCACGGCCATCAGCAATGCGGTACGTTCCTGCAGCGTGCCAGGCAAGTCGAATCATAAAGCCACCGTAGTGACCCCAGTCGGCTGGCCACCATGTTTGGCTGTCGGTCATCAAGGCATGAACATCTTGCTTAAGGGCGTCAAAATCAAGTTTTTTGACCTCTTCCCGATAGTCGAAATCTGGGTCCATCGGGTTAGTTTTATGATCATGCTGATGCAGGATGTCTAGGTTCAACGCCTCTGGCCACCAATCTTTGTTGGAGGTACCAGTAGAGGTGTTACCACCGTGCATGACAGGACATTTGCCACTCATATTTTTCTCCCCTTCTTGCTCTTTGCCTTGGGCCCGCCAAGGAAACAGATGGTCAGCACCCTTACTAATCTTGCTGCACTAAATGCAGTCAGGCGTGCGCCATCAACTTACCACCGTTTTAAAGCACCTGAACGATAGTTACAATTTGCATTTTACGAACATCTTAATAGTTTATAGCTATTTTTAAGCTAAAACGTTTTTAGAACATCGCCGTGCACACTTATCAGCTCGCGACCTCCCTCGTAAATACCGCCCGTCAAAATAGCGCTTATTTGTAGTGATTATTTTTAGTTGGCCACGTGCTACATTATGATATTTTGTTAAATCAAAGTAGCTTATTTAAGTAGCTACAGCAGCTTTAGGTATCTACAGCGGCAGATTCAACAGAGAAGCACTATATGCTGACGGCAAAATACTCCGCCCAGGGCTTTACCTTGTTAGAACTGCTTGTTGCACTGGCACTGTTTGCCACTTTGGCTACTATCGCAATTCCTAACTTTGCACGCATCATTCAAGAAAATCGGGTTATTACCACCGCAAACGATTACAAACTCGCCTTGAGCTACGCACGCAGCGAAGCTGTTAGGCGCAATCATTCCATTCGCCTACAGCCTGTTAGCAACGGTTGGAGCGCAGGCTGGGAGGTCGTCGATGATGCAACACCGCTGCGCACATGGGCCCAATCCCAGCCCGATATTGCAGTGAACGGTGCACCTGAATCGTTCACCTTTAATAGCCAGGGCCGCCTTGTAACGGCAAGTTTTGCCTCGCAGGAAGTGTCGATCACGCTGGATGAGCGAGGCCGCTGTATTCGAGTGGAACCAAGCGGTATCTCTCGCGTATTAACCCGTCGCCAAGCCTGTGATTGATTCAACGTTGAGCCCTGCTATGCCTAAACCGCAACATGGAATTTCGCTGCTGGAGTCATTGATAGCGCTGCTGGTGCTATCCATCGGGTTGTTAGGAGTGGTTGGATTACAAACACAGTCACTGGTACATAACCGTGCCGCCTACTTTGAAACTCAGGCAACCAATATGGCTCAAGATATGCTGGATCGAGTACGCGCAAATCCTGATCAAGTAGCTGCCTATGAACTAAATGTTGGCAGTACGGTGCTTGGCAGTGGGCTCCCCGCCAACGACCAATCCGAGTGGGTAAATGACCTTGCTAGCGCGCTGCCCAGTGGTGAAGGGGGAATTGCAATCAACAATCGGCGTGTCAATGTAACGGTACGCTGGGCAGACGCCTCCGCCCCTGAAAAGGTACGTCAAATTCAGCTTGTTTCGGAGCTGTAATATGGACGAACAACCGTCTACGACTCATCACTGCCCTTCGACTCATCCCCGCACTACGGCTTATCCCAGCGCTACGGCTCAATCAGGGTTTACCTTGGTAGAATTGCTGGTCGCGATGGTTATTGGCTTGCTGGTAATGGCCGGCGCCACACAGTTATTTATCTCGTCTCAGCAAAGCTATCGATTTCAAACCTCGCTGGCGAATATGCAAGACGCTGGACGGTTCGCGCTGGATACGTTGGCTCAGGAACTTCGCCAAGCAGACTTCAGCGGCGGCTGTGCAGCGTCACAAACGACCAATCATCTACGCAATATTGACGGTTCTGAAAACGTTCAAAACGCGATCCAGGCATGGAGCGACACGAGTACCCGCAGCTTTGCATCGCAGTTACTCAACCCTGTGGAAAGTCAGCACAGCGTCGTGTTTCGTGGTGGGCTTATCACTCGCACGGGGTTCGCTAATAATTCGCTAACTATTAGCGATATGACCACCGCCGCTTCCGCTCTCACTTTCACCCTCAACCGAAACGTAGACAGCCTGTATCGCAATCAGCTGGTACTTCTCCAGGGCCTACAAACCTGCGAGGTGTTTTATAACGCCTCTAGCAAGGACAACATGCTGCAAATAACGGCAGGCACCGAATGGCTAGACAACATGAATGTTGAGAGCGGCAGCGAAGGGGAAGCTAGCGCACTCCCTTACAGCGTGGGT
The DNA here is from genome assembly GCF_003989795.1 of Vreelandella andesensis. Taxonomy (GTDB): domain Bacteria; phylum Pseudomonadota; class Gammaproteobacteria; order Pseudomonadales; family Halomonadaceae; genus Vreelandella; species Vreelandella andesensis. The sequence continues at coordinate 106,149 of NZ_RZHG01000013.1, forward strand.
CAAACCGTTTCGCTTAGCGCCCTGAGCAGCGCAATTTACTATGTTGGCCAAGACCCAGAAAACGATGTGCCCCCGTCGTTGATGCGTTTAAACCTCAGCCAAAGGACCCCACGCAACGAAATAGTCGCCAGTAACGTCGCTGCCCTGCGTACCGCCTTTTTAATTGATGACGCCTACCTTCCCCCCAACCAGCTCAGTGAAGAACAGTGGGAAAACGTGCGTGCGCTGCGAGTTAGCTTAATCATACAAAGTGATCAGACCGATCTACGTCGCACGCCAACGACTATTGCCACCGGTAATTTTCACGGCGATAGCGCCTTCACCGCTGACGATGGCCGCCTCTACCAAGCCTTCACCACCACTATTTCGCTGAGGAACCGCTAGCATGCAAGCGTTAGGGGGTTCCCAGCAGCGTGGTATGGCACTTGTTTTAAGCCTTATTTTTCTCGCCATTATCACGATTCTCAGCCTCTCTTCTATGCAGGGGGCCATTACTCAAGACCGCATGGCAGCCAACCAGCGAGACTACACGGTTGCTTTTCAAGCGGCAGAAGCTGCCCTGCGTAGCGCTGAAAACCAGCTCCAGAACGGTATGGCTGTTAGTAATGGCTGGCGTACTCATCAACTGAATATTGATGAACTATCGCGCAGCCCGCGCTACCGCGTGCAGCCAATGGCAGCGCTGGGCTCACGCCCCAACAACGCAGGCGTAGAACTGGTTGAAATGCTCTATCGCATTGAAGCGCAGGGCTTTGGTTTGGGAGAAGACACCAGCGTTACGCTAGAAGCACTCTATGTTCGCCAGCAGCCAGTGGAAGCGCAATGAAAACAGGGTTCATAAAGGCTAGGTCTATAAAAACAATCTACTTGCGCTTGTCGACCGCCGCGTTGGCACTCGTGTTATCAGTTGGCTACACCACGCTGCCTGCCGTGGGTGCTGGCATCTTCCCCCCTGACCCGCCGCCTGAAGAACCGTCCCCAGGCCCGCCGGGAGAACCAGATCCAGAAGACCCCGAACCAGAGCCAGACCCCGAGCCTGAACCAGACCCAGAGCCTGAACCACCGATTGGGGGCGGCGATGATGGCCCTATTGATGAAGACTATGAGATACCCGAAGAGCAAACCGGGATCTCATCAGCACCGTTAAACGTGGTTAGTCGGGTTCCGCCTAACGTTTTACTGATACTGGATAACTCAGAAAGCGGCCAAGAGGGCTTGGATGGCCGGGTGGCGGTAGGCATTACAACCAGCGACCGCGAGACACTTACTGCCTGCCAACCAGATACATTTAATGCCTCACAGTGCCCTGCTGGAGCACGCTCTCCACTTAGTAAATCCAGCATTATGAAGCGCGTAGGAAGTGATTTAATTGAACGCTATCGGGGCGATATCAATATGGGTCTGATGGCTTATCAGCAGAACCCCGCGTCTAGAACCAGGGACGACGCCTTTAGCGGTAGCACCGTTGTATGGCGACTGACCGAGCGTGCGCTTGAGCCGAGATACTCTACCGATGCTAACCCGGCCTGGTATAACCCCGACTTTGAAGGGGCATGGAATGCACCAACAAAACGCTATCGGGCACGCTTACTAGGGCTAAATATTTATGCCTTTTTCAACGTTGGCGTACCCGGCTATATGTTTGAGGAGAATTTCAGTAGTGGTCTACCCACCAACGACATCACCGAGTATTGGCGACGAATTTCCACCCCAACGGCAACCTCTGATCAGTTATCAGAACGTTACCGCAGCCTGACTAGCGGCCCTTCAGGCTCACCCTTTATTGGCGACGGTATTTCCTATAGCGCCCCCGTCAGGTCTAATTTTACCTTGCCGCTGGTTGACAGCTTACGCCAACGTGGTATTCCCAACTGGGGATCGCATACCGCATCAATACAGCTGAACCAGTGGGAATGGCGAACCACCTCTTCGCCAGGCTTAGGTTATTTGCACGTACCGATTGGCGGCTTAAACGCCGATGGGACGGTAAACGACGCGCACTGGGAGGCAATCGAAACAAAACTGGGCACTCAGCGACATGAATGGAATGGCTCAGGCAACCCCATGACAGACCCCAACTGGCCGTTAATCGCGACGGGCCTAACGCCTATCGAAGGCACCATGTATACCGCTCGGGATTACTTTTTAGACAATACTCGCGGAAATAGCGAATTTCGACGCGATCAGGGCCAGCGTTCAGACATCGCCATCCCTAATATTAACAACCCGGATGCTCAGCAATGCTTGGTTAATGCCAATATTTGGCTAACCGATGGCCTTCCTTCGGTTGATCGAAACGGCAATTCACTGGGTAATAACGTGAGTGGCGCGCTGGCCAACGCCGAGGCAGCTATTAAGCGACTTTACGACGACACTGATAAGGAACTCTCCAATCCCGTTAAAACCTACGTTGTCGGCTTTAACCTGCCGCCGGACATCGCTAACTTGCCTAATGTGCCTGACGACCCGCTGGGGGATCTGGCCCGCGCAGGCGGCACTGAGCGCGCCTACTTTGCCAACGACGAAGCCTCACTTAACCAAGTGATGCAGCAGGTACTGGGTAATATTATCGCGGCCTCTCAGTCCAACACCTCCGCAGCGGTGAATAGCGATGAATTTGGGCTAGAAGAGGGTAATTTGCTGTTTACCGCTGGTTTTAGAAGCGATGACTGGTCAGGCCGCCTAGCGGCATCTGTCATTCAGCCGGACGGCAGCCGCAGTGAGCGCTGGAATGCCCAAACCACACTTGCTCAGCAGGCAGGTAACCGACGTCTGTTAACGTCTAAACGCTTAGACGATGGCCAACGCGTCGATGCCCTGTTAACGCCTGAAAATAGTGGCTTTAACAGCGCCGAAATCAGCTGGTTACAAGGTGTCAATGTTCAGGGCCTTCGCCCTCGTACCAACGCGTTATTAGGCGATATTATCAACGCCAGCCCGGTGGTTTTGCAGGGTAACGAAACACGCGCGTCGCTACTGCTGGTGGCTGCCAACGATGGGATGCTGCATGGCTTTAACGCTACCAACGGCCGTGAGCTGTTTGCTTACCTGCCCGCTGAACTTACCCAGGGGGATACGCCCGCGCTGCGTGCGCTAACCCGTGAAGGCTATAACCACCGCTACTTTATGGATGGCACGCCTGCGGTGCGCGACGTTAATATCCAGGACGGACCAGACGCCGTGGCGGTAGGCACCATGGGGGCCGGTGGCCGTACGGTATTTGCCCTGGATGTCAGTGACCCAAGTAACATAGGCACAACCGACGTACTGTGGGAATTTCGCCACCCACAATTAGGCACCGGGGTTAGCGACCCCACCATTACTCAGCTTACCGATGGCACTTGGGTCGCCATTTTTGGTAACGGCTACAACAGCACCGGCTATCAGGCGTCGCTATTTGTGGTGCGTCTCACCGACGGCAAGCTCATCGCTCATTTAAAAACCAATACGGGCAGCGCAGAAGCCCCCAATGGTTTGGCGACACCTACTGTCACGGCTTGGCCACGCTTTTCAGGCGCACGCTTTGCCTACGCGGGTGATTTAGCAGGTAATATGTGGCGCTTTCCGCTCACCAATACAGGTAGCGTGAACCAGCTATATATCGGCCAAGCTGACCAGCCAATTACCTCGGCACCTGCCGTGACGCTAAGCAGCGTCTCGCCTGATACATTAATGGTGCTATTCGGCACCGGCAGCTACTTCCGCAGTAGCGATATCGGTGACCGGTCAACGCAGCAGCTCATTGGTTTACAGGACCGCGTTGACCGTCGCCTCTCGTTCACATCGTCCGACCTAGTTACGCAGCGCATCACCGGAAGCGCAACCCGCGATGGCGTTAATTTACGGGCTAGCACAAACACTGCCCCTGCCAGCAGCCAGCGGGGCTGGCGCTTGGAACTCCCCCCGGGTGAACGTGTAGTTGCCGGGCCTTCTATTTCAAGCAGCTTGCCCAGGCGAGTGCGCTTTTCGACCCTATTGCCCGATGAATCTGACCCCTGCGGCGGCGGACGCAGCGGTTTCTTTATGTCGCTACTAGCCAGTACCGGTGGCAGCGGCGGCACGACCATCTTCGACTTTAACGGGGATGGCAAAGAGGACAGCGATGCAACCATTAACGGCGAGGCAATTACCGGTTTACAAGCAGGAACAGGCGAACGCTTGGTCGGCGTTAACGACGGCAATGTTGAGCAGCTGTTTGTGGGCAATCCAGATGATCCAAATGCCTCGCCCAACGGCGACGGCTCAATCACCATTGGGTTTAGCGACGACCATCTAGGACGTCGTTCCTGGCGACAGCTAAGTGGCGAAGAAAGCACCAATTAAGCTTTTAGATAGTTATCACTTATAAAAAAAGCGGAGCGCTTGTGCGCTCCGCTCCTTTTACGACAAGACTATCGCTGTCTAAGCGTTAATCTATCAACGGCAGCAGTGCGTTCAGACTATCGCGTGCATCGCCGTAGAACATCCGCGTGTTCTCTTTGAAGAACAGCGGGTTCTCAATGCCGGAGTAGCCGGTGCCCTGACCGCGTTTGCTGACAAACACCTGCTTTGCTTCCCAAACCTTCAATACCGGCATGCCGGCGATAGGGCTATTGGGGTCTTCCTCGGCAGAAGGGTTCACAATGTCGTTGGAACCAATCACGATCACCACGTCAGTCTTGGGGAAATCGTCATTGATCTCGTCCATTTCCAGTACGATATCGTAGGGGACTTTCGCTTCCGCCAGCAGCACGTTCATGTGCCCGGGCAGACGCCCCGCCACTGGGTGAATACCAAAGCGAACATTTTTACCGGAGGCTCGCAGTTTGCGCACCAGATCACTTACTGCACTTTGCGCTTGCGCCACCGCCATGCCGTAACCCGGCACAATAATCACGCTATCCGCATCGTTTAAGGCACTGGCCACACCGCCGGCATCGATTGCGATTTGCTCGCCTTCAATCTCAGCCGCCGGCCCTTGGGTGCCGCCGAAGCCACCCAAAATCACGTTGATAAAGTTGCGGTTCATTGCCTTACACATAATGTAAGAAAGGATGGCCCCTGAAGAACCCACCAGCGCGCCGGTCACAATCAACAGGTCGTTGGAAAGCGTGAAGCCAATCGCCGCGGCGGCCCAGCCGGAGTAGCTATTGAGCATCGATACCACGACCGGCATATCCGCACCGCCGATGCCCATAATCAGGTGATAGCCGATAAATAACGACAGTGCCGCTAGCACGATCAATGTCCAGAAGCCTGCGCCATTGAGGTACATAATCGCGAGCAGCAGCGAAAGCACCGCCGCACCGGCGTTGAGCATATGCCCACCCGGCAGCTGGCGAGGTTTGCCATCCACTTTGCCTGCCAGCTTACCGAATGCTACCACCGAGCCGGTAAAGGTCACCGCACCAATGAAAATGGCGAACACGACTTCTATTTGTAAAAAAGTCAGCTCATCTGGGGCTTTTGTAGCGACCAACGCGGCAAACGCTGAAAACTCTTGCATCGCGCCGTCGGCGGCTTGTGCTGCCAGTACCCGGCGGCGCTCTAAATCGGCGCTCCAGGCAACCAATACCGCTGCTAAGCCCACAAAACTATGAAGCGCCGCTACCAACTGAGGCATTTCGGTCATTTCGACCTTGCCGGCGACATAGACGCCAATCCCAGCACCGATCAGCATCGCTGGAATCAGCCACCAGTAGCCACCGATACCAGGCCCGAGGGAGGTAAAGAACACCGCCACGGCCATACCGATAATGCCGTACCACACGGCTCGTTTGGCTTTTTCCTGATTACTCAGCCCGCCTAGCGATAAAATAAATAACACACTTGCCGCAATTGCCGCGGCAGATACGAATCCTTGTCCTAACATATCGTTTCTCCGCCGCTTAGGATTTTTGGAACATGGCGAGCATCCGGCGTGTCACCAGGAAGCCACCCACGATGTTAATCGACGCAATCAGTACCGAAATAGCAGCCAGCACGATAACGACGCTACTGCCTGAGCCGATTTGCAAAATGGCGCCTAAGATAATGATGCCCGAAATGGCATTGGTAACCGCCATTAGGGGCGTATGCAGCGAATGACTCACCTTCCAAATTACCTGGAAGCCAATGAAGCACGCCAACACAAATACGATGAAGTGCTGCATAAATGAGGCGGGCGCTATTTGGCCTAACAGCAGCATTAGCACGCCACCCACCGCGAGCAAGCCAGCTTGCCGTTTGGTTTGAGCTTTAAACGTGGCCAGTTCAGCGGCTTTTTTCTCTTCAGGCGTTGGTGCTTTCTCTTTTTTCTTCGGCTTCGCCGCGGCGATCGCTTTCACTTTCGGGGGCGGCGGTGGGAAGGTAATTTCGCCCTGGTGCGTGACCGTGGCACCGCGAATCACGTCGTCTTCCATATTGTGATGGATGACACCGTCTTTCTCTGGGGTGAGATCGGTCAGCATGTGGCGGATGTTGGTGGCGTACAGCAGCGACGCTTGGGTAGCCATGCGTGAGGGGAAGTCGGTGTAGCCAACCACCACCACGCCGTTATCACTGACAACACGTTCATCAGGCTTGGTTAAATCGCAGTTACCGCCTTTTTCAGCGGCTAAGTCGATAATCACTGAGCCCGGCTTCATGGCCGCGACCATATCTTCTAGCCACAGCTTCGGCGCGGGCCTGCCTGGAATGAGTGCCGTGGTGATGACGATGTCGACATCCGGCGCTTGTTCGCGGAAACATGCTAGCTGCTTCTCGCGAAACTCTGGGCTGGAAGGTGACGCATAGCCACCGCTTTCCGAACCGTCCTGACTGTCTTCAAAATCGAGGAACAGGAATTCAGCGCCCATGGATTCAATCTGCTCGGACACTTCGGGGCGCACATCAAACGCACGTACCACAGCGCCCAGGCTCGTCGCGGTACCAATCGCCGCCAAGCCCGCTACACCTGCGCCAATCACCAGCACCTTGGCTGGGGGGACTTTACCCGCGGCCGTGACCTGACCAGTAAAGAAGCGGCCAAAGTTATTGCCAGCCTCAATCACCGCACGGTAGCCCGCAATGTTAGCCATTGAGGAGAGCGCGTCCATTTTTTGCGCTCTGGAAATACGCGGCACCATGTCCATCGCAATAACCGACGCGCCCTGCGCTTTACAGGTTTCCAACAGCGCGTCGTTTTGTGCCGGCCAGAAGAATGCAATCAGCGTCTGGCCTTCCCGCAGGTAGTGAGCCTCTTTTTCCGAAGGTTCACGGACTTTAATCACCACGTCCGCATCACGCCACAACGCTTCCGCGCTTTCCACAACGCTGACACCCGCGTCGCGATACGTGTCGTCATTAAAGCCCGCGGCAACCCCCGCGCCGGCTTCCACCAGGCATTCATGGCCCAGCTTTTGGAGCTGTGTTGCGCTCTCAGGTGTCAGCGCTACACGCGCTTCTCCTTGAGCTGTCTCTTTCGGTGCGCC
>NZ_RZHG01000014.1 GCF_003989795.1 Vreelandella andesensis
CTGATCCGTGCCGAAAGTCTTGCGCCAGAGGTTGGTGGCGACGACACCGTGTCGGTTAATGCGGGCAACGTCACCTGGATCGGAGGTGCGGGTAACGACACGCTTGAAATAACCGATGCTGATCAGGAAAGCCAGTACGTCCTGATGGGTGATAACGCCCAGTTAGGCTGGACTGATGAGGGCATCTTAGTAAGCGCTGAAAATCTCGCCTTTGAAGAAGGTGGCGACGACACCGTGTCGGTTAACGCGGGCAATGTCACCTGGATTGGTGGTGTCGGTAACGACACCCTAGAGATCACCGATGCAGCTCAAGGTAGTCAGCACGCCTTGATGGGCGATAACGCCCAGTTAGGCTGGACGGATGACGGTGTCCTCATCAGCGCTGAGAGCTTGGCAACCGACGTTGGCGGTGATGATAAGGTGTTCGTTAATGCCGGCAACGTCACCTGGTTCGGCGGTGCGGGTAACGACACCCTTGAGATCTCTGACGCAGCTCAAGGTAGCGAGCATGTGTTGATGGGTGATAACGGCCGAATCAACTGGCTAGATACGGGTTTGCTTAACTTCGTTGAAAGCTTTGCACCTGAGGCAGGCGGCAACGACACCATCAACGCCAATGCAGGCACCGTATTGGCAGTTGGTGGGAGTGGCGAGAACAAAATTTCAACAGGCTTGGGCAGTGATCGCATTATTGGCGATAACGGTCGTATAACGTTTGATGACCAAGGTGAAGTGAAGAAACTTATTTCAACTCACTTCGAATTTGGTGGAGATGACACCATCACCAGCGATGGAGGCGATAACTGGGTAATTGGTGGAAAAGGCAGCAATACCATTGATCTTGAAAGTGGTGATAACAGCGTCATAGGCAACAACGGCTTCATCGAAGGTGAAAATAGTATTCGACGCCTATTGCAAAGCCTTGATGTTGTGCCCTCGACGGCTGGCAACAACACTATTACAACAGGCTCGGGCCGTGACTATGTCATTGCAGGGATTGGGGCTAACGAAACAATAAACGCTGCTGGTGAGTCGATTGTCATCGGTGATGATGGTGTGATCGAGGCAGATAACGAAGGCCGCTACATACGAGTAGTGTCTGGTAATCCTGGTTTGGGCGCTGGTAATGAGCTTAACGGCGGCTCCGACCGTGACATTCTAATCGGTGGCGCTGGCGATGACATTATTAAAGGCGGCGATGGAAATGACATTTTATTTGGCGACTTTGGGCGTGTCATCCGGACGGAGAATAGACTCTTTGTCGATGCTAAGAGCATATATGAAGGTGGCAATGATGAAATCCATGTGGGTGCAGGTAACAACAGTGCGATAGGCGGTGCAGGTCAAGACACCTTCTTTGAGGCCAATTTCTCTAAGGACATATTCGTCGGTGACTATGGCTTTTTCGAAATTGAAATAAGTGCGCCGAACGAGCAAGAGCGTATGGTGCACCTAGAGACTATCTCATACGGCCGTTCTGATTTGATCCGTGCCTCACTTGAAGCGCTATATAGCACCAACGGCCGTGATGATGTGGCAGAGGCTGAGCCTATTATCATCGCCCGATCGCTTGATTCGATGAATGTCATGGACACCGCTTTCACAATGGAAAGTGAAGAGCGGGATTCATCCAGTCGTATTGCTAAGTTGATAGACGCGTGGATGGAACGCCAGTCAGGTAGCTTACGGTCCAGTATCGCAAGTGCAACGGCACTATCAGCGACCGAAGGCCTGCGAAATGCTCAAGACACCGATACGACTGTGCTGATGAATGAGCAAGAAGTACCTTCAGAGGGTACAGAAGAAGCGCTGGACACAGACCTAGAGGACGCTCTTCCTAGTGATGAGGTCATAGAAGGTGAAGCAGTCGACGAAGCATCTGAAACGGTGGAAGGGACAGAGGGGGAGTTATCTGCTGAAGAAGAAATATCAGAAAGCGATGTTGTGGAAAGTGAAGAGCTTGATGGCCTTCCTGAAGGCTGGCTTGCCGCAGTGAGTGGAGCCTCAGCCTTGGCGGTAGCCCACCAGCGAAATAAGACGAATGCTTTAGATCAGCTTGAAAAGCTACGTCGTGAGTCCGCCGCGCGGAACTGGCAAAAAATGACAACTCCGCAACAAAAATAGGGTAGCTGATGAGTTCGGCATGGCAGAGCAATGAAGTGGCAACCTCTCAAATTACCGAGGTTGGTGAAATACAACGATGGTTAGAGCTTCAGGCTGATCGCTTTATCAGTGCGCACGTACATTTGCACTTTGTAGAAGGCATCGCGCTATGGGAGCAAGATGGACAATTCCAGCCCATAGCGCTGTGGCCAGCGCAAGCGGAAGGAGTGGGGTTACTCGATGTTGCCAGCCAGGCATTAGAGGCCGCGCAAGGCGCTGTTGTATCAATAGGTGAAGAGGGGTACGGCGTTGGTTATCCTATTTTGGATCGCTCACCTGAGGGTGATGGAAAAGTAGTAGGTGCCGTTGCTTTTCACGTCACGTATCGGACATCAACACATGCATCAAATAAGCGTTACCTCACTGCGTTTCTGTATCATTTAGAAGACAGTGTCTCGGGGCTAGAGTTGGACTGCCTATCCAATGAAGCGTTAAAAGCTCATGCATCAACGCGACAGCAAAGCGAATTTTTTTCGCTTTTGGCCGCCGTTTTGGAGCAACCTAGCTATGAGTCGGCAGCCTTGCAGTTGACGACCAAACTGTCATCGTTAATGCGCGCTGAACGCGTGAGTCTAGGTTGGCGTTCAGGCGCACGAACGAAGATCACTAGCATCTCCCATAGCGCTAATTTTAATAATAAGATGAACCGCATACGGGCAACTGAAACGTCAATGGACGAAGCGCTTGATCAGCGATGTCCTGTTGTGTGGCCAAAAGAAAGGGCGCTTGAAGGTGGTGTGGCCGCTGTTAACCGTGCTCACTTTGCTCTGTCGGAGCTGACAGATATTAGCAATGTGCTGACGGTGCCAGCCGTTGATCAAACGGGTGTTAAGGCCGCGCTAACTGTAGAGAGAGAAGATCCCTTCACACTAACTGAGATTGAAGCGTTAAGCAGCGTGATGGCGTTGAGTATAAGAGCGTTAGAAGAAAAACGACGCAATGATCGTCCCCTAGTATTAAAAATGCTGGTCGCCATACGTGGGCAGTTAGCTGCGTTGCTAGGTGCAGGGCATCTTGGCTATAAACTGGCTGCCATCAGTTTGGTCGCCTTTTTGAGCTACGGTTATTTTGCAACCGGTACGGCTTACGAAGCAGCCGACGCCACCTTGCTTAGCGAATCTCAACACGTTATTTCAGCACCGTTTCAGGGATATATAGATGCTGCCAAAGCGCGCGCTGGTGACCACGTAAGTGCTGGGGAAGCGTTAGTGATTATGGATACGCGTGATCTTCGTCTCCAGCAGCTGCAACACCAAAGTCAATTAGCTAAGTTAGAAAGTGAAGCGCAAAGTTTGAGAGCTGAAGGGGATCGTGCCTCCTTAAACATATTAGATGCTCAGCGGACACAAACTGAAGCTGATTTAGCGCTGGTTGAGTCGCGTCTGCAGCGATCTACGTTAAAAGCTCCATTCGATGGAATTATTGTAGAAGGAGATTTAACGCAGCAATTGGGGCGGGCGGTTAGCACAGGAGATGAACTTTTGCGTCTTGCACCCGAGGGCCGCTATCGTTTAGAGCTGGCTGTGGACGAGTCTAGAGTAGCCGATATAGAAGAGGGTCAGCGTGGTGAACTATTGTTGGCAGCGTTAACAGACCGACAATTTGAGTTTGAAGTACAGCGCGTTACCCAAGAGACGCGTCAACGCGAAGGCAGCAATTACTTTATTGCGGAAGCTACGCTACTAAGTAACGACCCCGCCTTTCGATCGGGCATGGAGGGGGTAGCACGGGTGCCGCTTGGCGAGCAGCGGCGCATTAGCATTTGGACCCGCGAGTTAAGACAGTGGCTCTTAATGCTTAAATGGCGGGTGTGGTTTTAATTTATGAGTGCTTCTCTTTACAGCGATCAGTGGCATCGCGTTGCACACCTTGCACCGCGTCTTCGAAAACATACCAGCATACATCGCCACGACTACCGCGGGGCACCTTGGTATGTCTTATTCGATGCTCTTACGGGACAAGCTCACCGGTTTACACCGGAGGCATATCAAGTCATTGGTCGCCTTGACGGTTCTTCTTCACTGCAAAAAATCTGGGATGATGTCAGCTATGAAATCGGCGACGAAATGCCCACACAAGATGAGTTAATAGGGCTCATCGCGAAATTACATCATGCAAATGTTCTTGCGGGGTATCATGATATTGATATCGACGAACTCTCGCACCGTAAACGACAAGGACGTCTGAAAAAAATTAAACAAGTGTTACGTTCCCCATTGGGCGTAAAAATTCCGCTTGTTGATCCAGATGCCTTCGTTAATGCCACTTATCCTTATGTAAGGCCTGTCTTAAGCATATGGGGGGCTCTTATTTGGATCACTGTTGTTAGCTTTGCAGTTGTGTTGGCGGCTACGCATTGGGAGGCCTTGACGGACAACCTTGCGGATAGAGTGTTAGGTCTAAATAACTTATTGCTTATGACGTTAGTTTATCCAGTCATTAAGGTTATTCATGAACTAGGCCATGCTTGGACAACTAAGGATACGGGAGGGGAAGTACACGAAATTGGTGTTATGTTTTTAGTTTTTTTTCCGGTTCCCTACGTCGATGCATCGGCAGCGGCAGTATGTCCGGATAAAAAACAAAGGATGTTAGTGGGTGCCGCAGGTATTTTAGTTGAGCTTTTTATTGCTGCGTTGGCAATGATGGTCTGGGTATTAGCTGAACCAGGTCTACTACGATCGATCATGTTTAACATCATGGTGATCGCAGGTATTTCAACGCTGCTCTTTAACGGCAATCCTCTTTTGCGCTTTGATGCCTATTATGTGTTATCAGACTGGTTAGAAATCCCTAATTTTGGACAGCGTGCTAATCAGCAACTTGGCTTCCTGATCAAGCGTTTTTTGTTAAATAAGCGCGACACTACAAGTTCTGCAGATTCTTCTAAGGAGTCTTTTTGGCTCGTTATGTATGCGATTATATCTTTCGTCTATCGCATGTTTTTGATGGTATTTATTGCCATTTTTGTGGCCACTAGCTATTTCTTTGTGGGCGTGGTGCTCGCTATTTGGTCACTTTATATGGCCCTAATTCTGCCAAGTTTGAAAATCTTGAAGGAGATGGTTGTGGGCACGCAACTAGAGGGTGCGAAAATACGAGCCTGGTGTTGGCTCTTAGGCGTTGTGTTCGCCGTAGCAGCAGGTCTATTACTGATGCCTTTCCCTCACTCCTCAGTAATTCACGGTGTCGTTGATAGTCGCGAACCTACAAATGTACGGGCTGGAGCTTCTGGTGAGCTACGTCATTGGTGGGTAGAGGATGGAGAGACTGTTGAAGAAGGGCAGTTAATGGCTGACCTTTATGCGCCAGAGCTGACCAGCGAAGTTGCTCGTCTTGAAGGTCAAAGGCGCGAAGCTGAATTTCGCATTCAGGCAACCGTAGGTAATCCTCAAGCGATTGCCATTGAGTTAGAGAACCTAAGCCTGATTGAAAATCGGCTTGCAGATGCGCAGTTACGAGCTTCAGGCACACGCATAGTGAGCCCTAGGAGTGGCCAAGTAAATTTTGATCAAGGGCGCCTTCACCTTGGTCAGTTTATCCAACGTGGCCAAACCGTTGGGACCGTCACTCAAGACAGCGACTTCCGCATCCGATCACTACTTCTTGGACACTTGCAGCCGCAGGTCGTCAATGATTTGCAGGAGGTAAAGCTGAAGCTGCCTGGACAGAACCGTGAATTTGAAAGCACATTGTTAGGCATATCACCAAGCGCGACACGAGAAATACCCAGCATAACGCTTACAAGACAGGGAGGAGGGCAAGTAGCGTTAGATCCGGAGCAGACTGAAGAGCTTAGGGCGTACCGGCAACATTACACGCTGGATGTTAATGCACAGCCTTTAATCGACGCAGAAGTGGCAGTGGCGCTCGATAGTCGTGTGTACATTAAGCTTGTACATACACCGTCCCCTATAGGGTATCGGCTTTGGGACAACATTAGACGAAATTTTTTGTCTCTCTTTGAACGATAAATTAGGCTAACCTCATGTTGTTTGCACTTCAGCGCTATCCTGTTAATGGTGTCGATCGACCAGAAAAAGTGGTACAGCCGCCTAGTTGGCTAGATCAACTGTGGGCATGGGGGACAGCCCATGCACATTTACCTTCAGCGCTGCCACTTTTTGCTTTGAAAATGCTGCTTCCCTTCATACATTACTATGGCAAAAAGTTACAACGCTTAAGCGATGCGGCGCTAAATCAGCATATACAAGACCAAAGGCAGCAATTACTTAAAACGGGAGTTAATGTTGTCAATGTGGTACGCAACTTTGCATTAATACGAGAAGTAGCCCGAAGAGAACTCCAGATGCCCCACCGAGATGTCCAATTACTAGGTGGAATGTCGCTCATGCGGGGCTGTATGACAGAAATGCAAACAGGTGAAGGCAAAACGCTCACCGCGACCTTAGCGGCTGCCACTGCGGCAATGGCAGGTGTTCCAGTGCATGTTGTTACCGTTAATGATTATTTATCAAAACGTGATGCCGAGCTGATGCTGCCTATTTATGAGCGCCTTGGGTTGAATGTGCGCTTCGTAGTACATGACATGTCTAGTGCCGAGCGTCGACAAGCGTACGGTGCTGATATCACCTATTGCACCAGTAAAGAGCTGGTTTTTGACTACCTGCGTGATATGAAACGTTTTGACAACGTGCGCTCACCTTTGCAAGCGCATGCGGCTAACTTACAACGTCGTTTGTCGACTCGCTTACTTTTAATGCGGGGGTTACATTTTGCCATTATAGATGAGGCTGATAGTGTATTGCTCGACGAAGCGAGAACTCCCTTAATCTTGTCAGCCGAGGATGACGGAGATGACGGCCTTGATCTTTCGTTGATTCACGCATCACTCAGAATGACAAAGGATTTTAAAAAAGGAGAACATTTTGATATTGAGAAAGGTGTTCTTTTCTTGACTGTGAAGGGTAAAGAAGTACTTTCCAATGAAATGCTTTCAACGCAAAACATAACGCGACAGCGACATCCACTGGGAAAAGCAAAATTGGAATGGTTGGCCCACCAGGCACTTGTCGCTAAACACCAAATTATTAAAGATCGCCATTATTTAGTGCGAGACGACAAGATTCTCATTATAGATGAGCATAATGGAAGGGTACTTCCAGATCGGCGCTGGGCAAAAGGTCTGCAGCAGTTACTAGAGGTACTAGAAGGATGTAAGCGGACGGCCCCTAATGTGACACTCGCACAAATTACTTTTCAGCGTTTTTTTCGCCGTTATCAACATCTTGCAGGGATGACGGGTACTGCCAAAGAAGTTAAAAAAGAGCTCTGGCAAACCTATGGGCGTCCTTTTTTGCCAGTCCCGCCCCACCAAAAAAATCGCCGTCAAAAAGGGCGTGTGCATAGTTTTAAGGATAATCAGACTCGCTGGCAGTGGATAGCAAAGCGAGCCTTTGAGAAGTCAGAAGAGGGCAGGCCTGTTTTAATTACTACGGTTAATGTCAATGACTCCGAAGAATTATCCGCGATACTGGCAGGCCACATTCCGCACCATGACGTGCTCAATGCTCGCCAAGACGACAATGAAGCAGACGTAGTAATGCGTGCTGGGAACACAGGTGCAGTTACTATCGCTACCAGCATTGCTGGACGTGGTACAGATATAAAACTCGATGACGCAGCTAAAGCGTTAGGCGGTCTACACATTATCGCAGCAGGCCTGCATGACGCAGGAAGAATTGACCGTCAGATTGAAGGGCGCTGTGCACGGCAAGGGGATCCCGGCTCGATTGAATGGGCTATCAGCGAAGAAGATGCCATTTTGGATGAACTGCAAGGGTGGCAACAAAATATAGGCGGACTTTACCGTCGTCAAAAAAAAGCACAGCGCCTGCGCGAGAAACGGCATGCTCATCAACGAGCACGTATGTTGCGCGCCGATTGGAAAAGTAGTGAACGACTTGGGTTTAGCGGTCGCCTGGAGTGAAGGGGTTACCCACTATAGGAGCGAGCATGGTTAAAATAAGCGCGTTAGCATCACTTCCTTTTTTGGTCTCCACATTGCTAGTGGTGCCGTCAATCTCCCAAGCTGATATTCAGGCAGTTAGTTGCTTGGTCGGGCCGAGTAAATCCGCAACCCTCTCCAGTGGAGTACCTGGACTTTTAGAAACTATAGATGTTCAGCGTGGTGAAGAGGTAGAAAGAGAACAAGTATTATTTAGCCTTAATAGCAATGTTGAGGAAGCGAGCCTTGCGCTTGAGTCCGCACGTGTTGCATTCGCACAGCGCACGTTACAGCGTAATCAGCGGCTCATTGAGCGAGGTATTTTGAGTGAGAGTGAACGCGATGAAATGGATACAGAACTTAGCATAGCTAGGTTACAAGCGGATTTGGCAGAGGCAAGAATTGCAGATCGCATCATTCAAGCTCCTTTTCCAGGCATCATTTCCTCATTAGAAAGTGAGGAAGGAGAGTACATCGACAACACTCCTGTAATGCAGCTTGTCCAGATTGATCCGCTGGAGCTCGAGCTGGTGCTTCCATTAAGTGCATTTGGTCGATTCTCAGTAGGTGATGTAATAGATATTGAATTGGTTGAGCCTGTAGGCGAATCAATGCCTGCTGAAATTACCAGTATTGATCGCTTTATCGATCCTTCGAGTGGCACCTTCGTTATTTATTTAGCATTGAATAATACTGATAACGTGATACCACCTGGTATTAACTGCCGCTTACCTACTAGCGCTTAAAGGTGCCTTTTGAGCCAGCTGCACGCCAGTGCGTCAGTAACTCCTAACTACCTTCACGCCTTAGGCGCATCCTCAGCCTGGGAAGCTAGCCAGTCGGCCATTCCCTCATCTTCTAGGGCATACATGCCGCGACCGACGCGCCATATCAGCTCTTTTGTTCGCAGTGCTTCAAGCGCCTGCTGAATATGCTGAGCCGTCGGTAGGTCACATTCAGGATTTTGCTCCCGTGCCAACCGGGCTATGAGTTTGACGGTTTCCTCTTTGTAAGCCGCAAAGGGTTCGCGAGATGCTAAGCTACGTGCGACCGCCTTAAGCACCGCTTTCTGAATGTTGGGAAGCGGGTCGAACGATAGCGAGTATTCCCCCCAAAGCTCTTGCTGAAAGGCATGCGCATTACTTTCCAGCAGATCTCCCAGGTTAGGCGCTTCGCCCATTTCCAAGGCTATGCGGCTGACGATGCTGGCTAATAATTCAGGCCGGTTTCCCACCAGCTCAAATGCCCGGTACATCGCATCAACCTGGAAACGGTTCCTTTCGGCTAATTTGGTATTGAGGTCTTCGGTATAGGCCTCAACGAAATCCCGGCCCAGCAGTGGAAACGGCGTGATTTGTGCTCCAAAAAAGGGTTGCTTTGTATTCAGGACAAGCTGGGCGAGTTTGTCTCGGCTAGACCCCGTAAAGACCAAACGAAGTCCTGGCCGCGTTTCGCCCTGATTTAACGCATCGCGAGCCGCCTTCAGCGCAAACATAGAGTTCATGCCGGCGTCTGAATTCAAGGCGTGCTGCGCCTCATCGACAATCAACACGACCATTCTGTCTGTCGCAAGGTATAGCAGTTGCAATGCGTCGGCCAAGGTGGCCTCGTCCGGTAACGCGCTTGTCGTCAGATCCCAGGAGATAGACCGAAGCAGAGTGATTTTATTGGCGCCCGTTGCTGTGAACAGCTTCTGGATTTGTGTTTGATGTTCGATCAGTTTTGTAGCGATCGCCTTTTCTATCAAGATGGCGGGGCTTACGTCGCGGTTCGTCCAGAGATCAACGTAAACGGTCTCCCATCCTTGAGCAGTGCACGCTGGGATCAAGTCTTCTCGCAGAAAGGTACTTTTTCCAGTGCGCCGCGGGGCCGTCAGGAAGAGTCCTGAGCTGTAGTCAACGATCGCAGCGCCGGCCATGCCCTGCACGATTGAATCAGCTAAGGTTATTCGATGATAAACGAAACGTATGCTCATTTTTATGCTCAATTATTAGAAAATATATAAATTATAAAATATAATATAATTTATCATAAAAGAGCTGAAAGGGGTCAGCGTATAAGTAAATGGGCGCTCTGCTTTCCAGGGGTGTGGAGAGCTGTGATGCCTGCCATTCGGGTGAAAAGGCCCGACTAAGGCTGACTCGTACTTCGCTCTGAGGCTATACCCCCCCTTCCACCAGTAGGGTCATATCAGGAATTGTTAACGCGATGGCGTCGTTGTGACCAATCTTTTCCTGCGCTGACAGCTTAGTTCGTTTATAAAACGTTTATTAGTGTTTAATGATTGCACCATGAGGGAGCAATCTAGACGCCACTTTAGTCTACTTTTCGTGCTTTTTTTGCCCATACCAAACCGGCATAGGGTATGCAGGTTTGCGTACTCGCAGTTAAATACGTCATCGCTCTGGCCAGCAAATCGACGTTTTTAACTGTAAAAGGGTGTCTGTTTATGCCGTATGTCCACGACACGCTGACAAGCTTAGCGAAAAGTAGTCCTGCACAAACTGAGTTTTATCAAGCGACAGAAGAAGTGCTTGAGTGCCTGCGTCCGCTGTTCGAGCGTGCCCCGCACTATCATGACCACAGCATAATTGAACGTATTGTTGAACCGGAACGTCAGGTGATGTTTCGGGTCAGCTGGGTGGATGATGCTGGCCGTGTCCAGGTAAACAAAGGTTATCGCGTTCAATTTAATTCGGCGCTTGGCCCCTATAAAGGCGGTTTGCGTTTTCACCCCAGCGTGACGTCAGGCACCATTAAGTTTTTAGGCTTTGAGCAAATCTTTAAAAATGCCCTAACGGGTTTGCCGATTGGCGGTGGTAAAGGCGGCGCTGACTTTGACCCGAAGGGTAAGTCTGACAATGAAATTATGCGCTTCTGTCAGGCATTCATGTCGGAGCTTTATCGTCATATTGGCCCGCATACCGATGTTCCCGCCGGTGATATTGGCGTTGGTGGGCGAGAAATCGGTTATCTCTTTGGTCAATATAAGCGCTTAACAGGGCACTATGAAGGCGTGCTCACGGGGAAAGGCTTGAACTGGGGCGGCTCTCTTGGCCGGAAGGAGGCCACTGGCTACGGTGCGGTTTATTTTGCCGAGAACATGCTGGCAGCAAAGGGCGACGCCTTGCGTGGTAAAACATGTTTGGTATCGGGTGCGGGCAACGTGGCAATCTATACTATCGAAAAGCTTTATGAGCTGGGTGCCACGCCTGTTACCTGTAGTGATTCCAAAGGGACGATTCACGACCCGAACGGTATCGATTTAGGCTTGTTGAAGCAGTTGAAAGAAGTGCAGCGTGTGTCGTTGGAAGGTTATCTGCACGACCATCCGGAAGCTCATTATATCTCGGTTCGAGATTACCCGCAGGATGGCAACGCGGTTTGGCGTATTGAAGGCGAGGCGGCATTCCCTTGTGCGACACAAAACGAGCTGACCGACGCCGATGCCAAGGCGCTGCTCGCGAATGGTGTTACCTGTGTGAGCGAGGGGGCCAATATGCCTTCCACCAAAGAGGCGGTAGATGTCTTTTTGGAGGCTAA
This sequence comes from Vreelandella andesensis, assembly GCF_003989795.1. Taxonomy (GTDB): domain Bacteria; phylum Pseudomonadota; class Gammaproteobacteria; order Pseudomonadales; family Halomonadaceae; genus Vreelandella; species Vreelandella andesensis. The sequence goes on from NZ_RZHG01000014.1 coordinate 11,675, forward strand.
AATTGCCTATGGTCCTGGCAAGGCGGCTAATGCGGGTGGTGTAGCCACTAGCCAGCTGGAAATGGCTCAAAACAGCAGTATGGAACAGTGGCCATTAGAGAAGGTAGACCAAAAACTTAAGCAGATTATGGCGGGTATTTATCGCCAATGCGCGGACACGGCAAGTGAATTCGGTGAGCCGGGTAACCTTGTCGTGGGCGCTAATATTGCAGGTTTCCGAAAAGTGGCCGATGCGATGATTGAGCAGGGCGTTATTTGATCGCTTTAACTGGGTAGACCACATATACTATGACGACACAGTCCTTTCCCTTTGGGGAAGGGCTTTTTTTTGTTGGTGGGTTTTATACTCGCAACACCATTATTGATTGCTTTACAAGGAGAGTAGAAATGGGTCAGCGTCCTCCAATCATCATTAACCGTCTTGATGCTGAACGACTTCAGCGTCTAATTGATACCGCCTCTGAAAAAGACATGATGGTGGCGGCGTTACTTGAAGAGGAATTGGCTCGCGGCGAGGTGCTTGATCCGCAGGATATCCCTGAGGATGTGGTTAGCATGAACAGTCAGATTCGCTTTACTGACCTGACCCGCGAGCGTCAGATGATTCGAACGTTGGTGTATCCTCATGCACTTGCCAGCGTTGAGGACGGTATCTCGGTGATGGCACCGATTGGTGCAGCCTTAATTGGCTTGCGAGTAGGCGATGTGATTGAGTGGCCGCTACCCAACAATACCGAAGTGCGCCTGCGCATCGATGCTATTTTTTGGCAGCCCGAGCGGGAAAAACAGTTTCATCGATGAGTAAGTGGTGACGACTCTTCGCCTTGGAGAGAGCACTTCATTCAAGCTTTCAAGTATGAACTGATCCCCAATGGCGAACGGGTCGCACGTTGCGCCGGTTCGCCGATATGGAATGCGGCTCAGAGGCCAAGGTCGATCGCCGAGCTCTCGGCGCTATTGTCCAATCAGCTCCGCTAATTGTTTTGCGCACGTCTTTACCTCGCGAATCGCCCGCTCACTATCCAGGTCGTCCATTGCGACTACCCCGACACACGCTTCCATGCCAATACCAGACCGGGTGGTGGGAATGTGGCTGGCGACTCCGACAGCGCCACGCTGCAGTTGTCCGCGCGTAAGGCTATAGCCATCAGCGCGGGCTTGCCTTACCTCTGGGCTGTCCTCTTCCTTCGGTGCTCGTCCTGCCAAAATCGCGATACCAGCTGCCCCTTGTGTTAACGGGTGGCGGCTGCCCACGCGATATCCCACCCGTAGCATTCCTTCTTCAGGCTCAGCGACCAGCGTCACCATGCACTCTTCCCCCTGGGACAGAGAGATAAACGCAGTCGCGCGTGTTGCTTTGGCCAGGGTTTTTAGCAATGGCAGGGCGACCGCATGGAGCTGGGGTTCAAAACGAGAGGCGAGCAAAGTAATGCCTGCGCCTAACCTAAGGGTGCCTCCCTGTGTGCGGGTAAGCAGGGCATGTGACTCGAGTGTGGCGACGATGCGATAGGCGATCGCCCTGTGCACTTCAAGCTCCTCAGCAAGCTTGGCGATGCTGATGCCTTCGTTATGCTCTGAAACTATTTTTAAGGCAAGCAGGCCGCGATCAAGCGTTTGAAGCGTGGACGACATCAGTTGTGAACCTCAGACAGACGTTGGCGTTTGGATAATGAAGGATCGACAAGTATGGCGCAGTACCTTGGGGCTGCAAACACGTATTGACGATGCGAGACTCTTTCTCTATATTTTGTTTCTATAATAGATAATGACTGTGCGTTAATAGAGACAAAAATAAAACAAGTGTCTTGCTGAACGTTCCCCCCATTGGAGACATCATGACCACATCTGCACGCCAGCCCGATAAAATGTCAGAAGGCTGTCCTTTTCGTCAGCCCGATCATGCAGCTAACCACGCAACGATGACATCACCGACGGGATGCCCCGTCTCCCGGGATGCTGCTGCCTTTGATCCTTTCGGCGCGTCTTACCAGCTTGACCCCGCTGAGGCGCTACGCTGGTCTCGCGAGCAGGAACCGGTGTTCTTCAGTCCTAAGCTTGGGTATTGGGTCGTGAGCCGTTATGAAGAGGTAAAAACTGTTTTTCGTGACAATCTCACCTTTTCGCCCGCGATTGCCTTGGAGAAGCTGACGCCAGCGCCGCCAGAAGCGGCTAAAATTCTTGAAAGCTACGGCTTTGCAATGCGTCGCACCATGGTTAATGAGGATGAGCCAGACCACATGGAGCGCCGCCGCCTGCTGATGGATGCTTTCCTGCCTGAGAACCTCGAGAAGCATGAAGCATGGGTACGCGAGTTAGTGCGGAGCTACATGGATCATTTCATCGATAAAGGCCGCGCGGATCTAGTGGAGGAGATGTTTCGGGAAATCCCCATGACCGTGGCGCTGCGTTTTCTGGGGGTGCCCAGTGAAGATGCCAAAGAACTCCGCAAATTCTCGGTCGCTCACACGCTTAACACTTGGGGCCGCCCCTCGCCAGAACAGCAGCTGAAGATTGCTGAAGACGTTGGGCAATTCTGGAAAACGGCGCAGGCTATTCTCGATCGCATGCGTGAAGAGCCAACCGGTGAGGGGTGGATGTACGATTCGATCCGTATGCACAACCAGCACCCCGATGTTGTGCCTGAGAGCTACCTGCGCTCAATGATGATGGCGATTTTGGTGGCTGCTCATGAGACAACGGCTTTCGCCACCTCGAATGCCTTCCGCATACTGCTATCGAACCGTGCTTCTTGGAACGATATTTGTGATAACCCGACGCTAATCCCCAGTGCTATTGAGGAGTGTCTTCGTGCTGCTGGCTCTGTGGTGGCCTGGCGCCGTATCGCTACTGAGGATGCTGACGTAGGGGGTGTGACGATCCCAAAAGGTGGCAAACTGTTGCTGGTACAAGCATCAGCTAACCGTGATCCACGGCATTTTGAAAACCCTGATGAGTTTGATATTTACCGCCATAACTCAGCTGAGCACTTCACCTTTGGTTACGGTGCTCATCAATGTATGGGTAAGAATATTGCCCGCATGGAAATGCGTATTATCCTTGACGAATTTGTCCGCCGTTTACCCCATATACACCTCGTTGAAAACCAAGCGTTCGAGTATCTGCCCAATACTTCTTTCCGTGGCCCAACCTCGCTTTGGGTGGAGTGGGACCCTGAGCAGAATCCTGAACGTCGCAACCGTGGGGTGCTAGATAACCCGACGCATTTCCATATTGGCGCGCCTATCAAAGAGGATATTGTGCGTCGGGTTTTAGTCACCGAGGTGGAGCGTGAAGCCGAAGACGTCATTCGCATCGACCTTGCCGACCCCTATGGCCGTGAGTTGCCGGACTGGTCACCTGGCTCGCATATCGAGTTGGTCTCAGGCGAGTGGCGGCGCTATTACTCGCTGTGTGGAAAGCGTAATGACCGGCATCGCTTGTCTATTGCCATCCTCCGTGAGCCTGAAGGACGTGGCGGTTCATTACATTTTCACGACACGGTCAAGCCGGGCGACATCCTGCATATTGCTGGCCCAAAAAACCATTTCCATCTGGATGAGACCGCAGAGCGGTATACCTTAATAGCGGGTGGTATTGGTATCACGCCGATTCTTACCATGGCTGATCAACTTAAGGCGTTAGGTAAGCCATACACACTCCACTATTGCGGCGCCGGGCGGCGAACCATGGCCTTTTTAGAGCGAGCCGAACGTGATCATAGCGAAGCGCTGACCGTTCATGCGAGTGATGAGGGCTGTCGGCTTGATATCTCGATTGCACTTAGCAACGTAGCCAAGGGTGACCAGGTCTACTGCTGTGGCCCTGAACGAATGTTAGAAGCCCTTGAGCTATTGGCGCAGAACTGGCCGGAAGGAATCTTACATGTTGAGCATTTTTCGGCTCGTTCTAACATCCTTGATCCTGAACAAGAGCATGCCTTCGAGGTAGTGCTTACCGATTCTAATGTGACACTTCAGGTCGGTAATGATCAGACCTTGCTGGAAGTACTGACAGCGTTTGGCGTGGATGTGCCCAGCGACTGCTGCGAAGGTTTGTGTGGTACGTGTGAAGTCGCTGTTGTCGAGGGGGATATTGATCACCGTGACTTGGTGCTCAGCCGTGCCGAGCGGGCTGCCAGTGATCGTATGATGGCCTGCTGTTCAAGAGCTGAGGGTGGTCGTCTTGTACTCGCTCTCTGATAACCAACAACCAACAACCAACAACCAACAACCAACAACATTAAAACGCAACACCTTGCATGCCACTTCTGAAATGAACGAGAGGACAGTAATAATGAAAAAACTCGCCACACTGACAACACTTTCTGCCTTGATGGCATTAGGCACTTTACAACATGCCACCGCCTCGACTGAACTGCAGATTAGTACTTGGGCAGGCCCTAATCATGGCGTTAACACAATTGTTTGGCCGACATGGGGAAGCTGGGTAGAGGAAGCTACTGAAGGGCGTGTCACTGTTAACGTGGTTCACGATATGGGTCCGCCAAGTTCTCAAATGGAATTAATCGCAGACGGAGTGGCGGACGTTACTTGGCTTTTTCACGGCTTGATGCCGGGTCGTTTCGAGCTGACCAAACTACCTGAACTCCCCACGTTTGAAGACTTTTCGTCTGAGTCCGCTTCGGTGGCTTATTGGCGCACCCATAACGAGTTCCTAGCCGAGGCTAACGAACACCGTGGGGTTGAGGTGATTGGGGTTGGGGTGCACGGCCCTGGTGCTCTTTATTTGACGGAAGAGATTGATGGCCTTGACGACCTGGACGGTAAGCGCGTGCGAATTGGCGGTGGCATTATGGCGGACATTTCGAACGCACTTGAGCTTACTGGCGTAGCACTGCCCCCTGCTAGCACCTATGAGGCTGCCACACAGGGCGTTATTGACGGCGCAATGCTAACGCTTGAAGGGCTCAAAAGTTTTCGTCTAGCGGAGGTGTTGCCCTACACCGTCCAGATGCCGGGTGGTTTTTATCGCGGTAGTTTCTCGATGGTCATTAACCCTGATACATGGGCGTCCCTTTCTGAAGAGGATCGTGCGGCCATTGAGGAAGTGTCAGGAGAGCGGCTTTCTCGTCTGTTTGGCTACATGATGGACGTGGTGGATGAGCGTGGTATTGAGTTTGCGAAAGAGCAGGGCAACACGTTTTTGGAGCTGCCTGCCGAAGAGCTTGAGCGCTTCCAGCAAATAGCCGCAGATCTTCCTGGCCAATGGGAGGCCGGGGCTAAGGAGCGTGGCGTGGATGGTGACGCCGCGCGCGATTTCTTCCTTGAGCAGCTCGACGCCGTAGAGAGTGAAGAGGGGCTAAATGCTGAGGCGGTAGTTGACCAGAGTATGTAAGGTCTACTTGCCCGAAAAAAACACCTTCAGTGGGGGCAACCCCTTAGCAAAACTTCACGTAAACCCTCGCCCGATGAAAGGCGAGGGTTTCCGCTAACAGGGGTGATGGGTTGTGCATGCACCTTTGTCACCATCCTTAATACTCAAGAAGTTCCTGCCATTCCCACGCTTCCATTTCCGTGTTTCTCTGCTAGGAAACCGCTGATTAATTCGTCTTTGAGCGGCTGAAGCACTCAGGGCGGCACATCTACTGCGTCAATCAGCCATTGCCAAGGCGCCAGTGCCTCCATTTGGGTCAGAACCGCTCGCGGGGGGGGCATCTTCTTCTTGTTCTGGTGCTCTGCTTGGGCGAAAGAGATCTGCTTCATTGGATGACTCTGTCAGACGGTGGTGTGACAACCAAATTTTACCCTGTTGATGGCGATCAGGCATCTACGGCGGGATTTATGCAGTGTTTCCGTTGAGGGGAAATTTGTGTTGCAAAAAGTTAAATGATATATAAGAAACGCTGCTTAACGCATGCTTTTGATCTCGTAAGCTCCTGCTACATATAGCTTCACGTTGCTTTAACGCTATTGAAGAATTTATAACTGCTTGTTTTTTCCAAGCCTAGATAAAAAGCAAAAAAGCCTAAAATAAGGGATCCCCATGTTCAAAAAATTAGTGCCCGTCAATAAAGAGCAACATAAAACGCTCAAGATCAAGGCGATTGAGGGCTTTGGCTATGCCAAAGATTTCCATATCGCTTCGTTAATGGTTCATGAGTTTGCACGTGCTGCTTCAGTGTATCCAATTGTATTTATTGAAGATAAGGCACAGGACTCGTTCCGCCCGGTAGTTTTGTTGGGCCTTAACGAAGGCGAAAACTTATTTGTCGGCGCTGATGGCAAGTGGCAGGCTTCTTACGTTCCCGCCATTATTCGTCGCTACCCCTTCGCGCTCGCTAAAGTTAATGAAGATGGGCAGTACACGGTATGTGTTGATGAAGGCAGTGACACGGTCAGTCGTGATGAAGGCAACCCGCTGTTTGACGAAAATGGCGAGCCGACGGAAGTTGTTGATAACGTCAAACGTTACTTGGGCGAGCTACAGCAGATGGAAGCCTTCACGCATGAATTCTGCAACCACTTGGCCCACCAGAACTTGTTTACGCCGCTGAATATGCGCGTTCGTCAAGATAACCAGGTTAAGAACATTACCGGCTGCTATGTCGTTAACGAAGAGCGTTTAAATAACCTGTCCGATAGCAACGTACTGGATCTGCGTCAGCGCCGCTACTTGGCACCTATCTACGCCCACCTAACGTCTTTAGCGCAGATCGAGCGTCTTTCACAGCTTAAAGAAGGCGTAACCGGTCTGACGCCAGCAAGTGCTGAGAAGGCCGCCAGTCCTGAGCAAGCAACGACAACAGAATCTGACAGCATCCATTAAGATGATAGTCAGTTTGGTTATCACGCCCGGTTGTTCAGTGCTTTTTGATAAAGCTAGTTATTAAAGCTAGTTGTTAAAGCTGGTTATTAAAGCTAGTTGATAAGCCTAACGGTTAAGCGTTGCTGTCCATTCTGCTGCCGCACGGCCCTGTCTAAACAGGCAGGGTTCATCTTTAAAGTGCTCTCCTTTCCGATTTTAAATATTAGAGATCATTACTATGGCCTCATCTTTAACCTGTGGGGCAATGAAAGCCCTTGCCGTTACTGGGTTAATGGCTTTGCTGGCTCCCCAGGCCGTTGCACAAGAGACGCCGCGACCCTTTGAAGGTGTTCTGTATGCCATTGAAGAGCGTGATCTGGCCTTGCCGGTCGCGGGATTGATTGCCACGGTAACGACTCGCGAAGGAATGCACGTGGAGCAGGGAGAAGCCCTGCTGCAATTGGATACGGCGGCAGCAGAACTCGAAATGCAGCGACGTCTGCAAGTCTGGGAGGATGAGACGGCAATCGTTGCTAGCAGCGAGCGTTTGCGTATTCTCGATAACCAGTATCAGATTTTGAGGACTCTGTTGAATACCACAGGGTCGGTCAGCCAAGATGAATTAGATGCGCTACAGCTAGAGCGTCTTCAAACTCGTGGGCAGCGTGATAGTAGCCAAGTACAAAAAGCGTTGGCCGAATTAGAGTATCAACTGGCTGTCGAGGCGCTAGATGCGCTGACATTGAAGGCACCTATCGATGGCGTGATCACGCATATTGAGAAATTTGACGGCGAGTGGGTGTCCGCCGGTGATACGGTCGCTACGTTGGTGGACCTGAGCGCTGTGGTATTGCGTATTAGCATTCCTGATGCTCTTGCCCGCAGGTTAGAAACGGGTAGCCCGGTACCGGTTGCCATTGAAGGCATTGGGCCGCATGAAGGGGTGGTGACGTCTATTTCTCCTGTTGCTGATCAAGCGAGTGGTCTCGTTGGTATTGATATTGAGGTGCCTAACCTCACCGGAAATATTCGTCCTGGTTCACGTGCCACTGCCCAACTTTAATTAAATCCTGTGGTTGTTCGACTGTCAGATAGCGGCGGCTACCTGTAAGCGCCGTTACGTTTGTTGATTTTTGTACCGTTGTTTTTAGGAAACCATTTCATGTCCAGCCCTCAACTCGTCATCGACCAACTTCGGGAGCTGCGGCATGTCTCTCACATCGACGCGGCATTCTGGCAGCGGCTGCTGGAGGCGGTTCTATCATTGTGTTTGGCTCGCTCGGCGCTGGTGGTCGAGAAGTCTGCTGGCGACACCTTTCACATTCATGCTGCGGTACTTAACAGTGCTGATGAATCCCACGATATTGTCAGCGCCCCATGGTTAGCCGCACTAACGCAGCGCGCTGAATCCAACCGTTTTGCTATCGGCACACCGTCAGATGCGCGGGGAGTGCTGCGCCTAGTCGTGCCGCTTAGTGGGCAAGAGCACGTTTATTTAGTGTTGTTACTTAATTCTGATGCCGCTCACCGTGTTAATGACATCGTCGTACGCGCCCAGCTAATTGCAGATATTCCTAATCTCGATGCGGTGGCTGGTGCGCCCGCCATGGGACAAGAGACAGCAACGCAGGTGCTCAGTTTTCTCAATTTGCTGGCTGAAATCTATCAAGCATCGCGCTTTTCTACGGCGGTTCATGCGCTGGCCAACGGCTTAGTTAGCCACAGCGAGGCGATTGATCAAGCGGTTATTGGCTGGAGCGAAGGCCCCTACCTGAAGGTGCGTGCTGTTAGCCATATGGATCGCTTCGAGCGTAAAACCGAGCTTATCAAATGCTTTGAAGCCGCCATGGAGGAGGCATTTGACCAACAGCAGGCTATTAGCGTGCAGCCTGATAGCGACGCGACGCCAGGTGTTATTGTACTGGCGCATCGTCAGCTACAAACAGACCATGGTTGCACGTCACTATTTTCGCTGCCGCTAATAGGAGAGCGTGAGGGGGAAGGGTTAGTGATCCTGCTGATTCGCTATGGTCAACCTATCCCCGCAGACGTTCAGGCGTCTTTGCATTTTCTAGGTCAGGTAATTACGCCACGGCTAACGCATTTGCATGAGCGAGAGCAGCCGTTGCCGCTGCGTTGGCTGCGCACTTTGCGCCGTGGGCTAGGTTGGTTAGTTGGCCCTGAAATGGTGTGGATCAAAGTGATGTCATGTGTCGTTACTGCTTTATTACTGTACGGCGCATTGGGTACTTTGCCGCATCGTATCGAAGGCTCAGCGAGCGTAGTCACCGACAATATCCGCATTGCTGGGGTGCCCTTTGATGGTCGTGTCGATGAGGCGCTGGTGACCAACGGGGATGTTGTTGAGCAGGGTGAGTTGCTACTGATGATGGACCGTCAGGATTGGCTGCTGCAGCAGTCGGAAGTGCGTGCAGACATGCTGCGCAATCAGTCAGAGGTTAACCGGGCACGGGCAATGATGGACCTGGTTGAAACCGAGATTAGCCGCGCACGGGTGGCGCAAAACGAGGCGAGATTGCAACGTTTGACGGTGTATCTTGAGCAATCTGAGGTGCGTGCGCCCTTTGATGGCGTCGTCATTGAAGGAGATAGGCAGGCGCTGTTGGGGTTGTCTGTCAGCCAAGGCGATGTGCTTTATCGAGTGGCACGGTTAGATGACCTGTATCTAGACATCACCGTGTCGCAGCGCGACGTGCATTATATAGAAGAGGGTGATCGCGGAGAGTTTACATTTGCCAGCCGTCCAGACGTGCGCGTGCCGTTCACCGTGCGTCGTATTATCCCCGTGGCCACAGTAGAAGACATAAGTGGTCCGGCATTCCAGCTGAAAGCAGATATCGAATTGCCTCCCGAGCGGTGGTGGCGGCCTGGCATGGAAGGGATTGCCAAGGTCGACCAAGGCGAGCGGAACGTTTTCTGGGTGATCAGCCACCGGTTGGTGGATCGCGTTAGGCTCTGGCTATGGTGGTAAGCACAGCGATTATTAGGAGAGCAGGCGATGTCGGGAACCTTTAGTGATACATGGCACGAAGTGTCACAACTGCGACTGGGGCTGCTGCCAAGCGTGCGTATTCACAAGCAGGTGTATCGTGGTCGTGAATGGTACGTGCTTCAGGAAATGGGCTCAGAAAAATATTACCGGATTACCCCGGTTAGCTACTGGTTTGTCACACGGTTAACGCCAAAAAAGAGCGTAGGTGAGGTATGGGAAGCCTTTATCGAGGAGCACGCCGATTGTGCCCCGGGCCAGGAAGATGTTATCCAACTGCTTGCCCAGCTGCACCATTCTAACCTGCTGTTTTTCCGCTCTGACGCCAATAACGAAGCTATTTTCAAACGCTATCAGAAGCATCGCACCCGCGAGCATTTAGGCAAACTGATGGCGTTTATGTACGTGCGTGTGCCGCTATGGGATCCCAATCAGTTTTTGAATGCCTGGCGCCGCGTATTCTCGCCATTTTTCAGTGCACCCGCTTTTCTGATTTGGCTAGCAGTAATTTTCTACGCGGGTAAAACGGTAGTCGAACATTGGGATGCGCTGTGGCAGCAAGGGCAGGGTATTTTCACGCTAGGTAATTTGCCACTGCTGTATGTAAGCATCTTCGTGCTTAAAATCTTTCATGAAATGGCACATGCCATCGTGTGTAAGAAGTACGGGGCGGCGGTGCATACCATGGGCATCATGTTCATTATTTTTACCCCGCTGCCTTACATTGATGCCAGCTCTAGCTGGTCGATGCGTAGCCGCTGGCACCGCGTGTTTGTGGGCGGTGCAGGGATGTACGTTGAGCTATTTTTGGCCGCAATAGCAGCGCTGGTGTGGGCATCAACGGGCTCAGGCCCCGTCAACAGCTTGGCGTTTAACTTGATGGTTGCGGGGTCCGTTTCTAGTCTGCTGTTTAACGGTAATCCGCTGTTGCGCTTTGATGCCTACTACATGCTCGCCGACGCGGTAGATATCCCTAATCTCTATCAGAAAGCCAACCAGCAGTGGCTTTATTACATGGACCGCTGGCTGCTGGGAACGCCGAAGAGCGAACCCGCAGCCGACAGCCCTTCAGAAGCGGTTTGGTTGTCGCTGTACGGCGCGCTCAGCCTGTTTTATCGCTTGTTCATCATGTTCGTGATTATGCTGATGGTGGCTGATATCTGGATTGGATTGGGCGCCCTGATGCTGGTAATGATGGGTTTCATCTGGGTGTTGATTCCAGGCCAGAAGTTGCTGAAATACCTGCTGACCAGCCCGCGATTGGTCAAGAATCGCTGGCGTGCCGTGCTGGTGTCAACGGGGCTATTAACTACCATTGTGGCGTTATTTATGACCATGCCTCTGCCGCACAGTTTAAAAGCACATGGGGTTGTGCAAGCGGCCGAAACCGTTCAGCTGTTTGCTGATTCGGGGGGGACCTTGGTTCACGTGGCGGTTGAAAACGGTGATCGTGTGGAGGCTGGGCAGATAGTGGTGCGTTTCGAGAACCGTGAACTAGATCAGGAGTGGCAAATTACACGCCACCAGATCGAAGAGGCCCAGTGGCGTTACCGGCGCTCTCTAAGCTCGCCAGATCAAGAGGCAGCGCCGCTGCTGGAACAGCTGGAGGCGTTGCGTGAACGCGAGGCGACGTTAACCCAGCGCCGCGAGGCATTGACGCTGACCGCGCCGATCGATGGCATCTGGGAAGGTAAGGATCTGTCTTCACGCTTAAATAGCAGCGTAGCGCGTGGCAGCCTGCTCGGCCGTGTGCTGTCAGAAACTGAGTACCGTTTTGTGGCGTTGGTACGTCAAACGCAGGCTGATCGTCTGTTTGCCCAGCCGATGGACATCGCTGAAATTCGCCTGGTCGGCCAAGCCGCTCATACGTTACACAGCGAGGCGTTACGGTTTATTCCGTTTCGTCAGTTCGAGCTACCTTCGCCAGCGCTAGGTATCAACGGCGGGGGGCCTTTTGTCGCTCAGCCGGATCGCGATGGCCGGCTGATGACGCAGGAAGGATTCTTTGAGCTGTCGGCAACGCTGCCGCCAGAAAGTAGCGTTGCTGAAGGCGTGCGCTACGCCAATGGCGCTGTCGGTAGGCTTAGGGTGGAGTTGGAACCACGCAGCGGTGCCTGGCAGGTTAAACGCTATCTCCAGCAGCTGTTGCAGCAGCGCTATCAGATATGATCGAGGCGAACGTTAATAGGCCCCCTAACGGGCTGAATTATCATGAACCCAAGGATGATCTGCGCCCAGAGTACCGTTTGGTAACGCACCTTCGCGTGGCATGGCACCGGTGGCGCGAGGCGCGTCTTATCAAGCGCTATCGGGCCCAGGTAGCAGACATTAACCAGTATGCTGAATGGGCGCAGGGGTTAGATGCCCAGGTGCTTGAGCAACAGCTGGATATGTTCCAGCGCAGTGCGCGCCGCCAGCGTTTGCTCACCCATGAAAGAACCCAGCTATACCAAGCATTAGCGGTTTTGCGTGAACTGTGCGTCGATGAGCTGGGTGAACGCCCTTATGATGTACAGCTGCTCTGTGCGCTGGCGATGGTGGACGGTCAGTTGGTGCAACTTGCACCAGGTGAAGGTAAAACGCTGTCGCTAGCGCTGGCGGCCGTGCTGTTTGCATGGCAAGGCAAGCCTTGTCATGTCGTCACCGCCAACGAGTATTTGGCTCAGCGCGATGCACTACTACTGCAACCTCTGTTTCAGCGTTGTCGGCTAAGCAGTGCCAGCTTAAGTTCTGATGCAGACGCGCAAGAAGAAGTGCAGGCGTATGCGGCCGATATTGTCTACGGCACCTCCAACCAGTTCCTGGCCGATTACCTTAAAGACAGGCTGGCCAATGGCGATGTCACCATCAACCGTTTGGCGCTAACGGTGAGTTATTTGCAGGGCAAGCCACAAAACGCGTTGAAGACGCGTGGGCTGTACTCGGTCATTATTGATGAGGCCGACAGTATTCTGATCGACGACGCTACGACACCGCTTATTATTTCGGGGCCACAGCCAGACCCAGCGCTGCAGCGCGGTATTCTGGCGGCTCGCGATATTGTTGATCACCTCGTGCCAGGGCGCCATTATCACATTGATTTGCTGCATCGCGATGTGGCTTATACCGCAAAGGGCGAACAGGCATTAGATGCATTGGTCGATCAGCTGCCGTCCTTCTGGCAACACCCCGAGCGTCGCCGTGAGATTCTGCAGCAGGCCATTCAAGCGCGTGATGTTTTTCTGCGCGATCACCACTACGTAATTGATGATGAAAAGGTCGTCATTGTTGACGAAAAAACTGGACGGTTGATGGCAGGGCGTTCCTGGAGCAACGGTTTGCATCAAGCCGTTGAGGCCCGGGCGGGTGTGCCGCTCACTGACCCGAACCGCATCATGGCGCGAATGAGCTTTCAGAACTACTTCAAGCTTTATCACCGCATTGCCGGTGCCAGCGGAACCCTGCAGAACATCGAAACCGAGATTTTCTTTAACTACCGCATTCATACCCTTCGCATACCGTCGCGTATAACGCCGCTTAGGCAGGTGCATCCCTACCGTGCCTTTCCCTCAAGTGAGGCTCGCTGGGCGGCGGTGATTGGTGAGATTAAGCACTACCATCAGTGTGGCCGCCCAGTGCTAATTGGTACACGTAACATTGAAGATAGTGAGCGGCTCGTGCAGGCGCTGCGTGACGATGGCATGGCCTGCGAGCTGCTCAATGCCAAAAACCACGCTACCGAGGCTGACATCATTGCAACCAGCGGTGCCAGTGGTGCGGTGACCGTGGCGACCAACATGGCGGGACGTGGAACGGATATCAAAGTTAGCCCTGCGGTGCAGGCGCTAGGGGGGCTGGCGGTAATTATGCTTGAACCCCATGAATCTGCCCGCATCGACTGGCAGTTGTTTGGGCGTACCGGACGCCAAGGTAACCCGGGAGACGTCATGCCGCTAGCGGCCGCTGATGATGAGCTGTTGCGTAAACATTTGCCGCCCTGGCTGCGGCCGCTCAATCGGCTGGTGGCGCTGGGCCTAACTAGCAATTACTTGATTACGCGGCTGATTCAGTATGCCCAGAAGCGTGCTGAGCGGCGTGCATTTAGCCATCGTCAGCGGCTCAATACGTTTGATCGTAAAACGCGTGAGATGATGAGTTTTGTGCGCCGGAAGTCGTAACCACTTCGGCCTGAAAGGCATAGCCCAGGTTGCGATAGGTTTGTAAGGGCAGTGCGATGCCCGTTTCTGTCTTAATTTTCTTCTTCAATCGGCTGATCAGAACATTCAGGCGCAAGGTGTCGCCGGGCAAGCCGCCTGGCGCGAGTGCCTCATCAAGCACCTGACGACTGACTACCTGGCCCTCTTGCTGGGCAAGCGCGGTTAATAAGCGGGTTTCAGCACCGGTCAGTCTGACGCGTTGGCCATCTGGCGGTGTCAGCACCTCATGCTCTGGATAAAGCATCCAAGCGGTGGGAGGTGATTGGTCGACAGCCTGTAAACGTAGCCGTTGGTAAAGTCCCCAGATAACACTATCCAGCTCCTCGAAATTGACGGGTCTCACTAGCGACATGTCTGCGCCGCAACGCCAAGCGGCTAGCCTTGGCGGCAAATCTTGCGAGGGAAGCAACACAATAATACCGATGCGGTAGCCGTACTTACGGCGCAACGCACGGATAAGTGACTCGCTGGTGATCGCGGGAAGCGCACTATCAAACAACAAGATGTGTTGGGCTTCAACGTCCAGTTCGGTTGTGATCTGAGCACTAGTCAGCACACTAACGCAGGTAAAGCCCCGTAAATGAAGAAAGTCCGTTAGTACAGCCATGCTGGTGTGATGATTTTCAGTAATCAGCACGCGCAAGACCTGTGGCTTAGGGCACGATACTGGTCTTTCTGAGGGAAGAGGCATGATGTCTCTAGTTTTTTTGTAGAAAGTCGCAGATTAATCAGCTGTGAAATATTTTGCAACAAAGCGAATCTTGTCACTCTCCATGGGATGGCATTTAATACTTTGTTACCAAATGGTAATTGAGTGTTTTCACGCCTGCCTGCCGAGAAAAGCCATGTTCAAACGTAGCAAAATTGCCCAGTTAATTAAAAACGCTTTTAAAGTCGAACCGTTAGAGCCGCGCGTCCTGCTATCGGCTGATCCAGTGTTTGGACCGGTTCAGGCCATGATGCAGCGTGACGCGAGTCAGGACCTTCTGCTGGAGGCGCAGGAGGTTCATGTACTCGACTCAGTGTCGGAAAATCGCCGCCTACTTGAGTCGGAGGTCGAGGTCTACGATCGCGACGCACCGGCGGATAGCGAATTCGCTGTCGTAGGTACGCGGGTTGATGTGGCAGACATGACCACGCTAGCGGGCAATGTTAGCGGCGATATCGACGCAAATTCCCTAACGCTTAGCACGTTAACTATTGGTGCCCACGACACCCTGGCAGGCAGTGGTGTGGCACCGTTTGACGTGGTAATTGACGGTGGTATTCATAGCCCCGGCAATTCCCCTGGCGTACAAACACTCGATGGTGACCTTAGCTACTCGGCAGACAGTCAGGTCCTTATTGAACTTGGCGGTACCGGCAGCGAGGCATACGACCAGGTTAACGTAGGGGGTACCGCGAGCTTTGGCGGTACGCTGAACGTTGCACTTTGGGACGATTTTACGCCGACGGCAGGCGATGAATTTATTATCTATACCTTCGCTGAAGCAGAAGGACGCTTCGATAGCGCCAGTGGTTTATTCGATCTTTCGCAAAACCTCTATTTTGATATTGAGCAGACCGACACCGCGCTGACACTGATAACGCGCGAATTACTTCCAGGCATGATTGCCAGCGATCTGGTGGCGGGGGCGAACACTAGCTTTTCGTTATTAGATGAGAGTGCGGATCTCACCGCTGCGGCTGATGATCTCGGTAGCTTTCTCAACCTTGATTACTTCAATTCACTGAATCCAGAGCTGACGTTAGCGGCTCGATTAGACGCCGGTGGGTTAATGCTAGCCGGTGATATATCGCTGAGCTATGCCGAGTCGGATTCACGCTTGTTAATCGGGTTGGACGGTGATTTACGCATTGGCGATGCGCTGACGCTTAGCGGTGAGTTTGGCCTTGAACGCGATGTCACCAACAACCGTGTGTTGCTGGCTGCTAACGACGTCACCGCTGTGCTATCGGCGGGTGATTTCAGTGTGGGCTTAAATAGCGCCCAAATGGGGTTGGTAGCCGGCGCTGATGGTTTGGCGCTTGAGGCGACAGGTAGCTTGTTTGCTGAGCTGGGTAGTCAAGTCTCGCTCTCGGCTTCTGATGCAGTGCTGTATTTCAACGACACCGATCAGAGTTGGAGCAGCCAAACGCTCGCGTTGGGTAGCTTGGGATATACCTTTGGCAAGCTTGAAGCCACTGACCGTCAAGGTGTTAGCGTCAGTAACGCCGAACTCGAAATTCGTGATTTTGTGCAGGCACGTGGCGGCTTATCTATTACACGTGGCGAAGAAACGCTGACATTAGCCAACGGACAGCCCGTCACCGCAGATGTGTTAGCGGTTGGTGGACGTAACCTATCAGGCTTCGTCGGGCTTGACGGCAATAGTGCTGGGCGCACGGGGTTTGCGCTGAGCGATCTTAATCTGGGGCTTGCGCTGCTGAGTGACCAAGCCGACACCGGTTTTACGTGGCTAGCGCTGCAAGGCACGGTCGGTGGTGTGTCATTGGAAGGTCTGCCAAGTGATATCACGATCTCGGCAGAGCAGCTGCGTCTGGAGATTAATACGGCCTCTGAAGGCGCGCAGTTGATTGATTTCAGCGCGACGGCGTTGAGCGTTGCGACCGGGGGCGGCGATATGATAGTACTGAGCTTTGACGCGGCACGCGGTTCGCTGCTGAGCGCCGCCGGTGAACTCACGCTGGAACTGGCGGGATTCTTCTCGTTGGCCGGTAGCTTTGCCTTCGAGCGGTCTAATGCTGAAGTGCGTCTCGCCGATGGCAGCGACCGAGCAGTGAATATGTTAACGCTGGGCGCCGAGCGAGTGTCAGCCTTTGCGGGCGTGAACGGCCAAACACCTGAAGCGTTGGGGTTAGCGCTGAATAACCTGAACTTCGGTCTTGCGTTAATGAGCGATGCAGAGAATGCGTCGCAAAAATGGTTGGCGCTGCAAGGCAATACCACCTCAGTGGGTTTGGTCGGTATAGACGACCTGACACTTGCGGCACAGGATCTAACGCTTGCTATCAACCGCAATGTAAGTGCGCAAGCTGAAACGGTTGCCCAGACAGATCAACTTATTGCTACCGAACTTCAGCTTGATACGTCTGGAACCACGGGTGCCATGACGCTAGCGCTGTTGGGCGAGGCGGCGGTGGTGGGGCTGCTCAAAGGTCGCTCTGACAGCAGTGCACGCCATAAGTTAACGCAATCGCTAGTGACATTGTTAAAGCAAGCAGCACCGCAACACGGTGGCTACAGCGCTGATGATGTTGACGGACATGTCGTGGTTCTAGGCAATGAAGCTGATGGCTTCCGTCTTAACTTCGACGGTGCGTTGGCAGGCATTGATTTTAGCAGCATTAGCGCAAGCGTTGATGAAGGAGAAGCGCCGGTCATCACTGTGATTCAGGCAGGCGAGCGCATTGCTCGCCCTGGGTTAGTTGCTGATCTTGATGCGGACCTGGTGGTGGATTTCGGTGCCAAGGCGCTTTTGGTTGCCACTGGCACCGACAGTGCTCTTAAGCTGGGTATAGACGGCAGCCGCGGCGAAGTGATCGAAGCAGTGGGCGATCTAACCCTCGATGTAGATGGTTTTGTGGGCCTGAGTGGGCGCTTTGGCTTCAGCAGCGAAACCCGCGGTGAAGAACAGTATTTGATAGCAGCCGGCGCCGGGATCGACGCCCGTTTAGCTGCTGGCGATGCCGCCTATGTGGAACTCCTTGATGCCGACTTCGGTTTCTTGAGTAACAGTACCGGCGAGCTGGCATTTGAGTTAAGCAATGGCGCCTTCGCGGCTGCCATTGACGGACTGGGCGGTGTCAGCGCAGACGAAGTCATCATCCAGTACGCCAACGCCACCACCACCGTGGCGGCGGATACGACGCTGGAAGCGCTGGATCTGAGCTACACCTTCAACAATGCCATCGCGGCGGATACGGTGGCGTTCGGGGTGAAAGGTTTCAGTGCCGATGTGGCGGGTTTCGTCAGCCTCAGCGGTGACCTGGGCTTCGCCAAAACCGGAGATGATCTAATTGCCTTGGGCAATAACGTCAGTGCCAGCCTGGTAGCAACAGACTCGGTTTATGCCCGCCTGAGCAGCGCTGATTTCGGTTTGATTGTGGGGGCGGCACGCACCAGCTTTGAACTGACCAATGGTGTCTTCAACGCCAACCTGGATGCATTGGGCGGCGTCAGCGCCGCAGATGTACGGGTGCAGTACACCAATGCCGCCGGAGCGGTAGACGCTGGTGAAACCCTGAATGTTGGCGATATCAATTACACCTTCGCCGATGCCATTGCCGCCGATACGGTGGCGTTCCGGGTCGAAGGGTTTGCCGCCAATGTCGCTGACTTTATCAGCCTCAGTGGTGACGTGGCGTTCAGTCAGGCCGACGGTGACTTGGTTGCGGTCGGTAGTCAGGTGTCAGCCACTCTGGAAGCCGGTGAGGCGGCCTACGTTCGCCTGAGTGACGCCTCCTTTGGTCTGGTGCTCGGCGCTGACGGCAGCACCGCGTTCGAACTCAAAGACGGTAGTTTCGCGGCTGCCATTGATGGCCTGGGCGGCGTCAACGCAGATGAAGTCATCATCCAGTACACCAACGCCACCACCACCGTGGCGGCGGATACCACGCTGGAAGCGCTGGACCTGAGCTACACCTTCAACAACGCCATCGCGGCGGAGACGGTGGCGTTCGGCGTGAAAGGTTTCAGTGCCGATGTGGCGGGTTTTGTTAGCCTCAGCGGTGATCTTGGCTTCGCCAAAGCCGGTGATGACCTGATCGCCGTGGGTAACAACGTCAGTGCCAGCCTGGACGCTGGCCCCGCCTCGGTGTCGCTCAGCAATGCTTCTTTTGGCCTGATTAACAAGGGCACTGGAGGCCTTGTATTCGCACTACAGGAAGGCCAGTTTGCGGCCTCACTTGACCCGCTGGCCAACGTCAGCGCCACAGCGGTCAGCGTTCGCTATGCATCTGGAGCCAGCGCCACCAAGAATGAGACGCTCGCGGTCGGTGACATCAGCTTTACGTTTGCCGACAACGTGGCTGACGGTGATATCGCCATTGCTGCGCAAGGGCTGAGCGCGGTGGTTGCGGGCGTAGTCACCCTTGATGGTGATGGGTCGTTCAGCACCAATTCGCAGGGAGATATTCAGGTCGATTTTGGTGGCAGCCTGGAAATTGATGGGCTCTTTGCCCTTGCTGGTACTTACCAGCTGCTGTTTGACGCCGCCGCCGGTGAAACACGCATTGCCGGTGTGGATATGGGCTTTACCGTAGAGATTGCCGGTACTGAGATGATCAATCTCGCTGACGGCAGTGGCGGTCTTTTGCTTAATAGTGAAGGCGTTGCGGGCACCCTGAGTGGTGATCTTGCCCTGCTGGGCGGTGTGCCCGGGGTAACGCTTGACGCTAATGCCTTCAGCGCCACGTTCAACACCATGCAGCGCAGCGTTAAAGAAACCTTCACGCTGGGCGGTCAGAGCGTAACGCTGGATGCCAAGGCTGGCCCTGGCTACCTGTCGATGAGATCGGAGTTGGCCACGGTCGGCCTGATGGGTATTGACGTCAGCGGCGAAGTCGGCTTTGAAAAATCGACCACCGCCGACGGCGATCAGCTGGTCGCCTATTTTAATGATGCCAGCATTAACGGTTTTGATGGTGCTGGTACCGGTGATGTCAGTCTGGATATTAGCGATGCCCAGGGGGTCTTTGCTCTTCTGCCAGGTGAGAGCATGGTCGGGCGTCTGAGCTTCACCAGCGATCTAGAGCTGCCCGGCGTCGAAGCCGGCGGTGATGCGGTGATCTACTTCAACGACCTTGGGCGCGCGATTACGCTGGAGGGAGACTTCGGCGTTCTGGAGATCGATGCGGCGGGTCAGGATAACGCCACTGTCTGGGTTGAGGTCGCCGTTGAGCTTGAGCTCGACCTGAGTTTCCCCGGGATTGAGCTTTCCGGCGTATTCAGCCTTGCCACGTCGCAATCGGTGGGCGGCTCTACCGTGGTCATCGGCAATCAGGTTAATGGCTTTATTGGTGACAATCTCAGCAGTGGCATTGGTCTTCAGCTCACCAATGGCCAGGGCTTTTTCATTGAACAGGACGGTGCCAAAGCGGGTTATATCACCGGGCGGGTATCGCTTGTTGGTGTGACCGGTGTGACCATGGCTTCTACGCTGACGCTGCGCTACAGCCAATTTACGGGCGCATTCAGCGACACCTTCACCGTGGGTGGTGAAGATATCAGCATCGAGTTTACCAGCCAGGAAGTGCAGCTCGCTGATACGCCGTTTATGCAGGTTAGCGGCGAGGACGTTGACCTGGCCATTGGTGATCTGATCAGCCTGCGCGGAGATTTTGCCTTTGGCCAGCTTGGCAACGAGCTGCTGGCAATCGGGCGTGGCGTGAGCGCAAGCCTTGACGCGGGCCCCGCGGGTGTCAGCGTCGAAGGTGCTGATATCGGTTTGGTGATGGGCCCCGATAGCCTGGGTTTCGAGACCAAAAATGGCGAATTTGCCGCGGCAATTGACAACTTCGCCGGTGTGAGTGCAGATGCCGTTACCTTCCGCTACCGCGAAAACGATCCCGGTATTGCGGCCAATGACGTGATCACTCTGGGTGCGCTCAGCTACACCTTTGAGCAAGCCTTCGGTGTTTCCGACGGCAGCGAGGTTTTCTTCGAAGCCGAGGGCGTCGACGCTGACCTGTTTGGCATAGTCAGCCTGTCTGGCGATATGAGTTTTGGCGTTGCCGATGGTGCGCTGAATGCCAGCGGCACCGATTTCGCGCTGGCGTTTGCCCTGGGCGATACCATTCAGGCCGGTATGCGCAATGCGGACTTTGACCTGAGTTATGGTCAGACGCTGAGCTTCGAAGTCGATGGCACACTCTATCTAAAAGCGTTTGACCTCGTTGATGTTGAGCTGGATGTCTCATTGTCGCAGGAGTTTTTCTCGGTGACTCTGGACGACGGCTCTGAGGCGACCGTGGCGTTGATGACCTTTGCTGAAGAAAATATCGATTTCTTCGCGGGTAACAATGGGATTGGTTTCGGACTTGAGGACGCTGACTTTGGACTGGGTATAGCGGTGCAGGTCACCGACCCGAGTGAGTATTGGGTGAGCGCCAAGGCGTCTGCAACTCAAGCCGGCTTCACGGGTATCGATCTTCTGACCGTCGAGGCCAATGCCGTCGACCTGATCATCAATACCGCCTCGGAAAGCGGGCGCGCGATTGACTATTCTGCCGCGCCACTGACCCTGACCCGCGGGCTTGGCGTCAAGCTTGGCAGCGAAGAAATTGATTCAGGCGATGAAACCAATATCGTCTTTGATATGGCAGGTCTCAAGCAGGGTATCAGCGGTGATCTTTCGCTGAACCTGCTGAATGCAGTGCAGGTGGATGGCCGCTTCACCTTCTCAAATCAGACGCAAAAGATCGCGTTGAACGATGGCACGACCACCACGGTGGATGCACTAACGTTTAGTGCCGAAGGCGCTGATGGCTTCGTGGGTGTGGATTTGGGCGGCGACGACCGCTTCGGTTTTGAGATCGAACAGCTCGATTTTGGCCTGGGCATCCTGACTGACCGCAACAACACCAATCGCCAGTGGACTGTGATGCAGACCGACATCGGCAGGTTGGGTTTTGTCGGACTGCCGGGCGTGGATATCGACGCCTTCGATATCGGCTTTTCCTACCTTCAGAACCCTCTCGATGGACTGGGTATCAACTTTGATCTGACGCCGCTGGATTTTGGTGACCTGGATCTTTCGTTCGATATTGGCATGCCTGACCTTGGGCTGAATATGGACTTGCCCGACTGGAGCCTGCCGGATCTGGCGCTGGAGCTGGGCTTTGACATTGACGTCAGTTGGCCGGATATCAGCTTCCCAGATCTGGCCCTGGCGCTGCCCAATCTGGACCTGCCCGGGCTCACGTTTAACGTGCCTTCTGTGCCCAGCGTTGACTGGCCGGAGCTGTCGCTCGGTGAGTTGTTCCCTGACGTTGACTGGCCCAACCTTGAGCTGCCGGATCTACTGGCCTTACTGGGCGGACTTAACCTGCCTGACTTCGATATCGCGTTTGATTTCGGACAACTGCCGAGCATCGGTAGCTTGCTGCAGTTTAACGGCCTGTTTGATATCGACCTGTTTGGATTGGCACGTTTTGAACAGTTCATGGAAATCGAACTTGAGTTCGAAACGCTGGTACTCAACGATGGCAGCATCGAAGACGTTATGTATTTCACGTTGGGCGCCGCTAATCTGGATATTTTTGCAGGTGTCGGTGATCGCAATGACGGCGGCGCAGGCTTGGCGATCGACGATCTGGATCTGGCCGCAGCGCTGGTGCTGGGGCTAGGGGGCGATGCCTGGGTCAGTGCCAAAGCAAGCACTAATTTCATTGGCCTGATCGGCATGCCGGCATTGACGCTTAAAGCCGATCAGGCCGAGCTGGTGATCAATACCGCCAGCAACGGCCGGGTGATTGATTACAGTGCCAAAGAGCTGTCGATTCCTCTTGGCTTAGGCGGGAATGTGGGTGGTATCGAGGCCAGCACCGGTGGCGAAAGCCATTTGGTGTTGGACATTGACGGTGGCCGCGACGAAATCTTTGCTATTGATCTGGCCGGCGCAACCCTCGCGATCGACAATTTTGTACATCTCAGCGGTGATATCAGCTTTGCCCTGGGCAAAGAAGACAACGTCATTCTGGGCACGGACCTGGCCGATACGGGGCAAAGCTTCGATACCATCGACATCGTTGGCACCGGTATGAATGCCTTTGTCGGTATTGGCGACCCCTATTTCGGCGTGGGTGACCCGGACGGCGCTATTGGTATCTTTGCCAACGGCGTGGACTTCGCGTTCAGCCAATACCGGAACGATGACTACACCCTGAATGCCATGGATCTGCAAATTGACCAGGCCGGTGTAGTAGGGCTTGATCCGGTACTGACAGCGACACTACAGAACGTCCGCGCTGCTATGAACATTGCGGCGAAGGCACCAGAGACCGATGCATTTGCCTGGATTGATTTTCAGCGTACCTATGGCGTTAAAGGGCGAGAAATGCAAACGGCGGGCGGTTCGGTTTTTCTGGATCATGATCAGCGCGTCCAGATTGCCGCCAGCGTACAGCACGCGAAGATATCGGTGGCCGAATTCCTGCACCTTGAAGGCTCCATGGCGTTCAGCAAAGGTGAAACCCGTCAACTGGTGAGGGTAGAGACGGGTATTCTCTCTAACCTTGGCCTGGACGCCATCTACCACGATGTTGAGATTATGACGCTTGGCGCGTCCAACCTGAGTGGTTATGCGGGCATCGGTGATCCCGACTCCGATGATTTTATTGGTCTTGACGTACGGGATGTGGATCTTGGCCTGTCCCTGATGACAGCCACCGGCTTTGCGGGCATCAAAATCGATGGGATCGAGAAATCGTTGCCCAAATATATTTC
Source organism: Vreelandella andesensis (assembly GCF_003989795.1). Classification (GTDB taxonomy): domain Bacteria; phylum Pseudomonadota; class Gammaproteobacteria; order Pseudomonadales; family Halomonadaceae; genus Vreelandella; species Vreelandella andesensis. The sequence continues at coordinate 35,094 of NZ_RZHG01000014.1, forward strand.
GGGTAAAGCGAGCGTGGGCTCAGCAGCGCTGCGCGGTATGGAAGAGGTGCTTGATGCCCGTCTTGAGGGCATTGAAGTCAACATTAATACCGGCCTGATCAAGGGGCTTGAAAAAGCGGCCCTTATTTTGCCGATGCCTTACATCGACCTGACCCAGAGCGGCCTGGACCCGTCCGCGCTGTTTGATGAGCTTAAGCTTGATCTGCCGAGCCTGGAGCTTCCGGCGCTACCAGAATTGCCACCTGGCCTGCCGCTGGGTAGCGTCGAGGATATTTTCAAAATCCTCCAGGGTGTCCAGGGCATCCTGGATGGCGATCTCACCAGTGTGTTTAACCAACTGGCGCTGCCAAAAATCGGTCAGCCGGTCTTTGGTGAGCAGGGTCTTCGAGTGGAAACGGGAGACCCGGATAGCCCTGTGTTTCTCGACTTTGACCAGGAAATCATTCAGGCCAAGGTGGAATACTTCGAGGGCCTGTCTGGCTTCCTGCAGGTGAGCGGTTCGGTAGCCTTTACCAAGCTTGGCGGTGAGACGGTCACGCTTTCTAATGGTCAGGAACGCGAGGTTACCTCACTGGCTTTAGGCATGACGAACGTCTTTGGTTTTTATGGGGTTGGCGACTACTGGGGTAACAACAGCGACGGACGCATTGATGGCTCGGTGCGTAACGACATCGCCGTGGGGCTGGCCATTGAAGACCTGACCATGGGGGCCGTCTTGATGTTGGACACGGATCTGTCCAACCCGGCTGCTTATGCCGCAGTGCAGGCGGATCTGGTCTCTGCCAGCCTGGTGGGTATTGATGGCCTGACGCTGGCGGCGCGCAGCCTCACCCTGGATCTGAACCAGGCGATCAGTGGCGGTGATTTCGCTGTCGTCGATTTTAGTCGATCCACTTACGAGACGGCAGACGGCAGCATAGCGGCGGGCTACCGTATCGACACCGGTAACCCCGACGAGCCGGTGGTTCTGATGTTCGATGAACGTCTGGTGCGTGTACAAGGGGAGGCCAACTTCGATCTGTTTGGTCTCGCCACGCTTGACGGTGTCTTTGAGCTTGAACTGACTGACGATGAGCTCACGATTTTTGCCGACGCGTCGGCCGAGGTGGGTGGCTTCCTCTCGGGTAATGCGCAAGCACTGCTGGTGCTGAACAGAGCCGGGTTGGCGGCACGATTTGGACTGACTGAGGTCGATCTTGAACTTGGACCTGTCGATCTGAATGTTGAATCCCTTGAGTTTGTGATGAACACCACCGGCGATGTGGTGACCTATGACGTGCCTGAAGAATTCGAGGCAAGTCGTGGCCTTCCCGATATTTTAGAAATAAGCAATATACCGCCGGGTCAGGAAACACCCAGTGACTTCTTTGTGGCGCTGGCGGGCAATGGCTCGCTGACGTTGCTTGATGCGCTCGCGATGAAGGGCGGTTTCAGCGTACTGGTGGCTAAAGAGCGCACCGAGCTCAACCTGAACATGACTCTGGATCTGCCGGTGCTGGAGCCAGTGTCCGCAACGGGTACCCTTGGGCTGGACACCGGCGTTGATGCCGGTCTGTATGGCAGTCTGCAGGTGGGCACGCCCAGAGATCGCACTCTGATCGAAGTGGCTGGCGTGTTCTCGCTTGAAGCGAACGCGCTGCTGCAGATCAACACAACACGCAGCACCCAGCGGGTCGATATGCTCAAGCTGGACGAGAATGGCAATGTCATTCCCGGCGAAATCGAGCGGGTTGATCTGGGTGCGCAGACGCTGCGTATCTCTGGCGGCGGGGCCATCAGCGTCGGCGTTATCAAGATGGCCGGCGCTGTGGATCTGTTGATCGACAGCAGCGGTCTTCAGGCTGATCTGGACATGACGCTGGATCTCGGGGCTTTCGGTGCCCTGGAGTTTGCTGGTGCGGCGGCGTTTATTAACGATGGTTCGGAAACCATTTTTGCTCTGCGTGCTGAAACCAACGTGTCACTGGGCATCGCATCCATTGGTATAAATGCCGACGCCTTGTTGGAAATTAATACCGGTTCCAGCGATTACACCACGTTGGGTGGCGACGTCATTGCTGGCAACACGCTGTTCAACCTTGAGTTGGACGGCGCCATCAAAATTCTGGCCTTCAATGTCGACTTCGAAGGCGGCATGAGCATCGTCGATGACGTTTTCGAGATTCGCCTTGATCAGGCCAGTATCGACTTCTTCGGCTTTGTTGAGGTGAATGCCAGCGGTTATATGCGCTCGGACGGTGATTTTGAGCTGACCGGCGCGGTGGATATCACCGTTGACATGGCGATTATCGAGCTCAACGCCGGCATGTCGATGACGTTCAGTAACAAGTTGTTTGCTGCCAGTGTCTACGGCTCACTGGATATTAGTCTGGATCTGGGCTTCTTCGAAATCAACGAAACCCTGGCCGGCTTTAGTGGCGAAATCGAACTGACCGAGGCGAGCGCCTCACTTGAAGCGACGGCAACAATCGCCGGTATCAGTGTATCCGGAGGCTATAGCTGGAGTTGGGGTGCGCCGCCGGTGATCACCACGCAGGTAGGCAACACCCTGTATCTTAACGCCGGTGATGTCATCGACCGCTACGGCGATGCCGGCGGCAAACTCTATGGCGATATTCTCCATGAGAGCTACCGCGTTGAAGCTGTGACCAATGACAAAGGTGAAGCTATTGCCGGTGCGGTCAAGGTCAGTGCGCTGGGAGAAACATCCCAGCATAGCGGCGTAAGCAATATCGTGTTTACCGGGGGCAGCGGCAACGACACTCTGTACGTCGGACGCGGCGTTGATGCCACCCTGAATATCGACGGCGGCGCCGGGCGCGACACCTTCATCATCATGGGAGGTGCTTCCGATAGCGTTATTCGCGGAGGCAAAGGCAACGACAGCTTTATCGGCGGTGACGTTTCCGGCATGCGCTTCTTCGGTGAGCAGGGTAACGACGCTTTCCAGGGTGGCCAGGGGGCGGCCATCATCGACATGGGTACCGGGAAGGACAGCATCGTTACCGGTACCGGTAACGACCGGATTACCGTTTCCGGTGCCAGTGAAGTAGAAATTGAAGTGCGTGGCGGCGACAACGCCATTCGCATCGAGAACACCGGCTATGCCGTGCTGGACCTTAAAGCGGGTAATAACGACATCAGCGCTGACTGGGTCGGTGGGATGGAGATCGCCGGTGGCAGCGGCGGTGATACGCTGACCTTCGATACTCTGGCGATGAACAGCGCGCTTAACCTGAGCGATCGCGGCCTGAGCTATGGGGATCGCACGCTGAGTATGGATGACGCTGTGGAAGCGGTGGTCATCAATGAAACGGCCACTGCAGACCTCATACTGACGCAGGCAGATGGCTATTCCTGGGGCTCGGTAGATCTTGAACTGACCACGGCCGGCGCGCTGGATGTGCGCCTGGCTGATCTTGTCGCCGAGCAGGGCCACTTCAACCTGCAAGCGGCCGGTATTCGCGGCACCCTGACCACCCAACTTGATGCCTTGACGCTGGTAAATCTGGGCACCGCCAGTAATCTGGCGGATATCGTCATTCGTGAAAGCGACAGTCTGCGAATTGTTGATGGCGGGCGCGGTAGCAAAGGCGGGCTATATGCCATCGCTGGCTTGATTGATGTTGAGCTAGCGGCACGCGAAAGCCTGCTGAGCCTGCGTTCAGGCGCGATTGAAGCCGCCAGCGGCGGCTCCCTGCGTCTTCTGGCCGATGATATCGACTTCGCTTCCGGTGATAACCAGGTGCGCGGCAGCGGCGAGCTGCGTTTGCGCACCATGGCGCTGACGGGCCAGGGCTACCGTATTGGCTCGGCGGGACAGTCGACCTACGGCAACGACTACTCAATCAATGGCGCAACCGGCTTTATGGAGCTGGGGATGCGCGATCTTTCGGCGCTGCAAACGGGCTTCTCGCAAATCACCATCGGCCATGAGGGCGATAACGTCGACATGTACGTCGGTGATGTCGAGGATCGCACCCAGGCCGGTGGGTTTACCTTTAACGCCAAACTGATGGATGCGACCACGCTACAGGCAGACAGCATCCAGATTGTGGGTGACGTCCAGGCAGCGCAGACCTTGCGTGTTCAAGGCCGTGTAATGGAAGTGTTACGCAACAATGTCCACGACGGTCTGGGGCAGCCGGATGCCGGCCTTTATGCCCGTGATACGGAGATCGCGTTGAGTGAACAGCTGGTCGTCACCGGCTGGATCAAGGGCGATGACAGTGTTTCGATCGATGTTCAGGGCTCAACTGGAACCGATGCCTTGGTGACCTATGGCAGCGAGCCTAACTCGATCACCGCTGATACCGGTAGCACCATTCAGACGTTCAACGACAACAGCGTCATCACGCTGAACAGCTCAGCGTCAATCATCAGTGCTACCGGCATTTTCGTCGGCGGTGACGGCTCACGTATCGAGACGGACGCCGGCACCGGCTTGCTGCTGCTCGAAGGCGGTACGTTAAGCGCCCAAGGTGACGATACCTCAATGACGCTGCGCTCCACCGATTACCTGCATGTCAATTCTGGTGCAGCGATCCTGGTTGGGGCGGCTTTCCGCTATGAAGGTGATACGCCGGTTGCCTACAAGACCGGCGAGCGCACCGAACTGACCATCGACACCGCAGGCGAACTGCGCCTGTCCGGGTCGGTGACCACCGGCGGTGGCATGACGCTGAACTACGGCGAAACGGTCAGCGACTATGCCGAATACTTTGACACCCTGCCTGGCAAAACACTGACACAAACCCAGAATCAAGCGCGCATCGCAACCTTGCTGAGTGCGCTTGGTAACGGCGTAGTGAGTGATGAGCTACGCCAGCTTTTGACTGAAGGTGAGCTGAGCCTGGCCGGTAACGCCAGCCTGGTGTCGATTGATAACTTCACGCCTTTTGCAGCCCTGGCCGATGAGGCCAAAGTCGCGATTGCTGAATCGCTTGGCTATGTCGCCCACCCCGACGGCGGCTTTTACACTGCTGAAACACAGCAGTTTTTCACTGCCATTGAGGTGGGTGACAACAGCACTGCCGCCAATGATGCACGCGCCGCAGCGCTGGGTTATACCAAGCTTGAGGGTACTCACTACTTTAACGCCCGCAGCGGCGAAGTGTTTGAAACCCTGGTGCAGGGGCCTTCCGCCGATTACAGCAATGCTCAGATTGACTGGGCCGCCTTCGATGTAGCTGCGCCAGCAAGCAACGCCAGCTTTGACGCCCTGACGACAGCCCAGCAGGAAGCTGTGGCGCGCAGTCTGGGTTACAGCGTTGAACCGCAGTTCGAGTTCAGTCGCAAGCAGCCGACGGGTGAGCCAGACGACAACCGCAGCACCTTCGGTATCTACTTTTACGACCCCGATGCCAACTGGGGTGACAATGACCCGGGTGCAGAGGCGCTGCTTTCTGAGCTGAATATTGATCAGAAGATTGCAGCAGCCAAATATCTGGGTCAGTTCCCGGAATTCGACAGCCGCGAAATTGACTGGGGTATTCTCGAAACGCCTGACGCAACGACAGCGTTTAGCAGCCTGACGACCGCTCAGAAAACCCGCGTGGCCGATTCACTGGGCTACGCCACCACCATCAGCGGCTACTACTTCACCAATCTCTCAGCGACACCGGACAAGCGCATTGTGCGCACCTTCGAACAGGGCGTGGTGACTGACTACGAGAACAAGGATATCTTCTGGGGCAGCGCTGGCGCGCCGGATGCCAATGCTAGCTTTGCAAGCCTGACCACTGACCAGCAACAGGTGGTGGCTGCCAGCCTCGGCCTTGACGTCGTTACCGGGGTTAGCTACTTCAATCCTAATGCACTGGTCGGCGAGCAGATGGTTAATGGCTTCCTGATCGGTAATCGGGTGGATTACGACCTGCTGGACTGGGGCGGCCCGGGCGAGCCGGAGGATGCCTCGGCAAGCTTTGAATCACTCAGCTTTGAGCAGCGTCTTCGGGTGGCCGAAAGCGCCGGTTTCAGCCTGTTCGAGCAGCAGGTTTATCTCAGTGACGTGAACAATCCGGACACGGGTAGGCCAACCATCGTTACCCAGGCGACGATAGGCGGTGAGTTCACCGTTGACGACATTGACTGGGGAATCGACCTGAAGGCGCCAGCGGCCGATACGTCCTGGCAGGAGTTGACGTCCGCCCAGCAGGATCGAGTGCTGGAAGAAATCGGCTTTTACCGCTTCAACGGCCAGCTGTGGCAAAACGATGCCAACGGTGAGCTGCGCCTGACGCTGATCAGTGAAAGCGATTCAGAGACAAGCTACGACTACCGCAACAGCGATATTGCATGGACCCGGATTCCCAAGCCGGCCAGCGATGCGCTCTTTGATAGCGAGCTCAGCGATGCCGAACTTGACGCTCGGGGCCAGAGCAAGCTCACCAGCTTCCAGCAGTTCAAAGTGCTGGAAGCGCTGGGGCTTGAGCGCTATCAGCAGATGGTCTATCACACCGCGACCCCGGATGCCGCGAATAACCTGAATGCGCTGATGACCACCTTTACCGAGGGTGTGCATTATCGCAATGACGCCATCGCCGAGCAGGTGGATGAGGTCAGCCAGAACCGCTGGCTGCTGCAAGATAATGACAGCCGTTACCTGGTTTATGCCCTGGATGAAGATAACGACGGCGTGGTGGATGCGATTCAGATTCAGCAGCCCCACGAACTCACCGGGCAGCGCGGCTACGGCTTCTTGCTCGACGGTACCCTTACCACGCTTGACGATGGTGAAGGCATTACCATTGCGGGCGATAACGATAGCCCGATTATCGTACGCGGCAATATTGAGTTGCTGGGCGATAACGCCGATCTCACCTTTGATACCCAAGGCTTTATCTACTGGGAAGGCTTTGCCAACGTTACCGGCGATATCAGCTTCAGCGCCGCTGGCGCGAGCAACAGCGACGACGCCCGCCTTAACGGGGCCAGCATCTATGTTGCCGACACCGCGCGCCTGAACACCCTTGGCGCTGCCACGACCATTGACCTGAGCGGCGCTCAGGACTTAATCCTTAACGGCGATGTGGTTGCCGGCGGAGAGATTGGTGAAAACGGCGTTACCTGGGTGGGTCAGGGCGACGCCACGGTCAATCTGAGTGCCGGCCAGCGAATTCTGATCGATACCGCAGTCTCTGCCTCCAAAGCGGTGAACGTTGTAACCACTGGCACGCCGGGCGCCGACGACGACGGTGTTTCGGTCACGGTCACTACCGCGGGTGGGCTAAGCGCGGCCGGTCAAACCTCGGACGGCAGCGGTGGGCGAGTCAGCATTGATGCCCTGGGTCATATTCAAGCGGCCGGCACCCTGCTGGCCGGCGGCGTCATGCGCCAGACATTTGACGAAGACGGTAACCTGACCGCCCAGGAGACACTGTGGTCTGAGGAAGACTCGACGCTGTCACTCAAGGCCGGTGGCCAGCTGTGGCTGGGGGCGATGACCCTTGCCACCGATGGCGAGCTTGTCGAGATCGGCGGTACCTTCCGTGCCAACCAGCAGATCACGTTGGAAGGCGGCAGCGGCCGTGTTCGTGAAGGTTCCAGCGACGGCATCGGCGTGCGGATGCCCGGTGGGGCACGCGTTGCCACCGCCAATGCTGACGGTGAGATCCGCATTCTGTCGGCGGACGATGCCGAACTGCTGGGCCTGATGGTCGCCGGTGGCGAGGTTCGTGATCATTTCGATGAGCGTGGCTTTAGTCTCGGCACCACGCGCGAATACGGCAACGGCGCGTCCCAAATTACGATCGAAGCCACCACAGGACAAATCCGTCTTGGTCGCGACCTCTACGCCGGTAGCCTGCTCGACGTTCGGGGGGGGCTTGGTTCGGTTGATCCAACGCAAGACTACGCGGACCAGGGCATCGTCGTTTTTGGCTCCAGCAGCCTGCGCACCGGGCTTGCCAATGCGGCCATCAACCTGAGTTCGGCAGGTAACCTGCATGTGCTGGCCACACCCTGGTCACGCGAGCTTCAGGCCGCCGGCTTCATTGAATTTGCCCAAGGTGATATCAGTGCCGATATCACGCTCGACGTAACACTGGATCTGGGCACCCATAAAGTGCGTGGCGAAGTGACCGTCGCCAAAAACGACACCCTGGATAATACCAACACCAGTGCCCTGGCGGCAGATTTGCGCGCGGCACTCTACGCTACTGACTTCACTGTGGTTGAGACCAGTGGGTCGGGGCCTGCCCTAAACACTACCCAGCGCATCACCGATCAACAGCTTGCCGTGCGCCTGGAAGACAGCCGCCTGAAGCTGACCAGCTTCTATGACTTCAGTTTGCTCACCGCCAACGCTGTGGGCGCCGAGCGTCTTGGGTTCACCCAGCTGGCAAACGGCGATGTGGCGGCCAATAACCATTATGCGCTGGATGCCAGCCAGTCAGGCTCGGTGATCAATCTCGGCAAAGCCGGTGCGGCGGGTGGCAAGGTCACCATCGACAACCATATCGTGGGCCACGACGGCATCAACTTCCTGGCGGGCGCCAGCGGTGAAGGTTTGCAGCTAGGAACGACCGGCACCTTTGAAACGCGCGCCGGCAATATCGAACTGAACCCGGTGGGTGATTCAGTGATCGAGGGCAGCTTCATTGCTGCCGGGCGTAATGCGGATATCCTGATTGACGCCAGCCGCTCTATCGAAATTCGCGGTGATCTGACCGCCACACGCAATATTATCGTTACTGCTGGCCAGGGGCGTGAAGAGGGCGTGACCAGTATTTACACCCACGCCAGCGCTGAGTTCCAGTCCTCTGGAAGCAGCGGCAAGATCCGCTTTATTGGCCTTAATGATGTCACTCTGAATTCATTGATTGGCCAGAACAACCCGGGTCTCACCGAGGTGAGTGCTATCGCTGAGCTGGGCACCCTAACGCTGGCGAAAGAAGCAGGTAATATCACCACCGCCGGACAGCTTATTCTCAAGGGCGACAACGTCATTATCGAAGGCGTGCTGAGCAGCACGCGCGCCACCCCTTCAACGCTGGATAACGAAGTACTTATTCAGGCCAATCAGGATATTACTCTGAACGGCGACTTAAGCCTGGCTGGTTCGTTGCGTGTTCAGGCTGGCGATGATCTACGTATCTTCAACACCACCATTGCCAATTTGGGCGATGGCCAGCGTGCCCGCTACATTGCCGGTGGCGAGTTGCTGGTGGGTAACGCTGACCCGCAGGCCGGTGATACGGCCTCTTACGCGGCTGTGCTACAGGCCGCCAGCCTGCTTGAACTGAGCGCTGGCGAGCGCCTGGTGCTGGGCGCTGATGCCCAGCTCTACAGCGCTGCCGATAACAGCCGTATCAGCCTTAACGGAGCTCGCATTGAACTGGCCGGTGAAGCCCGTGCCGGCACGACGCTTGACGAGGACCAGAACCGCACCGTCACCGGCGATAATGCCATCCTAGATATTCGCAGTGATCGCCAGATCCATCTGGGCGGCGACCGTTTGAATGACACCCAGCAGCTTGTCGCTGCCGGGGCCACCCTGCGCGCAAGCGGTGAGATCAGGCTGCGCGCCGGCGCTGATGCCAGCGGCATTGGCATCAGTATGAACCGCACCAGTAGCGTGATGGCCGATGACCGCGTGCAACTGAGCGCTACCGGCCAGCTGCAGCTTAATGGCGTAATTCGTGCCGAGGCGGCCGGGGCCAGCGCCTTGTTGACTTCCGATTCCCTGATCAGTATCGATAACCTGATTCACGCCAACGCTGAGCTGACCCTGCAGGGCGGCACTCACAGCAGTAACCAAGGCGTGTGGGTCAAGAACGTGGTTCTTGATGGTGAAACCCTGGTTTCGGGTGGCGTGCTGGACGTCGCCGCCGATGGCGTGATCCGTATTAATGCCAATGACGGCTTGCTGCTGGAAGGCATGCTGGGCCAGCTGGACGACGACATGGCACCGCTTGCGGGCAGCCTAGACGCGCGCAGTAGCGGCGGCAACCTAACCCTGACCGGTAGCATTAACGTACGCGATGACATTGTGCTGGTGGCCAATCAGGTCAATATTCTGGCGGGTGGTTACGCCTACGCAACCGCTACCGGTGCCGAGATATTCCTAAAAGGGCGCGACAGCCTGACCCTGGCCGCTGCCAATGCACCTGATCCACAGGCGATTCTCAAGGCTGACCGCCTGGTGCACCTGGCGGCACCGATGGTCAGCGTTGCAGGCTTGATTGAGGTGACCGATGCCGCCGGGCTGGTGCTGGTCAACGCCGATGACCAGTTGTTGGTGACCGGACGCATCGCCTCTGCCGGCGATGTACGCCTGCAATCGGGTGTTGATATGCAACTCGACCGGGCAACTCTGGAGACCCCGCTGGCTGTCAGTACCCTGGGTAACGGCGCTTTGCAGGTAACCAATGCTGGCGTCATCAATGCCGGGGGCGACATTGATATGCGCACCGGCGGCGATATTATGCTGCAGGCAGCAGCGAAAGCCGGCGCTGAGCAAACCTTTATGCGCCCGGTGGTGCAGGTGATCTCCGAGGATATTGAGGTCGTGATCGGCACGCGGCAGGTGGCTGTTGGCACCATCCAGGTGCCCGTGATCAGTTGGATCGACACCACCATTGTTGAGGAGGTAGACCAGAAACTGGTCAAGGTAGGCAATGAGTTCATCGCCATGGACGTCACCCTAACCCAGACCGGCTACTACAATCCCAAGGCGCCGACAGGCGAAAAATTCCGCGAAACCTTCATTGAAGGCATCGACTACAACAACAGCGAGATCGACTGGAGCGACGCTGGCACCGAGGCGCTGCCCAGCCGCTCTGCCACAGCGCCAACCGGTCTTCAGTATTTCCAGACGGGTTACCGCGGTTTTACCCAGCTCAATGATGCCCAGCGCCAGGCGGTGCTTAACCATCTGGGCTATATGCCGGTGTTTGACCTCAGCTACAGCAGCACTGACGGCACATCGAACAAGGTTACGCTCAACACCACGCGCAACGGTGTCACCAGCTCGAGTGAGGTGACCCCCGACTGGGCGGGTAATGCGGAAAAGGTCTACTACATTGATGTGGCCGGATGGCGTGATAAATATGTTGTTATGCCGGAGGGCGCTAATGCTGACATTGGCAATATTATTTCACAGGGCACCGCGCGCTATCTGGACAATGACACCACGCGGGATGGCCAGTCCAACGGTGACTGGGTCGTCAATGCTGGCGGTGCCAGCGGCGAATATGTAGGGCGCTATCAGGATGACGCCGGCGTTGACTATCGCCAGCTAACGTCTGACTACTATTTCCCGAACGATGGCTATCCGGGCAATCGGAACGAGCCGCATAATCCGGTAGAAGACGGCGAAGCCAACTGGCAAGTGACTTACCGGGAAAACAGCGGCAACCGCACTTTCGACATTCAGTCGCGCAGCGACGACAGTATCAAGCTGCGCAATCCTGACTGGGTGTGGCAATCCGGGCCGGGCTATACCAACGTCGATTCCTCCAATATCACCTTAACTGGTGAGCAAAATACTGCTCTAACCACTTATCAGAACGGCCGTTATACCGACCATATCACCGCCTTTCAGAATTACATTACGGCGCTTGCTACAGATACCAGCAGCCTATCGCAAACGGCCCTGAGCGAGCGCGCTGGGGAATTTGGCTTCAGATTCAACTACTGGAATGACTGGACCCGGATCAGCAGTGTGCGCGTTGATAACGACGACGGCTCGACCTGGGGACCATACGACGACGAAGATGAGGTGCCGAATTTTCAAAATGTAAGGGATTGGAATGGCGAAAGCGCCGCGGCCGACCGCTGGTATTGGAACTTAACCACGATGGTAGGTGGTGGCCATGACCGTGAGTGGGGCAATACCGGTGACTACGGGCCCAATATCAATCAAAATTTATACAATCAGTATGCGAACTACAATCATCAGATCAAACTTGGTATCAGATATGATGGCAGCGGAGGCGGTGATCGTATTTTCGCTTACTTTGATGTTCGCTCCAGGGGTACCGATATCACGAGCGAGACCTATCAGGATTACGCCTACGACTGGACGTCACAATGGCATGATGTCTTTGATAAGCGCACCCAGCTGAGCTACGAGGTCAAGTACCAGGCTGAAGATATCAACAATTTCCGTCCGGTGTACGAGACCATTAACCTACCGGTGATGGTAACCACCTTCGAAAACCGCACCGATTGGCAGACCCAGGAGCTGACCGGCACCGAAACCATTACCCGTGCCGAGATCACCGAGCAGACGGTCAACGGCATTGGCGCGGCCTTTGGTGAAACTACGCTTCTGGGCCATAACATTAATCTGCAGGCTGGCGGTCGGGCGACCCTAAGCGTACAGGCCAGCGCCGTTAATGACTTTAATGTGACCAGCGGCAAGACATTGCAGGTGCGCGGCCTTAGCGTTGCTGGCGCAGATTTTGCTGCCCCAGCCGAGCTCTCGGCCGGTAACACCCTGGCACTTAACAGTCGGGCTGCAATGACGCTGACAGCTGCGTCACGGCTGAGCGCCGCTGACATTTCGCTTGACGCCACCGGGGCGCTGTCTGCTCAGGGCGTGGTTGGCACCGACGCCAACACCGATCAGGGCGTTACCAATACTCAAACGCTGTCGCTCTCTGCTGGCGCTGACCTGAGCATCAGCGGCATCTTATTGGCTGACAATGCCATGACGCTGAAAGCCGGCGAGGGCATTGGCCGCGACGGCGGTATTACGCTGGCCAGCACGGCACAGCTGACGACCACGGCTGCGGGTAGCGGTATCACCATGACAACCGGTGAATTTGGCGGCAGCCTGTCCTTGGGCAGCGCCCTGGTGCAGGCGCAGGGCGCTAACAGCACAGTCACCTTAACAGTGGTCGATGGCGCCATTAATCAAACTGGCGGCTTAGTCAGTGCGCATCGCCTGACTGCCACAGCTGACAATCGCCTGAGCATGGTTGGCAAAAACGCGGATGATACCCGTGTCGCCGTTACCCAGTTTGCTGAAGTGGATCTGACCCTTGAGCGTGCCGGTGAGCTAACGCTCTTCAATCGTGGTGCGTTGACCCTGGTTGATGTGGAAGTGGCAGACGGTGCCATCGATATCACCAATATCGGTGATATCCATGTGACCCGCGCCGTCGCGCTTGGCAATTCCGACCGCAACGATATTCACCTGACCACCTACCGAAGCGGCGCGATTACCAGCGCCGATATCAGTGTCGAAACATTGACCACGGCGGGGCGTGGCGATGTCACTATCAACGCGCAAGGTACCGTAACCCGGGCCAACGAAACCGCTGCTGATCTGGTCGCAGACGTACTGATCATCGATGCCATGGCACCGATCACCCTGAATACCCAGGTCAATGAGGCGCGCATCACCACCACGCGTGCTGGCCATGTGACCCTGGCACAGTCAGATCGCCGCCTGACACTGAGCGCCACCGAGGTGCTCGACGGTAGCCTGCTGGTTCAAGCCCAGGGCGACGTGGTATTGGATAACGTCACTCTGGCATCCAACAGAACGGTCAATACCCTGACCGTTAACGCCACCGGCGATATTGCCCTGGGCCGCGTTGTGGCGGGCGTTCTGCTTGCCGATGGCGATGCCTTGCCGGTGAGTGAAGATGCTGACGGAAACGCCGTTACCGACGTGACCTCCGCGATTACAGTCACACTGACCGCTGGCGGGCAGATTCGTGAGAGCGTCACTGACGATGCAGTCGATCTGATCGCTGGTACGCTGGTGGCGCGTGCCACCAGCGGTATTATCGACCTTGACGTTGCGCTGAACCAGCTTGATGCCGTTACCACTGCGGGCGATATCCGCGTACAAGACCGCGATGGCAGCCGTGAAGCCAGCCAGGGCCTGCGGATCTTGCAGGCCGTTACGGCACAAAACAGCGACAGCCGCGTCGTGATTGAGGCGGTCAACAACATCATTACCGCCGCTGCCACCCAGATCACAGGCGATTATGTTCGCCTAGTCAGCCAACAGGGTGATATTCAGGTAGTAACACCGACGGACTTCGATGCAAACGATAACAGCGGTGACAGCATCGACTACACCCAGGGCATCGGTTTCAGCGCTGTGGCTGGCAGTCTGGAGCTTTATCGCTTCTTTACCGCCGACAAATCCATGGAATACCGAGCCGGTGAGCGCTATTTGTTTGGTAGCGGGGATGCACAAAGCTCACGCCTGCCGGGGGATATGACCTCAGACGAGATCATCATCCAGACCGGTGGCACCCTGTCGATTGATGGCACCCTGACAGTGCGCGATCGTCTGGAACTGATTTCCGGTGCGAACATCAGTGTGGCCGGTGACATCGTTGCTCGCGACGGCAACGCTGACATTGGCGAAGTGGTGATGCGTGCCAGCGGTGAAAATGACGTAGTTTCTTTCACCGACGTCAATGAAAGCGGAAGCACGGCCGGTACGTCGCAAGGGTCGGGCTTTATCAATATCGTCACGGACTCGCTGAAGGCGACCAACTTTGATCTGCGTGCTGCGCGCGATATCGAAGTGATTCTGGAGGATGACTGGGCCCTGACGGGCTTTATCGGCGGTCTGGAAGGCTTCGAGAGCGCTCAGAATATCCGCCTGCAAATCGGCGGCAACCTGAGTGTGACGGGCGGCATTATTGGCGCTAAAACGCTGATTGACGTGCAGGCCAACAGCATCAGCGCCGATGGCGCCTCAGTCTTTATTGCCGATGATTTTCAGGTACGCACGTCCAATGCCATTCAGGTCAACACGCTGGTCAATAGCATCAGCGCTGAATCGACGTTGGAGGGTGCGATCGAGATCAATGAAGCCACTGACCTGACTGCCACGCGCATTCGCGCAGCTAACGGATCAATCGATGTGTCCACCGGGGGCGATCTGCGCGCCCGTGAGATTACCAATACCGCTGCCGGCGATAATATTCTGTTGAACGCTGGTGGTAACCTTTACCTCGATCGCGTTGAAACGGCGACCAGCCAGGGCACCGAAAAAACCTCTGGCAGTATCAAGGTGGATGCCAAACAGCAGATTTTGGAACTGCAAACGATTGATGGCGTGTATGACAATACGTCAGCGGATTTGTTTGCCTTTAACGTCTCCCTGCGCCAGGGCGACGGTTCGCCGCAGTTCACGGTGCTGCAATCGGCCAGTGATGTGGGCGTGGATGGTCGTATTGAAGTGCGTACCACCCAGACCGGCAACGGCGGCGTTGCCACCGGCGCCACCGAACAGACCGCAGCCGGCCTATTCAGCGATTTGGGTGCAGTGGCCTCGGCAGATACCACTACGATTCAACCTGCTGGTGTGAATGCTGCCCAGAGCGAGCAGCTTAACCTGGCGCTGAGTTACACCCCCATGCCCACCACGCGTCTATCGTTTGACATCGATGGCACGTCTGTCGCTGTGCAGGTAGGCGATACGGTTAACGGCGTGGAAGTAACGGCCGACCGTGCGAGCCTGCTGGACGCGCTGGCGCATAAGCTGGCCGCGCTGGACGTTATTGCCCAGGCAGACACCAACGCTAACGGCGTGCGCATCACCGGGGAGCTGAATCAGGCCTTTACGCTGGGTCAGCTGAGCCTGACCGAAACCCGTGACAGTGATGTCACCGCGGATTTCCTGGATATTGCGGCGCTGGTAACAGCGGCCGGCAACTCCCTGGCGCAAGTCAGCACCCTTGGCTTTACCACCTTTATTGATGGCGCGAAATATAAGCTCGATCTGTCCGCTGTTACCGATAACGATAACGGCGACGCCGAGGTGTATCCGGCGGCCAGCTATTTCGTGACGGCAGATAGCAACGGTGATTTCGACTCGCTCCAAACCATTCTGGAAGAATTCAGGACGCAGATTGTTGCTGATCATGCCCTGTTTGACGCCGCCGATCTGGACGTCGCGCAGGCAGCAAACGGTGCCTGGCAGCTGACGCTGACGGCCAACGCTGAGAACCAGGCTTATACGCTGGAAGCCAGCGTGCGCGAGCCACAGACAGTCAACACCCAGTCATGGGGCACGCCGATACAGCAGGCGGATGCTAATCAGCCACAGCAGAATCTGATCAACTTCTACGGCAGCTTTGACGCGACGCACGTCTACGAAGTCACCGTTGATGGCGCCACGGCGCGTGTGTATGGCAGTGACGTCACGTTCGCCCCGGGTGATGCTGTAACTGCCGGCACGTTCACTGACCTTGGCACAGAGCTTGTCAAACTGCTTGCCGATGAAGGTATCACCGCAACTGCTGACACCAACGCCGGGTTGGCCCTGACCCTTGAAAAAGGCAACAACGAGGCGTTCAGCGTCGATAACGTCAACGTGCTCGATGGCACTGACACTGGCCTAGCCATCAAAGATGGCTACTGGAGCAATGCCTCACGCTTTGATGTGCCCCTGCAGGACGCCGATGGCGGCGACCCGCAAATCAGCGAGGTGCGTTTCACTGAGTTGCAGCCGCAGCCCGAACGTGCCTATACACTGGTAATTAAAGGCACTTCCTACACCGCCAGCGGCGAAACCGAGCAGGACGCCGGCGGCGCAGTGGACGCTACCCGTACACAAACCGCAGGCCAGCCCGTTATCTGGGAGGTTATCTTTGCCGATCAGTTAGCGGATGCCATTTCTGAAGGCCGCACCTATACGCTGGCGCTGGAAGCCAGCGTTGACGGTGAAACAGTCAGCGAGGGATATTCGCTGGCACCGCAAACCGACGATACCTGGGAAGGGCTGCTCACTCAGCTGGCAGGCTTTATGGGTGAATCCAAGCTGGTCACGGCGAGTGCGGATGCCGCTACCCGCAAGCTGACGTTGACCGGCCTGGCCAATGATCTGACCATCAGCCTGGATGCAGCAGCGGTCACGACCAAGACCGCCACCTGGAATGACATTGCCGCCGACCTGCAGGCGCAAATCAATGCGAATATTGCCGGGCTTACAATCACCGCCGTGGATGCCGATAACGCCAACGACCTGCGCGCCGGACTGCGGTTGCAAAACGCCGACGCTTTCAATTTGAGTGATGCACTGAGCCAGGATTCAACGCTGGCACCTATCGACATAACACAGATTTCCGGCACCAGCGCCACCGAAGTGCGAAGCATCAGCTTTAATGCGCTTGATGTTGCACCCAAGGACCGTTTCAGCCTCGCCGTTGGCTCTAACAGCGACAACACCACGGCCTACACTTACACCGCCACCACCGGCGATACGCTGGCCATTGTACTGGCAGGGTTGCGCGATGCGACCAATGCAGACACTGCGTTGTCTGTAACGGCCACTGTTAGCGGCAATCAACTAGTATTCACTGCGGATCAACCGAATACCGGCTTCTTTGTCGGTGAGGTTCAGGTAATACGTGAGGTGGTCACGGATATTTCCAGCCGTTTGAGCAGCGCCCGGATCAGTGAGGCCGGCAGTGAACAGGTTCAAATATCTACGGTCGCCTTCTCCGGCGATACCAGCAGCGAGATCCAGTATGTCGTTAGCATCACTAGCGGAGTCGCTACTGAGACCTACACGGCTCAGCCGGGTATTGATGGGGTGACTGCCACCTGGACGTCAGTGATCGATTCCCTGATCACGCAAATTAATGCAGGAACGGCGACAACGGCTGAAAAGGAAGGCGCCAGTGGCCTGAGACTGACCGCAAACGCGACCAATACACCTTTCACACTGACAGCCTCTACCGAGAACACGGCCATTACCTCCGGCACGTCGTTGCCCACGGTGGAAGGCGATTTCGTACTGACGATTCCTGAACTGCCAGAGGGCACCGTGTTTAACGGCATGATCGCCACCGGTAGCCTCAGTGTGGTGGCATTGCCGACTGTTGCGGGGCAGGCGTTGAACCTGACCGCGCAGAATGGCGATCTGGTGGTCGTCGAATCACTTAACATCGGTAGCGGTAGTATGGTTCTGAACGCACCTAACGGAGGCATTGCGCTAGGTGGTCAGGTCACCGCCAACACCCTGACAGCTACCGTACTGAATAACTTCACCCTTAATGCCGATATCAACCGTCTAGCGGTGACGTTCACTGGCAGCGGTGATTTAACCCTGAACCAGAGCAGCACCGATACGCTGACCATTTCGGAACTGGATCTGGCTGGTGGTGATGTGTTGCTTAACGTGGTCGGTAATGTGGTGATTGAATCGCTGACCGGTAGCGGTGGTGACCTGGTAATCAATACACAGGGCAGCGTCACCTTTGGCAGTGGTGTTAACGGTAGCCTGGATAGCGTCACCATTGTGGCCGGTGGTGATGTGACCGGGTCGATCAATGCAGACCGATTGAGCCTGGTGACTGATGGTATTGTGAATCTGGCGAATACCGGCGCGCTGAACATTACCCGGCTGGATAGCCAAGGTAAGGCAATAACCCTCTCTGCCACCGATGCGTTGACAGTGGATACCGAGCTGACGTTGGCTGATAACGCGGCTTTGTCCCTTAAGACCACAGCCGGGGCAATTACGCTGAATCAAGCGATCACCAGCGACGGTGGCACCGTCACTATCGAGGCGGCAAACGGCTTGAGCCTGAGCGGTCTTGCCGATATTACCTCAAGCTCCGGAGCCTTGACCCTGGATGCCGGCAGTGGCGCGCTGACTATTAACACTCAGGCACACGTGCAGGCTGGCAGCGGGCAGATTAGCTTACTAGCCGGTGGTGATATTACGTTGAGCAAGCTGCGTAGCAGTGCCAACACGTTAGTGATTACCAGTGGTGGTGCCCTGCTTGATGCTGGTGATAGCGTGGCGGATATCGACGCGGGCAATGCCACGTTGGTGATCGGTGCGGTAGACGGGGTGGGGCATGCCACCATCGGCGGTGGTACTCTGGAAATCAACGTAGCCAAGCTTGATCTGGCCAATACCGGCAGCGGCGATATCTGGCTGGAAAACGTTGGCGAGCTTGAGATCCAGCGGCTCGATCAGCAGGCTGGCGGCTCCGTTAGTGTCAGTACGCTGGATGGCGCGATTATCATCGGTACGGCAGCTAGCAGCACAGGCCTAAATGCCACTAGTGGACAGGTTAACCTCTACGCTGGCGGCGATAGCGCCAACGTGCGCCTGAATCAGGATATCGTGACCACCGGCGGTGGCGTAATGGTGACTGCCGAAGACGGTGACCTGACGCTAGCAGCCGGCATTCGTGTCGCTGGGGAAGGCAATATTGTTCTGCGCACCCCGGCGGGATCAGTGCTAGTGGATGCGCTCTACAGCGGTTGGCGGATGGACGGTGCCGCTTTTGATGCCAACATCGATTGGGCGATGCGGCGTGGCAAGTTTGTGGTTAATCAGGCCAGTGGCGAAATTCGTACCGCTAAGGTCGAACCCTATGAAGTGCCCAACCATATCGCTAATAATCAGGTGTTGCGCGCCTCTGACGGGCCTTATTTGCAAACGCAAGGCAGCCTAAATATTGCTGCGCAAGGTCGTGTCGGTCAGCAGGTTAACGGCTTCCTGTTTAGCCCGCTGGCGCTTGTGGTGGACGCGTCACAGATCAACGTTAACAGCAGTCAACGTGAGACCGTTAAGATCATTGCCACGGGGGATGTCACGGTAGTGCAAGACGGTAATGTTTCTGGCTCACGTGGTGGCTCGACGGATATCTCGAGCCTGAGCGGTAGCCAGACGATTTCCGCACCCGTGGATGCCGGCGGTGAAAATATCACTATTATCAGCGATAGCGCAGAAATCAGCGAGGACCTACGCAGTACCGGCGCGATCCTCAGTATTCGGCCGATTGATAGCACGCGACCGATTATTCTGGGTGATGTCCTTAGAAGCAGCGAGGATACCTTGCACTTGGGACTTGAGGAACTCGATCGCATTCAGCCCGGATTCAGTCAAGTTGTGATCGGGGATGATAGCGGTAGCTATGCCATCCATATCGGCGACCGCGACACCGTCCAGACAGTGATCACGCGTAATAACTTAGTCATTAGTAATCCGCAGTCCGGCGGCCATACTTATATCAATCAGGATCTGGTAGCGCTGAACGGCTCCAGCATCATCATGTTCGGCTCGGGCAATACTACCGACTGGGCGGCTAACGTGGCCGCGGAAGGCAACCTGACGATCAATGACTCCATCCTGGTCGATGGTGACGTAGGTGCGATCTCCGGCGCACGCTTGGTGACCGTTGACGACAGCACCGGCTTCAACGTCGGCGACCTGGTCTTCCAGGGTACTGACCTGGCCAACAGCACTTCTCAGGCTATCGTGCATCAGGTGTCCGGCACGATGGTTTTCCTCGACGATATCAGCGGTGCCTTCAACGTGGGCGAGCTGCTTAAGGTCGATGGGGAAGCCACGAGTAGTAATGTTTCGGCGGTATCGCTCAATAATAGCGGCAGCATCACCCTGGGCTCGCTGAACAACATCCATGGATTGAATGCCAAGGACGGAGCTGTCAGCAGCAACCTGGATCTGAAAGCCAATGATGGCAATATCACTATCAACGCCTCTGTGGGAGATAGTGAACCGCTTTCCGGGCTGAATATCACCGACGCGCTTGATGTAACCTTTAATAAGTCCGTGAATATCAATGGTGACTTGGTCATTAATGCCAGCGGTAAGGTCACCTTTAACGCGGACCTAGTGCTGTCGGGCAATCTGATTGTCAAGGGTGCGGATCGCATCTTCTTCAGTAATGACATTGAAGTCAGCGTTGGCAACGGCAAGACCATTTACCTGCAGGCAGATACCCTTGATTTGCCCAAGTCTGAGAAGTCGATGACCGCAGGTAATGGAACACTGATCATCGAAACCACCACCCTGAACCGTGCTATTAATCTTGCTGGGCCAGTTAGCAATAATAACAACGACGTGTTGGAAATCTCCAATACGGATCTGGCGGCCCTGAACCCCGGTTTTGAACGCATCATTATCGGCCGCGAAGTAGATGGTAAAGCAGAGAGCGGGGCCGGTAACGTGCGTATCGGTGCGACTGGTGACCCGGAGGCGTATACCTTCCGCGACGCTATCGAAATCTACGGTGGCAACATCACTGTGGAAGATTATATCGCCCAAGGCCGGTTGTTGTGGTCATTGAATGATATGTCGCTGATTGCTGAAAAAAATATTGTTCTGAAAAACGGTGTGATGGTTGAGACGCGTCCGAGCATTACATCTGGAAACACCCTGACACTGTTCTCGGAAAAAGGCCGGGTTGTACAGGAAAATTCGCTGAATACACCCATAAGCGAAGCGCTGCGCGCTGACAACCTCAAGGTGCAAGCCGCAGAAGGCATTAGCTTATTGTGGACCGAAATGAATACCCTGACCGCCGTCAATACTGGAAGTCAGGGCGACATTCGTATTCACACCCAGGCTAACAGCACGTTCGCGATTGACGGTGACCTCAATATCCTGAGCGCACGCCAGACGCATAGCGAGGGCGAAGGCTCTATTAGTCTGAGTACCGAGTTGGGCAACATTGCCCTGAGCGCAGCCGGCAATACGGCTGTTCTGAGTGGTACCACACGGGCTGCCAATAATATTGTTGCTGACACGGCCACTGACCTGGATACCCAGACGCTAATCGTTGCGAGTAGTGGAATTACTACCGAAGGAAGTGGTGCCATCACCCTGGTGGCCTCGACCACGGCGAACCAGTCGGGCGATGACCCGGTGGCGCTGAAAGTTGCCGATGACGGCAAAACCCTGGCGCTTGCCGCTACGGTGCGCTCTACCACTGGTGCAATCACATTGCTGGCCGATGGCAAGATCAGCAACACCGCCACGGGAATTATTGAAAATACCGGCCTGGGTACCATTGATATCACCTCGAACGCTGGCGGTATCGAGCAGGGTGGAAATATCCTCTCTGCTGGCGGGCAGATCGAGCTGACGGCCAGTTCTGCCAATGGCTATATCCAGATGGATGCGGAGGCGCTTACGGACGCCAGCATCGGTGGCACGACCACCGGTTCCATTACGCTTGTGGCGGGCAATGACATAACCCTGGCGCGCCTTAATGCGGTTGATGCCATCGAGCTGACCGCTGATGCTAATGACAGCGGCATCGGTGCGATTCAGTCGGTTGCTGGCTTCAGCAGTGCATACCGCCATTTGGCGGGCGAAACCACCATAGTCACGCTTAGCGCAGGCACGGGCATCGGCACTGCTGCCACGGCCCTGACAACCACCATTGCCGGCCTGACGGCTACCAACAGTGTCTCCGGCGGCCTGTATTTGCATGAAGACACGGATCTTGAGGTGCTGGAAGCAGACGGAATCAGCCTTGCCGGTACCGGCGGCGATGCCGTGCTGCGCCTGCTTAATGGCAGCCTGACCATCAGCGGCGATATCAATCTGACTGGCGGCAGCGGCAACCTCCTGCTGGAAGCGCTCAATGACGGCCGCACGGCCGATATCATTGTACAGGCCAACATTAACAGTACTCGCGGCAGCATTAGCGTGCTGGCAGATGACGCCATTACGCTAAGCAATGGCAGTGATCAAATCGAAATCCGCACAGCCGCTGCAGAACAAACGATTGAGCTGCTGGCTAGTGGCGGAGCGCTTGCCATGAGCAGCGCCGCTCGTCTGCAAACTAACCAAGGTAATATCCGTGCCCAGGCTGGCACCAACATTACCTTAGGCCTGCTGGATGCTCGCAGTGTGAGCGATCGCAACGGCAACGGTGTGCTCACTCATCAGGCAAGCTGGGGGAACATTAGCTTGATCGCGGGCACGGCTATCATCGATGCGGCGAGCGACGGCGACAGCGCGGTTGATCTATTCGCTAACAGCCTGCGTATGGAAGCTGGCACCGCAATCGGTATCAGTGCCAACTCGATTGAAACCGAAGCCCTGACGCTGGCGGCCAGAGCGGCTAACGGTGCCATCTTCATCACTGAGGCAACGGCGCTTACCCTGGGTAGCGTAGCGGATGTGACGGTGAATCGGGTGTCAACTGACGGCACAACGGTTGCCACGCCGGCTGGAGTTAATGTTGCGGATAACCTGAACGGTCTTGCCATCACCAACGGCAATCACGATTTAGTGTTGATCAGTAATACTGGCAAGCTGACAGTAGCCGACGCTGTCTCGGTCAGCGGTAGCGGCAATATTCGTATCGAGGCCGAAGATGGCGGTTTAGAGATTCAACAGGCGATAACCACTGGCAGCGGGCATATCAGCCTGCTGGCAGCGGGTAGCATGGATTTTGCCGCCGCGGGGGACATCACGACCGGTGCAGAGGGTGCCAGTAGCACCCTCGACATTGAAGTCACCGGAGCAGACAGTGCCATTACCATGGCCGCTGATACGCAACTGCAGACCAATGGCGGCAACCTGCGTTTGGCAGCCACCGGCGATATACAGCTTGGTCTGCTGGATGCGCGCACGGCCACTGATCGCGGTGCGCAAACGCTTGCTGATCAGGCCAACTGGGGTGACATCAGCCTTGTCACCACCGGCGGTTCGATCATCGACGCTGGCGCTGAAGCCAACATCATCGTGGATATCTATGCCAATAGGCTGCGGCTGCAGGCGGCCACGGCCATTGGCGAGGCTGCGACGCACCTCAATATCGAAGTGGCCCAGCTCAGTGCACTGGCCACGGCGGGCGCGCTCCATATCACCGAGCAGACAGCGCTGAATATTGCCAGCACCGCGGTCACGGTCAACCGTGTCAAGGCCGATGGCAGCATTATCGGTTCCATCGTTACCGACGGGCCACAGAATGATGTGACCAGTGGCAGCGACCTGGCCCTGGTACTGATTGACGGTGCCCTGGTGCTGGATTCAACCGGCGCAATTAACGCGGCCGGCAACCTGTTGTTGCAAGCCGGTGGTGCAGGAAATGACCTGACCATCAACGCTGCAGTTACCAACAGCGCTGGCCATACCTCGTTGCAGGCTGGTCGCGACATTCTGGTGAATGCCGATATCAGCGCCACAGCAGACGGCAAAACGCTGGATCTGTTGGCCGGGCGTGATGTTGCTATGGCGGATGGCACAAGCATTACTTCCGCCAACGGAGATATCCGCCTTGACGCTACGGCGGGTGGTATCACCAGCGAGCTACTGAACGCCGGTACCGCTAACCTGGCCCTGCTGGCGGGCACCAGTATTGCTGATCGTGACGGTGCTAGCCTGATCACGGCGAACAGTCTGCTGCTGAACGCTGGCACGCTGATTGGCAGCGCCGCTAATGTGCTGAATGCCGCAGTGAATACGCTGACGGCCACGTCAGCGGGTGATCAGTTCATCACCGAGACCGATGGCCTGACGGTGGACAGCGTTACAGTCAGTGCTCAGCGCGTTGGCAGTACCGCCCTGGATGCGGATCTGACTGCGATGACTGATGCCCAGGAAGATCTGGGCACCACGGCTGACGGCACCATCGTGCTGACCGTCACCACCGGTAATCTGGTGGTGAACGCGGGCACGGCGGCAACCGATGCGATCTCGGCAGCCGGTACAGGCAACGTTCGCCTTGAGGCCGTGACTGGCAATCTGAGCCTGAATGCGGGGCTCAACGCGGGCAGCGGTAACGTCACCCTGCTGGCCTCTGGTGATCTGTCGCAGGCCGCGGCGGGTGATATCACGACCACCAGCGGTGATATTGATATTGAGGCCGGTGGCAATGCCACCATGACCGACGGTGCAAGCAGCACGACCACCGATGGCAATATTCGCTACAACATCACCGGCAGCCTGCTTCTGGGCAGCCTGAGTAGCACCAATGGCCACGTCAGCCTGATTGCCGACAGCATCACCGATAGCGGTGCTGCCGGTAAT
>NZ_RZHG01000015.1 GCF_003989795.1 Vreelandella andesensis
CCGAACTGACGTCGGCCAGAAAGGCCGTGTCCGGCTGCTTCTTTAACTGCGTTAAGAACGCGCGGGCGTCGTTATAGCCAACCTTTTCCTGGCGCTCGTAGAACGCATCGGTGCGGTAGCGTAGCACCGCATTCCAAACAAACCGCACGCACCCAAACGTCCGCGCCAGCAGGGCGGCCTGCTCGGGCGTGGGGTAAAAGCGATATTTGAAAGCGCGTTCGGTTTTCATGTCTTACAATTTAACCTACTTTATGTAAGAAAGCAATGCACAAGGCGTCCTGCGGACGCCGCGCTATTCATCCCCACCCAATGCGGTTACTTGGATGGAGTATTCCGCGCTTATCGATAAAAAAAAGCCCTCGGATAACGTCTTGTCATAGCACTATTTTTGGCAAAGCAGACGGTGAAATTATTTTTTCGGTAGTACGACGGTTTGCGTATTAGAGGCAATATCTGGCCAACTTCTACGTTCCCGATCAAACAAGACCCACCAGTAGCCAATACCAAACGCGGCCAGGGAAAGCCAGGCTGTTACACAACGAATTAGGCTTTGCTTAAGCGTAATCGCATGACCATCGTTGGTTTGCACCCTTAGCCGCCATGCTTGCATGCCTAACGTCATGCCGCCACGCCGCCAAGAATAAACAAAGAACAGCGTGACAAAAAACACCAGCATCAACCTTAGGCTCCAGATATCGAACGACGTTGTGCCTATCTCATCAGCCTGCTGCCCCAACACGAACCGAAAAAATGCCAAATGAACCACCGTCACCGCGATCCAAATGGCCGTCACCAAAAATCCGTCATATAGCATCGCACCCAAACGACGGCTTAACCCAGCAGGCCATACGCTATCTAATTGGGTAAAGCGTCGGGTTCTCGTCACCTTGCTTGTCACCATGCTCATCCTCTTTCATGTATCACAGCCCCAACTAGCCGTTGCGGCGTAAGAAATAAATACCCACCACCGCGCAGGCAAGGGTTGGCACCAACACGGCCCACACAGGCGAAAAACCAAAGATAGTTGACGCCGGTGCCAGCAGGTCTTGTACATACTTAAAAGTAAGACCTGTCACCACGCCGTAAAACACTCGCGTTCCCGCCGCCACCGTGCGCAATGGGCCAAACACAAAGGAAGCGGCGATTAACACCAGCGATCCCATCGTTAGCGGCATTAACACCTTTTGCCAGAAGTAGAGCAACGGCTGGTCAGCTTGGAGATTTTGGCTTTGCAAAAAATGGGCGTACGCCCACAACTCACTAGGCGCTTGGCTTTCAATATCACGCAGCAAGCGCTCCAATTGGGTAGGCGTTAATGCTGTATCCCAGCCTGCGCGTTGCTGATAGTCCGATTCCGTATGGTCATCAAAAATACGCGTGGTGGTAACGCCCTCAAGCTGCCATGCCCCCTCTTCCCAATGCGCGCGATTCGCATGGGTGGCTTCAATTAGCCGACGCTCGTTAAATCGATAGCGCGTTAAGTCCAGCACCACGTTATCCGCACGAATAGCGCCAAAGCGATACACACTTTCTCCTTCGAACTGCCAACCACTGCGGCTAGTTAGCTGTGCCCCTTCTCCCTGGCGTTGCTCTAAGCGCCATGCCTCGGCAAATTGTTCGGTGCGGGGAGATACAAATTCAGCGACCAGTAGTACCACCACTACCACTACCAACACCGGTTTCATGACGCCCCAAACAATCCGTGCAAGCGACCGACCAGCCGCGCGCATCACCGTTAATTCATTGCTAGAGGCCATGCTCCCCAAACCAATCAGTGCGCCAATCAATACCGCGACCGGGGCATATTGATAAAAACGCCAGGGCAGTCGCATACCCAAATAAATCAGCACATCCAGGGCGGAATAATCACCCTGGGTATCGCTTAAATCACCGATATAGGCAATGGTGATATCTAAGCCAAGTAAGACGAACTGAACAACAATTATGGCCGCCAATACGTTGCGGGCGATATAACGATCAAGACGATCAGCAAGCATGAGTTAGCCCCTTCATTAGCGCATTCCTTTACGTTGCGAGTGCCATAACAGCAGACAGCCAAGCGCCAAGAACAGCCCGTGCACAGGCCAAACACCAATAACAACCGCTAGCGAGCCGCTTCCAATGGCATCCACTGCGGCCAATAGCAGGCTTAAGTAGGCGACATAAAGGAAAACCGCTGGCAACAGTTTGGCAAACCGTCCTTGGCGTGGGTTTACTCTGGAAAGCGGCTGAGCCAGTAGCGCCAAAACAAACACCATTAGCGGCAACCCCGCTCGCCACTGAAACTGCGCTTGGGCCCGAGGGCTGGGGTCATTCCATAGCTCAGTCGTGGTCGCGTACTCTAATGAATCCAACTCTTGTCGATTCCGGCTCAAGCCCAGACGCAGCGTGTAGCGCTCAAACGTTAACCGCTCGGCGGTGTGCTTGCCTGGCGTCACGCCATAGCGCTCGCCATCTTCCAACACTAGAAAACGACTGCCGGTTTCTATGCTGGTTTCTTGATAACCAGAGCCTGCCCGGGTCACGTAGCTATGGGTCTTTTCCGCCCCAGCAACGGGCAGCTCATGAACCAACACTTCCTGCATTTTAGTGCCATCACTGCTGAAGTCGCTGATATAGGCAGTGCGCCCTCCACCGAAATCTTGAAAGCGCCCTGGTGCTAACACCGACACATCCAACCGGCTGCGTTGTTCTTCAAGCGCGGCCTCAGTTTGTAGGGCGCCCGCAGGCGTTAACCACAAGCTACAAAGCCCTACCAGCACCGCCACCACCGACGCTGGCAACAGCGTTACTCGCAGCAGCCGCATAGGGCTCATGCCACAAGCCACCATCACCGTAATCTCGCTATTCATATAAAGTTGACCATAGGCCAGCAAAATTCCCAGGAAAAATGACAGTGGTAGAATTAGCTCCATAAATCCAGGCAGGTGAAAAACCATCAGGCTGCCTAGAATAGTGACAGGAATGTCGCCCTCTGCCGCATCAGAGAAGTAGCGAATAAAACGGCTGCCCATGATGACCAGCAGCAAAATTCCAGCCACTGCAGACATGGTCAGTAACACTTCGCGAGTTAAGTACCGAAATAAAATCAACGCACTCTCCGGCTAGTAGCGCAGGTTGCAATGCAATGCGCCCATGGCTTGGGTACACTAATAAGACTGTTACCAAAATCTAAGCAGCTATTAAAACTCAAGTAGCGAGGTATTATCCCGAATCACTCGATGCTTGTCTTGTTGGAGACGTCATGGAATTTTCCGTTCAGACCGCGAACCCAGCCAAAGCCGAAACGGCTTGCCTCGTTCTGCCTGTCTTTAAAAGTGGCGACTTATTGCCCGCCGTCGCCAAATCAGATGACGCGAGCGAAAGGCTAATTGGCCAGTTACTTGACCGTGGCGACTTTGATGCCACGCTAGGCAATGTTCAGCTCGTGCCTTTTGCGCCGGGCCTGGGCGCCGAACGTTTGTTGCTCGTTGGCCTGGGCGAACGTGCCAAATGTCAGGAAGCAGCGTTTATTAAAGCGCTAGACGCCGCGATGACAGCGTTAACCAAGCTGTCGATTGATGAAGCTAGTACAACGTTTACTGACGTTCCTTTAGGCGATCGCGATACTGCATGGAAAGCCCGTAAAACGCTGGAAGCGGCTGAACGCGCCATCTATCGCTTTGACCAATTCAAATCGTCACCCGCAAAAGCCCCCAGCCTGACCAAGCTGAATCTTATTGTCAGCGATGCCGACGAAGCACCATTGGCCAAACAAGGAGCAGCTCTAGGTTCCGCCATTGGCCAGGGCATCAACGTCACCCGTACGCTGGGCAACTTACCGAGCAATGTCTGCACGCCTCGCTACCTTGCCGAGCAGGCCGAGCAGCTGGGTCGCAACTCTCAAGGCGCACTTGAGGTTGAGATTCTGGATGAAGAGGCACTAGAAACGCTGGGAGCCGGCTCACTGTTGTCCGTTGGGCGCGGCAGCCAAGAACCAACACGGCTGATCGTAATGAAGTACCAGGGGGCGGAAAACCCCAAAGAAGCGCCCCATGTGCTGGTAGGCAAAGGCATCACGTTTGATACCGGCGGTATTTCGCTGAAGCCCGGCGAAGGCATGGATGAAATGAAGTTCGATATGGGCGGCGCAGCCAGCGTATTCGGCACCGTAAACGCTGTGCTCGCTATCAAGCCCAAGCTGAATGTAGTCTTCATTGTTGCCGCTGCTGAAAACATGCCTGACGGTGCGGCCACCAAACCCGGCGATATTATCAAAACCTTAAAAGGCTTGACGGTTGAAGTGCTCAACACCGACGCCGAAGGTCGGCTAGTGTTGTGCGATGCACTTACCTACGCCGAGCGTTTCACCCCGGCAAGCGTGGTCGATATCGCAACCTTGACCGGCGCGGTCATTATTGGCCTGGGCCACCACGCCACGGGGCTGCTTTCCAACGACGATGATCTCGCGCTAGACCTATTGGACGCTGGCGAAGCGGCCTGGGATCGCGCTTGGCATCTGCCGCTGTGGGATGAGTACCAGGAGCAGCTGGACTCCAACTTTGCCGACCTGGCTAATATTGGTGGCAAACCAGCGGGCACCATCACTGCCGCCTGTTTCCTATCGCGCTTTGCCGACCACTTCCCCTGGGCACACCTGGATATCGCCGGCACCGCTTGGCATTCCGGCAAGCAAAAAGGTGCCACCGGCCGCCCGGTAGGGCTGTTAACCCAGTACTTGCTTGATCGTGAGGCCGAAGCCCAAGTAGAAAATAGCGACGACTAACATCACAATCAGGCGACCAACGGTTGCCATTCGTTGACGTAGACGTTACATCTAAGGGCATTAGCGTGCGCGCTGTTTTCAGGGCGCACGCTACACCTAATAAACACTAACATTTGCCCTTCGGGGCCAGGCTATAGCGGAGAGAATACGCCGTGCCCACAGTTTCAGATACCCAGCTTACATCTCATTTTGAAATACTACCGTCCAATCAACCGATGGCCGATGAGATCCGTGACAACATTTTAAAAAACCCCGGTTTTGGCAAGCACTTCACTGACCATATGGCCCACGTCCGCTGGACAGTCGACGCTGACTGGCACGGCCATCAAGTGCGCCCTTACGGCCCGCTAACTCTCGACCCAGCGGCCTCTGTGTTGCATTACGGTCAGGAAATTTTTGAAGGCATTAAAGCCTACCGCCATGCCGATGGCTCTATCTGGACCTTCCGCCCGGAGAAAAACGCTGAGCGTTTCCGCCGCAGCGCTCGCCGTTTAGCACTACCTGAGCTTTCCGATGAGGATTTTATCGGTTCACTGAAGGCGCTGCTGGCCCAAGACCATACCTGGGTGCCCACGCCCGCTAGCGATGCCGACGAGTGCAGTCTCTACCTGCGCCCGTTTATGATCGCCTCTGAGGCTTTTTTAGGTGTGCGTCCGTCCCATGAAGTGGACTACTACGTGATTGCCTCACCGGCAGCGGCTTACTTCAAGGGCGGCATTGAACCGGTGTCAATCTGGCTTTCGTCTCACTATAAGCGCGCCGCCCCTGGCGGCACCGGGTTTGCCAAGTGTGGCGGCAACTACGCGGCCTCGCTAGCTGCCCAGAAAGAAGCTGCCGCAAACGGGTGCAGCCAAGTGGCCTTCTTAGACGCCGCTGAAAACAAATGGATCGAAGAACTAGGCGGTATGAACCTGTTCTTCGTTTATAAAGATGGTCGTTTGGTAACGCCTCGTCTCACTGACACCATTCTGGAAGGCGTGACTCGCAACTCCGTACTTACGCTGGCAAAAGATGCGGGATTAACACCGGAAGAGCGTGCCATCAGCATCGACGAATGGCGTGAAGGCGCAGCGTCCGGCGAGATTACCGAAGTGTTCGCCTGCGGCACGGCAGCGGTTATTACCCCGGTCGGCGAACTGGTCACCGAAAACGAGCGTATTCGTTTACAAGGCGACGGCAACAACGAGATCGCTAAGCGTATCCGCAAAACGCTGCTTGATCTGCAATATGGCCGCAGTGAAGACAAGTACGGCTGGCTCACCCGGTTGGTATAAACCAGTTGGTATAAACCGGTTGGTAAAAAACCAGTTGGTAAAAAACCAGTTGGTAAAACCAGCCGGTATCAATCGGCTGGTATAATTGAAAGCTTCGTCGCCGCTGACAGCGGAGGCGAAGCTTTTAAGCGTGTTAACACCGCTGGAGCCTTCGATGGCACGTATCGATTTTTATATCCTTCCCGACACCACCCTGGAAGCGCGCCTGCAGTTTGCCTGCAAGCTTGCCGAGACCATTCACCGCAAAGGCTATCGGTTACACCTACACTGCGAAAATAAAGCCCTAGCCGAACAGGCCGATGAGGCCCTTTGGCAGTTTCGTGAAGATGCCTATCTACCTCACGCACTGGAAGACAGCGACATGGCCGCCAGCGTACCAATTACGCTAGGTTGGCAACAACTCCCCGTGCCCACGCAAGACACCGCACTGCTGAACTTACACCCCGACATTCCCGAAGGCGTGGAACATTACGCCCGCGTTGCCGAAATTATCAACCAGCACCAGCAGGTACTGGTCGCCAAGCGCGCCTGTTGGCAGCGCTATAAAGAAATGGGCCATGAGGTGGTGCCGCATAAGTTGGGGTAATCTTCCGCCTTCTGTCCAATGATTCCCAACAGCTTACGGCAGCGCCCCACATACCCCCTTCAGCGGAAGAGTCACAAATGCGTTTTCCCTCTCGGCTTGCTTCCAATCAACCATCTAACGCTTTTTTGGCGCGCGCCCCACTGGCGGTGATCGTCATCGCGCAACTGTTCGGCACATCGCTCTGGTTCAGCGTTAACGGCGTTGGGCTTGCGCTTCAGCAGGCTGTGGGCTTGAGTGAAAGCGATTTGGGACTGCTCACGATTG
Organism: Vreelandella andesensis; assembly: GCF_003989795.1. Lineage (GTDB taxonomy): Bacteria > Pseudomonadota > Gammaproteobacteria > Pseudomonadales > Halomonadaceae > Vreelandella > Vreelandella andesensis. Next base: position 6,890 of record NZ_RZHG01000015.1, read on the forward strand.
CGGTGCAAGCAGGCTTTATTATTGGCACGCTGTTGATTGCCACCACCGGCCTTGCCGACCGCGTGCGCGCCAGTCACTTGTTTGCTATTTCTGCGGTAGCAGGCGCGCTGATTAATGCGGCGTTTATTGGGGTGGCCGAGAGCATCAGCTTAGCCGCAGCGGCACGCTTTTTGGTTGGGCTGTGTCTTGCCGGTATCTATCCGCTTGGGATGAAGTTGGTGGTGAGCTGGACGCCCACCCACGCAGGCGCTGCATTGGGCTGGCTAGTGGGCATGCTGACGCTGGGCATTGCCTCGCCGCATCTACTGCGCGGGCTAACGCTGCACTTGCCATGGCAGTGGCCACTGCTACTGGCCTCTGCCCTTGCGCTGCTCGCCGCACTGATGATTTTTAAACTAGGCGTTGGGCCACACCTGCCTGCCAAAGCCAGCGGAGGACGCCCTTGGGCGGGGCTTGCTGCTTTCAGACAAAAGTATTTCCGCGCAGCGGCGCTGGGCTACTTCGGCCACTGTTGGGAGCTATACGCCCTATGGGCGCTGGTGCCGTTTTTAGTTGCTAGAGAGCTAGAGCGACTAGCCGCCGCGCCGGGCCTGCAGCCATGGCTCAGTTTTGCCGTCATTGCCTTGGGCCTGCCTGGCTGCGTATGGGCTGGCCGCTGGAGCCGCCGTGTGGGCAGCGCACGGGTGGCCTTTGTCGCATTAGCCACTTCCGGCATGCTTTGTTTAGCCTACCCGCTCTTAAGTGGCACATCGCCCTGGCTGCTGCTAACCCTGCTAGGAATTTGGGGCGTTAGCGTGATTGCCGATTCCGCGCAGTTTTCCGCGCTGGCGTCGGCCGCCGCCCCACCTGAGCGCCTCGGCGCGGCACTTGCCATGATGAATGCTGTTGGCTTTGGCCTAACGATACCTTCCATTGCCCTGGTCACCGCCCTGTGGGCAAGCCAAGGCCCCTGGGTGATCTGGTGGCTTCTGCCTGGCCCAGTGCTTGGATTAATCGCCATGCGTGGGCTCTCTTCGAGTAAATGAATAACACGTGTTTTTGGTAAGGTGGCCGCCTTATTAACAACACCCTAAAGGTTTTCCTATGGCCAACGCTGCCCACTGGGTGCCGCTTAACGTTAAGCACCATGGCGGTTTGATGTGGCAACGTTTTACTGCCTACCATTTTGCTCAGCACATCACCCAGGCAAGCCTAGCAGCGACCGAATTACGTCACGCCGCTGCCTGTTTTCCTATTGGATTTAACCAAACAACACAAGGCTGGCAGGCTGTCGCACTGTTGGGGCTGCGCGATAGTCAAAATCTTATGGTCGATAGCCAAGGGCGCTGGCGCGCAGCTTATGTGCCCGCCGTGCTACGCAGCCATCCGTTTGGGCTGTCTGCCGATACCCCTGAAACACTTTGCATCGATCAGCACTCCCCCTTTGTGGTATCGCGCCTGGATGCCGAACCGTTCTTTAATCAACACGGCGAGCTAGCCAGCTTTCCCCAACACGTACTGGCGTTTCTCCAGCAGCGGGAAACCGGTTGCCAGCGAGTTGCCCAGCAGCTTGAAGCCCTGGCCAATGCCAACCTACTCACGCCTTGGCTGCCAGAAGGCTATCAAGGCAGCGCGCCGTTATATCAAATTGATGAGCCCGCTTGGAAGGCGCTATCCACTGAACAAATGGGGCTTTTCTGGCAATTGGATGCCGTCCCTTTAGTGTACGCTCAGCTCATTTCCCAACAGCAACTTGGCGTTCTTCGCAGCCTCTTTCAGCGGCCAACAACACCGCCGCTGGCAGAATCTCCTTCCCGCCCTCTTTCCGAGTGGCAGGAAGCGTTCAGCAATGAAGAGCGCTATCAATGGCCGGATCCCTCTTAATTGGGTGCCAAGCACCGACGTTATTCAGGAAAGTGAATGTCTTTTAATGTTGATACGCGGCCACGCAAATGGCGACTACTCAGCAGCGTGGCCGCTGCGCTTTTGCTGGCAAGCCCATTACTGTTAGCTCAAACGGCGTTTGATGAAACGCTTACCGCAGCCCCGCCATTGCCCGCTTCATCCCTGAAAGGCCCTGCCTTTTCGCCGGAACTGTCGCAACTGCTAACGCGCTTTCGTTGGCACACGGGTCAGCCAACCGAAGCTACCCCAGCGCTAGGCGTTCTACGCCAAAAGATCCAACAGGCCCTAGAGCAACAACCGCGGATTCTTGCCCAGCGCTCTCGTGAACGTGAATCGGTGTTACAAATTGATGAAGTGCGCGCCGTGCGTCGCCCCCAGGTGAACGCTGGGCTTGAGTACCGTAATGACTTGCAACGCACCGAATCACTGCCCGACCGTGGCTCTCGCGTCGATGCGGTCGTCACGCTCAGCCAGCTACTGGTAGATTTTGGCGCGAGTGGCGAGCGCATTCGCGCGGCCGATCTTAGCGCTGAAGCGGCTTATTGGCAGTCCCACGCCAGTGTCGAAGAAGAAGTGCTTTATGCTGTGAACGCCTATCTGGATGTTGCCCGCGTTACCGCCCAGCGCCAGTTGGCCGAACACAATGTGCAGCAGCATCAGCGTATTTTTGAAGACGTTCAACTGCGCCGCGAGGCAGGCGCTGGTTCGCGAGCCGATGTGCTACGTGCCCAAAGCCGCTTAAGCGACGCTAACTCCCGGCTAATCTCTTTAGAGGGTGAGCTAGCCCGCGCGATGAACGTCTACCAAGAAGCGTTTTTCTCCACACCCGACGTGCTGGCCCTACCCCAAGGAGGTGCGCTGCTAAGCGAGGCCAGTGCCGACCAACTGCTGGATAACGCCCTTGCCCGCAACGCTTCGCTGCGCAGCCAAACCCTGGCTAGCGAGGCCAGCGAAGCCGAGGCTCAAGCCACTCGCAACGCTCGATTACCCAGCCTGAGCGTGGCTGTAGAAGGTCGCCAATTCGATGTGAATGAGTTCAACGAATCCGATAACGACGTGGCGCTGCTGTTTAATCTTGATTACACGCCTTATAGCGGCGGCGCGACCTCCTCGCGAATTGCCCAGGCGGTTGAACGTCAGCAGCAGAGCCAATTTGAACGCCAAGCGCTGCATCGCGAGTTGGAGCGGGAAGTCCGCTCTGCCTATACCGATACGCGTACCCGCCTAGCGGAGCTGGAAGCACAAACCGCTACGCTAGCCGCTGAAGAAGAAGCCCTGCTGGCCTATCGCGATCAGTTCGCTGTGGGAAGAAGCAGCATTAACGATTTGCTGGATGCCCAGCGCGATCTATTCCAAACCGCACTAGAACTGATCAACCGCCGCGTGCGTTGGGAGCAAGCTAGCTTTCAGCAGCTCGCGGTGACCGGGCAGTTACTCGATGTGATGGAGATTCACCTTGAACGCCGCTAACCCCCGCTCGGATGCCCTTGAACAATGCCTGACGTTTGTGGCAACGCGGCTTGAACTACCGGTGTCTGAAGCCGCTATTCGTGCCCAACGAGTAGGCACAGGCACCCCGCTCACCCCCGACGGTTTTATTGATGCTGCCGAGCGACACGGCATGGTCGCCGCCCTGGGGGAACACACACTGGCAACCCTGGGTAATTCGCTGCTACCAGCGGTCGCGCTGTTAAAAAACGGCCGCGCCGTGGTGATCATCGAGCGCATTGATGATGAGCGATTTGCGCTGTTCGATCCGGCATTGGGTAACCAGCCGGTCGAAACCGCGCTAAATGCGCTGCAAGCAGAGTACATCGGTCACTTAATTGCGGTGCGCGCCCGCTACCGGCCGGTAACACTGAATAGTGAACCAGCGATACAGGGTGGCCACTGGTTTTGGAGCGCACTCTCGTCTAACCGTTGGGTGTACACCCAAGTGGTGATTGCCGCTGCGTTAACCAACTTTCTTGGGCTTGCCACCTCGCTGTTTATCATGGTGGTTTACGACCGCGTGTTGCCGAACGAGGCCATTGAATCACTGGTTGCACTGACCATTGGTGTCAGCATCGCCTTGCTGTTTGATTTTGCGGTAAAAACGCTGCGCCAGCTGTTTATTGAACGAGCAGGCCAAGAAGCCGACCTGCGCATGGGCAGGCGTATTTTCGACCATGTGCTCAATCTACAAATGAGCGCCAAGCGCGGGTCTACCGGTGGGTTTGCCAATACCCTGAGGGAGTTTGAGTCGCTGCGCGATTTTTTCGCTTCGGCATCGCTGGTAGCCCTCGTCGATTTGCCGTTTATTTTTCTGTTTATCGGCGTCATTTATCTGATCGGTGGACCGCTCTTTATGGTGCCGCTGATTGCCGTGCCGCTGGTGCTGCTGATTGGTCTTGCCGTGCAGCCTTTCCTTAAACGCCTTTCCGGCCAAGCGTTTGAAGAGAGTCGTTCCAAGCAGGGCGTGTTGATTGAAGCCGTGGCGGGATTGGAAACTATTAAAGCCAGCGGTGCTGCCCCCATGATTCGCCAGCGCTGGGAAGAGAGTGTTCAGCAGCAATCTAACGTGGGTCGAAAAGGCCGCGCTATTCAACAGTTCGCCCTGAATGCCACCGCGTTCGCCCAGCAAGCTGCCCAGGTGAGTATCGTGGTGTACGGGGTATTTTTAGTGGGAGATGGCGTGATTTCCATGGGGGCAATGATCGCCTGTGTGATTCTAACCGGACGGGCACTCGCGCCGCTGGCACAGTTAGCACAAACCATGACCCGCATTAACCAAGCCCGCACCTCCTACCGCGCGCTCGATCAGCTCATGAATATGCCTTCCGAGCGCCCGGCTGGTCGTCACTACTTAAGCCGCCCTACCCTTGAAGGCAAAATCAGCTTGCAAGACGTAAGTTTTCGCTATCCAGAGCAAACCACTGCGGCACTGGCCAATATCAACTTGACCATCGAGCCTGGTGAGAAAGTTGCGCTACTGGGCCGCGTGGGTTCCGGGAAAAGTACCCTGGCGCGGCTACTGCTCGGCATTTACCCACCGGAAAAAGGCGCGGTGCTGGTAGACGACACCGACATTCGCCAAATCGACCCCGCAGATTTACGCCACAACATTGGCAGCGTGCTGCAGGAAGCGTGGCTGTTTTCCGGTACCGTTCGCCAGAATATTGCTATTGGTGCCCACCACCCCACTGATGAGCAAATTCTCCAAGCGGCCAAACTGGCCGGTGCCCACGACTTTATCGCCCGCCACCCCCAGGGCTACGACATGCCCATTGGTGAGCGCGGCGAAGGGCTTTCCGGTGGCCAGCGGCAGCTCATCTGCCTTGCCCGCGCGCTGCTGGGAGCACCCCCAATGTTGCTGATGGACGAGCCGACCAGCGCCATGGATATTCAAACCGAAAAAGAGGTTATTGCACGCCTAAGCGCTGCTAGCCAGTCGCAAACCCTGGTCATCGTGACGCACCGCACCAGCCTGTTAGCGCTAGTTGATCGCGTGATTATTGTTGATCAAGGCCAGATTATTGCCGATGGCCCTAAAGCCCAGGTGATGCGCCCTGTTGAAGCGGCGCCCCACCGTACGCGTGAAGGAACAACATTGTGAGCCGCCCGACTTCACAACTTGATTTTGAACATTTTGTGCGCCATGGCCGCGCCAAGCGCCCGATTGCCAGCAGCCTGCTGCTGCTCAGCATTATTGGCTTTTTAGTAATTGGCTTTTTGTGGGCTTATCTCACGGAAGTAGACGAAGTGACCCGAGGCCAAGGTAAAGTCGTGCCCTCGCGCAGCCTGCAAGTCGTGGAAAGCCTAGAGGGCGGCGTAGTGACTGAAATTAACGTGCGCCGTGGAGATACCGTCGAACAAGGCGACACGCTGATGGTGCTGAGTGGTGGCACACTGGAAGGTGACTACGAAGAGAGCTTACAGCGCCTGCGTTCGTTGCAACTGCGTTTGCAACGCCTGGAAGCCGAAATTAACCAAACTCCTTTAACACTGGATGACACACTCAGCCAAGGTGCCCCCAGCGTAGCCGCGAGTGAAACCCGCCTGTTTCACGGGCGTCAACTGGAGCTAAGCGCCGAACTTCAAGTGCTAGAACAGCAAGGCTATCAGCGCCGTCAGGAAAAAGCTGAGCTTGAAGCCGCGCTAAGCACTGCCCGTTCCGGCGTGCAACTGGCCGAACGTGAGCTGGCCATTATTCAGCCGCTGGCCCAGCGCGGCATTGAACCTGAAACCTCGCTGCTGCGAATACGTCAATCGCTTAATGAACTACGTGGCGAAGTCGCCCGCCAACAAAGCGCCGTGGCCCGCGCGGAATCCTCCATTGCTGAAATTGAAGACCGCAAAACAGCCGCCCGCAACGCCTTTGAAGCCGATGCGCTCGCTCAACTGGCAGAAGCGACCTCCCAGGCTGCGGAGCTACAAAAGACCCTTCCCGGCCGAGCGAATCAGGTGGCACGCACGACCATTCGTTCACCGGTCGCGGGGGTCGTTAATCAAGTGCATATTAGCACCGTCGGCGGCGTCGCAGGCTCAGGTGAGCCGCTGGTGGAAGTGGTTCCTGCCGACGACACCTTGGTCGTAGAAGCCCATATTCGTCCCTCGGATATCGCCTTCCTTTACCCTGGCCAGCCGGTAAAGGTGAAGCTAACTGCCTACGACTTTGCCCGCTACGGCGGCTTGGATGGTGAGCTGGTCACTATTGCCGCCGACGCCGTTCAAATGCCGGAAAGCGGTGAACTTATGTACCCCGTGGAAGTGCGCACCGACGGCTATCTTTATGACGCCGACAATGAACCGCTGGCGATTATTCCCGGCATGGTGGCGGAAATCGATATTCTCAGCGGTAAGCGCAGCATATTGGACTACCTCATGGAGCCCGTGGTGAAAGTACGCGACCGCGCCCTGCGCGATTAACCAACGCGCGGTTTCATCAACGCCCCTGACGCCAGGGGGTCGTTCGCGGTATACTTGGCACCATTTTTTTGCAAGCCGTGAGCCGACTCCCCATGGAAAAGACCTACCAACCCGAACAGATCGAAACCCGCTGGTACGAACGCTGGGAAGCCGACAATCGCTTCGCCCCCTCAGGCCGTGGTGAACCGTTTTCGATCATGATTCCGCCGCCTAACGTGACCGGCAGCCTACACATGGGCCACGCGTTCCAGGACACCATTATGGATACCCTGACGCGCTGGAAGCGGATGCAGGGCAACAACACCCTGTGGCAGGTAGGCACCGACCACGCCGGTATCGCCACCCAAATGCTGGTAGAGCGCAAAATTGCCGCCGAAGAAGGCAAAACGCGCCACGACCTGGGCCGCGATGCGTTTATCGACAAAGTGTGGGAGTGGAAAGAAGAGTCCGGTGGCCAGATCACCCGCCAGTTACGCCGCATGGGCGCCAGTGTTGATTGGTCACGCGAGCGTTTCACCATGGATGACGGCTTCTATAAAGCCGTACAAGAAGTATTCGTGCGCTTGCACGAAGAAAAGCTGATCTACCGTGGCAAGCGCCTAGTGAACTGGGACCCCACCTTGCACACCGCTATTTCCGACCTGGAAGTGGAAAACAAAGAGCAGCAAGGCAGCTTTTGGCACTTCCGCTACCCCCTAGCAGATGGCGTCAAAACCGCCGACGGTAACGACTACCTAGTGGTAGCGACCACGCGCCCCGAAACCTTGCTGGGTGATACCGGCGTTGCGGTTAACCCCGACGATGCTCGCTATGCCTCGCTGGTCGGCAAATTTATCGAATTGCCGCTGGTTGGCCGCCGCATTCCTATCGTTGCCGACGAGCATGCCGATATGGAAAAAGGCTCCGGCTGCGTGAAGATTACCCCAGCCCACGACTTCAACGACTACGAAGTAGGCAAGCGCCAGAACCACCTGCTGATCAACGTGTTTACCAAGGATGCTACCATTCTTGAACGCGCTGAAATCTTCGATATTAAAGGCCAGCCGCAGCCCAACGAAGACGCCACTCTGCCCGCCAAGTACGCAGGTCTTGACCGCTTTGAAGCGCGTAAGCAGATGGTTGCTGACATGGATGCCTTGGGCCTTCTGGAACAAGTGGAAACCATCAACAACACCCTGCCTTATGGGGACCGCTCTGGCGACGTGATCGAGCCGCTGCTCACCGACCAATGGTTTGTGGCGGTGGAAGAGTTGGCAAAGCCTGCGATTGAAGCGGTGGAAAATGGCGATATCCAGTTCGTGCCGAAGAACTACGAAAACATGTATTTTGCCTGGATGCGCGATCTACAAGACTGGTGTATTTCCCGACAGCTGTGGTGGGGCCACCGCATTCCCGCCTGGTACGACACCGACGGCAATGTCTACGTTGCCCGCACGGAAGCCGACGCCCGCGAAAAGCATGGATTGGGGGCAGATGTTGAGTTAACCCAAGACGAAGACGTGCTCGATACGTGGTTCAGCTCGGGCCTGTGGACGTTCGGCACCCTTGGCTGGCCAGAAGAAACGCCGGAGCTTGAGACCTTCCACCCCACCAGCGTGCTGGTGACCGGTTTTGACATCATCTTCTTCTGGGTTGCCCGGATGATCATGATGACCCTGAAATTCACCAAGCAGGTACCGTTTAAGACGGTTTACGTGCACGGTTTGGTCCGCGATGGTCAGGGTCAGAAAATGTCCAAATCCAAGGGCAACGTGCTGGACCCCATCGACCTGATTGACGGCATCACGCTAGATGCGCTGCTGGAAAAACGCACCGGCAATATGATGCAGCCGAAACAGGCCAAAGCCATTGCCAAGTCGACCAAGGAGGAATTTAAAGACGGCATTGAAGCCCACGGCACTGATGCACTGCGCTTTACGTTCCTTTCCCAGGCCACTACCGGGCGCGATATCAAGTTCGATATGAACCGCCTAGACGGCTACCGCAACTTCTGCAACAAGCTCTGGAACGCCTCGCGCTATGTGCTGATGAACGCCGAAGGCGAAGATTGCGGTATCTCTTCTCAAGGTCAAGGCAGCGAGGTCGAACTTTCCCTGGCCGACCGCTGGATTATCTCGCAACTACAGAAAACCGAAGCCCACGTCACCAAAGCGATGAACGAGTACCGCTTTGACCACGCTTCCCAAGCGCTGTATGAGTTTGTCTGGAACGAGTATTGCGACTGGTACCTTGAGCTTTCCAAGCCTGTTTTATGGGACGACAATGCCAGTGTCGAAGCCAAGCGCGGCACACGTCGCACGCTGGTGCGCGTACTAGAAGCGATTTTGCGCCTTGCCCACCCGATGATGCCTTACATCACAGAAGAAATCTGGCAGCGCGTTGCACCGCTGGCAGGCACCTTCGTCGGAGATGGCGCGTCCATCATGCTGCAAGCCTGGCCAGAAGCCGATGAAAGCAAAATCGATGAGCAGGCGAGCCTGGATATCGAGTGGCTAAAAGGCGTCATCATCGCGGTGCGTAACATCCGCGCCGAAATGAACATTGCCCCCGGCAAACCGCTGGACGTGTTGCTCACCAAAGGCAAGCCGGAAGACGCCGAACGCCTGGAAAGCAACCGTCACTTCCTAGCCAAGCTGGCCAAGCTAGAAAGCGCCACCTGGCTTGCCAACCCAGACGACGCGCCGCTTTGCGCAACGCAGTTAGTGAGTGACATGGAAGTGTTGGTGCCGATGGCGGACCTGATCGACAAAGACGCCGAACTCAAACGCCTCGCCAAAGAAATTGAAAAGCAGGACAAACTGATCGGCGGCATCGAGAAGAAACTCGGCAATGACGGTTTTATTGCCAAAGCCCCGATTGCCGTGGTGGAAAAAGAGCGAGGCAAACTCGCTGAATTCCAAGCTGCTAAAAAACTGCTGGAAGAGCAGCAAACGAAAATTGCGACGCTTTAAACATCCGCTTATAGCGCGACCCAAGACGGCACCTTTGAGGTGCCGTTTTGGGTAATGTACCCCGCACGGCTGAACGCGTCAGGAACAAAACCGCTGACAGCCTGCCCATAAGTGTTAGACCATAAGATTCTGATGGTCTGAGGCAAATCACTACCCTTTACCGAGTGACACTGCCTTGCATTCACCTATGGAGATCATTCCCATATGGCAACATTATCCGATAACGGCAGCAGCACGCTTCCTACCATACCGACGCTGAACCCTGACCACGTATCGCTGTTCGAGCGAGAAGGGTTGACGGTCAAGCCCCTGGAACCGCTTGGCATTGAAATATATGGCGCCGATGTTCGCACTCGGCTCTCCGAGCCTGTCATTGAAGCCCTGGAAGTGGAAATGGCCCATCGCGGATTTATCGTCTTCAAGCACCAAACAGACCTCTCGGCAGATGAGCTGGTCGATGCCAGCAAATGGTGGGGCGCCGGAGAAATCCATTCGACCCACGGTGTCCACCCCGCCACGCCGGGGATGAACCGAGACATTTTCCGCTGCTCCAACGACAACCGCTACGGGATCCTAGGCGTGGGGCCCCAGTGGCACAACGACGGCAGCTTCGAGGCCGCGACGTTCTCTCACTCAGCCTACTATATGGCACGCGCCCCCGAGCAAGGAGGCGGCACGCACTTTGCCCACCAGGGCGCCGCTTTTGATGCGCTACCCGAAGAAAAGCAAGCTTTTTGGGAGCGTTTGGTGTCAGTTAACTCGGCATCAGGCGTGAGCCACCCTGTTGTTCACACGCATCCCATTTCGGGGCGCAAGAGCGTGTGGCTTCACCTAGGAATGACCGGGGCGGTCATCGAACGGTTTCCCGAAGAAGACGTACCCATTGATGAACTGCAGCAAGCACCGGCCTCTGTCGAACAGCTTCGCTTGCTCAACGAAACCGAAATGAAGCAGCTTTTCAACGATTATAACGATTTGTTGAATGCATCATTCGAGAAGAACTACGGCATACGGTATCACTATGACACCGGCGACTTACTCTACATTGATAACTGGGCGCTAGCGCACCGGGCGGCGCCTGAAGCGCATATGTCCGCTGAGGAGCAAGGCCTGCGGATAATGGACCGTGTGACGATCAAATCCAGACAGAACCTAGCGCCTCATTTTGGCTTGCCGCAACACATTAACTTGGCTGGACCACACCCCTTCAATAGCGACGGTATTTGGAAAGCCGGTGGCGTAGGGTTCCGCTGGAAAGATGATATTCCCATGCAAAACTAATGCATGCGTTCTAAACGTCGATATCTATTCGACGAGCATGATGGCGAAAACACTGCTATCTCTGGCGATTGTCTATGCACCCGTTGTGGCATTGAGGTGAGCTTTCCAGGAGCGTCTGTTATGCCCGCCTAACGCTGGCCGCCCCAGCAGCAGTATGCATAAGCTCCATTTCACGGACTTTTTTCAAGCTGCTGGCGCAACTGAAACTTCTGAATCTTGCCGGTTGCCGTGGTAGGTAGCGGTCCAAAGATAATCTTTTTGGGTGCCTTGTAGTGGCTGATTTGTTCGCGACAAAAGCGCATCAAGGTATCCTCGCTCAGCTCGCTACCTGGGCGTAATTGAACGAAGGCGGCGGGGACTTCCCCCCACTTTTCATCGGCCATTGCCACAACGGCAACAAACTCGACATCCGGGTGGCGCTGCACGATGTCCTCGACTTCTAGTGAAGAAATATTTTCTCCTCCCGAGATAATCACATCCTTTAACCGGTCACGAATTTTTATATAACCGTCCGGCTCCATAACGGCTAGGTCACCGGAATGAAACCAACCGCCAGCGAATGCTTCACGCGTGGCAGCGTCATTACGTAAGTAACCTTTCATGACGATGTTGCCGCGGAACATAATCTCACCGACGGTTTTTCCATCGGCAGGCACTGGCTCCATGGTTTCCGAATTAAAGACTGCCATACCTTCCTGAAGCGGATAGGCGACGCCCTGGCGGCCATTTAGCCTAACGCGCTCAGTTAACGAGCACTGCGTCCAATCATCCTGTTTGGCACACACCGACGCGGGGCCGTAGGTCTCGGTTAGGCCATAAACATGGGTGAGTTCGATGCCGATTGTTTCCATCCGTTCTAGCACAGAGGCGGGCGGCGCAGCACCGGCTATCAGCCCAAAGACCTTGTGCTCGATGGGCTCTTTGGCCTCCATCGCGGCATCGGCAATCATGGTATGCACAATCGGTGCGCCACAGTAATGCGTGACGCCTTGTGCTTTAATCAACATGAGAATGTGTTTGGGATCTACTTTGCGCAGGCAGACACTGGTGCCACCAATCGCGGCCAGCGTCCAGGGAAAGCACCAGCCGTTGCAGTGAAACATCGGCAGGGTCCACAGGTAGGTCACATTAGCGGGCAGCGTCCAGGAAAGCACATTGCTCACCGCATTAAGGTAAGCGCCACGATGGTGACTCACCACCCCTTTGGGATTGCCCGTTGTGCCTGAGGTGTAGCCCAAGGAAATGGCATCCCACTCATCGGCAGGCAGTTGCCAGTCTTCCCAAATGGGCTGGTCAGCTAACAGCGCCTCGTACTCCAGCTCACCCGTAAAGCGCTCGTTGCTCTGACTGGGGTCTGACACATTGATCACTGTGGGTGCTGGCCCTTCCATCTGGGCCAACGCCTGCTCGACGATATCCACGTATTCGGGGTCAACCAGCAGCAAACGCGAACGGCTATGCGTTAATATGAAAGCCACTGCTTCTGGGTCCAGCCGGGTATTGATTGCATTAAGCACGGCACCCACCATGGGCACACCAAAATGCGCTTCATACATGGCGGGAATATTCGGCAGCATAACCGCCACTGTATCCCCCTTAGTAACGCCCATGCGGGTCAACAGCGACGCAAGTTGGCAGCAGCGAGCATACGTCTGGCGCCAGCGATAGCGTACGTCGTTATAAATTAGCGCTGTGCGATCGGGATAGACCGTTGCCGCTCGACGGATAAAGCTCAGCGGTGACAGCGCGACATGATTCGCCGCGTTTTTATCAAGCGCCTCATTGAAATGGCAAATATCACTCATGGTCTTATCCCTTTTATTGTTAGCAAGGGCTCATCACTTGGCCCTTCAGCCATTCATTGCCGGCTCCCACCGGAAATGGCTAATTAAAGCAAGCTACTTTACGTTGCATTAATCGTTACTTCGGCAGTCACTGAGTTGCGTATAAAACAGCTGTTATGGGCTTTGCTGTGAATATTGCTAATGGTCTCCTGGTCCGGCACTTTATCGCCACCAAAGGTGATGCGTGGTGATAGCTCAATACGCGTAATTGCCATCCCCTGTTTGCCATTACGTTCCAGATAGCCTTTCGGGTCATCCTGATAGGACGCCACCTGAAAGCCCTGCATTTCGGCAATAGCCAGAAAAAACAGCATATGGCAACTGGAAACGGCACTGATCAGCATCTGTTCTGGGTCAGCACAGTTGGCGTCCCCTTTGAATTCAACCGACGCGGAAACTGCCACCTCCTGATTGCCCTTCAGGCTTACACTGTGGTTACGTGAATAGGTATTAGGTTCGATCGCGTGGGGGGCATGCGTCCAGCTGATGGCGGCTTCATGTACGGACATAACGGCAACTCCTTAATTGTTTTAGTTACTTTCAATGTAAACATAGCGACATGCTAGCCATTGGCAGCCATAGCACCGTGCTCCACCGACAGCTGACGCGTTACGGCTCGCGTCGTATTCAGCAGCAGGCAGGCTATTGTCATCGGGCCGACGCCTCCAGGTACCGGCGAAATGGCACCGGCAACCTGAGAAACCGCTTCAAATGCCACATCACCAACGAGTTTGCGCTTACCCTCGATCTCGATAGCGTTAATACCAACATCAATCACCGTTGCCCCTGGTTTTATCCAGTCAGCGTCTATGAGCTCTCTGCGACCAGCTGCAGCAATAACGATATCAGCATGACGGCATAGGGATTCAATATCCCGAGTACGGGAGTGAACAATGGTGACCGTGCAGTTGGCCTGCAAAAGCAGCATTGCCATTGGCTTACCTACGATGTTGGAGCGGCCGACCACTACCGCATGTTTACCGCTCAAGTCAGGGTGAGCTTGGTGCAGCATGATCATGCAGCCCTGGGGCGTGCATGGCACTAACGTATCGCGTCCGGCAGCGAGCGCCCCAACGTTTAGCGGATGAAAGCCATCAACATCCTTATCGGGATGAATCGAGGCGATGACGGCGTCTTCATCCAGCTGGTCAGGCAAGGGTAGCTGTACCAAAATACCGTGCACTTGAGCGTCATCATTTAGCGCATCAATCAGCTGCGCTAATTCATTCTGGGTCGTGTTGGCATCAAGCAGATACTCTTTGGAACCAATGCCCACCTCTCTGGCACGCTTTATTTTGTTTCTCACATATACTTGGCTAGCAGGGTCTTCACCTACCAAAACCACGGCCAGTGTCGGTACGATGCCATGCTCATCCTTAAGTAACGCAACGTCTGAAGCCACCTGTTGCAACACCTGAGCTGAAAGCGCTTTGCCATCTATTATCTGAGCCATAAGGTTCCCACTGCTGCTATTTGAAAATCACGGTTTTGTCGCTTGATAGAAAAATGCGGCGCTCTGCGTGCAACTTAACGGCACGTGTTAGCGCCATCGTTTCAGTATCGCGGCCTAGCGCAACCAACTCTTCTGGGTAATAGGCGTGGTCGACCGGTTGCACCGATTGTTCGATTATCGGCCCTTCATCTAGGTCAGCAGTCACATAATGTGCCGTGGCACCAATCAACTTGACCCCACGATCAAACGCCTGATGATAAGGTTTGGCCCCTTTAAAACCGGGTAAAAATGAATGATGAATATTAATCGCACGGCCATGGAGCTGATGGCACAGCTGATCAGAGAGAATTTGCATATAACGCGCCAGGATCACTAGCTCAGTGTCTGTCTCGTTGACCAGCTTCATCAGCTCTGCTTCTTGTGCTGGCTTGTTTTCTTGTGTGATGGGCAGATAAACAAAGCGAATACCCTCCCGCTCAGCGATAGGCCGAAGATCTAGATGGTTGGAAACCACTGCGCTAATTTCAATATTCAGCTCGCCTTTACGGTGACGATAAAGAAGATCGAGCAAACAGTGATCAAAGCGGGATACCATTATTAATACCCGCGCTGGGCGATCAGCCTCATACATCTGCCACACCAGGCCAAGCCTATCGGCAAGTTCTACAAATCCTGCTTGTATTTGCGTAAAAGAAGCGCGGGCATTTGGCAGAATATTGAACACGGTACGCATGAAAAACTGCCCGGTAATTTTGTCGTCAAACTGGGACAGCTCGCTGATATTACAGCCATGCTCTGCCAAGTAAGAGGTGACGCCCGCAACAATCCCTGGTCGCGTTTCGCATCTAACCGTTAGCACAAAGTGGTTGGTGTGATCCTGAGTTTTTGTCACAACAGAGAGCCTATATAAATAAATAGTCAGAAATCGCGTTGCTTAGCTTCCTGCTAAAGCGGTCTTTGCTTCGAAGAAAAATTAGCAACATTCGTTTCGCATTTACGCCCATTCTTCACTCGTGGCCGAATCCCGCCGCTAATTTGTGCTGTTCACCACGTTGCTGTTCACCACGTTGCTGTTCGCTATCGGGCACCCATGGTCGTCGTTCATCCAACACGCCAGATTTCTTAATGATGTCGGCAACCGCTGATTCCTGGCGATGCGCCATGACATGAACCCCGCTAACGCCTTGTATCTCCCGCAGCTGTTGAATCATTTCGATACATATCTGCCGCCCCTCTTCCTTCTGATCCTGCGCCCCTTCCAAACGCTTGATCACCGCGTCAGGAATATGCACGCCAGGCACGTGACTACGCATCCAGTTTGCAGCACGAGCCGATGCCAACGGACCAACACCGGGCAAAATAAAGCATTTTTCGAGCAGCCCCAGGTCTCGGGAGCGGGCCATAAACGTTTCAAACTGAGGTAGGTCGAAGCAGTACTGCGTTTGGATGAATTGCGCTCCTGCGGCAATTTTTTTTGCCAACCGATAAGGTCGGAAATCCTGAGGCGGTACAAATGGGTTCTCGGCCGCCCCCAGAAATACCCGAGGCGGATCACTTATTTTGCGCCCGCTAACAAACGTTTTTTTGTCACGCAACCCGACGATGACGTCTAGCAAAGACATGGAATCGAGATCAAACACTGGCTTGGCTTCTGGGTGATCTCCAACCTGCACGCCATCGCCGGTTAAGCACAAAATATTGTTGACCCCCAACGCAGCGGCCCCAAGCACATCGCCTTGAATGGCAATTCGATTTCTATCTCGACAGGAGATCTGCATCACCGTGTCGTAACCCACCCGTGATAACAGCGCGCACATTGCCACGCTCGACATATGGCAGTTGGCGCCAGAGCCATCTGTGGCATTCATGCTATCCACGTAACCGTCAAAGACCCGCGCACGCGCATACACATCTTCTGGGTTCGCCGAGTCGGGAGGAGCCAGTTCACTGGTAACCGCGAAATAGCCAGCTTTTAATACCCGCTCCAGGCGGCTGTTTGAGCTATACGCGGATGCCAGTGTTGCTCGACGACCATCCCCTGTATCGTGATTAATCATCACGTCCCTCCTGCTTATGTTGAGAGGCAGCATCCGTCGCTTGACGTGCCACCCGCAGCCAGGAGGAGCTACCCTGCAGACGGTGATCAATGGGTAACTGCACGGCGTGTATGGCGTCGCCACTTTTCATTTTCTTACTGCCTTCCCAAGCATCTACCCAAACACAGCGCTTTTCGGGCAGCACTTCACAATGACCATTTTGCAGAACGCCGCCACAGGGTCCGTTACGCATGCTTTTAGGGCAATTCATTGGGCAGGACATGCCCGTAGAACTAAGAATACATTGACCGCACATCTTGCAATCGAACAGCAGCTCCTTGGAAAATTTTTCCAACTTACTGACCGGCTTTTCTACACGCGGGTACCCCACCTTGTTCCATAGCGGGGCAAGCTTGATGACCACCGGTTCAAACGTTCGATAAACAACCTCAAAAAACCTGGCGTTGCGCACGACCCAACGACGAATGGAATACATAAAGCGCTCCTGTGACTGCGATGCGAACTTGGGCAACCCCGCCCTTGGTCAGGCGCTGGCATCTATGCAGATACCGCGAGCTGCTTTTTAGGGTCAAAGAAAGGCTTCTCAACAACCACTGCCCGAGCAGGCCCACTCGCGGTAAGAACTTCCAACTCAGTACCGAGCTCGGCGTTCTCAATCGACACCATCGCCAACGCAATATTCTGCTCTAGGCGTGGTGAGTAGACGGCTGAGGTTACCTTACCCACAGTCTCTCCATTTCGCTCAATCGGCCAGAAAGTAGTATTGGGTCTTTTTAGAGGTGCTGCATCGATCCAAAGCCCGACCTGTTTGCGACTCACGCCCTGGGTCTGAATACGCTGCAAAGCGGCTTTGCCAATAAAGTCAGCGGGCATTTCAAGGCTCACCAGACGATCCAATCCCAGCTCAAAAGGATTCGTCTTCATATCAGCATCAGCATGATAGGAAAGCATGCCGCCTTCGACACGTCGGATCGTCGACGTATGGCCAGGCTGCAAACCGAAGGGCTGCCCAGCCGTCATGATGGTTTCCCAGAGTTCATCTCCCCGCGAACCATCACGCAGGTATAGCTCATAGCCCAATTCACTCGACCAGCCGGTACGTGAAACAATCAACGGAATACCATTGATTTCCATTTCATTCAGCCAGTAGTAGCGCATTTCCTTAATACTATCGCCAAACAGCGCATGCATGACGTCACCTGAGCGTGGCCCTTGCAATTGCAAAGGCGACACATCCGGCTCGCTGATCATGACGTCCAGACCAGAGTTAACGGCCAACCCCTGAGCCCAAAGTAGGATGTCACTGTCGGCCAGCGAGATCCAGAAGTGGTTCTCTGCCAGTTTCAGCAGAATCGGGTCATTCAGAATGCCGCCGTCAATATTGGTCATCAGAATATATTTACACTGCCCAACGGCCATGCTGGACAGGTCGCGCGGGGTCATCAGCTGCATGAATTGCGCAGCATCTGGGCCGGTGATTTCTACCTGACGTTCGGCCGCCACGTCACACAAGATGGCACCATTGACTAGGTTCCAGAAATTCTGTTCCGGGTCACCGAAATCACGCGGAATGTACATGTGGTTGTAGACGGAAAAGGCCTTGGCGCCCCAGCGAACGGTCGCGTCGAAATAAGGCGACTTACGGATCTGGGTACCAAAACCAAATTCGTCCTGTTTGTTGATGCTGACCACGGTGTTTAATGTCACGTTTGGCATGCTAACCACCTTATTGTTGTAGTGTTTTAAATACTGGCGAACGATAAAGCGTTCGGTGCATGCACTATAGGGGGACAAGACTTGTCAGCGCGGCCTAAAAAGTCGTTTTGGAAAGTCTGAACAGACCAAGTTTTGATGGCTTTTCAATAGAGGAGGATACGGCTTGTTTAATCGTCGTGTTTGGCGGGACTAATTGACGGGGATATAGGGATAGCAGAACAAAAAACCGTCGTAAAGCTGTCGTTGTCACGGTGCTCAACGGCGCTTATCTATCATCAAACAAGCGAGATTCAACTGGGTCGATTTTACTTCTCTGGTGGTGATATAGGTCATATAACGTTCCACCCCTAGCTCAGCGGCAAGGAGATCATCCATCACCTGCTGAAACGCGGATAAATTGGGGGTCACCACTTTCAAAACATAATCCACCCCACCCCCTGTCGCAATACACTCGATGATTTCATCGACTTGATTGATATAACGCTCAAAGCGCTCAAACGCCGATTTTTGATGTTCCTTAAGGGAAACAGTGACGACCACCTTTGAGGCGTTGGCGATTTGATTGAGTGCAATGTCGGCATGGTAGCCGCGTATAAGCCCCGCCTCCTTTAAACGGGTGTAACGCACCCAGCAAGGCGTCGGAGAAAGGTTGACCAGCTCTGACAGTTTTATTTTGCTGAGCGGCCCATGCTGTTGCAACGCACAAAGAATACGAATGTCAGCGGCATCAATAACTGTTTTTTTCATTGACTTTCAGCTCTACATAATTGGCAGTAATAGCCCGATAGGTGCCAGCACAAAACAACAGCCGCATCCTAGTTTTTTATCACCAACCTCATCGCTAAGTAACTATTGACTCGCCTAGCGACAAGCTATCAATCGATATTATTTTAGCGTCTCTTAACTATATCTTGATCACTCTTTACGACGAAACATGTAAGGTTGACGACAGTGCAGCCACTAACTGGCACTGCAAAACATATAACGACACGGATGAGGCTATGCCAACCCTTTTAGAGGCGCGCTTGCAAGCACTGGAAAGCACTCTGCAACAAGCAAATATCACTTATCAATCACTTTCACCAATGGCGGATACCGGGCTTGCACACGATCATGTGTGGATTCATCGCGACGGCGATGACTGGGTCGCCCGACTCCCCAAACAGAGCCAGATGAACCTGGCACCCGCGGAAAACTTGGCCTATGAAGCCGCGTGCTACGAACGCGCCAGCCAGGGCGGACATATGCCGTGCCTGCATGGCATTTTACCCGTGTGCGACGCCCTGCCCCGCGGCGGATTATTGGTGGAGGCCATTGAAGGCCGGCTGGCGCAGCTGCCGGAAGATTTACCGCGTATCGCCGAGGCGCTGGCCAGCTTGCACCAGTTGCCGTTGCCAAGCCAATCCGCCCCGCTGCTGGCTCCCAGTGATCCGTGGCAGGCCATGCGCGAAGAAATTAACCGCCAAGCCGAATGGCTGGAAAAGGCCGATTTAAGCGTCGATGTCATTGCCCGTGTCCGCGATGAACTAGAAGCACTACCTGCCACGCTGCCCGATACTCAGCGCTGCCTGATTAGCTTCGATACGCATCCCGGCAACTTTTTAATCACTGAAGAGGGTCGCGCGATTCTGGTAGATCTGGAGAAATGTCGCTATGGCCTACCGGGTATCGATTTAGCTCACACCTCGCTTTACACCTCGACCACCTGGGACCTTAACAGCCAGGCAGTGCTAACCCTGGATGAAGTCGCCTCTTTTTATCAACGTTGGCAAGCACGAATGAGCCAAATGCAAAAGGGCGAAACACCGAGCGCGGAAACACTGATCGCCTGCCGTCGTGCCACCTGGTTATGGTCGCTGACCTGGTGTGCTAAGTGGCGCGCTCAACATCTAAACCGCCAGGATGCCGAGCGGCGTGGTGAAGATTGGTCGGCAGAACTCACCGATGCTGCCGTCATTGCCCATGTCCGCGACCGGGTCGAGCACTATTTATCTCTGCCTATTATTCAGCATGTTCATAATGAACTTATCGGCCTAAAAGCGTCTCTATAAGTCGTTGATTCTTCGAGGTGTACAATGAAACCACGCGCTACCTTAGCGGCGGCTGTCGCCACCGTAATGCTATCACTGGCGCTACCCGTCGCCGCTGCCCCGGCTCCAGGTGATTGGGATGCCGTATTAGACGCCGCCGAGGGACAAACCGTTTACTGGAATGCCTGGGCGGGCGAAGAGCGTACTAACGCCTACATCAGCTGGGTGGCAGAGCAAGTCGATGCCCTCTACGGCGTAGAGTTGGTTCACGTTAAACTGGGTGATACCTCTGAAGCCGTGTCCCGGGTGCTGGCTGAGAAGCAAGCCGGCAACGATGATCAAGGCAGCGTCGATATGATCTGGATTAATGGCGAGAATTTTGCCGCCATGAAAGCCAACGAGCTGCTGTTTGGCCCCTGGGCGGATTCGTTGCCTAATTACGCGCTCACTGATCCTGACAACACGCCTGCCGTTCGCTACGACTGGACCATTCCAGTCGACGGTTTGGAGTCTCCTTGGAGCAGCTCCCAAGTAGTGTTCTATTACGACACTGCACTGGTTGAAGACCACCCCGACAACATGCCGGCACTGCTTGAGTGGGCTGCACAACATCCCGGTGAATTTACCTATCCTCAGGTACCCAACTTTCTGGGCAATGCGTTTATTACTCAGGCCCTGCTCGAGCTAAGCGACACCACGGATCTGTTTTACAAACCCATGCAGGAAGAAGATTTCGATGCCGCGACGGCACCGCTATGGGAATTTCTCGATCAGCTACACCCTCACCTGTGGCGTTCAGGACGTGCGTTTCCCTCCAATAGCGCTGACCTGCGTAGCCTGATGAGCGATAGCGAAATCAGCATTGCGCTTTCGTTCAGCACCACTGAAGCCTCTGGCGCCATCGCTAACTACGAGCTCCCCAAAACAGTAAGAAGCTACGTTCATGATAGCGGCATGATTGGCAACATGAGCTTTATGGCCATTCCTTACAACGCCCAACACAAGGCCGGGGCCATGGTGGTCGCCAACTACCTGATGTCGCCTGAAGCCCAGGCGGAAAAGCAGGATCCAGCGGTATGGGGCAGCAATACGGTCCTGTCCATGAAAATGCTCTCACCCGACGAGCGCGCACTCTTTGATGGTATTGACCTGGGGATCGCAACACTGCCGCCTGATGAACTGGGCGAGGTGCTGGGGCAGCCGCATCCAAGCTGGGTAGACGCCATTGTTGAGGCGTGGCAAGAACGCTACGTGAACTAGTCAATGTTACTGCGTTTAGCGCCCTGGGTAATGATAGCGTTACTCACCGTGCCTTTGGCGGCAGGGCTCACCATGGTCCTGCTGCCTGCCTTTGGCTATCTGCCGGTGCTCGGGGGAAATACGTTTCATCTGGAGGCATGGCAAGACCTGTGGGCGCGCGCTGGCCTAGGGCACTCCGTATGGCTGAGCTACGCCAGCGGCCTGATCACGACACTGGTGGCGCTGTTTATCGTGGTGCTGTTTCTGGCTGCCAGCCAAGGCACCTGGATTGACCGTACTATCCGGCGAATGGTCTCACCGCTACTGGCCATTCCCCATGCTGCCGTGGCGTTTGGTCTCGCTTTTTTAATTGCGCCTTCCGGCTTGCTGGTGCGCTGGGTCTCTCCTGGGCTCACTGGGTGGGAACGCCCACCCGACCTGCTTATCATCAACGACCCGTCAGGCCTTGCGCTCATGGCTGGCCTGATACTCAAGGAAGTCCCTTTTTTGCTATTGATGAGCCTGGCAGCGCTGCCCCAGTTGCGCCCTGATTCACGTGTTGTTTTGGCACGTTCGCTGGGCTACGCGCCCGGCATTGCCTGGCTTAAATGCGTTTTCCCTGCGCTTTACCCCTTGATTCGTTTGCCGGTTTACGCCGTGATTGCCTATGCCACCTCGGTGGTGGATATGGCATTGATTCTGGGCCCGACACTGCCGCCAACACTCAGCGTTTCAATTCTCAACTGGTTTAACGACCCCGATTTAAGCCGCCGTTTTATGGCATCTGCCGGTGCCGTGCTGCAGCTTGGCGTTACCCTGGCGGCGCTGCTTAGCTGGTGGATCGGCGAACAAGCAGTCAAGTGCCTGAGCCAGCGATGGCTGACCAACGGCGCACGCTCATCAGGGTCAACGGCGATTGCCGTTGGCGGGCGGGCGCTACTGATCACCGTCACCCTGCTGGCGATAAGCGCCCTTTTCGGGCTGGCGCTGTTTTCGGTGGCCGGGTTCTGGCGTTTTCCAGACGCCTTGCCAGGCACGTTTACGCTCGATCATTGGCAGCGTATTCTGCCCAGCGTGGCGACCCCGTTAATCAATACGCTAAGCGTTGGGCTCACCGCAACGCTTATCGCTTGCGTACTGGTGGTGGCAACATTAGAGCATGCCGCGCGTCATCATCTCGCCGCACGGCGCGTTCAGTGGCTGCTTTATTTACCGCTCATTGTGCCGCAGGTGGCCTTCCTGTTTGGCCTGGTGGTCGCCGCGGAAAGCATTGCCATTCGGCCGCAACACGCCCTGGTGGTCGCAACGCACCTGCTGTTTGTCATACCGTATCTGTATTTATCGCTATCAGAGGCCTACCGGCGGCTGGACCCGCGCTGGGGTCAGGTGGCGCTGTCCCTGGGAGTCTCACCCTGGCGCGCTTTCTGGCAAGTGCGCTTGCCGCTGTTACTGGCCCCGTTACTCACCGCCTGCGCCGTAAGCCTGGCGGTCAGCATCGGGCAGTATCTGCCAACCCTGCTGCTCGGCGGTGGGCGTGTTCCCACAATTACCACTGAAGCCGTTGCCATGGCGTCTGGCGGCAATCGCAGGCTAGTGGCGGTGCTGGCTCTTCTTCAGGCGCTGCTGCCCTTTATTGGCTTTAGTCTGGCGCTCTTGATTCCCCGCTTTGTGTGGGCAAAACGCCGCCAGATGCGAGGAGCTGCATGACCCCCAACCTCCAAACGCTGCACATCAAACAGCTGAAACTCACCCTGGCAGGCGACACCCTGCTGGCAATGCACCGGGACATAGCGCCTGGTGAAGTATTAACCGTGATGGGCCCTTCCGGCTCGGGTAAGTCCACCTTGCTGGCCTATCTCGCCGGTTTTTTATCGCCGGCGTTTCAGGCTCAGGGTGAGCTCTATCTTGGCGATAAACGCCTGGACACGCTGCCTGCCGAACATCGCGGCATTGGCCTGCTGTTTCAGGACCCCATGCTGTTTCCACATCTAAGCGTGGGCGGCAACCTGCACTTTGGCTTACCCCGCCGCGCTCGGGATAAAAATGCGCAGGTCGCCAAAGCGCTGGAACAGATCGGCCTGGCGGGCTTTGAAACCCGCGACCCAGCAACGCTTTCCGGCGGGCAGCAGTCCCGAGTGGCGCTCATGCGTCTGCTGCTGTCCAGGCCTCGCGCCGTGCTACTCGATGAGCCGTTTTCAAAACTGGATACCGCGCTGCGCCAGGAAATGCGCGCGCTGGTGTTCGGCCAGTTACGGGAAGCAGGCCTACCCACCCTGCTGGTCACCCACGATGAAGCCGATGCAGCAGCTGCCGGGGGGCCGATTGTTGTCCTCGAGTAATCCTGCACCCCGCCTCAGCCTTATCATGCCGATGCTGAATGAGGCCGCGGGCATCCAGGCGGCGCTGACGCTGCTGCAGCCGCTACGCGAGACAGGCGTGGAAATCATTTTGGTGGATGGCGGCAGTAGCGATGAAAGCGTGGCGCTGGCCACAGGGCTTGCGGACAGGATATTGATCAGCGAGCCGGGCCGGGCACGCCAGATGAACCTGGGCGCACAACACGCACACTCACCGGTGCTGCTGTTTCTGCACGCGGATACTCAACTGCCGCCAGGGGCTGAGAACGCGGCTATCAACAGCGTGCTTGACGCATTGAAAACGCGGCACTGGGGGCGTTTTGATATTCGCCTGGCGGGGAAAAGCCGCTGGCTACCGGTTATTAGCCAGCTGATGAACCTGCGCTCGCGGTTGAGCGGCATCGCCACCGGCGACCAGGCAATTTTCGTGCGCCGCGACACGTTTTTCGCAGCCGGTAGCTTTCCTGATCAGCCGCTGATGGAAGATATCGAGCTCAGCAAAAGATTAAAAAATATTGAACCTCCTGCCAGCCTGGCTACCCAAGTGGTCAGCTCTGGCAGGCGCTGGGATCAATTCGGCGCCTTTCCAACCATCTGCCTGATGTGGCGGCTACGCTACCGCTACTGGCGCGGCGTTAACGCGACCCAACTGGCCAAGGAGTATCGAAATGCCCGTTAAGCCACCCGTGCAGCCTCATTTACATCTGCTGGCCAAAGCGCCACTGCCTGGGCAGGCGAAAACACGCTTAATTCCTTGCCTGGGGCCAGAAGGTGCGGCCCAAGCCCACGACAGCATGGTTCGCCACTGCGTTGCCACCGCCTGCCAAGCGCTGGGGGCGCAGCACGTCACCCTATGGACCTCCCTAGAGCATCAGCATCCGCTATTTCTGGAGCTACAAGCTCGCTACGGGATATCGCTTGCCGCCCAGCAGCAGGGCGATGTAGGAATGCGCGTTCGTCACGCACTGAATAGTAGCCAAGGGCCAGCAATGGTAATGGGCACTGATTGCCCTAGCATTACCGTTGCCATGCTTAAACAGTGCAGTGCGGCGCTTGAAAATGTGCCCGTGGTTATTTTACCCGCCGAAGACGGCGGCTATGGATTGATCGGCACTCATGACGACCACCCCAGTCTGTTTGAGAATATTCCCTGGGGAACTGAGCAAGTCCTCAACGTCACTCGCCAGCGGCTTGCTGCACTGGCCCTGGAAACTACTTTTCCGGCGACTATGTGGGATATTGATCGGCCAGAAGACTGGCAGCGCTGGCAACAAACCCTTAAATACACGTCTACGGCGTAAGGAATTCACCTTGTACGCCACTATTACCAAACAAATGTTCTCCTTCTAACACCATCCTATTCCAACGGAGCCTGCCATGAACCGTCAGCGCCTGCTGATTATCGCCCTGCTGCTACTGGCCGTGCTCGGCTTTTACCTAAGCGGCGCCCACACGTTTTTCACCTTGGAAACCTTGCAAGCCTATCGCAGCGACTTTCAGGCGGCGTTCAATCAATCCCCTTGGCGGGTTGCGGGCATATTTTTTATTGTTTATGTGGCGATCACTTCACTCTCCCTTCCGGGTGCCACCCTACTAACACTGCTTGGCGGTATGCTTTTTGGCTTAGGTTGGGGGGTGTTGATTATCTCTTTTGCCAGTACCATCGGCGCAACCTTGGCCTTTTTACTGTCGCGTTTTTTATTCCAAAAACCGATTGAAAAACGCTTTCCACGCCAGTTCGCCGCGGTAAATCGAGGTGTCGAACGCGATGGCGCTCTGTATCTCTTCACAATGCGTTTAGTCCCGGCATTTCCGTTTTTTATGATCAATCTGGTCATGGGTCTAACACAAATTAAAACCACCACCTTTTACTGGGTAAGCCAAGTCGCCATGTTTCCCGGCACGGCTATTTATGTCAATGCGGGCGGGCAGCTAGGTGATCTGGAGAGCCTTGCAGGCATTCTTTCACCGACACTTATCGCATCGTTTGTCATGCTGGCCATATTCCCCTGGATCGCCCGACGGATTGTGTCACTAGTACAAAGGCGTAAGGCTTATAAAGGCTTCACTCGGCCTGCCCATTTTGATTACGACATCGTGGTCATTGGCGGCGGCTCCGCCGGGCTGGTCACCAGCTATATTGGCAGTGCCGTGAAAGCCAAAGTGGCCCTGGTGGAAAAACACAAAATGGGCGGTGACTGCCTGAATACCGGCTGCGTCCCCTCCAAAGCCCTGATTCGCGCCGCACACGCAGCCCATGAAGTGCGCACAGCATCGCGCTTTGGCGTCAACACCAGCGAGCCTGAGATCGACTTCACCAAGGTGATGAGCCACGTCCACCAGGCCATTACCGACATTGAGCCCCACGACAGTGTCGAGCGCTATTCTAGTCTCGGCGTTGAGGTCTATCAGGATCACGCCACGTTGATTTCCCCCTGGGAAATAAAAGTCGGTGAGAAAACCCTCACCGCCCGCCACATCGTGCTGGCCACCGGCGCCCGCCCCCGTGTGCCAACGCTACCGGGCATTGAACACGCGCCGGTACTCACCTCGGAAAATTTATGGTCGCTCACCGAACTGCCTAAGCGCCTGGTGGTGCTGGGTGGCGGTGCCATTGGTTGCGAGCTCAGCCAAAGCTTTGCCCGCCTGGGTAGTCAGGTCACCCTGGTGGAAGGTGCGCCTCAACTGCTGGGCCGTGAAGATCAAGACGTCGGCGACTACGTGGAACGCGTGCTCACCCGGGAAGGGGTTAGCGTGATGAGCGGTGCCAAGGCGGTGGAGGTCACTCAAGATGATCAGCAACATCAACTGGTCGTTGAGCACAACGGCGAACGCGCCACGCTTAGCTTCGATTACTTGCTGGTCAGCGTTGGGCGGCAAGCCAACGTTGAAGGAATGGGCTTGGAAGCGTTAGGCATTACCACTACCAACGCTGGCACTCTAGACCTCAATGAGCGCCTGCAGACCCGCCTCCCCAACATCTGGGCCTGCGGCGACCTGGCGGGCCCTTATCAGCTCACCCACGCCGCTGCCCATCAGGCGTGGCACGCCGCCGTGAACGCGCTGTTTGGTGAGTTAAAAAGCTTCGCGGTGGACTACCGCTTTATGCCCGCAGTCGTCTATCTTCAGCCGGAAGTTGCCCGGGTCGGACTCAACGAAAAAGAGGCCACCGCCAAAGGGGTGGCGTTTGAAGTTACCCACTACGCCATGAGCGAGAGCGACCGCGCCATTGCCGAAGGCGCCACCGAAGGCTTTATCAAGGTGCTCACCGTGCCCGGTAAAGACAAAATTCTGGGTGCTACCATCGTGGCGCAAAACGCAGGCGAGTGGCTCGGCGAATTCACCCTGGCCATGAAGCACGGACTGGGGCTCAATAAGATTCTGGGCACTATTCATCCTTACCCAACGTTGGGGGAAGCCGCCAAGGCTACCGCTGGCGTGTGGAAAAACGCCCACAAGCCGGAACGGATTCTTGCGCTATTGGAACGCTACTTCCGCTGGCGGCGTGGCACGGAAAAATGATGCCTCCCATGAAAAATCTCGTGTTAATTGGCGCGGGTCATGCCCATGCATTCGTGTTAGAAGCCTTTGCCCAGCGCCCCGATCCGGCTATCGCTGTTATTGTCGTCAGCGACAGTGCCCTGTCGGCCTATTCTGGCAGCGTGCCGGCGTGGCTGGCAGGGGAATGCACACTGCGTGAAACGCAAATTGATGTGGCCGCGCTAGCTCAACAGGCAGGCGCTCGTTTAATCACCTCACCTGCCGTGGCCATCGATACCTCTACGCGCCAGATAACACTTGCTAACGGCGAAGTGGTCCACTTTGATGTGGCTTCATTTAACGTGGGCTCTACGCTCAAGTTGCCCGAACAGCCGCTTCCCGAAACCCATGACGAACAGAGCCCTTATTTGTTGGCGATGCGACCGTTAAGCTCACTTCACCACCGCTGGCAAACACTAAGAGATAACGTCGAACAGCTTCCCCGAGGCTCTCGCCAGCGGGTGGTTAGCGTAGGCGGCGGCGCAGCAGGCTGTGAAACCTTGATGAGTGTGTTGGTGCAGCTTCGTCAACAACGTTCAGACATTACTTGGCAAGGCGCGCTAATCAGCGCATCAACCACGCTACTACCCGACGCAGGTCGCCTGCCCCGCTGGTTAACGCAACGTGCACTGCGCCGGGCAGGCATTACCGTCCTTCACAGCGTGCGCGGGGAAGCATTGGTTAATGGTGGCGTACATACCTCTGAAGGCGAACTCATCGAAGCGGATATTGTACTGTGGGCAACCGGTGCCGTTGGACAACCCTGGCTGCAAGGCACAGCACTGCCGCTGAATCAGCAGGGATTTATCCAGGTAAATAACACACTGGAGGTAGCGGGCCAACCGGGGCTGTTCGCTGCTGGAGACTGTGCCGCTTTCAACCCACCACAGCACTCTTCTCCACTACCCAAGGCCGGCGTTTATGCGGTACGCATGGGGCCGCTGCTCGCCGACAACCTGCGCGCTGCCTGCCACAGGGAACCGTTAGCCACTTGGCAGCCACCCAAGCGCGTGCTAGCACTGATCGGCACTGGCGACGGCCATGCGATTGCTAGCAGAGGTGCCATCGGCTTTTCAGGCCGTTGGGTATGGGAGTGGAAAAAGCGGATTGATGCGCGCTTTATTGCCCGCTTCAATCCGCCTTTTGAGAGTTAACACTCAGGTCAGCCGTTGATCAGTTAGCTTCGCGCCAGCCACCCAAAACCCGACTATCTGGGCCGAAGAATACCAGTCGGTCGTGATCAATTAAGAACCGGTAGGCGGTGTCGAGCATATCCGTCACCCGCTTAGCGTCTTCCATATTGGGGCAAGCCATGCGTGTCGAGGCCAACTGACTAAACTCGATGCGTTGGTTTTCCCCTAGATTCACATTGCCGGTAAAGCGGTTACAACCATCCGAGCCGCTTACGCTGCCGTCGCGTCCAATTTGAAAGAACGGCGTATCAGGTAACGACACCCGCTCATCGGTACCTACTAGCAGTAAATTCCAACGCTGATCGACTATTGGCCCTGACAGCGACACGCTTTCCGGCGCTGCCGTGCTCTCTTGCTCTGGTGCACTGCTACACGCGCTGATGAATAGCGCGGTAGCAACACCGGCTAACATTGCTCCAAATTTGACCGTCACTGTCTCATGCTCCTTGTTGACAAATCACCAGCTTCCACTGTTTTCCATTGACGCCCATGGCTCCTGAGAGGGCAGCGCATCGCCTTTTTGCAGTAGCTCAACAGAAATACCATCGGGCGACTTCACAAACGCCATGTGCCCATCCCGCGGTGGGCGGTTAATGGTCACGCCGTTATCTTGAAGCTTTTTGCATAGCGCGTAAATATCGTCGACACGATAGGCCAAATGGCCGAAGTTGCGCCCACCGGCGACCTCTTCATGGTCCCAGTTATAGGTCAACTCAAGTTCTGGCGCCGTTAAGCGTTCAGAGCGCGCTTCATCTTCCGGCGCGGCCAGAAAGACCAGGGTAAAACGGCCTTTTTCGTTTTCTTTACGACGCACTTCTTTAAGCCCCAACAGGTCGCAGTAAAAATTCAGCGACGCTTTCAGGTCGGTTACCCGTACCATGGTGTGCAAAAACTGCATGTCATTCTCCCTTCAGCATTACTGGGTGTATTCGCTAAAAATAGCCGGGGGGCTGTCGTTGCGGGTCCAACTGAGAACGGCGTAATCATCAACTCGGCCTGTTTCCATCCCCGGAGAGCCATGAGGCATGCCCGGCACCGTTAGCCCAACCACATCGGGCTGCTCATCCAGTAAGCGCTTAATATCTGAAGCGGGCACATGACCTTCAATCACATAGCCCTCTACGACCGCCGTGTGACAGGAAGCGAGTTCAGGCGGAACGCCGTTGGCCATTTTAATGGACCGCACATTGCCATCGCGATGATGATTAACATCAAACCCGGCTTCTTCGAGGTGGCTCACCCACGCGCCGCAACACCCGCAGTTGGGGTCACTGTGCACATCAATAGTAGGCGTTGCCAAAGCGTTGAGCGAATACGCAGCAAGAAGACTGACTGCCAGACGCTTAATTAGACGATTTTGTGACATTTAAAAATCCTCTTAACGTATCTGTATAATAATACATAATTTGCTGAGAATTTGGGGGCCACCCCAAGGAGATATTCGTGGACTCAATTACACAAGCTGCCCTTGGGGCCGCCATCGGCGGTGCAGTGCTGGGCAAACGACTGGGCCGGAAAGCCGTGCTTGTTGGTGCGCTGCTCGGCACGTTACCCGACCTAGACGTAGTGCTCGACTATGGCGATGCCGTCGCCAATGTGACAGAGCACCGCGGTTTTAGCCACTCGCTGTTTGTGCTGACCGGCTTAGCCACAGCGCTGGCACTGCTGTGCAATCGTTTCGCGCCTGCTCGTGATATATCCCTGGGAAGATGGTGGTGCTTTTTTGCGCTCATTTTAATCACTCACCCGCTACTGGATTCCTTAACCACTTATGGCACTCAGTTGCTCTGGCCGCTAGATAGGCCACCTGCAGCGTGGCCTATTGTGTTCATTATCGACCCTTTTTACACCCTGCCACTACTGGTTGCGCTGATTATCGCTGTTGCTACTAAAAAAGTGTTTAGAGCTTGTACCGTTGGATTAGCGGTATCGGGTCTATATTTACTGCTGGCGGCAGGCGCGAAATGGAGCGTTGAGCAACGCTTAGCGCCGGCATTAGCCGATGCTGGCTTGCAGGCAGCGCCCGTGTTGATTCAACCAACACCGTTTAATATTGCACTGTGGCGCGCCACCGTTATTGACGGAGATCGCTACTTTGAAAGTTTGATTAGCGTATTTGATGGTCAGCGCGAGCCAGCGCTTGAACCTATAAAGCGTAATGTCGCACTTGAAGAAAGTGCGTTAGCTGGACCGCTAGGGCAGCGGTTAGTGTGGTTTGCTGGTCCGTTTCTACGTTATGACATCCAGTGGATTGATGATCAGGAAACCTTGATCGCCACCGATATTCGTCTCGGTTTTCCAGGATTTCATCCGTTCAGTTTTACCCTGGCGACGCGGGACGGAGATCGTTGGCGTCCGGTAGACATTAGTGAAGAATTAGACACTTCCCGCAGCCTTCAATTTACGACGCTGTCTAGACTCGCCGCTAGAGCGACCGGAAATGTTGCGGCGCTATGTGCTAGCGATTTTATTGAATCTCACTGGCGTGCCGAGCCCTTCCAATACCGATGCTGATACGCCAGTGGATTAAAAAAGGGCGCAGCGGTTAGGGAGCGATACCCTGGCCGCAGCCTTTGTACTGTTCGCCGCCAATTGTCAGCGTAACGCGGGCAGGATAAGGCTGTCCTTTCATGTCATCGAAACAGGCGCCCGCTTCAATTCGAACACGGAAAAACTGCTCGGCGTTGGCATTTTCAATCACAACACGGCCTGCGTCGTTATCCATAACACTTACCATATAGGGCATGGTCTGCGTCTCGCTGCCGTAGGCGGTTGTCCAGGTCATCATCGGTGCGTCATGGGCGAGCTCAATCGACCAGCCTGGCTCATTACCGCGCCCCAGGAACATCACACCAGGATGGTCTGCACGGGTCGCGGCTAGTCGACGCTGCCCCTGCTGACATTGAAGCTGACCACGCGGTGTTTCCACTTGCGCCTTATCACCGCGGTTCCAAAAGCTGATCTCGCCATCTTGATAGCGCGCACCACTTGCCACTATTGCCTCTGGTAAACGCCACGCGCCGTGCAGTGACCAGAGACGCAGGTTATCGTCGTTCACTGCGGTCACCAAGTTTTGGTTTGCAGGTTGGCACTCCCAAGCGTCAAAGTGTGCCGCGCTACCAGGAAACAAGACAGCCGGCAGTAACGGTGCACTACTGTGTACGGTGGTTTTAGACTTTCCAGCAGCATCAGTAGGTGTTGTCCCTGTCGTTGCACAGCCCGCTAGCGCAATCGTGCCCGCAATCAGCGCCATTAAACCGGTTAACCGATTAGGTAAGTAAGTCATGCGTCCCGCTCCCTGTTGTCATCACTGTTGTTACCGCTAATGCTGTCTTAACGACGCTTAAATGCTTTCAAATCCTGCGGATCAAAACCATCAACCTGGGCTGGCAGTCCCAGCTCTTCGCGTTTTAACTTTATCTGCATTTTTTCAGCCAGGCGCTCTGAGTCATCATCGGTTGTACGGCCATTGAGCTCAGCAAGCTGCGTCATGCCTTGATGGTAAAACGTCACTATATCCAACGCTACACGATTACCTTCTTCTACGCCGCGTCGAAGCGGTTGCAGATAGCCACTGATATGGGAAAGGTGATGTTTGAGCTGCCATACGTAGCGCATTTCAGTCATCCAGGGACGATCTTTAAGCACCGCAAACAGCGCACTGGTAGCCAACAAGCCAAGGAATACCCCTAACCCGTTGAGCCATAAGCTGCTGCCAAAGGCAGACGTTAAAAGCATCGAGAACAGTAAACCAAAGACAATTAATTGCCCTGCCATGGCAATACTGATCATCCGCGCCTTACGCTGGTAGCTACTGGGGTTATGCTGCTCAAGGGTAAAGACCATGGCCAACCTCATCATCAAAAGTAGTCCCTTATGATACGGGGCTGGCCAGGGCAAACAAGAGGTCATCAAGTGCGGTTATCAAGTACTGCTATCCAGCACAGCCATCAAGGGCGCTCAAACAGTGCTGCTTAACTCATTCGCTCAGCGGCAGTTTTTAGCAATCGTTCGGTCGTTTCCCAGCTCACACAGGCATCGGTCACCGATACGCCGTAGCGCATCGCGTTGGGCGACAGCGCTTGCTTACCTTCAAACAAGTAGCTTTCGAGCATTAACGCCACTAAGTTGGCATCGCCAGCTTTACGCTGCGCCAACACGTCGAGCATCACTTCGCTTTGGCGTCGATGATCTTTTCGTGCATTAGCATGGCTGCAATCGACCATTAAACGTGGGTTCTGCTTGGCTTCACGTAAGGCATTCACGGCTGCTCGTACATGATGTGCTTGATAGTTTGGCTCGCCGTGACCGCCCCGCAGCACTACGTGAGTATTTGGGTTGCCAGCAGTTTCCTGCATAATCGGGCGCCCTTCATTATCCATTGCGAAACGCTGGTGGGAATGAGCGGCTGCCTGCATGGCATCAATGGCGACCTGAACGTCACCGCTGGTGGCATTCTTGAACCCCACCGCTGCCGCAAGATCACTTGCTAGCTCACGGTGTAACTGCGACTCGGTCGTTCGAGCACCGATAGCGACCCAGCTCAGCAAATCATCTAAATAGGGTGCTAACATTGGCTGTAAAAGCTCTGTGGCCACCGGCAAGCCCCGCGAGGCAACCGCGTGCATTAGCTTTCTTGAGAGAGTAATACCCGTTGACATATTGCCACTACCATCCAGCGCGGGATCATATGCCAACCCCTTCCAACCCACCGTGGTGCGCGGCTTTTCAACGTAAACACGCATGACCGGTAGCAGTTGCCCGCTAACTTCCTCGCTGAGGGCAGCTAGCCGGTCGGCATACTCCAATGCCGCCTTTGGATCGTCGACGGAACAAGGGCCGACAACCACTAATAAACGCTTATCCTGACCGTTCAGAATACGCTGAACCGCCTGGCGCTGATGGGCAATTTGCTCACCCAGCTGGCCATTGATAGCGACATTGCGGCGTAGCTCTGCCGGTAAAGGCAACGGCTGGGATGAGTTCAAGGAATCGTTCATTGGTGACGCTAAGTTTTTTGACAACGTCGTGCAAGCAGGACTGACATGGGCGTTCATAACTCAACTCTCCGAAAGCGTGTAGCATCGTGACAACAGCACCTTGCCACCCTGGCTTGCACGATCGGAGGTGGCAGCTTGCACCGACCGCGCGTCGCTAAATCGCCAGCCATAGCCATAACCGATATAGTTGGCGAGCAAATTAGCGAGAGAGTTTGCGCGGTACATCATGATGCAGCTCCTTGATGAAATTCCTGTAAAATCTGGGTAGTTAAACTAAATAAACGGTTAAAACGAAAGAAGCCTCGGTTGGGCTACCAACCGAGGCTTCTTTGCATGCGGCAGGCAACCTAATCGGTGTGCCTGTTGACGCGACGCTACTGGCCGGCCAAGGGCACACCGCGGCTAAACCAATAGGCAGCATAAACAAACGCAAACACCCGGGCACCGATAAATGATAGCGGCTTAGCTTGTATTGGCTTAGCTTGTGTTGGATGAGTGCATTGTGCTGCGTGCATGGCGATATCCTGATTGACTGCGTTTACTCGAAAGCAATAAAGACTAACTATTCAATCCTGCCTGCATACGGAGAAAATGGCAACTATCAGCCGCCAAACGCTTGTATCCAACCAATCGTTGCGGGCAGTGCACTCATGCTCACCAGGACCACAACGCCGAGCACAATAGAAAGTAAACCTGATTCGTCTTTGAAGTTGTCGTTATGGTGGGCCATGAGAGCCTCCTTTATATCGGTGTCAGTCATCGGCTCACGCCGTGGGTCAGTTATAGGGCGATATTCTAGTGAGGGCGAGGAGCGTAAGCAAATACATCAGAGAACACTCGCTCGCTGCTGATGTCTTTTCGTTCCAGCACATCGATACAGGCATACACCATTCCCGGTGAGCCCGATAGATAAATATCACAGTCGTTGGGTGTCAATGCAGCCCCTGCGAGCTCGCCCTCAAGCGCACTTTCTAGCACCAGGTCAATGCGTCCTTGATGGTGTGAAATACGCTCCCCAGCCGCCAACGGCTCGGTAAGCGGAAACTCTGTGACGGCTTGAAAGGCAACATTTGCATGCTGCTGCGCCCACTCGCAGGCCAAGTCTTCAGCGTAGAGGTCGCGATGCTCGCGATTTGCCCACCAAAGTGAAATAGGTCGAGCGGGCTGCCGCCGCAGTGCCGCTTCTACAATGGCTTTCATCTGTGAAAAACCAGTGCCTGCCGCTATCAGCAGTAGCGGACGCTCGCTTTCAGCATCCAGTACACATTTACCGCTGGGTAAGCGAACGGTCAACTGGTTGGCTACCTGTAATAACTCTCGAAGACGAGCCGAGTTGTCCCGCTCAGGCCAGTGCTGAATGTGCAATTCAATAATGCCATCACCACGCTCAGCGCTGGCAATAGAAAACGGCACCCAGGTGCTATCGTCCAGCTTCAGCTCTAAATACTGACCAGGGGCATGCTGCATGGCTTCGGGCCGCCCTTCTAGGGTCACCCCAAAGACGTCGGGATTTAAATCCTCAACAGCAATTACCTGGCAGGTTAACGTCTTGCAAGTTAACGTGCTTGCACTCATGAAAGCCTCTTTATGAAAAGTCGTTCGACCTGCGCCGCTGAGTTAGCCGTGGCGAGGTGTGGGTAACGGGATGTCGATGCCTAGTTCGTCCCAACGCTCGTCAACGCGCGTCTTTATCGCATCGTCCATCACGATGGGGGTTCCCCACTCTCGATCCGTTTCGCCTGGCCATTTATTGGTGGCGTCGAGCCCCATCTTAGAACCCAGCCCGGACACCGGCGACGCGAAGTCGAGGTAATCAATGGGCGTATTTTCCACCATTACGGTATCACGTGCCGGATCCATACGCGTGGTAATGGCCCACATCACGTCTTCCCAGTTACGCGCATCAACGTCGTCATCCAATACAATGACAAACTTGGTGTACATGAACTGGCGCAAAAAGCTCCAAACGCCCATCATGACCCGCTTGGCGTGACCAGGGTACTGCTTCTTCATGGTCACGACGGCCATCCGATAGGAGCATCCTTCCGGCGGTAGGTAAAAGTCGACGATCTCGGGGAACTGCTTACACAGGATTGGGATAAACACTTCGTTAAGCGCGACGCCTAGAATAGCTGGCTCATCGGGTGGGCGGCCAGTATACGTGGAGTGATATATCGCGTCTCGCCGCATGGTCATCCGCGTAACAGTAAAAACAGGGAAGTGATCGACTTCGTTGTAATAACCGGTGTGATCGCCAAAGGGTCCTTCAGGCGCCATATCGTCGGGGTAAATAAACCCTTCCAGAATTATCTCGGCAGACGCAGGCACTTCCAGGTCAGCGTGTCCGCACTTGACAAGTTCAGTGCGTGAACCGCGAAGAAGCCCAGCAAACGCGTACTCGGAGAGAGAATCAGGTACCGGTGTAACGGCGCCCAAAATCGTTGCAGGATCAGCCCCCAGCGCCACTGCCACAGGAAATGGCTCACCGGGATGCGCTTTTTGAAATTCAAGAAAATCCAGCGCACCGCCGCGATGAGAGAGCCAGCGCATAATCAGGCGGTTTTTAGCAATTT
This sequence comes from Vreelandella andesensis, assembly GCF_003989795.1. Classification (GTDB taxonomy): domain Bacteria; phylum Pseudomonadota; class Gammaproteobacteria; order Pseudomonadales; family Halomonadaceae; genus Vreelandella; species Vreelandella andesensis. Next base: position 42,916 of record NZ_RZHG01000015.1, read on the forward strand.
TCTGCTGTCGATAAATGCCGAGGTTTTGGCGCTTTTTGTGCGGGCCTTTGGTAATTACCAACGGCCAGGTCACTAGCGGAGCCGCGTCACCAGGCCAACAGTGCTGGATCGGCAAACACCCTAAGTCAACCTCATCACCTTCAAACGATAGCGCTTGCACAGGGGCACGCTTGACGCTTTTTGGCCCCATACTAAGCACTTGCTTGAAAATCGGCAGCTTATCCCAGGCGTCTTTTAGCCCTTTAGGCGGGTCTGGCTCTTTTAAGAACGCCAGTAGCTTACCCACTTCGCGCAGCGCCTCTACCGACTCTTGCCCCATGCCTAGTGCGACCCGTTTAGGCGTACCAAACAGATTGCCCAACAGCGGCATGCTGTGCCCCTTCACATTCTCAAACAATAATGCAGGGCCGCCGGCACGCAACGTACGGTCGCAAATTTCGGTAATTTCCAGATAAGGGTCAACTTCTGCTTTAATTCGCTTAAGTTCACCCTGCGCTTCAAGCGCCGCAATAAAGTCGCGCAAGTCGTGGTACTTCAAGGCACTCTCCTCAAGGCACTTACCTCGGCTGTCAGGCACTGCAAACGCTGTTGCTTGACCTTATTGAAGCGCCTAGCGGCGCTTCATTGCTTCAAAGAACTCCAGATTCGTCTTGGTATCTTTCAGACGATCAATCAGAAACTCTGTAGCGGCCGTGTCTTCCATCGGGTTTAGCAGCTTGCGAAGAATCCACATGCGCTGCATTTCATCTTCAGACGCCAGCAGATCTTCACGACGGGTACCACTGCGACGAATATTGATCGCGGGGAACACGCGTTTCTCAGCCAACTTGCGGTCAAGATGCGCTTCCATATTACCGGTGCCCTTGAACTCCTCGAAGATAACTTCGTCCATTTTCGAGCCGGTATCGACTAGCGCGGTGGCGATAATCGTCAGGCTACCGCCTTCTTCGATATTACGCGCAGCACCGAAGAAACGTTTTGGCTTCTCAAGTGCATGAGCATCCACACCACCGGTTAGCACTTTACCGGAGCTAGGCACCACGGTGTTATAAGCACGTGCTAGGCGGGTAATAGAGTCGAGAAGAATCACTACGTCTTTTTTGTGTTCTACCAGGCGCTTAGCTTTTTCGATAACCATTTCGGCCACCTGCACGTGGCGGGCGGGCGGTTCATCGAAGGTAGAGGCAACCACTTCGCCACGCACGGTGCGTGACATTTCGGTCACTTCCTCGGGGCGCTCGTCAATTAGCAATACGATCAAATGGCACTCAGGATTATTGCGCGTAATTGACGTCGCAATATTCTGTAGCATCAGTGTCTTACCCGCTTTTGGCGGCGACACCAATAGACCACGCTGACCTTTACCAATCGGCGCTGTTAGATCAATGATGCGGGCGGTGAGATCCTCAGTGGAGCCATTGCCGATCTCCATGCGCATCCGGTCATCCGGAAACAGCGGCGTTAAGTTCTCAAAGAGAATCTTATGCTTGGCATTTTCCGGACGATCAAAGTTGATCTGGCTAACTTTGAGCAGGGCAAAGTAGCGCTCACCTTCTTTGGGCGGGCGGATTTTGCCAGAGATGGAGTCGCCTTTACGCAGGTTAAAACGACGGATCTGAGACGGCGATACGTAGATATCATCCGGCCCAGCGAGGTACGAGCTGTCGGCGCTACGCAGGAAGCCGAAGCCATCCTGAAGGATTTCCAGCACACCGTCGCCATAAATGTCCTCTCCGCTTTTTGCATGCTTTTTGAGGATGGCGAAAATGATGTCCTGCTTGCGCGAACGGGCTAGGTTGTCGATACCCATCTCGCGGGCGATATCGAGCAGCTCGGGAACGGTTTTTTGCTTGAGTTCAGTGAGATTCATCGGTGTGTTAGAAAATTGCTCATGGAAGCTGGGCGACAAGCGCCGGGAGTAAGATAGGAGGCGTGGCCTAAATAGTAGGGCAAAGCGCCGAGTGATGCGTTCAGAACCCATCTAGGCACACGCTCAGATACTGAAAGCTAGACAGTCTTGAGGTAAATGCCAATAAAAGAGTATCGGCATAAATGACTGCTTAGCGTGAGGGTGCTAATAAACTAGTTAATCTGATCGGCACAGAAAATGCTGTTTCAGCGGGTTATCTGACGACTTGGACATCTGGCTGATGCCATTTGGATACGTACTGCTCGGGGTGCCCGAGTGATACGCCTGTATAATAGGCAAATACGTTAACTCGGATCAAGCCAGTAACCCGATGGTAGTCAAGGCCCACGATAAACGCAAGCCTTTGACAATTGACAATGCTAATGGGGCACCGCAACCTTGGCATAGTCACTAGTAAGGAAAGCCCATGCCCAAGGAAATTTCGCTCTCTCAAACCGCACCGTCGGTTGAACCAGATAACACCGAACCGCGGCGTTTAGCCGCCATCGACCTGGGTTCCAATAGCTTCCATCTGTTGGTTGCCAATTATCAACACGAGCGCCTTCAAGTCGTTGCCAGAATGGGTGAAAAAGTTCAGTTAGCCGCAGGGCTAGACGAGAACGGCTATTTAAGCGAAGCAGCAATGCAGCGTGCATTGGATTGCCTGGGGCGCTTCGCACCGTTTCTTACCGGCATTGAGGATGCCCATCTTCGCATTGTCGGTACCAATGCGTTACGCGATGCCCATAACAGTCAAACGTTTATCGAACGCGCCGAGGCGCAGCTTGGTCACGCTATCGAAATAATTGCTGGCCGCGAAGAGGCCCGTCTTATTTATTTAGGCGCTGCCCATGCGCTGGCCGAAAGTGGTCGCCGCTTAATTGTTGATATTGGTGGCGGGTCGACAGAATTTATTATTGGCGAAGCCTTTGAGCCCAGAGCGCTTGAGAGTTTACGCATGGGCTGCGTCACCTTCAGCAGCCGCTTTTTTCCTGATGGCGAACTTGGCGAAAAGCGCATGCGTCGCGCTGAGCTAGCCGCCCTTTCAGAGCTGGCCAATATTCAGCGGCCCTATCAGCGCCTTGGTTGGGATGACCCTGTGGGCTCCAGCGGAACGATTAAAGCGGCCGCTAGCGTGCTATTCGCTTACGGTGATTCGCCTCAGGAAGGCGTCATCACCCGTAGCGGGCTGAAAAAACTGCGCGAGCGCTTACTAAAATGCAAACAGCTGGATAAAGTTGAGCTAGATGGTCTAAAGCCTGACCGGGCTAAAGTCTTTCCGGCAGGTATCGCCATTTTAAACGCCATCTTTGAAGCCTTTAATCTTTCCCAAATGCGCTTTGCAGATGGCGCCCTGCGCGAAGGCGTACTCTATGACATGACGGGGCGGAATAGCCCAGAAGATACTCGCTCTAAAAGTTTGGATGCATTAAAGCGGATTTATGATGTTGATTCCCGGCAGGCAGAAAATGTCGCAGACACCGCCCTTCATCTATTTAATAACGTAAAAAAAGCCTGGGGACTAACCCAGGAACAAGGCCACTACCTTGTTTGGGCAAGTCATGTCCATGAAATTGGCTTGGCTATTTCTCATAGTCAATTCCATCGCCACGGTGCCTACTTACTAGAGCATTCCGATTTGGCTGGCTTTTCACGCCCAGAGCAGCGCTTGCTGGCATTTTTAGTGCGCTCCCATCGACGCAAGTTTCCAACTAAAGAGTGGCAGTCACTCCCCGCTTCGCACCAGGAAGGTTGTGCCAAGCTTGCTCGCTTGCTGCGCCTTGCTGTGCTGCTTAATCACTCGCGGTCCGAAAACGTTTCTCCGATACCAGTGATTAGCGCCAAAGGTCAGGCGCTTACGATGACACTACCTGCTAGCGATGAACCGACGCTATTAAGTACCGATATGGAGCAAGAACAGGCGTATATGACAGCAGCTGGGTTTACGTTTTCGGTTTTGTAGGGCTAAGAACAACCCCTTCAGCCTGACACAATACGTCGGTAGGTGGTCGGATAACCCCCAGACATAAATCACCCTCCATCACGACAATCAAACGCTCACGTTCCCAGGGCGGTTCTCCCCGCTCTTGGAGCAAGCGTTTAATATCGCGCCGTCCGCGCTCTTTTAGCGCAATCACCTCACCACCGCGTCGCCATCGCAGGGTTACGCGGCGAGGTGGTAGCAGTGAGATGTCTAGCCTGCCCAAGGGCGTTGTTTGCCCTGAAGCTCCCTCCCATTCGACTTCCCAATTAGGCAACGTTTTAAGCGGCGGCATAAGATAAAGACAGCGCCGCCAAATCCGCGCATCGGCCCCTGGCCATACAATGTTCACTTGGGCGTCGTTCTTGGCATCTAGCTGTGCAAGCAAGCTTTCGAGACGTTTTTGAGTGGGCGCCGGGAGACCTAGCTGACCACAAAGCGTACGAACGAGCAGTCGCTGGTGCGGCAAGGAACGCTGACCAAGCAACGCAGCATCTATACAGTGCTCTCCTCGCATCAGCGTTGCCAGTTCTTCCACGGCATAGGCCTCCAACAGTTGATCTGCCTCTCCGGCATGCTGGGCACTGTTGGCAAGGGCACGTGCTGCCCCAGGCCAACGAAGCTGTAGAGCAGGCATCACCTGATGACGTAAACGGTTGCGGTCGAACGCAATGTCGCGGTTTGTTGGGTCTTCGCACCAGTTTATTGATAGCTCATGCGCTGCCTCTGCCAGCGTTTGCCTACTGACATTTAGCCAGGGGCGCAGCAGAGTAAGCCCTTGCCACTCGCGGCGAAAAGGCATGCCTGCCAAGCCACGCACGCCACTGCCGCGAAGCGCCGCCAACAACAACGTCTCCGCTTGATCATCTTGGTGCTGGGCTAGCCATAGCGTATCGCCACTGGGAATATGCCTTGTGAATGCTTGATAACGCGCTCGCCGCGCTGCGCCCTCGACACCCTCGCCCTGAGTATCCACAGCAACGTTTGCCGTCACTAGCGATATATCAAGCGCATTACACAGCACCAAACAATGCGCTTCAAACTCGCAGGCGGCGGCTTGTAAGCCGTGGTTAATATGAATTGCCCGCAGCGGGCGACCCGCATCTCGGCAAACCTGAGCGGCCAACGTCACTAGCAGTGAGGAGTCTAACCCGCCAGAAAGCGCTACCCAAATAGTACGCCCTGGCGGGGTCTCCGCCAGGGCGTCACTGAGCAAACGTAACAGCGGTTTAAGCGGCTGAAGCGCCATAGCTCATCAACCGCTTATAGCGGCGTTCCAACAGCGCATCGCTATCAAAGCGTTGCAAACGCTCCAGACTGTTGGTCAATGTCTCTTTAACGCGCTTAGCTGTGTCTAGCGGATGACGGTGCGCACCACCCGATGGCTCTTTAATCAGTTCATCAACAAAACCAAGCTCTTTAAGGCGCTCAGCCGTGATACCCATGGCTTGGGCGGCATCAGATGCTTTTTCAGCACTCTTCCAAAGAATAGACGCACAGCCTTCCGGAGAAATGACCGAATAAGTGGAGTACTGCAGCATATGTAGCTCATCACACACACCGATGGCCAGTGCGCCACCAGAGCCACCTTCGCCGACAACGGTGGAGATAATTGGCGTTTTCAGACGCGACATCACCGCTAAGTTATAGGCAATGGCTTCCGACTGACCTCGCTCTTCCGCATCAATTCCCGGATAAGCACCAGGTGTATCGATAAACGTTAAAACAGGCATTTTGAAGCGCTCAGCCATTTCCATTAAGCGACAGGCTTTACGATAGCCTTCAGGACGTGGCATACCGAAGTTGCGGCGCACCTTCTCTTTAACATCGCGACCTTTTTGATGACCAATGACCATCACCGGCTGATCATTCAGGCGAGCCACTCCGCCAACCAGGGCCGCATCATCAGCAAAGTTACGGTCGCCGTGAAGCTCGTCAAAGTCAGTGAAAATATGCTCAAGATAATCTAGCGTATAAGGACGCTGCGGATGGCGGGATATCTGGGAAACCTGCCAGGGCGTTAAGTCCTTAAAGATCGATTCGGTTAACTTACGGCTCTTCTCTTCTAGCCGCGAGATCTCATCAGAGAGGTTCAACTGGCTATCGGAGTTGACTAAACGCAGCTCCTCAATCTTTGCCTGAAGCTCGGCAATGGGTTGTTCAAAATCGAGATAGTTTGGATTCATCGGCTCTGCCTGTAAGCTGCCTATAAAAAAAAGAAGCCTTGTCGAAACGGGCATATATAAGGAGCATTATCGCACCCTGAACCTGCCACGCAAGGCAGTCCCCTTTTCAATTAGCGTGCCGCACCGCCATTTAGCGTTCAATCTGGCGGTGGCACGCACGTTTATAGTGTTTGTTAGCGATAGCGTAACTTTACGCCGACCTGCCCTTGCACATCACGAAGGGCTAGCAACAGATCGTCGCTGGGAGCTACCTTCCATTCATCAGCCAACGCTAGCCATCCAACCGCTTCTGAGTGGCGATACTGCAGCCGCACCGGCAACCCGCCGCTATCGCGGTAAGGGTTAAGACTCTCGCGCAGATTATCGACTAAACGTCCGTTGATCTGTTCAGCATCCAGCGCCAGCTCCACCGCCTCGCCATAGCGTATTCGCGCGGTCACCATTGGAGTAACGTCTTTACCCCGCAAGCGCAGGCCACCGGAAAAGTCGTCGTTGGATACTTCCCCTTCCACGATAATCACTTGGTCAGACTCGATTTGGCCGCGCAGTTGGTCAAATAGTTCACCAAACAGCGAAGCCTCGATGCGCCCAGTACGATCATCCAGCGTGATAAACGCCATTGTATCGCCACGTTTAGATTTCATGGTGCGCATGGCCACCACCAAACCAGCCACCCGCTGAGGCTCACGAGAGGCCTTCAAATCACTAATGCGGGTAGAAACAAAACGCTTCAGCTCTCGTTCATACTCATCAATGGGATGACCTGTCAGATAGAGGCCTAGCGTATCTTTTTCCCCAGAAAGACGCTCACGATCCGTCCATTCACGGACACCCAGGTACTCGGCGTAAGGATCTGTCTCTTCCTCTTCCGCCGTAAATGCATCGCCAAACATATCCAGCATACCCAGATTTTGGTTGGCGTGATTTTGAGCAGCTGCTTTCAAAGCATCTTCCATCGCGGCCTTAAGCACCGCCCTATTCGGGCCTAGATTATCCAGCGCGCCGGAGCGAATAAGCGCTTCCAAAGTACGCTTATTCATCCGCTTTGAATCAATACGGCGACAAAAATCGAAAAGGTCTTTAAATGGGCCGTCCGTGTTGCGGGCTTCGACAATCGCGCCAATTGGGCCTTCACCTACACCACGAATGGCACCCAGGCCGTAAACCACGCGCCCCTCTTTATCAACGGTGAACTTATATCCACCGACATTAACATCCGGCGGTGTCACCGTCAGTTTGAGGTGGCGGCATTCCTCAATCAGCGGCACGACCTTATCCAGGTTATCCATTTCCGTCGACATCACGGCGGCCATAAACGGGCCAGGATAGTGCGTTTTCAACCAAGCGGTTTGATAAGACACCAAGGCGTAAGCGGCAGAGTGCGACTTGTTAAAACCGTAGCCGGCGAATTTCTCTACAAGATCAAAGATATTACCGGCGAGGTCTTTATCAATACCATTGGCGGCACACCCTTCCATAAAGCCTGAACGCTGTTTAGCCATCTCTTCAGGCTTTTTCTTACCCATAGCGCGGCGCAGCATGTCTGCCTGCCCCAGTGAATAACCGGCCATTACCTGAGCAATCTGCATGACCTGCTCTTGGTACAAGATAATGCCGTAGGTTGGGCTTAGTACCGGTTTTAACAGGTCATGTTGATAATCTGGGTGTGGGTAAGAGACCTCAGCACGGCCATGCTTACGATTGATAAAGTCATCAACCATGCCCGACTGTAGCGGGCCCGGGCGAAACAGGGCGACTAGGGCGATCATATCGTCGAGGGAATCGGGCAGCAGGCGCTTAATCAGCTCCTTCATACCCCGGGATTCCAGCTGGAAAACGGCGGTCGTTTCCGCTCGCTTAAGCATCTCAAACGTTTTGCTGTCATCTAACGGAATAGCGTCGATATTAAGTGGCGCTTGACCGTTTACTCCCCGCACTTTATCGACCATTTCCAGCGCCCAGTCGATAATTGTTAGCGTCCGTAAGCCCAGAAAATCGAACTTCACTAGCCCAGCATCTTCAATGTCGTTTTTATCAAACTGCACCACGAGGCCAGAGCCATCTTCATCACATAGCAGCGGCGCGAAATCTGTCAGTTTGGTAGGCGCAATGACTACCCCCCCCGCGTGTTTACCGGTACCGCGTGTGGTGCCTTCCAGCTTAAGGGCCATTTCCCAGATTTCTTCGGCCTCTTCATCGTTGCTAATAAACTCTTTCAGTGCTGATTCTTGCTCAATCGCTTTAGCAAGCGTCATACCCACTTCAAACGGAATTAACTTAGAGAGTTTATCGCCCAACGAGTAAGGCCGCCCCTGGGCGCGTGCCACATCGCGCACCACCGCTTTAGCGGCCATTGTGCCAAAGGTGACGATCTGAGATACCGCGTTTCGGCCATAGCGATTAGCCACATACTCAATCACCTTGTCACGCTTTTCCATGCAAAAGTCGACGTCAAAGTCGGGCATAGAGACACGTTCAGGGTTCAGAAAGCGCTCGAAAAGTAAGTCGTAGCCAATGGGGTCAAGGTCAGTGATTTTTTGCACGTACGCCACTAACGAGCCCGCACCAGAACCACGCCCAGGGCCTACTGGCACGTTGTTATCCTTGGCCCACTGGATAAAGTCCATCACGATCAGGAAGTAGCCAGGAAACCCCATCTGGATGATAACGTTCAGTTCAAACTCAAGCCGATCACGGTAGCGCTGATCAATCTCGCGATACGCGTCGCTATCGCGGGGGTACTGTTCAGCAGGGAACAGAAAATCTAACCGTTCGGTGAGACCGTCGTGGGAAACGTTGCGAAAGAACTCATCCTGGGTCATTCCCTCAGGAATTTCGAACTCAGGTAGGAAGATTTCGCCCAACCGCACGTCAACGCTACACCGCTCGGCAATCATGACGCTGTTTTCAAGCGCTTCAGGAATATCAGCAAACAGCGCTGCCATTTCCTCAGGGCTTTTTAGGTACTGCTCTTCGGTATAGCGTTGCTCACGGCGCGGGTCATCCAGGGCCTTGCCTTCACCGATGGCAACGCGGGTTTCATGCGCCCAGAAATCTTCCCGCTCCAAAAAACGCACGTCATTGGTCGCGACCACTGGGGTATTCGATTCAATCGCCAGCGTCACACTTGCGTGAACACAGTCCTCTTCAAGCGCGCGTCCGGTGCGGATTAGCTCAAGATAAAAGCGGTCTGGAAAAGCGCGTTGCCACTCTTCTAACAACCCCCGAGCCTCGCGCTCATGCTCTGACAGCAAGTGGCGGCCAATCTCGCCTTCACGCCCACCCGATAGCGCAATCAACCCTTCGCTTTGCGCCAACACCCACTGTTTGTCCAGAATAGCCCGCCCTTGGCGCTGGCCGTCAGTCCATCCTTTAGAAATCAGTTCGGTGAGGTTGCGGTATCCGACCTCGTTCATCGCCAGCAGCGTAATGCGATAAGGATGGGCCTCATCATGGGGATTATACAGCCACAAATCGCTGCCAATGATGGGTTTAAGACCCGCGCCCTGGGCTGCTTTGTAGAATTTAACCAGGCCAAACAGGTTGGCTTCATCGGTTAAGGCCAGCGCAGGCATCCCGCGTTCAGCGGTGGTGCTGACCAGTGACTTGAGTTTTACCAAGCCATCAACCAGGGAGTATTCACTGTGCAAACGTAGATGAACGAACGGAACCGTCATGGGACTCTCAGCAACAAGGCTAGATAAATAGAAAAAAGCTTACAGCAGCGCTAACTGACGCTGAACCGGTGCAAAGCTCCGGCGGTGTTCGACAAGCGGCCCGTAGGCAGACAGTGCCGCCAAGTGTTCTTTAGTTGGATACCCTTTGTGGCGGGCAAAGCCATAATCAGGATAGCGCAGATCCAACTCGGCCATCTGTGCATCACGCGCCACCTTGGCCAAAATTGACGCAGCGGCGATAGCCGGATGGCGGGCATCGCCTTTCACCACCGCTTGCCCAGGAAGCTCGTGGCCAGGCAGCCGATTACCATCTATCAACAAATATTCGGCCGCTGGTGCCAACGCATCAATCGCACGCCGCATAGCAAGATGGGTGGCATGGTAAATATTTAACTGGTCAACTTCAGCTGCACTGGCTTCGGCCACAGCAAAGGCTAACGCTCGTTCGCGGATTTGCACATCTAACGCTTCGCGTTTTTTCGCGGTGAGTTTTTTTGAATCCGTAAGCCCCTCAATAGGTCGGCTAGGATCAAGAATCACCGCCGATGCGACCACACTACCGATCAGTGGCCCACGTCCAACTTCGTCTACGCCGGCTAATAAGTCGCCTCGATAGCCAACAACCAAAGGAGGATAGTCAGTCGACTTACCGGCCATGGTTACTCCCTTCTTGGTCAGCGATATCTTCGATGCTATCCAACGGCTGACCCGCTACCAGCGAGGTAATTGCCTGTGCGGCCCGCTGGCTGGCATTGCGCTGTAGCGCAAGGTGCATATCGGCAAAACGCGCTTCCAGGGCGTTGCGTTCTTGGGCATTGTTAAGCATTTCGTCAAGCCGATCAGCGATCGCTTCTGGTGACGCGGCGTCTTGAATCAGCTCTGGCACGATGCTCTCTTGGGCGATCAAATTAGGCAGTGAAATCCACTCGGTTTTTACCAACCGCTTTGCCAGCCAGTGGGTCATCGGTGCCATTTTGTAAGCCACTAGCATTGAACGATGGCATAGCATGGCCTCTAGCGCAGCGGTGCCCGAGGCAAGCAGCACAGCATCACTGGCAACCATCGCCTCCCGGGCTTGGCCTTCCAAGAGCATGACCCGCTTACTTAACGTGGGGTAGTTTGCCAGAAGCTGGCTGATTTCTTGATAACGCTGATGGGTAGCAGCAGGAATGACAACATGCAGCGATTCATTACGCTGGCAGAGCAACTCAGCAGCGCGCAAAAACGTGTCACCAAGAAAGCGTATTTCATTGCCCCGCGAGCCAGGCAACATTGCCAAAACGGGTACTTGAACAGGCAGTGCAAGCGCTTGGCGAGTCGCCTGGCGATCATTCTCAAGCGGTAATTCATCCGCCAATGGATGGCCCACAAAAGCGACCGGCACTTGGTGGTGATGGTAAAAGTCAGCCTCAAAAGGCAGTAGCGTCAACATACCATCGACCGCCTTGGCGATCTTTTTTACACGCCCCTGCCGCCATGCCCACACCGAAGGGCTGACATAGTGGGCGGTTTTTAGTCCGGCAGCACGTAGCTGCTTTTCAAGGCCAATATTGAAGTCTGGCGCGTCGATGCCGATCATAATATCAGGCTGCCACGCCAGCGCCTCTTCACGCAGAGTACGGCGCACGCGAATGAGCTCAGGCAGGTGTTTTATGACCTCAACGAGGCCCATCACCGATAACGTTTCAAGGGGAAAGCGGCTTGACAGCCCATTTGCTTCCATACGAGGGCCGCCCAGCCCACGAAATTCTATTCCTGGATAACGAAGCGTCAGCTCGCGCATCAATCCTGCTCCGAGGATATCACCGGAGAGTTCGCCTGCAACAATGTAGACGCGCTGAAGTGTCATGGGGACGGGGGGAGTAGTGGCATTTGAATCCATCGTTGATGTCGACTAGACATCAACGTCATTAGCGGACGATACCGCGCGTTGACCGCTCAATAGAGTCGGCGAACGTGGTGACTTCTGGCAGGTCGAACCGGCTGCGCATTTCGCTAACCGCTTGCTCAACAGTTAACCCTTGGCGGTATACCAGCTTGTAGGCGCTGCTTAACGCATTAATCGCGTCACGGCTAAAACCACGGCGCTTCAAGCCAACAAGGTTAAGGCCTCGCGCTTCAGCGGGGTTGCCATTGATCATTACAAAAGCGGGCGTGTCTTTGGTAATAATCGACCCACCGCCGGCCATCGCATGCTCGCCAAAGTGGCAAAACTGATGAACAGCTGCGAGGCCGCCAAGAATCGCGTGATCGCCTAAAACAACATGGCCTGCCAGAGTAACTTGGTTGGCTAAAATACAGTCATTGCCAACCACACAGTCATGACCTACATGAACATATGCCATAAATAAGTTGCGCGAACCAATGGTGGTTTCACCGCGATCTTGCACGGTGCCACGATGGAGGGTAACGCCTTCACGAACAACGTTATCATCCCCCATTACCAACCGTGTTGGCTCGCCTGCGTATTTTTTGTCTTGGCAGTCTTCTCCTACCGAAGCAAACTGAAAAATTCGCGTACGCTCACCTAGAACGGTAGGCCCTTTAATAACCACGTGCGGGCCTATCACAGAACCAGCGCCAATCGTGACCTCTGGCCCAATAACACTAAATGGGCCAACCTCAACATCGTCAGCGAGTTGCGCTTTGGCGTCAACCAGTGCAGTAGGATGTATCAAGCCACCTTCCTCTCAGCACAAATAATTTCCGCCTCGCAAGCTAATTCGTCGTTAACCGTGGCACGACAAGCGAACTTCCAAATGCCACGTTTTCCACGGATAACATTGGCTTCTAACACTAACTGGTCGCCCGGCATCACAGGGCGTTTGAAGCGGACATTGTCACTTCCTACCAAATAGTAAACATAGCCGTCGGCGGGCAGTTTATTGACCGTTTTAAAGCCCAAGATACCGCACACCTGAGCTAGCGCCTCTAACACTAAAACACCCGGCATAATGGGATGGTGCGGAAAATGGCCATTAAAGAACGGCTCGTTAATACTGACATTTTTGTACGCAACGATGGATTCTCCCACGGTTAATTGCGTCACTCGATCCACCAGCAAAAATGGGTAGCGGTGAGGCAAGTATTCGCGAATTTCGTTAATATCCATAACCATCGTAACGACCTCTAAAATGACAAAAGGCCTGAGTCATATCAGGCACGCGCCAGCAGACTTGCTGGTCAAAAGCAGTGAATTATAACCTGCTGCTATTCAGCCTCAAGCTACCTGCCTCTAAATTACTGACGTAACTATTCACTGCGATAGCTTTTCTCTAAACGAGATAAGCGCTTGGCTATTTCATCTAACTGCTTGAATCGCACAGCATTCTTACGCCACTGGGTATTGTGCATGGCACCGGTACCCGATGAGTAGACACCTGGCTCATGAATCGAATTGGTCACTAGACTCATCCCCGTTACCTGCACGCCGTCACAAATAGTGAGGTGTCCGGAAAGTCCAACGCCTCCACCAAGCATGCAATGCTTGCCCACCTTGGTGGAACCCGCAATACCAACACAACCCGCTAGTGCGCTGTGATCACCAATGCTCACGTTATGCGCAATCTGTACTTGGCTGTCGATTTTCACATCGTTACCAATTACGGTGTCTCCCAACGCGCCGCGGTCAATGCTTGAACAACTGCCGACCTCAACGTCATCGCCTAATACAACCCCGCCTAATTGAGCGATTTTGTGCCATCCGGCACCGTCATGAGCAAAACCGAAACCATCACCACCGATCACGCAGCCACTTTGCAAAATCACTCGTTTGCCAACGACAATTCCATGGCTGACCGTAACGTTAGCGTGTAGCCGAGTCTCATCACCAATCACACTGTCCGCGCCAATCACACTGCCAGCACCAACCACCACACGTTCACCGAGCATCACGCCTGCTTCTATTACCGCATGCGCTTGAACAGAAACGCCTTCACCCATCACGACACTCTTCGCCACAACGGCCGTGGGGTGAATACCGGTAATATCCCGAGCAGGTAACGGATCAAACAATTGAGAAAGCTTGGCGTAACCTAAATAAGGGTTAGCCATTTCTAGGCGCGGAACAGGGCAATTCTTGCCATGCTCTGGATGAAGCAATACCGCCGCTGCTTGCGTGGTTGCTAAGTCTTTTAAGTACGCTCGATTAGCGAGAAAAGCAACTTGGTCAGACGCTGCTTCTTTAAGCGTTGCAAGACCCCGAATCGGCTGTTCGGCGTCGCCTTCAAAATCGACGTCCAAGTGACGTGCAATATCCGCAAGGGTGAAGTGATGAGAAGCGTGCGTCATGGGAGCCTAAAGAAACAGGGGTGCGGACAGCCCGCACCGACAGTCATAAAATTAGTTTAGCGAATCAAAAATCTGTGTGACTTCGTTAGTCACATTAGGCAGGTCACTCGATGAGTGCAACACGCCTTGAGGTTCTACCAAAACATCAATGTTGTGACGCTCAAGAACCTGTTCTACCGCTTGCTCCAGCTTGGACTCAGCACCTTCTAGGAATCGTTGCTCAGATGCTTGCTGGGCTTGGAGTACTTCACGGCGTAACTGCTCAAAGCGGCCGCCCTTTTGCTGAAGCTCAGCAATTAGCGGGTCTCGCTGGGATTGAGACATCGTCTCACCTTCGCGCTGCAGTCGCTCTTGCAGACGCTGGAGTTCTTCTCCCAGCGCTTGTGCTTCGCGCTGCTGGTTACCAATTTGGCCTTCCAATTGGCTCAACGATGACTGCGCCGACTGTGTATTCATTAACGCGGCGCGCCAATCAAGCACTGCCACTTCTGCGGCAACGGCGTAGGCGGGAAGCGTCATTGCGCCAAGTAGGCACACAGCTGCTGTCAGTTTACGCATCGTATTTACTCCTTTTTATTAGGTGGGTACCGTGGCATCCCACCGTGTTAGAACGTTTGGCCCAGCGAGAATTGAAAGAACTGAGTATCGTCACCGCTTTCTTCGCTTAACGGCTCTGCCACGCTGAAGGTCAACGGACCTACCGGCGTTAGCCACGAAAGGCCGATACCAACGCTGTAGCGCAAGTCATCCAGGTCAACCCCAGAGCTGCACTGCTGGCGCCCAACATCTGCTTCCTGAACATCATAACAAGAACTCAAGAAGGTATTACCCGCGTCAAGGAAGAGCGACGGTTGAATCGCTCGCTGATCTTCAACAAAGGGCATTGGGAAGAGCACTTCTGCTGAACCTTCCACCAGCACGTTCCCCCCCAGTGTACGGTCACGACCGCCATCTCGAGTCGGCGTTGTACGTTGTCCCAGAGTATTCGATGTAAAACCACGCACTGAACCCAAGCCACCCGCGTAGAAGTTTTCATAGAAAGGATATGGGTCGTTGCTACCCAGCGTGTCGGCATAGCCCAAATTACCGGTAAACTTCAGTGCCCAGGTCTGATCATCATTGATCGGGAACAGCTGCTGAGCACGAGCACGCAGCTTGTAGTACTCCGCATCACTCCCCGGAACACCTGTTTCTAGCGATAGACGCTGATAGTTGCCCGCTGTTGGCATAATGCCACGGTTCAAGTTATTACGCGTCCAGCTCGCCGTTAACTTCAGGCTCTGCGCGTCATCGCCTTGATCTTCGACATAGCGAATGATTTCTGAGGCAGAATCGTCGTAAGTCTTAACCTTAATTTCTTCCAGGCTAGCACCAAAGTTCAGACGAGAAAGTTCGCTGATGGGATAACCAAAGTTGATACCGGCACCGTAAGCATCCGTAGAGAACGTCGAAATGTCGGAGTCGCCGTAATCAGTTTCTCGATAAAAGACGTTATAACCGCGCGAAATACCGTCCAGTGTCCAGTAGGGATCCGTGAATGCAAAGTTAACACTGGTGAACGTATCGCTGCGTTGTGCACCAATGTTGACGCGGTTACCGGTACCTAAGAAGTTATTTTGCGCTAGACCAACACCGTAAATCACCCCTGCGCTTTGCGAGAAGCCGACGCTGGCGGATACCGAACCAGATGGCTGCTCTTCGACGTTATAGGTGACATCTAATAGGTTAGGCTGGCCGGGAACCGATTGTGTATCTACTTCTACTTGGCTGAAGAAGCCAAGGCGTTCTAGGCGTTGACGCGACTGGGTAATCGACTCGGTCGAGGCGGGGGCACCTTCTAACTGAATCATTTCTCGACGTAATACTTCGTCTTGCGTGGTGGTATTACCGTAAAACTCAATACGCCGCACATAGGTACGCTGACCAGGATTGACTGCGATCACCAAATCAACCGTTTCGCCATCACCGGCCATTTCAGGAATACCTTGAACCTCAGCAAACGCAAAGCCTTCCGCCCCAAGCCGCTGGCGGATAGCCTCAGTAGACGCGTTGAGATTTCCACGAGAGAACGTATCACCACGGCTAATGGTCAGTAACTCATTCGCTTCGTTTTCGCTAATTTGCAGATCACCTGCAAAACGAATGTCGCCTACTTGGAACTGATTGCCTTCATCAATATTTAGCGAGATGAAAATTTCTGACTTTTCAGGACCAATCGACACCTGCGTTGAGGTGACATCAAAATTAACGTAGCCACGATCTAAGTAGAAGGAGCGTAGACGCTCAATGTCCCCTGCCAGCGCTTCGCGGGAGTACTCATTCTTAGAGAACCAACCAAAAACGCGCCCTGGCCGGTCATTCAGCTCAAATACGTCGCGCAGCGTGTCGTCGTCAAAGGCTTCATTACCCACAATATTGATCTGTCGGATTTTAGCGACTTCACCTTCATTGACATTGATATTAACCTGGACGCGGCCCTCATCAATTTCATCAACTTCAACATCAATGCCTGCACTGTAGCGACCCTGAGCCTGATAAACCCCTTCGAGCTCACGCTGAATTTCTTCTAGCGTGGAAAGCTGCAGCACCTGCCCTTCGGAAAGGCCTGATTCGCGCAGGCCATTGCGTAAATCCTCATCAGAAATCTGCTGATTACCTTCGATGTTCAAACGCGCGATCGTCGGCCGCTCAACTACCTGGATAACCAGCACATCTCCCTCTCGTGCTAGGGAGACGTCTTCAAATAAGCCTGTGGCAAATAAATCACGTGCCGCGGCAGCAAGCTGCTGTTCGCTAACACGATCATTGGCATTGACGGGAAACGCATTAAAGACCGAGGCGGCAGATACCCGCTGCAGTCCTTCCACACGAATGTCGGAAACATCAAAGGATTGTGCTTGGGCACTGCTGGCACCTACCAGCAACAGTGCCGCCATTCCAAGGGTCTTGATTTTCATGCAGTCAGTTCGCTCGCGTTGGTCTGCCCATCATTCCAGATAGGCACCATATACATTTGTGCAGGCGGATGACAAGACATCCAGCGCCCTACACGCGTCATTACCACAGGCGCATCAGATCAAAATAGAGAGCCATCAACATCAGGGTGCCTACCATGGCAAGCCCTATACGCAACCCTACTGCTTGCGTTTGCTCAGAGACAGGCCGCCCACGCACCACCTCTATAAAATAATAAAGTAAATGCCCACCATCTAGCACAGGTATCGGCAGTAGATTAAGCACACCAAGGCTGATGGAAAGATACGCTAGAAAGCCTACAAACGCTTCCATTCCTGCACGAGCAGAGTCGCCTGATATCTGCGCAATGGTAATCGGCCCTGAAAGATTCGACGGGGAAATAAGCCCCACCAGCATCTTGCGTATAGCATCTACTGTCAGCAGCGTCATCTCACCTGTGCGAGATACCGCTTGACCCACGGCCTCTAGAGGCCCGTAGCGAATTTCACGTTGCAGTTCTTCAGGCCATGCTACCTGCTGCGCCCCAGCACCAATGTAACCAACCTCACCGCCACTCTCCAGCGGATTCCGGCCAGGCGTTAACGAGAGACTACCTTGTTCATCACCACGCTGGTAATCAACCTCTAGGGTTTGGCCAGCATTTTCTCGAATAACCGAGACAAACTGCATCCAATCATTAACTGGCTCGCCATTCAGCGACAAAATACGATCGCCCGCTCGAAGGCCAGCCTGGGAAGCCGCTTGGCCATCAATCACTTGGCCTAACACCGCGGGTACGTTCGGGCGCCAGGGCGTAATACCCAGGCTCTGCAGTGGCTGGGGCGGATCCTGGCGAACCATATAGTTTGCAACGGGAAGCTGATAAACCCGAGAAGCATTTGACCCTTCAGGCTGCACTTCAAGCATCAAGTCGCCATTAAAACCGATCATGGAGACAAGCTTTAAATTAATCTCTTCCCAGGAGCGCATGGCATCTCCCTGGATAGAGGTAATTTCAGCACCGTGAGCGAGTCCTGCCTCTGCCGCAGGCGAGTTAGGAGTAACATCGCCAACAAGGGGGGCAACGGTGGTAGTACCAGCAACAAACAATGCCCAGTAGGCAATAATCGCAAGTAAAAAATTGGCAATCGGGCCAGCAGCAACAATGGCAATGCGTTGCCACACAGTCTTGCGGTTAAATGCTTGGTCTAACTGATCTTCCGGAACAGGCGCTTCACGCTCGTCCAACATCTTTACGTAGCCGCCGAGCGGTATGGCTGCTACCGCGAATTCGGTACCGTGACGATCAACGGTTGACCATAGCGGCTTACCAAAGCCAACTGAGAAGCGCAGCACCTTGACACCACAGCGCCGTGCTACCCAGAAATGGCCAAACTCGTGAAAGGTCACCAACAAACCAAGTACCACGATCACCGCTAATATGTTCTGTATCAGGCCCACTCTTCGCTCCTTTACACGACTCGCTGATCAACGATGGCTGATGCTAAGCGAACTACTGGCATACAATTAATGCCGCCTGCTTTCGCGCCCACTGATCCGCAGATAGTATCTGCTCAAGCGTGTCGGCACGTGCTTCAAACGTTAAAGCCATCACTTTTGCTACTACATCAGCAATCGCACTGAAGCCAAGCTGCCCTTCCAGAAAAGCATCGACGGCGACCTCATTCGCTGCGTTCAAAATCGCAGGTGCAGCGCCCCCCTTATGCATTGCCTCGCGGGCAAGTCTCAAACAGGGAAAGAGCGTTTCATCGGGGGCTTCAAAATCCAGACGCGCCACTTGGAAGAGATCCAGCGTATCAACACCCGAATCGATCCGTTCCGGCCACGCTAAGCCGTACGCGATCGGCGTGCGCATATCAGGATTACCCAACTGCGCAATCACCGAACCATCCTCATAGGCAACCATCGAGTGAATAACGCTTTGCGGATGAACCACAACCTGTATCTGATCAGGCGTTGCATCAAATAGCCAGCACGCTTCAATAAGCTCTAAGCCTTTATTCATCAACGTCGCACTGTCGACAGAGATTTTGCGTCCCATTGACCAGTTAGGGTGTTGGCACGCCTGCTCTGGCGTCACGTTGGCAATACTTTCTGCCTGCCAGCCACGAAAGGGCCCGCCAGAGGCGGTTAGCAGCAATTGGCGAACACCGTGCCGACGCAAACCACCCCTGTGCTCAGTAGGTAGACACTGGTAGATAGCATTATGTTCGGAATCAATTGGCAATAAAGTAGCACCTGAGCGAGCAACAGCATTCATAAACAGTGCGCCACTCATCACCAGTGCTTCTTTATTAGCCAACAGCACTCGCTTACCTGATTCAGCAGCCGCCAACGCTGGCAGCAGACCCGCGGCACCCACAATAGCGGCCATCACCGTGTCCACCTGGGTTTCTCGTGCTACCTGACAAAGCGCTTCAGGCCCTGCAAGAACGTTAGTAGAGAGTCCTGACGTTATAAGTTCCTGTTGTAACCAAGCCGCATCATCAGGGTTATGTAACACAGCAACCGTGGGCTGATGGACGTGACATTGTGCTAAGAGCGCTTCTTTTGAGGTATGAGCCGTCAAGGCATAAACACGGTAGCGATCAGGGTATTGAGCAATGACATCAAGGGTGCTTGTACCGATTGAACCTGTTGAACCAAGTACTGTAATGCGCTGAACAGCGGGCTGACTCATAGGGCGCTCACCTGTAGATGGATCACCTGCAAATAAAATAGTGCAAAAATAGGGACAGCTGCCGTCAGGCTATCAATACGATCCAGCACGCCGCCATGGCCTGGTAAGAGCTGACTTGAATCTTTGATGTTTCGATAGCGTTTAAGCATGCTTTCAAGTAGATCTCCAAGCACCGAAATAAGCGTAACTAAACCGGCTATCACCACAAGTGCGACACCCCCCACAAAGCTTATGGGCTGCCAAACAGCAAATACAATCGCTAACAACAATGTAGCCGCAAGACCACCATAGACACCTTCCCAGGACTTGCCTGGGCTTACTTTTGGAGCAAGCTTGTTTTTACCCCAACGGCTGCCAGCAAAGTAGGCGCCGATATCCGCAGTCCAGACCAGCAATAGCACAAATAGTAACCATACCGCGCCACTATCGCGGAGCACGTTGAATCCTACCCAGCACGGCAGCAACACCCAGACACCCATTAATAACCGTCGAGAGGTGGCTTGCCACTGACCGGTAGTAGCAGGATAGTGAGTCACCCAATAAAGATTCATCACCCATCCCGCTGCTGCCAACCAAAGCGGCCACGCGGCAAGCACTGTTCCACCTAACCACATCGCCAACATTAACATTGCCATTACGACTACCAAGGCAAAGCGTGCGCTTTGACGGGCTACACCGGCCAAGTTGGTCCACTCCCAGGCACCTAACAGCACAATTAACGCTGTAAACAGTGCAAACGCCCCACCTTGTAGTCCGAACAAACCGATCAGCGTCAGGGGCGCCAACCAAGCTGCAGTAATCATCCGCTGTTTAAGCACCTTGCGCCTCTATTTGTGCGTCGGTCATACCAAAACGACGGCGGCGCAGGCAAAAATCGTCCAGCGCCTCATCCAGTGCCGCCCCGTTGAAATCTGGCCAGAGCAGCGGCGAGAAATGCAGCTCCGCGTAAGCCAGCTGCCATAACATGAAATTAGATAGCCGCTGCTCCCCGCTAGTGCGTATGCATAAATCTATCGGCGGAACATTGTGCGTATTCATCGCCGCATTAAGGCGTGCTTCATCAATGTCGGAAGCTGCTAACTCACCGGCGGCTACTTGCTCCGCCAACTGCCTAGCTGCCCGGGTAAGATCCCATTGGCCGCCGTAGTTGGCAGCGATAACCAAATGCATACCGGTATTCTCGGCGGTTAACGCCTCGGCACGCTGAATATGCTTTTGAATGGCATGGGAAAAACCACGCTGCTCACCAATAATTGACAGGCGAATATTACGCTCATTGAGCTTTTTAACTTCGCGTTTAAGCGCCATCAAAAAAAGCTCCATTAGCGCATTCACCTCAGCTGCGGGACGCTTCCAATTTTCGCTGGAAAAGGCAAAAAGACTCAATGTCTGAACGCCTCGTTGCGCAGCACGTTCAATTACCGCTCTAACGGCTTCAACACCGGCTCTGTGACCGCGCACTCCAGAAAGCCCACGAGCCCGCGCCCAGCGGTTATTACCATCCATAATAATAGCGACATGGGATGGCGGCGCCTCCTCGGTCTGAGAAGGGGTCGCGTCGTCCTGCTGCGCTTTAGGAAGCTGCGGAGACGTCATGGGTTCTCGCACCAAAGATCAGTCATAGTAAAGCCAAACGATGGTCCACGGGCAGCCAAGCTCCCCGTGGTTGATTGAAAGCAGGTAGCTATTTTTATAATAATAGTTAGACCTGCATGAGATCCTGTTCCTTTGCAGCAAGTGCTTTATCGACCTCGGCAATATACTTATCCGTCAGCTTCTGGATTTCGTCTTCACCCTGGCGCTGATCATCTTCGGTAATTTCTTTATCTTTCAGCAAAGATTTAAAATCACCATTGGCGTCACGACGTACATTTCGCACAGCCACGCGCGCATGTTCTGCTTCACTACGCGCTTGTTTGATATAACCTTTGCGCGTCTCTTCCGTCAACATCGGCATCGGCACACGAATGACATTACCAGCGCTAGCAGGATTAAGGCCTAGATCAGAGGTCATGATCGCCTTCTCAATCTTGGGCACCATGCCCTGCTCCCAAGGCGTTACTGTCAGCGTACGAGCATCTTCCACGTTGACGGAAGCCACTTGGTTTAGCGGCACCTGACCACCGTAATAATCAACGGTAACGGCGTCTAGAATACTGGGATGAGCACGCCCTGTACGAATCTTGTTGAAGTTACTGCTCAGCGCTTCAACACTTTTCTTCATGCGAGAATCTGCATCTTTCTTGATGTCATTGATCACGATATTACCCTCTGTCTATCAGCGTGCCTTCCTTGCCCCCTACTACCAAATTCAGCAGGGCACCAGGCTTGTTCATATCAAACACCCGCACCGGCATATTATGGTCACGTACCAGGCAGATAGCGGTCAAATCCATAACGCCCAATTTTTGATCTAGGGCATCGTCGTAAGAGAGCTGGTCGTACTTCACGGCATCGGGATATTTAACTGGGTCCTTATTGTACACGCCGTCCACCTTAGTGGCTTTGATCACCACATCGACGTCTACTTCAATACCACGTAAGCAAGCGGCAGAGTCGGTCGTGAAGAAAGGGTTGCCCGTTCCAGCAGAAAACAGCACCACGTCTCCCGACGTTAAGTAGCGGATGGCGGTGCGGCGATCATAGTGTTCCACCACACCACTCATGGGAATCGCTGACATCACCCGTGAACGAATATTGGAGCGCTCCAGGGCATCACGCATGGCTAGGGCATTCATGACCGTTGCCAGCATTCCCATGTGGTCCCCCGTCACCCGATCCATGCCAGCTTGATTAAGCGCCGCGCCACGGAACAGATTTCCGCCACCAATCACAATACCCACCTGAACGCCAATGCCAACCAACTGGCCAATCTCTAGCGCCATACGATCCAGCACTTTCGGATCAATACCAAAATCGTGCTCCCCCATTAGCGCTTCACCAGACAGCTTCAGCAAAATACGCTTGTATTTTGATTTCGACTTTTCAGTCTTGCTGACAGCAACCGCGGGGGTGGACTCTTGAACATCACGTGACATGGCATCTCTCCTGAGGCAGACCTGAACACAGGTGGGCGGGGACGGCCCCATTTTTCACAGGAGCCGGATACACAAAGGCGTGCGCTCGCGCGCACGCCATTTCTTTCTGAAACCTCTGACCTTAGCGACGGCCAGCCTGTTCCATAACTTCTTTAGCAAAGTCGACTTCTTCTTTCTCGATGCCTTCGCCCACTTCAAAACGCGTGAAGCTAACCACTTCGCCACCCGCCGCTTTCACGAACTCGGAAACAGACTGGTTCGGGTCTTTAACGAACGGCTGTTCGGTCAAGCTGTTCTCGGCCAGGTACTTTTTCAGGCGACCTTGAACCATTTTCTCAGCGATCTGTTCTGGCTTACCGGCCATGTCCGGCTGGGCTAAAATAATCGCTTTTTCTTTATCCAGTTCTTCCTGCGGCATGTCTTCTGGGTGCGCAACTGACGGATTGATCGCTGCAACGTGCATAGCAACGTCTTTAGCAGCTTCCGAGTTACCACCCTTGAGAACAGTCAAAACGCCGATTCGGCCGCCGTGAACGTATTCACCGACCAAGCCGCCTTCAACAGCATTCACAACAACGGCACGACGCACGCCGATATTTTCGCCGATCTTCTGTACCAACTGCTCACGAGTAGACTCGAGATCGCCAGCCATTACCGCTGCAACGTCTTCGTTTTTCGCCGCAAAGAACGCATCAACGATCTTATTAGTAAAAGCGATGAAGTTGTCGTCACGGGCAACAAAGTCAGTCTCGGAGTTGATTTCGACCATCACACCGTAGCTGCCGTCTTCTGCTACACGAGTAACAACGGCACCCTCTGCGGCGGTACGACCGGCTTTTTTCGCGGCTTTAAGGCCAGAGCTTTTACGCAGGTTCTCGATTGCAACTTCGATATCACCGTCGGCTTCAGTAAGTGCTTTTTTACACTCCATCATGCCAAGACCGGTACGTTCGCGCAGTTCCTTAACCTGAGAGGCGCTGATAGCTGCCATGAGTTTTCACCTCGGAAATGGTTCTAACTGAAAGTTAAACACGCTACAGAGTATAAGCTCGGTAGATGACCGTTGCGTATCACTTTGCAGAGCGCTCGCCGGCATTGAGTGTCCGGCATAATCGGCCCGCTTGAGCGAACTCAGCGCGGGAAAAAGGGGGCATAAGGCCCCCTCTTAACATGATGCGGCTCACCTGCCCGCCGCACCATAACAACCGTTACTCGGCAGCAGCGTCAGTGTCGGCAGAAGCGGTTTCTTCAGTCACTTCAACAAACTCGTCCGGACGACCTTCTTTCGCACGACCACACGCGTCAGCAATGGCTTTCACGTAGATCTGAATAGCGCGAATGGAGTCATCGTTACCCGGGATCACGTAATCAACGCCATCTGGGTTTGAGTTTGTATCTACCACACCAATAACCGGGATACCCAGCTTGTTGGCTTCGTTGATCGCAATGCGTTCGTGATCAACGTCGATAACGAACAGCGCGTCAGGAAGGCCGCCCATGTTCTTAATACCGCCGATAGAGCGTTCAAGCTTGTCTTGCTCACGCGTCGCCATCAAGACTTCTTTCTTGGTCAGCTTCTCGAACGTACCGTCTTCGCGCATTGTTTCTAAGTCGCGCAGACGCTTGATGGACTGACGAATGGTCTTGAAGTTTGTCAGCATGCCACCCAACCAGCGATGGTTGACGAACGGCTGGTTAACGCGGTTTGCTTCTTCTTTGATGATCTTGCTAGCGCTGCGCTTGGTGCCAACAAACAAAATTTTGTTGTTGGATGCCGCCATCTTCTCAACCACGTCGATCGCTTCGTTCAGCGCCGGCAGAGTGTGCTCAAGGTTGATGATATGAATCTTATTGCGCGCGCCGAAGATGAACTTGCCCATCTTCGGATTCCAGTACTTGGTTTGGTGACCGAAGTGAGCGCCTGCTTTCAGCAGGTCACGCATATTAACGTGAGACATGATAAAACTCCTGAAACTCGGGTTAGGCCTCCACGCACCCCATGGATCCGACCAGTGGCGTCGTTAAACGTCGCCAGCGGCACCCGGGACCATGTGCCGGTGCATGTGTGTTTTCAAGGCTTGCTGTTTAGCAATACAGACTATCTGCATTGCGTTTAAATAGCCTTTCTGCAGATGACCAATCGACAAAGAAGCATTGGATGGCGATTGCAGGAAAGCGCGCGGCTTTATACCATAGATCATTACCAAGATGAAGTCACAGCGCATGTAACGGTCTTAATTTACCGCTCACCATTGCCGTTCACCACTTACTTTTAGAACCCACATCGAGAATTCATGAACGTTCCTATCAAGACGCCTTCTGAAATCGAGAAAATGCGCGAAGCCGGGCGCCAAGCCGCCCGCGTCATTGAAATGATCACTCCCCATGTCAAGGCGGGGATATCTACGGGTGAAATCGATCACCTTTGCCACGATTTCATTGTTAACAATTTAGGCTCTACACCTGCGCCGTTAAATTACCATGGCTTTCCGAAAGCAACCTGCACATCAATCAATCACGTGGTTTGCCATGGCATCCCCGATGACGCCAAAAAGCTGAAAAACGGCGACATCATGAATCTGGACATTACCGTCAAAACAACGGATGGCTACCACGGTGATTCCAGTGTGATGTTCGTGATCGGAGAAACAATCCAGGGCGAGCGCTTATGCCGTATTACTCAAGAGTGTCTGTATAAAAGCATTGCGTTGGTAAAACCAGGTGTACGTCTGTCAGAACTTGCCCGCGCCATACAGCAACATGCTGAAGTCCATGGTTATTCTGTGGTCCGCGATTTTTGCGGCCACGGCATCGGTGCCGATTTCCACGAAGATCCGCAGTTTCTTCACTACGATGGCTATGCACCAGATGCTGACATTCAATTGGAAGCTGGCATGTGTTTTACGATCGAACCAATGATTAACGTGGGCGGCTACAAAACCAAAGTGTTGCGCGATGGCTGGACCGCGGTTACCAAAGACCGAAGCTTGTCTGCTCAGTGGGAGCACACGCTGCTGGTCACAGAAACCGGTGTTGACGTGCTGACCGCACGCAGCAACGAAGACTTTAGCTTTCTGAATCACTGATGCTTCTTCATCACTACCGGTTCGAGCCGGACACCACGCTCTATGATCTTGATTTGTTTCGCACTGAGCTAGCCGGATCACGTTCTCCTATTGCACCATTTAAGGCGGCGCTGCGAGAGTTACAAACTAGGCTGGATGAACAGTTTCGTTCCGGGGCGGATATACGCGACCTTGTCCGCGGACGAGCGTGGTATCTGGACCAGCTACTGGCCATTGCCTGGGCGCAGCACAATTGGCCTGACGAGGGCGTCGCTCTAGTGGCAGTCGGCGGCTACGGTCGAGGCGAGCTGCACCCACACTCGGATATCGACCTCCTGCTATTATTAGAGCACGATGACGACACTCCCTATCGCGAGCCGCTAAGCGCATTTATTACTTTCTTATGGGATATTGGCCTTGAGATCGGCCATAGCGTGCGCTCGCTTAATGACTGTGAGCGGGAGGCCGAGGCCGATGTCACCGTGATTACCAACCTGCTGGAATCGCGACTCATTGCCGGCCCCGAAAACCTTCGCCAAAAGATGCGTGAACGCCTCAGTGCCGAGCATATTTGGCCTGCCGATCGTTTTTTCGAAGCGAAATGGCAAGAACAAATTGCCCGCCACTACCGTTACAACAACTCTGAATATCATCTAGAGCCAAACCTCAAAAGCTCCCCAGGCGGCCTGCGTGATATTCAAATGATCGGCTGGGTAGCTAAACGCCACTTTGGCACTGAGCACTATGCCGACATTGTTGCGAATGGCTTTATGAATGATGCCGAGCTTCGCATCCTAAGCCAGGGCCAAGCCTTTTTGTGGCAGGTGCGCTATACCCTGCACATGCTGACTGGCCGCGCCGAAGATCGGCTACTGTTTGATCATCAGCGCACTATTGCCGAGATGTTTGGCTTTAGGGATACCCCTGAGCGCTTAGCGGTTGAACAGTTTATGAAGCGCTACTACCGGCATGTGACCGCACTTGCAGGGCTTAACGACATGCTGTTACAGCACTTTGATGAGGTTATCCTGCGCGGAAAAGAAGCGCTGGAAACCGTTAAGCTGAACGAGCGCTTCGAAACGAAAGGCGGCTACATTCAGGTGCGCTCTCGCAATCTGTTCCGAGAACGTCCTGCGGCCATGCTGGAATTGTTCCTGCTGATGGCCAAGCACCCGGAAATAGAAGGTGTCCGCGCTGACACCATTCGCTTGATCCGCGACCACCGCCATCAAATCGATGATCACTACCGTGAAGACCCTCGCCATCAGCGGCTGTTCATGTCCATTTTACGGGCACCGGGCAATGTCCCCCGCCAGTTAAGGCGCATGAACCGTTATGGCATTTTAGGCAAGTACCTTCCCGAGTTTGGTCGCGCTGTCGGGTTGATGCAACACGACTTATTTCACATTTACACGGTAGACGCCCACACCCTGCGCTTGCTGAAGTTTATACACGGTTTTCGCAAATCGGATGCCAAAGATGAGTTTCCCGTGGCGGCAAACCTGATTCATCAGCTACCTAAAATGGATCTACTATGGATTGCCGGCCTTTTTCACGATGTTGGTAAAGGCCGCGGCGGCGATCATTCTGAAATTGGCGCGCGTGATGTTGAGCACTTCTGTCATCGGCACCATGTTTCTCAGCACGACACCAATTTGCTGCGCTGGTTGGTAGAGCATCACCTGCTGATGTCCATGACTGCCCAGAAGCGCGACATTAGTGATCCCGATGTGATTCGTGACTTCGCCCTAACGGTGCGCGACGAAACCCGCTTAGACTATCTCTACGTGCTCACAGTGGCCGATATAAACGCTACCAACCCCACCCTGTGGAACGGCTGGCGTGCATCACTGTTGCGACAGCTTCATGCCGAAACCAAGCGCGCGCTGCGGAGAGGGTTAAAAAATCCGCCTGAGCGTGATGACTGGGTACGCGAAACTCGCACTGAAGCTCGCTCGCTGCTGCAAACTGTCGGCGTAGACAGCGCCCAGATTGACCACCTATGGGAATCCCTTGGGGAAGACTATTTTCTTCAATACGCACCCAGCGAAATTGTCTGGCAAACCCAAGGTATTCTTGCCCACCAGCCGTCTGATTTGCCGCTGGTCTTAATTAGCGCGCCCACCGTCGACATGGCCGAAGGTGGCACCAAAGTATTTATTCATACCCGTTCGGTGGACGATCTATTTGCGGCGACCGCCGCCGCCATGGAGCAGTTAGGGTTATCTATCCACGATGCCCGCATCGCCACCTCACACAACGACTGGACGCTAAATACGTTCATCGTGCTAGATCATTATGGTCAACCTATCCGCGACCCTGAACATATTAAAGAGATGCATCGGCACCTCGTCGAAGAGCTAGACGACCCGGAAGATTATCCAGAGATCGTTACGCGCCACACACCGCGCCAGCTAAAACACTTCAAAGTACCTACCGAGGTAGTGATTGAGCAGGATCCAGCCAACGAACGTACGCTACTAGAACTGACCGCCCCAGACCGCCCCGGTCTGCTGGCTCGTGTGGGGCGCATTTTTATGGAACAGGATATTGCCTTATCGGCGGCGAAAATTGCCACGCTAGGAGAACGGGTTGAAGACGTTTTCTTTATCACCACAAAAGCAGGCGAGCCGCTTACTGATCCAGAACGGCAACAGCAGCTTCGCGAACGACTTATCGAAGTGTTAGGCGTGTGAGTGTGTAAATAAGCAACACCTTGGTGGTTAAGTTTGAGGTGCCACCAGGGGTTGCCTATAATCAACGGTTTAGTTGGTCGTTTTACAGACATCCAGTACCGCCTTTAGGCTATATCAACGGACATGCCATGAATCCCGATCTGAACGCTCTGCACCCTTATCCGTTTGAAAAACTAGCCGCCCTAAAGGCAGCGCTTGTGCCACCGGCAGGGCTTGAACATATCCCTCTTACCATCGGGGAGCCCCAACACGCCCCTTTCGCAGGGGCACTTGAAGCGCTGGTAGCTCATCAATTGGAAATGGCCCGCTATCCGGCAACCAATGGTTTACCCGCCCTGCGCGAAACAATCGCCCACTGGGCATCGCAGCGTTTCTCGCTTGCTGGGCTGGATGCCGAACGCCAAGTACTCCCAGTTAACGGCACCCGAGAAGCGATTTTTGCCTTTGTGCAAGCAGCGATAGATCGTCATCGTCCTGCCAAAGTGGCTGTTCCCAACCCCTTTTATCAAATTTATGAAGGGGCAACATTGCTCGCAGGGGGCGAACCGCTCTATTTAGATTGCACAGCTGAGAATGGCTTTCGCCCTAATTTTTCGGCAGTGAGCGCGGCAACCTGGCGCGATGTACAAATTGTATTCGTTTGCTCTCCAGGTAACCCCACCGGCGCCGTCACGCCGCTCTCTGAGTTCAAGCAGCTCATCGCGTTGGCCGACGAACACGACTTTATTATCGCCTCTGATGAGTGCTATTCAGAATTATATCTGGATGAAAACACGCCCCCTCCAGGCTTGCTACAGGCTTGCGCCGAGCTTGGCCGCGATGATTACCAACGCTGTGTCGTGTTTCATTCGCTATCGAAGCGTTCCAACTTGCCTGGGCTGCGTTCCGGCTTTGTCGCCGGTGATGCGAACCTTCTTACACCATTTAAGCGCTACCGCACCTACCACGGCTGCGCAATGTCGCTACCGCTTCAGTACGCCTCTATCGCCGCCTGGCAGGACGAAACCCACGTGCGTGCTAATCGCGATGCTTACCGCGAAAAATTTAGCGCAGTGACCAGCGTCCTAGCTCCGGTAATGAACTTCCCTCCGCCGGAAGCTAGCTTTTACCTGTGGCCAGCGGTGCCAGACGGTGATGATATCGCCTTTACCCAGCGGCTCTTTAGCGAGCAACACGTCAGCGTCTTACCTGGCAGCCTCATGGGCCGCCTAGGGCAACATGGCCATAATCCCGGCTCAGGTCGACTACGTTTAGCGTTAGTGGCGGAACTTGCGCCCACACTTGAAGCAGCCAAGCGACTTCGCCAACTAGTCGAGCGCGGCTAAGGCGCCGTAGGTGTATTTAAGGAGGCTATATGCTGACGCTCTATATTATCAACACGTGCGATACCTGCCGCAAAGCACGCAAAGCACTTGAAGAAAAAGGCATCCCTTTCAAGACGCACGACCTGCGTAAGGATGGGCTGTCCGCTGGCCTGCTTGAGCACATTCTTGAGCGTGTACCGCTGTTAGAGGCGCTTAATAAGCGCAGTAAAACATGGCGCGACTTACCCCAGGAAGTAAAAGACAACGTGGATGCTACCTCTTCCCGCAAGCTACTGCTTGAACAGCCCACACTGCTCAAAAGACCACTGTTAGAAATTGATGACAGCACTATTTTAGTCGGCTACCGCGACGGCGATTACGACTCTCTCAGCGGCTAACCCGCCACTGAACCCTAACAACTGATTGTGAATCAAAACTCTAATTTTGAATCAAAACTTTAAAGGAAGACGCGTTATGCTGAGCTTCGCGCTTGGAATCGGCACCCAAAACACCCAGGGCGACTGGCTAGAAATCTACTACCCAGCACCGCTGTTTAATCCTGCAGACAATCTGGTCGCTGCGGCCAAAGCGGCGCTAGACGCCCCTGCCGGAAATACAGCGATCAGCTTTCTGCCCGAAGATTGCACGCGCCTAGCCAAAGCGTTAGAAGCTGCTGGCCACTCTGAGCAGGCAGCACTCGCTGAATCATTCGCTGCCAGCCATCGTCCGCTAGTCGCGATGTTTTTAGAAAGCGATCAGGCACCGCAAACCGCTCCTGAAGTTTATTTAAAGCTGCACCTGCTCTCCCATCGCTTAGTGAAGCCCCACGGTTTGGATCTGACTGGCATGTTCGGCCTGCTGCGCAATATCGCCTGGACCAATGAAGGCGCGATTGATATCGAGGAGTTGCCCACCCGCCGCTTGAAAGCGCGTTTAGCGGGTCGAGCGCTGTCAGTCGACTGTGTCGACAAATTCCCCAAAATGACCGATTACGTGGTACCCACTGGTATCCGCATTGGCGACACCGCTCGCGTGCGCCTAGGGGCTTACCTAGGTGAAGGCACCACGGTAATGCATGAAGGCTTCGTCAACTTCAACGCAGGTACCGAAGGCCCCGGTATGATCGAAGGGCGTATTTCCGCAGGCGTTATGGTCGGCAAAGGCTCTGACCTCGGCGGCGGCTGCTCTACCATGGGAACACTTTCTGGCGGCGGCAATATTATTATCAAGGTAGGCGAAGGTTGCCTGATTGGTGCCAACGCCGGTATCGGTATTCCGCTTGGCGACCGATGCACCGTAGAAGCGGGTTTATATATTACCGCAGGTTCGAAAGTCACTCTGCTCGACGATCAGAATCAGGAAGTTAAGACCGTGGCAGCACGCGAATTAGCGGGCCAGAATGACTTGTTACTGCGCCGCAACTCGCAAAATGGCCGCATTGAGTGCTTGACCAATAAAAGCGCCATTGCGCTGAATGAGGCGCTGCATGCCCATAACTGAGCCTGAAGCGCTGTCGCCCACGCTGCAGCTCGCGTTTGAGCTACTTAGTCGGGCATCGGTAACGCCGGATGACGAAGGCTGCCAGAACCTTATGATCGAGCGCTTAACAGCGCTCGGTTTTCATATCGAGCAACTACCGTTTGGCGATGTCAAAAATTTCTGGGCAATAAGAGGTCATCATGGCCCCGTATTAGCCTTCGCTGGCCACACTGATGTTGTGCCCTGCGGCCCACATACGAACTGGGAATTCCCACCGTTTGAGCCATGCATTGATGAACACGGCATGCTTTGTGGACGAGGTGCTGCCGACATGAAAGGCAGCCTAGCGGCGATGCTCACCGCTGTTGAGCGCTTTGTGAGAACCCATCCAGAGCACGATGGCCGCATTGCATTTTTGATCACATCCGATGAGGAAGGTCCCGCTGTAGATGGCACCCGCGCAGTGGTTGAACATTTACGCGAACGTAACGAGCGCTTGGACTACTGCATTGTGGGTGAGCCTTCTTCGACCTCTCGACTGGGCGATACGATCAAAAATGGCCGCCGCGGGTCACTGGGTGGTGTTCTGCATATCAAGGGGGTGCAAGGCCATGTCGCCTATCCGCATCTTGCACGCAACCCTATTCACCAAGCAATGCCCGCCCTAGATGCGCTGGTTAGCGAGCACTGGGACGCGGGCAATGACTTTTTTCCGGCCACCAGCTTCCAGGTATCTAATTTTCGCGCAGGCACCGGAGCCACTAACGTCATTCCCGGTGAAGTCGAAGTTGTCTTTAACTTCCGTTATTCCACTGAAGTTACCCATGAGATGCTAAAAAGCCGGACCGAATCGATGTTGGATACGCATGGCCTTGAGTACCACATCGATTGGACACTCAACGGCGAACCGTTTCTAACCGCAGAAGGCGAGTTGGTCGACGCTGCCATTCGCGGCGTCGAAGCCGTCACCGGCGAACGTCCCGCGCTTTCAACTAGCGGCGGCACCTCAGATGGTCGTTTCATTGCAACCCTTGGCGCCCAAGTGGTCGAGCTTGGCCCACTTAACGACACTATTCACAAAGTGAATGAGCGCGTGCGCGCCAGTGACCTGGATGAGCTAAGCCGTATTTATGAGGCAACGCTACAAGCCCTGTTAACGGATGACGAGGTGAGCGTATGATGGAACGGTTCCCAGATATCGAGGTATACCTTGCCAGCGTAGCGATAGATAGAGTCAACGCGTGGCTAAGCGAAGCTCTCGATGCGCCGCCACTTAGCCCAGCGGGCAAAGGCAAATGGAAAACTCACGGCCACCATCAAGGTGAAGCAGTGCCCGTATTGTTGGTGGACAACGCTGCCGATGGCTTTGCCAGCCTGTGGTTCGATAGCCACCACACGCCTTGGCACACAGACCAGGAGTGCGCTCAGCATGCTGCCGAGGCCTTGCAGACAGAAGTGCGCTGTTCGCTTGGTGGCTGGCACCCAGGCGATGACCCCGACCGTTTCTGGCAGGTAATGCCAGGCGGTCAAGAAAAAGCCATTGAATGGCCTGATTCAGGCCGTTAAACGCACAAGACCCCGCTTAGCGGGGTCTTGTCTTTCAGCAGTTAACGATGCCAGCGCTATCAAATAAAAACGATTTAATAAACGCTACTCAATAATACTAACGTCGTCCGCTTGAAGACCACGGTCATTCTTAATCACGTGATAGCGAACAATTTGTCCCTCAGCAAGCATACGCGGGCCACGACCACGAATAGCGCGAAAGTGAACAAACACATCCTCACCATTATCTCGGGTAATAAAGCCGTAACCCTTATTGGTATTGAACCACTTTACTTCACCTTCTTCGCGACCATCGTTGGGGTCGATGATATCTTCCTCTTCATCATCTTCCACCTCAGGTACCGCTTGAGGCTGACGCGGCGCAGATTTAGTCCTAGAAACATCAGCTTTCACTACCATAGGCGGCGCCAGAGCTGCAGCGGCTAACGTGCCTATAAATAACGCAATAAAACAACCCAAAGCAGCGGCAATATACACACCACTAACCCCGCTGATGGCAAGTTCAGCCAGCCACTGCTCAGCAAGCGGTGCATTCGTTAAATGAACAATCCCCGCCAAAAGAAGTGGCGTGGGGGCGGCAAGTAAAACACTGATGAAAAAACAGCGAAAAACAACTTTTGGATTCATAGATGATAAAAGCTCTCTTGTTGTATGGGTAACAGACGAAGGACAATACTCGGCCCACTAGGCCCATTCCTAACAGTACCAAGCATACTACACAAGGTGACGATGTTATCATGACAAACGAATTATCGCCTGCTGAGCTAACTCAACTTCTTGAATCTTTAGAGAGTCGACTGGCTTACCAGGAACACTGGTTAGATACGCTTGATCAGGCGGTTGCCCAGCAGGAACGCCGGCTAGAAAAGCTGGAACAGCTGAGCTCACTGATGCGTGAGCGCTTGCGTGAGCAATATCAAGCACTCCAAGCGGGTGACTCACAGGGTGATACCCGCCCAGAGGATGAAGCCCCCCCTCACTACTAGCAATACCGCACCAGTATTAACACTAACAATAACTACTACTATTTGACGTACCGGCTATCACGCTACTGCGCTCGCTGGGTCGATACTATTAAGCCCGAAAGCCTCGGCAACGGCCTGATAAGTTACTTGGCCATTATGGACATTTAACCCTGGCAGAAAGTGCGGGTCGTCTTTCAGTGCTTGTTGCCAACCTTTATCAGCGAGCGCTAGCACAAACGGCAGCGTGGCATTAGTTAGCCCCAGGGTAGATGTGCGCGCTACCGCTCCAGGCATATTGGCCACGCAGTAATGAACAATACCGTCCACACTATAGGTCGGCTCGGCGTGCGTGGTGGCTTTGCTGGTTTCAAAACAGCCGCCCTGATCAATGGCGACGTCAACCAGCACACTGCCAGGCTTCATATCGGCCAACATGGCACGGGTAATCAGCTTAGGCGCAGCGGCACCAGGAATGAGCACAGCACCAATAATCATATCGGACTCTTTAGCTGCCTGATCAAGGGCGTCCGCCGTAGAGTAGACCGTTTTGATACGTCCCTGATAACGATCATCAAGCACTTCTAAGCGAGCAATCGATTTATCCAGAATGGTCACCTCGGCCCCTAACCCTAGCGCCATACGGGCGGCGTTTTCACCGACCACACCACCACCAATCACGGTAACCTTACCCGGTGCAACGCCCGGCACCCCTGGCAATAACACGCCGGAACCGCCCTGCGCTTTTTCCAGGCTATGCGCGCCTGCCTGAACGGCCATGCGACCAGCCACCGTGCTCATCGGTGCAAGCAACGGCAACCCACCTTTTGCATCGATAATGGTTTCATAGGCAATACAGGTCGCACCGCTGGCCATCAAGCCTTGGGTCAGCTTCTCCTCAGCGGCCAAATGCAAGTAGGTGAACAACGTCTGATTAGCTGTTAGACGTGCTACTTCTTCGGCTTGAGGTTCTTTTACTTTGAGAATCAGCTCGGCGCTTTGCCACAGCGCGTCTACATTAGCTTCTACCTTAGCACCAGCGGCCTCGTAGTCGCTGTCGCTAAACCCTGCACCCTCTCCCGCGGCTGCCTGGACACTTACCGAGTGACCACGCCCCACTAATTCCCGTGCGCCTGTCGGGGTAAGCGCCACTCGATACTCGTGGTTTTTGATCTCTTTTGGTACGGCGATTTTCATTAGCGTTTTCCTTCTCTATTGATTGTTGGTGCTGAATCTTACGTGTCAGTTTTCAACACCCAGCCGTATGTGCCAGGCCATACATAAGTGCTACTCAGCAAAGTACAGCACAGCTGGCACTAACCACCACCCCGAGCAAGAAAAACAAAAAAAACGCCGACTAAGGCGTTTTTTTGAAGAAAAATCTAACGTTTAACAAAAATCAGCGAAAAAATCGACGGCACGTTATCATCCATTGTTCAACCATCACCGCATCACCGTAAACACGCTTGGTTTAATCGCGAAAGACGCGAACGCCCAGTGCTTTCAAATACGAGGTTTCCGGAATCGCCGGATGAACCGGGTGATCGGGCCCTTGATGGCCCTGAAAAATCACCTGACCGTGACGGTCTTGGTGGCGAACGGCGCCACGCACCACATCCACCAAACGTTCAGGCGCGAGGTGCATGGAGCACGAAGCCGACAACAGCAAGCCATCACGACCCAGCAGGCGCATCGCTTCGCGATTCAGCCGTGCGTAAGCACGCTCACCATTAGGGATGTCCTTGCGCTTTTTGATAAACGCAGGCGGATCAAGAATGACAACATCAAACTGTTCGCCATCGGCTTTCAGTGCCGCTAACGCTTCAAAGGCATCGCCTTCTGCTATCGCCACTTGCTCTTGCACACCATTTAGCTCAGCGTTACGAGCCACTTGATCCAACGCCGAAGCAGACGCATCAACACATAGCACTTCTGAGGCACCGCTGGCGGCTGCCTGAACACCCCAACCGCCCACGTAACTAAACACATCCAGCACGCGCTTGCCCGCCACTTGGCTGTTCAGCCATGCGCGATTGACGCGGTGGTCGTAGAACCACCCTGTTTTTTGGCCGTTCAACACAGGCACCGCAAAGGTGACGCCATTCTCTTCCAGCAGAACTTCATCAGGCAGTGTGCCCTTTACCACTTCAACGTGAGCTTCTAGACCTTCCTGACGGCGACCGCCCGTATCATTGCGGAACACAATGGCATGAGGTTTAACGACTTTTTCCAGCGCATCGACTATGTCTTCCGCCAGCGCTTGCATACCCGCGGTATTCAGCTGAACCACCACCACATCACCGAAACGGTCAATCACTAAGCCTGGCAACAGATCACCTTCACCGTGAATCAAACGGTAAAAGGGCTTATCGAACAGTCGTTCACGCAGGGCCAACGCCTGGTTAAAACGGTGGACGAATAGCGAGCGATCTAGGCGCATCTCTGGGTCGCGAGACATCACTCGACCACAGATCAGCGAATGTGGATTAATGTAAGCGACGCCAAGGGTTTTGCCATTGGAAGCCTCGACCAAAGCAGACTCACCTGCAGCAAAGTTTTTAAGCGGCGTCTCTTTGATATCTACCTCATTGGAGTAGATCCACAGATGGCCCGCTTTCAGGCGGCGATCAGCATTTTTATTCAGGCGCAGGCGTTGAGTCACAACAATCTCCAAAAGAGCAATCTCCAAAAGAGCAATCTTACAAAGCACATAGACCCTGCAAGCATAGGCAAAACAATTAATATCAAATAGCGGCCGCTAGCGCTGGCAACCTGGGCAAAACACGCTGGCCCGCTGCCCCAGGGTAATACGACGCAGCTCAACGCCACAGCGCAGGCAAGGCTGCCCATGGCGCCCATACACATTCAGTTGTTGGGCAAAGTAACCAGGCTCGCCCTGTCCACTGACAAAATCTCGCAGCGTGGTACCGCCCTGGGTAATCGCTGCCGCCAACACCTCTTTAACCGCGGCGGCTAGCTGCTGGTAACGCGCCAATGAAACTTTTCCAGCAGCGCGTCGAGGGTCGATACCCGCCATAAAGAGCGCTTCGGCTGCATAAATATTGCCCGCACCGACCACCACGCGGTTATCCATTAAAAAAGGCTTTACCGCAACGCGTTTATTACGCGATGCGTTATACAGCCAGCGGCCATTAAACGCGCCATCCAGCGGCTCAGGACCAAGGTGCGCAAGGCGCGAATCTAAACCGCCATCGCCTTGCTGCCAGTCCACAAAACCAAAGCGCCGCGGGTCGTGGTAGCGCAGCACATGACCACTGGCCATCACCACATCGACATGGTCGTGCTTTTTAGGCAAGTCACCGACCTTGGCAATGCGTAGACTGCCCGACATGCCCAAGTGCCATAACAACGTGGCCTCACCTTCCGGTGTTGCCACAGGGATTTGTAGATACTTTGCGCGGCGTCTTAGTACCCCAACCCGAGAACCTACCAGCCGTTCGGCGAGATCGTCGGGCACCGGCACGCGCAAACGGGGCTGACGCACCAACACTTCGGTGACTTCCTGCCCTTCTAAATAAGGGGCAATGCCACGCCGCGTCGTTTCAACTTCAGGCAATTCGGGCATAATGAAAGCCTATGATGACAGCACCATGACAAACACTCTGCCGCTTGTGCGGTTCTGAGGTTATGCCGTGCTGAGGATGGAGACACGCACAGCCCGTTATACTAAACCAGCCATACCGAATCCGTCATACCGCTAAATACCGAAATGCAAAAACCCGGCTTAGGGCCGGGTTTTTCAACAGGCACTCGCCTGCGGTGAAAGCCGATCATTGTAATCGCAATTACTTGATCTTAGCTTCCTTGTAGATAACGTGCTTACGGACGACCGGGTCGTATTTCTTGAATTCGAACTTATCCGGTGTATTCCGCTTATTCTTATCAGTGGTGTAAAAGTGGCCAGTACCGGCACTAGACACCAGCTTGATTTTATCGCGCATGGTTTAACTCTCCCAAAAATACTTGCTTAGATGGCGTCGCCGCGCTTGCGGATATCAGCCAGAACCGTTTCGATACCTTTCTTGTCAATAATGCGCATCCCTTTAGAGGAAACGCGCAGCTTGACGAAGCGGTTTTCTGATTCAACCCAAAAACGATGGGCGTGCAGGTTCGGCAAGAAACGACGACGTGTCTTACGCTGGGAGTGTGAAACGTTATTACCAGTTACCGGACGCTTGCCGGTAACCTGACATACTTTGGACATGAGAGCCTCCAACCGCTTGGCGAGTTGTTCAAAACTGTCGGGCAAACCGGAGCAGGGAGGGAGTCGACGCGATTAACCGCCAAGCTTTACCCAAATCCGTTATTCAACCCAAGTTTAAAGGTGGCACTTTATACCAGAGCACCCGGCTACCAGCAAGCAAAAACGCACCAAAATGCCGAAAAAGGCACTTTTTAGACAATTTACTTAGGCAAACGACGATAACTTGACGTCACACCGTTTTCATTAAATGCTATAGCCAACCGCGCTCGGCAAACGAAACCACGTCACCGTCCCCCACCACGAAATGATCAAGCACTCGCACATCGAAGAGTGCAAGAGCATCTTTTAGACGTTCGGTAATACGTCGATCAGCATCGCTTGGCTCAGCAACACCCGAGGGGTGGTTGTGTGCCAGGATGACAGCACCAGCGTGTAATTCAAGCGCACGCTTGGCTACTTCGCGGGGATAAACGGATGCGTTGTCTAGGGTACCGCGAAAAAGGGATTCATAGCGAATAATTCGATGCTGTGTATCCAAAAAAAGCACGGCAAACTCTTCATGCCCCAAATGACGAAGCTGGGAGCTTAGGTAATGCCGTACAAGAGCTGGTGATGTAAGCGCATTGCCACGGGCAAGCTGGCTCGCCATGTGACGCCTGGAAAGCTCAAGGGTCGCCTGAAGCTGAGCAAATTTCGCACTACCAAGCCCCCGTGCAGCGCAAAACTGGTCCTGGTCTGCTTCTAATAACTGCCTCAGACCACCAAAACTGACTAGTAGGTCCCGAGCCAAATCCACGGCAGAGCGCCCTTGAACGCCTACCCGCAGAAAAATGGCAAGCAGCTCAGCGTCAGAAAGCGCCTGCACGCCCATGTTTAATAACTTCTCTCGCGGCCGCTCACCTTCTGGCCAGTGGTTAATCCCCATCGCCGCCTCCCTGCCCCACTGCTGATAGCTTCGTCCGAATTTGCTATTACGCCCTTTAATGGGCTTTACCAACTGCTGCCCGAGCATGCCAAAATAACCCATCAAATGGTATGGTACTCACCTTTAACAAATGCTACATGGGACTGCCCATCATGGCCTTATTATCGCCATCTCCGTTAACGTCGCTTGCTGGCAAGCGCTTACTGCTTGGCGTTAGTGCTGGTATCGCAGCTTATAAAAGCGCATTGATTGTTCGGTTACTCAAGCAGGCCGGCTGCGAGGTTCGCGTGGTCATGACCGAGGGTGCTCAAGCGTTTATCACGCCGTTAACGCTTCAGGCACTGTCTGGGGAGCCCGTACGCACCTCACTGCTTGACCCTGAAGCTGAAGCGGGCATGGGGCATATTGAGCTAGCCCGCTGGGCAGATGCCATCCTGATTGCCCCGGCGACTGCCGACCTAATTGCACGATTGGTGCATGGCATGGCTGACGATCTGTTAACGACGCTGTGCCTAGCCTGTGAAGCCCCCAAGCTAATCGCTCCGGCAATGAACCAAGCCATGTGGCGACATTCCGCAACCCAGCGCAACGTCACTCAATTAGCCAGCGATGGCTGGGAGTTAATCGGCCCTGCGGCAGGTGACCAAGCTTGCGGCGACGTAGGCCCGGGGCGAATGAGCGAGCCAGACGCTATTGTTGATCTTTTAGCGCAGCATTTTGCTCTTGATGCGAATACGCCAGTACTAACGCCAGTACTAACGCCAGTACTAACGCCAGTACTAACGCCAGTACTAGCGTCTGCGCCACACGTGGTTATTACTGCAGGCCCCACCCGCGAGGCGCTAGATCCCGTGCGTTACCTATCCAATCACAGCTCGGGGAAGATGGGCTACGCACTCGCTGCTGAAGCCGCGGCTCAAGGAGCACGGGTAACACTGATAAGCGGCCCAGTTACACTACCCACCCCTACTGGTGTTGAGCGAATTGATGTAGAAACCGCCGCACAAATGCATCACCAAGCGTTAACACTAGCGCCTCACGCAGCCCTGTTTATTGGTTGTGCCGCGGTGGCCGACTATCGCGCCGCCAGTACTGCTGAGCACAAAATCAAAAAAACCGACGATAGCGATACACTAACGCTCACGTTGGTCAAAAACCCCGATATCATTGCCGATGTTGCCGCGCTACCTGCCAACCGACGCCCTTTCGTGGTGGGATTCGCTGCCGAGACCCAGGATGTCGCACGCTATGCGGAAGGCAAACTAACTCGCAAAGGGCTAGATATGATCGTTGCCAACGATGTTTCCCAGCAGGGTCTCGGTTTTGGCAGCGATAACAATGCCGCCTTGCTACTTTGGCGTTCTGCGGCGGGAACCGACCAACTGGAAGCTCCTCCTCAGCCTAAAACGCAGCTAGCCGCCCTAATTATTTGTCACGCTCTATCGCTTTTACCCACTCAACTATCTTCTCAATTACCCTCTCAACCCCCAGGAGCATCATCATGAGCGGTTCTCGCCCACGCCTGCAGTGCAAAGTATTGGATGACCGCTTGCACGACTACCTTCCCTCTTATGCGACAGCAGGCTCGGCGGGCATGGATTTGCGAGCACTGCTAGATGAACCGCTGACACTTGCTCCCGGCGACTGCCAGCTAGTGCGAACAGGCCTCGCCATTTATATAGAAAACCCCGGTTTAGCAGGTATGATTCTGCCGCGCTCGGGGCTTGGCCATAAGCACGGCATTGTGCTGGGCAATCTCGTTGGATTGATCGACTCTGATTATCAGGGCGAACTGATGGTATCCGTATGGAACCGCGGGCAAAGCAGCTTTACGTTATCGCCCTTTGAGCGTCTAGCTCAGTATGTCGTTGTCCCCGTCGTACAAGCGGAACTTGCGATTGTCGATGCCTTTGAGGACTCCACTCGCGGCAGCGGAGGTTTTGGCAGCACCGGTAGCCAATAAACTAAGTGCTGTTTTACCGTTAATTTAGGAGCGACAATGAACGTACCTGCATCGATATTTCGTGCTTACGATATTCGCGGCATTGTGGACGATACGCTGAGCGAAACCACCACCGAACTCATTGGCCGTGCCGTTGGCTCTGAAGCCGCTGCCCGAGGGGAGCAAACGGTAATTGTTGCGCGTGATGGCCGACTTTCCGGACCACGCCTGCAAGCAGCGCTGATTCGTGGCTTAATAGCCTCAGGGCGAGACGTCATTGATATCGGCATGGTTCCCACACCCGTGCTCTACTTCGCCACTCACACGCTGCCTGAAAGCTGCTCTGGCGTCATGCTAACGGGCAGCCATAATCCTCCTGACTATAACGGCTTCAAAATTGTCTTAGCCGGTGAAACGCTCTCCGGCGATGCCATTACCGCCCTCTATGAGCGCATTCAATCGAATGACGTAACCAGCGGCGACGGTAGCGTTCGCCAGCACGACCTCCGCACGGCGTATCTTGAAAGAATCATTAATGACATCCATGTTGAGCGCCCGCTGCACGCGGTCGTGGATTGTGGTAATGGCGTCGCCGGAGAGCTTGGCCCGCAGCTTATTGAGCGCCTAGGGGTAGAAACCACGCCACTATTTGCCGACATTGACGGCCACTTCCCGAATCACCACCCCGACCCAGGCAAACCCGAAAATCTGCGTGATTTAATAAACAGCGTTAAGAACACAGGTGCCGATATAGGCTTAGCCTTTGACGGCGACGGCGACCGCTTAGGCGTTGTCACGCCAAGTGGACGCATGATCTACCCTGACCATCTGCTGATGGTATTCGCGGCTGATATGCTGTCACGCAACCCCGGTGCCAAGGTGATTTTCGACATCAAGTGCACTGGCAATCTGGCACGGGTCATTAGCGATGCTGGCGGCGAACCTGAAATGTGGCGTACCGGACATTCGCTAATCAAAGCGCGCATGCGGGAAACTGGCGCTGAACTGGGCGGCGAAATGAGTGGGCACATTTTCTTTAAAGAGCGCTGGTACGGGTTTGACGACGGCTTGTATGCTGCAGCTCGCTTGCTTGAAATACTCGCCCGCCACCCTGGTAGTGCCGATGACTTATTTGACCAATTTCCACAAGACATCAGCACGCCTGAAATTAATATCGCGGTCGCCGATGAAGAAAAATTTGCGCTGATTAAGAAGCTTGCCAGGGAGGGCGACTTCGGCGAAGGTATCAAAACTACGATTGATGGCATACGCGTGGATTATCCCGATGGCTGGGGACTTTGCCGAGCCTCCAACACCACACCTGCGCTCGTACTTCGCTTTGAGGGTAGCGATGCTGCAGCACTTAGCCGAATAAAAAAGCGTTTTGCCGACGCGCTAGCAAACATTGCACCTGCAATGACGATCCCTGAACCTCAATAACGTAAACCAGCTCAACAGGGCAAACAAAACAGGGCAAACACAACACTGATCGCGCCAACAGAACCCGCGACATCATAAAAGCACTAAACAACACGCCGCACGGAAAAGCCAATGCTCGCGCTGTCATAACGGTCGCGAAAAAGAAGCGTCGGAAAAATCTAAAGGGAAAACGTCATGAGTTCAACTAGCCGCGACCCCCAGGTCGTTGTGGAGGTATTGTCAGAAGCCCTCCCCTACATTCAGCAGTTTTCGGGCAAAACGGTCGTCGTTAAATATGGCGGCAACGCCATGACCGAAGACACCTTAATCGACTCATTCGCGCGCAACATCGTGCTGATGAAAGAGGTCGGCATTAACCCGGTGGTGGTCCATGGGGGCGGACCACAAATTGGCAGCTTGCTTGAAAAACTCAATATCGAATCGCGCTTTGT
The DNA here is from genome assembly GCF_003989795.1 of Vreelandella andesensis. GTDB lineage: Bacteria > Pseudomonadota > Gammaproteobacteria > Pseudomonadales > Halomonadaceae > Vreelandella > Vreelandella andesensis. The sequence goes on from NZ_RZHG01000015.1 coordinate 85,688, forward strand.
GAACGGCATGCGTGTGACCGACTCCCAGACCATGGACGTCGTAGAAATGGTTCTGGGGGGCTTGGTTAATAAAAGCATTGTTAACTTGATCAACCAAAGCGGCGGCAAAGCCATTGGCTTAACCGGCAAGGATGGCGCACAAATTCGTGCCCGCCAGTTGAAAGTAGAGCACCAAAGCCCTGAGATGACCGCACCGGAAATTATCGATATTGGGCACGTAGGTGAAGTGGAGTCTATTTCCACCGACCTCATTGAGATGCTTGCCGCCAAAGACTTTATCCCAGTAATTGCCCCCATTGGCGTTGATGGTGAAGGACACAGCTACAACATCAACGCCGACTTAGTAGCAGGCAAGCTTGCCGAAGCCCTAAACGCTGAAAAACTGATGCTGCTGACCAATGTCGCAGGTCTGATGAACAGTGAAGGAGAGGTGTTAACCGGGCTAAGCACCGCGCAAGTAGACGCCTTAATCGCCGATGGCACGATTTATGGTGGCATGCTGCCGAAAATACGCTGCGCGCTAGACGCGGTAAAAGGCGGCGTTAACAGCGCCCACATCATCGATGGCCGCGTCCCCCATGCGGTACTGCTGGAAATCTTTACCAATGCTGGGGTAGGCACCCTGATTACTGACGCAGGTTAACCGCGACGGAGAGTTAACGTCATGAGTGACGAGCAAAAACCTCGCCGCCGCGAGCTCATCCTGCAAGCCTTAGCCGTTATGCTTGAAGAGGATAGCGGCAAGCGAATTACAACCGCTGCGCTTGCCCGCCAGGTTGGCGTCTCTGAAGCAGCGCTTTATCGCCATTTCCCCAGCAAAGCGCGCATGTTTGAGGGTCTGATCGACTTTATTGAAGAAAGCATCTTTGCGCGCATCACTCGCATTCTAGAAGACATTCCCGATGCGGCGTCTCGATGCGGCACTATCCTGGCTCTGCTTCTCGGCTTTGCTGAGAAAAACCCCGGGCTTGCCAGGGTATTAGGAGGCGATGTGCTGACGGGCGAAACGGCTCGACTTCGCCAGCGGGTGCATCAACTTTTCGAGCGCCTTGAGACCCAGCTAAAACAAGTGCTGCGGGAAGCTGAACTACGTGAAGGACTTCGTACGAGCATATCAGCCTCAGCAGCGGCCAACCTGTTGATCGCCCAGGCCGAAGGACGCATCTCTCAGTACGTTCGCAGCGACTTCAAGCGCTTACCAACAGAATACTGGGAAGATCAGTGGGCACTTTTATCTAGCCAGCTGTTAAGAGAAGTTGTTCAACCAGCTTAACAAGCGCTGACAGCAATCAACCGCCCAATAAAAACGCCCCGAAGGCCATGTGCTTTCGGGGCGTTTATCTAAGGCGCTTGCTATCTAAAGTGCCTGCTATCCAAGGTGCTTACTAGAGCACAAACGTGATCTTGATGGACGACATTGATTAAGCAGCGATAGCTTCACCCATTTTCTGGCGCAGTTTTTTCATTGCATTCTTTTCGAGCTGGCGAATGCGTTCAGCGCTGACGCCATAAACATCGGCCAGGTCGTGCAACGTTGCTTTGTTATCGGTAAGCCAACGACGCTGTAAGATATCCCGCGAGCGCTCATCCAACCCTTTTAAGGCCAGCTGCAAACGGCGCGTTGAATCCTCTTCAAAATTGCTATCTTCTAATAGCGTTGCCGGATCGGCTGAAGCGTCATCTAAAAAATACGCCGGTGCTTGATAGGTGCTCTCTTCGTCATCACTCGGAGAGGCATCAAAGCCTGCATCGTAAGCCGATAAACGCCCTTCCATATCGCGCACTATCTCTGGCTTGACGTTGAGGTCTTCCGCAATCGCGTTGACTTCATCGTTATTTAGCCAGGCCAAACGCTTTTTGGCGCTACGCAGGTTAAAAAACAACTTACGCTGCGCTTTCGTGGTGGCAATTTTGACAATGCGCCAGTTGCGCAGCACAAATTCGTGAATTTCTGCTTTGATCCAATGCACAGCAAATGAAACCAAGCGAACGCCCTGATTAGGGTCGAAGCGCTTAACAGCTTTCATCAGACCGACGTTACCTTCTTGGATCAGGTCGGCTTGAGGCAAACCGTAACCTGAGTAACTGCGAGCAATATGCACAACAAAACGCAGGTGCGAAAGCACCAAACGACGTGCTGCTTCCAAATCACCTTCATCGTGGAGGCGGAATGCGAGCTCGCGCTCTTCATCAACGCTTAGTACGGGTATGCCGTTAACCGCTCGAATGTAGCCGCCCAGATCATGACCTGGAGAAAGCTGTCCCACCGGTAGAAGACTAGTGCTCATGTGCAGGTGGTCTCCCTTAAAACCTATCGTAATTGATGTTCTGTTAACCTTAAGACCTTAGCCTAAGCGTAAGGTTCACATAGCCAATGCATTCACTGCATAAGACATAAAACGGGGTGGAAATTCCTGTCACCGCCCGCATAACAAACATAATCAACGTGGACGTATACTGGAGAGATGGCGTGTGACGGCCAACCAAGCTCCCAGCCAGCCAAGCAGTGTACTGCAAGATAGCAGAATTGTAGAGCCTGTCACGTCCAAATGCGGCAATACAAAGCTTGCCCCGTAACTTCCGGCCAATGCCGCAACGGGCATCGACAACCAATGGTTGCCAAGCCCCAACAAACCTAACGCCAACAGCCCACCCCCCACACCGTACCAAGCCCCACTGTATAAAAAGGGCCGCCGAACAAATGCATGGGTCGCGCCAATAAGCATCACCACTTCGATTTCGCGCCGTCGGCTCTCAACCGCAAGACGAATGGTGTTGCCCACCACCAGAAGAACACCACAACCAAACAGCACCCCAAGCGCAAGAGCCACCCGTCGCCCAAGGTCAGCTAAATGACGCAAACGCGCTACCCACGCCAAATCTACGCGCACTTCATCTACCCCAGAGAACGCTTCCAACCGCTGCGCCAACTGCGCCATCGCTGCTGGCTCAACGTTCTGCGGGTAAATCACAATGCTGGCTGGCAAAGGGTTATCTTCAAGACCTGCCAGGGTGTCCTCAATCCCAAGCGACTGCTGAAACTCGGCCATCCCTTGCTCTGCGCTAATGAGGCGCGTCGTTTCAACGCCCACATCGGCCATGACCGCTTCTTCAATGCGGGCGGATTGCGCCGCATCTACCGTGGTTTCCAGATAAACAGTGAGGGTAGCACTTTCATCCAGCTCTGCATCGAGCAACTTGGCACTATCTAAGGTTAACCAAAGCGCCGCCGGCAAGACTAACGCAATGGCGATGGCCAACATGGTCAGTAAATTGCCCACGGGATGACGTACCAAGCGATAAAGGCTGTCCAGCGCCATTGCACGATGATGACGCCCCCAGGCCCGCACACGGCTGCTAAACCGTGTTTGCTGTGAACGTGCGCCACGCCGCTCGGTAGGTGGCTTACTAGAGGTTCTGGCGGGCTTAGCCACTTGTCGCTTGCCTTTTGGCGCTGCGCCTGTAGGGCGGGGTGTCACAGCACGTTTCATGCGGCCCCCTCATCTGCCACCAGACGCCCATCCTGCAAACGCAAAATGCGGTGACGTAATCGCGCAATCAGCGCTAAGTCGTGGCTGGCAATCATCACGGTGGTGCCGATACGATTGAAATCTTCAAATAGCGCCATAATGTCGGCAGAAAGCTGTGGGTCTAGGTTACCGGTAGGTTCATCGGCCAGTAGCAGGGCTGGCTTGTTAACCACCGCGCGAGCAATTCCAACACGCTGCTGCTCACCACCGGAAAGTTCGACTGGTAACGCTTTTTCGCGGTGTAAAAGGCCGACTTTATCCAGCGCCGCACGAACGCGTCGTGCGGCTTCGCGTGGTTCAACCCCTTGAATTTCTAACGGCAGAGACACATTGCTGAACACGCTACGGTCAAACAACAGTTGATGATCTTGAAACACCACACCAATTTGCCGACGGTAAAACGGCACTTGGCTAGCGTGAAGCTCGGCAATATCATGCCCAGCCACGACCACCCGACCACGGCTGGGCTTTTCGAGGCGCATAATCAGTCGCAGCAATGAGCTTTTACCCGCCCCAGAATGCCCGGTCAGGAACACCATTTCGCCTCTTGCAACGCGAAAATTGAGATGTGCCAGCGCTTCAAAGCGCCCTCCATAGCGCTTACCCACATGTTCAAAAGCGATCATGCGCGGCCATCATCCCCCTGCCGATCAAACAGCGCGTTAACAAAGTCGTCCGCCTCAAAGGGGCGAAGATCATCCAGCCCCTCGCCCACGCCAATATAGCGAATCGGTGTTTTCAACTGCTTTGCCAAGGCGAAAATAATCCCGCCTTTGGCGGTGCCATCCAGCTTAGTCAGCGTAATACCACTGATTGGCACGGCGTCGTTAAATGTGCTGGCTTGGGAAATGGCGTTCTGCCCTGTCCCTGCATCCAGCACCAACATCACCTCATGGGGAGCGGTACTATCCAACTTCTGCATAACACGATGGACTTTTTTCAGCTCTTCCATCAGATGGCTCTTGTTGTGCAGCCGTCCTGCCGTGTCGGCAATCAGCACATCCACGCCACGTGATTTGGCCGCCGCCACCGCGTCGTAAATTACTGAAGCGCTATCAGCGCCAGTGTGCTGCGCAATCACCGGCACGCGGTTGCGCTCGCCCCACACTTTAAGCTGCTCAACCGCCGCAGCTCGGAAGGTGTCGCCAGCGGCAAGCATGACGCTTTTACCTTCACGCTGAAACCGCTGGGTCAACTTGCCGATAGTCGTCGTTTTGCCTACGCCGTTCACGCCCACCACGAGGATAACGAAAGGCCCATCGCTCTCTTTTTCGAAATTTAGTGGCGTCGCTACCGGCGCCAGCATCGAGGCCAGTTCTTCCTGTAAACCACGATAAAGCGCTTCAGGGTTATTTAGCTCTTTACGCGACACTCGCGCTTCAAGGCGCTCAATAATCTCACTCGTGGCTTCAATGCCGACATCCGCCATGAGCAACTGGGTCTCAAGGTCTTCCAGCAGTTCGTCATCGATCTGTTTTTTACCTAAAAACAGATCTGCAATGCCATCGGTTAGATTGGCGCGAGTTTTGCCCAGGCCTGACTTGATACGCGCGAACCAGCCTTTCTTTTCACCTGCTGCTGCCACGGGCTTCTCTTGGAGAGCAGGTTTGGGCGCAGGGATTGTTGTCGGTTCTGGTTCTGGTTCTGGTTCTGGTTCTGGTTCTGGTTCTGGTTCTGGTTCTGGTTTTGGTTTTGGTTTTGGTTTTGGTTCTGGTTCTGGTTCTGGTTCTGGTTCTGGTTCTGGTTCTGGTTCACTTGCCAGTACTTTCTCGGTGGTTTCTTCGACAGATTCCGTATGCTCAAAGGGCGCATTTTCATTCGCTGGCGTTTCTTGCGCAACGGTTTCCTCATCGGGCAAGGTTTGCTCTGCCTCATGCTCAAGCGCTGGCTCTTTAGTAACCTCTACGTCGCCATGCTCTTCCTGCGACAGCGCCTGCTGATCTTGCTGCTCCTGTTGGGAGTCGTGCTTTTTCTTACGTTTGAAAAAACCGAACATAGGTGTCATCCGACTAAATAGGTGAACATTGCGATTATCCTACCACCGCAGACCAAGACTTTGGATAAGTAGCCCGCTACAATCCGTGTTATGAAACGACAACGCTCTTCTCGCCCCTCTACCTCTCGCCCCTCTACCCCTCGCTCATCGACGGCGCGGCACGGGTCTGCCAAACCACCGGGGAAACTTCGCATCATCGGCGGCGACTTTCGTCGCCGCCAACTACCTGTGCTCGACCATCCTGGGCTACGCCCAACCCCAGATCGCGTGCGCGAAACGCTGTTTAACTGGCTAGGCCAACACCTATTTGGCAAACAGGTACTTGATCTCTTTTCGGGCACTGGAGCGCTTGGGTTTGAGGCACTCTCCCGAGGCGCCAGTCACGTTACGTTTGTCGAGCGCGATGCTCGGGTAGCCGCGCTGATTAGTGAAAATATTATCACCCTTGGCGCCAGTAATGGCCGGGTAGTCTCCGCCGATGCCCTCACTTTTCTCAGCCACCCCTGCCAACCTGCGGATGTCGTCTTTCTTGACCCGCCGTTTTATCAAGGGTTGGCCGCTTCCTGCTGCTCAGCACTAGAAACCCGCTGCTGGCTTGCCGACGATGCCATGATTTACCTGGAAACAGAAAAGTCTCTCTCTCCGGAAGTGCCCAGTAACTGGCAGCTTTATCGGGAAACCCAGGCAGGCGAAAGCACGGCTCGCCTCTATCTTCGTAAACCCGTGTAAACTGCGCTTGCCGCAATCTTGCAGCGGCGTTACGCTCGCCCAACTGAATTACGATTTTATCCCCGTTATGACAGGTAATGTGCCTGTCGACATTACTGGAGGTAGGCATGAGCCTTGAGTTATTTAACCAGCTGGAACAGAAAGTCACCGACACCGTAGAGGCGTTGGAATTGATGAAACTTGAAAACGAAGAGCTGCGTGGCGAAAACGCTCTGTTAAAGCAGGAACGTGAGGAATGGGAGCGCCGATTACAGGGCGTGCTCAGCAAATTCGAAGAGATTGAAAGCGACAGCGTGTCTTAAAGCAAACGCGACATCAGCAGCGCATCTTCCCGCCCGGCCGCGCCCCGTGCAGCCGGGTAGTAATCTCGCCGCCGACCATCTTCGTTAAACCCATAGTGCTGGTAAAGCCTTATCGCACGCTGATTATTTGCGCGTACCTCGAGCAGTAAACGCTCGCTTTGCCACTGTCTAGCCCAAGCCACTACTTCGCCAAGCAACTTCCCGCCAACGCCTTGTCCTTGCTTATGTGGAAGCACCCCAATCGCTTGAAGCTCTGACTCAAATGGCAAACGAACTACGATGGCATAACCAAGTAATCTATTGCCATCAAAAATATCGCCAATCGGCGCATCTTGTTGCCGGTAACCAATTACCCGTGAATTAACATCAGTTAACGCATCGCGAAGATGCTGCGCGCTTATGCCACTGTTAGCTTGCGCTTCTAACGCCTGTAACTCAGCGCTGTTAGCGGTACTTAACGAATCTATCACTACGAATTTTTCACTGGGCAGTGGCCTCAGCGCGCCACTGTTGGCCAAGCAACACCAGCGCAGGCCAGAGGTTACGTTTGGCATCCGCATGCTTGGCAAGTATTTTCAAAGCAGGGCCTTGCCATACGGGCAACGACAGGGTTTGGCTCTGCTGTTGGCTAACCGCTAAGACCCGTACCAGGGGGGAGTCGTTGGGTAGTTCATCAGCGCCCCACCACAGCAGACGCTCCAACTGCCATTCCTGTCTGCCTGCAGCGCCAGCAATGAAAGCAGCCACTCCTTCCTGTGCTTCTTCAAGCGGTTCTTCAGGCATGAACGTATTCGCCATTGGTGGCCATTTAAAGTAGGTCGCCTCAGGCATCTCGCCGCGCAATATGCCCGCTGCTTGCAACATGTTAGCCAGCAACTGCTGTTCGACAAGCGTTAGCTCACCCTCATGAAGGCTTAACCAGCGCCCTCCCAGACAAACGCAGGTAAAGCTGAACGTTAGCGATTCAGCGTCGCTAACAGGCAGTACCTCAGCCGCAGAATTTTCCAGTGTAGAAGCAATGGGAGCATCCAAGGGCTTGCTGTCAGCGGCAGGTATTTGGCCGAGCAGCGCACGCACGGCCGAAGGGGCTGAAGAGACCTCCGTACCGGCATCAGAAATGCTATTAGCCGTGCTATTAACAATGCTATTAACATCGGGCGGCAGGCTACGCGTACGCGGTGCAGGCGCGTCGTCCAGCAGCGCTTGAAGGCGCTCTCGCGGCGGGGTGGCCGCAGGCGCATCTTCCCATTCACATACTTCAGTGGGCCGCGCGTTAGGCAGTTGATATTTAGATGCCCAGGCAGTTATGCCCATTGCATCTAAATACTGCCTGCGAATAACCTCTGGCGTCACTGACCGCTGCCTCGGCAATTAGGCGAATTTGGACGTACACCTTCGCGCGCCTGCCACTCTTTTGGAGTGTACAAATGCAGCGCTAATGCATGTACGGGGCCAGAAAGTTCATCGGCGAGCAGCGCATAAATCTGCTGGTGACGCTTTACCGGCATCATGCCATCAAAGTTATCGCTAACCAGTGTTACCTTAAAGTGTGTCTCAGCGTTAGCCGGCACGTTATGCATGTGGCTTTCATTTTCTACATGCAGCACGTCGGGCGTTAACGCCGCTAACTTCTGCTCAATCTGTGTCTGCATCGCCATGTGTGCTCTCTCCTTCAATCAGCAACCTGTTTATTGTACGCCCTTACTTGTTAACAGACGATGCCCGCCGCTCAACGAGCGCGCGCTGGGCAAGCGCAACCCTAGAAAGGCTTGCCACCAACGCGAGTAACGTAGTGCCCGCCCCCAGCCATAGCGTTACTTGCACGGGCGAACCCAGCGCTAATGCCGCCCCCACCAACGCCACCCCAAACGATTGCCCAACGGTGCGGGTGGTACTCATCACGCCGGACACGTTGGCGCTTCGCTCGGGCGGAAGGCTCCCCATCATTTCACGATTATTAGGTGGCTGGAACAGCCCAAACCCGACACCACATAAAGCGGTGCGCCATAGACTACCTGCCACGCCGGTGGATTCATCTACTAACGCTAGCGCCACTAGCCCTACAATCAACAGCATCAGGCCCGCGCTTGAGAGTAGGCTAGGATTAATCCGGTCAGCTAAACGACCTGCCAGGGGGCCAATAACCATAATCGCTAACGGCCATGGAGTGAACAACCACGCTGTTTCCAGCGGCGAGAATCCCATTTGTTCCTGGTAAAAAAACGAGAGCGCGACAAACGATAGCCCCTGACCGATAAAGGCCAATCCTGAGGCCGAAACAGCCAGCGTAAAGCGTTTTTCAGCAAATATGCTCAGTGGCAGCAACGGATAAGGCGCGTAGCGCTGGCGTTGAATGAACAGTATACAGGCGAGTATCGCTATCACCGCCCAGCCCCCGCTTTGCCACAGCGGTGCGGCATGGCCGACGGCATCCATCGCGAGAAAGAAGCTGGCCAGCATCAGCATGGAAAAAAACGCACCCACTACATCGAAGCTACCCTGGCGTGGTTTGTCTCGTGGCAGCGCGCGACTGGCAAGCCACAATGAGCACACTCCAAGCGGTACATTGAGTGCGAACAACCAAGGCCAGTCAGCAAACGAGAGGATGATACCGCTCAGCGTTGGTCCTGCCGCGTAGCCACCGGCCACCACTAATGCGCTAAGTCCTAATGCGCTCCCCAATAAGCGTGACGGAAAAATTGCCCGATACAGCGACGGGCCGATGGAAAGCGTGGCTGCCGCCCCCAAACCTTGTAAGGCGCGAAAAACCAGCAGCATTTCTAAATTTCGCGATAGCGCGGCCCCCAGCGCTGCGACGACGAAGATAGACAAGCCGAATAAATAAAGCCTTCTTCGGGTCACTAGCTCACTAATACCTGCAAATACAAGCAGAAAAGCCGCGCAAACCACTTGGAATACGTTGGTGATCCATACCGCTCTAGAAGCGGAAACATTCAGATCTGCGGCTATCGTTGGGAGGGCCAAATTAATCATGGTGGTGTCAACCACCGCCATGAGCGTACCGGTGACGAGTGCCAAGACAGCTAACGCACGCGCTGGCCCTGGCAAGCCGTCGTCGCCTGCGCGAGTTTCAAACAGTCGCATGGTGGTCAGTTCCTAAACGTCACCACTAAAAACAATAAAACCGGCCTGAGCCGGTTCCACAATTCGCTTACTCAAGACGGCGATGGGCTAGTCTTGCTCGTTGTCGAGCAGAAGTGCGTCATCAACATCAGAAATTTCAAGTGCGGTTTCGTCGTCAAGGTCAATCGCAAGGTAGCTATGCTCAATGCGTAGAAAGTCTTGGAACAGTGACCAATCGAGCTTTTCTGGCCATTGGCGCTCATCCTCTTCCCAAGCACGCAGCTCGGTCTCCAAGATTTCTGCATAACGCTCACGAACAAACGTTTCTAGCGCTTCGGGCGTATCCATCTCGGGAATGAGGTACACCGTGCTCTCATGTTCGACGTCGTCCAGGGTCAGGTCGTCGTCTCCCATGGTGGGTTCGAGCGCATTGATCCAGTCCACGAAGATCTGGGTCGGCCTGACACTCAGGGCAGAGCGATTTAGCAGTTTCATGGGATTCTCCTCGCCGTCGAAACGGTGACCATTATGGGTGCTAACGGATTAGTTTTCCATCGGTGCAGACGCAATATCAACTCATTCGGTAAAATGCTTAAGAATTTCTTGTTAACTGAACACCGTTAATTACCAGCTGGACTGTTACAGTCCTATGCCAAATAAACCATTAGGATACGCTCAATGAATACACAGACACGACTTGAAGCGATTAAACACAGCGTAGAGCAGAACGAACTGAACTGGCCTAATGCTGACATCACCCTCGACCAAGGCAACGATTCCCTGGTGTTTACACTCAAGGACTATGGCGACTTACCTGTTACCCTGACGTATTCTGACGAAGAGTGGCTGGTGATGACCGAAGTGGCGCCCACCAGCGCGGTTAAGGAAATCAACAGCTTTAACGACGCTTTGTTACGCTTGGGAATGGCTCTACCACTGGTCAGCGTTGGTATCCATACCCTGGGTGAAGAAGATTACTACGTGGTTTATGGTCAGCTGTTTGCAGATTGCAAGCTCGAAGCCATCAGTGCAGAGGTCGAAGCTTGCGCCCAAGCCGCACTGGAAATTGCCGACCTAATCGACTGATTGTTAATGTGATTCACTTTCACTCTGCTGTTCGTCCCGCGCCTGAGCGTTGGATAGGTTCGGCTTAAGGAGTTACCCGATGTTACTACGTAAAATGTTTACCGCCCTGCGCGGAAAAGCCACTGAAACCGGTGAAGCGATCGTCGATAGCCAGGGGATTCGTATCATGGAACAGGAACTGCGCGACGCCAAAACGGCGATGAACAGGGCCAGTGAAGAACTCACTACTATCATGGCCAGGCGCAACCTTGCTGCCAAGGAAGTAGATACACTGTCGGATAAAATGGCAGAGTATGAGAAAAGTGCCATGGCAGCGCTCGAAAAAGGTGAGCAGAGCCTAGCCGAAGAAGTCGCTGGAGAAATTGCCCGTCTGGAAAGCGAGCGCGAAATCGCTCAGGCCAATGTCACTCAGTACGATGGCACCATCGAAGCGCTGAAGTCGACGATTGCTAAATCTAAAGGTGAAATCCGCCGCGTCGAGCAGCAGATGTCTCACGTTAAGGCTACTGAAGCCGCGCAAAAAGCACAGGCTGCCGTCGCCTCTCAGCACGCTGGCCAAAACGCCAGCATGAACAGCGCCGTTGCCTCCCTTGAACGCATTAAAGAGCGCCAGGCCTTGCAAGCTGAAAAGCTCAAGATCGGCGAAACAATGCAAGCGCAGGATTCCGGTGCCGACCTAGAAGCACGTCTTTCCCAGGCGGGTATCGGGAAACAGCAAACCTCAGGAAGCGATGTACTAGCCCGCCTAAAAGCGAAACAAAATGCTGGCAACTGAGTGCCAGCGTTAATAAAACTGCCTGAACGCAAGGACGACTGACGCCATGCCAGTGCTACAACAACTATTAAAAGTTTTGAAAGCCTCGACAATTAACGTCAGCTGGACGTTTCTGTTGTTGCTGGCACTGGTTCATATGACCACCTCGTGGCTGCTCATGGGGCTCACCGGCGAAGAGGTCACAGGTTCACTAGCGTTGTGGCTGTATTTTTACGTCGTAACAGCGTCCACAGTAGGCTATGGAGACTTCTCACCGTCCTCTACTGCTGGGCAGTTGATCGCTGTGTTTTACTTGATCCCTGGCGGCATTTCGCTGTTTGCTGCCCTAATCGGTAAGGCAACCATCACGGTGGGCAACTTTTGGAGACAGCAAATGCAAGGCAAAGGCGACTATAGCGATCTTGCTGGTCACACGGTGGTGCTTGGCTGGCACGGAGAAACCACTGAAAAGATCATTGATATTCTTAAAGCTGACCGGCAGCTACCTGACGAAATCGTGCTGTGCGTCACGAAAGATATCAACAACCCGCGCCCAGGAGACCTAAAGTTCGTCAAAGGTGATAGCTTCGCCAATGTGGAACTTCTCAAGCGCGCCGGCGTTGAAAATGCCAGCCGCATAATTATCTATGATGGCAGCGATGAACGCGTAGCGACCGTAGCGCTTTCCGCCTATAGCCTGAAATCGCCTAGCTGCCACATTGTTGCTCACTGCGAAAACCCGAATACCGCAGCGATGTTGCGTCGTACCTTACCGGGCATCGAATGCACCGAAGCCATGGCACTGGAAATGTTAGTGCGTTCAGCTACCGATGCGGGCATCAGTCGTGTCGTTAATGAGCTACTCGCCGTGAACCATGGTGCCACTCAGTACCAAACGAAGCTGCACGATATTCCTAAAGGCAGTACGTTCGGCCAATTATTCAGTCAGGCCAAGGAAGCGCATAATGCTACTCTGCTGGGCGTTACCTCCGGCAGTGACGAGGCGAACATGCTCAACCCGCCTTCCACCCGAGAGCTGAGTGATGGCGATGTGCTCTATTACATGGCCTATGAGCGCCTGACATCGGCACATTTTTCATCACTGCTGGCGTGACACCCATTCGTTTTGTTGAGGACCATCACCATGTTTGGTTCACTTAAATCCCTATTTCGTGCCAATAGTAAAAATGTGCAGCAGAAGCATGCTAGCGAAACTGCCCAGCGCTCCAACGGCTTGCCAGCAGGCATGACCCCAGACGACGTCAATGGCCTGCGGCTTGGCGGTATGGTGTCACTCAATATGCTGTCGCTGAAAGCATTTGATAGCTTGAACTTTGATGCCAGTTGGAGTGGCGCGGCGCAAGAAATAGCCGCTGTCGGCGTCGTCGAACTCGGCCAGGGCGAACAACTCGCGCGTTTTTATCTGGAGAATGACACCTGGATTCAGGCCTCGATTGCCAACGGTAAGGTGTTTGAATACAAGCTGTTCGATTTCCTGTCGTCACAACACGTTTCTAATCTTGAATTTGATGGCCTGATCAACCAACCGGATAGCCAGACACCGGCTCACCCACTCGGCCAGAGCAGCTTTACGTTGGAAGCAGACGACGACATCAAAGACGCTCTTAAACGCTACCAGCGCGTGTGGGGTGCTGAAACCAGTGAATGGTCAGCCCCGGTTGTGCTTGAAGAAACGGTGACCCGCGCCCATGGCGGTGGGGTTTCCCAAGTGACACACCACTGCATGCTCTATGAACGCCATGATCAAGCCTCAGAGCGTTTTGAATATATCTTGCTAAGTGCTGAAGCCGATGAACTGGAGGGCAGTTATCAGTTAGTCACCAGCCTGGGCATCGATATCAGCGCAGTAATAATCGAAGCGCATTAATGACCACCTGCAAAACTCGCTGATGACTATATACGACTTTCGATTCACCACTTACGGCTTTCGATCCACCACTTACGACTTACAATTCACGCCTTACAATTGACGACTAAAAGGAAACGATAATGGGCAATATCGGTATGTACTTGGCAGGCCTGCCAGCATTTTTCGCCTACCTGATCACCGCCGCCATACTGCTGGTAGCGTTTATGGTCGCCTACAGCAAGATCACCCCGCATCATGAATGGAAATTAATCCAGGAAGGCAATGCCGCCGCCGCGACCGCCTTTGGCGGCGCCACGTTAGGCTTTACCATACCGCTCTATAGCGCCATGGCGAACAGCGTGAGTTTCATTGATTTTATTGCCTGGGGCATCATCGCCTTCATCGTGCAGATTGTTACCTTCTTTGCCATCAAGCTGGTGCTAAAAAGCAAAGGGCAGAGCCTTTCCGGACATATTACCGATGGCCACGTAGCCTACGGCATTTTCGCGGCAACCATCGCTATCGCGGTTGGCCTGCTCAACGCAGCGTCCATGATCTGGTAACGGGAGATATCCATGCAATCATCTAACCAGCCACCGCGCCGCAAGCGCAGCTCTCGGCTGACCCTGGCCATAATGGGCGCTGCCGGCACAGCCGCGTTAGCCGGCTGCGGGCAATCATCCGCGCCGCAAGACACCCTGTCGGATATCAACTTTTCCGAACCCAAGGCTTATCAGAACGTAGATGAGTGCGTAGCGGACGAACTTTATACCCGAACTGCATGTGAAGCGGCGTTTACCGCAGCCGTTGAATCGGTGCCACGCTTTGACTCATTGGAAGCCTGTGAACAGGTGCATGGCGAAGGTGCTTGTGAGCCACCGCCTCAATCGGCTCAGCAAGGACAAGGCGGCAGTTGGTTTGGCCCTGCACTAATGGGCTATATAGTCGGCAACATGATGGCCAACCGCAGTGGCGCGCGGGTACAAAGTCTTTACCAAGAACCTGTCTACCGTACCCGTCAGAATCGCGGTGACTGGAACGCGGCTTCGTCGTCTGCCTCGTCACGGGTAGACCAACGTAATCAAGCCTTCCGCTCATCGGTTATGCAGTCCAACCAGCGGGCGACTCAACGTTCAGGGTTCGGTTCGCGCTCCAGCGCACGGGGTGGATTTGGCTCCTGAATCAACCTTAGTTTGCTCAACAACGTCCGACGCACTCACCTGCGCCAGCAAGGAGCCGCTATATGTTGCGCGTTGCCATCACTGAACGCCCTCAATGGCGCGAACTGGCGCACCAGCTAGGGTTTCACTTTCATACCATTGAAGGGGAGCCCTACTGGACCGAAGATGCCTATTACCAGTTCACATTGGCACAGATCGAGAAGGACATTGAAGACCCTACCGAAGCGCTACACGAGATGTGTATGGATGCCGTTGACCGGGTCTGCCAGTCGGATGCCCTGCTTCATCAGTTAAACATCCCTGAACAGATGTGGGGCGTTATTCGTGCTTCCTGGCGCAATGGGCAACCCCACCTCTATGGGCGCATGGATTTTGCCTACAGCGGTAACGGGCCTGCCAAACTGCTGGAACTTAACTACGATACGCCCACTAGCATTTACGAGGCTGGCTTTTTTCAGTGGCTGTGGCTTGAGCAGGTGATCGAACAGCGTCTGCTCCCTGCCCACGCCGATCAATTCAATTCGATTCAAGAACGCATGATTGCTGCCCTCGCCCACATTGGGCAGCGCCTTGAACGCGACGCCTCAGCCCCACCGGCACTGCATTTCGCATCTATTAAAGCGCATGAAGAAGACCGCGCCACCGTTGCCTACCTGCAGGACTGTGCCATACAGGCAGGGCTTGACGCCCCCTTTATCCATATCGAAGACATCGGCTATCAACCCAACACCGACCATGGCTGTTTTGTCGACCTGGAAAATCGGCCGATTCGCGCACTGTTCAAACTCTACCCATGGGAAGAAATGAACGACGATATTTTCGGTGAGCTGATACCCATGATGCAAACCCACTGGTTCGAGCCACCATGGAAAGCCATCCTCAGCAATAAGGGCATCCTGCCGTTGCTCTGGCAGTGGAATGAAGGCCACCCCAACCTGCTACCCGCGTATTTTGACACCAGTGACGGTACGACGCTGTCGCCCGGCTGGGTACGCAAACCATTTTTCTCTCGGGAAGGTAGCAACATTGAGCTAATCACCACGGCCGGCCAGTACGAAGCCGTTGATGGCCCCTATACCGACAACCCGCGTATTCTACAGGCTTACCACCCTCTGCCGCGCTTTGGCGAACGGCATGCCCTGATCGGCAGTTGGGTAGTCGGTGACAGAGCGTGCGGCATTGGCATTCGCGAAGACATCGGTCGAATTACCAAAGATTCTAGCTGCTTTGTGCCGCACGCCATTGTCTAAGGTGTTTCAGCAGGCGAGAAGCGTTACTCGCTAGCTTCGGGGCGCATCGCTGGGAACAGCAACACGTCGCGAATAGAGGGGCTATCGGTAAACAGCATCACCAACCGGTCAATACCAATCCCCTCGCCGGCCGTTGGCGGTAAGCCATACTCCAGTGCGCGCACGTAGTCAGCGTCAAAATACATCGCTTCCAGATCACCGGCATCTTTCTCGGCGGCCTGCTCGCGGAAGCGTTCAGCCTGATCTTCAGCGTCGTTAAGCTCCGAGAAACCGTTGGCGATTTCTCGGCCACCGACAAAGAACTCAAAGCGGTCAGTAACGAAGGGGTTAGCATCGTTACGACGCGCCAGCGGGCTTACTTCTGCTGGGTATTCAGTGATGAATGTCGGCTGATCCAGTTTGTGCTCGGCCACTTCCTCGAAGATCTCGGTCTGAACTTTGCCCAGCCCCCAGCTCGGTTTCACCTTGATACCCAGCTTTTCTGCTACAGCCTGCGCAGCTTCCAGCGTATCCAGATCCGCATCGGTGATGCCGTCGCCATGATCAAGAATCGCCTGGCGTAACGTCAGGCGATGGAAAGGTTGGCCGAAGTCGTAGCTGGCTCCTTGATAAGTGATACTGGTGGTGCCCAGCACTTCTTGCGCGGCGGTACGCAGCATCGCTTCGGTCATATCGAGCAGGTCGCGATAATCCGCGTAGGCCCAATAGAACTCGACCATGGTGAACTCAGGGTTGTGTCGCGTAGACAACCCTTCGTTACGGAAATTACGATTAATTTCAAATACTTTCTCGAAACCACCCACCACCAGGCGTTTGAGGTAAAGCTCTGGTGCAATACGCAGATACATATCAATATCCAGCGCATTATGGTGGGTAATAAACGGTCGTGCCGCTGCACCGCCAGGAATCGGCTGTAGCATCGGCGTTTCAACTTCCATGAAACCACGAGCTTCAAAGAAACGGCGCATGGAGCTAATTACCGCCGCGCGGGTCTCAAACACCTTCCGCGACTGTGGGTTCATGATCAGGTCAACGTAGCGCTGGCGGTAGCGCGCTTCCTGATCAGTCAGGCCATGGAACTTATCCGGCAGCGGACGCAGACTCTTCGTTAATAGCTGCGCTTCTACCATCATCACGTACAGGTCGCCCTTACCCGACTTATGCACCGGACCACGCGCGGCGACGATATCACCGATATCCCACCCTTTGATGTCTTCAAGCACGTCAGCAGGCAGGCCCTTTTTATCCACGTACAGCTGAATCTGGCCGGCCACATCTTGAATCACGATAAAAGGACCACGCTTACGCATGACCCGCCCAGCCACCGATGCGTGATGATCAAGCGCTTCAAGCTCCGCTTTATCCTTTTCGCCCAGCAGGTTGTGTAATTCAACCGTGAGACTGTCACGGCGAAAATCGTTCGGGAAAGCGCTCTTACCTTGCTCAGCAGCGCGTTCACGGCGAGCCGCGAGCTTGGCACGGCGCTCAGCGATGAGGTGGTTTTCGTTATCGAGAGAAGACGCGTCTTGGTTAGCCATCGGGCACCCTGTTCATGTTCAAACGCTAAAAAAATTACAAACCCTGCTTTAGGCTAGCGACGATGAACTGATCTAAATCGCCGTCAAGCACTTTGTCGCAGTTGCTAGACTGAACGCCAGTACGCAGGTCTTTGATGCGTTGATCGTCCAGCACATACGAGCGAATTTGGCTACCCCAGCCGATATCGGCTTTTGAGTCTTCCGCTTCCTGCTTGGCCGCATTGCGCTTTTGCATTTCGTGTTCCCACAGCTTCGCTTTCAACTGCTTCATGGCGAAGTCGCGGTTGGCGTGTTGGCTGCGCTGGCTCTGACACGCCACCACAATGCCGCTAGGCTCGTGGGTAATCCGCACCGCTGAGTCGGTGGTGTTAACGTGCTGACCACCTGCACCGCTGGAGCGGTAGGTGTCTACCCGCAAGTCAGAAGGGTTAATGTCAACCTCAAAACTGTCGTCAATTTCCGGCGACAGAAATACCGATGCAAACGACGTGTGACGACGGCCACCGGAATCAAACGGGCTTTTGCGCACTAAGCGGTGAACACCGGTTTCGGTGCGCAACCAGCCGAAGGCGTAGTCACCTTGAATATGCAGCGACACCGACTTGATGCCCGCTACCTCACCTGCGGAAATTTCGATAATCTCTGCTTTGAAACCGTGGTTTTCTGCCCAGCGTAAGTACATACGTAGCAGGATATTCGCCCAGTCTTGGGCTTCAGTACCGCCCGACCCCGACTGAATATCCATATAGGCGTTATTCTCATCCATTTCACCGGAAAACATGCGGCGAAATTCAAGCCTTTCCAGTGCCGCTTGCAGACCATCGAGCTCTTTGCGCACCTCATCGACGGTGCCTTCGTCATCTTCCATTTCCGCAAGCTCAAGCAGGTCACGGCTGTCAATCAAGCCCTGATCAAGCTCATCAATGGTGGCCACAATCGCTTCAAGCGAGGCGCGCTCTTTACCCAGCTTTTGGGCATAGTCTGGATCGTTCCAGACATTAGGGTCTTCAAGCTCGCGGGTTACTTCTTCTAGCCGATCTTTGCGTTCGGCATAGTCAAAGATACCCCCTAAGAACGTCTGTCCGCTCAGACAGGTCCTTGATCTGGTTATGTATCGGATTTGTTTCCAACATGGATCGCCTAGCCTTGGTCAGTATCGCACGGTTCAAAAGAGACAGACGCCGCTGGGGCGGCTATACGCCTAGGCTTAAAAAATGCCGGCGCTAGCCGCCACAGCGGCGAAATTCTGAGATGCATTGTAACGAAAACCAACGCTTACCGCACCCACCCCGCACGGATAGTCACTCGGCAAAAATCCCAGCTAAAAGCAAAAAACCCGGCCGAGGCCGGGTCAGTAACTAACAAAAATCGATCAGTAAGTGTTAACGCCCTATGCATCAGAAACGGTAGGTAAGCTGAGCACCGAAACCATGGGCTTCGTTTTTATAGTCTGCTGAGTAAGTGGCACCGCCAACGGCCATCCCACCGGTTTGGGCACTGGCGAGCAAGTCTTGGCGATCTTGCTCAACAAAGGTGCTGCGCTCGGTAAGGTAGGAGTAGGCGAAATCCAGCGTCAGGTCAGCCGTGGGGGTCCAGCCAGCACCGATTGAGAAGATACGGCGCTCATCGGACGGGATGCGCACGCTGCGGTCTTGGTCATTAGTGGGGGTGAAGTCTAACGCCACACCTGCGCGTAGCGCTACGGTTGGCGTTAACTGATATTCACCACCAGTGGAGAACGCCCAAGCATTCGAGTAGTTTTGCTGCTCGTTAGTAATCTCGTTGCCCTGGCTACCCAGGATCGAAATTTCCTCAAACTGGCTCCAACGAACCCATGATGCGCCAAACATTAGCTTCAAACGATCGGTCATCTGCTGGGTCAGCGAGAAATTCAACGTTTCGGGCGTAGTCAAATCCAGGTTAGCGGTATCGGCACGTACCACATTGCCCAGCGGGTCTGTCGCTTGAAAGGTACCTTCCAATTCATATTCCACCGCAGAGCGATAGGTCAGGCCAAGCGTTGTTTCTGGCACTGGTTGATAAATCACCCCTAGGTTATAGCCCCAGCCGTCATCGTCGCCTTCTACCCGTGAATCCACGTCCCCAGCTGCATTGAAGGCAGCGCTAGTGGGCAGTTGCCGACGTAGCTCGCCTTCCACTTGGTTGTACGTGACACCAATACCCGCCGACCACTGGTCGTTAAAGCGATATGACACGGTTGGCTGCGCGCTCACCACGCGCAGCTCAGTGAAGTCACCGAAGTAGCGTCCTTGGAAATTCTCTTCATACTCAGTTTTTGAACCGAATGGCGCATACACACCGAAACCAAACGCCAGCCGCTCATTCACTGGGTGGGCATAGAATGCAAAAGGAACCAGCGTACCTGGCACCATATCACCATCGTTAGTGCCAGGAATCGCACCCACAGGAACCTGCGTACCAATAGGCGCGCCACCCTGAGCAATACCCGCATCCAGCGTACGGCTTGCAGTCACATTACTGATATCAGTATCGACACTTAGGAACGTGCCACCTGCAGTAATCTGTGCACGGTCAAGAAACGACATACCTGCTGGGTTTCCGTAAACAATCGTTGCATCGTTAACATTTGAGCTACGGCCTGCGTGACCGTACCCCTGTCCGCTGACGCTCTGCTCATTGATTTGATATCCGCCTGCTTGCGCCTGACCAGCAAAAGCGACTGATGCTACTGCGGCGGCCAGGGTAAGTTTTTTAAATTTATTATGCATAGTGGGCCTCTGTTCCCAATGATCCGATGGATATTGCCATCCACCCTCTTTGTTTTAACACCCCAGTTTTCGCCCAATGACCGCTTGGGATCAAGGGCAAACGAGCGTTTTATTTCGGTTTTGACTTATACATTAGTCGAACGGTTGTTTTAAATCAGTGTTTTAGTCATTTTGATTAAAGGCCTCAATACCGCTTGACCTGAGTGTTACCCATAGGTTTTACACTAGAAAATATTAAAACTTCCACGTAGAGGATGCTATGCAGCCTGGAGCGATGAAGGTCGGCGAGCTTGCCAAACGCGGTAGTGTTACCGCGGAAACAGTTCGTCATTACGCCCGCGAAGGGTTGCTGGCACCGACACGCCACCCTGATAACGGCTACCAGCTATTTTCAACGACTGACCTAGAGCGGCTGCACTTTATTCAACGCGCACGCAAGCTCGGATTTAGTGTCTCAGAGATTCGCGACATTCTAGCTCACGCTGATCAAGGCGACTCCCCATGCCCATTGGTGCGCGACTTACTTACCCATCGGCTACCACAAATTCGCGCGCGCATCGCCGAGCTTGAAGCGCTTGCTCAGCGGATGGAACAGGCTTTAGAGAGCTGGCAACACATGCCCGATGGCATACCAGACGGCCATAGCCTATGCCGTTTAATTGAGAACTTTCCCGAGGAGGCACCATGCAACCAAGCACCCTGCAGCCACAACCGCTGATTCGCACCGTGCCGGGCATGAACTGCCAGGGCTGTGTAAAGCGCATGCGCGAGGCGATTCAAGCCGCAGACCCTAACGCCAACATAGAAGGTTTTCCCGCTGACAAACGCCTGGAAGTCACCAGTGCGCTAGACGGTAAAGCGCTCGACGACACACTAAGCGAGGCAGGTTATCCGCCGAGTGATACCCGCAGTGAAGCGCAACCGCAGGCGGATAGTGAAACTGCGCAAATGGCTGACAAAGCTAACATCAATAAGGCGACTGAAAACGGGACGCCTACCGATGCTCCTCAGCAGAGGCTTTTGATTAGCGGCATGACCTGTGCAGGCTGCGTAAAAAGTGTCGAGAAGGCGCTTATTAATACCTCTGGCGTTACCGCCGCCTCGGTCAATTTTGGCACACACACGGCTCAAGTAACGGGCAGTGCTGAGCGCGAGACGCTGATTGACGCCGTGGCAGCAGCGGGCTACCGCGCTGAACCCATTGTGGATATGCGCGAGGCCGAACGTACTCGTGAAGCCCAAGAAGCAGTGACCTATCGCCAGCGATTGCGCGGCAGCATGTTGTCATTAGCGCTGGCTATTCCGCTTATGCTGAGCATGTTCGTTTACCACCCGCATCCAATGGGAATGGGGCGCCTTTATTGGCTTGTTATTGGCCTACTTACCCTCGCTATTTTGGCATTTCCAGGGCGGCATTTTTTTACCAACGCGTGGAAACAGTTCAAGCACCACCAGGCCAATATGGATACGCTCGTGGCCATGGGCACGGGTACCGCCTGGCTCTACTCAATGATGGTGGTACTCTTTGCCCCCTGGCTGCCAGAGGTCGCCCAGGGCATTTACTTTGAAGCATCGGCCATGGTGGTCGGGCTAATCCTGCTCGGCAACGCCATGGAGCTACGTGCCCGAGGCCGCACCAGCAGTGCGTTAAAACGCCTGCTAGACCTGCAGGAGAAAACAGCGCGTGTGATTCGTAATGGCCAAGAGCAGGAAATACCTGTTGACGACGTAGCGATAGACGACCACATCCGCGTGCGCCCTGGAGAACGACTACCCGTCGATGGCATCGTGATCGATGGTCAAAGCTATATCGATGAATCCATGCTGACCGGTGAGCCGTTGCCCGTTCATAAAAATAGTGATGACGTTGTCAGCGCGGGTACAGTTAACGGTAAGGGCAGCCTAGTCTACCGTGCCACTCATGTAGGCAGCGATACCCGTCTGGGACGCATCACCGAACAAGTCGCCAGCGCGCAAAATTCTCGTCCACCAATTGGCGAACTCGCCGACACGATATCGGGCATTTTTGTGCCCAGCGTCATGATCATCGCCGTACTCACCGCGCTGATCTGGTTTAACGTCGGCCCTGTCCCCGTGGTGATTCATATGCTGGTGACCGCGACCACGGTGCTAATTATCGCCTGTCCCTGCGCGTTAGGGCTAGCAACACCGATTTCCACCATGATTGGGGTCGGCAAAGCCGCTGAGCACGGCGTGCTGGTAAGAAGCGGTGAAGCGCTGCAGACCGCCAGCCGAATCACCACTTTAGTGGTGGACAAAACCGGTACGCTGACCGAAGGCAAACCCCGTGTGACCGATGCCACTGTGCTACATAGTGATGCTTCGCAAGTGTTGGCCTGGGTAGCTGCCCTGGAAAGCCGTTCGGAACATCCGTTAGCCAATGCACTAACGGCTTATGCTGAAGAGCATAATGCCCCCACTGAAACACTGGATACGTTTGATAGCGTCACCGGCGGTGGCGTGAAAGGCAGCACTCATACAGGCGTTTCCCTGCTACTGGGCAATGCCCGCTTATTGGAAGAGGCCGGCGTGGATCTAGCCTCCGCAGTGGAGAACGTGCGCCAGCTAGAAGCGAAAGCGCGTTCGTTGGTATATCTAGCCGCCAATGGCGAGCTAGTGGCGCTATTCGGCATCAGTGACCCGCTGCGCGCCGACGCCGCTACCGCAGTGAAACGCCTCCAAGAGGATGGGCTAACTGTTGTCATGCTTACTGGCGATAATGAACACACCGCTGCCGCCGTGGCACGGGAAGTCGGCATCAGCGAGTTTAAGGCAGGCATGACGCCCGATGATAAACACGCGGAAATTGAGCGTCGTCAACAGGCAGGTGAGATAGTCGGAATGGTCGGTGACGGCATTAACGACGCCCCGGCACTGGCTCGTGCCAACGTTGGTTTTGCCATTGGCCAGGGTACCGACATCGCCATGGAGAGTGCCGGGATTACCTTGATGCGTGGTTCGCTACACGGTGTGGCCACCGCCATTGAATTAAGCCGGGCGACGCTTACCAACATCAAACAAAACCTAGTCGGTGCTTTTGGCTATAACGTGCTGTGCATTCCGATTGCCGCAGGCGTGCTTTACCCCTTCACTGGTATGCTGCTGTCACCCATCATTGCCGGCGCAGCCATGTCGCTGTCGTCAATCACCGTAGTTAGTAACGCCAACCGTTTACGGCTTTGGAAGCCTACTCAACAGGAGGTCTCATGAGCATCCTGGTTAATCTCGCAGGCCTTGGCCTTATCGCCGCTATTGTAGGGTGGTTTTGGCTTAGCGCTTGATAGGAAAATAGTGCCACAGGGGTATCGTTAACACGAATAACGCCCCCTCTTAGCGTTAATACAGCCTTACATCTTTCAGCCAATACCAATCGGTTGGCGCTTGGCGTACCCAGGTTTCGAACAATGCATCCATTTGCTCGGAATAGCTGATGGCCTGTTCCCGACTGGTCAAACGAGGCTCCCTTGGCAACGGGGGATGTACTGTTAGTGTCATTTCAGCGCCCTGGTGCCGCGTCACGCATAACGGTAAAATTTGCGCACCTTGACTGGCGGCCAGTCTAGCGGCCATCCAACGGTTTCCCCGCGCCAATGGCTCTTTCCCAAACGCCGGGATATGCCCATTCGGGCTCGGCTCATCAGGCATGATTGATACGCTGGCTCCCTGCGACAGGGCATTCATCAATTGTCGCATGGGCTGGGGCTGTGCCGTAGAGACAAAGTGGGCATGTGGCATTATCGCCTGCCGTGCGCGCATGGCGAGCGCCATGCGTGCTTCGGTTTCTCTTGGCTCGTAAAGGACATATAGCGAATCCAATGCTCGCCCCAAAAACGCTAAACCGGTTTCCCAGTTAGCCAGATGCGGGGTGACAATGAGGCAAGGCCCCGACAGTGACTGGATCGCTTCTTCATTGACGATATGAAATTTAGGGCTGCGCACCAACCTCGGCAGAACGGGGATCTCGGCGTATACACGCCCCATCTGCTCCCCATAAGCCATCAGCAATTCTCGGCGCTCACTGGTTTCCAGCGTTCGATCATTCAAAAACTCAAGATTGCCCACCAGACGTTCGACCCAACGTGCTTGCCTATTCCAGGCTTGCTTGGCATAACGTCTTCCTAATCGTGCCCCCAGAGCTGAGACAGCCGACACCGGCAACCCTTGCATTACAACTGCTAGTACCGCATCACGATCAATCACAGGTCTTGTCATGGGGTTACCGTGGTTGCAACTTCATCGGCAGCCCCCCTTGGGGGCGCAACGTAAGTCGGCACTCAATCGCCACCTGATGATCAGGCAGCAACGTTGGCGTGAAATGTTGCGCTAATGTGGCTAGGCAAAGCACCCCCTCGTAAAGTCCGAAGCGCTTGCCCAGACAAACACGGGGCCCCACGCTAAAGGGGAGATAGGTGAATTTATCTGGACGAGGCACCTTAGGCAGAAAGCGCTCGGGAACAAAATGATTTGGCGCTTCCCATAGCTTGCGATGCCGATGCATCAGCCATGGGGACACTAGCAAAACGGTACCAGGGCGCACTTCACGGTTACGAATCTGGTCAGCACCTCGCGCTTGGCGACTTAGCATAGGCACCGGCGGATATAGCCGCATGGCTTCCTCGAATACCGCCATTGTATAGGGCAGTTTGGCGACATCTTCATAGCGCGGCGTCCTGCCTCCGAGCACGTCATCAAGCTCTTGCTGCAGTAGCGCCATGGCCTGTCGATCATAATCGAGTAAGTACCAGCACCATGCCAATGCGTTAGCGGTGGTTTCATGCCCTGCCATAAACATGACAATCGCTTCATTACGCACTGCTTTACGCCCCATCGGGCAGCCATTATTTCCGCCGTCTTTCATAGACGCCATAAAGCTTTCAATCAGGCTATGCTGCCCTTGCCCTGACCTAGACGTATGGCGGTCAATAATGCGGTCAATAATTTCATGCACTTGTTTTGCTGAGTAGCGCGTACGCGCTCTTCGTAAAGGATTACCTAACAAACTTAAAAAAGGCAGTCCCAGCATATTGGCCATATCCAAATGTTCAGAATGGCGCTGGTACTCGGTAAAACCAGCCACTACCTGCTCTGCCTCTTCATCCGTTGTGTCATCCCCAAAAATCGTTCGGCCAATAATACGCGCCGTCAAATGAGCCATCTCAGTCAACATATCAATCGGCGCATCCGACGGATGGTGGGTCCATTGTCTGACCGTTTCCTCTGCCGAGGCGGTCATGGTGGTACAAAAACCAGGTAAGAGCGCGTTAGTTAGCGATGGTGCACACTGGCGTCGACGCTGACGCCACAAATCGCCATCGCTGACAAACAGCCCGTCATCAAGTAGAGGTTCCAGCGCACGGCGCATTTGCGGGCTTTTACGGTCATAGTTGTCGTGCTGCTCAAGAAAAACGCGGCGCACCGTATCAGGGCTATTGCATAGCACATAATCCTGATTCAACAGCTTCATACGCGAGGTACGTATCGAGTAGTCCTTCTCCCGCCATACAGAAAGCAAATCATGCTGTGCTCGATGCATGCGGAACATGATGCCTTCGTTTTCTGCAACAGGCTTTACTCTAACCGGCGGCTCCAGGCATTGCGCTCGTTTCAATGCATCGGCCAGCCGCTGATTATCATCTGCTTTATTTGCGATTACTTCTGATTTACTTAAAACAATATCGTGATCCATTATTCGCGCCCTGCTTGATATACGCATTCCTGGAAGGCGCTTTTTAGGCCTTTCATACCAGCCGTGTATGTTCGACATGGGCATCGGCCAGACAACATACGCGGGGCGTTTTGAGTGACCGTAACAAATGACGTGAAGGTACTTCGCGCGCAGACATTTGGCGCCGTAACGCTACCTTATCCAGCGTTGCGCTGAAACCCTTGATTATCTGCCCTGATTAGCGCTGTTTAGCTAACCCCACTATATCGTCCTGGCTTGTGGTTCAGGGCAATGATTAAATTCAGCGTAAGTGCACCCAGCACCGAGTAACCGACGCGGTCTAGCGGTAGTTGAGTAAGTGCCACTAACAAAATGAGTGCATCGATGCCTAACTGCACGTAGCCCGCACGCAGGCCATGCTTTTGTTGCAGGTAAAGCGCCAGAATATTGATGCCACCGAGGCTGGTACGATGACGAAACAGCATTAGCATACCGATCCCCATCAGCGCGCCGCCCATTAATGCGGCATACAGTGATGGCACGCCAGCAAACTGAACCCACCCTTGGGTTAGTTCGGAAAATAGCGACACAAGGCCAATAGCGGCAAAGGTACGCAGCGTAAAACTCCAACCCATCCGCTTCACCGCTAGATAGTAAAAAGGCAGGTTGATCGCGAAAAACCATACACCAAATCCCCAGCCGGTGATGTAGTTTAAAAGCAGTGCCAACCCGGCAGTGCTGCCAGTAATTAGCACTGCGTGGGTATAAAAGGCCACGCCCAAAGCAACAAAAAACGTGCCCAACAGCATCGCCATAATGTCCTCATAGGGCTTATGAGGATCTTGAGTTAGATGATCTACCTGCATGATGTCGTCCTAGATAAATAGACGGAAGCTTATAAGGGGCTAGCGTGTTCGACCATCAACTGTAGCGACTCGCGTCCTCGCCAACGGTTACGATTGAGCTTATAGGCGCAGTGCAACGTATCACCTACGCTAAACGAGGGAAGCTCTCCTGGTGTTAGCGCTCGGAACCAAATGGCCTTGGTGGTCACCGCGCCCATGGAAAGCTCCATCATCAGGTGCGAACCTTCAGCACCTACCGGACGTAGTGCTTCGACAATAAAGCGTCCCTCAAACAGCGGTGGGTCAAACTCCCGCCCGTAAGGGCCAAGGGCTTCAACCTCGTTAAGCGTTACCAGAGACAGTTGCGACGTAGAAAGCTCACCATCCGTCCACAGCCTCGGGTAAAGCGGCGTATCGCCTAGCTGCTCACCAACCGCCTGTAAGAATGCGGCTTTAAAGGCCGCCAGTTGCTCTCTTGGTACGCCAACACCGGCTGCCCCACTGTGGCCACCAAAGCGCGGTAGCGCCTCGGGGGCTAGCTCAAAGGTGCGTTGCAGAGCATCCCTCAGGTGCAAACCATCGATCGAGCGGCCAGAACCGGTCAACATAGAAGGCGCCGCCGCACGGGTCAGCACCAGTGCTGGACGACCATAGGCCTGTACTAACCGTGAGGCGACAATACCTTGCACGCCAGGGTGACCATCTTCGAGCAACACCACCACCGCAGGCTCATTGGCTTCCAGCGCCGAGACGGCAAGCGTACGCGCCTCTTCTGCCATGTCCGCCTCAATCGCCTTACGGGATTGATTGTCCTGGTCGAGCACCTCTAGCTGACGGTTGGCGACACTATCGCTTTCAGCCAACATAAAGTGCAGCGCCGCATAGGGGTCATCTAACCGCGAGCGGGCGTTAATTCTTGGCCCCATTTGAAACGCCAACGTTTCGGCATTAAATGGCACACTATCTGCCCCGAGCCGCGTCGCCATAGCGCGCCAACAGGCAGCATCCATGCGGTTGATCAGCATTAATCCGTGGCTTACTACCGCGCGGTTAGCCGGACTACCACCCAGAGAAACACAGTCCGCTACGGTGCCCAACGCGACGTAAGAGAGCCACGGCGACAGTTTAGGCGTCGCATCAGGCAACGCCCCCCATTCAATCAAAACGCCACGGGCAAGCGACATCAAAAGCCACGCCACCATGCACCCTGCAATGGTTTTATCGGGGTAGTCACAATCACTGCGCGTGGGGTTAACGCAGGCGTAGGCGGAAGATGGTGGGCCTTCCAACGGCAGCGCGTGGTGGTCGCTGACCACCACATCAATACCAGCGGCTTTTAATCGTGCGATACGGGGCTCGTCGGAGCTACCGCAGTCGGCCGTAATCACCAGCGAGGGCAATGGTTTTAAACCCAGCGTGCGCTCTACCAGCGGCAAACTGATGCCATAGCCATCGTGGATACGGTGGCCAATCAAACTGTGTAACTTGTGTTCGGGTACGCCAAATAACTCCACCAACGTGCGCCGAATTACTACGTGGGAGGTAATACCGTCCACATCGTAGTCAGTGAGGATACCAATGGACTCCCGTTCTGCCACTGCTTGGGCAATACGTTCCGCGGCACGACGGCCATCGGCTAGCTTTTCTGGGTGCGTCAAGTAGCGCAAGCTCGGCGCCACTAGCGGTGCGAGGTCACCCGTATAACCCTGCAATCGAGAGGCCAATAGCCGTGCCTGTAGCTCGCTTAAGCCTTCCGCTTGGGCGCGCACATAGACAGCCTCGTCCAACGGACGAGGCTCTAAGCGTGGCTGGTTAGCGTTCTGCTGAATGAGCGTTGCTTCGTCGACCATGACGCCTCAGCGCCGATTGTCAGCGACAAACTGCTGCACGACACTTAGCTCAGCTGGCAGCACCGTGTAACGCTCTTCGCGCTCAAGCAGATCATCCATATGGGTGGGCAACGGCACGCCCTGGAAGCCAGCCTTGACCACGGCTTCAGCAAATTTCGCCGGGTGAGCGGTAGCCAACGTAATCACTGGCGTTGTGGTATCCACACGTGCCCGCTCGGCAGCGCGATAGCCGGTAGCCGTATGAGGGTCAAGAATCTCACCAGTCCGGTGGTGGGCTTCACGAATGACTTCCAGAATGGTCGCATCGTCAACGCTATGGCTGGTGAATTTTTCACGCAACTTGGCCAGCGGTGCATCAGCAAGCGCCGTTGGCTCTTGCTGGAAGCGTTCTAGCAGCGCTGCCACAGCAGCCCCATCGCGGTCATAAGCGTCAAACAGCAAACGCTCAAAGTTGGAAGAGACAACGATGTCCATTGAGGGCGCAAGGGTCGCTGCTAACTCTTGCTTGGAAAAGTCATTGGCGGCCAGCGTACGGTGCAGAATGTCGTTGGCGTTGGTGGCAATAATGAATTGCTTCACCGGAAGACCCATTTTGAACGCCATGTAACCTGCGAAGACGTTACCGAAGTTAGCCGACGGTACGCAGAAACTTACTTCCCGATGAGGCGCGCCCAATGCAACGCCCGCAGCGATGTAGTAAACAATCTGCGCCATGATGCGCGCCCAGTTGATCGAATTCACTGCCACCAGACGCGTGCCCTTCAAGAAATCTTGATTAGCAAAGCTCGCCTTAACCATTGCCTGGGCATCATCAAAATTGCCTTCGATAGCAACATTGAAAACATTGTTGGCCAACACCGAGGTCATCTGGCGGCGCTGCACCTCTGAAACGCGGTTGTGCGGGTGAAGGATAAAAATATCAAGATTATCGCAGTGGCGACAGCCTTCAATGGCGGCTGACCCGGTATCTCCAGACGTCGCCCCCATAATCACAGCACGCTCGCCACTCTTTTTCAGGAAGTGATCCAGCAGCCGCCCTAGCAGCTGCAGCGCGACATCTTTAAACGCTAACGTTGGTCCGTGGAACTGCTCTAGCAGGAAGTGATTAGCATCCAGCTGCTTTAGCGGCACAACGGCGTCATGGTTGAAAGTGGCGTAGGCTTCTGTGACCAATCGGCGGAAAGTATCGTCGTCAATTTCGCCATTTACGAACGGCTTCATGACCCGAAAAGCAATCTCGGCGTAGGAAAGACCGGCCATGCTGGCAAGCTCTTCCTTAGAGAATTCGGGCAGTGTTTCCGGCACATAAAGTCCGCCGTCGCTGGCCATCCCGGTTAACACCACTTCTTCGAAGGAAAGCGCAGGCGCTTGCCCGCGCGTACTAATGTAGCGCATGAATTACTCTCCTTCGCTCAAGCTTTCAACCCGAATGCGCGTAACGGGGCCAGCAATATCCGCCATAGATTCGATCTCGCGGATGGCGTCGTTCATCTGCTTTTCTTTCGTACGGTGGGTCAGCAAAATGATCGGCACTAGCTCACCTTCAGTGGCCTCTTTCTGAATCAGTGCTTCAATAGAAATGCCCTGCTCAGCGAGAATAGTGGCAACACGTGCCAGCACGCCAGGACGATCTACCGCCAGCAAGCGAAGGTAGTACGCCGTGATGATGTCTTCCATCGGCATAATCGGCAGCTGGCTCGAATCATCGTCGATACCGCTAAACGCTAAGTAAGGAACGCGATAACGGTGGTCGGTGGAAATATCACGGGCAACATCTAATAAGTCGGCCACGACGGCAGATGCAGTCGGCTCAGCGCCAGCACCCGCACCGTAGTAAAGCGTTGGACCAACCGCATCACCCATAACAGCAATCGCATTTTTAACGCCGTGCACATTGGCTAGCAGACGCTCTTTAGGAATCAATGTCGGGTGAACTCGCAGCTCTAGCCCATGATCAGTACGTTTTGAAAGACCCAGATGCTTAATGACATAGCCTAGGTTATCTGCTTGCTCGACATCTTCAGCGGTAATGCGAGAAATCCCTTCGGTATAGGCTTTCTCAAACTGCAGCGGCACGCCGTAAGCAATCGACGCTAGGATCGTGAGTTTATGAGCGGCATCAATGCCCTCTACATCAAACGTGGGGTCTGCTTCGGCATAACCTAGCGCCTGAGCTTCGGCCAATACGTCTTCAAAAGCACGGCCTTCGTCGCGCATATGCGTCAGAATGTAGTTGCCAGTGCCATTAATAATCCCAGCAACCCACTCGATGCGGTTAGCGCCAAGACCTTCGCGCAGTGATTTAATGACCGGAATACCACCAGCAACCGCCGCTTCAAAGGCAACAATGACGCCTTTTTCATGAGCAGCGCGGAAAATTTCATTACCGTGAACAGCAATCAGCGCCTTATTGGCGGTCACGACGTGTTTGCCATTCTCAATTGCCGTCAGTACCAATTCACGGGCGATATCGTAGCCACCAATCAACTCTACCAGCACGTCCACATTGGGGTTATTAGCTACCTCAAACACGTCAGAAGTCGCATTAATGCCGGTAATATCGCAGTCAGGATGAACACTGCGGTGGGCAACCTGCTCAATCACAATCGGGCGGCCTGCACGACGGCTGATGTCATCAGCGTTACGCGTTAATACGTTAAATGTACCGCCACCGACCGTACCTAACCCACAAATGCCTACTCTTACCGGTTTCAAAATACTTCCCCTTTCGTGATGGGCAACC
This sequence comes from Vreelandella andesensis, assembly GCF_003989795.1. Taxonomy (GTDB): domain Bacteria; phylum Pseudomonadota; class Gammaproteobacteria; order Pseudomonadales; family Halomonadaceae; genus Vreelandella; species Vreelandella andesensis. Next base: position 116,882 of record NZ_RZHG01000015.1, read on the forward strand.
ACAGGTGCTGCCTCTTTAATCAGTGTCTCAGCGCTATCGTTCGTCACTTCTCGTGACGTTATTCGTCTTCTAAGCCTAACATGCTAACAAGCCGGTCGGGGGGTACAAACCCCGGGACCATTTGCCCGTCGGGTAACACAATGGCGGGTGTGCCTTGTACGCCAACAACTTTACCTAATTCATATTGATCGGCAACAGGGTTGTCGCAGTTTGCTGAAGCCGCAAGGGTTTGGCCCTGCTTAGCTTGCGTCATAGCCTCGCTACGGTTGTCCGAACACCACACTTGCTCTAGCGTCGTTGCAGCGCCACTTCCCATACCCGCGCGGGGAAATGCCATATAGTGCACCGCGATGCCCCGCTCGTTAAGCTCAGGCACCGTTTCATGCAAACGTTCACAGTAAGGGCAGGTTGGGTCGGTAAATACGATTACCGTGGCTTTAGGCACCTCGACGCCTTGGAAAACTACCCGATCGCCTGTTGGCATGGAAGCAAGTGCTGCTGCCCTTTCTTGATTACGCGCCTGCTCGGTTAAGTTAACTAGTCCATTATCCGCGTTTTGATAGAGGTCCCCTACCAAAAAATGGCTGCCATCAGCGTTGGAGTAAAAGGACTCTCCACTTTCCAGAATGACGTGGTATACCCCATCCATCGGCGTTGTGTTGACCTGCTCTACCGGCATTGGCTGGCCGTTAACTTGTAACGTTTCTGCCAGACGTTCGGACACGGCATCGGCACTAGCAACAGCAGGTAGCAAGCAACCCGCCAACGCTAACCAAGGAACACAGGATTTAGCAACTAAAAACATACGTTGATGCATTGTATCTTCAACCTCGCGGATGGTGTTCGGCATGCAACTGCTCCAAGCGCGCTTGGGCAACATGCGTATAAATTTGCGTTGTGGATAGATCGCTATGACCTAACAACAGCTGTACGACCCGCAAATTAGCACCATGATTCAATAAATGGGTGGCAAACGCGTGTCGCAATGTATGAGGCGACAAAGGGCGAGTAATTTCCGCAGTGATAGCATGAGCTTTAATGCGGTGCCAAAACGTTTGCCGAGTCATGGCTTTATCTGCACGACCAGGAAACAGCGCGGGCCGAGTAGGGTCTTGCATCAATGCGGGACGAGCCGTTTTTAAGTAGCGCTCTATCCATTCGGCTGCTTCTTCGCCCATTGGCACCAGCCGATCCTTGTCGCCTTTCCCTCTTACGCGAACGACCCCTTGGCGAAGATTAACCGCGTCGCCAGTCAAACCAACCAATTCCGAAACGCGCAGCCCACAGGCATAGAGCAGCTCAAGCATCGTGCGGTCGCGAATCCCCAGTGAGGTGCTAACGTCAGGAGCTAGCAACAGACGTTCGACCTCCTCCTCTTCCAAGGTATTCGGCAAACTGGGGCGTACCCGCGGCAGCGCCACATTGGCGAGCGGGTCGCTGGCGATATGCCCATAGAGCCGCGCCCAACGATAAAAGCTGCGCAGCGACGATAATAACCGTGCATTGCTACGCAGTTGATACCCCTGCTCTCGGCGCAATTCTAACCACTCACTAAAACGCTCAGACGAAGGGGTTAACAAGGTTTCCCCTGAGCTTTCGAGTTGCTGTTGCCAAGCCGTTAAGTCGTGCCGATAGGCCGCTAACGTATGGTCGCTTGCCCCTTGCTCCAACCACAAGGCATCCAGATAGGCATCTATTACGCTCATAGGCTAACGGTCTCTTGACGGTGGTACCAGACAAACAAAAACCCCGTACCGCAAAGCGGTGACGGGGTCTTGGTATCCGAGCACTACGCATGTCAAAACAGCGTGCGCCCGTGAAAAAGTGGCAGTTAAGCCAGCTTTTCCTTGATACGCGCTGACTTACCGCTGCGCTCGCGCAGGTAGTACAGCTTGGCTTGACGAACGTCACCGCGGCGCTTGACTTCAATCGAGTCAACCAACGGGCTGTAGGTCTGGAAAGTACGCTCAACACCAACACCGTGAGAGATTTTACGCACGGTGAAAGCAGAGTTCAGGCCACGGTTACGCTTACCGATAACCACACCTTCAAACGCCTGCAGACGCTCACGAGTACCTTCCTTTACTTTAACCTGAACGACAATAGTGTCGCCCGGTGCAAAGGCCGGAATCTCTTTACCCATTTGCTCGGATTCGATCGCCTGGATCACCTTGTTCTTGCTACTCATTTTCATACTCCTAAATAACGTAATGATTTGCCACGCAGTTGTGGAAGGGGCAAACCGTGATCCCGGCGCTCGAAGCGAGCTTCGCGGGAGTCGTTATGGGTGACGCAGGTACGCAGGCTTACTGTCAAGTCGACTATCAACCTTATCTGCCCTGCACCGCCGCTCTGTCCTATGCAATCTACTTAGTTGACAGAGCGTGTTCCTCGATAAACTCGTTTAGAAGCCGCTTTTGCTCGGCGTCCAGTGTGCGCCCCGCCAATAGATCAGGGCGACGCTGCCATGTCCGGCCTAATGACTGCTTTAACCGCCAGCGCTTGATAGCTGCATGATTACCACTTAACAACACATCAGGCACTTGTCGCCCGTCGATCATCTCAGGACGGGTATAGTGCGGACAGTCCAATAGACCATCATTGAACGAGTCTTCGATGGCGGAATCCTGGTGGCCCAATACACCGGGTACCAAACGTGCCGCCGCGTCAATTAGCACCATTGCTGGCAGCTCACCGCCGCTCAACACATAGTCACCAATTGACCATTCTTCATCAATGTCACTTTCCACCACGCGCTCATCAATGCCTTCATAGCGCCCAGCAACCACGACTAACGGGCCAGCTGAGGCGAGCGCTTGAACTCCCTGCTGATCCAGCTTGCGCCCTTGGGGCGAAAGGTAGATCACTGTTGGCGATTGTCCCGTTGCCTGCTCTGCTCGTTGCCGAGCATCAAAGATAGCAGCACGCAGGGTGTCTACCTTCATTAGCATACCGGGGCCGCCACCATAGGGGCGATCGTCTACGCTGCGATGACGGTCGGTGGCGTAGTCACGCGGGTTCCAGAATTCCAGGGCAATTCGCTGTTTCTCTACCGCTCGACCGACCACACCTTGCTGGGTAATCGCATCAAACATCTCTGGGAACAGCGATACCACACCAATCCACATCGCAGGAGCATCCGTTACACTGCGTTCTTCACCGTTTGCTTCAGTAACGGTTGAATCAGTTGCCGTAAGCTCGCTTAACAACGGCTTGCTCAACCCTGTTTTCAAAATTCAGGATCCCAATTCACGACCATACGGCCATCTTCGAGGCTGATTTCAACAATTACATCATCGGGCAAAAAGGGTAACAGCCGCTCACGCTTATCGATTGCGTCATTATCACCGCGTACCACCATGACATCGTTCGCGCCGGTTTCAAACAAGTAACTGACTTGCCCTAACCGCTCGCCTGACTGAGTAAAGACAGTTAAGCCTTCAAGCTCATGCCAGTAATACTCATCATCGGAAAGCGTAGGCAGTGCCTCTTTCGGCATCACGATATCCGTTTGCGCCAGCGCTTCGGCTGCCGTTCGGTCATCAACACCTTTCAGTTGCACCACAAGACCTTTGCCTTGCCGACGTCCCTGAATAACGGTCATGCACGTTAAGGATTCTCCTTGGCGCACCCACCATTCGGGGTATTCCATGATGCTGTCTATGGGATTGGTATAGGAGTAAACCTTAAGCCAACCTTTAATCCCGTGAGGGCTGGTTAGCTTACCAAGCACCACATGTGCGTCGTCTGTATGGCTAGTTTCAAAACGCGTCATCGACGACCGCTCCAACAAATTACAACGACAACATCACCTACTATCACTTACTGAAAAGCACGTATTGACAGACTTAAGCCTGTTTACGCGCTTCTTTAACCAGCTCAGCAACACGACCAGACAACTGGGCGCCTTGGCTCTGCCAGTGAGTAACACGCTCAAGATCGACGCGTAGACGCTCTTCTTGACCACGGGCAACCGGGTTGAAGAAGCCGATACGCTCGATAAAACGACCATCACGGGCGTTGCGAGAATCAGTAACAGTCAGGTGATAAAAGGGACGCTTTTTGGCGCCACCACGTGCCAAACGAATGGTAACCATACGATAACTATCCTTCGGTTGAGGTTACGAGAGTGTGAAATAGCGCAGTTCGCTAACAGAACACTCGTCATACTATTTTCTCGGCACTGCAGATCAAAATCAGTGATTCGCTGCGTACCGTCAGGATCTTCACTGGCAGATAGTAAAGCGATGCTTACGCATTTTTGCCAACACCCACGCATGAAGAGGCCGCATTCTACGCAAATGCGCTCTGCTTGGAAAGCCTGGCAGCCAGAAAACTCTTAGGCCGTCAACCTTCCCAAGCACGTTACAACATTGCTAACGATGGCTTAACGCCAAGGAAGACCGCCTGGGCCGCCCATACCGCCCATGCCACCCGCGCCGCCAGGACCACTCGGCCCGCCGCCGCCCATCATACCGGGCATGCCGCGCATCATTTTTTGCATCCCACCTTTTTTGCCTGCCTTTTTCATCATTTTCTGCATCTGCTTATGCTGTTTTAACAGACGATTCAAGTCAGGCACTTGCAGGCCAGCGCCCGCTGCAATACGGCGCTTGCGCGAACCGTTAATAATATCGGGCTTGCGGCGTTCTTTTGGCGTCATTGAGTTAATCAATGCTTCGAGCTTGCCAAGCTCTTTTTCCGGACCGGGGCCTTGGGCCATTTCCGCCATTTGCCCCATGCCGGGTAGCTTGCCAAGTAAGCCACCCATACCACCCATTTTTTTGAGCTGCTGTAACTGATCGCGAAAATCTTCCAGATCAAAACCGTCACCTTTCTTGACCTTACTGGCCAACTTGGCGGCTTTGTCTTTATCCACCGTGCGTTCGGCTTCTTCGATCAGCGACAGCATATCGCCCATACCCAGAATCCGTGATGCCACGCGATCTGGGTGGAAAGGCTCAAGGGCGTCTACTTTTTCACCAACACCCATGAACTTAATGGGCTTGCCAGTGATATGGCGTACCGACAGTGCCGCACCGCCACGGGCATCACCATCAGCCTTGGTGAGAATCACCCCGGTCAGCGGCAGCGCATCGTGGAATGCTTTCGCCGTATTTACCGCATCTTGGCCGGTCATGGCATCGACTACAAACAGCGTTTCGTCCGGCGAAATAGCTTTATGCAGCGCTTGGATTTCAGCCATCATCGCTTCATCGATAGCAAGCCGCCCGGCAGTATCCACTAACACAACATCATGGAACTGAATTTTGGCGTGCTTGATCGCCGCCGTGGCAATATCTACCGGTTTCTGATCAGAACGCGACGGAAAGAAATCAACCTGAACTTCTTTTGCCAGCGTCTCTAGCTGATCAATCGCCGCCGGACGATAGACATCGGCAGAAACCACCAGCACTTTTTTCTTTTCACGCTCGCGCAGGTAACGCGCCAGCTTGGCAACAGAGGTGGTTTTACCCGCCCCCTGCAAGCCAGCCATCAACACAACCGCCGGCGAGCTTTTTAGGGATAACCCTTCATTGGCTTCGCCCATAATCGCTTCCAGCTCTTGCTGGACGATTTTAACGAATTGCTGACCTGGCGAGAGGCTCTTCGAGACTTCCTGGCCAACAGCACGTTCGCGAACACGCTCAATAAATGCTTTCACCACCGGCAAGGCAACATCGGCCTCTAGCAGTGCTTTACGCACCTCACGCAGGGTGTCTTTAATGTTGTCATCAGTCAGCCGCGCTTGGCCTTTGATCGACTTCAACGTCTGGGAAAGACGCTCACTCAGATTCTGAAACATGGGGCCTCTGCCTCCGTCGTTGTCGCCGGGCGGTCACACCAGACGAATGTAAAAACGATTATACGCGCTCGCTGCGCGAGTCTCCATGGTCGTCAACGTTGGTTATCGATGGCTGTGCGACGTCGCTATGATTGGTTATAGTAGGCAGACTGTTCTAGTTTGAACGATTTAGCATCGCTGGTTTTCACAGCATTGATTTCAGAAGCTCTGGTTTCAACGACACTGGCTTCAAAAACACTGGTTTCAACAACGCGCTGCTAGGCGCACGGATAGCATCATGCAGGCGCTCCCTTTCGCCACGATCGCTTTTATACTCTATGTTGCCGCTGCCATCTGGCAGGGTATGACCTTATTTCGTCATGTACCCCCTCGCCAGGGCATGGTTCGCTTGTTAGGTGCACTTGGGCTTTTGCTGCATATCCCGGTGGTAGTGGAGCTCGTTAGCTCAGCCCCAGGGCTGCTGCCGGGCTTCACTACCAGCGCGACGCTATTAATGGCAGTGGCAGTGAATGTCGTGCTCGTCGCCAGCCTGTTTAAGCCGGTGCTCAATGCGGGCATTGTGCTATTCCCCCTTGCGGGTATCGCGCTTATATTTGCCACCTGGTTACCTAGTCAGGGTAGCCAAAGCGGCTTAACACCTGGCATTTTACTGCATGCCGTTAGTTCTGCGCTGGCCTTTGCTATCTTGGCGATTGCAGCGATTCAAGCGGTACTTGTCGGCCTGCAGAACCAAGCACTGCGCCATCACCATATTCGTGGCATTGTGCAATCGTTACCACCGCTGACGACCATGGAAAGAGTGCTGTTTGAACTGGTGTGGTCGGGGATTGTGCTGCTGACACTATCCATTATTAGCGGACTCATTTTCCTCGACAATATGTTTGCTCAGCACTTGGTGCATAAAACAGTGCTGTCGCTGGGAGCGTGGATTATTTTCACCACGCTTTTAGTGGGCCGTTATCGTTTTGGCTGGCGCGGCATGCGCGCCGTGCGGTGGACGCTAGGCGGGTGTGCACTGCTTTTGCTTGCTTACTTTGGCAGCAAGTTTGTGCTGGAAATCTTGCTAAATCGCTAAGCACTTACTCATCGCATGATTAAGCAATGAGCAAACTTGGCGTTGATAATAGTGGTCTTGACAGATCACTCACATGCTTCTAAAAATCGAGCCTAATACGCTATAAAGGAACTTTCGACTTGAGCGACGACTTCCCCCTGGGGTTACTGTTCGGCCTGCTAGCCATTCTGATATTGCTGTCTGCCTTTTTCTCCAGTTCTGAAACAGGCATGATGTCGATAAACCGCTATCGACTTAGCCACCAAGCGAACAGCGGTGATCGCCGCGCCAAGCGTGTCATGCGTCTTTTAACGCGCCCTGATCGATTGATTGGCGTCATCCTAATTGGCAATAATTTTGTCAATAATTTAGCGGCATCGATTGCTACCATCATTGCCATTCACTTCTTCGGTGACGTTTCAGGCCCCGCTATTTCTACGGCACTACTAACGATTACGATCCTTATTTTTGCCGAAGTTACGCCTAAAACCTACGCGGCCATCAAGCCTGAGCGAATCGCCTACCCTACGTCGTTGGCCCTGGAGCCACTGCTCAAAATTCTTTACCCATTGGTATGGCTAGTCAACGTGATCTCAAATGGCCTGCTGCGACTGATGGGCGTCAAAAGTGTTGAGAACGGAGGCGACAGCTTAACCCGCGACGAATTACGCACCGTCGTTCACGAGGCAGGCACTCTGATCCCCTACCGGCACCGCGCCATGCTATTGTCGATACTTGACCTAGAGAACGTCACGGTTAACGACATTATGGTGCCCAGGCACGAAGTGCTTGGCATCGACCTTGACGATACTCTGGAAGATATCCTGACTCAGATCCGCACCAGCCAACATACCCGCTTACCGGTGTATAAAGGCGATATCAACAATATTATTGGTATGCTGCATCTACGCAATGCAGCGCGCTTTTTATCGCGTAGCGAAGTCACTAAAGCAGCGATTGTTCAAGAAGCACGGGAACCGTATTTCATCCCAGAATCCACACCACTGCATACACAGTTGCTGAACTTCCAAAAGCAGAAGCGTCGCATTGGCATTGTGGTTGACGAGTACGGCGACGTGGAAGGCTTGGTAACGCTAGAGGATATTCTTGAAGAGATTGTCGGAGAGTTCACCACCGACGTCTCAGAAGACGAAGAAATTCATCGACAAGATGATGGTAGCCATGTCATTGAAGGCACCGCCAACATTCGTGAAATCAACAAAATGCTTGGCTGGCAACTGCCTACCGACGGCCCTAAAACCCTGAACGGCTTAATCCTTGAGCATTTGGAGGCATTTCCGGAAGGGCCTGCCTGTTTGCAGATTGGCAATACGCGGATGGAAATCTTAGAAATCCGCGACAACCTAATCACTTCTGCACGCTGCTGGCAAAAGCTACGCCTTGCACGCCGCTAGCGTAGCTTAACAACCTAACGGCGGGCGATCTCACTGTCGCCCGCCGCCTTCAGTGCCCTTACACGAGCCTCTAAATAGCGACGCAGTGCAACATCTTCCGCTTCATGAACAGATACTGGCGGCCCGAAGTGTAAGCTGACTGGCGCGCGGAAACGCGATGGCCACTTCTTGAGCGCTTTGCCACCATGGTGTGATGTCCAAGAGCCCCAAAGTCCCGCTAAACCAGCCGGAATCACCGGCACATTATCGCGAGCAAGAATGGCTTCAAGCCCTCGCCTGAACCCATGGATATTGCCATCAGGGGTGATACGCCCCTCGGGAAATACCATCACGACATCACCTTGGCGTAACGCTTGGCTCACGTCTTCCAACGTTCGACGCAACGCACCAGGGCTGTGTCGTTCAGACTCAATCGGAATCGCACCCACCAGCTGAAACCACCACTTTAACCAACGAGACTCAAAGATGGGTTGATCCATCACAAATCGCAGCGGCCTGGGGCTACCACCGCCTAACACTAATGCATCCATAAAACTGACGTGGTTACAAACCACCAGGGCGGCACCATGTTTAGGCACGTTCTCTTGGCCATGTACGGAGAACCGGTAACACAGACGCATAACGACATAAATAACGCGACGCAGTGAACAGCGAACCATTTTCAACCACCACGTCACGTCGCCGCCTCCCGATGGCGCAGGCCAGCCAGCACAGTACTCATTAGCTGATCCAGTAATTCATCCACCTTCAACTGCTGGCCTTGCCAATAGCCTAGACGCTCGTTTAATCCAAGCTGAACCAAACCGTGCACGCTCCCCCAAAGGGTGCGCCCAAGACGTCGCGACTCAAGATCATCCAACGCTGGCTGATACTGCTTCAACGACGTTTCTACCTGCGTGAACAACGCTTCAATCAAATCGCTCTGGCGCTGGTCCAACTCACCCTCCTGGGCCAGGGGGTAATCAAACAACAGCTGCCAGCGGTAACAGCCTTGTTCTGCAAAACGCCAATAAGCGAGCGCCAGCGAGCGCAACCAAGGTTCAGGGTCGTCCTCTGCCAGGCTAGTAATGGTATGCTGTAAGCGTGCCAGCGTTTCAACGTTGACGTGCTGCAATAGGTTATTGAAGCTGCCATATAATTTAAGCAGCGTACTCGGCGCGCAGCCCACTTCTCTGGCTAGGGCACGTAGTGACAAACCATGGACTGGCTGCTTAGCCAACCACTCATCACAAGCGTGCATGACCTGCGCGTGGAGGGCATCGGGCGCATGCTGTCTAGGACGGGCCATGGCGATCTCTTAAGGTCAACGGCAAACAGGAAGAATGCCTCATCGCGCTTTAGCGTGAGCGAGGGATACGCTAGGATACCCTATACCGAACACTGTTTTCGACACTAAAACACGACATTTAACCGATTGTTGCGCTATCCCGCCATTTTGTACGCTCACTCCCCCCATTTCGCATAAGGAGACAGGCATGACAGGACGCCTTCACGTGCAGCGCCTCACGCTATCACGCCTTGTGCCCTCGCTTAACGATACTGAACCACTTATCGAGTCTCCTAACTTAGCGCCCCGCCAGCCTGTATCGGCGATACGACTTGAGCAAGGTCGCTTCCGGCTTCAGCCATTATTTTGGGGGCTGACCCCTCCTTGGCTGAAAGTTCTCGATCACGCACCCCACTGCGCCAGAGCAGAAACGCTTAACCAACGCGCCATGTTTAGTGAGGCATTTAGTGCTCGCCGCTGCGTCATTCCGGTCAGCGGATTTTATGTCTGGAAAATACAAGCACACAGTAAGCAGCCCTATTTAGTTACCCACGTTAATCGGGGCCCCCTATTATTGGGCGCTCTATGGTGCCGTTACCATACAACGCTCACGGCGTTCACTGACTCAACAGCGCTGATCAGCGTGCCAGCCAACGTATGCCTTTCTTCTCTTACTGATCGTCTACCCGTTGTCGTTCCCCCTGAAGCGCTAATGCGCTGGCTGGATCCGACGACCGATCTTGAAGCGCTCAATGCGCTATTAATGCCTGCGCCATTGGAACTGTTGGGCGCTTTTCCGGTATCAAAACAAGTGAACAATCCTGCCCACCAGTCGTCGTCCTGCGCCCATCCGGTGGGACCGATGCTGCGCTGGGCTATGCCATAGGAAACGTAATGTTGCGATCTAGTAAACCTCTGCCTAACCGCTATACTGCTCGGCAGGCTGTCCTCGGCGTCGTGATTAGCGTCGCTTGGTGCGTCCCCCCTTTCGCCTTTGCTCAAGATACGGCACTCGCCCAAAGCACTCCTGTAAAAGACGCTATCACGCCTATCGTCAGCTCATTTGACGAGCGCGATTACCGCGTACTAACGCTGGAAAACGGTCTTCAAGCATTACTTGTTAGCGACCCCGATGCTGACAAAGCCGCCGCCTCAATGAACGTTCGTGTAGGCAGTGCCCAAGACCCTGACGATCTGCAGGGGTTAGCTCACTTTTTGGAACATATGCTGTTTTTAGGCACCGAACCGTATCCTCAGGCCGATGCCTATCAGCGCTATATTTCTGATAATGCAGGCGCCCACAACGCGTTTACCGCCCAGCAAGACACCAACTATTTTTTTGATATTGAGCCGTCAGCGTTGCCGGGCGCGTTGGATCGCTTTAGCGAATTCTTCCTTTCACCGCTGTTTAACGCTGATCGTTTGGAAAGCGAGCGTACTATTGTCCACTCTGAGTACATGGCACGCATTCGTGATGAGTCCCGTCGTGAAAACGATGTACTGAACCAGTTACTAAACCCGGACAATGCCACCACCGGCTTTGCCGTGGGCAGCCACGAAACCCTGGCGAACCCGCCTGCGGGCGAGGCCACTTTGCGTGAGCGAGTGATTGATTTTTATCACCGCCACTATGATGCCAACGTCATGAACTTGGCCATTGTTGCCCCTCAGCCGCTCGATACCCTTGAAGCGCTGGTAGTTGAACACTTTGCACCCATTCCCGATAATGGCCTAAGCGTTCCGACCATCGACGCGCCACTGATTGATCCAGACACGCTGCCACATTACATTGAGCGCCAATCATTACAGGATCGCCGTCAGCTACGTTTCTATTTTCCGATTCCCGACCCCACCGACGAATACCGTACCAAGCCGACGCAACTGATTTCCCACCTGCTTGGCGATGAAGGCGACGGCAGCCTACTGGCAGCGCTACGTAAGGCAGGCCTTGCGGATGCCCTTTCGGCGGGCGTAGGTCGAGGAGACGGCAATGAGGCACTGTTCTCCCTCTCTATTAGCTTAACGCCAGCTGGGGCGCAACGTCTGGATGATATTGAGTCCACGCTGTTTGCTGCGATTGAGCAGATTCGCAAAGAAGGGTTGGCTGAATGGCGCTATGAGGAACAAAAAAACCTCAGTGAACAAGCGTTTCGTTTTCAGCAGCATGGCGCACCACAGCAGGAAGCCACTCGCTTAGCCATGAGCCTTTCTCGCTATCCGGTGGATGATGTGCAATATGCGCCTTACCGGATGGATGGTATGGATAGCGAGCGCCAGCAGGTGTATCTCGATGCACTAACGCCAGACAACATGCTGCGCTTCTACTCTGCATCGGACGTAGAAAGCGATACCGTCTCACCCTGGTTCAACACCCCGTGGAAAGAGCAACCACCCACTCAGCCGGGGCAAGCACTAGGCGGCCTAGCGTTACCTGAACCCAACCCCTTTATCGCCAGTGACCTTACTCTCAAGGCAGGGCAAGATGAACAGCCTGACGTGTTGGTTGAGGCACCTTCGTTTACCGCATGGCATATGCAAGATAGCCGCTTCAACACCCCAAGTGTTGAATGGCGGGTAAGCCTTCAGCACCCCAGCGCCAGCTATTCGCCAGAAGAAGCCGTACTCACACGCCTCTTAGCAGGCTGGTTAAATGACAGTCTAAACGAGTTATTGTATCCAGCACGGTTAGCGGGCCAGTCATTTAGTGCCTATGCCCATGGGCGTGGCATGACGCTGTCGTTTTCAGGCTGGCGCGACGGTCAAACGCCGCTGATAGAGCAGGCAATTGAGCAGCTTAAGCGCGCAGAAATTTCCCCCAGTGCCTTTGAGCGTGTGCGCTATCAATACCAGCGCGAATGGCGCAATGCCCCTCAAGCATCGCTTTATGGTCAAGCAAGCCGCGCATTGGGCGAAGCGCTGTTAACGCCTCAATGGTCGACCAATGAATTACTTAACGCCAGTCAGCGGTTAGAGCGCCACCACTTAGAGAACTTCCGTAAGCGGTTCTTAGACGCGCTTTACGTCGACGCAATGGCCGTCGGTAATTTGGATCAAGAACTGGCGCGTGAGCAGGCCAATTTAATTCGCGGCGCCTTATCGCCGCGCCTGAAGCGAGAGGATATCCCAGCACTTGTACCGCTACAGGTGAGCAATGAACCCGACGTGCTTCTCCCAGACAGCACCCGCGAGGAGTCTCTCGTGCTACGTTATTTACAAGGCCGCGATGAAACCGCTGAAGAGCAGGCACGGCTCATTGTTCTTGCTCAATGGCTGGATACACCCTTTTATCAGCAGCTGCGTACCGAGGAACAGCTTGGCTATATTGTCAATGCGGGCTACTCACCGCTGCTAGAAGCACCAGGGATTGCCTTTGTGGTGCAGTCGCCGGATGTCAAGAGCCTTACTATCGCCGAGCGAATGGACGCCTTTATAGCAGCAGCAGGCGAGCGCCTGGATACGTTAACCGAGGAAGAGTTAGCGCCGCATCGTCAAGCAATTCATGCTCGACTCACCCAACGCGACACCAGCCTGCAAGGCATGGCGAACCGCTACTGGCAAGCCACGGCACTGGACGACGTTCGTTTTGACCGCCGTGAGCAGCTCGCCTCACTGGCGCTAGAGGTTAGCGTGCAAGAACTTCAGGCGCTATGGCCTACCCTTCAAACACGCCAGCTGGATATTCGTTACAACCCTGGCGATACACCGAGTGATATCGCCCCCTACCGAGAAGCACGCGCGCCGCTAGCCGGCGCACGCTAAGGGCTAATTAGCTAAATAAGTACTTAGTTAACTAAACTCACCAGCTCAGGCATCAAATGCCTGAGCCGGCACCATTGCTTCCACGTACATCACTAGCTCTTCCAGCACTTGGCGTTCGCGATCCGACAAAGTTTGCTGATTATAACGCTCTATTTCCCGAGCAAACGCTTTCAGCGTAAAGCCAGACAAGGCCGGATCATTAATACGCATCCAACGAAACGCTTCCCACTGCTCCCGCTCTTCCCCCTCAAGTGTCTCTGGGTAACTGCGCGCACGGTAGCGAAACAGCATTTCCTCCAACCGCGGGTCTTGAAAAGCAAAGCGCTGACCGACTAAATCCCAAGGATCCATTGCCAGTGCTCGCTCCATCTGTTGCCGGTCAGCGGCAGAGAAAAAACTGCCGGAATAGAGCATTAAATCAGGGTCATGAGGAACATCTTCGTAAGCAGCATTAAACACCTCAGCTACCTTTTGCGCCACGCCGCTGGCCTCGCGTAGCGTTTTCCAATGGCTGCGACAAACATCAATATCGATAGTTAACCGCTCAACAATCGCGCCGTATTCGCCTTTATGCGGGCCCTCCACGTCTTTTAACGCCGTCGCCGGAAAAATCACTGGGCAGCGATTAATATGGATCACTTTCAGCGGTATACGCACCTCACCTTCAGAAAGATCCTGCTGACTGACGAAGACACGCTCTCGGATTTGTTCAGCGCTCATGGCCAATAGATCAGTAGGATCAACGCTTAAATCGTAGACAATAACGCCATTGGGGTTCGTTGGATGCTCGGCCAGCGGCATCACTAGCGCACTACAGCCACGGCTGGCCGGGTAGCGGCGGGAAATGTGTAAAAGCGGTTTAGCGCTGGGTAAGTCTAACTGCTTAGCCACTGCACGCTTGCCGCGCAGGCCCAGCAAATAGTCAAATAGCTTTGGGTTCCGGGCTTTTAACAAACGTGCCAGCGCAATGGTGGCGCGTACATCCGCCACCGCATCATGAGCGCCTTCGTGGGCAATGTTATTGGCCGCCGTTAAGTGTTCAAGCCTGAAACTAGGCGCACCATCTTCCCGCTGCGGCCATTCAATACCGTCGGGGCGCAGGGCATAAAACGCGCGCACGACATCGATCAAGTCCCAACGGGAATTGCCGTTTTGCCATTCACGAGAATAAGGATCGAGCAGGTTACGATAAAACAAGTGGCGGGAGACTTCATCATCAAAACGAAGGCTGTTATAACCCACCACGCAGGTGCCAGGTTCACTCATATAGCGTTGAACTTGGCAGGCAAACTCACCTTCAGGCAGCCCTTTCCGCTGCGCTTTTTGCGGTGTAATACCAGTGATCAAGCAAGCCGCTGGGTGCGGCAGGTAGTCATCGGCAGGCTTGCAATACAGCTCAATCGGCTTACCGATTTCATTAAGCTCGGCGTCAGTGCGTAATGCGGCAAACTGAGCAGGCCGATCACGACGCGGATCAGCACCAAATGTCTCATAGTCATGCCAGAGAAAGCTGACAGGGGCGGCATTAGGTGGCGCCATTGGTGAAATCTCCTTGAGCGTAGCTTCCCACCTACAAACCGACGAACCATTTGCAGAGGTGAGTTCAAAAGCCCAAGACTAGCACACCCACAACGCTCCTCGCCGCCCCTATTAGTTAGTAGCGATGGTTAGTAGCGAATAGTTAGTAGCGAATAACCGTGCTGCGCGAATAGACGCACAGCAGCAGTGTGGAGACGTCAGCTTTTCGGCAGCGTGACGTTTAGCTCCAACACTGAGCAGTTGTCTTCACTATCAAGCGAAATTTGAATAGCATCGTCATCGACCTGTACATAACGACGAATGACTTCCAACAGTTCGCGCTCGAGCAACGGCATGTAATCTGGCTGACCACGCTGGCCGCGCTGGTGTGCCACGATAATTTGTAAACGCTCTTTAGCCACCGAGGCGGATTTCTTGCGCTCACGCTTCAAGAACTCCAGCAATTTCATCGCCGACCACCCCCGAACATACGGTTCAACAATCCCCTACGCTGTACTTCATGAAAGCGTAGCGGCATATCTTCGCCTAACAGGCGCGAAACCGTATCGGAATACGCCTGACCTGCATCGCTCGCCGCATCATGAGTCACGGGAACACCCTGGTTCGATGCACGTAATACCGCTTCGGACTCAGGGATTAGGCCCAGCAAATCAACAGACAAAATTTCACGAATATCGTCAAGCGTCAGCATATCCCCAGAAGTTACGCGGGAAGGGTTATAGCGGGTAATCAGCAAATGTTCTTTAACAGGATCCAAACTTTGTTCAGCGCGGCGCGTCTTGGAGCCAAGTAACCCCAAAATGCGGTCAGAATCGCGTACTGAGGAAACTTCAGGATTCGTGACGACGATCGCCTCATCGGCGAAGTACATAGCAAGCTGAGCACCCCGCTCAATACCTGCCGGAGAATCACACAAGATGAAGTCAAAATCTTGTTTGAGCTGTTCCAGTATCCGCTCAACGCCTTCTTGGGTCAGCGCATCTTTATCACGCGTTTGAGAGGCTGGAAGAATAAATAAGTTTTCAACGCGTTTATCGCGAATGAGCGCCTGATTTAGCCCCGCCTCACCTTGAATAACGTTCACCAGGTCGTAAACAACGCGGCGCTCACACCCCATGATCAGATCAAGGTTTCGTAGACCGACGTCGAAATCAATGACAACTGTTTTTTTACCACGCAGGGCAAGTCCTGTTGAAATAGCGGCAGCGCTAGTGGTCTTACCAACCCCCCCTTTACCGGAGGTCACTACAATAATTTTGGCCAAGGGTTACTTCCTTCTTGAAGTCGTTCATCGCGTGCGCATTTAAAGGGTCGCACTGCGTCTAACGGAAACATCAATGTCAACAACATGACACACTGTAACGTATAGCGCTTGCGACGTCGCTAGGCATTAAGCACCAACACACGCTCATGCGTTTAAATTATCCCAGCGGCTTAATTTCTAGCTGTTCTTGAGTGAAGTGCACCTCTGTAGCACGTCCAAGTAGCTGAGAATCAATATCCTCTAAGCGCTTGTAATTACCTGCCACAGAGAGGAGCTCTGCTTCTAGTTCTCGGCAGTAAATGCCCGCCTGGGTATTTCCATGAATGCCCGCTAAGGCACGTCCACGGAGCGCTCCATAAACGTGGATACTACCAGCCGCCAGCACTTCAGCGCCTGCATTCACTGCCCCAATCACCACCAGGTCGCCTTCTGATGCGCTTACCTGTTGGCCTGAGCGTACCGTACCGCGAAATAAGCGTGTTGCTACCGCAACCATTTCCTGGTCGGCGGCATCCACCTCTTCAACGGCATCTTCAGAAACAGCGGCAGGACCAACGCTCTCTAACAGCCTGGCCCGCCCTTCTTCAACAGGGGCAAACCACCCTAGCCCTAATGCCCAGGCAGACTGACGTACTGGTTCAGCGCCGCCACGCACGGCCACCGGTAGTAATTTATGATCGCGACACACTGCGCAAATACGCTCAAGCGCCAAGTGAGGTTCATCGAGTTTTTCCACGCTCAGCACAACCGGTGTATGCTGAAAGAACGCGGGGGATTGTGACAACTTGCCAGCCAGCTGACTTCGTATTTGCTCTGGGTCTGCGCTGCTCAATTCCATGACGGTCATTGGCAGCATGCCACCTTTAAAGGTGAAGGCAATGTCGGCACTATTGGCGTTGAGGCTCATGGCCGAACTCCATGTCATGTTCAGGTAAGATAAAGGTAGCGCAATCTCGCGCGGAGTGTTGTGAAGAAGTATTAATCATCACAGCACCTATAGCAAAGCTAAGCGACAGCGCCGATGACTGCAACTGTCTGTCATCGGTAGTTGATTTTTTTCACGCTACGCACCTCTCTGCAGGATGATCCATGCACGGACTGTTAAGACGCCTGTTCGCACCTCGGTGGCAGCACCCTGATCCCCAGGTGCGCCTCAAGGCACTCGACCAGCTTGACCCTCAACAACCAGAACAGCAACACGCGCTAAAGCAATTGGCGCAGGATAGCGAAAGTAACATCCAACTTGCTGCTCTGCTGGCCCTTGATGATTTAGCAGGGCTTGTCAATACGTTACCAGAGCATCGTCAAGACGAGGCTTGGTTTAACGCGATTTGTCAGCGCTTGTGTGGCACGCAAGGTCACACCGATCTGCAACAACGGCAGGCCATTGTGGCAGAACTTACGGAGCCTCGATTGCTCAACGCCGTTGCGCTTCAGGGCGATAATCTCAACCTACGGCTCACCGCGCTAGAGCAATTAACCGATGAAAGCGACCTCGTTCACCAAGCTTGCCATAACGGCGTAGCGGCAGTGCGCCATCAGGCGGCTCAACGAATTGAGAGTGAAGAAAACCTCAAAAAACTGTTAAAAGAAGCGCGTCGTGATCGCCAAGTCATTCGTCAAGCGCGAGAAAAGCTCACCCAACTGCGTAATGATGCTGAGTGGCTAGCAGAACAGCAGGCGCAGCGAGAGCACTTGCTCAAACAGCTTGAACAGCACGCCAAAGCGCCTTGGGAGCCACTATACGGCGGGCGTTTCCGTCACTTGGAACGCGAGTGGCAACGCCTTTCTCATCCCCCCAGCGTGACGCAAGAGCAACGTTTCCACCAAGCCGCGCTTAGCTGCCGAAAAACTCTGCATCACCATGAGACCCAAGAGCAAGCGCGCCTGCAAAGCATTGCCCATCGCGAAGAGATTGAGCGTACTCGCGACCAACTGCTTGAAGGCCTTGAAGAAACATTAGAAGGTCTGTCACATGCAGAGCAACTGACGGTTCAGGATATCGATAGCCTGCGAGCACAGCGCCAACTGCTAAGCCAGCGCTGGCAATCCCTATCCGATCAACATCCACCTAGCGACAGCATCCAACATCGCTACAGCCAGGCACTAAAGCGCTATGAAGCCTGCATGGAAGCATGGCAGCGCTGGCAAGCCGTCAGCCCGGACATGGAAACAGCCATTGCCAACCAAGATAACGCGGCCATTGCCAGCTACGTTAAACAATGCGCTTGGCCCAAGCACCTAACACCGCCAGAGCTACTCAAACACGCACAGGCGTTAAAAGAAGCGGATGTTTCTGCTAAACCTAGCTCTATCGCGTCGCTTAACGCGCTTAGCGCCGAGGTGGATAACTTTGAACACTTGTTAGAACGTGGCGCCTTTAAAAGCGCCAGCCGTCTCTATCAACGGCTCAGACCATCCATCGACGAGCTGAAGGGAGATGAAGCCAAGCCACTAAAAGGTCGCGTAAAACAATTAGCTGCACGGTTAGCAGAACTTCGTGATTGGCGCGGCTTTGTGGCTGGCCCGAAACGCGAGCAACTCTGCGCCAGCATCGAGGCACTGGCTGACGATCAACACATGGCAGACGCTGCTTTAGACAGTCATCATCGCCAATTAGTGAAAGAGTGGAAATCGCTTGGCGATGCCGCTGCGAACCGCGAACAGTCAACACGCTTTCGCACAGCTTCTGATCGTATCCACGAACGCCTAGCTCCCTGGAGAGAGCAGCTCAATCAAGAGCGTGACGACAATCTTAAAGGTCGTGAAGCGCTATGCGAACAGCTTGAAACGTTACTTGATCAGCCCGCGGAGGATGCCGACCCTGACGTATTGCGCGAGATCCGTGATAAGGCCCGCCACCAGTGGCGGCACTACTCTCCGGTTCCTCGAGATCAGTCAGAAAACGTTGGCCGTCGCTTTGGGGCTATCCGTCATCGCCTTCAGGCACTTATTGACCAGCGGGCAGAACAGATCGCCAGCCAAAAACGCAGACTTATCGACCAAGCAAAAAGCTTACAAGATGATGTCGAACAGCCCCTAGATACCCGCATCGCGCAAACAAAGCAGCTACAGCAACAGTGGCGCACGCTGGGCCGTGCCCCAAAAGGCGAAGAACAAGCACTCTGGAAAGCCTTTCGTCATACCTGCGATCAGCTATTTGCTCAGCGGGTCGCCCACAAACAAGAGCAGGTAACACGCCAGCAACAGACACTTGATCAACTTCAATCACTGATTGACGAAATGGATAGCTGGCAGCCAACGCAAGCCAAAGAGTCAGCGACTCTTGAGGCCTACCTAGACAGCATTAGTCGGCTTGAGCCTTTGCCGCGCAATCGGCGAAGTGACGGCATGCAGCGACGTATAAGCGGCATTGTAAGAGCTAAACGCGAGCGTTTAAGCCAACTGGAAATTGCTCATACCGTACAGCAATGGCATACCGCGTTACCGCTGATAAACGCGCACATTGCTGCTGATCAGCAGGTGCTGGCAGGGGAAGAGTCTCGCGAGATCGATGCGAAAGAGGTATTGAGCGAGGATCTTCCTGCTATTTTCACGGAGGCTCATCAGCAACGCAATCATGCTCGGTTAACTACCTCCATTCCCCTCTCTGACGAAAAACTTGCCGAATTGGAAGATGGATTGGCTCGCCTAAGAGTGCATCTGTCTTTGCTAGCGCTAGGTAGTGTCAAACAGCGCGACGAACCGCTCAGGTTGGCAATTCAAGTTGAGCGGCTAAACGAAGGGATAAATAATGAGCGTAATCGACCAGATGAGATTATCAGCATACTAGCAGCGCTGATGGCGCTTGGCCCTATGCCGGACCCGCTGTGGCGTAAAGAGGCAGAAGAGCTTGACCATCTATTTAGTCGTCTAGCGCGGATGCCACATCCTTAAGCACTTCGTGTACGTACTTTACAAACGTACTTCACAAACGTACTTCACACCCCACCAACAGCAACGGGAGGCGATTAGCCTCCCGTTTATGCTTTACCTTAGTGAATAAAGCAACCTATCGTTTGGGCGATTAGCCCATGAACTGACCGCCGTTAATATCAATATTGGCACCGGTAATAAAGCCTGACTCTTTATCTGCCAAGAACGTTACCAAGCGACCAATTTCCTCCGGCGTACCGTAACGCTTCACTGGAATGGTTTCACGAATGGCTTCACGCACCTGTTCAGGAATTTTCATGATCATATCGGTAGCAATGTAGCCAGGCGATACGGTATTGACCGTAATACCTTTTGTTGCCGTTTCTTGCGCCAACGACATGGTCAACCCATGCATACCCGCTTTAGCAGCCGAATAGTTCACCTGACCGAACTGGCCTTTACGACCGTTGATAGAAGAAATATTGATGATGCGGCCATAGCCTTGCTCCAACATCATTTCAATAACGCTGCGACACGTGTTGAAAACGCTATTAAGGTTGGTATCGATCACCTGATACCACTGCTCATAAGACATCTTTTTCATGGTGCCATCGCGAGTGATACCCGCGCAGTTAACCAACACACTGATAGGCCCGTATTTTTCTTGGATTTCACGAGCGCCTTCTAGGCAGGCATTGTGGTCGGAAAGATCAACACCGGATAACGCGATGTTGTCATAACCGGCGGCTTGCTGGGTTTCCAGCCAGGTTTTAGCTTTCTCGGGATTGTGATACCCCGCGACTACTAAATAACCTGCATCCGCCAACGAATGACAAATTGACGTTCCGATTCCACCAGTTCCACCAGTTACCCAGGCGACGGGGGCTTGATTGGCCATTGACTACCTCCCTGATATGACAAATGGCTTGGACGCTAATCGCTATTATGATGTCACAAGCCATTCTAAATAAGCGCCTTAGCGCTTCAGTATTCTCAGCACGTCGTGTTGTTAGTTGAACGACATACTGACAGTAAGCTTTTTTTTATTCCTATGGTAAGCATAGCTTTACTCTTCGAATGTTGCAGCAAGATGAAGGTCGTAAACTATCATTAAAACGTTTTCTATACGGGGTTGACATAGCGTAAAAAATGCGTAGAATACGCCACACGTTGATGCGGGGTGGAGCAGTCTGGTAGCTCGTCGGGCTCATAACCCGAAGGTCATCGGTTCAAATCCGGTCCCCGCTACCAATATTTTGAAAGGCAGATCAGTCACTTACTGGTCTGCCTTTTTTTATTCCTGTCATTCCAAAAAGCTCTGTGCCCAAATTGTGCCCACACCGTGCCTATTTTTAAAAATGCCTATCGGTAGGTGAAAAAAGCGGCGACCTTCAGACACCAGTAGCTTCTTAAACCTCTCCCTTGCATAAAAACATACAAATTAATGAGTAACCTCAGATCTGGACTCCTTAATATACTAGAGCTGCTTTTACAGCGCATGGAAGCAGAAATGCTGCTCGGAGCGTTCAATTATGCTGATTTCTTCCCCAATAGCAGTAATTTAAAAAAACTAAAAGCTCACCAGCCATCCCTTACAATTGAGCCTCAAAATGCTGCTTTTTTAGGCACACCACTGAACAAGAACTTCGACAGCTATGGCTTTAAAGGTTATACCTGTTCCGAGCAAGTTATCATCCCGCACTACCAGGTTAGCGAAAGGAGCCTACCCACATGTCGGGAACCCGCAGCATTTGAACTGATGCTCGATAGCACCGTCAAAAGGGGTATGAAAGAAGGGTTGGCTTTCGCCGACACGCTATTACTTCCCATTCTTGCAGGATGGGGGCTTCGTGGAGCACGTTATGGACTACGAACATGCAATTGTGAAAGTCGAAGAAGGCATTGGCACTCTGCTTTGCAACAACTGCGGCATTGTCATTGCCAAGGGTACTAAACACGAAGACAGGGAGCACTACTGTACAATGTGTATGAGCGGCAATTGCAAAGCAAAATTCAAGACAGAAAAGTAACAGATTAAGGTCTGAGGCCTAGCAACGCTGGCGATGAGTGACAAATGTTGCGCAACGACATCGAGTCCAAATGCCTTTGGATCGCCGCCCTAGGCCTCTCCAACAATCATGCTACCCACTTCAGGAGACGACTTCTCGCCTCGAATAAAGCATACCCAAGTCAGCATTTACATCGTTTACAATGTCAAGGAACACGGCATATAGCCCCTCCCGCTTGTTGGGCACCAACTAAAACACCTAGGGGAAACGCTGAGCAATTCGTCTCTGGTCTACTGAAGCGCTTAATTTGCCCCAAGCATTGCCTTAGCAATCAACATTCAGCCACTGCCAGTGGCTCTTTGTACTTGTAAGCCTTATCTTTCGGCTGGCTAGGCCTGATTCTTGGCTAGCCCTTTATAGCGAGCCTTGCGATAGCAGAAGAGGTTCTCGATAACGTGAAACGGGTGCTCGACCTTGGCACGGATACTGGCTTTAACTTTTTCAAAGGCCAACAGCAGCATTTTCTTCCGGTTGCCTTTCATTTTCTTAATCGCGCCGCGCCTAGCAGCCGCACAGCACCGAGTGTTCGGATCATGGTTATCTTCACTCAGATATTTTTCCATGCCGAGATAACCTGCGTCGCCGTATATTCGCTTAAGCCAGCATTCGGTAAAAAACTCGTCGATGAAATTACGAAAGCCGACACCCTGGCGTTTCGCGCCAAGCTGGCTAAACATAAGTTGGTTGGTCTGTTTTAAGCGCAAGCCAAAAATATCAAACAACCAATAGAATCTCGCATGCGAGAAGCACGTAATGTTCAATCGGGAGTCTAGACGTCAAGACGCGGTTCTAAGCAAGCTACTTCGATGCATTTAGTATTCACACATACAGGCTCAAAGCCTCTCACTATGTACTAATAATGCTTTAGCTTAGTCACGATCATAGAAAACCGAATCGGTGCAGGATAAGAAGAAGACAAGGTGCAGTTGATAATAGTTATGTAATAACATAACATTTATGTTCTCTAACTTTCCCCACAACCTTTCTTTGAAAACACTCCGGAATTTTTGCATGCCTAGCTTTCCTTTTATGCTCACTTCGCTCGCCAGCGCTCTGCTCATGGCAACACCTTCATGGGCCGCAGGTAATCATCAGGGCCACGACCATCACGACCATGATCACAGTAGCCACGAACATGCTGACAACAGCCACAAGGATCAGCAATTCAACCTGGATATTTCACTGACCCTGGAAGGCATCTACCACAACCGCTTTTCCGGTGAAGCGCATTCCCCTGCCGGTTTTGGCCATGGTGGGCACGATGATCACGGGCATGACGATCACGGACACGGGCATGTAGGCCATGCCCACGCCCTGGAAGATGGCTTTAACCTGGGGCATTCGGAAGTTGTTGTGCAAGGCAGCAGCCACTATGTGAATGGTACGGCTGTGGTTTCCCTCAGCGAAGACGATATCAAGCTGGAAGAAGCTTACCTCAGCACTCGGCAACTGCCTGCCGACCTGACGCTAAAGGCTGGTAAATTCCTTTCTGACGTAGGCTATATCAAT
>NZ_RZHG01000016.1 GCF_003989795.1 Vreelandella andesensis
CACCCAAGGCATTGACCGTGATGTAAATGCCGCCTGCAATATCTTACAAGCAGGCACCGCGCTACTAGCCGGTGCTGAGAGTTGAAGTAATACCGAGGGTCACTCGGAAATCGACGCCTGTGGAGTTTGTATAAGACCGGCAATGCAAAGGCATTGAAGGCAACGGACAACGAAGCAGGAACCAGGAAGGCAACGACCTGGGAATCCGCCACTATAATCTCTGATTTAGTGGTCGGAGCGTGTCAATCTCTTACCCGCACTGCACTGAGCGAGTGGTATAACGAATAGCTTTATCGATTCGTCATCAGATTTTTCCCGAACTCGTCAAATCACCGACAAAACCCGACGTATCGATCGAGGAATTTATTCATGTCAACCACCACAACGCGCCGCGCCCTGAAACACCTTTCAATTACCTACAAGTTGATGATGCACTTGGGTTCGCAGCTTGGAACCCTTCGACGAAGTCAACCAGGATATTCGCCAGGACACGACGCAGCTGCGTATCAGAAAGTGAGTCCCCAGCTCCTGAGCCAAGCAGAAGAGTTCGAAGATGTCACTTTCTCGGTCACCGATATGCACGCAGCATTCGGTTGACCCGGCTATCTCTGTGGAACGTCGCCAATTATCGAGCCAACGCATGCTCTCTTTTTGATCGATGGGTACCTGGGTAGGGTTGATCTTACGCTTAAGAGACGAGGTTCCCTTGAACTTGTCCCGCGACCAGAACTTGGTGGCCGTCAGGCCCAATGGCAAACCTTCTGGGGTGATAGCCAAGCTCGCATGCATCAACAACCCACAGACGGTGTGCTGCTGGTGCCGTCCTTCCTTCATTTTGCGCCCGGTTGATACCTTGGTGAAGCCGTTTTTCTCTGGTGAGGAGCGCTTGAAAGAAAACTCGGTTGTATCCTGCAAGATCAGAATGGGGCCATCAGCAACCTGGATTCGTAAAGCCGTGGCTGCAAAATGCCCCTCTAATATCTTGTCTTCGCTGATATTTTCATTAGCAAAGAAGCGATAGGCGGCCTTTGTATTCGCCCAATCCTGGAATGCCGTAGGTAGGGATCTATCGGGTCTCTCCCCACTATCTTCCGAGATCATCCCTAACCTTCGGTTCAATCGTGCATCACCCAGATCGCAGCTCGTCGTTTCTTCCTCCACCCAGCGTCCCATATTTGTGCCATTCCCACGCTGTTGAAGATAAACAACGAATCAAAACAAGTTCTGGTTAATCAAGTGCAACCCCATATGATCGATGACTTGTGGGTAATTAAAAGTTTGGTGGAGCGATTACGGGTACTGCGCCAGGCCGATCGTGGACGACAGCAGATCATTGCGGGGGTGAAATCTTCCAAATCCTGCCAGAAATGGTTAGACGCTCTGGCGCACTTCAGAGATCTGATGTCGAGAGTGGTGGAGCAAACGGAACGCCGTGTCATCCAGGGCGAACGGGGTCCCTCTGCGGACAAAATCGTTAATCTATTTGAACCCCACACAGACGTCATCGTTAAAGGGTTCCACGATGTGCAATACGGTCATAAAATCAATCTGAGCAGTAAGTGAGCGGCTTTATCACCGCGTTGACCATCGAAGAGGAAGATCCAGGCGATAAAACGCTGTTCCTGCCGATACTCGATTTTCATCGGTCGGAGCTGGGCAAGCTGCCTCGCTCGGTAGTCGCTGATGGCGGCTACGCCAGCCAGGTAAATATCGCGGCTGGGCGCGCGATGGGCCTTAAGCACGTTGTGTTTCTGAATGGGCACTAACTAACGATCGTCGGTTGCCTTCAACGGCAACACGACGGAGAGGGATGAGCGAAATAGCGACTTATAATACTAACAACCTATCAAGTCAGCGATTTACCAGGGAAGCACTGCCCCATCGGTGCGTGGTTCAGTGCCACCTTGCAGTACGCCGGTGTCAGGGTCGCGCAGAATGATCTGTCCACGGCCAAAGCTGATCGAGTCAGCGACTTTGACGATGTCGTGGCCACGGCGTGCCAGTGCAAGCGCTAAGTGATTGGGAAAGTCGGCTTCGACTTCGATGGTTTTTCCTTTGATCCACTTCCAGCGCGGCATATCGAGCGTCGCCTGAGGGTTGAGGTGGTCTTCAAGCATGGCCGTTACCACTTGCACATGACCCTGAGGCTGCATATAGCCGCCCATCACACCGAATGGCCCAACAGCTTGGTTATCTTTGGTGATAAAGCCCGGGATGATAGTGTGATAGGTGCGTTTGCCGGGCGCTAGCGCATTCGGGTGCTGTGGATCCAGGGAGAACGACCAGCCACGATTCTGCAGACTGATGCCGGTACCCGGCACCACGATGCCCGAACCAAAGCCC
This sequence comes from Vreelandella andesensis, assembly GCF_003989795.1. Lineage (GTDB taxonomy): Bacteria > Pseudomonadota > Gammaproteobacteria > Pseudomonadales > Halomonadaceae > Vreelandella > Vreelandella andesensis. The sequence goes on from NZ_RZHG01000016.1 coordinate 2,344, forward strand.
TCAAAATTGCTTTGAATGAATGACACCATATTGCCTTCATCATCTGCTGTTGCCAGATAAACGGTGCCCCCCTTAATCGGGTTGCCATGTACGGGGTCAATGGCCCGCTCGCCGATCAGTGAGGCACGAGATGTTAAGTAGTCATCGCCCAGCATCTGTTCAACGTTCGGCTGCATAGATGAGCGTTCAGTAATGTAGTTCAAGCCATCTGCATAACCAAGTTTTGTTGCCTCGATACGGCGGTGGAGGGTTTCCACTGGGTCATTGGATTGCTCGCCTAACGATTCAAGAATACCCAAGGCTTGCAGCACAATTAATCCGCTGCCGTTAGGAGGGATTTCCCAAACATCATAACCACGATATCGGACGCTTATAGGTTTAACCCACTCTGGTTTGAAAGCTTGTAAATCTTCTTTGCGTAAAAAGCCGCCATGCTGACGTGAGAAGGCATCCATCGCATCCGCTAGACCTCCTTGATAGAACGCATCAGCATGACTGTTAGCAATTTCTCGCAGCGTTCTAGCCATATCCGGAGAACGCCAAACATCACCCGCTTTAGGTGCTTGGCCGTTGGGCGTGAAATGCGTAAACCAGGAGGCAAATTCTTCTGTCCCATATTGACCATAACGCTCTTCTGCACTTTTCCAGAGTTGGCTGGCTACTGCAGATACAGCGAAACCTTCTTCAGCTAATCCTATTGCTGGCGCTAACAGCTGTTCAAAAGGCAGTTTGCCAAAACGTTTTGAAAGCGCAGCCCAGGCGCCAGGCGCACCCGGCACTGTGACCGGTACTAATCCATGGGCAGGCATTTCATCATGACCTAGGGCTTTGACGGCATCACATGAAATACTCTTTGGAGCAGGGCCACTAGCATTGAGGCCATATAGCTCACCTTTCACCCACACAAGAGCAAAAGCATCACTACCAATACCATTTGAGGTTGGTTCAACGACGGTTAAAGCAGCAGCTGTAGCAATGGCAGCATCAATAGCATTGCCACCTTTTCGTAACATCTCTATGCCTACTTGTGCGGCAAGCGATTGAGACGTAGCGACCATTCCGCGTTTTCCAAACGTGACCATACGGCGTGAGGCGGAGGGGTAATAGTGCGGATCAGTGTGCATAGATATTCCTATTCAGATGTAGCATCGAGACGTTGAGCCATTAGACGGCGCTGTTTCATATAGCTATAAATACTGTAAATCACAGACACAACCGCCAGCGTAAGCAGCAGCGCTGATATTGGCCGAGTGAAGAAGAGTGTCCAGTCAGTGCTGGTCTGAAAGGCCCGTCTTAAGTTAGTTTCTGCGATAGGTCCCAATACAACGCCAAGTACAAGTGGTGCTAGTGGGTAGTCCAGTTTTTTTAGTAGGTAGCCAACTGCACCGATGCAGGCAAGCAGGTAAAGGTCAGATAGGCGGTTGTTCAGGGTGTAAGTACCAATGGCACAGCATGCAAGTACAACGGGCACAACAATATACTTAGGTACATTTAATAGCCGTAAAAAAGCCCTCATCAAGATAACGCCTAATACCAGCATGAAGACCGAAGCTATCGCCATGGCAATAAACATACTGTAAACCAGGTCGGGATGATCAAGTATTAAGCGTGGACCAATGCTGATGCCGTGTACCATTATGGCTGCCATGAGAACTGCATCGGCGGGCGAGCCTGGTATGCCTAACGCTATCAATGGTATTAGACTACCGCCCACCGTTGATGAGTTGCCTGATTCAGAAGCCACAACGCCCTGAGGCTCACCCTTACCAAACGTTTCTGGGTGCTTAGACGCTCGTTTAGCTTGGTCATATGCTAGTAAGTTGGAAATTGAGCTACCCGCACCGGGTACTGCGCCAATAAACACGCCGAGTAAGGATGAGCGAATAACATTGACGGGCTTCAATAAGATGTCTTTTATGGTCTGCCAGAGGTGAGGGCGCATATCCCCACTGATTAACGCGCCTGACGGGTGCTGTGTACCTCCGTTGGCAGGTTCTAATTCGGAAAGTAGTTGGCTCATGGCGTACATGCCGATTAATACCACCAGGAAAGGCACGCCTGCGGTCAGAATTTCGTAGCCAAAGGTAAATCGCTCGCGCCCCATGAGTGGATCAGGGCCAATAGTAGCGATGCCGATACCGATTAGACCCGCAATCAGTCCCCTGATAAGAGAGTCACCTACTAGGCTAGCTATAACAGTCAAAGCAAAAATAATAAGCGCAAAATATTCCCAGGGCCCTAATTTCACAGCCAGAAGTGCGAGCGGAGGCGCGGCAACGATCAGTACAGCAATAGAAATAATAGAGCCCACGAATGAAGCGAATAATCCCAAGGAGAGCGCTTTTCCAGGATTACCTTGTCGAGCCATGGGGAAGGCATCAAAGGTGGTTGCAACTGATGAAGGGGTGCCTGGAATACCCAACAGGGCAGCGCTAAATAAGCCGCCACTTAGTCCCCCTACGTAGACAGATAGCATGACCGCAATGCCCTGCATGGGGAGCATGGCAAATGTAAGGGGCAGCGTAAGGACAATTGCCATTGTAATCGTGAAACCGGGTATTGCTGAGGCAACAATACCTGCAAAAGTCGCTACTGCCATTAGTAATAGCGTATAGGGATCTGTCACGCCCCCTAGCGCCACGAGGAAAGCATCAGTCATAGATCACATTACCATTGAGCACGAGGAAGATAGATGTTGAAGGCCTCAGAAAATAAATAGTAAGGCCCAGCGGAAAAGAGAATGGCGACGAAAGTGGCAATCACTATGTTAGTAGACGTCCTGGGTGCTAGATAAAGCTGCGTAGTGAGCAGATATATAAAAGTGCTGGTAATAAATCCAGCAATTGGCATTGCTGTCATATACACAGTAAATAGCACCAGATTGATGATGACGGCCTTAAGTGCAATTAATTTTTTACAAGCAATGTAAAAGGATGTACGTGGTAAGCCGTGCTTGAAGAATTCAAATATAATTGCCATACCGCATAAAATAGTAATACTGGAAAAAATGATTTGTGGGAAAGTGCCTGCGCTCATGGGTTCCCAACGAGAGGCCGGCAATGAGCCGGCCTTGAAGGCCATGAATAAAGCACCCAGGGCGATGATGAGATAAGACAGCAGCTGTAATGCTGGGATTAATGCTGCCTCTGTCGTTCTGCGCTCCATAAAGGCCTCCTGATGAACATCGTTATCTTAATTAAGGAGGTGAGCGTTGTTTTTAATGAACTCGTCATTACGCTCTAGATAAGCGGTATAATCTTCTCTATTAAGGTAACGCACAGTGCCGCCTACATTTTCAATGTCGGTTTTAAATTCTTCACTATTGGCGACATTTTCTAGTGCGCTTTCCAGCGTTGAAATGATAGGTTCAGGGGTGCCTTTGGGTACAACAACGCCACGTGTTACCAAGAATTCAAGGTCATGCCCTAGCTCTTTCAACGTCGGTGTGTCGGGCAGCTCATCAATACGCTCAGAAGTGGCCGCGGCCAATACGTTTAAATCGCCATTTTCTACGAAGGCACGGGCTGAATAGTAGTCCTCAATGGCTGCTGTGATATGTCCACCCGCAAGCGCACGTAGTCTTTCTCCAGTGCCTTCATAACCTACATAGCCAAACTGAGTGCCAGTTGACTCTTCAAACTGCACTGCCCATAAATGTGGAATACCGCCCAGAGTAACGCCCATTCGATATTCACCTGGATTCGAGGTGACATCTTCAAGCATATCGTCAAGCGTTTCCCAGCCAGTATCTGCACTGACTACGATGACCGAGTTATCGCTTGTCATCATTGAAACAACATCAAAATCGTCCCAGTTAAGATCAGTAATGCCAGAATAGTGCGCAATTAGTAGGCCTTCATGTATCTGGGAGATAGTATAACCATCGCTATCACGGCGAGAGGCTTCACGTAGGCCTACTGTTCCGCTGGCACCAGGCATATTGATAACAGGCACAGCTTGGCCTAGCTCTGTTTCAAGGTGCCTGCTCACTAGGCGCATAAGCAAATCACTGCCGCCACCAGGCCCCCAAGGCACGATAAACTCGATAGGTTTGTCAGGATAACTATCAGCAGCCGTAGCAAATGCTGGAATGGATAGTGCTGCCGCTAAAGCGGTGGTAGTAAATAGCGATTTAAGAGTCATTGTTTACCTCATTGATCTATAAATTGTTGTAAGTTTTGGCGTGTTGAGTGGTGATACCCCTAGGCTTTTTGTAAAAATTTGAGTTATCTTTACGGAATAATAAGTCCTCCATAAACCAAAGCACCCATGACCACAAAGGCGGGATGTGTTTTGAAGCGAATCAGTGCAATAGCTGCAACTACACCAATAATCAGCGTGTGGACAGCACCAATGCTGTCGTGGCTTTCTAGCAGAAACCCTAAGGTCAGCCAGGCCATCATCATGGCGATAACTGGGCGAACCCACTGGCTCATGCACTTAACGCGAGGTGAGTCACGGTGGCGATATAGCAGCCCCAGTGCGCCTAGCATCAAGAGTAATGTGGGGATAACGGTGGCGGCCACAGCAATGAAGGCTCCGCCAATGCCCGCTACTTCATAACCAACATATCCCGCCATTTTGGTGGCGATAGGGCTAGGTAGCGCGTTACCGAGTGCTAATGTTTCAGCAAAGGCTTGAGAGGTCATCCAGCCGTAGCGGCCCACCACCTCGGCCTCAATCAGTGGGATAATCGCCGGGCCCCCGCCGTAACCAATAATGTTAGGGATAAAAAACGCTAAGAAGAGATCCCAAAAAATCACGGGCCACCCTCCGCGTTTTTAGCACCCGTGGGCTTAGTGCCTGAGGGGCGTAGCAGTGCGGCAACGAGAATGGCGCCAATCACCCAGCCCGGGTGAATGCCAAGCCAGTAGATTAGCCCGGCGGCTATAACGGCCATGGCAATACTGACTATCCAGCCTAGGGCGGCCTGTGATTTATCAAAAAAGTCCCAGGTGAGCTGCGCCATCATGACCATCACTACGGGCACTACCGCTTGGCCCATACCGTGAACCCATGCCACATCGCGGTAGCGGCTAAAAACGCCTAACATGACAATCATCGCTACAATCATTGGCACAATGATGGCAATGACGGCAGCGATACAACCTGTTACTCCGCCCACTCGGTAGCCAATGTAGCCAGGCATTTTAGTGGCAATGGGCCCAGGTAAGGTATTGCCAATTGCCAGTACGTCGGCAAACTCTTCGTCGGTTAGCCAGTGGTGGCGGGTAACGACCTCTGCGCGCACTAAGGGAATCATGGCGGGGCCTCCTCCGAAACCAAGAATGCCGATACGGAAAAAGGCCCAGAACAATTGCCAGAGGACAGCGGGTGGATTCATGGGCTCACATTCCGCAAAGCCAATGAAGAGATCAAAAACATACTCAGGCCTTATTTATCGTTTATAAGTTAAAAAATCGATTATCTTGTTTAAAATAGAATATAGGTAGTGTTTTATCTTACGTCAACAATGAAAAATAGAATGGACATCGGAAGTTGAGATGAATAAAGGACATCGTCATGAATAATTCTTTATCTACTTCACCAACGCCAGCAGGGCCAGCAGGGCCAGCAGGTACTGCAGGGCCAGCAGGTACTGCATCAAGCCGTGTGTTTGATCATCTACGCAAGGATTTGGTAGGCGGATGTTTTGTTGCCGGTGAAAAGCTCGCAATCAATGTGCTTAAAGATCGCTACCAAGTCGGTTTGAGCCCGCTACGAGAAGCACTCAATAAATTGGCGGCTTATGGGTTGCTGGTACAGGAAAATCAGCGCGGCTTTCGGGTGCCGAAGCTGTCGCGGGATGAGCTAGACGACATTACTCAGGTGCGTTTGGAAATGGAAGGTATGGCGCTAGAGCGGGCTATTGCTAACGGCGACTCGCTTTGGGAAGCCGATTTGTTGGCAGCTGCTCATCGCCTGAAACGGGTCGATATTACCTTGGATAAAGGCGAGGAGTGGGAGTATCTGCATACTCAGTTTCACCGTACGTTGGTGGCGCCGTGTGGGTCAGTCTGGTTATTACGTTTTATTGAGCAGTTACATGATCAGTTCGATCGCTACCGTCGTCTGGGACCAAAAATGCCGACGATTCGTCAAGAGCTTGATGAGCAGCATCATCAACTTGTGGAGCTTGCGCTGCAGCGCGATGCTAAAACGGCGCGTGAATTAATGGACGACCATATCCATAAATCTTATGAAGTTGCCCTGAAGCGATACCAAGAGCACGTGTAGCTAGCCCATCCAGAAACTAACAACCAACTGATTTTATGAAAAATTCTGAGAATAGATAAGAAAATCCTCTTGGCTCAGGTATGTTTTAAGTGCGACCAAAAAACATCCAACAACTGAGAGAACCCAGCATGCGAGAGACCCGCCATACTCGGGCTAGCATATTCGAACATTACTCGAATCACGAGTATGGCGCCAGACTCCGGAAGCTGTCGGAGGTCTTGGATAGGCAGCCCAAGATTCTGAATCTGGTGGCTGCCTATTTAATCGATGCATCCGTGTCAGCCGTGGGGCGAATTGGTCTCAGTGCCAAGAGTGTTCTGTGTTGTCTGCTGTTGAAGTAGCAACAGGGTTTCAGCTATGAACAACTGGCGTTTCATTTGTCGTATTCGGTGACTTATCGAACGTTTGCCCGACTGCCAGCCCACCTGTCACCCAGTCGATCCTGCCTGCAGTCGACGATTCGCAGCATCAAGCCGGAAACGTTGGAACGGGCGCATCAACCCCGCGCTTGGCCCAGCGGCCCCCGTTGAAGAACGTTTTAGCGCCAAAGAGAAACTCATCTCTTTACGCCACGTTATTGCGCCAGGACTTTTGGTTATTGCCGTACTGGGCTGCATTATAGGAGGAGTCACCTCGCATTCCGAAGCCTCTGCTTTAGGGGCAGGTGGTGCATTGCTCATTGCAGCGCTTAGAGGCCGCCTTAATTGGAGCCTACTGCGCTACGCAATGCTAAGCACTACGAAGATAACGGGTATGTTGCTTTGGATTGCCATTGCCGCAGTGTTTTTCAGCCGTATTTATCGACAAGCGCGGAATACGCCATCCAAGCTACCGCATTGGGTGGCGATGGATAGCACGGCGTCCGCAGGACGCCTTGTGTGCTGCTGTCTTACATAAAGTAGGCTAAATTGTAAGACATGAAAACCGAACGCGCCTACAAATACCGCTTCTATCCAACGCCCGAGCAGGCCGCCCTGCTGGCGCGGACGTTTGGGTGCGT
>NZ_RZHG01000017.1 GCF_003989795.1 Vreelandella andesensis
TCGCTGGTATCCCAGCAGTAAGCGCTGCCATGGGTGCGGGTTTGTGATGGCATCGCTGCCGCTAAATGTCCGCACCTGGGACTGCCCAGATTGCGGCACCCAAGGCATTGACCGTGATGTAAATGCTGCCCGCAATATCTTACAAGCAGGCACCGCACTGTTAGCCGGTGCTGAGAGTTGAAGTAATACCGAGGGTCACTCGGAAATCGACGCCTGTGGAGTTTGTATAAGACCGGCAATGCCAAGGCATTGCAGGCAACGGACAACGAAGCAGGAACCAGGAAGGCAACGACCTGGGAATCCGCCACTATAATCTCTGATTTAGTGGTCGGAGCATGTCAATAAGACGAATGGTTACCAGAAAGTATTCATTTCTACTTGAAAAGATGTATGCGAATCATTTACATTCATCTCATGACTTTTATGAGGTGTCGCCATGTACGTTTGCGTGTGCAAGGGAGTAACCGACCATCAGATTCGCCAGCACGTTAGCGACGGAGCGCGCAGCTGGCGAGAAGTACGCGAAGCCACAGGCTGTGGTACCCAGTGCGGCAAATGCGCTTGCTTTGCTAAATCGCTTACTCGTGAAGCGGTACAAGAAGCTCGCTGTGAAGCGAATATGGGTCTCGCCTACGCCGTGTGACGCGAATCACTATTGTTAGGTTTTTCGTTAGCAAGCATATGATATTTTTGAATTTTTAGTTACTTTCTATATACTCCCAACACCGTTGGGAGTATATCCGTTTATGGCCTATACTCTCTAGCTAGCGTAATACTTGTACATTAAGAAAGGTGACGTCATGAAAGGTGATCCCAAGGTCATTCAGCATCTCAATATCGCCCTCGGCAACGAGCTGGTAGCCATCAATCAGTATTTTTTGCACGCCAAAATGTACAAAGACTGGGGCTTTAAAGAGCTTGCCAAGTGGGAATACGACGAGTCCATTGAGGAGATGCAGCACGCTGATAAACTCATCGAACGTATTCTGTTCCTAGAAGGCATTCCTAATCTTCAGGATCTAGGCAAGCTGCATATTGGTGAAAACGTCAAAGAAATGCTTGAGAGCGATCTTAAAATCGAGCACGACGGCCGCAATGACTACATCGAAGCAATTACCTATTGCGAAAGCGTCAAGGATTACGTAACGCGTGATTTACTGCGCGACCTGCTTGCCGATGAAGAAAGCCATATCGATCATATTGAAACGCAGCTTGGTTTGATCGACAAAGTGGGCATTCAAAATTATCTGCAAAAACACATGCAGCTGGCGACCGACGAAGAGTGATTTTTTACGTCTTTCAATAATGTACGATTTTCAGTAATAAATGGGCAGCCAAATGGCTGCCCATTTTGCTTCTCTACGGCTATTTATTGAGAGCTGTGTTTTTACGATGCCACAACGCCGCAGGCCATGCGCGCACCGCCGCCGCCTAAGTGAGGATCATCTGCATACGTATCGCTGCCAGCATGAATCATCAAGCTGCGTCCTGGCATATCTTCCATGCTCAAGCGCGGTGCCAACACGGGCAGATTGGCTTCGCCATCGTCATTCACCGTGAGGACCGGTAGGTCTCCTAGATGACCATCGCCGTAGGGGCCTTGGTGGGTGCCCGTCTCTTCCGGGTCGTAGTGGCCACCCGCAGCGAGCGCTGCTGTCATTTCGCCGCTGTCGTTTTCAGCAGGGTCGCAACTGGCATTTTGGTGAACATGAAAGCCGTATACGCCGGGTTCCAAGTCAGTCAACGAAGGTGTAAACAACACACCATGCTCAGTGTGCTCAATAGAAATAGTACCAATAGACGCTTCAATTCCTGCTGCGCTGACCTTGTGCATTTCAACGTTGAGCGCTTCATTTGCCTGAGCGGTGGTTGCCAGCAACAAACCCGCGGCAATACCTGTTAGCGGTAGTGAATATCGCATAATGCATTCTCCTTTCCTTATCCATGGAAGCTCGTATGACGAGTTGCCATTTCAAGGTAGTTGGCTATTGCAACTCTGCCAATGGATTAAGTGATGGTGTTCTTCGCCTTCCTGATGCCACTGCGCGGATGACATTGATCCGCTAAGCCGCGACAATAGTGCGCTGCTTCAAATCATCGCGATTTGTTATCTCAAGCGCCGCTATTGGGGAGTGCCATGTTGCCATTGAACATCCTTTACCAGGATGAGCACCTTGTGGCGGTGCATAAGCCGTCGGGATTGCTAGTGCACCGCTCGGCGCTGGCGCGTGGAGAAACACAATTTTTGCTTCAACGCCTGCGTGACCAAATTGGCAAACGCGTGTACCCCGTGCATCGGTTAGATAGACCCACCTCTGGCGTGATGGTGTTTGGCTTATCATCCGAGGCGGCAGCTCTGTTAAGTGAAGCCTTCAGCAAACGACAGGTGGAAAAGCGCTATCTGGCGGTCGTCAGGGGAAAAGCGCCGGAACAAGAGCGCCTCGATTACCCGTTGAGGGAGGAGGATGGCACGCGGCCCAAAGCCGAGATGCCGGCCATGCCCGCGACGACTGATATCCGCCGCCTGGATAGCGTTGAGCTGCCTGTGCAGGTAGACCGCTACCCGGTGGCACGCTATTCGCTAGTAGAAGCACGGCCCATGACTGGGCGGCGGCATCAGATTCGTCGCCACCTTTCTCGGCGCGGTTACCCGATTATTGGCGATGCCAAACACGGCAAGAGTGTCCACAACCGCTTTTTTGCGGATCAGTTGAAGGCTCCCCGTTTACTGCTGGCTGCTACGTATTTGGCGTTTGATCACCCGTTAATCGATAAGCGCATTCAGTTAAGCTGTGCACTCGATGAGACGATGGCAAGCCTGTTCGAGCAGTTTGGCTGGGGTGGGCATCTGCCGCTAGACAGCGTGCGCACACCGCCTATTGCAGCGCTCACAGTGCGTCAGCGGTAGCTGGCACGAATCGAACTATGTTGAAAAAAGCATGTTGAAAAATAGAGAGCCCGCCATGTCTTCGGATTATGACTTTCGTTTTGGCGGCATTCGCCGTCTGTATGGCCACCGCGCTGCCACGACGTTTCGCAATGCTCATGTGGTGGTAGTCGGTGTGGGTGGTGTGGGGAGCTGGACAGTAGAAGCGTTGGCACGCTCTGGTATCGGCAAGCTGACGCTGATCGATCTGGATGATGTGTGCGTGTCCAACGTGAACCGTCAGCTCCACGCGTTAGACGGCACGATTGGTCAGCCCAAGGTGGACGTATTGGCCGAGCGCTGCCGCCTGATTGCGCCTGAGATAGAAATAGTGGCCGATAGTGCTTTTGTGACGCCGACGAACCTAGCCGAACGCATCCCAAATGATGCCGATCATGTGGTCGATGCCATTGACAGCGTGATCGCCAAAGCGGCCCTAATCGCTTGGTGCAAACGGCGTAAACTGCCGATTACCGTGACAGGCGCAGCGGGTGGCCAAACTGATCCCACGCGTATTCAGGTGGCAGATTTGACCCGCACGGAACACGACCCCCTGCTTTCCAAAGTGCGCTCGCGGCTGCGCCGTGATTATGGTTTTTCCCGTAACTCCAAGCGGCGCTTTTCCGTTGAGTGCGTCTATTCTGATGAGCAGCTAGTGTACCCAAGCGCTGACGGTGAAGTTTGCCTGCAAAAGCCCGGCAACGGTGATGCTACCCGTTTAGATTGCGCCTCAGGCTTTGGTGCTGCCACCTTTGTCACTGGTACCTTTGGCTTTGTCGCTGCTGCTAAAGTACTGGAACGTCTGGCTAAAAAAGCCGCTCATCCCGTTGTTCAAAAGGAAACATCATGACGCTCCCTGTTCCGGGTATTTATCGCCACTATAAAGGCAGCCTTTACGAAGTGCTTGGCACCGCACAGCACAGCGAAAGTGAAGAGTCGCTAGTGGTTTATCGCGCGCTTTATGGTGACTACGGCCTGTGGGTGCGCCCGCTTGCGATGTTTACCGAAAGTGTGAACAAAGACGGCCAACCGCAGCCGCGCTTTGCTTTAGAGAAAACATTTTAAGGCGTGTTGCTAAAATGTGTAGCGAGTAGAAAACCAAAATCGAGGATCTTTCTGCTCATCCTGTGACGCGGGGTCCCCCGTCGTTTGAGTCGCTACTGCCGTATTAATAGACCAGTTGCCGTTCGAGTAGCGTATGCCAACGCCGCCACCTGCCAGCGTATCACTGGATTCCTCGGCAAATTGCTGGCGTGCCCCGTGGTCATAGAAGATGTAGGGCACAAGTTCAGGCGTTGCTTGGTAGCGAACTTCCAGTTGGGTCAGCCACATTCTGCTGCCACTAACTTCTCCCTGCGGATAAGCTCTAACGCCACGGGAGCCCCCCAAACTCATACTCTCCGAAGAATCTAGCGGCGAGTCCGCCCACTGTATATCCCCGCTGGCCAACAATGAGAAACCGTGACCAAGGTTTTGCACGCGAGAAAGGCGCGCATTGGCTTTGCTATAACTACCATCCACTTGTTCATTCGCTTGGTTATTAACTTGGCCGCTCTGAAAACGCACTTCTCCAAACGTCACGCCTCCCTTGCCGAAAGCATCTCTGTGGTCGAACTGAAGTGCTAATGGCCAGCTATGCCCATAACGCTTTTGATAGCTCACACCTTCAAAGCGATCATTCAGCTCTGTGTATTCGCCACCAAAAGAGGCGGTCAGGTTGGTTCGTTGTTGTCGTATTAATGGATAACTCAATCGTAAATGGCTTGTGTCTGCTGTGCCGGTAAAGCCACTAAATGGGTCGCGCAGATTATACTCCGTACGTGCATAAGCCACCTCGGCACGCCAGCCTTTATAGCCAATAGGCAGGGAGTAGGCGAATCGCCCTAGCCATAGATCCTCTTCCGAGTAGAGTGCGGTAAAACTGAGTTCATCACCTAATTTCAAAATTCGGTTGACCTGAGCACCGACGGTGGCGCGCCCCTCGCCAGATGAGCGGCTACCGTAGTTATCCACTCCAACGTAGCCTTGTACGCGCTGGGTGGCGTTTACCTCTGTTACTAAATCACCGGTGCCGGATGCCTCGCCTGGCCGCATGACTGGAGTGATACTAACTCCTGGTAAATCGCTCAGCAGCAGTGCACTGCGTTCCAACGAATCCCCCTGAATAACATCCCCAGAGCGAAGATGGGATAAATAGGGTGCCACGCTGTTTGCCAGCGAGGCGTCATCGCTGGTTACTGTCACCTGGCCGTAGTTTCCCTCCATCAGTTGAATAGTCAGTGTGCCTTGGCTGACATCCTGTTTAGGCAGGAATGCTTGAGCAAAGGGATAGCCATTTTCGCGATAAAAGAGACTAATGCGATTGCTTATGTCTTGTAAGCCTGCCATGTCATGGGCTTTTTCCATAAGATGCTTTACTTGATCGAGCAGCGCTGCATCGTCGTAGACAGTGTTGCCGCTAAACGAGACATCGTTAATACGAACTTCTCGGCTTTCGGCATCGCTTTCCGTAAGTGGTGTCCCTTGCAGATTGATATTTAACGAAGACTCACGAGGCTGATAAATATCATCCGGTAGTGTATCCCGCAGAATACGGCCTGCGTCTGGAGCGGTTTGTGCGTAACTGGTTAAGGGCGACGTAATGATAAGGCACATCGCGGTCATTGCCAGTGAACATGAATTGAGCTGGCCATAGCGCATTAGTCATCTCCTTCATCGTCATCCAGGTCGGTATTAATGCCGCGATCTATGATCTCGATGCCGCTCGGCAATGTGTCTTCTTCAGTAAATTCGTTGACTTGGCCCATCTGTTCCTCTTGTGCGCTCGTCGATACATCTTGAAGTGTCTGATTGATAACGCCACTCACCTTTGAGCCGACATCAAGCTTGGACTCAGACTTTGGCTCAGGTTCCGGCTCAGGCTCAGGTTCCGGCTCAGGCTCAGGTTCGGGCTCGGGCTCGGGCTCAGGCTCAGGCTCAGGCTCAGGCTCAGGCTCAGGCTCAGGTTCCGGTTCGGGCTCTGGCTCGGGTCCCGGTTCGGGCTCTGGCTCTGGCTCAGGCTCAGGCTCAGGTTCCGGCTCAGGCTCCGGTTCGGGTTCCGGCTCGGGTTCCGGCTCAGACTCAGACTCAGACTCGGGCTCCGGCTCGGGTTCTGGCTCAGGCTCTGGCTCAGGCTCAGGCTCGGGTTCTGGCTCAGGCTCCGGTTCTGGCTCAGGCTCAGGCTCAGGTTCCGGTTCGGGCTCTGGCTCGGGTCCCGGTTCGGGCTCTGGCTCAGGCTCAGGCTCGGGTTCTGGTTCAGGCTCAGGCTCCGGTTCGGGTTCCGGCTCGGGTTCCGGCTCAGGCTCGGGTTCCGGCTCGGGTTCTGGCTCGGGTTCTGGCTCAGGTTCGGGTTCTGGCTCAGGTTCCGGCTCGGGCTCAGGTTCAGGAATCGGGACTGCCGCGATGGCTAGCTCACCTGACATAAAGTCAATCGCGTAGTTCGGGTTGCGATTTTCGTCTACATCGCCCTGATTAATGTTGTAGTTTCCAGCGTCTTCCCCTGGTTGACGCGATAGGTTACCCGCCAATTCGTCACCAAGCACCAGGCCACAGCTTTCGGTAAGGCTTCCACAGCCGGTAGAAAATGTCAGTGTAGGATCCGGTTCGCCTTGCTCTTTCTCCTTATCGTTGGCGGTGACAGTGATCGGACGGGGGTCAATGGTCAGCATGCCATCGACAGCGGTGATCATGTAGTTGCCGTTTTCCAGATCCGCTGCGCTGATGTCGTAGTTACCCACGTCATCACCAGCCTCGCGATTCAGGTCGCCTGCAAGGTTGTCATTGCCGACGAGGTTGCCGTCAGTGACCTGCCAGGTAAGGGTCGGGTCGGCGTTGCCGTAGGTTTTCTGCTGATCATCGGCGGTGACGGTGATGGGGCGCGGATCAATGGTTAGCTCGCCATCCACGGCGGTGATCATATAGTTGCCGTTTTCCAGATCCACTGGGCTGATGGCGTAGTTACCCACGTCGTCACTTGCCTCGCGATTCAGGTCGCCCGCAAGGGTATCGTCGCCGACCAGGTTGCCGTCAGTGACCTGCCAGGTGAGAGCCGGGTCAGCGTCGCCGTAGGTTTTTTGTTGATCGTCAGCAGTGACGGTGATCGGACGCGGGTCAATGGTCAGCTCGCCGTCGACAGCGGTGATCATGTAGTTGCCGTTTTTCAGATCCGCTGCGCTGATGTCGTAGTTACCCACGTCATCACCAGCCTCGCGATTCAGGCCGCCTGCGAGGTTGTCATCGCCGACGAGGTTGCCGTCAGTGACCTGCCAGGTGAGGGTCGGGTCAGCGTTACCGTAGGTTTTCTGTTGATCGTCGGCGGTGACGGTGATGGGACGCGGGTCAATGGTCAGCTCGCCATCGATAGCGGTGATCATATAGTTACCGTTGTCCAGATCCGCCGGGCTGATGTCGTAGCTGCCCACGTCATCTCCGGCCGCGCGGGTGACATCACCAGTCAGGCTGTCGTCGCCGACCAGATTGCCGTCGGTGACCTGCCAGGTGAGGGCTGGGTCGGCGTTACCGTAGGTTTTCTGTTGATCGTCGGCGGTGACGGTGATGGGACGCGGGTCAATGGTC
>NZ_RZHG01000018.1:0-32577 GCF_003989795.1 Vreelandella andesensis
TACGCATTTCCTGGTGTTTGTCAATCACTGTTTTAGTGAAGGGAGCGAGAAAATTAACGAAGCGAGCGAAGCTTGTAGCCCACAACCGTATTTCTAACCCTCTGACAAACCAAAGGTTTCCACCTTTGAACTGACAAATAAACACCGCTGGTAACGCTGTGCGTCCCCGGCAGCGGATGCGTACTCTACGGTTTCGCTGCCGCGTTGGCAAGGGCTATTTAAAAATAACTGTAAAAAAATTACAGCGAGTCAATTCCAAAACCAACTATAAGTATAGCCGCACTTGCTAGTGGCGCAAGAGAACAATCAGCTCATTTGATCTGTGAACACCATAAACTAATATTTGCTCAATCTGCCGTCTTGCTAGGTCCAGAAATGGGCAGCACACTGGTTGGCACTAGCGCCACCCAATGTGCTGCTCTACAACACCAAAATGTATCTAGTTGCGTATCCGCATCAAGCACATCGATATACGCAGGTGGCATAGTGACCACTAAAGGATCATTGCCTTCATTTTTCACTAGGAAGAGCGTGTCCGTTTACGCCAACGCAAAGTTAACACCCGACACCGCCACGTCCACCGCTATGAAGTGTTCGAGCAATCACTGCCTTGCGACTGCAGCCATATAGTCATCATCTCGAATACCCCCGGCGCCTGTTTTATCGTATATAACCTCGCAAATTTCATCCGTAATAAAGATGAATCGCCGAGATAATAATGTAAGAAGACGCCTGCTCATTCTGCTGAACCAAATATTCGCCTAAATCTGATTCCAGGGCTTCAATACCCGCTTTTTCAAGGTGCACATTACAGTGCATCTCCACAGAAACCATGAACTTACTCTTAATGATGGCTTTCGCTTCTAGCAATGCAGTGAACGACACCGGTGACCCAATAAGCTGGTATTACCAACTTACAGGTAAAGCAAAAGCCGCTCTACGGCTATGCGGTGCGCCTAAGCACCAGCTTGTCATTGACGCTTGAGCAAGACACTCAAAGCTTTTAAAATTGGTAATACCAATCAAAGGAGCTGAATTTTATGTCTTATCCGCCCCTTCGCCAGCAGCGCTTGGCTGATGTAATTACCGAGCGCCTTGAGGCAATGATTCTTGAAGGCAGCCTCAAGCCTGGCCAGCGCCTGCCCCCAGAAAGAGAACTTGCTGAGCGTTTTGGCGTGTCTCGCCCCTCTTTGCGTGAAGCCATTCAAAAGCTTGCCGCACGAGGCCTGCTTACCAGCCGCCAAGGCGGTGGTAACTTTGTGAATGAAACACTAAACAGCGGCTACATTGACCCCTTGCTGGAGATGCTATCTCGGCACAACGAATTTCATTTGGATTTGCTTGAATTTCGCGATGCAATGGAAGGGATTTCGGCTTATTACGCCGCATTACGCTCAACACCCGCGGATAAAGCGGTATTGATCCAGCGCTTTGAAGAACTTGACAGTGGGTTTGTTGGCGCCAACCCCGCACAAGAAGCAAAGTTAGATGCCGCTTTCCACCTTGCTATTGCAGAAGCAGCACATAACGTACTGTTACTGCATACTATTAGAGGTATTTTTCATTTATTAGAGCAAAGCATTGTTGATAATCTTGCTCATTTTTTTGCAAAGCCCGACTCGCGCTCGCAGCTAATGAAACAACACCGCGCCCTGCTTGATGCAATTTTAGATGGCCGTGCTGAAGATGCCCGAAGCCGAGCGCACGAGCACCTAGTGTACGTTGAGGAAGGCCTTCTCGAAATAGCCAGAGCGGAAACTCGCGCCCAGCGAGCACTGCGTCGTGCTCAAGGTACCGCTCAAAGTACTACTCAAAGTACTAATCAAAGTGCTAGTACTAGTAGCACACCCGCATGAGTCGCTTACTTCGCCTTTCAAACCACCGCTGGCGGCTGCTCTGGCTAATCGCCATTCCGCTTGGGCTGATGCTTTGCATGTGGCAGGCCGCTCAACTGGCTCGCGAGCAAGCGCTATCGAATTTACAAGACGATGCTGAAAATGAGTTGCGGCTTTCCGCCGCCAACTTGAATGGATACCTGCTGCGCTATGACTACTTGCCACAAATGCTGGCGACCAGGGAAGGCGTACAACGTTTTTTAGCTTCCCCAGATAGCCAAGATCCCATGCCGCTCAACTTACTGCTTGACCGTTTTCGCTTTACCGCTGGGGTCTCCGATGTTTATTTACTGAACCGTGACGCCGATACCATCGCCGCCAGCAACTGGCACCGCCCTAAAACGTTCATTGGCCAAAACTACGCGTTCCGCAGCTATTACACGGATGCTATTACCGGAGGGCAGGGACGCTTTTATGGCCTAGGTTTACAGTCGCTTGAGCGTGGTTACTATTTTTCTGCGCCGGTTTGGCTTGATGATACCTCCCCCGATGCAAAACCTGACGGGGTTATTGTCGTCAAAGTGCTGCTCGACGACGTTGAAGAGAGTTGGGCAGAGCAGGATGCTGAACTGTTTGTCACCGATAGCGATAATATTATTTTCATGGCTAGTCATCCTGAGCTGCGCATGAATGCCCTCTACCCCCTCACCGATAACCAGCGCGACAGCTTACGGGCAACTCGTCGCTATGCAATGGAGCCGTTAACGCCTTCAGGCATGAAGCGTGAAGCCCCTTACGGGTCTGATAGCTATCTTGTTAGCTTTGCTAGCGGGCCACTCAGCAGTGGGCACTATTTAAGTCTTACGCGCCCCATCCCAGAGTTCGGCTGGCAAATGCATATTTTAAAACCGCTAACCCCGGTGGTGAACGCCCAGTGGATCGCAGCACTGATGGCGGGGGGCTTATATGGCGTGGTGGCACTGGGTGGCGGCATTGGTTGGCAACGCTTGCGCTTACGTCGAGAGCGCGAAGCCTTTGCGGAACGCGAACGACAAACCTTGGCGAGAGTGCGCGATGAACTAGAAGTCAGCGTTGAGCGAAGAACACGTGATTTAGTTGCCAGCAATCAGCGGCTTTCTGATGAAATTGAAGAGCGTCGGCGAGCAGAAGCAAACCTACGCCAAACGCAAGATGAGCTGATCCAAGCAGCAAAGCTGGCGGTCTTAGGCCAATTGGCTGCCGGGATTAACCATGAATTAAATCAGCCGCTAGCCGCCATTCGCGCCTACGCTGAAAATGGCCGACGGTTTATCGAGCTTGCGCGGGTGGATAAGGCAGACGCCAACCTAGCGCAAATTGTCGAACTCACCCAGCGTATGGCCGATATTAGCGCCCAACTGCGCCAGTTTTCTCGGAAAAGCAGCGAGCGTCAGGAAACAATCTCCGTACAAGCCTGTATTGAGTACGCGTTGCGTTTATTCCACAGCCGCTTACGTGATGATGGCATTAAGGTGGTTCACCAGTGGCCCGAGGAAACGCTTTGGGTCGAGGGTGATTTAGTCCGCCTAGAGCAAGTACTGGTGAACTTGATCAGTAACGCGCTACAAGCAATGAAAGAGCTAGCGTCACCCATGCTGACGCTAAGCGTAGAAATAGCACAACAGCACGTGATGATCAGCGTTGCCGATAATGGCCCAGGCATCCCAGAACACCACTTGAGCCAGATTTTCGAACCCTTCTTTACTACGAAAGCACCCGGTAGCGGATTAGGGCTGGGACTTTCGATTTCCTCACGTATTATGGAGGATCTAGGCGGCAAACTGCAGGTAACGAATCAGCCCACTGGCGGTGCACAATTCACCATTACGCTACCCTGTTCAGCAACGCCTAACGTACTGCCGCCACTTTCGGTCAAGGAGAGTAACAACCATGCATGAGCCGTCGACGCTGCCGGTCATGGTGATCGACGACGAACCGCACCTGCGTATCACCGCCAGCCAAACACTCGAACTTGCTGGCTACACGCCTCACTGTTTTGAGTCAGCAGAACAAGCGCTTGAAGCGCTACCCGCAAACTTTCCCGGCGTTATTGTAAGTGACATTCGCATGCCTGGAATGGACGGCATGGCGTTATTGCATGAGCTACATAGCCGCGATGCTACGTTGCCGATTATCTTAATCACTGGCCACGGCGACATTTCAACCGCGGTAGAAGCGATGCGAGCAGGCGCCTGGGATTTTCTAGAAAAGCCATTCGCGGGTGACCAGTTACTGGATGTTGTGAGGCGAGGAATCGAAAAGCGCCAGCTGAGCCTAGAAAACTTGCGCTTAAAAGCCGAACTGGAAGTTCAGCAGGCGGCCCTTGGGCCACGCCTAGTGGGCCGCACACCTGTGATCTCTCGCCTTGCGGCAATGATTCAGCGCATCAGCCAAGTAGAGGCCGATGTGCTGCTATTTGGCGAAACCGGCACCGGAAAAGACCTTGTTGCTCGTGCTATTCACGAGCGCAGTGCCCGTCGCAACAGCCCATTTATGGCTATTAACTGCGGTGCAGTGCCAGAAAACACCATAGAATCAGAACTGTTTGGTCATGAGAAAGGTGCCTTTACCGGCGCTGTCGAGCGGCGAATTGGTAAGTTTGAGCACGCGAATGGCGGCACAGTATTTCTTGATGAGATCGAATCCATGCCGTTGGCACTTCAGGTTAAGCTGTTACGCGTCTTGCAAGAGCGCAGCGTCGAGCGTCTTGGGGCTAACGAAACGGTGCCACTCAATATTCGTGTGATTGCGGCTACCAAGGTGGACCTAAAAGTCGCTGCCGAAGAGGGAAGCTTTCGCGAAGATCTTTATTATCGACTCAACGTGGTCACCCTGCCACTGCCCGCGCTACGCGAACGGCGCGAGGACATTCCACTGCTATTTCAGCATTTCGCCGTAATCGCGGCAAACCGCAGCGGTTTAGAAGCGCCCACGCTGGATAGCCATTCGATTGCCGCCTTGCTGGCCCACGACTGGCCTGGCAATGTTCGCGAACTGCGAAATCTTGCCGAGCGTTATGTGCTACTGGGGGCAGCCTTTGACTACCGCCTGGATGCACTTCTAGAAGGGGTCAACGCTGGCACCGAAGAACCGACGCTGCCCCGACAAGTGGAGCTATTTGAAAAAAGCCTGATTAGCCAATCCCTTGCCCGTCATCATGGGCGCGTAACCGACGTGTGCCGCCACCTGGGAATACCCCGCAAAACCTTCTACGACAAACTCAAAAAACACAGTATAAGTGCTAACGATTATCGCCATAGCAGCGACCCTTGATGAAACAACTCAATCAATACGTCCCACGGCGGTACCCAGGGCACCAACGTAAATAACGCAATCAACATAAAGACGTTGGATAGCGGACGACGGCCATCGCCCAGCTTTAGCGCGGTTCCAAAGGAACGCTTTAACCGCGCACCTTCTAGGTCCACGCTGAAGAGTTCGTCGAGGCTCAAATGAATGATGAATCCTAGCAGTACCGCTGCACTATGGCACCACGCCAACCAGGCTGGCTGCGCCAACAAATGAAAACTGAACGCTGCAGTCACTAGCGCGCACAGCACAGCCGCCATCAGCGAGTGCCAAATACCACGATGAACCGTTAGCCTTGAGAACACCACCGCCGCCAAATAGCGCACACTAACGTAAATGCCGCCACACGCTACCAGCAACAAACCTGGCGTTAACCAAGGCTGCAACAACAGCACGCCAAGCACCAGCGAAGGTACGGATAAAAGGTTAAAAATCAGACGGATAGAGCGAGAACGATCAGCATCAATGTCAGGCAAAATGCCGCCGAAGGCTACCAGGGCAATAATTAATAACGCCTGAGTCGCTGGCCACCACTCTGCCTGCCAGCCGACATAAGCCGTTAGCACGCCGCCGGCTGCTGCTATCGTAATGTGCGTGCGAAAATTCGCCATAGCGCGGCACCCTGGAAAACTGGATAAATTACCAGACTTTTGGCTGCCGCAACATGCCTATTTAAGAAAAAATAGTGTTAGGCCAATTGCTTAGCGCCTACGCCAGAAAATTCATTGAGCGAGGAACTGATCTTTTAACTTAACGTAGTTACCTGCCGTGTAAGGAAAGAAAGCACGTTCTTTATCTTTTAGTGGACGCAATGCTTTTGCCGGATTACCGGCGTATACATGGCCACTTTCCAAGCGTTTACCAGGCGTCACCACTGCACCGGCGGCAATAATCACCTCGTCTTCGACGACCGTCCCATCCATCACAATCGCCCCCATACCCACCAAGATGCGGCTACCCAGCGTACAGCCATGCAAAATCGCTTTATGGCCAATAGTGACATCATCGCCAATCGTCAGCGGAAACCCGTCAGGATTAAAATCGCTGGCATGGGTAATATGCAGCACGCTGCCATCTTGCACGCTAGTGCGAGCACCAATGCGGATCCGGTGCATATCGCCCCGAATCACCGTCATTGGCCAGACCGAACAGTCATCGCCCAGCGCTACATCACCAATCACCACGCTAGCAGGATCGATATAAACCCGCTCTCCAAGACGGGGCGAAACACCTTGAAAAGGTCGTAAGGCATTGCTCATTGCACTCTCCTGCTTAACGCTATTGGATTCAAATATTCAAGAACTATAGCAACCCGCCAAGCAATACAATAAACGTCAGCGGAATCGACACCCAGCGTACAATATTGCGCCAGAACACATAGCCATTTTCCCCAACACCCAATGCATGCACTACCTGTGTTCGGGGCATCACCCATGCCGCAAAGATAGCAATTAATAACCCCCCCATAGGCAGAAAAATATCAGGGGGAATACTGCTGACTAGCTCAAACACATTGCGTCCGAACAATGGTCTGAAATCGGCGAGCGTGGAAAACGAAAACGCCGATAGCAACCCTAACAGCCATACACTCAGTGCCACGACGGCCGTTGAGACACTGCGCCGCCACCCGAGCCCTTGCAACGTTGCCACCATTGGTTCAGCGAGGTTAATCGCTGAAGTCCAGGTAGCCAGTAAGAGCAGCAAAAAGAATACGCTTAACCAAAACGCTCCCCAAGGCAGTTCAGAAAAAGCGATGGGAAGCGTCACAAACATCAGACCAGGGCCATCGGCAGGATCCATACCCTGGGCAAATACCACTGAAAAGATGGCAATACCGGCTAATAAGGCCACGCTGATGTCCAGCATTGCGACCGCAAACGCTGCTTTTGGTAGGCTCTGCTCATCAGGCATATAAGCCCCATAAGCCATTAGCGCACAAGCCCCTACCGCAAGGGTAAAAAATGCATGCCCCATAGCATGCAACACCACAGAGGTCGTTACGTCGCCAAATGACGGTAAAAAAAGCCAAGAAAGCGCCGTACCAAATCCGTCTGTGGTCGTGGCATAACCGGCTAGTAGTAGCAATAAAACGTACAGCAGAGGCATTAATAGGTTGTTCAACCTTTCTAAGCCTTTGGCAACACCTGCTGCCACTACTGTCATGGTCATAAACAGAAACAACGAATGGTTAAAAATCAACAAACCTGGGTTTGCTAAAAACGTTTCGAAACCCGCCCCTATTTCCGCTGCACTCGCGCCATCGAAATTCCCGTTTATTGAAGCGACTAAAAACTCTATCGACCAACCTGACACCACCGAGTAAAACGACAAGATACAGAAGACGGTAAACGCACCAAACAACCCTAACCAGCGCCAGTGTTGAGAGGCACCCGCGTCAGCGGCCAGCTTACTAAGCGCTTGCATAGGCCCCCGGCGCCCTGCCCGGCCAATTAAAATCTCGGCCATCATCACAGGGATACCCAACAACAGTACAAACGCCACATAGATCAGTAAAAATGCTGCCCCACCGTTTTCGCCAGCAACATACGGGAAGCGCCAAATATTCCCCAACCCAACCGCAGCTCCTGTTACCGCTAAGATAAAGGCTCGCTTTGACCCCCAGCGCTCCAGCGTTTCACTCATTACTTGCTCCTGCCATTGGTGGCACTAGTTGGAAACACTAAAAGGCGGCAAGACTAGCAGGCGCTTACGCCTAGGCCAAACGCTGGTGTAAGTCTCAGTATTAAACCCAGACATTGAAACACAGCCTCACCGCCCGCACTGTGTCATTATTATCGCGTTTTTATACGTCCCTAACGTATCCAAAAACGTCTCGAGTTAAAAATTCATGCCTACGAGGTGCCTATGTCCCGCAATCCGTTGCTAGAGCCGCATGAGCTTCCCCCTTTCGCTGACATTCGCGCCGAACACGTCGTGCCTGCCGTGGAAACACTGCTTAATGACAGCCGGGAAGCCATTGACCGCCTTGCTCAGCAGGCCGCTTCGGCACCACCGAGTTGGGATAGCTTTGCTAAACCATTAGAGGCTGTGAATGACCGACTCACTCAGGCGTGGTCGCCCATCTCACACCTTAATGGCACGATGAATACCCCTGAGCTACGGGAAGCCTATCAGACATGCTTGGAAAAGCTGTCGGCGTTTAGCACCTGGATGGGCCAGCACGAAGGGCTCTTTAACGGCTGGCAATCGCTTAAACAAGGGGATGGCTGGGCACAGCTGACGCATGCTCAGCAACGCACGGTGGAAAACGCGTTGCGCGATTTCCGCCTGGCCGGTGTCGATTTACCCGCTGATAAAAAGGCCCGTTACGGCGAGATCCAAGCGCGCCTCTCGACCTTATCCAACCAGTTTTCGAACAATGTGCTCGATGCTACCCAAGCGTGGCACAAAGATATTAGCCAGCTTGATGAGCTGGCCGGCGTACCGGAAAGCGCACTTGAGACGCTGAAAGCAACCGCCCAAGCAAAAGGTGTTGATGGCTACCGCATCACCCTCGATTTTCCGAGTTTTTTCCCCATTATCAGTTACGCCGATAACCGCAAATTGCGCCATGAGGTCTACGCCGCGTTTGTCACTCGCGCTTCCGATCAAGGCCCAGATACGGGCAAGTTCGATAACGCCCCCATTCTCGAAGAGATTCTAGCGCTTCGCCAAGAGCTTGCTCATTTGCTTGGCTTTGACACTTACGCCGATTACTCGCTCACAACTAAGATGGCCGACTCTCCTGAGCAAGTGCTTGAGTTTTTGAATGATCTAGCTCGCCGTGCGGTTCCCCAGGCCAAAGAAGAAGTCACCGAGCTAAGTAACTATGCCCGTGAAGAACTGGGAATTGAAACGCTTGAGCCATGGGACGTGCCCTATGCCAGCGAAAAATTGCGCGAGGATCGCCATGCCATTTCACAAGAGCAGCTTCGTCCATACTTCCCCGCGCCGCGGGTGGTGGATGGGTTGTTCCAGGTAGTAGAACGTCTTTATGGTGTGCGTGTGGAAGCGACCTCAGATGCGCCCAGCTATCATAACGATGTCCAGTACTTCCGCATTACAGAACAAGGTAAGCCGATCGCCGGTTTCTATTTAGATTTGTACGCTCGCGAAAGCAAGCGTGGCGGTGCATGGATGGCTGACTGCCGAGTACGCCGCCAAACTGAACATGGCCTACAGCTGCCCGTGGCATTTCTGACCTGTAACTTCACTGCCCCGGTGGGCGATAAACCCGCACTGCTGACTCATGATGAAGTCACTACGCTATTTCATGAGTTCGGTCATGGCTTGCACCACATGCTGACGAAACAGGACATCGCCGATATCTCTGGTATTAACGGCGTTGCTTGGGATGCAGTTGAACTACCCAGCCAATTTATGGAGAACTACTGCTGGGAGCGAGAAGGACTAGCTCTGCTCGCCAAGCATGTCGATACTGGCGAGCCTCTGCCCGCTGAACTGCTAGAACGTTTGCAAGCAGCCAAGAACTTTCAGTCGGCAATGGGGATGGTGCGCCAAATAGAGTTTTCGTTATTCGATTTGCGCCTGCACCACGAGTTGGAAGCACCCAGCGCCAGCGATGTTCATGCGCTATTGGATGACGTACGTAGCCACACCTCTGTTGTGCCTACTGTCGACTTTAACCGCTTCCAAAACAGCTTTAGCCATATTTTTTCGGGCGGCTATGCAGCAGGCTATTACAGCTATAAATGGGCGGAAGTGCTCTCTGCCGATGCGTGGAGCGCGTTCGAGGAGGCAGGCATTTTTGACCCTACCACAGGCCAACGCTTTCGCCAGGAAATTCTGGAACCAGGCGGCGTGAGAGATGCAGCCGAGCTATTTCACGCCTTCCGAGGCCGCGAGCCCAGCGTAGAGCCATTACTACGCCATAGCGGTATTCGCGCAGCTTAAGATTTATTTTCACTATCACTGGGTGCGGCAATATCTCTCTCGTTACCGCACCCCTGGAGCCTGTCATGTCGAATGTGAAACGCTTTATTGCTGGGGTGACCTGCCCCCGCTGCGCGGCCATGGATCGGATTCGCGCCTGGGAGCAAAACAGCATTCGCTACCGGGAATGCGTCAACTGCGATTTTTTCGAGCAGTTACCGATTGAAGATGAGACCGCATCAGAGCTGACGACCCGTGTTAACCAAGTTCGCGAAGAGCAAAAAACGCAAGATGTGCAGCCCGTACGCATTCTTGACCCCGGCAAACCCAAACGTTAATTATCTTACCCCAGCGCTTTTAATTTAAGCCCCTTGGCGCTGGGGCTTCACTCATTCCAAACACTCCCCACTCCCCACTCCTCACCCGCAAAATTGTGCGATAACCCACACATTAAATAGCACGCGGTGTGCGAAACTCCAGACACTTAGCACTTTTCTTATTTCAACCAAAGTCGAATAAAAACCTAATAACATACTGATTTTAATTGCCAAACCTCTTATTGGCATGACTCTCGCTGTACATAAGTTGCTTAACGATAAAACTACTGGCAGTGCCAACGCACGCCAGACGATAATCCCAATAACAGCTTAGGAAATCTCGCCATGCGCAATATGATGCCGAAAACCGTCGCTCTTCTTGCCAGCAGCGCCCTGCTTGCAGCAGCAGGCACTGCCCACGCAGACCGCTCGGAATGGCCCGATAACTTTACCGTCGGTACCGCAAGCCAAGGCGGCACCTACTTTGTTTACGGCTCCGGCTGGGCTAATTTTATTTCAGACGAACTGGGTGTTTCTGGCGGTGGCGAAGTTACTGGTGGTCCGACTCAGAACTTGGCACTGGTGCACAGCGGTGATATGGCCTTTGGCCTGACGACTATGGGTCCAGCGTCGGACGCTGTTAAAGGCGAAAGCCCGCTAGCGCCTGGCCTGGCGATGGACAACGTTTGTGCGCTATTCCCAATGTATGAAACACCCTTCTCTATTGCTGCGCTTTCAAGCTCAGGCATTGAGTCTATCTCTGATATTCCTGATGGCGCACGCATTGGTTTCGGTCCGGCAGCGTCTACGTCAGACACTTACTTCCCTGCGATTCTCGAAACGCTGGGCGTAGAGTTTGATCGCCGTAATGGCGGCTGGTCTGATCTAGGTGGTCAGCTGCAAGATGGCCTTCTGGATGTGATCGCGTTTGCAGCAGGCATTCCGATTCCTGCGGTCAGCCAGCTTGAAGTACAGACGGATGTAAACATCATCGAGTTTACCGAAGAAGAGATGGCCACCGTGCTTGAAAACTTCCCGGTTGCTGAGTTCAGTATTCCAGCGAGCACTTACACCACACTCGAAGAAGACGCGCGCGCTGTGTCTATGTGGAACTTCGCCATTGCAGCCTGTGATTTGCCGGAAGACTTTGTCTACGAAGTCACCAAAGCCACAATGGAAAACAACGACCGCATGCGCTCAGTACACCGCAGCGCTGAAACCACTATTCCAGAGAACATTGTTCATAACACCGTGCTGCCCTTCCATCCCGGTGCTGCGCGCTGGTACGAAGAGAATGGCTACGACATTGCTGATGACATGATCAACTAAGCCACGCACCTTCTTACGCTGCCCCGTTTTCCGCTGGCCGGACGGGGCAGCGATCGCTACCGCCTCTTTTTCTGCTTTTGCTGTGAGGGTGACCTCTGATGAGTCACAACAACGATCAAGACCCCAACGGCCTCAAGGATGATGCCCAAACTGCTTCATCGATACCCGAGTCAATCGCCGAGGGTGTCGATGAAGAGGTTGTCGAGTCCAACCGCCGTGTGTTTGTTGGTTGGCAGTTCTTTTTATTTGCCGCATTGGCCATTAGCTATTCGAGCTTCCATCTGTTTTCGCTCAATGTGTACCCCATGGAAACGTGGTCGTTTCGCATTGTACACATTGCCGGTGCACTGATTTTGGGGTACGGGCTGTTTGCCGGTGCTCGCTTTGCAGAAGATGATCAGCAAGCCTCTCCAGCGTGGCTCAAATGGGCCAGCTATGCACTATTAGCGCCTGCGGTCTATTCATTGGTACAAGTCTTTTTGATGCAGCAAACACTCAATGGCGGTGCTCTGCGCATCGACCCAAGTATTGAGACACTGCATTACGGCTATCCACTCATAGCCGCCACAGCAGCGGCCATTGCCTTGTCTTGGTTCTATCGACAATCACGCCACCGCTTTAACCCCGCCGACCTCGTTCTAATGGTGTGCGCCATCGCTAGCGCGGCTTACTTGTTGATGGCCTTTAATACCAATATGCGCATGTCGACAGGCACCTCGTTTGCACCTCCTGGCATTTCCTGGGCGGCAATTGCAGGCTCTCTGTTAATTCTAGAGCTTACTCGTCGCGTGGCTGGTTTAGCACTAGTGGTGATTTCAGCGATATTCTTGGTCTACGTTTTTGCGGGCCAATATCTACCCGGTTTCTTAGGCTATCCAGGCCTATCGGTGCAGCGCTTCTTTAGTCAGGTCTATACCGATGCGGGCATTCTCGGCCCAACGACGGCGGTGTCGTCGACCTACATCATTTTGTTTATTATTTTTGCAGCGTTTTTACAGGCTTCCAAAGTAGGCGATTACTTCGTCAACTTCGCGTTTGCAGCCGCTGGCCGTGCCCGTGGCGGCCCGGCGAAAGTCTCTATTTTTGCTTCCGGCTTAATGGGCATGATCAACGGCACATCGGCGGGTAACGTGGTATCGACTGGGTCACTTACGATTCCTCTGATGAAGAAAGTAGGCTACCCAGCGCGCAGTGCTGGTGCCATTGAAGCAGCGGCCTCTACCGGTGGTCAGATTATGCCGCCAATTATGGGGGCGGGCGCTTTTATCATGGCGGAAGTTACTGGCATTCCCTACACCGACATTGCGATTGCAGCGATCATTCCGGCTATTCTTTACTTCGCCTCTATCTACTTTATGGTGGATTTTGAAGCGGCGCGTAAAGGCATGCGTGGCATGCGTAAAGATGAAATCCCGCTATTCTCCAAGCTAGTTAAACAAGTCTACCTATTCGCACCCATCATCATTCTGATCGTCGCTCTCTTTATGGGCTACTCCGTCATTCGTGCCGGTACGCTAGCCACCGCCTCAGCGGCGGTTGTCAGTTGGATTTCTCCGAATAAAATGGGCATTCGAGCTATTTTGAGAGCACTCCAGATAGCGGGCACCATGTCGATTCAAATCATCGCCGTATGTGCTTGTGCAGGTCTTATTGTTGGCGTTATATCACTGACGGGCGTTGGTGCACGCTTCTCTTCACTGTTGCTAGGCCTTGCCGGGGTTAGCCAGCTATTGGCGTTAGTCTTTGCCATGCTGATCAGTATTTTACTCGGCATGGGCATGCCTACGACGGCGGCCTATGCAGTGGCGGCATCGGTGGTGGCACCCGGTCTGATCAATATTGGTATCGAGCCGTTAGTGGCCCACTTCTTCGTGTTCTACTTTGCGGTCGTATCAGCCATTACGCCGCCAGTGGCATTGGCGTCTTACGCCGCCGCTGGTATTTCCGGGGATAACCCCATGGGGACATCGGTCGCTTCGTTCAAAATTGGTCTTGCCGCGTTTATCGTGCCGTTTATGTTCTTCTACAGCCCAGCCATGCTGATGGAAGGCTCTGCGATGCAGATACTTCGTGTCGGTGTAACTGCAACACTGGGGATCATCTTGCTTTCAGGCATGGTGCAAGCATGGTTCTTTGGGCCGGTAAACACCTTACAGCGTGTTGTCATGCTGGTCGGCGCGATGTTTATGATTTACGGCGGCATTTACAGCGATATTGCTGGCCTTGCCATTGGCGCAGCGCTGTTCATTATGCAGCGTAAGCAGCATGGAAATAAGGCGACACCCAGGACTACCTAACGGCTTAATCTGCTATTTACTCAACTACTAATAGCAGTTAACAGCCCAACGGAAACGCCCGCTCGAATGTTATCGAGCGGGCGTTTTTTTGATCGTCAGGTCAGGGTTCTTAAAAGAGCATTAGCCTCTCAGGTTATCAACAATTTCTAGTACTGGTGCTGCCTGGTTAAGCGTGTAGAAGTGTAAACCCGGCGCGCCACCGTCGAGCAAGCGCTCACACAAACGGCTAACGACTTCGGTACCGAACGCGGCAATGGCGTCACTATCGTCGCCGTA
The DNA here is from genome assembly GCF_003989795.1 of Vreelandella andesensis. GTDB lineage: Bacteria > Pseudomonadota > Gammaproteobacteria > Pseudomonadales > Halomonadaceae > Vreelandella > Vreelandella andesensis. Next base: position 14,296 of record NZ_RZHG01000018.1, read on the forward strand.
GGATTCTAACTGCTTACGAATCCAGCGGGGAATTTCCGCCCCACACGCATCAGAAAAACGCGCCAGCTTGGTATAATTGGTGATTGGCATGATGCCAGGAATAATTGGCTGTTCGACACCTAACGCTCGGGCCTTTTCAACAAAATTGAAATAGGCATCTGCCGTAAAAAAGTACTGGGTGATAGCCATATTGGCGCCAGCTTTCATTTTACGGGCAAAGTTTTCCACATCCTTGTCGAGGTTGGGCGCCTGTGGATGAGATTCCGGATAAGCAGCTACCGCAATCTCAAAATAGTCACCCGTTTCCTCACGGATAAACTCGACCAGCTCGTTGGCATAGCGAAGTTCACCAACGCTGCCCATGCCCGATGGCATATCGCCACGTAGCGCCACTAAACTGTCGACACCCTCTTCACGATACTGCGCCAGCAGGTCGCGCAATTGCGCTTTTTCGCTGCCAATGCAGGAAAGATGTGGCGCGGTCGTAATGCCGCTCTGGCTAACTGTGCGCACAATATCGCGTGTGCGTGCCTGGGTAGAGCCACCGGCTCCATAAGTGACTGAAAAAAAGCGCGGATGTCGAGCGGCCAGTTCATCGCGCACGTGCATTAACTTCTCTCTTCCTGCATCGGTATTGGGCGGAAAGAATTCAAAGCTAATACCTAACGGGTGCTCTTGACTGCTCATGGGACTTCCTCGCAAAGCGTTAACATCGTGATAATTTGAGTTATTCTCCTCTTTCCAACGTATGGGAGCTAATGAAAGATTTCACGGTCGATCTTTAGTTCAGCTCATGTTGGCCATTCAAACAACTACTTCGTCGCTTATCGATTCAGGATGCAAAAATGGATTTAGCACCAAACGCCTTAATGGGGCCACTGCTGATGTTATTGGGGTTCGTCGGGCTGGGATGGATTGCTGCACAGCGCTTAAAAATCGACCCGCGTCCTATCGCCACGCTATTGGTGTATTTAATTGCACCGCTAACCATTTTCCGGGCATTAATGAATGGCGGCCCAACGGCGCAGTATTTGCTGTTAACGCTGGCGCTGTTCATCTTGGTGAGTGCTATGGCGTTGGCCGTACGCTGGTTTACCCAGCACCGCTTTGGGCCTCAGGAAGGGGCGCTGTTGGCTTTCTCTTCGGGGACTGGCAATACCGGTTACTTTGGCCTGCCCGTGGCGCTAATTTTACTGCCGCCAGAAGGTGTCACGCTTTACCTGTTCTGCATGCTAGGCATTAATTTATACGAGTTTACGGTGGGCTTTTACTTAAGTGCCCGTGGCCACTTTTCGGTGCGCCAAAGTCTGGTCAAAATTGCCCGACTGCCGTTGGTTTATGCGTTTTTTTTAGCGCTGTTGCTGAGCGCACTCGACGTGACGCTCCCCACCGCACTGATGAATTCGCTTGAGGTTTTTCCTGCTACTTATACCTTGCTAGGCATGATGATTATCGGCATGACGCTTAGCCAGGTCACTTTGGCTGCCTGGGATACTCGCTTTGTTGCCACCTGTGTGGGCTTACGTTATCTGCTTTGGCCGTTGGTAATGCTAGCCGCTGTTTTATTACTTCAAACCTTGGGGCCACTTGCGCCAGAACTTGGGATGGCATTGCTGTTGCTTGGCGTTGTGCCCATGGCCTCTAACGTGGTGGTCGTGGCCATGGAACTAGGGATCCAACCTCAAAAAGGGGCATTGGCGGTGCTGACAACCACGCTATTAGCACCGTTACTGATTCCTCTCTATCTACATCTCATGCTGCGCATTACCGGGCTAAGCTAAAAACCTTCAACGCCTGCCAGCGTTAGCTCAACGGCCATACGCTGCACGTCGGGATGGTTAAAAAATGCCACCAGCGCGTCAGCACGTACAGGGCCAATGCCGGGAGCAGCCTGCCAATCAGCGTGCGTGTAGCCTGCCAAGGTATTCCAACTCTCTAGCTGGGCGCTGCCGCCAGGCGGTATCCCTAACGCCATTAACCATTGAGCATAAGATGCCGCCTGTGCGGCCTCAAACTGTGCGACAAGTGCTTTTGAACGAACGTCGCCCACGCCGTGTGCCTGCTGAAGCTGTTCAGGTGTTGCTGCCAACCAGCCCAACAGTTCGGTTACGACACCGGCTTCCATAAGCGCTTGCCACGTACCTTCCCCAACGCCCTGCATGTTTAACTGATCGCTTAAAAAACTAAGCCGCGCCAGCAGCTGTGCATCGCAGCCCATAGTAAGAGTAAAGCAACTTAGTAGGTGATAACGCTCTGAGGAGGGCACCTCAACGGCAGCCCGTTCGTGGCTTTGCCAAACGACGCTTGTTACCTGGGGAATAGTAAGACCTGCCAATGTGATCGCAACATGATCTCCTGGGCGAACATCCCAGGCTTCCCAGCGCTCCAGCGACCCTAACGAAACACGACTGATGCGCCGTCCTTCAAGCATCACTGGGTAGAGCCACAGTAATGGAGTCACACGCCCCGTGCGGCCGACGCGAAACTCAACCCCACGCACCTGAACCAATGCCTGTTGAGCAGGATACTTCCACGCCACCGCCCACTCCGGCGGCGATGATGACCAGCGCTGAACGCCAGGGCGCTTAGCTTGTTTCAGCACCACCCCGTCAGTGGCAAATGGGAGCGGGCCGTTAAACCATGCATCCCGCCAGTGGGCGGCGTCATGTTGGGTATTGATAGGGTAGGTGTAATCAGCGGTATCAAAACCTAACGCGGTTAGTTGACCCAGCCTTTCACTCATCTCAGCGGGGCCATCTGGCCAGTCCCAGATAAATAGCCCGATCCGTTCAAGAGTTTGGCGCGTAGGCGACGCTTGAGCCATAGCCCCAGCAACAGCACCCCGCGCCCCAGACGCGGGACTCTGCGATTGAACATGACCATCCAATGTCCAGTAAAGCTCACCCTGGAAGACGGCCGAGAGCGGTGTTGGTAACGTGTTTGGCACGGCTGGTAATCGCTCTACGCGAGCCGTCCAGTTCTGCCCGCGCTCGCCGTCACCACGGCTAACCGCGTCAACCAACACGCCCGCTTCATAACGCAGCGTTATCGCAACACCATCGATCTTGGGCTGAATCCAAAGATCATCTCGGCGGCTAATAAAGCGTTCTACACCGTCATGGTCGGTTTTATTCAAGCCCGTTTGCGCCACTGGATGATCTAAGGTGCCATCGCTACGAGTTACTTTGGTTAGCGGGCGATGCCGAGCCAGGTCACCCAAGCAAGCCCGCCAGTTTGCTAGCCGTTCCACTGCTTGATCGTAAAGCTCATCGTCAATCAGAGATTCGCCGTGATCGTGATAGGCGCTGTCCCAGCGGGCAACATGCTCCGCCAATGTCTGGCTCTCTTGTTGCAACCGCTCGCGCGGCCAATCAGGGCAGTCACTGGCCTGTGCGGATAAGGTGACACCCGTTAAGCCAGCACTTAATAACCAGGCACTCAGTAGCCATCGACCGCATGTTTTTCTGTTGGTATCCATACGCTCTCTCTCAGCACCTTGTAATGGCGCTTCCCTTTTGAACAGCAGCGACTGATAAGACGCTCGATGAGTAAAGAGACCTTAGCGCATAGCGAAAAGTAACCATTCAACGCAACAAAAATGCCCCTTGGCATCAACCAAGGGGCACAGTAATGACGTGCTTATATTGCTGTCACACGTCTTGTTACAAACCAGCAGCCCGACGCAGAGTGTCAGCTTTATCGGTTTTTTCCCACGGGAAGGCGGTAAAGGTTTCGGTATGCACTTGGCCTTTGTCGTCCACCCAGCGATAGCTGTGCTCAAACGGCTCACGCCCGAAGTGACCATAAGCAGCCGTGAGACGGTACATCGGATGTAACAGATCGAGCATTTTAGTAATCGCGTAAGGACGCAGATCAAAATGCTGGCGCACTAGCTCAACGATTTTCACGTCGTCGATTTTACCGGTACCAAAGGTATCGATGGATACCGACGTCGGCTCGGCAACACCGATCGCGTAGGAAACCTGAATTTCACACTTATCAGCAAGACCAGCAGCCACCACGTTTTTGGCTACGTAACGGCCTGCGTAAGCGGCGCTACGGTCGACTTTAGATGGATCCTTACCAGAGAAAGCACCACCACCATGACGTGCCATGCCGCCGTACGTATCGACGATAATTTTACGCCCAGTTAAGCCACAGTCGCCCACCGGGCCACCAATGACAAACTGGCCAGTCGGGTTGATGTGGTACTGGGTATTCTCATCAAGCCACTCAGCAGGAATTACCTGCTCGACGATTTCGCGCTTAACCATTTTGCGCAAGTCATCTTGGCCGATCTCCGGATCGTGCTGAGTAGATAAAACCACTGCATCGACACCACAAGGCTTGCCTTCTGCGTTATAGCGGAAGGTTACCTGGCTCTTGGCATCTGGGCGCAGCCACGGCAGCAGACCATTTTTGCGCAGCTCAGCCTGGCGTTCCACCAAGCGATGCGAGTAATGGATCGGCGCTGGCATAAACGAATCGGTTTCGTTAGTCGCATAACCAAACATTAACCCCTGATCGCCAGCACCCTGGTCTTCAGGTTTAGTGCGGTCGACACCCTGCGCGATATCAACACTCTGCTTGCCGATCAGGTTGATTACCCCACAGGTTGCGCCATCAAAACCTACGCGAGATGAGGTATAGCCGATATCGGTAATTACATCACGCACCAGTGCTTCCAGATCCACCCACGCAGACGTGGTAATTTCACCGGCAATAATGGCAACGCCTGTCTTCACCATGGTTTCACAGGCAACGCGGGCCTGTTTATCTCGGGCGATAATGGCATCTAGTACCGCGTCGGAAATCTGATCGGCAATTTTATCAGGATGCCCTTCTGAGACAGACTCAGAGGTAAACAGGGAATATTCGCTCATCGCGCTCTCGACCCTCTGTATGACGGCTGCAGAGTGACCGCAGCATCAGCAGGAAATCATGGCAGGAAGTTCAGTTCCCTGCCCATATATAGAAGCGGCACGACCACTTTCGCCACCACTTCGGGAGGCAGAGTCTACACGCTGTTGGGAGTTCTTCCCAGAACGAGGCCCTAGAATTTGCCGCCGCCGGGGAAGTCAGCGACAATAGCGCCTTTATTATTTCCGTTTTCAGGCGAGGAGCACCCCCATGCCGTCCCGTTTTGAGTTGGCCAATGCCATTCGCGCCCTTTCCATGGATGCTGTTCAGAAGGCCAAATCCGGTCACCCTGGCGCCCCCATGGGCATGGCTGATATTGCCGAGGTGCTGTGGAATGACTACCTCAAGCACAACCCCGAAGACCCCAAGTGGGCCGATCGCGATCGGTTCGTGTTGTCTAATGGCCACGGCTCAATGCTGCTTTATTCACTGCTGCACCTTAGCGGCTATGAATTAAGCCTGGAACAGCTGCAAAATTTCCGTCAGTTGCATTCGCCCACGGCGGGTCACCCGGAATATGGTTACGCCCCTGGCATCGAAACTACTACTGGTCCGCTAGGTCAAGGTTTCGCCAACGCAGTCGGCTTCGCAATTGCTGAAAAAACCCTAGCAGCGCAGTTTAATCGTCCTGGCCACACCATTGTGGATCACCATACTTGGTGCTTCCTGGGTGACGGCTGCTTGATGGAAGGCATCTCCCATGAAGCCGCCTCACTGGCGGGAACTCAACAGCTTGGCAAACTGATTGCCCTGTATGACGATAACGGCATCTCGATTGATGGTCAGGTAGAAGGCTGGTTTACCGACGACACCGCTAAACGCTTTGAAGCTTACGGCTGGCACGTCGTGCCGAACGTCGATGGCCACAAACCTGAAGAGATTAAAGCGGCCATTGAGTTAGCCAAGAGTCACGGCGATAAGCCTAGCTTGATTATCTGCAAAACGATCATTGGCTTTGGTGCACCAAACAAACAGGGTAAAGAAGAAGCTCACGGCGCACCGCTAGGCGACGATGAAGTCGCCCTCGCCCGTAAGCAACTCGGTTGGGAGCACGCACCCTTCCATATTCCTGAGCCCGTTTATTCTGGCTGGGATGCGCGTGCCGCTGGCAAAACCCGCCAGCAGGAGTGGGATGCTCGCTTCGCCCGTTATGCTGAAGCATTCCCAGCGGAAGCCAAAGAGTTTGAGCGCCGCATGAAGGCGCAGCTACCGGCAGAGCTTTCAACAACCGCGCTCATTGAACAGGCTCAAGAGAAAGGCGAAAGCATTGCTTCTCGCAAGGCTTCTTTTGAAGCATTGAATGTTATCGGCCCGCAAATGCCCGAACTGCTTGGCGGTAGCGCCGACCTCGCGCCGTCTAACTTGACCTTCTGGAAGGGCGCTAAAGCGATCACTCCAGAAGACGCTAGCGGCAACTACCTGCACTACGGGGTACGTGAGTTCGGCATGGGTGCGGTGATGAATGGTATCGCCTTGCACGGCGGCTTTGTCCCTTACGGGGCAACGTTCCTGATTTTCATGGAATATATGCGTAACGCCGTGCGTATGGCTGCGCTGATGGGCCAACAAGCCATTTACGTGTTTACCCATGATTCTATCGGCCTGGGCGAAGATGGGCCCACTCACCAGCCGATTGAGCAGCTAACCAGCCTGCGTACAACGCCAAACCTGAACACATGGCGCCCCTGTGACGCCGTTGAAACAGCCGCTTCCTGGGATGCCGCGGTGAAACGCCACTCTGGCCCCACCGCGTTGGTGCTCTCGCGCCAGAACCTGCCTCATCAGCAACGCACCAAGGCGCAACTAGCGGCTATTCAGTGCGGTGGTTACATTTTGAAAGACAGCGACGGCACGCCTGAACTGATTTTGATTGCCACTGGCTCTGAGGTATCGCTTGCCATGGACGCAGCTGCAGAACTGGAGCAGCAGGGTAAAGCGGTGCGCGTGGTCTCCATGCCGTCAGCCTACCGCTTTAATGGCCAAGATGCGGAATACCGTGAAAGTGTACTGCCCAAAGCAGTGACCAAACGGATTGCTATCGAAGCGGGCCACGCCGACTACTGGTATAAGTACGTTGGCCTGGATGGCCGAGTTATCGGCATGACCACGTACGGCGAATCTGCACCGGCTGGCGAGCTATTTAAATATTTCGGCTTTACGGTTGAAAATATTGTTAAACAGGCTAATGAGCTACTCGGCTGACACCACGCAACCTTTCTTAGTGCGGGTTATTCCATGCCCGCACTAAATGGTTTGCTATGGCTAATTGGCTATTGGTTAATCGGGGAAGTGGTCATCCACTTCTCCGGTTTGCCTTTTTCTTCAGGGGTAGTTGGCATGCTGTTGTTATGTGCCACCCTTGCCGTTCTTGGGCGCGTACCCTCAAGTCTAGCGGCCGCAGCCCAACCGTTGATCGCGCTTCTCGCCATGCTCATCATGCCAGGCGTCGTTGGTGTATTTTTTATTCTGGATGAACTCGCGGGCCAGTGGTTCGCTATACTTAGTGCGCTGTTGCTAGGGACGTTATTAAGCGTGATTACCACGTTATGGTTATTACAGCGGCTAATTGGGCGCTCAGATGCCCAGTAACGTGTTATCTACTTTAACCTCAACACCTCTGTTTGCCGTAGGACTTACGCTGGCAGCCTACTTGCTCGGCAGTTTGCTCTTTAAGCGCTTGCGCAACCCTTCGTGGCTTCCCGCTATTTTAATCGCTGCCTTGCTACTCGCGGCGGCGCTTGTCGCGATAGGGCTACCTTATGCGACCTACTACCAAGGGGCCACATGGCTAACCATCTTATTGGGTCCGGCTACCGTTGCCTTAGGCATGCCGCTTTATCAACAGCTGCCGCGCATCCGTGAGCTGTGGCAACCGCTAGCACTTTGCCTGCCAATCGCCGCCGCATTAGCTGCCTGTTACGCATTGGGAATTGCCTGGGTGATGGGTGCTAGTCCCGCTATCTTGGCGTCACTTGCCGCCAAGTCAGTCACTGCGCCTATTGCAATCGGTATTACCGAACAGCTCGGTGGAAACATAGCGTTACTGATGGGGGCACTGCTAGTGACCGGTGTGGTTACCATTCCCTTGGTGAGTGTCGTGGCTCGGCTGCTGACAATTACTGATGAACGCCTTATCGGTTTCGCATTGGGACTAAATGGGCATGCCATTGGCACTGTGCGGGCATTTGAAATAAGCCCAACGGCTGGCGCATTTGCCTCACTGGGCATGAGTTTAACCGGTATTTTTACCGCGCTGCTGCTGCCACTCGCCTGGCGGCTGATCAGCCCAGGCGGCTGAAAAACATACTCAGCTGAAATACGCTATCATCGAGCCACTTTTTTGAGAACCGCTTCGCGACATGGCTAACGCAAACTCGACATATCGAATTGCCATTAATGGTTACGGCCGCATTGGTCAATGCGTGTTAAGAGCACTGGTTGAGCGTAACCACCCAGAAATTGAAGTGGTCGCCATCAATGAGCTATCTGATCTTGCGACGATCACTTACCTTACTCGCTACGATACGACCCATGGACGCTTTCCTGGCGAAGTAGACAATGACGGTGAATGCCTCCTGATCAATGGCCAGCGCATACACGTTCTTTGCGAGCGTGATCCGCATGCGCTGCCCTGGGCAGCGTTAGACATTGATCTAGTATTGGAGTGCTCTGGTAGTTTCAAGGATCGTGCAACAGCTGAGCAACATTTAACCGCTGGCGCTAAGCGCCTGCTGTTTTCTCAGCCCGCCGAAAGCGATGTGGATACAACGATTGTGTGGGGCATCAACGAACATGAAATTACCCTCTCGCACCGCATTCTTTCCGCAGCCTCTTGCACCACCAACTGCCTCGTTCCGTTACTCACTGTACTAGACGAAGCGCTGGGACTTGAGCACGGCGTTACCACCACCATTCACTCGGCCATGAACGACCAGCCCGTCATTGATGCCTATCATCAAACGGATCTACGTTTAACACGCTCTGCCATGCAGTCAATTGTACCCGTTGATACTGGGCTAGCTGTTGGAATCAGCCGTTTAATGCCTAGCCTGACCGGTCGTTTTGAATGCCTGCACGTGCGCGTGCCCACCATTAATGTCTCTGCTATGGATGCCGCATTGACGGTGCGCCACGATACATGTGCCGAGCACGTTAACGCCTTACTGCGTAGTGCTAGCCAGCAGCGCTTAGCGGGCGTACTTGGCTATACCGAAGCCCCCATGGCATCGATAGATTTTAATCATGACCCACGCTCTGGCATCCTAGACGCCACACAAACACGAGTGGCAGGAAAACGCTTAATTAAGCTGCTGTGTTGGTTCGACAATGAATGGGGCTTTGCCAATCGTATGCTCGATATCACTCAACGGTTGGCATCGCTTTCCGCAAGCAGCACTCGCTAGACCTGCACTACGTCTTTTTATCTGCTTGAACACGAGGAAACCGCTCACATGAACGTGCAAAAAATGACCGACCTGCCCCTGGAAGGGCAGCGCGTGCTGATTCGTGAAGATCTTAACGTGCCGATCAAACATGGCCGCGTTTCCAGTGACGCCCGCCTGCGCGCGGCGCTGCCAACGATTGAGGCAGCGGCTCAAGCAGGTGCGAAGGTGATGCTAATGAGTCACTTAGGCCGCCCTACTGAAGGCGAGCCAGCAGAAGAATTTTCGCTCGCGCCCGTTGCAGAGCGTTTAGGCGAGTTGCTTAACCGCTCCGTTACGCTGATCAGCGATTATCTCGATACAGCGCCAACGGTAGCCAATGGCGACGTTGTACTGCTGGAAAACGTCCGTTTTAACATCGGCGAGAAAAAAGACGACGAGCAGCTTTCCAAGCAATACGCAGCGCTATGTGACGTGTTTGTAATGGATGCTTTCGGTACTGCTCACCGTGCGCAGGCTTCTACTCACGGCGTTGCTCGTTTCGCACCACAGGCATGCGCAGGCCCCCTCCTTGCTCAAGAACTCGATGCCCTTGAAAAGGCATTGGCAAACCCGGCGAGACCTATGACAGCCATTGTAGGCGGTTCAAAAGTATCTACTAAATTAGATGTGCTTACGGCTCTTTCCGACAAGTGCGACCAACTGATTGTTGGCGGTGGCATCGCCAACACGTTTATTGCGGCGGCAGGCTATAATGTGGGCAAATCGCTCTTTGAGGCAGATTTAATCGGCCAGGCAAAAGCACTTATGGAGAAAGTTGCCATTCCGCTACCGACAGACGTCGTCGTCGCCACCGAATTTTCTGAATCGGCAACAGCTGTTGTCAAACCGGTTGATCAAGTCGCTGATAACGAAATGATTTTGGATATTGGTCCCGACACGGCTAGTCACTTAGCCAGCCTACTAAAAAATGCAGGCACTATTTTGTGGAATGGCCCAGTAGGTGTCTTTGAAATTGATCAGTTTGGCAAAGGAACCGAAGTGCTTTCCCAGGCCATCGCCGAGAGCAGCGCTTTCTCTATCGCTGGAGGCGGTGATACGTTAGCAGCGATTGATAAATATGCCATTGCTGACCGCGTGTCCTATATCTCTACTGGCGGTGGCGCATTTCTTGAGTATGTTGAAGGCAAGCAGTTACCTGCCGTCGCCGCACTCGAAGCTGCCGCACAGCGCGGTTAAAAACGTAAATCAAAACGGCACGCTCACTGCCCCGTATACACAGACAACCCAATTAAGGTGACCCCATGGCTTTGATCAGCATGCGCCAAATGCTCGACCACGCAGCCGAATATGGCTACGGTATTCCGGCATTCAACGTTAATAACCTTGAGCAGATGCGCGCCATCATGGAAGCTGCTGACGCCACTGACTCCCCGGTTATCGTGCAAGCCTCTGCTGGCGCGCGAAAATACGCCGGCGCCCCCTTCCTGCGCCACCTGATCCTGGCGGCAGTTGAAGAATTTCCGCATATTCCCGTCGTGATGCATCAAGACCACGGTACCAGCCCTGCCGTTTGCCAGCGCTCCATCCAACTCGGCTTCTCCTCGGTCATGATGGACGGCTCTTTGGGTGAAGACGGTAAAACCCCAATGGACTACGACTACAACGTCGATGTCACTCGTCGTGCAGTCGAAATGGCGCATGCCTGCGGTGTTTCCGTAGAAGGCGAACTTGGCTGTCTGGGCAGTTTAGAGACGGGTATGGCTGGTGAAGAAGACGGCATTGGTGCCGAGGGCAAACTGGATATCGAACAGATGCTCACCAATCCAGAAGAAGCCGCTGAATTTGTCAAAGCGACTCAAGTAGATGCGCTGGCGATCGCCATTGGTACCAGCCATGGCGCTTATAAATTCACTAAGCCGCCCACTGGCGACACCCTATCAATCCAGCGCATTAAAGAGATTCATGCGCGCATTCCCGATACGCATTTAGTGATGCACGGATCATCGTCCGTGCCACAAGAATGGCTGGAAGTGATTAACCAGTATGGCGGTCAAATCCCGGAAACTTACGGTGTCCCGGTTGAAGAGATCATTGAAGGCATCAAGCACGGTGTCCGTAAAGTAAACATCGATACCGATTTGCGCCTTGCCTCTACGGGGGCAGTTCGTCGCTTTATGGCCCAGAACCCTTCCGAATTTGATCCACGCAAGTTTCTGAAAGAAACCGTAACGGCGATGCGCGATCTGTGTATCGCACGCTATGAAGCCTTCGGTACTGCTGGTAATGCAAGCAAAATCAAGCCCGTTAACTTGGAAGTAATGTTCCAGCGCTACGAGCGTGGGGAGCTAAACCCTAAAGTGAAGTGATCTTCTTTTGCAGCATTCCCAATAAGGCGGCCTAGTGGCCGCCTTGTTTTATTGCAACGCAGCATAAATATGCTAATACTAAGGAGGTCGTTCATTATTCTCTCAATAGGTAGCATTCCCTATGACGCATTTTTCTATGGCCACATCGACAGCACCGTTTGCCATGTTTGATATGTGGAAAGCGGGTTCGATGGCTTTTGAACTGTGGAGTTCATCGCTGTCGACTATCGCTATGCGCCAGCAAATGTGGCAAACGCAGCCATTTTACAGTCCTTCCATGATGCGCGAAAACCAGCGAATGGTGACCGAGAAAATGGAGGCCAGCATTGAGGCTGGCCTTGTCATGCAAAAAGCAGTACTAAGCGCAATGGGTGGCCACTACGCTCCTTGGTGGATCACCAGTCAAAAGACCATGAAACCCTATCATCGTCGTAGTAGCGCTAATTCGCGACGCTTATCACGCTAGAAGCTACTCATTATCGTCAGCGCTCTGCTCACCTTCACCGCTTTCGATTGCATCTTCAGCACTACCGGTACCTCCAGTGCCTCCCTCAATATCTTCCTCGGTGTTTTCTTCATTATTACTGTTGTTACTTTCGGCGTCGCTGGTTTGCTCAGCCTCGCTGGAAGCAGGTTCATCGCGCTGAAGTGCTCCTGCCTTGATACCGTATTTCTCTTCTAATGCAGCATCATCTAATGCTCCTTGCTGCGTATCATTTGAATCAGACGTTTCGGCTAACGCTTGTCCTGCCATCATCAGGGAAGTGCAAAAAGCAATTGAAAACGCGTAGTGGGTAAATCGCATCGGGGTTTTCCTTTTTTGTGGTTATCACAGCTTAGTCCAAACACGCCCTGGAATCGGCGCTGGTACTTTAAAAGCCACGCCTACCGTCAACAATAGGCTCTTCACTCTATCACTCACTAGGGCATCCTGAGATAAACCTATAAAAAATTATCAAACACTGTTCACAAAGAGCAGAAAATCTCGTTCAATAGCGGTATGGTCGGCTTAAACTAACACGGGTAGCGCACAAGACGCTGCAAGGAATGAAAATGCCGCTTCCTCTTTTGCTGTTTGACTGTGATGGCACCCTCGTTGATAGCGAGCCACTTCTAGCTGAAGAAATGGCTATCGGTCTCAATTCGGTGGGACTACCTTTTAAATCCACTGATTACCTCGGAGAGTTTCGAGGCGCCCGCTTTCGAAAAATTGCCGCAGAGTTACAGCAACGTTATGGTAATGTCGATGAAGATCAACTAGCTAGCATGGAACATTCGATGCGAACCAGCCTAGCTAATCGGTTAACAAGCGAGCTGAAGGCGATTCCTGGAGCGCATGAATCCCTTGAGGTACTGCATGATTACCCAAGCGCGGTTGTGTCCAATGGTCCTGAAAGTAAAATCCATATGGCTTTACAAGCGACCGGCCTAGCCGCTTACTTTGGTAAACGTCTGTTCAGCGGCTATACCGCTAATTGCTGGAAACCAGAGCCCTGTCTTCACCTTCATGCAGCTAGTATCATGGGGTTCAAAGCAAGCGACTGTATTGCCATTGATGACGCACTCGTTGGCGTAAGAGCAGCTCTGCAAGCTGGCATGACCGTCATTCACTTGAACCGCTACCCAGATGCTGAAACGACGCCTGAGGGCGCTATTATGATCAGCAACATGTACCAGCTGCCCGCCGTCGTTGAGCGCCTTACTCATGAGAATTGGCCGATGCCAGTGCCTCAACATTCAATAGAGAAATAAGTATGGCTTCATTACGTGACCAGCTCGGTGGCCTTGTATATTCAACAGAACAAGGCAAAACTTGCCCAAGCTGCCGCGAGTCTATCGACGACTGCTGTTGTGAAGATACCAGCGAGCAAGCACGCATTGCTAATTTAGATGGAATTGTGCGAATCCGGCGTGAAACGAGTGGCCGTAAGGGAAAAGGAGTGACCACTATTAGTGGTATTCCGCTTCCCAATGCAGAGCTAAAGACGCTTGCTAAGACATTGAAGAAACGCTGCGGCACCGGTGGTGCAGTAAAAGATGGCATCATCGAGATACAAGGAGATCACCGGGAAACGCTGCAGCAGGCATTAACATCGTTAGGCTACCAAGTTAAATTAGCAGGTGGCTGACACACCTCTGTGATAGTGCTCTGCTTTTAGGCAAAGCGCTAAAGGGCAAGGCACTGCAATGAATTGGTTAGAATACCTGCTACCACTCATTTTCCTGTTTCCCATGGCCGCTATGGGTGGCATTGTCTTGGCGCTGCGTAGCCTCCACGACGCGCGCGTTCAGTCTCCCTTTAACGTTCCGTTACGTGAACCAGGTCAAGCTCTTCGTCATCGCCTAGATCAAGCATTTTCTAGTCTATTTTTAAACGGTGCGCTCGGCCCTATTATCAGCCTAGCCCCACTCGTATACGGCATGGGACGTATGTTGTTTGTGGAAAAGCAAGACTGGGTGGAATGGGCATTATATGGCCTACTTAGCACACTGTTGGTGCTTGCGTTTTCACTGCTACTTATCCGCGATTATCAGCGTATCCGCCGACTTAAGCTCGGTTTAGCCTGCGAGCTAGCCGTGGGTCAAGAACTGGAGCGCATGGTGAGGCCAGAAGCCCACCCCTACTTTGTATTTCACGATGTCCCCACCGATAGCTTTACGATTGACCATGTGGTCGTCACACCACACGGCGTCTTCGTAGTGGAAACACGTGCACGAACATTAGCGATTGGAAGCGATGGAAAAGAACTGAACAGCGTAGCCGTTGAGCGTGAGCGGCTGCGTTTTCCTCACTGGCAGGAACGCCGCCCTCTTCATAAAACACGTCAGGGCGTTAGTTGGCTGACCCAATGGCTTGAACGCCGCTGTGGTGTTCCTGTTCCTGTGCGAGGCGTATTGGTTTTACCGGGATGGCAAGTTGATACTAGCGAAGCAGCTCCCGATATATTAGTTGTTAACGGCGAGCAGCTGGCCCGTCAGCTAGCCGAGCTCACCCCGGGGCAGATGAGCGATGCCATACACGATAAGGTAATACATATACTCATTGAGCGTGCACGACTTATGGAGCTTAAACACCTTCGTCAGCCCTCCGTATAAAACGCTAGTTACCCCGCAGTCGCCCACCCATTTCTTGCGCAAGGTCGACGGCGTAGTGGTCGGTCATTCCACCAATAAAATCCAGCATGCGCCGATAACTATCGTAGAGCGTCCAGGACTGTAATGGAGTGTTCTCGCCAATCAACGCCAGCACGCGCTGGTGCTTAAACGAGCTATGCCCAGTGTGGTGCAGCTCGTTGGCAGCACCAATAAATGCTTCTAACAAAATCCCCAGCGTTGTATAGGCACCAATTTCCAGTTTGGCCTTACGCTCATTTTGAAAAATGCGCTCACGGGCTAACTGCTTTGCCGCTTGAACGCCCCACCCCAGGTCAGGATGGCACAGCTCTAATAAATCCTGGCCTAATGTTCCACTGAGCAACGCTTGCTCATGCTGCACAAAGACATCGCCCACATCATTAACCGCGCGCTCCATAGCAGCACCGCGCAGTAACGCAATTCGACGCCGCTGAGACACTTTTCGCCTCTCCATCTCAGCATATTCTGGAGGAAATTCACCCGCTATCTGACGCAGTATTTCAACCACTTCCTCATAGCGAAGAATGCCCATCTCCAACCCATCTTCTAAATCAAGCAGGGCATAGCAAATATCGTCAGCCGCTTCGACAAGCCAAGCCAACGGGTGGCGGCACCAACGATGTTCTCCTTGGGGAAGAAGCCCGACAGCATCAGCCACTTCTTTCAGTAGCGCCTGCTCCGACTGGTAGCAGCCGAACTTACCAGCGCGCCCGCTGTAGCGTACCGTCCAGGGATATTTAAGTAGAGTACCCAACGTAGCGGCAGATAATCGCATACCACCATTAAACTGGTTGTACTCAATTTGTGTAATAACACGGAAGCCCTGAGCATTACCTTCGTACGTTAGTAAATCGTCACGCTCTGCATCAGACAACCCATCTAGCAAGCCACTTTTTTGAGCACGCCGAAACCAATCACGAATCGCATATTCACCGGCATGGCCAAAAGGGGGGTTGCCAATATCATGTCCTAAGCACGCTGTTTGGACGATCACTCCTAAATCAGCAGGTGTAATCCAGTTAGGCAGACGATCCTTTAGCAGTTCACCCACAATCATACCTAGCGAGCGACCAACGCAGCCAACTTCCAGAGAGTGGGTCAAACGGGTGTGGATATGATCATTTTCAGTCAGCGGATGCACCTGTGTTTTCCGACCCAAACGCCGAAAGGAACCCGAGAAAACAATACGGTCATGATCTTTATGAAAAGGGCTTCGCCCTATTTCATGGGTGGCTTCACGCACACTGCCAGCGCGTTTATCGTGAAGGCGTTGGGGAGATAATAATTGGTCCCACTGCATCTGTGTCATAGCGTTCCTCCGTGAGAGCAACATTTTGACATAAATCCAAACAAGTTAATCGTCTTCAACCACAAGACATGTGTGCAGCGGCGACCTTCGCTACACACATGTTATATAACAGTGGCACATGCTGCTGATTAGATAATTTTCAACGCTCGGTAGAGGGGTAATCGCTCGTCTAGAAAGATGCCGGCCTGACGCTCAAGTTCAGCCAAATTTTCATTCTCGTCTGAAATCGGCTTACCCTCTTTAAGTAAGCATTTGTTTTGAGATGCCAGAATTCGCCATGCAAAAACGGCTAACGTTTTGGCATCAGTCTCTCCCTCTAGCGTGGCAAGAAGGAAAAATTGGTGGAAGAGCGAAACGGCGATGCCACCACCCGTCACCGGGCTTGCTAGATAGCTCAGCTCAGTTGTGCTTCTTGATTGACTCATTAAAAAGCGATTGAGTCGATCCGTTTTGGGCGCTGATTTGGAAATAATATCGTCCGATTGGGCAGGCAAAATAACACCCTTAGCTGCCAATATCGCGATTGCACTGTTCATTGCAGAACGCCCTACCCCCTTCGCTTTTGCAACTTGCCAAAGTTCTGCTATTGAGACAGGTTGGTAGGATGAGAGCGCATCAAGCAACGGCGTGTAAATATTGCTAGGCAAGTCAAAATTACCCAATCGTCCTGCGATTTTTAGCTGCACCTCTTTACGTGGCACACCCATCATCACACGAAGTTCATCTAACATCTCATTTTTATCAAGCTCGCTTAAACGGCGCGCGCCTTTCACCCAGTAATCAGTACGGAATTGACGATTCTCACAAAAATCACGTACCGATTGGCGAAATAAAGAGTTAGGAATATTATTAATTAAAGCCTGCTGATCATTGGTTAACTGAATACTTTCAATGGCATCTGCGTATCGTGCACTGCAAGCCCACTCCATCTTTGCAGGTTCTAACCAACGAGCCATTTTAGCAAATGCCATCGGCTCCCAATCGCGGTTAAAGTATTCATGGGCCACGTAGTTTTTATTGCCTTGCTTGATTTTCGCTAAGCGATCTTTGATTTGGGGATTAGCACTACAGTACTCTGGATTCACTGCAACCAGCTTCTCAGCAAAAGCAATGGCGTCATCAATACGTGAAATAGTGCCAGCACCCTGTGCGCTCATAATATCAGCATGCTCCGCTAGCAAATCACGCATTGGCACCATCGCTGCCCAACCCGGTTGAGTGTTATAGCTAATATATAACACACCTCCCACTTTCAATTTTCTCCGAATGAAGTCCACGATTACTGAGCGGTTTTCATCTGAAATCCAACTCCATATGCCGTGAAGACCGATATAGTCGAATTCAGGTAGATCGTCACGCTGGCAAAATTCATCAAATGCATCATCATGTAGTTTTGCGCTAGCACCACTAATAGATGACAACTCCTGAGCGAATGCCGCTTGATGTGGATTAAAATCAGTCCCAAACCAATTAATTTGTGAAGCAGCCGCATGAATATTGGTGCTGATACCCTGACCAAAACCTAGTTCACAGGCATTGATAACGTTTGGCGGCCGAATACCGGCATTGATAAACCCTAGTGCGATTCGCAAAGGATTAAGCTCAGCGTAATACCCATAGGTATAATTAATATCCGCTACGTACCCAGACGTCCAATCCGACATAACACCTGCTCCTAAGCAATGGCGTATTATTTAATTTTTAAGCGCAGTCATCGATGGTCATTTGCCACCAGAATCTAAAAAGCAGATAGGAAAACCATCTATCTCTGACGCAAAATTCTGTGACAAAAGCCCTGATACAAACGCTATTAATAGAGCCTTGATAGTGAGGTATTTGATTCATTGGGTCTACTGAAGAGATAGCGACAAGTTTTAAGGATTGTTACGTACTCATCAGCTACATATCGGAATAAATTAGTAATCGTATTTTGCTACTTGTTAAATGGCTTTTTCCAAGCCACTTTTTTTAACCAAAAAAAACCCCCAAGGCGTAAGCCTTGGGGGTTTTTTCGAATAGGTGCCTGACGATGACCTACTCTCGCATGGGGAGACCCCACACTACCATCGGCGCGAAGCGGTTTCACTGCTGAGTTCGGCATGGGATCAGGTGGTTCACGCTTGCTATGGTCGTCAGGCGTAACAGGTACTGTATATCATGCTGGGTA
>NZ_RZHG01000018.1:32627-298770 GCF_003989795.1 Vreelandella andesensis
TACGCATTTCCTGGTGTTTGTCAATCACTGTTTTAGTGAAGGGAGCGAGAAAATTAACGAAGCGAGCGAAGCTTGTAGCCCACAACCGTATTTCTAACCCTCTGACAAACCAAAGGTTTCCACCTTTGAACTGACAAATAAACNCCGCTGGTAACGCTGTGCGTCCCCGGCAGCGGATGCGTACTCTACGGATTCGCTGCCGCGTTGGCAAGTGGTTTTGAAAGAAAATTATCAAAAAACGTTAGGTGAGCGTCACGCGGGCGTACCGTTTCTTGCCTGCCTGGATAATGTAGGCACTACCCGTTGCCAGCATCGTGTCCTGGGCAACGACGTCGCCATCGACTTTAACGCTGCCGTTTTTCAGCATGTCTTTGGCCTGGGCGCTGTTTTTGGTCAGGCCGGAACGATTAAGCACAGCGGCTATCGGTGCCTGCTCAGCAGCGTCAAAATCCACCTCCACTTCAGGCAGGTCTTCCGGTAGTTCGCCATCCGCTAACTGATTACCCGCCGACTTATGTGCATTAGCGGCAGCTTCATCACCGTGGTAGCGGGCAATCAACTCGCGAGCCAGTTCCATTTTGATATCACGCGGGTTCGCACCTTGCTCAGCGCTCTGCTTGAGTGCGTCAATCTCTTCATTGGACTTGAGGGACAGCAGTTCGAAATAACGCCATATCAAACTGTCCGGCATAGAAACCAGCTTATTGAACATAGCGCCCGGCGCTTCATCGACACCTATGTAGTTACCCAATGACTTTGACATTTTCTGCACGCCGTCCAAACCTTCGAGCAACGGCATAGTAATCACGACCTGGGGCTCTTGGCCGAAATGCTTTTGAATTTCTCGGCCCATCAGCAGGTTAAATTTCTGATCGGTCCCCCCTAGCTCAACATCTGCTTCAAGCGCTACTGAGTCGTAGCCTTGAACGAGCGGGTAAAGAAACTCGTGAATCGCGATAGATTGGTTAGCTTTATAACGTTTTTCAAAATCATCACGCTCCAACATCCGCGCCACTGTACTTTGCGCTGCCAACTCGATCATTTTGGCGGCGGAAAGCTCACTAAACCATTCGGCGTTAAAACGCACTTCCGTCTTTTCAGGATCAAGGATTTTAAATACCTGCTCTTTATAGGTTTGCGCATTCGCTTTTACATCGGCTTCAGTAAGCGGCTTGCGAGTGACGTTCTTGCCCGTGGGGTCACCTATACGACCAGTGAAATCGCCGATCAAGAATATAACGGTGTGGCCGAGATCCTGGAACTGGCGCATTTTCGTCAGCAACACACTGTGCCCAAGGTGCAGATCAGGTGCTGTCGGATCAAACCCTGCTTTAATCCGCAGCTTACGGCCAGACGCCAGCTTTTTCTTTAGCTCATCCTCTACCAGGATTTCATGCGTACCTCGTGACAGTAGCGCTAACGCCTGATCCACCTCACTCATTGCCTCTCTCTCCATGTAATATATGCCTTCATAGGCGTCAGATATTAAATAATGGGCGATGTTACCATGCCCTATCGCCCTGGTTGAGCCTTCACTTAGTTTTGGATAAACCGCATATGAAAACGCCCCCCCCTACGTTACCGTCGTATTATGTTGGCTTAATGTCGGGCACCAGCCTGGATGGCATCGATGCCGCGCTGGTTGCTATAACGCCGCACTCGCCACCTAAGCTCATCGCCACCTATGCATTGCCAATGCCTCAGTCGCTTCATAATCTACTGCTGAGCCTGTGCCACGCCAAGCAAGTAAGCTTTGCAGCGCTGGCAGAAGCCGAAAGCGCATTTTGCCAGCTACAAGCAAACGCCGTGAACGCATTATTGGCTCAGCAACAGATATCACCAGCACAAATTCATGCTATTGGTAGCCATGGGCAAACCATTGAGCATGCCCCCAGCGGCCACCATGGCGGCCCAGCCTATACACTGCAGCTTGACAACCCCAGCCTGCTGGCCGAGCTAACCGGCTGTACGGTGGTGGCTGATTTTCGCCGACGGGACTTAGCCGCAGGCGGTCAAGCAGCGCCGTTAGCGCCAGCATTTCACCAAGCTCTTTTTGGTCGCCAACAAAGCGAGCAACTTGTTTTAAACCTTGGAGGCTTTGCGAATCTAACGTGGTTACCCAGCGATACAAGCATTCCTGCGCTTGGCTTTGATACAGGGCCAGCCAATGTGCTGTTAGATGCTTGGTTTTCAAAGCACCATAACGGACGCTTTGACCAAAATGGTGTGTGGGCCACTGGTGGACAGATTGATCAAGCCCTACTAGCACGTTTGCTTAATGAGCCATTTTTTCATCAGCCGCCGCCGCGCAGTACCGGTCGTGAGCTATTTCACTTGGCGTGGCTAGAAAACAAGCTAACGGGCAATGAATCAGCCGAGGATGTCCAAGCAACGTTAGCAGAGCTGACGGCCATCAGCGTTGCCCAGGGAATTCAGCACTTGCCCATCGCCAGTAACCGAATGACATTAATTGCCTGCGGTGGCGGAGCTCATAACGCTTATTTAATGGCAAGACTAGCAACGCACCTACCCAATGCGGCATTTAAATCGCCCGCTGACTTAGGCTGGCCTGAGGATTGGATTGAAGCAGGTGCCTTTGCTTGGCTTGCTCATCAACGCTTGCATAATCTACCCGGCAATTTACCTTCGGTCACCGGCGCCAGCGGCCCGCGAGTACTAGGTGGCATTTACGCTCATTAACTTACGTCAACACCCGCCGCACACGCTTGTTATTCATCGTTTAACGAGAGTGTGCCTTTAGCTTGTGACTGCGCATCTTCCATACTAACCACTCCCTCTTTAACAAGCTTGGCAAGCGATGCATTTAACGTTTGCATCCCAAGATTGCCCCCGGTCTGAATAGCTGAGTAAATTTGAGCAACCTTGTCTTCGCGTATTAAATTTCGTACTGCAGCAGTGGCGATCAATACTTCATGGGCAGCAACACGGCCACTTCCCTGACGCTTTAACAATGTTTGAGAGACCACCGCCTGAAGCGACTCTGAAAGCATTGATCGCACCATCGATTTTTCTTCCCCAGGAAACACATCGATAATACGGTCAATCGTTTTCGCCGCAGACGTGGTATGCAGCGTGCCAAACACTAAGTGTCCGGTTTCAGCGGCTGTGAGCGCCAGCCGAATGGTTTCTAAATCCCTTAGCTCACCGACCAAAATAACATCAGGGTCTTCTCGCAATGCGCTACGCAATGCCGCATTAAAACTGAGCGTATCCCGGTGAACTTCACGCTGATTGATTAAACAGCGCTTGCTGGTGTGCACAAACTCAACAGGGTCTTCGATTGTTAAAATATGCTCAAAACGATGATCATTAATATAATCAATCATTGCTGCCAACGTGGTGCTTTTTCCTGAACCTGTCGGCCCGGTGACCAACACTAATCCCCTCGGCAGCATTGCCAATCGCTCGAACACATCACCCATCCCCAAATCACGCATTGTAAGCACGTCGTTAGGAATCGTACGAAATACCGCGCCCGCGCCTCGAGCTTGATGAAACGCATTAACACGAAAACGAGCCACCCCGGACACTTCAAACGAAAAATCAGCTTCTAAATTTGCTTCATAGTCTTGGCGCTGCTGCTCATTCATAATGTCAAACATCAGGCGGCGAACTTCACTATTGTCCATCGCCGGCACATTAAGCCGACGAATATCGCCATCAACACGTATCATAGGGGGAAGCCCAGCAGAAAGGTGCAGATCAGATGCATTCTGCTTTGCCGAGAATGCCAGCAGTTCGGTAATATCCATCTCTCTTTTCCCAGCAGCGGTAAGGTGCTTGAGTATGACAGACATCGCGCTTCCCGAGTCACTCGCCCAGGCCCACGAACGCCTGACTAACGCATTAAAAATGGCTGAACGTCCACTCGATAGCGCAATGCTGCTAGCCGTTAGTAAAACAAAGCCTGCCTCCATGATTCGCCAAGCCTGGCAGCATGGGCAGCGTGAATTCGGCGAAAATTATTTGCAAGAAGCACTTGAAAAACAAGCAGAACTGGCTGATTTAGAGAGTATCGTGTGGCATTTTATTGGCCCACTACAGTCCAACAAAACACGCGCAGTAGCAGAAAATTTCGCCTGGATGCATAGCGTGGACCGCTTAAAAATAGCCAAGCGACTCAGCGAACAGCGCCCAGAGCATTTACCGCCGCTCAACATTTGTTTGCAAGTTAATATCAGCCGCGAAGCCTCTAAGTCGGGTGTGATGCCTGATGAGGTCATGGCACTTGCAAAAGAAGTAGCTGCCTTGCCACGTTTAAATCTACGCGGCCTCATGGCAATTCCTGCTCCGTCTGACAGCCTTGCAGAACAGCGGGCGCCACTTGCAGCATTGCGTCAACTTCTGACAGACCTTCAGGTAGCGCTGCCTGATGCCCCTCTGGATACGTTATCGATGGGGATGAGCGACGATTTAGAAGCCGCTGTTTTAGAAGGCGCAACGCTGGTACGTTTAGGGACAGCGATTTTTGGCGCGCGTACCACTCAATAACTTGCTCAATAGTGCTTCTTAATAGTGCTTCTTAATGAATAGCATTAAAACGACCGACACCACATGCTGCCTGATGCAGCTTATTTATAAAAAAGGATACCCACATGGCGAGTAAGATTACCTTCATTGGCGCAGGCAATATGGCCAGCGCCATTATCGGCGGCCTCATCGATAGTGGTGTGTCTCCTAGCGACATCACAGCCACTGCCCCAAATGAAAATGAGTTAGCATCTCAAAAAGCCCGGTTAGGCATTAACACCAATACCGATAATAACGCAGCCGTTGCAGACGCCAATGTGGTCGTGCTCGCGGTAAAGCCACAGATTATGCGCAGCGTATGTGAAGCAATGCGGGATAGCGTGCAACAGCAGTCACCGCTGATTATATCTATTGCAGCGGGTCTGGATGCTGCCACCATTGATCAATGGCTAGGCAGTAATAACGCGTTGGTTCGTTGCATGCCTAACACGCCTTCATTAGTCGGTATTGGTGCTAGCGGTTTATATGCCAACAACGCAGTTAGCGATGAGCAACGCACGCTAGCGACACAACTCATGGAAGCGGTTGGTATTGTGGAGTGGGTTGAAGAAGAGATCCTTCTAGATGCGGTTACGGCGGTATCAGGCAGTGCGCCGGCTTATTTCTTTTTAATGTTTGAGGCGATGGAAGAAGCCGCTGTAAAACTTGGCTTGCCTGCCGCAACGGCCCGCCGCTTGGCCATTCAAACGGCGTTAGGCGCCGCTACAATGGCCCAGCGCAGTGACAAAGATCCAGCCACGCTTAAACAAAATGTTATGTCGCCGGGCGGCACAACAGAACGGGCTATTCAGCACATGGAAGATGCCCAACTACGCGCTACCATCGCCGACGCCATGCAGGCCTGCGCCCAGCGTGCAGAAGCAATGTCCAAGGAACTTAGCGCCAACTAAATACATAACTTTGCAACGGAGAGGCAGCAATGGGCAGTCAAGTGGGCAGTGCCGGATTAATGCTAGTTAACACGTTAATCAATATTTATTTATTCTTACTGATGCTGCGCTTTTTGCTGCAAGCATCGCGGGCAGATTATTACAATCCGCTTAGCCAATCAGTGGTTAAAATCACCCAGCCTGTTGTGGGGTTATTTCAGGGCTTCTTAGGCCCTGTCGCCGGGCGCTTTGATCTTGCCACGTTGGCCGCTGGTTTTGTGCTGAAAGTGATTAGTATGGTGGCAATTTTCATGGTGGTAGGCGTTGGCATGCCACCCATTCCAGGGCTGTTGATTGCAGGCATTGCTGCTCTGGCTAACGCCATATTAAAGATTTACTTCTTTGCCATGATTGTGATGATTATTTTGAGCTGGGTAGCCCCGAATGCTAGCCACCCAGGCGCTTTGCTGGTGATGCAGTTAGTCGAGCCCATTATGGCCCCTGTTCGCAAAGTCGTTCCTCCATTGGGCATGATCGATTTATCGCCCATAGTGGTGTTTATTGCGATCAATTTGGTGGATGGCTTAGTCGTGGGGGCTTTGATCCGCGCTGCGGGTATCTCTGGTGCATTGGTTGGGCTGTAAGCGCAACATTCTCCAGGGCCTCTTTTTAGCAGGATTTATTTTTTGCAGGACTAGCGCTTTCGATGCCTGATTCAGACACTCTTGCTTTCGTTGACCGGCCGGCGGACTCCGTCGGTCTCGTCACACCCCATATCGCGAAATTTGATACGCCGCTACCGCTTGCCTGTGGCAAGGTGCTGCCTGAGTACGAGCTTATCTACGAAACCTACGGCACGCTTAACGCTGCGCGCAATAATGCTGTGCTGATCTGCCATGCGTTATCAGGGCACCACCATGCAGCGGGCTATCATGGTAGCGAAGACCGCAAACCTGGCTGGTGGGATGCCCATATTGGCCCCGGCAAATCTATCGATACCAACCGCTTTTTTGTGGTGTCGCTAAACAATCTGGGTGGCTGCCACGGCAGCACAGGGCCCGTTAGCCACAACCCTGAAACAGGCCGCCAATGGGGGCCAGATTTCCCCATGGTCACCGTCAGTGACTGGGTTGTCAGCCAAGCACGACTAGCCGACCAGTTAGGTATTGAGCGCTGGGCCGCCGCAGTGGGCGGCAGCCTGGGAGGCATGCAGGTGCTTCAGTGGACAATGACCTATCCTGAACGCGTCGCCAATGCCGTGGTGATTGCCGCGACACCTCGGCTTTCCGCACAGAACATTGCCTTTAACGAGGTGGCTCGTCAGGCGATCCGCTCTGATCCTGAGTTTTTCGGCGGCTGGTATGCAGAACACGACACGGTTCCCAAACGCGGTTTGAAACTGGCACGCATGGTGGGCCACATTACCTATTTGTCCGAAGATGCGATGGGCAGTAAATTTGGCCGCGACTTACGTAGTACCGATTTGAACTTTGGATTTGATGTCGAGTTCCAGGTTGAGTCTTACCTGCGCTATCAGGGCGATATGTTTTCTACCGCCTTTGACGCCAACACCTATCTGTTAATGACCAAGGCGCTTGACTACTTCGACCCCTCCGCCGCCCAATCAAGTGACCTAGCCAGCGCGCTAGCGCCGGCGCAGTGCCCTTTTTTGGTAGTCAGCTTTACCACCGACTGGCGCTTCCCGCCTGCTCGCTCGCGAGAGCTCGTTGACGCGCTCACCCGCGCTGGGAAGGCGGTTAGCTATGCCAATATCGACTCCCCCCACGGGCACGATGCTTTCTTGCTACCCGAACCGCGCTACCACGCCCTTTTCAACGCATTTATGACCCGCATCGCCCGCGAGCTGAATATCGACGAAATGGCTATCGACGAAACGGCTAGGGAGGAGACCCTGTAATGCGCGCGGATCTTGAACTGATTTACGACTGGGTGCCCCAGGGAGCTCACGTGCTGGATTTAGCCTGCGGTGACGGCGTTCTGCTTCAGCGCTTAGCACAGGAAAAAAATGTTACCGGCTACGGCTTAGAGATCGACCCCGACGGTATTACCCAATGCGTCTCTCGGGGTGTGAACGTTATTGAACATAACCTAGATGATGGTTTGGGTAGTTTCTGCGACAACAGCTATGATCAAGTCATCATGACACAAGCGCTACAGGCGCTGCGCCGCCCGGATAAAATGCTTGATGAAATGCTACGCGTCGCCGAGGAAGGTATTATCACTTTTCCTAACTTCGCTTATTGGCGACACCGAATTCATCTCGGCCTTCGCGGCTATATGCCGGTATCCAAATCACTGCCCCATGCTTGGTATGACACACCCAACATCCACCTCTCTACCTTTAACGATTTCGAACACCTGTGTCGTGAAAAGGGACTGGTAATTGTTGACCGCGCGGTGGGGGTTGGTGATCACAAAGGGCACTGGTCATCAAAATGGTGGCCTAATCTGTTCGGTGAAATTGCCATTTTTAGAGTACGTCGACGTTAATTTATTCTAGTTGACTAGCCATCTCGACCCGTAAGAGGAGACCTGCCATGGTTTATCGAGTGTTACGTAGAACGGCCCTGCTTGCCACAATGCTTTGCTCGCTGCTCCTCGCCGCTCACGCGGCAGCTGAGCAGCTAACACGGATAGGTGACTACGAGATCCATTACAGTGCCGTAGCCACCAGCTTTCTCACTCCAGAAGTTGCCCAAGCGCATGGCATTCAGCGCAGCGCGGGGCACGGATTGGTCAATATAAGCGTACGCAAACGTCAGGAGGACGGCAGCACTCGCGCCGTTAACGCCAGCGTTCAGGGCCATGTAACAGGCCTCACCGACGTTCAAGAGTCGCTAAGCTTTCGCACGGTCCACGATGGTGATGCTACTTATCACCTGGCCACCTTTGCCCTGCGTCACGATGAGCCCATGCGTTTCAACTTAGACGTTCGCTACGACCGCAATGCTAGCCCTGAGCGCGTCAGCTTTATTCAGCGTTTTTATATCGAGCGTTAACGTCTTATCGGTAGTGGCCGTGATAAACGTACCGCTGCCGGCGCTCCCGCCTTCCAATCAAGCGTAATACCGTAAGCCAGCACTTCAACGCCAGCGTTAACCGCATTTGCTAACGCCGCGGCGTAGACTGTGTCGATATGGGCCGCCGGGGCTACATCGTGAATCCCTTCATGAGCCACACAAAATAGCAGAACGGCCCTTTCCCCCTGCTCGGCAAGCGCGGTTAATGCATGCAAATGCTTGGTCCCCCTCACGCTGACTGAGTCAGGAAAGTAACCGTGGCCATCGGCTTCTTTAAGAGTGACCTGTTTAACTTCAACATAGACCCCACCCTTATCAGGATCACTCAACCAAAAATCGAGCCTTGCGTCACCGATTTTCACTTCTCGTTTGAGCGTTTGATAGCCTGCCAGTGGCGCAATATCACCGGCCAAAATAGCCGCTTCCACGATACGGTTGGCTCGGCCAGTATGCACAGAAGCCAATGCCTGAGAACCATCTGGCTGCGGTAACGCAATCCACTCCCAGGTCCAGGCCAGCTTACGCTTAGGATTATCACTTCGCGATAACCACACTCGGCAGCCGGGCACATTCACCGCCTTCATCGAGCCTGTATTGGGGCAGTGAGCCACGACCTCCTCGCCACTGTCCAACTGCACATCGGCCAAAAAACGCTTGTAGCGACGCAACAATACCCCTGAGACCAATGCAGAATTCGTCGTCATAGGCGGCTCACGAAACGACCTAGTCGCTCTACGGCCTCTTGCAATCGCTCAACGCTGTTAGTAAAAGCGATACGCACATGATGCTCACCGCCCTCCACGGCAAAATCAATGCCTGGAGTGATTGCCACGTTCTCCTCTACCAATAGTTGCTCACAGAACGCCTGGCTATCACGGCTATACTGAGCAATATCTAACCACAGATAAAATGCCCCTTGAGGCGGCAGATCTGGTGCAAGCCCTAGCTGCGCCAACCCATTCAACAATACGTCACGTCGCTGCTTGAGCGTTGCCCTGCGCGCTTCAAGAATGTCTCGGCACTCTGGGGTAAAAGCGGCCAATGCTGCATGCTGAGAAGGCGTCGGTGCGGCAAGGAAAACGTTTTGCGCCAGCCTGGTAAGTGGCTCGACAGCATGCTCCGGTGCTACCAACCACCCCAAGCGCCAGCCCGTCATACCGAAATACTTAGAGAAGCTGTTAACGACAAAGGCTTGGTCGGAAAGCGAGGTTGCCGATAGCGGCGCATCGTCATAATTTAGGCCTTGGTAAATCTCATCGACAATCACCTCGCCGCCTTTCGCTGACACCGTGTTGAATACTGCGGTTAAAGCCTCAGCGCTCAACGTGTGTCCTGTAGGGTTAGATGGGGAGGCCAGCATGGCTAAGCACGTTTTAGTTTGCCAATGCTGCTCAATCAACGGCGCCGTTAGTTGCCAACCACTTTGGCGACCCACAGGAATGGCATCTATGTCAGCGCCAGCTAAGGCCATAAAGTGACGATTGCACGGATAGTTAGGGTCGGCCATCAACACGCGGTCGCCAGCTTCGACCAGTAATTGGCTTGCCAGCAGCAGCGCCCCAGAAGCTCCTGGAGTTACCAAAATACGCCTGGGATCAATAGTGGCATTAAAATGCTCGGCGTAATGGCCTGCAATTGCTTCCCGCAGCGCCGCCAAGCCTGCCGCCGGTGTATAACGCGTTTTTCCTGTCGCCAATGCCTGCTGGCCCGCCGCAACAATCGGTGCAGGCGTCGCAAAATCGGGCTCGCCGACCTCTAAGTGAATCACATCGTGGCCTTCGGCCTCTCGAGCCTGGGCCATTTCCAATAGATGCATCACGCGAAAAGGCGCAACGTGATTCACACGAGAATTCCAGGCCATAGCGGTACCTTTTTTAAATGGTAGAGAAATCATGACGCAGGTCGTAGAAGAAACAAGACCATGGTCGAAAATGCATTATTATGCTTGCATAGCGCTCAATTATCAGCTAAACAAGCATCCCTTTGGCGTGAGATCGTGACACACGCTCATGGTCGATCAGCAGTCACATACGTAAGGGGCACTCCCATGCCAGTAGCGGAAAAGAAACCGGAAGCGTCCAAGTCCTTCACCCCGTATGAGCCAGCACCGGGTGAAGAGTATATGAACGAGAAGCAGCTCGCGCACTTCCGCCAGCTCCTTCTAAACTGGAAACAAGATCTCATGGAAGAGGTGGACCGTACCGTACGCCACCTGCAAGAAGATGCTAATAACTATGCCGACCCCGCTGACCGCGCTACTCAAGAAGAGGGCTTCAGCTTAGAGCTGCGTACTCGCGATCGCGAACGAAAATTGCTGAAAAAGATCAACGAAACCATCGAAAAAATCGATGAAGATGATTACGGCTTTTGTGAAGCCTGTGGCGTTGAAATCGGCATTCGTCGTCTTGAAGCTCGCCCAACAGCAACGCTGTGCGTTGACTGCAAAACGCTGGCAGAGCTTAAAGAGAAACAGCTCGGTGGCTAACCATCGGCATCAATACGCTACGAGTTGCTAGTTCGCTACCAGCTAAAGCGCCCAGCGGGCACCCTTGAGGTGCCCGTTTTTGTTTGTCATCTTATACTTAATTTTGTACTTACATTTATATTTAACTTCGTAATTATATTCGCACTCATCAACGATCTTGTTGTTAACCACTGGCGTTATATGAACTACCGATTCAGGCTGTTATGACCCCTACCACGCACTACCGGGGGCGCTTCGCTCCCACACCGTCAGGGCCGCTTCATCTTGGCTCGCTAGTGGCCGCTCTAGGCAGCTATCTAGATGCCCGCGCCGCTGGAGGCCAGTGGCTGGTTCGTGTCGAAGATATTGACCCACCACGCTGCCCGACTGGCGCGGGCGATACCATTCTTCGGCAGCTCGACGCCTTTGGGCTTCACTGGGATGAGAAAATTCGCTGGCAACGTCACCATCATGAGGCTTATCAACAGGCGCTTGATCAACTCGCTGCTCAAGGTTTAGCTTACCCATGCAGCTGTTCGAGAAAACAGTGGAAGGCATTCTCAGTTTATCCTGGCTGGTGCCGCAACAGCGTTTGTGATGCCACAAAGCCAGTTGCCTGGCGGCTGCGCAGCGACTTGGCAAAGCGACCTATCACTTGGCAGGATCGGCTGTTTGGCTTCCAACAGTTCGACCCTGACGTTTTGGGTGATGTTGTGCTTAAACGCAAAGACCAACTTTGGGCGTACCAGCTCGCCGTTGTAGTGGATGATGCTGATCAAGGCATTACCGATATTGTGCGCGGTTATGACCTGCTGGATAACACGCCTTGGCAAGGCCAGCTACAGGTAGCGCTTGGTTTACCAACCCCCCGCTATCTACATTTACCCCTTGTGGTTACTCAAGATGGTCAAAAGCTTTCCAAGCAAAACCTGGCCCCAGCACTAGCCGAAGACGCCGATGGCATTCGCCGTCAGCTGTTTCAAGCACTGCAACTACTCGACCAAGCGCCGCCTGATATATTGGCTCAAGAGCCACCAGAAGTGCAGCTACGCTGGGCAGTGGCACACTGGTCTGTTGAACAGCTTGTTGCCACCGTTCACCGCCCCTATCAACCAGAGTTTTAACATGTACGTTTATCGCATACTGCTGTTCTTAGTATTTGGCGGATATTTGCTTTCGCCGCTATTGATGAATGGTTGGGGAGATCCAAGCGTTGCCTGGTATCGGCCGTTTGCTATTTGGGGTGGTCTGATCGCGCTAACGCTGTGGCTTGAGCAAAAAAGGAAGTTAGATGAGCGTTGAGCTTTTAGGGGTAGTATTACTTGGCTTAGGGTATCTAGCCTTGCTATTTGCCTGCGGCATGGCCGTCGAGCGCGGCTGGGTGCCCGCGCGCATTACGCGTCATCCCATTGTTTACACCCTAGCATTGGGCGTGTACGCCAGCGCCTGGGCAGTTTATGGCAGTATTGAGCTTGCGGCGAAAGCTGGGTTTGGCTATCTAGCATACTACCTAGGCGCAGCCGGGGCTTTTTTGCTCGCACCTGTCCTGCTCGTGCCCATACAGCGCATTACCCGGACTTACCAACTCTCTTCTCTCGCTGATCTGTTTGCGTTTCGCTACCGTTCCCGCTGGGCAGGCACGCTAGTCACCTTGATTAGCTTGTTGGCCGTCATGCCGCTGCTGGGCATTCAAGTACAAACCTTAAGCGATGCTATCTATCTGCTCACCGGAAGCCGCTACAGTGCGGCGATAACGCTGCTTTTCTGCGGTATTATCGCAAGCTTTGCAGTGTGGTTTGGCGCGCGCCACAGCCACCGACATCGTCACGACACGCTGCTCAGCGTGATTGCTTTTGAATCGATCATCAAATTATTGGCGTTGCTGGGGTTAGGTGCCATTGCTCTATGGTGGGTATTTGACGGGCCACACAGTTTACAGCAGTGGCTAGAGGGGCCTGGAGCCGCTGCACAAGCCGCAACCCCACAACTTGAAGCGCCCCAATGGCGCACCCTACTACTGTTGTTTTTTGCGGCCGCTTTTATGATGCCGCACCTATTTCAAATCACATTTGCAGAAAGCCTTTCTCGCCACACCCTGCTCCAAGCTAGCTGGACGTTACCATTGTTTCTGCTACTGATGGCGCTTCCCATACCTCTGATTTGGTGGGCTGCACAATCAACAAACGAGACAATTCCGGTCGCAGCCTACGCTGCTTTCTTGATGACAGAGCACTGGTGGGTGGGAGCGTTAGCTTTTATCGGCGGTCTTGCTGCCGCCAGTGGCACCATGATGATGATTGCGCTAGCCCTATCAGGCATGGTGCTGAATCACGTGGTGCTGGTGGCTCGCCCACCTGAAGCGCGTAGCGATTTATATGGCTGGCTACTATGGCTTCGCCGCGGCCTAGTTGTCGCTGTCATCGCGGGCGGATGGCTATTTGCTGAAAGCGTC
Source organism: Vreelandella andesensis (assembly GCF_003989795.1). Taxonomy (GTDB): domain Bacteria; phylum Pseudomonadota; class Gammaproteobacteria; order Pseudomonadales; family Halomonadaceae; genus Vreelandella; species Vreelandella andesensis. The sequence goes on from NZ_RZHG01000018.1 coordinate 46,005, forward strand.
GGCCGTTACCATTCGCTGACAAACCTGGGGCTCGCTGCGTTTGTAGGCATGGCACAGTGCCTGCCCGGCATGCTGGCATTGCTGTACTGGCCAGGCGCAAACCGCAAGGGCATGGTGGCCGGGCTAATGAGCGGCATTATTATTTGGCTGTGGGGCCTATGGCTACCGCTCCTGTTTGATATGCCCATGTTATCGCTACCCTTTACACCGCTGATGTCTGCAAATGCGCCCATTTGGTATAACGTTACGCTGGTCTCTTTAGCCGCTAATATTTTACTACTGATCATTGTGTCATTATTTACGCGTATTTCAGAAGGTGAACGCTCCGCGGCTGAAGCGTGTTCCGTAGATGCCGTTATTCGCTCAAAACGCTTACCACTGGAAGCAGCCACGGCGGGAGACTTTCCCACTTACCTTGCCCAAGCGTTGGGTGATGAAGCTGCCAGCCGTGAAGTTGACCGGGCTCTGACGGCGCTAAACCTGACCCCACAGGAGCGCCGCCCTTATGCACTTCGCCGCCTGCGCGACCGGATCCAGGCTAATTTATCCGGTTTAATGGGGCCTTCTGTCGCACGGGACATTGTTGATCGCTATTTGCCCTATCGCCACGACGATGCACCGGTTACTGACGATATTCATTTTGTGGAAAGCCGCCTTGAAGCTTACCGCTCTCGGCTCACTGGGCTGGCTCGAGAGCTAGATGGTCTGCGCCGCCATCACCGGCAAACCCTGGCTTACTTGCCCATAGGCTTGTGCGTGCTGGGCGACGATGATGAACTGCTAATGTGGAATCAGGCACTTTCAGTGCTCTCTGGGATTAGCGGCGATAGCGTGATTGGCTCACGCCGAGACAGCCTGCCCCCTCCCTGGCCCAATTTGCTGGGTAGCGTACTCAATGCCAGTCAAACACCGCTGTATAAACAAGCGGTATCGCTACATGGTAAAGATTACTTCCTAACCCTTCATAAAGCCGTGCTGAGCGGACACGACAGCCGTGGCGGCAGCGTGATTCTGGTAGAAGACCACACTGAAATGAAGTGGTTAGAAGAAGAGCTTGTACACGCAGCTCGTTTAGCATCCATTGGGCAACTTGCGGCGGGTGTCGCGCATGAAATTGGCAACCCAATTACGGGCATTTCATCACTGGCCCAAAACCTGCGCTACGATACCGATGACCCAGCGCTACTGGAAACGGCTGACCAAATTCAACAGCTCACTCAACGAGTCACCAAAATTGTTAACTCGCTAGTCGGTTTTGCCCACGGCGGCCGACAGACGTTGCCACTGCCGGCGTCCCCCGCCTCGCTTTCCACCATTAGCGAAGACGCGCTGCACTTGATCCATTTAGGGCGCTCAGGAGAGGATGTGAGCTTTACCAACGATTGTCCAAATGACATTGTGGTGCGTGGCGATCCTCAGCGATTAACACAGGTCATGGTCAACTTACTGAGTAATGCCAAAGATGCCTGCGATACTCAAGGCGCGGTTCATATTGAAGCAGGCAAACAGGCCAACCATGCTTGGTGGCGAGTAACCGATGATGGTCATGGCATTGACCCAAGCGTGAAACATCGTCTTTTCGAGCCGTTCACCACGACCAAGCCTGCAGGCCAGGGAACTGGGCTGGGGCTCTCGTTGGCCTACCAAATTATCAATGAGCACCAAGGCAAAATAGAGGTTGCGTCACCGCCTCCAGGAAAGCCTCGCGGCACTGCCATTACGCTTTGGCTACCGCTTTACCAACAGGATGATCACCTACCTCATGCCCAGGATACTGATTGTTGAAGATGAAGCGATTATTCGCAGCGCTTTAAAGCGTTTACTCGAACGTCACAGCTATATCGTCAGCGAAGCTGCCAGCGCAGAAGAAGCACGTGCGCTGGCTCCTAGCGAGTTTGATCTAGTGATTAGCGACCTGCGATTGCCTGGTGATCCAGGCACCGCCCTGATTGAGGCCGCCGCCCCCGCGCCAGTGCTGATTATGACCAGCTATGCCAGCATGCGCTCGGCAGTCGACGCGCTTAAGCAAGGGGCTGTGGACTATGTCGCTAAGCCATTTGATCATACCGAGCTTTTAGAAACCGTCGAACGTATCCTACACAAGCAGTCGATGCTGCAAGGCACGCCTCCAGATATCACCGATAAAGGTGGTGGACGCCAAACCATGATCGGCGACTGCACTGCTATGCAGCAGGTTTATACCCGCATTCGTAAAACAGCCCCGGCAGACGTTACCGTGCTGATTCAAGGAGAATCCGGCACAGGTAAGGAGCTTGTCGCCCGTGCCATTCATCAGCAAAGCAAGCGAGCTAAAGCATCACTGATTTGCGTGAACTGTGCGGCAATACCTGAGACGCTGATTGAGTCAGAACTGTTTGGACATGAAAAAGGGGCATTTACCGGCGCTAGCGCTGCCCGGACCGGGCTAGTCGAAGCCGCCGACGGTGGCACCCTATTTCTAGATGAAATTGGCGAATTACCGTTGGATGCCCAGGCACGACTGCTGCGAGTGCTTCAAGAAGGTGAGATCCGCAAAATTGGCTCCGTCGAAACACGCCATGTAGATGTGCGCCTGATCGCCGCCACCCACAGGGACCTACGCGCTCTGTCAAAAACCGGAGAATTTCGACTAGACCTCTACTATCGCCTCAACGTTATGCAGATTGAACTGCCACCGCTACGTGACCGTGAAGAAGACGTATTGAAAATAGCCGACATCCTGTTAGATAAGGCGTGTAAACGCCATGACCGTCAAGGGCTCCGTTTGTCACGAGCTTCCCGGCAGGATCTACGCGACTATCCCTGGCCAGGTAACGTACGGGAGCTTGAGAATGCACTTGAGAGAGGCGTTATTCTCGCCGAAGGGCATTTAATTCACCCAGATGACCTTGGCCTTGCCCCTGTTACCAGCCGACCTCACTCTTCCGCAGGTAGTGGCACCGCCGTATTAGCGAATGAAGCGTCAGCGCCAACTGGAGATGACGACGACCTCTCTCTCGAAGACTATTTTCAGCACTTTGTATTAGAGCATCAGGATCAAATGAGTGAAACCGAGTTAGCCCAAAAGCTGGGGATCAGTCGTAAAAATTTATGGGAGCGACGCCAACGCCTAGGTATTCCCCGTAAAAAAACCGCTCGCCGCCCCACTTAGGTGGTGGCACAACGTAAATAAGCCGCTCGCCACACGCTCTCTACGACTAACGTCCAATAGATTGATTTGCATAAGAAATAGTCAAAATATTTCCATCAGACACTGTTACCTTCCCACACAACGAAGACTCAAAATTGGTTAAAAACGGGTAACACTATGCACCGAGATTAGTTCCTTGGCACAGCAGATAAATTACAAGACAATGAAATTTAAAGAATAAATTATAGGTGGCACAGCAAGTGCAGTATTACTGGGTAAGAAAAACAAAATGGGCAGCGCGGACGTCGCCAATAAAAACAATATGACGCCGCCCAACCTGAGCCAAAATAAAAACAACAGGGCCAGGCAGAGATCATAGTACTAACAAGAACAACAGGCTTGAGTCTCACTACTTGCTAGCGCTGAGCAGAATAAGTGCAGCGAACAATAACAACAGTCAGCAAGTGCCCAAAAAAGGACGCGACGTACACAAAGAATCTGCTTCCTAACAAAAATAACAGCAGCATGTGTGTACACCCCGGAGCTAATAACAATTCGCCGGGAGATAAAAGTTCGCGGTTGGATTATTGTTTTGAATACGAGGCGGTCGGAATCAGACTGGTTCTTACGCCTACCGACTGCGGTGCGTATTCAGAGCGATGTGCCATCATGAATAAAAACAGCAGCATGGACGCTGATTGTCTGCTTTATAGGGGAGGCTTTTATAGCCTCCCCTTTCCGCGTTCAAGGTAGTCGTCTTCTACAAACCTTGTTCGAGTGCTTTGCAAGCATCAAGGGGTCGGCTACACTCAGCAGCTTACCGCCATCATGCAGTTATTTTCTCGCTACGTTTTCGATACTGTTTTCGATATTGTCTTCGATACCCTGCGAGTCGATACCGCCGCATGTTTAAAGGATTTACCCGTTTATCACATAGCCCGGGAGAGCACTTGAAATCCCTGCTCGATTTCCCAGAGAGCGCCGTTGAAGCGCTCACTCCACGTATTATTCCGCGCTCCGAGCACCCAGTTTCTCGTCAGCAAATCAGCGAGGCCGCGCTAAAAGTCCTCTATCGTCTCAATGGCGCCGGATTTGATGCCTACCTGGTCGGCGGCTGCATTCGCGATGCATTGCTGGGAAAAATGCCGAAAGATTTCGACGTTGCGACGAATGCGACGCCAGAACAGGTGCGGGATCTGTTCCGCAATTCGCGGCTAATTGGTCGGCGCTTCCGCATTGTGCATGTGCGCTTTGGCCGCGAAGTCATTGAAGTCACTACTTTCCGTGGCAAGCCCCAGGACGAGCACGGTGATCATATCGCCCAACAGTCTGATGACGGCCTGCTATTGCGAGACAATGTGTGGGGCAACATCGAAGAAGACGCCCTACGTCGCGACTTCACTGTGAATGCGCTTTACTACAATATCGCTGACTTCACGATTCATGACTTTGCTAACGGCGCGCGTGATATTGAGTCGCGTACGCTGAGACTCATTGGCGACCCGATTACCCGTTACAGAGAAGACCCGGTACGTATGCTGCGCGCAGTACGCTTTGCAGCCAAGCTTGATTTCACCATCGAGTCTACCACCGAAGAGCCAATGTACGACTTGGCGCCGCTGTTACTACAAATCCCTCCCGCCCGTTTGTTTGATGAAGTGCTCAAACTATTCATGTCGGGGCACGGTTTAATTACTTTCCGCCTACTCAGTCACTACAACTTGTTTGGTATGTTGTTCCCCGAATCGGAAGAAGCCATGGCGGATGCCGCCTGGGCCGAAGAGCTGATTGAGCAAGCGCTCGCCAACACCGACAAGCGCATTGCAGAAGGTCGGCCAGTCACGCCGGCCTTCCTGTTAGCTGCCTTTTTGTGGGCACCGGTAGCACATCGACAAGCAGAGCTTGAACGAGAAGGCATGCCCGCCATTCCAGCGTTACAGACTGCTGCGCAACAGGTGGCATCACGTCAGTTGCAGCATATTTCGATTCCCAAGCGCTTCGGCATGCCAATGCGCGATATTTGGGAGCTACAGGCACGTCTTCCACTACGCCGAGGCAAGCGGGCATTTCAAACTCGCGAACACCCACGCTTTCGGGCAGCCTACGATCTACTGCTGTTACGTGAGCAAGCGGGCGAAATACCGCGCGGCTTAGGCGATTGGTGGAACGCATTCCAGCAAGGCGATGAACACGAACAGCTCCGGCTCCTGCAAAAAGTGGGAGGCGATCCGGCAAGCCAGGGTGATCGTCGCCGTAAAAAGCGCCGTAAACCTCGTAAAACCGAGCAGTGAGAGCGTAATGTCACTTGCTTATATTGGCTTAGGTAGCAATCTGGATAACCCGCTCGAGCACGTTCTTCAGGCCTTACGAGAGCTTGGCGAATTGCCTCTTTGCCAGCTTGTTGCTCACTCGTCTCTACATGCAACACGCCCAGTGGGACCACAAGATCAGCCTGACTTTATTAATGCCGTGGCTGCCCTTAAAACTAAGCTGTCACCGCTTGCACTGCTGGATCAGCTTCAAGCGCTAGAACAGCGCCACCGCCGTCGACGATTGCGTCACTGGGGGCCGCGCACGCTGGATTTAGATATGCTGCTTTATGATCAAGACACGATCACGCACCCCAGGTTAGCGGTTCCTCACCCCCATATGCATAAACGCGCTTTTGTATTAGCGCCTCTTGAAGAATTGGTGTTGGCCGCTCAACCTGAGCCAATACTTCTTTACCAACAGCCGCTTAAAGACTGGCTGAAGCACCTTGAGCAAAGCGACATACAACGGTTGAGCATTCCAGATGCCACCTCGACTGCTACCGTCTGACACAAATCTCGACACCAAGCCTCTATTTAGGTAACAATTACCAGTTACACTACTTCACGCTTGCAAGGACGCAACGTTTATAATGGTCGGCTGCCCACGTTGCATCGGCCCACTTAGAAACTACGAGAGCACGCCATGAAAACTGTCACTCTGAGCACTCTGCAGGCGTACAAGCGCGCCGGCGAAACGTTCAGCTGCCTGACCGCTTACGATGCCTCTTTTGCCCATGCTGCCAGCGCTGCAGGAATCGATGTTCTGCTAGTCGGCGACTCCCTGGGCATGGTGTTACAAGGACACAGTAGTACGCTCCCTGTGACCATTGAGGATATTTGCTACCACACGCGCTGCGCAGCGCGTGGTAAAGGCCATAGCCTGCTCATGGTGGACTTGCCTTTCATGAGCAATGCCACCACGGAACGCATGCTAGAAGATTCTGCCGCATTAATGCGTGCTGGCGCTGAACTGGTAAAAGTTGAAGGCGAAGCATGGATGGCCGACGGTATCCGTGAGATGACCCGGCGCGGCGTTCCGGTATGCGCCCACCTAGGGCTAACCCCGCAAACTGTTTACCAGTTAGGCGGTTATAAAGTGCAAGGCCGCGAAGCGGCCCAAGCCGAACAAATTATTAGTGATGCTAAAGTGCTCGTTGAGGCTGGCGCTTCCGTAATTCTGCTGGAATGTGTGCCAGCAAGCCTTGGTAAAGCGGTTACTGAGGCCCTGGATGTACCGGTGATTGGCATTGGCGCTGGCCCTGATACCGATGGTCAAATTTTAGTCATGCACGACGTACTCGGTGTCACCCACGGACGTACACCGCGCTTTGTCAAAAATTTCATGGCCGAGGCTGACAGTATTCAAAGCGCGTTTGAACACTACCATGAAGCGGTTAAAACCCGTGCCTTCCCTGCAACTGAACATTGTTTTTAAGCACCATCTTTAAGCACTATCTTTAAGCACCATCTGGAACGGCAGCGACTTCTTTATGCGCACGTTAAGAGATATCAACGAATTACGTAAAACGCTTAGCGAGATTCGCCAGCGTGGCCAACGCGTTGCTTTAGCGCCCACAATGGGCAATCTGCATCAAGGTCATCTGGCACTTGTGACCAATGCCCGTCAGCACGCGGACGTCGTCGTTTCAAGCTTGTTCGTGAACCCGATGCAGTTCGGTCCTGGTGAAGACTTGGACGCCTACCCACGCACGTTTGAGGCGGATCAGGCGCAATTGACAGATGCAGGCTGCGATATCCTCTTTGCTCCCACTGTCAGTGCGCTTTATCCCAACGGTTTGGGCAGCCAAACCCGCGTGCATGTTCCCGAGGTAGGCGAAGGGTTGTGCGGAGGGTCGCGCCCTGGGCACTTTGATGGTGTTTCTACCGTCGTCAGCATGCTGTTAAACCTGGTGCAGCCGGATGTGGCCTGCTTCGGCGAAAAGGATTACCAACAACTGGCGGTCATTCGTAAGCTGGTGAATGATCTACACATGCCTATCGAGATTATCGGCGTACCGATTGTGCGCGCCGATGACGGTCTGGCGCTCTCCTCTCGTAATGGTTATTTAAACGAGTTTGAACGCGCAAAAGCCCCCCTGCTGTATCGCACGTTGTGCGAACTGCGCGATGCGTTAGTGCGCGGCACCCCCACCGAACAGGTACTACAACAGGGGAAAACAGCCCTGTATGATGCTGGCTTTACGCCTGATTACCTTGAGCTACGTGACACGACGCTTGCTCCTGTGAGCAGTTCGACACGTAATGCCGTGTTATTAGCAGCGGCTAAGCTAGGCCCTGCTCGACTTATTGACAATATCAGCGTGCAGCTCCCAAACGCTGCCTCTGACACTAGCCTGTAGGCTAGTTTCGCTATTTAGGAGTTTCTATGCACACGATTATGCTTAAAGCCAAGCTGCATATGGCTCGCGTTACCCACGCGGTACTCAACTACGAAGGTTCCTGCGCTATCGACGGTGAACTGCTGGATATGGCCGGTATTCGTGAAAATGAGCAGATCCAAATCTATAACGTGGAAAACGGCGAGCGTTTCACCACCTACGCGATTCGTGGAGAAGAAGGCTCTCGGCTAATTTCCATCAATGGCGCAGCCGCACATTTAGCCGCTCCGGGACACCGCATCATTATTTGTAGTTACGCTCACTACGCCGAAGCAGAGCTCGACAACCACCAGCCTGCGCTTGTGTATCTGCAAGAAGGTAACCACGTTAGCCACACCAGCAACGCGATTCCTGTTCAGTTAGCGTAAGCCAAGCCGTTGAGTAAGCACCTATTTAACGGGCCGTTTATCGGCCCGTTTTTATTTGCCTAAAAAGGCGTATTGCCGCAACGCACAACCTTCCCCTATGCTATTAGGTGAGTTTGACACAACATGCTAATAACAATGGATAGTCAGCTCTCCCAGAAGCTTCTATCCTCATTCGGAACGTTGCGTTACTTACCCAAGGAGTCATCATATGCAAGACGTGGTTATTGTCGCCGCTCGCCGCACCGCCGTAGGAAGTTTTGGTGGATCACTCGCTGGCATTCCAGCAAGCGATTTAGGTGCATTGGTTATTAAAGACATTCTCGCCTCTACCGGCGTTGCCCCAGAGCAAATTGATGAAGTGTTGCTAGGCCAAGTGCTGACAGCGGGTGTGGGACAGAACCCCGCGCGCCAGTCAGTTATCAAGGCTGGCTTGCCAGAATCCGTACCTGCCATGACGATTAACAAAGTGTGTGGTTCGGGTCTTAAAGCACTGCATTTAGCGACTCAAGCCATTCGCTGTGGGGATGCTGAGATTATTCTGGCGGGTGGCCAGGAAAACATGTCTGCTTCTCCCCATCTTCTGCCTAACTCGCGTAATGGCCAGCGCATGGGTGATTGGAAAGCCATTGACTCTATGGTTCACGACGGCTTATGGGATGCGTTCAACAACTATCACATGGGTATCACCGCGGAAAATCTGGCGGAAAAATACAGTATCACCCGCGAAGCGATGGACGAGTTCGCGGCGGCCTCTCAGCAGAAAGCCGCACAAGCTATCCGCGATGGAAAATTCAAAGGCCAGATCGTTCCAGTGGAAATTCCACAGCGCAAGGGCGACCCAGTGGTGTTTGATACGGATGAGAACCCACGGGAAGTCAGCGCTGAAAAGCTGGGTGGTATGCGCCCCGCGTTCAAGAAAGACGGCACCGTTACCGCCGGTAACGCCTCATCGTTAAACGATGGCGCTGCGGTGGTGATGCTCTGTTCAGCAGAAAAAGCCAAGGAACTTGGCCTAGAGCCATTGGCGCGTATTGCCGCTTACTCTAACGCGGGTGTTGACCCTGCCATTATGGGCATTGGCCCGGCACCGGCCACACGCCGCTGTCTCGAAAAAGCGGGCTGGAGTCTGGACGATCTAGATCTGGTAGAAGCTAACGAAGCCTTCGCAGCTCAGGCGCTTTCAGTCAACAAAGAGCTGGGCTGGGATGTCAGCAAGGTGAATGTTAACGGTGGTGCTATTGCGTTAGGTCACCCGATCGGGGCTTCCGGCTGTCGTATCTTGGTCAGCCTGCTGCATGAGATGATCGCGCGTGATGCTAAGAAAGGTCTTGCCACCCTATGTATCGGCGGCGGCCAAGGCGTCGCACTGGCGATAGAACGCCCTTAACCGCAATTTTTAATTCGTTTAAACACCATGCCCCCGCTAATAGCGGGGGCATTTTTGATAGCTTATTTTTCACAGTTTAGGTTGCAACGCCCTAGCGACGCTTCTCGCCTACAATGCCCGAAGGCGTTCGCCATACCAACAGCGTCCCCAGCAGGAATAACCCCGATGCTGCCCACATGGCAATAGGCAGGCTAGCGCCGTCGACGATACGCCCACCAAACATTGCCCCTAAACCAATCGACATATTAAAGGTAAATGCCATCAACGCGGTAGCAGCTTCAGTATTAGGTGCCGTGCGTATAATCCAAGTTTGAATACTCACTGACACACTGCCAAAAACAGCCCCCCATACCATTAGCAGCAGTATGCCGCTGGTAGGCTGAACACCCAACAGCGGGAATACAGCCACGACGAGCAGTAAGAGGCTAGGAATAGCCAACACCGCCCGGTAAGGGTGACGCCCAGCAAAGATGCCTGCTGCGATATTCCCCAGGATACCCGCCGCCCCGTACAACAGCAGCAAGCTGCCAACATGACGCTGAGCGACGCCGCTAATTTCCTGCAGAATCGGGCTAATAAAGGTGTAAGCAGCAAAGTGCCCCACAACGACGAAGCCAGTAGTTAATACCGCGACTCGCACACCACGGTTACTAAACTGTTGCGCTAACATACGTAATCGTACCGGCTCTCTTGGTGGCAATGGCGGTAACCAATACCACAGCGCAATCGCGGTTAGCAGGCTCAGCCCACCCAGCGCCCCAAACGCTACTCGCCAATTGCTCAAATCTCCCAGTAGCGTTCCTAGCGGCACCCCCAAGACTGATGCAGCGGCTACCCCGCTGAAAATAATCGTCATGGCCTTGGCAACTTGATCGCCGGGCACCAGCCGCGGGGCAATACTGCCCGCAATGGCCCAAAATCCACCGATACTGATCCCCACCAGCACCCGAGCCGCCAGTAAAAATCCAAAATTACTGGCCACTGCTGAAAGCACGCTGCCAATCACCATCACAATCATCATCAACGTAAGCATGATGCGTCTATCTAACCGACCTACCGCTACCGGCAACAGCGGCGCTGAGAAAGCGGCAACGACCCCAGGCACGGTCACCATGAGACCTGCCATGCCAGACGTAACACCCATTGATGACGCCACCTGAGACAGCAGTCCAATCGGCAGTTGCTCAGCCGTCACCAATAAAAAAATACCCATCATCACGGCCATCACCGCCCACCAACGCGGCGCTTGTTCCTGCTCCATGGCGCTTTTCCTATACTGCCTATAAAACGACACCGCCCCCGCAACTGAAAGTTGCGGGGGCGGTTGTTACGCCTGCATCGCTACTTAGTTAGCGACATCCGCCTCAGCAGCGGCGAAAGCTGCTTTCTCTTCCTCGGTGATCTCTTTGATTGAGAGTTTCACCCGGTTGCGGTTATCGATATCCAATACTTTTACAATGATATCATCGCCTTCATTTAGGAAGTCGCGCACGTTGTTAACGCGCTCGGCCACGATTTGCGAGATGTGTACCAAGCCGTCGGTACCGGGCATGATGTTAACGAAAGCGCCGAAGTCCGCAATGCGCACTACTTTACCGTTGTAAAGCTTGCCAATTTCCGCCTCTGCGGTAATTGCCAGCACGGTATCAATGGCTTTTTTGGCCGCGGCTTTATCTTCAGCGTAGATGCGTACGGTGCCATCGTCATCCAGATCAATGGAAGCGCCAGTATCCTCGCAAATTTTGCGAATCATCGCGCCGCCTTTACCAATCACATCACGAATCTTATCCGGATCGATTTTAATAGTGGCCATGGACGGGGCGTTTTCCGACACATCGGTGCGGCTCTGGCTGATCACGTCGTTCATCTGAGCAAGGATACTGAGACGGGCATCGTAAGCCTGCTGCAGCGCCTTTTCCATGATCTCTTCATTGATGCCTTCAATCTTAATGTCCATCTGCAGAGCAGTAACGCCCTCTTCAGAACCGGCAACTTTGAAGTCCATATCACCCAGGTGATCTTCGTCACCCAAAATATCGGTCAATACCGCATAGCCGTCTTCATCTTTCACCAAGCCCATGGCAATACCTGCCACCGGTGCTTTTAGCGGTACACCAGCATCCATTAGTGCGAGCGAGGAGCCACACACCGACGCCATGGAGCTAGAACCATTAGATTCAGTGATTTCCGATACCACACGGATGGTATAGGGGAAAACGTCTTCTGACGGCAGCATCGCTTGAACGCCCCGGCGTGCTAAGCGACCATGACCGATTTCACGGCGTTTCGGCCCGCCAAAAAAGCCGGCTTCACCAACACAGTAGGGAGGGAAATTGTAGTGCAGCATAAAGCGGTCTTTCCGCTCACCTTCCAGGGACTCGATCAACTGGGAATCACGTAGAGTGCCCAAGGTAGCGATCGCGATTGCCTGGGTCTCACCACGGGTGAATACTGCTGAACCGTGTGTTTTAGGCAATACGCCCACTTCAATCGCTAACGGACGCACTGTGGTGTTGTCGCGGCCGTCAATGCGTGGTTCGCCTTTTACAACACGAGAACGCACAACGCGCTTCTCAAGGCCGGCAAACGCACCTTTCACATCATCTTTGCTGAACTTACCTTCTGTTTCTTCGCCTTCAGCAGCAACTAGCTGTGCGACAGCATCATCTTTCAGTGCTGACAACGCATCTTGGCGAGCCATTTTGTCAGTAATGCGATATGCGTCACCTACTTTGGCTTCAAAGGCATCAGCCATGGCTGTTTTCAGCGCTACATTTTCTTCCGCTGGCTGCCAGTCCCAACGCGGTTTGCCGGCGTCTGCGACAAGCTCTTTAATCGCACTAACGGCTACCTGCATTTCCTGGTGACCAAACAGCACGGCACCCAGCATTTCGTCTTCAAGCAGCTCTTGGGCTTCCGACTCCACCATCAATACGGCGTTTTCGGTGCCGGCAACCACCATGTCCAACTCAGAGGTAGTCAACTCTTCAACCGTTGGGTTTAGGAAGTAACCCTGCTCTTCATTAAAGCCCACGCGTGCCGCGCCAATCGGGCCATTGAACGGCACACCAGCAATACTCAACGCCGCTGAGGTGCCCAGCAGGGCCGCGATATCCGGATCATGATTACGGTCAGTCGATAGAACGGTACAGATGACCTGCACTTCGTTCATAAACCCTTTAGGAAACAGCGGACGGATCGGGCGGTCTATCAGGCGCGAGGTTAGGGTTTCTTTCTCAGTAGGACGCCCTTCACGTTTGAAGAAGCCGCCGGGGATCTTGCCTACTGCGTAGGTTTTCTCTTGGTAGTGTACCGAGAGCGGGAAGAAAGGCTGATTAGGGTTTGCTTCTTTTTTGGCCACCACCGTACACAGTACGACAGTTTCATCCATGGTCACCATAACGGCGCCAGTGGCTTGGCGAGCAATGCGCCCAGTTTCTAGGGTGACGGTGCTACGACCGTATTGAAACGTTTTTTTTACCGGATTCACGGCGACTTCCTTTAACATTAATATCTACTTGTCTTTTCGCATGGTCGTTTTGACTCGCCACCATTCTAGGCGCTGTGGCGCCATACGGCTACCAGAAACAAAAAAACGGGCAGCCCACAAGGGGCTGCCCGTTTTTGATCGTTGCCGTTAACGCTTAACGACGTAGACCTAAACGCTGAATCAGAGACTGATAGCGTTCAAAATCTTTACGCTTCAGGTAATCCAGCAGCTTACGACGCTGGTTTACCATGCGGATCAGACCACGACGAGAGTGGTGATCCTGCTTGTTGGTCTTGAAGTGGTCCTGCAGGCCATTAATGTTGGCGCTTAGCAGTGCAACCTGAACTTCAGGGGAACCGGTATCGTTATCGCCGCGGCCGTATTCGTTGACGATCTCGGCCTTCTTCTCAGCGGTTAATGCCATCTGTCTCTCCAGTAAGCAATATGCCTAAAAATGAATGGTTGAGACCACGCATATTTGCAGTCTCATGCGACTATCTTCACGTACAATTTTCGCGCAAATCGTCACATCCTTGCAACGTTTTACGAAATGGCGACCGTACTTAACAGCCGCTTAGGAGCCACTTCCTGACCCCCTTTTACAACACCGAGGCCAATAAACGTCTCAGCATGATACAGTCTCGCTAGTGCATCGGGTGCAAGTGCACCGATAGCTAAGCTAGCCGACTGACCGTGAGCGAGACGCCCAAAGGCGGTTTCATCTACCGTCAGCGACGGCAAATGATCGACCAGCACATCTACAGGCATCAGTTCAGCCTCGCGATCAGCTTGGTCTGCCAAGGCCTCCAGGCCTTCCAGTGTCCACATTGCATCGCCGTTAAAAGGCCCGGTTTTAAGCCTTCTCAACTGACTAATGTGGGCACCACAGCCTAGCGCAAGGCCTATATCTTCAGCCAATGTACGAATGTACGTGCCTTTGCTACAGCTGACCTCAAGCTCGAAGGCCGTGCCCTCGAATGCAAGCAGCCGCGCATCATACACGCTTACTCGTCGCGCTGCACGCTCAACGTGCTTACCCTCGCGGGCCAGTTCGTAGAGCTTTTTACCTTGATGCTTTAATGCCGAATACATCGGCGGCACCTGATCAATCTCACCGCGAAAGCGGTTTAAGACTGACGCGACATCCTCGGCCGTTAAGCCAGGAACCTCGCGTCGCTCAATGACCGTGCCTTCGGCATCGCCGGTGTCGGTGATCACCCCCAACTCTACGCGGGTGCGATACATCTTGTCGGCTTCCAACAGGTGCGCAGAGAACTTTGTGGCTTCCCCAAGACAAATAGGTAACAAACCTGTTGCCATGGGATCCAGCGTGCCGGTATGACCGGCTTTTTGCGCCTCAAACAGACGGCGCACACGCTGCAGCGCATGGTTGCTGGAAATACCCTTCGGCTTATCCAGCAGCAGTACGCCATTCACAGGCAATCCGCGGCGGCGACGTGCCATTAGCGCGCCTCCTCACCATTGCCGTTTTCGCTATCGTTTTCACGAGCCTCATCATCGTCGTGTTGACGGGCGCGATCAGTTGACACCGCCTCGTCGATCAAAGATGAGAGGTGCTGGCCGCGCACCACGCTTTCATCATAATGGAAGCGCAGTTCAGGTACGTGACGCAGCTTAATACGTTTGGCAATTTGGCTTCTTAGAAAACCTCCAGCGCGCTTTAGCACCTGTAGATTTTCCTTGATACGCGCAGGATCTTGCTCACCCAATAAGGTGACATAGATATCGGCGTAGCCAAGGTCACGACTAACGGTCGCACCACTCACCGTAATCATGCCTAAACGCGGGTCTTTTACTTCGCGCTGGATCAGTACTGCCAGCTCCTTTTGGAGCTGGTCAGCAACTCGGTCGGCACGCTTGAATTCGCGCATGATTGCTCCTCGCGGCCTTACAGGCTGCGCTCGACCTTCACTTGGTCAAAGACTTCGATCTTGTCGTTAACCTGAACATCGTTGTAGTTCTTCACGCCGATGCCACACTCCATGCCGTTACGCACTTCTTGAACGTCATCTTTGAAGCGACGCAGCGACTCGAGTTCACCTTCGTAAATCACCACGTTGTCACGCAGCACGCGGATACGCTTGTTGCGCGAAACGGAGCCTTCGACAACCATACAGCCGGCCACCGCGCCAATTTTCGGCGCACGGAACACGTCGCGCACTTCGGCAACACCGACGATCTCTTCTTTCCACTCGGGCGCGAGCATACCGCTCATTGCCTGCTTAACCTCATCGATCAGCTGGTAGATAACGCTGTAGTAGCGCAGATCCAAGCCTTCACGTTCGATGATTTCACGAGCAGCGGCGTCAGCACGGACGTTGAAACCTACAACAATCGCTTCAGAAGCAAGCGCCAAGTTGGCATCGGTGCCGGTGATACCGCCAACACCCGAGGAGACCACGGCAACTTCAACTTCACCCGTGGAGAGTTCTTCCAGGGCACCTTTGATCGCTTCCAGCGAACCTTGAACATCAGCCTTCAGAACGATGTTGACCTTGGCCACTTCGTCTTGGCCCATCTGGCTGAACATATTCTCCAGCTTGGCCTTCTGCTGACGTGCTAGGCGCACTTCACGGTATTTGCCTTGGCGGAAGTTAGCCACTTCACGGGCTTTCTTCTCGTCAGCAACGACCATGAAGTCATCACCCGCGTCCGGCGTACCATCCAGACCTTGGATTTCAACCGGCATAGCAGGGCCAGCGGTATCAACTTGCTTGCCCAGTTCGTTGGTAAGCGCACGAACGCGACCGTAATGCAGACCCGCAAGAACGATATCGCCTTTCTTCAGCGTTCCGTTTTGCACGAGTACAGTGGCTACTGGACCGCGGCCTTTATCAAGACGCGATTCGACGACGACACCTTTACCAGGTGCAGAAGGCACAGCCGTCAGTTCAAGCACTTCAGACACTAGCTGAATAGCTTCCAGCAGCTCTTCGATACCTTCGCCGGTATGTGCGGACACATGTACAAACTGAGTATCGCCGCCCCACTCTTCTGAGATCACGCCATGTTGCGAAAGCTCGTTCTTGATACGATCCAGATCAATGCCTTGCTTATCGATCTTGTTCACCGCCACTACCATCGGTACTTCAGCAGCTTTGGAGTGCTCGATCGCTTCAATCGTCTGGGGCATCACGCCGTCGTCCGCAGCAACGACCAGGATGACAACGTCAGTGGCTTTCGCACCACGGGCACGCATCGCGGTAAACGCCGCGTGGCCAGGAGTATCCAGGAAGGTTACGCCACCGTGGTTGTCTTCAACGTGATAAGCACCGATGTGCTGGGTAATACCGCCAGCTTCGCCTGTAGCGACTTTGGCGCGGCGGATATAATCCAGCAGCGATGTTTTACCGTGGTCAACGTGACCCATAACGGTGACCACCGGTGAACGGGTGATCTCTTCGCCTTCGTAGGAGATGCCTTCCAGCATTTCCGTTTCCAGCGCATCGTCTTTAACCAGCTTAACCTTGTGGCCCATCTCTTCAACGACGATGGCCGCTGTATCCTGGTCAATCGTTTGGTTGATAGTCACTGCCGCACCCATGTTGAACATGGCTTTGATGACTTCATTGGCCTTGATCGACATTTTGTCAGCCAGTTCAGCAACGCTGATCGACTCGGGAATCGAGACTTCACGTACGATTGGCTGGGTCGGCTTTTGGAAAGCATGCTTGCCGTTGCCACTCTTGGTGGCACCACCACTACGACGACCGCCGCGGCGCTCGGCACGTTTTACTTTCTTACCGCCACCACCGCGCTTACGCTCTTCGCGGTCACCACGATCATCCTCGTCATCACGGCCCTTTTTCTTAGCCGCTGCCTTTTTAGGAGGCGCTGTACGACGATCCGTGCGGCCTTCTTTAGGCGGCGCTGGCGGTAAATCATCAGGTGCCGGCGAGTCGTCGATTTGAAGCTCAGGCACCGCGACATCAGATTTCGCCGGCGCTTTGGCTGTTCTAGGCCTTGAATCAATCTCTTTTTGACTACGCGCTGCTTCAGCTTCTTTATTACTGCGCGCAGTCGCTTCAGCTACCTGTGCAGCACGGGCTTTCTGTGCGGCGGCTTTTTCCTCTGCTTCGCGGACATCACGAGCTTTACGCTCGGCTTCTGCTTCAGCCATATCACCTACCAACTGACGCGGGCCAGAGTGCTTCGGCTCGGGAGCTTTTGGCTTAT
The DNA here is from genome assembly GCF_003989795.1 of Vreelandella andesensis. GTDB lineage: Bacteria > Pseudomonadota > Gammaproteobacteria > Pseudomonadales > Halomonadaceae > Vreelandella > Vreelandella andesensis. The sequence goes on from NZ_RZHG01000018.1 coordinate 63,288, forward strand.
CGTCCTCAGCGCTCTTAACGTACGTTTTCTTCTTACGTACCTGCACTTCAATCGTTTTGCCACGCTCGCCAGTTTTAATACGGCTGCGGGTTTTGCGCGTCAGCGTAATGCGGTTTTTACTAGCATCGCTATCACCGCCGCCATGACTTTTCTTCAAAAAGCTTAGCAGCGTTTGCTTATCGTCTTCAGACACTGCGTCGCCTTCTGACGCATGCTTTAAACCTGCTTCTTTCATCTGTTCCAATAGGCGGGGCACATCACGGCCCACCTTTACTGCAAAATCTTTAACTGTCATATCTGACATAGTGACCCTCCTCAACCCGTGACCTTTTACTGTGTGTTCGAATCCGATACGCCATCGTCTTCAAACCAGGGCGCACGGGCAGTCATGATCAGTGCCGCTGCGCGCGCTTCGTCCAACTCCTCGATATCGACCAGATCGTCGACAGACTGCTCGGCGAGATCTTCCATGGTGACGATGCCTCGGCTAGCCAGAATGAAGGCCAGGTGGCGCTCCATGCCGTCCATGTCCAGCAGGTCGGCTGCTGGTTGGGCACCGTCTAGCGCTTCTTCCGAGGCAATGGCCATCGTCAGCAGCTCGTCTTTCGCTCGTGCACGCAACTCTTCAATCAAATCTTCATCGAATTCTTCGATTTCGAGCATCTCTTCAAGCGGCACGTAGGCAACTTCTTCAAGGGTGGTGAACCCTTCTTCTACTAATAGGCGGGCAACGTCTTCGTCCACTTCGAGATGCTGAACAAAAGAATCCACCAAGCTATCAATTTCCTGCTCACGCTTTGACTCAGCTTCATCTTCAGTCATCACGTTAATGCGCCAACCCGTTAGCTCAGAGGCTAAGCGCACGTTCTGACCGCTACGACCAATGGCCTGAGCCAAGTTATCATGAGCAACGGCCACGTCCATGGCATGAGCATCTTCGTCAACCAGGATAGATGCCACATCGGCAGGTGCCATGGCATTTATCACCAACTGCGCCGGATTATCGTCCCACAGCACAATATCGACACGCTCATTTTGTAACTCTGACGATACTGCCTGTACGCGTGAACCACGCATACCAACGCACGCCCCAACAGGGTCGATACGGCGGTCGTTAGTTTTAACAGCGATTTTGGCTCGTGAGCCTGGGTCGCGCGCCGCGCCTTTAATTTCAATCAGCTGTTCAGCAATTTCTGGCACTTCAATTTTGAACAACTCAATGATGAACTCAGGGCAGGTACGTGACAGCTGTAACTGTGCACCACGCGCGTCTGGATCAACTTTCACTAACAATGCGCGTACCCGTTCATTCATACGGTAGCGTTCACCGTGGATCATTTCATTACGTGGCAAGAACGCTTCAGCGTTTTCACCTAAGTCAATGATCAAACCGTCACGGGTGGTTTTCTTGACAATACCTGCCACCAGTTCGCCTTCACGGTCAGCGTACTGACGAACGACTTCAGCGCGTTCGGCTTCACGTACCTTTTGGACAATAACCTGCTTGGCAGTTTGCGCAGCAATACGACCAAAAACGGCATTTTCAATTTTTTTCTCAACCACATCGCCTAGTTTAAGCGGCGGATCACGCTGCTCAGCGATGGTTTCTTTAATTTCATAATCTGGTGTTTCAAATTCGTCATCTTCGACAACGGTCCAGTAACGGAACGTATCGTAATCGCCTGTGCGGCGATCGATATGTACGCGTACGTTGGCTTCTTCTTGATCAAAACGCTTGCGTGACGCGCTAGCTAGCGCGGCTTCAACCGCTTCAAAAATAACATCGCGGGGGACGCCTTTTTCATTAGAGATCGCGTCCACGACCATTAAAATTTCTTTACTCATGCGTTTGCCTCGCCAGAAAACCTGTCCTTTTGTGCATCATCCCGGCAGCCTGCCGGAAGCCGCCACCCGTTTATTCGTCGAATTGCGGGACGACGTGCGCAGAATCGATGCTTTCGATTGGAAAACAGTACTCTTCGCCATCCAGCTGTAGCAGTACCTCATCGCCTTCGACACCGGCGAGAAGTCCTTGATATTTACGCCGTCCATCAAAAGCCACACGCAGTTTAAGAGCAACATGGTGGCCTTGATAACGAATAAATTGATCCAGGGTATATAAGGGACGTGCCATACCGGGCGACGAAACTTCCAAGCGGTACTCGCCGGGAATAGGATCTTCCACATCCATGACAGCACTGACTTGACGACTAATATCAGCGCAATCTTCCACACTGACGCCGCTTTCGCGCTCAATATAAATTACTAGCCGCGAATGCTTGCCCTGGGAAAGATGGTCGATCCCCCATAGCTCAAAACCCATGGCGGCTACGACAGGTTCGATCAGCGCGTGAAGCGCAGCGTGTTTTGTGGCCACAGACAAAGCTCCTATAGCCGTTGCATCAGGCACCTGACCAGGAGTTGAATGAAAAGCTAGGTGGCTGATTGGCGTTACCCGGAAATGTGTCTCTGGCAATTCGGAAGACATCCGCTCTGGAGACACTCTTGGCTCTCGAAAAGCTACTAACAAAAAGCCCCTTCACAGGAAGGGGCTTTTCGAAAGAAACCTGTAGTACCATTTAGCACCATGCTCGGCAACTGCCGCTGTTCTATCTAGGTCAAGACTAACAAGAATTGAGACCCGTTTGAACGACTATCCATGCTACTAATAAATGGTAGCGGGGACCGGATTTGAACCGATGACCTTCGGGTTATGAGCCCGACGAGCTACCAGACTGCTCCACCCCGCATCAATCTAGGTCGACGATAATAGGCACTTGAAACACTTACGTCAAGAACTCTTTTCGTCTTACAGTGCCAGTCCCTACTTTTAATCACTGCTTTCAATCAATACTTTCTTTCGCAAAAACTTATTTGACGAAAGACTCTTTGAAAAAAGCTTTCAAAAAACTCTGGAAGGCTGGCTAGCCAGCGAAACAGATGGTGCCGAAGGCGGGACTTGAACCCGCACGACCATACGGTCACTACCCCCTCAAGATAGCGTGTCTACCAATTCCACCACTTCGGCAACAGGGGAGGCTAAAAAAGCAGTATCAATATGTTACTCGCTGCTTTCCTCTAGCACTGGCGCGGTATTATCCATACTAGCAGGCCCATCGTCAAGCGTTGGGATATTGCGTTGCTGCTCAATTAAGCGAGAGTCAGGAATACCGGCTTCAGGCGCTTGTACTGCCTGGGTCGCAAAATAAGCTAACGCCATCGAGGTGACAAAAAATCCGGCTGCTAAAAGCCCCGTTGCACGCGACAAAAAGTTACCGCTACCCCGCGAACCAAAAACGGTCTGCGATGCTCCCCCACCAAAGGCAGCACCGGCTTCGGCACCTTTACCCTGCTGAAGCAGGATGAGCACAACCAAGGCGATCGCAATCACCACGTGAACCATAAGAATTGCAACTTGCATGGGATTATCCTGCTGACTGACAAATGGCGTAGAAATCGTCGGTTTTGAGCGAAGCACCGCCCACTAAACCGCCGTCGATATCCGGCTGAGCGAGTAACTCAGCCGCATTGTTTGCATTCATGCTGCCGCCGTAAAGCAATTTAAGCTGCTCGGCTAGCGTTTTATCAAACCCTGCTTGGTAGGTACGAATACCGGCCATCACTTCCTGAGCTTGATCAGGTGTTGCTGTGCGCCCTGTCCCGATTGCCCATACAGGCTCATAGGCAATCACAATTTTAAGCCGCTGCGCTGGCTCTAAACGCGCCATTGTATAGCCAACTTGCCGCAACACAACATCCATCGTGCTATCGGCATCTCGCTCTTCTAGGGTTTCACCAACACAAAGAATCGGTGTTAGACCTACGTCAAGCGCGGCGACCAAGCGGTCAAACACCTGCTCGTCACCTTCTCTATAAAGCTGGCGGCGCTCGGAGTGGCCGACCAGCACGTAGGCCACATTAAACTCTCTAAGCATGCGCCCACTAATTTCACCCGTATGCGCACCCGAATGCTGAGGATTGAGCGTCTGTGCCCCTAACTGTAACGGCGTGTTTTGGAACGCACTGCGTGCTGCTTCCAAATAGGGAAACGGCGGAATAATCACAACGTCAATATCATTAGACAGTTTGGCCGCGCTGAAGGCGTCTCCAAACGCTTGAATCAACGCCGTGGAACCATTCATTTTCCAGTTACCGGCAATTAATGGCGTACGCATCGATTATCCTCACTCAAGATGGAGCGAAATGGTATAGGAGCGGCCTTGTCAAGACAACCGCTGTTATACAGCTTCATTAGTTGGATGTAGTTATTGAGCACACTGACTTATTAAGCTTCCCTTAGTAGGTTAGCTAAGCAATGCCTGAACCTGATCCGCCAATTTATGCGCTAAACGATCAACATCCAGGTGAGCACGCCCTTCTACCATCACACGAATAAGCGGCTCAGTGCCCGATGGCCGAAGCAGCACACGGCCTTGGTCACCTAACTCATCTTCAAGCGCAGCCACTGCGTTCATTAGCGGCTCTGCCGTCATGACATCTTTTGCATTGGTGCCCGCAGGCAGCCTAACGTTGACCAGCGACTGAGGCACCTTCTCTAACCCCTTCAGTAGAGATAGCAGTGGCTTTTGCTCTCGTATCATCAGTGCCAGCACTTGTAACGCTGAAACGATTCCGTCACCGGTCGACTGAACATGACCACATACAATGTGGCCTGAAGACTCTCCGCCAAGCTCCCAGCCGTTGGCAGCCATCATTTCCATGACGAAGCGGTCACCAACTTTCGCACGCTGAAAGGGAATTCCCAGCCGCTCCAGCGCCATGGCAAGCCCGAAATTACTCATCAGGGTGCCTACTACGCCGCCCTCAAGCAGCCCCCGCTCATGACGATCTCGGGCAATAAGATAAAGAATATCGTCGCCATCCACCTCACGGCCATCAGCATCTACTAGAAGTACGCGATCACCATCGCCATCAAAGGCAATACCCAGATCCGCGCCTTGCTGTATCACCGCAGCGCGCAGTGCCGCAGGATGGGTAGACCCTACCTGATGATTAATATTCAAGCCATCAGGGGAAGCACCTATCACGCTAACGTCAGCGCCCAATTCTCGAAACACGTTTGGCGCAATGTGGTAGGTCGCGCCATGAGCACAATCCAGCACAATTTTTAAGCCATGCAGGCTAAGGCGGTCTGGCAATGTTGATTTACAAAATTCGATATAGCGCCCAGCCGCATCATCAATACGGGTTGCCTTACCCAACTGAGCAGCGCCTGCCGTTGACAGAGGCGCTTCTAGCATTTCCTCAATACGATCTTCGATCTCGTCAGGCAGTTTTTTTCCTTCAGCAGAGAAAAACTTAATGCCATTATCGTCAAACGGATTATGGGAGGCAGAAATCACAATGCCTGCGTCAGCGCGGAAGGTTCGCGTTAGGTAGGCAATACCTGGCGTCGGCATCGGCCCCAATAGCGAAACATCGACACCCGCAGCGGAAAAACCCGCTTCAAGCGCGGACTCAAACATATAGCCTGAGAGACGCGTATCTTTTCCAATTAAAACGCGGGTACGGCCTTTTTCACGGCGCAGTACTTGCCCCGCCGCCCAACCCAACTTGAGCATAAAGTCGGCAGTAATCGGCGCTTGTCCGACCGAGCCGCGAATGCCGTCGGTACCAAAATAACGTCGCGTCATTAAGTTATCTCCTTATTTAACGATGGCTCGCAGCCTTCCTGAAGCACCGCCCATGCCATATTAACGGCATCTACCGTGGGGCCGACATCATGTACACGTATGATATTGGCACCACGCTCGACCGCCATGGCGGCTAGCGCAAGCCCTCCAGCCAAACGCTCTTCCACCGGACGACCCAATACTTTGCCGATCATGCTCTTCCGCGACATGCCTACTAACAGTGGCAACTCCAACGTCTGAAGCTCATCCATGTACTTCAGCAGGCGCAGGTTGTGCTCAATAGTTTTGCCAAAACCAAAGCCAGGATCTACCAGCAAACGGCTACGATGAATTCCAGCAGCCTCGCACGCTGCTACCCGTTCAGCCAGATAGCTGGCTACCACTAATTCAACTGGCTGGCCGTAATACGGCGACTGCTGCATATCCTGGGGTTCACCCTGGCGATGCATTAAACAAACCGGCAGGCCAGTGCTTGCCGCAGCACCCAGCGCACCCTGGCGTTCCAACGCTCGCACATCGTTAATCATGCCAGCGCCAAGTGCACTTACTTCGCGCATAACAGCAGGGCTGCTGGTGTCCACTGAGACCAGTGCATCTAACTCCCGCACTAACGCTTCAACCACAGGCACCACGCGGTCTAATTCCTCTTGCTCCGATACAGAACCAGCCCCTGGACGAGTCGACTCCCCCCCCACGTCAATTATCGCAGCACCTTCTGCCAACATTCGCTCAGCATGGTGCAGTGCACTATCTAAGCCAACATGTTGCCCACCATCAGAAAAGGAGTCCGGCGTAACGTTCAGAATACCCATTACCCGTGGAAACGAAAGATCCAGCGAATGACGTCCACAGCGCAGGTGATATGCGCTATCCGTTGCCCAGGAAGGCGATGAAGAGTCAACTATCGGTTTCATGCTGCGGCCTACTAAAAGAAAAGCGTGTTTGCAATTGATCGACAGCATAACAAAAAGGCGCCCCATTATGGGACGCCTTTCCTAACATCACTAGCGTTTGCGTATCTTATGGGCCTGCAGGGCCTCCTAGCGGGTCAGAAGGACGGCGGCGTGGCTCGTCGTCATCTTCTTCGCCGTCGTCGCCAGACGCACCGGGATGTGTACCACCTGCCTTTTCTCCAGACTTCTCTTCGGGCTTGTCATCATTGGCACGCGTGCCGCCGCCAGATGAATCACCTTCGTTCCAGTCTTCAGGCGGGCGCGGGTCGCGCCCTGCCATAATATCTTTCAGCTGGTCGGCATCGATAGTTTCGTACTTCATCAGCGCTTCGGCCATAGCGTCTAGCTTGTCACGATTATCTTCCAAAATCTGACGCGCCTGCTCGTAACACTCATCGATAATCTTACGAACTTCTTTATCGAGACGAGAGGTGGTTTCGCCAGACTTTAGCTTGCCGCCACCCTGACCAGGGCCACCTAGGAACTGATGGGACTCATCCTCGTCGTACATGATCGGGCCCATTTCATTCGACAGCCCCCACTTAGCGACCATGTTGTGGGCGAGCTCCGTGGCGCGCTTGATATCGTTTGAGGCACCGGTGGTAACACCGTTAGCACCCAACGTCATCTCTTCAGCAATACGGCCTCCAAACAGCGAGCAAATTTGGCTGAGAATTTGCTGGCGCGACAGGCTGTAACGATCTTCTTCCGGCAAGAACATCGTGACACCAAGCGCACGGCCACGGGGTATGATCGTCACTTTATAAACAGGATCATGCTCAGGCGCTACCAAGCCAATAATGGCATGACCTGATTCGTGATACGCCGTATTGAGCTTCTCTTTGTCCGTCATGACCATCGACTTGCGCTCAGCGCCCATCATGATCTTATCTTTAGCAAGCTCCAGTTCTTCCATAGCAACCAAACGCTTGTTACGACGGGCTGCAAACAATGCGGCTTCGTTGACCAAGTTCGCAAGGTCCGCACCAGAGAAGCCTGGCGTACCACGCGCAATCAACTGCGGTTTAACATCATCGGCCAAAGGCACTTTGCGAAGATGGACACCCAAAATGTGTTCACGACCACGAATATCCGGCAGGCCAACCGTTACTTGACGGTCAAAACGCCCTGGGCGCAATAGCGCAGGATCGAGAACGTCTGGACGGTTAGTTGCTGCAATAACGATGACACCTTCATTGGCTTCGAAGCCATCCATTTCTACCAGCAACTGGTTGAGTGTCTGCTCGCGCTCATCGTTACCGCCGCCCATGCCAGCACCGCGTGAACGGCCTACCGCGTCGATTTCATCGATAAAGATAATGCACGGCGCTTGTTTCTTAGCTTGCTCGAACATGTCACGAACACGAGAGGCACCAACACCGACGAACATTTCGACGAAGTCTGAACCCGAGATAGAAAAGAACGGCACTTTAGCTTCGCCCGCAATGGACTTAGCCAGCAGCGTTTTACCCGTTCCTGGCGGACCTACCATCAAGACACCACGAGGTATCGTGCCACCCAGACGTTGGAATTTAGTAGGATCGCGTAAAAAATCCACTAGCTCTTCAACTTCTTCTTTCGCTTCGTCGCAGCCTGCGACGTCGGCAAACGTAGTCTTGATCTGGTCTTGAGAAAGCAACTTAGCTTTGGATTTACCAAAGCTCATCGGGCCGCCCTTTCCGCCACCGGCACCGCCCTGCATCTGGCGCATAAAGAACATAAAGATGGCCAAGATTAGCAGAATCGGGAAGCTCGCGATCAGTAAGCGCGTCCAAATACTTTGCTGTTCTGGCGCTTTACCAACAACGGCGACGCTGTTGCTTAGCAAATCATCCATCAACTTCGGATCTTCCGCCGCTGGGCGAATGGTCTGAAACTGAGAGCCGTCCGTACGCTCGCCCGTGATGGTATAACCATCAATGGTGACGCTGCGTATCTGCTGATTTTGCACCTGCTGCACAAACTGGGAGTAGTTGGTGGTTTGCGGTGCGCTTTCCGTACTGAAATTATTGAACACTGTCAGTAGAACGGCCGCGATGACCAACCACAGAATCAAGTTCTTCGCCATATCGTTCAAGGGGCTACCCTCATTACAAGAATCCGTCAGTTAACCGCTAATACTCAGACCATACACTAGAGCTTAACGTTCAACCATTGCCAAAGCACATTTCACTTTGGGCCATCTGTGTCACGCTCGTCCAACGTGCATAATGTGACACAATTTACGCCTGCCTGTCTGGCAATCGTGGTGATAAATATTTGCTATTACTACTCGCTAACACGATTGTTGGTATTCGCTAGCACAGAGCCGCCTCTCGTTAGCCACGAAATCCTTCCGCTAGAAAATAAACTTCCCGTGAGCGCGCCCTTGAAGCATCCGGCTTGCGAGTCACGACACGATCAAAGCTACTTCGAAGCGCTTTCAAATAGTTATCAAACCCTTCACCTTGAAACACCTTGGCTAAAAAGCACCCACCCGGCGGCAGCGTTTCTCGCGCAAGTTCCAAAGCGAGTTCGACAAGGTACATTGCCTGGGGCTGATCAATGGCCGCCATACCACTCATATTGGGGGCCATGTCGGACATCACAAGGTCTACCTGACGATTTCCTAATCGCTCAAGGATCGCGTTGAGCACACTCTCCTCGGTAAAATCGCCCTGAACAAAGTCAACACCTGCCAGTGCATCCATTTCTAATATGTCTGACGCTATCACAACACCTTCAGGCCCCACCTTTTCTGCGGCAATTTGACTCCATCCGCCTGGGGCGGCGCCGAGATCAATAACCGTCATACCTGGGCGCAACAGTTTATCCTTTTCATCCAGCTCAAGCAGCTTATAGCTTGCACGGGAACGATAGCCATCTTGCCAACGTTGCTTCACATACTGATCATCGAAATGTTCTTTCTTCCAGTTGCTGCTGGTCTTGCTCACTGAGTGTTTACGGCTTGGGGGTTTTTGCTGCATGTGGGAATCTAACACTGGAATAAGAGATGGGCGCATTTAAGCGATTGCTTTCACTTAACGGCATTTCACCGTAAGATGGAGCGTTAAGCGCTAACCGGGATACCGCAAGATACCATGAGCTTGTCACAGGCACAAAAGAAAGCATTTCGTAGCATTGGCCACCACCTTAATCCCGTGGTCACCGTTTCTGAGAACGGCGTCTCCGAAAACCTGCTCGCAGAACTCAGCCGCGCGCTCAACGATCATGAGCTGATCAAAGTGAAGCTCGCAATTCCAGAACGCGACGACCGTGTCGCCATGATCAATGAGCTGATCGCCGACAGCAACGCTGAGCTAGTACAAACCATTGGTAAGATGGCGCTGTTCTATCGCCGCAATCCAAAGGTAAATCCTAAGCTTTCTAACATCACGCGTTTTGAAAACCACCACGGGCGGCATTGACCCAAACGAGCAACGTTAAATCATTAGTGAATCTAAAGGCCCGCGTCAGTACCTCCGCGGGCCTTTTAGTTTGCCTGGATAACGGGATGTAAGCGCCACATAGACGCTTACGCCGCAGCTTTACAGCAACGAATCAGAGGTGTTCAACACTCTCGATTTCGTACTCAACGTCGCCACCCGGGGTTTTTACCACCACCACATCGCCCTCTTCTTTCCCAATCATTGCGCGAGCGATAGGCGAGGTCACGGAAATGCGACCCTCTTTAATATTGGCTTCGTCTTCACCAACAATTCGATAGGTAACACTGGCGTCGCTATCGAGATTCAGCAACGATACAGTTACGCCGAAGATCACTTTGCCAGTTCTCGGCAGCTTGGTAACATCGATGACTTGAGCACCTGAAAGTTTGCTTTCAATTTCTTGAATACGGCCTTCAATAAACCCTTGCTGTTCGCGAGCAGCGTGGTACTCAGCGTTCTCTTTGAGATCACCATGTTCACGCGCTTCAGCAATCGCAGCAATAACCTGAGGGCGAGCTTCGCCTTTCAGGTGATTAAGCTCTTCGCGAAGACTTTTTTCTCCCGCTACCGTCATCGGGACCTTGTTCATTGACTTGCTCCTGCATGCAGATCCTGAAGGCGCCGCACCGTAATCTCCCTACCGTACTCAAGCGCCATGCAAACAGCATTAGCGCCCGCCAAGGTGGTCGCATAAGGCACCTTGCGCGCGAGAGCAGTACGGCGAATAATTGAAGAGTCGTTAATAGCTTGACGACCTTCAGTCGTGTTCACGATGTAGGCGATTTCGTCGTTCTTCAGCAGATCGACGATATGGGGACGGCCTTCGTAGACTTTATTGACGTGCTCCACTTCCAGTCCAGCAGCTTCAAGTGCCGCCGCTGTCCCTCGCGTTGCACATAGTGTGAAGCCCAATGTTAGCAGAGAACGCCCCACTTCGATAATCCCCTGCTTATCTGGCTCGCGCACCGAAAGAAACGCTTTACGTTCACCATCTAATGCGGGAATGGCTTCGCCAGCGCCAAGCTGCGCCTTAAAGAAGGCTTCTGCAAACGTATCGCCAGAGCCCATCACTTCGCCCGTTGACTTCATTTCAGGCGAAAGAATTGGGTCAACGCCCTGGAACTTGTTAAACGGGAAGACCGCTTCTTTCACACTATAGAAATGCGGGATGATTTCACGCTCAAAGCCCTGTTCAGCCAGTGTCTTACCTGCCATGCAGCGGGCAGCAATCTGCGCTAGCGAGATACCAATGCACTTAGACACAAACGGCACGGTACGTGAAGCACGGGGATTGACCTCAATGACATAGATTTCGCCATCCTGCCACGCCAACTGCACATTCATCAGGCCTTTAACACCAAGTTCAACCGCCATTTTCTTGACTTGCTCGCGCATTTCATCCTGCACATCAGCAGGCAGCGAGTAAGGCGGCAGCGCACAGGCAGAATCACCAGAGTGAACACCGGCTTGCTCAACGTGCTGCATAATGCCGCCAATCACCACCTGCTGACCGTCAGAGACAGCATCGATATCAATTTCGACCGCCGCACTCAAGAAATGGTCAAGCAAGACAGGAGAGTCGTTAGACACCTTCACCGCATTGGTCATGTAGTTTTCAAGCTCGGAGGCATCGTAAACAATCTCCATTGCTCGCCCACCCAATACGTAACTTGGGCGCACCACCAATGGGTAACCAATGGCTTCAGCCTTGGAAAACGCCTCTTCAAAACTACGGGCGGTAGCGTTGGGCGGTTGCTTCAGACCTAGCTTGTCGATCATTACCTGAAAGCGCTCGCGGTCTTCAGCGCGGTCAATGGCGTCTGGCGTGGTACCGATAATCGGCACGCCTGCCGCTTCCAGCTCACGGGCGAGCTTCAGCGGCGTTTGACCACCAAACTGCACAATCACGCCTACCGGCTTCTCTTTATCAGCAATTTCAAGCACATCTTCCAACGTTACCGGCTCAAAATAGAGACGATCCGAGGTGTCATAGTCGGTAGAAACGGTTTCCGGGTTGCAGTTGACCATGATAGTTTCATAGCCGTCATCGCGCATGGCGAAGGCAGCATGAACACAACAATAATCGAATTCGATACCTTGACCAATACGGTTGGGGCCACCGCCAAGCACCATAATTTTCTGGCGATCTGTCACCTGTGCTTCGCACTCCTCTTCATAGGTGGAGTACATGTAAGCGGTGTCAGAGGCAAATTCCGCAGCGCAGGTATCAACACGCTTATAAACCGGACGTATGCCCGCTGCCTGGCGGGTTTTGCGGAACGCTTTTTCCGACACGCCAAGCAGCTTGGCCAGTCTCGCATCGCCAAAGCCTTTACGCTTAAGCTGATAAAGCTCATTAGCAGAGAAGTCGGCCAGGGAACGCTTAGCGACGGCATTTTCAGTCAGCACCAAGTCTTCCAACTGCACCAGAAACCAAGGGTCAATATTGGTTAACGCAAACACCTCATCAACACTCATGCCAGCGCGCATGGCATCAGCGATATAGAAGATACGCTCAGCACCGGCAGCCTGCAGCTCACCCTGAATGATCGTCATGTTGTCTGGCGTGAAATCAGTAATAATCGGATCAAGGCCATCGTTGCCAGTTTCCAGCCCACGCAGGGCTTTCTGCATGGATTCCTGGAAGGTACGGCCAATCGCCATGACTTCGCCCACTGATTTCATTTGAGTGGTCAGACGGTCATTTGCTTGCGGAAATTTTTCGAAGGTAAAGCGCGGGATTTTAGTAACGACATAATCGATGGACGGCTCAAACGACGCGGGCGTGCGGCCACCGGTAATATCGTTTTGCAGCTCATCTAGGGTGTAACCTACCGCCAGTTTCGCGGCGATTTTGGCAATCGGGAAGCCTGTGGCCTTAGATGCTAGCGCCGACGAGCGCGACACCCGAGGGTTCATCTCGATAACCACCAAACGGCCGGTTTTCGGATCCATACCAAACTGTACGTTGGAGCCGCCGGTTTCCACACCAATCTCGCGCAGCACCGCAAGGCTGGCGTCACGCATGATCTGGTACTCTTTATCGGTCAGCGTTTGCGCTGGCGCGACGGTAATTGAGTCACCGGTGTGAACGCCCATGGGGTCAAAGTTTTCAATCGCACAAACAATGATGCAGTTGTCGTTCTTGTCCCGCACCACCTCCATTTCGTACTCTTTCCAACCCAGCAGCGACTCATCAATCAATAGCTCGTGGTTGTTAGAAAGTTCGAAACCGCGGGTACAGATTTCTTCGAACTCTTCCTTGTTATATGCCACGCCGCCACCGGAGCCGCCCATGGTGTAAGAAGGACGAATAATGGCTGGAAAACCTAGTTCGGCCTGAGCTTCCCAGGCCTCATCCATGGTGTGCGCCACTTTCGCTTTTGGGCACTCCAAACCAATGCGCTTCATGGCTTGATCGAACAGATCGCGATCTTCAGCCATGTTAATCGCATCGGCGTTGGCACCAATCATTTCGACGCTGTACTTATCCAGTACACCGTATTTTTCCAAGTTTAGCGCACAGTTCAGCGCTGTCTGTCCACCCATGGTGGGCAGAATCGCGTCTGGGCGCTCGACTTCGATGATTTTTTCGACCGCCTGCCAGGTAATTGGCTCGATGTAGGTCGCATCCGCCATGGCCGGGTCGGTCATGATCGTGGCTGGGTTCGAGTTAACCAAAATAACCCGGAACCCTTCTTCGCGCAGCGCTTTACACGCCTGGGCGCCGGAGTAGTCAAATTCGCAGGCCTGGCCGATGACAATCGGACCAGCGCCAATGATAAGAATGCTGTTGATATCGGTACGCTTAGGCATAACGGTTCCCGCAAAATAGGTGACGATGAGCGACAAAAAATGGCGTTACATGGCGGTAATAATGGGCAGCGTTAGCGACGCGCCTGCATCATGGCAATAAAGCGATCAAACAGCGGCGCTACATCGCGCGGGCCTGGGCTAGCTTCTGGGTGACCCTGGAAGCTGAACGCCGGGTAGTCAGTACGCTCAATCCCTTGCAGCGTGCCATCAAACAGCGAACGATGCGTCGCGCGCACGTTATCCGGCAGGCTCGCTTCATCGGCAGCAAAGCCGTGGTTTTGGCTGGTGATCATTACCGTGCCAGTGTCTAAATCTTGCACCGGGTGGTTAGCGCCGTGATGGCCATGGCTCATCTTGACTGTTTTCGCGCCGGAGGCCAGCGCCAGCAACTGGTGACCCAGGCAGATACCAAAGACTGGCATGTTGCTTTCCAGCACTTCCTGGATCGCCTTGATGGCGTAGTCACAAGGTTCAGGGTCGCCAGGGCCGTTAGCCAAAAAGACACCATCCGGTTTCATGGCCAATACGTCAGCCGCCGGCGTTTGCGCTGGCACCACCGTCAATCGGCAGCCCCGCGCGGCCAGCATGCGCAGGATGTTAAATTTCACACCGAAGTCGTACGCCACCACGTGGTAAGCACCCTCGCCCTTTCCATCAGGGCCGGCAGTATCCGCATAACCTTCGCCCAGCGTCCACTCGCCTTGCGTCCATTCGTAAGCCTCTTTGCACGAGACCTCTTTGGCCAGATCCATGCCTTTCAAGCCTGGAAATGCTTTCGCTGCCGCCAGCGCCCGCTCTACTGCATCATCGCCCTCGGCTTCCGCCCCCGCCAAAATCGCACCATTCTGCGCACCTTTATCGCGTAGAATGCGCGTTAAACGGCGAGTATCGATATCCGCAATGCCCAGCACATTTTGGCTTTTCAGATAATCAGAAAGGGTTTGCTCAGAACGGAAACTGCTGGCTAACAGAGGAAGATCACGAATCACCAAGCCCGCTGCGGCAATCGATGCGGATTCCACATCTTCGGAATTAATGCCGGTATTGCCAATATGAGGATAGGTCAGCGTGACGATTTGACGGGTGTAAGAAGGGTCAGTGAGGATTTCCTGGTAGCCGGTCATGGCTGTATTGAACACCACCTCACCGCTTGTGACGCCATCCGCGCCAATGGCAATTCCATGAAACACACTGCCATCTTCCAGGGCCAATATCGCGGGTTTGCTCAATGCGGGGTTATTCAAAACACGTTCTCCCATGCTGGTGGGAGCCTGTGGGCGCAGGCTCGGCGATCCGGTTTGTCGGCGTTTGCGTGCAAACGTCGGGTCGTAAAAAAGCGGGACGAAGCCGATAGTAAAAAAATCGGTTTCATCCCGCTTGTTGTTCTCTTCCGTGGCTAATCCACGGCGCAGCACTTAGCTGACTATATTTTCTAACCTGAGGGCCAGTGCAACAAGCGCGGTGCTTTCTCTCTATCTACAGATGTGCGTCCAACTACAAATATGCATCCGGTTACAGACACACGTTTAATGCAGATAGTTTGCTGCTTTTTGCAGCCACTGAGCCAAAATTTTTGGAATGTTACAGGACTTACCGACTTTAGGCTAGCCCTTTATTACCAAGTTAGCGCCAGAAGCAGCCTCAACGGCGCGTCAGTTCAGCTCCAACACATCCTGCATATCGTAACGACCATGCGCTTTGCCATCGACCCAGCGAGCAGCACGAACCGCGCCTTTGGCAAAGGTCATGCGGCTAGAAGCTTTATGAGTAATTTCGATACGCTCGCCTTCGGTAGCAAACATCACCGTGTGCTCACCAACGATGTCACCAGCCCGGACGGTGGCAAAACCGATCTCTTTGTCGGTGCGTGGGCCACACTGTCCTACCCGCTCAAAGACACCATGTTCTTTTAGCGTGCGGCCAATTCTCTCGGCAACCACTTCACCCATCTTAATCGCCGTACCGGAAGGTGCATCCACTTTATGGCGATGGTGCGCTTCAATGATTTCAATGTCGTAGCCTTCATCACCAAGGGCTTTTGCAGCAGTCTCAAGCAACTTGAGGGTCAGGTTAACGCCAACGCTCATGTTAGGTGCGAATACCATGGCAACTTTATCGCGGTAGCTATCCAGCTCAACCAGTTCGTCATCGTTCATGCCGGTGGTACCAATCACAATGCGCTTGCCATGCTCGGCACAGAATGCCAAATTTGCCAAGGTGACATGCGGCGCGGTGAAGTCGATCAGAACGTCGAAGTCATTCACTATCGCACTGAGGGAATCTACCGCCACGACGCCGCGTTTGCCAACGCCTGCCAGCTCACCAATATCCGCACCTGCCAAGGAACTACCAGGCTCAACAATACCGCCTGCTAACGAGGCATCCGCCTGCTGTTCTACCGCATTTACTAACGTACGGCCCATACGGCCAGCGACGCCTACAATGGCAATTCGGGTCATGGAAACTCCTGCGCGTGCGCCGTTCGGCACCAAGCTTAATATAAGAAAACAAGGATAAAAAAGTGGTCTAGATTATAACAGACCCCTCTTAATGATGCGGCGCTATAGGCAACACTCAGTACTGCAAACGGATTAGTTCTCCCAGACAATTACCAGCGGTTCGTCTTTTGCCATCCGTAAAAGATGGCTTTCCAATACACCTTCTAGCTGATCCAAATGCTCTTCTTCCAAGGCTTCAAGGGAAACGACCAAGCGATCCGGTCCGGCATGCATCAAGCAGGTGCCGCTGGCAAAAACAATCTTAGCTTCCTGCTCGTTATGTTCGACCTCAAGCTTATGCGCCCAGTGTTCGCACAAGCGGTTCATCAAATGCTCGCCAGAAGGCGTTACGATTTCAGCACGGGACAAAGGCATCGTGTTTTCTCCGCAAAGGTAGCAAGTTAGCGCCTACTAGCGTAATCCCCACACTAGAAACCGCAAGGCAAGAAATAAGGCTTCCTTTCAACAGTATGTTCTAACTGGTCGCCAGCTACAAAAACGCCCCGGCACTTTCAAGTGCCGGGGCGTTGATTTGCGGTGGAGTGAGTCGCCGTTACGGCTTCATCTCTTCAAAAAACTTCTTCACGCTGTCGAAGAAGCCTGTTTTCTTCGGTGAGTGACTGTGGCTATTGCTGCCGTCAAAGCTCTCTTGCAACTGGCGAAGCAGGCCTTTCTGCTCGTCGTTGAGATTCACTGGCGTTTCCAACACCACTTTGCACAACAAGTCGCCAGCGGCACCGCCGCGTACTGGCTTCACGCCTTTACCGCGCAGCCTGAAGAGTTTGCCGGTTTGAGTTTCCGGTGGAATCTTTAGCTTCACACGGCCATCTAGTGTGGGCACTTCCAGCTCGCCACCTAACGCAGCATCAACAAAGTTGATCGGCACATCACACTGTAAGTGCTTGCCATCGCGCTGGAAGATGTGGTGCGGCTTGATCGACACCTGAACGTACAAATCACCAGGTGGGCCACCGTTAACACCACTTTCACCTTCGCTGTTCAGACGAATGCGGTCACCGGTATCGACACCCGGCGGAATTTTTACCGACAACGTGCGCGTTTCCCGCACTCGGCCTTCACCGTTACATTTATGGCACGGCACCTTGATGTGCTGGCCACTGCCGTGACAGGTCGGGCAGGTTTGCTGAACCGCGAAGAAACCCTGTTGCATACGCACTTGGCCGTGGCCATGGCACGTTGGGCAGGTTTCCTTGGTTGAACCTGGCTCGGCGCCTTCACCGTCGCAGCGGTCACACTCGATATGGCGTGGTACGCGGATGTCAACGGTCGTGCCGGAAACTGCGTTTTCCAGATCAAGTTCAAGGTTGTAGCGCAGGTCGCTGCCACGAGCGGGGGCGTTAGGGCCGCGACGACGACCGCCACCACCGCCAAAGATATCGCCAAACACATCGCCGAAGATGTCGCTAAAATCGCCAGCGCCACCACCGCCGAACCCGCCACCACCGAAGCCGCCGCCTTGGCCATCAACACCGGCATGACCAAATTGGTCATACGCCGCGCGCTTCTCGCCATCACTCAAGACTTCGTAAGCTTCTGACACTTCACGGAATTTTTCCGCAGCGGTGTTATCGTCCGGGTTTCGATCAGGGTGGAATTTTTGCGCCAAGCGGCGGTAGGCCTTTTTGATCTCTTTCTGATCAGCCCCTTTTTCGACACCCAGGACTTCGTAATAATCGCGCTTGGACATAGGCCCTACGCCTCCTGGTTAGCTACGCACTTTATTAGGCGTCTGCTTCGGAAACAGCAACGCGGGAGTTGCCTCCCGCGTCACCGCATTCCTCAGCAGATAGAGGTGATTTACTGCTTCTTCTTGTCGTCGTTGACTTCTTCGTACTCAGCGTCAACCACGTCATCCTCTGGCTTGGTGCTGGCATTTTCAGCACTTTCGCCATCCGCCTGCTGAGCAGCTTCTGCCTGCTCGGCGTACATTTTCTGCGCTAGCTGACCAGAGACTTCAGTCAGCGCATCCAGCTTTTGCTGAATTGCATCCTGATCATCGGTCTTCACCGCTTCTTCCAGTTCGCTAATAGCGGTCTCGATGGCCTGTTTCTCGTCATCGGTCGCTTTGTCGCCTGCTTCCTGCACGGTTTTGCGAGTGGCGTGAATCATGCCGTCTGCTTGGTTACGCAGTTGTACAAGCGCTTCAAACTTTTTGTCTTCGTCCGCGTGAGCTTCAGCATCGCGTACCATCTGCTCGATCTCATCATCCGTAAGACCGCTGGACGCTTTAATGACAATCGACTGCTCTTTGTTGGTCGCTTTGTCTTTGGCCGATACGTTCAGAATGCCGTTAGCATCCAGGTCGAAGGCCACTTCAATTTGCGGTACACCACGCGGTGCTGGCGGAATATCAGCAAGGTCAAAACGACCCAGCGATTTATTCTGCGACACTTGCTTGCGCTCACCCTGAACAACGTGAATCGTCACCGCTGTTTGGTTGTCATCCGCCGTTGAGAAGGTTTGTGTCTTCTTGGTCGGAATCGTGGTGTTCTTATCGATCAGCGAAGTCATTACACCGCCCATGGTTTCGATACCCAAGGTCAGTGGCGTCACGTCCAGCAGCAATACGTCTTTAACGTCGCCACCAAGAACACCGCCCTGAATCGCCGCGCCCACAGCAACTGCTTCATCTGGGTTGACGTCTTTGCGTGCTTCTTTGCCGAAGAAATCAGCGGCTTTCTTCTGCACCATCGGCATGCGCGTCTGGCCACCGACCAAAATCACCTCATCAATTTCAGACGCAGACAAACCAGCATCTTTCAGCGCCATTTTGCACGGGTCGAGCGAACGCTGTACCAGATCTTCAACCAGCGACTCCAGCTTGGCGCGCGTCACCTTCACATTAAGGTGTTTCGGGCCAGTGTTGTCAGCGGTGATGTAGGGCAGATTAACGTCTGTCTGCTGGGCACTTGAAAGCTCAATTTTCGCTTTCTCGGCCGCTTCTTTTAGGCGCTGCATAGCGAGGTTGTCGCCAGACAGATCCATACCGCTGTCCGCTTTGAACTGGTCAACCAAGTAGTTGATCAGCGCTAAGTCAAAGTCTTCGCCGCCCAGGAACGTGTCGCCGTTGGTAGCCAACACTTCAAACTGAGTTTCACCGTCAACATCTGCCACTTCGATAATAGAAATATCGAAAGTACCGCCACCCAGGTCGTATACCGCGATGGTTTTGTCACCGCGAGATTTGTCCATACCGTAGGCCAATGCGGCAGCAGTCGGCTCGTTGATGATGCGCTTAACGTCTAGACCAGCGATACGGCCAGCATCTTTAGTGGCTTGGCGCTGGCTGTCGTTAAAGTACGCCGGTACGGTGATAACCGCCTCTGTCACCGTTTCACCGAGGTAGTCTTCGGCGGTTTTCTTCATTTTCTTCAGCACTTCCGCACTTACCTGCGGCGGTGCCATTTTTTTGCCTTTCACTTCAACCCAGGCATCACCGTTGTCTGCTTCGGCGATTTTGTAAGGCACCATTTTGATGTCTTTTTGTACGACATCATCTTTGAAGCGACGACCAATCAAGCGCTTGATCGCGTAAAGGGTGTTCTCAGGGTTGGTGACGGCCTGACGTTTTGCCGCCTGACCAACTAGCGTCTCACCATCGTCGGTGTAAGCGATAATGGAAGGCGTAGTACGGCCACCTTCGGCATTCTCAATTACTTTTGCGCTGTCACCATCGAGCACTGCCACACAAGAGTTGGTGGTGCCCAGATCGATACCAATAATACGTCCCATAGCAAAAACCTCGAATTCGGTTGTTACAAAACTGATGTTTGAAAGCTGATGTCAAAAAGTTGCTTTTTGAAACTCATAGCGTTTGCGGGTTTTCCCGCGGGTTGCCCTATATCTGGGGGCCGCTTACAGCATTTCAAGGGGCTTTTTTTGCTTTGTGTCAGCCAATGCTTAATTAGCTTTTTGGCTAACCACTACCATTGCAGGGCGAACAAGGCGTCCGTTAAGCAAATATCCCTTCTGCATCACTTCCATGACGGTATTGGGTTCAAGCTCGGGATTCGGCACCATCGCCATTGCTTCGTGAACCTGCGGGTCGAAGGGCTCACCCTGAGGCTCAACACTTTCCACGCCAAATTTAGTCAGTACACCCAGCTGCATGTTAAGGGTCATTGAAACGCCCTCGCGGTGCACGTCAGAGGCACCTTCCTGCATGCTCTCTAAGGCTTTTTCCAAGCTATCCACGACGGGCAGCAGCTCTTTAACAAATTTTTCTAAAGCAAACTTACGCGCTTTTTCAGCCTCTTGCTCAGCACGGCGACGCACGTTCTGAGCTTCAGCGGCAGCCCGCAGCGCTTGGTCTTTCGCTTCCGCTAAACTCTGCTCAAGCTCTTCCACCTGGGCAGCTAGCATATCGGCTTCCGGGTTTCCCACTCCGCCTTCTTGCGCAGCATCTTCCTCGATTAACCCTTCCAATTCGCCCTCGACTAGGCGCTCTTCAGCCGCTTGTTCGGTAACTTCCGCTTCTTGCTCTTGGCGGGCCAGCTCGTCTTCTAATGGGGTTTGCGGTTCTTTTGCCATGCCTAGCTCCTGAAAAATATGCAGCGGTGACATTAACGGCCACCTCGGTTAAGTAACGAGTATTAACCACGTATAAACGCTATATGGGGGCCATAAGAGCCATCTCAAGAGGGGCATTGAAGTGAGTTATAGACTACTGTATAAAACAACAATTATTGGATAAGTATCCAGCTTCTGTGCTGCACCGCCTCAGGAGGCCTTATGCTCACCCAGCTAGCAATCCAAGATTACGCTATTGTTGACCGCCTTGAACTCGACCTAACCCGCGGCATGACAGCGATTACCGGAGAGACCGGGGCAGGGAAATCGATTTTACTCGGCGCCCTTGGTCTCTGTTTGGGTGAGCGTGCCGATGCTGGCAGCGTGCGCCACGGTAGCGAACGCACGGATCTTTCCGCTCGTTTTGATATTCAACACCTGCCCGCTGCCAGTGAGTGGTTGACTGCTCGTGAGCTACCCGCAGAAGAGTGCTTACTGCGCCGCGTGGTTACCGCCAGCGGTCGCTCTAAAGCATGGATTAATGGCCACCCTGCCACTATCGCCGATCTAAAATCACTGGGTGAACAGTTAATTCAAATCCATGGCCAGCATGCTCATCAAGCACTCATGCGTGAAGAGACTCACCTTGCCCTACTAGATGATTATGCTGGCCTGCGCGATCCCTGCCAGCAATTAGCTGAAACGTTCCGCGAGTGGCGCAGTGCCCGCCGGCGATTAAAAAAACTTAGTGAAGAAGGTAGCGAAGTTGAGGCAAAACGCCAGCTTTTGCGCTACCAAGTAGAGGAATTAGATCAACTAGGATTGGCAGAGGGAGAGCTGCAAACGCTTGAAGAAGAGCAGCACACTCTCGCCCATGCGGAAGAGACGCTACGTGAAACCCAGCTTGCCGCCAACTGCTGCGCTAGCGATGAAGGCGGCGCTTTGTCGTTACTTAACCAAGCTTATGCCCATTTAAGCGCTCTACCCGGCAGTGACAAAGGCACACTGGCCAATACTATTGCCATGCTTAGCGATGCGCGCATTCAAGTGGAGGAAGCCTCTAGCGAGCTTAATCGTCTCGCTAGCACTACAGAACTTGATCCGGAGCGCCTGGCCTGGGTGGAAGAGCGCATGGGCGATGTACACCGTATTGCCCGCAAGCACCATGTTGCTCCCGAAGAGATTTGCGCGCTACACGCTCAGCTCAGTCAAGAAGTCGAACTACTGGAAGCCAGCGACGACGACCTAGAGTCATTAAGCAGTCAAGTAGCCGAATATCGCGAACGCTATCGTAGTGACGCCAAGCAATTGAGCGAGACACGACAAAAAGCAGCCCTGCGCTTAGGCAAAGAAGTGCAGCAACAGCTGACTTTCCTGGCCATGGATAAAGCGCGCTTTGAAGTAGAGGTCACCCCGCGTGAAACGCCAACACCAGAAGGCCTAGACCACGTCCAATTTCTGATTAGCGCTAACCCAGGCCAGCCCGCCAGGCCGTTAACCAAAGTGGCCTCAGGCGGTGAGCTTTCGCGCATTAGTCTTGCTATTCAAGTAGTGGCTGCCTCCCACTCCACCATTCCCAGTTTGATCTTCGATGAAGTGGATGTGGGCATTTCAGGAGCGACAGCCGAGATTGTTGGTCAACTGCTACGTAAGCTCGGCGAAAACGGCCAAGTGATGACAGTTACCCACCTGCCCCAGGTCGCCGCTCAGGCGCATCAGCATTTGCATATTGAAAAGCGCGCCAAACGGGATAGCACGCTGACTCACATGGCGTTGCTAGACGAACGTGGACGAATCAGTGAACTCGCCCGCATGCTGGGAGGGGTAACCTTATCCGACCAAACACTCGCCCACGCCAGAGAAATGCTCCACGCTAGCCAACGGCCACCGCACTAGGCGCTTTTTCCAATCGCCAAGCGCTAGCCAGCACTACAAACTGTAAAAAACAAGCTACACAAAATAGCTATATAAAATAGCCATATAAAAACGATAAAAACGCCCCTGGGGCGCGAATGAAACATCACTCGCGCCCCAGGGGCGTTTCATTTAGCGCGACTATTTTCTATTTGTGGGACCACTGTCCTGCCGCGTCACGTCCGACCCACGGGGGCGTACGTAAAGCACCAGGGCATGGTCCACAAGTTCATAGCCATGCTCTTCGGCGATCTCTTGCTGACGACGCTCGATGATTTCATCGACGAACTCAATGATTTCACCACTTTCTAAGCACACCATATGGTCGTGGTGGTCTTCTTGAGTCATCTCGAACACCGCATGGCCACCATCAAAATTATGACGGATCACCAAGCCTGCTGATTCAAATTGAGTCAACACGCGGTACACGGTAGCCAAGCCAACATCCTCGCCCGCATCAATCAGTGTTTTGTACACTTCTTCTGCGCTAAGGTGTTGTTGACCCGAAGCATTTTCGAGAATCTGAAGGATCTTGACGCGCGGCAGGGTCACTTTCAGCCCGGCTTTGCGTAGTTCATGGTTCTGATCGGCCATGGTTGCTCTTCGCAGTAACAGGTTAGGTCGGGTATGATCGACCGAAACCACGATAGTGAAGAACAGGCTCAAATGCAAAAATTGACTCGTATCATTACTCTTTCCGTTGCCCTAACCGTTGTTAGCGGCTGTAGTTACGTTGGCGTTTACAAACGTGACATCCCCCAGGGCAACTTGGTGACCCAAGAAATGGTCAGCCAATTACAGCCAGGAATGACCCAAGAGCAAGTCACTTATGTGATGGGTCGCCCGTTACTCGAAGCCCCGTTCGATACGCGGGAATGGGATTACGTTTATCGTCTTGATAAAGCATACGCTGGTGTCGAGCAGCGACGGGTGACCCTCACGTTCGACAACACGGGGCGTTTGATGAACGTTGCGCAACAAGGTGATTTCTCGGGTGACCTGCCGATCAGTACAGACACCAGCGCAGGCCCTGCAACAGAAACAACAGACCCAATCACCGGCAACGCCACTCCTGGCCAACGAGCAACAACGCCAGAAAATGCGCCAACGCCTCAACCCGTAATGCCTACCGAGTAACTTACTCGCCTTTGGCTTGACGCTTCGCCCGCTCTAGGCGGGCAGCTTTGGGGTCTATCTCCAATGGGCGATAGACCTCAACGCGGTCACCTAAGCGCAATGCTTCTTTTTCAGGCTGGCGCAGTGCTTTACCAAAAATTCCCAGCGGCGCCTGTTCAAAGGTGTCGCTAGGGATCTCGGGGAACAGGCTTGGCAGGTCTGCCATTACCACAGCTTGTCGCGCAGTCGTGCCTTGAGGCACTTCTACGGCCACTATGCGCTGTTTGTGCGGCAAGGCAAAGGCTACCTCCACCGCGAATGTATCAGCGGCCATAGCGCTCGTCAGCGCGCTTAGTGAAGGAATCGACAAGCTGCCCTGCAATCTGCTGAAATAATTTGCCAAATGCCATGCTGAGCAAGCGATTGGCAAATACAAACTCCATTTCCAAACTCACTTTGCAGGCGTCTTCACCCATTGGGATAAACAGCCAACGCCCTTTGAGCTGCTTAAACGGCCCTTTTACTAACGACAGCTCAATTCGCTCAGGTGCATATAAATCGTTTCGAGTCGTGATTGTTTGTTCCACGCCCGCACGACCAAGGGTCATCTCGCCGATCAGATGCTCCTCGTCATGCGTTAACAGGCGCGCACGGCGACACCCCGGCAGGAACTCGGGATAGCGTTCGAAGTCATTTACCAAATCGAACATTTGTTGGGGGGTGTGCCGCACTAAAGCGGTACGATTAACGGTTGGCATTGACCTCTCCGCTGACTTCACAGTGCTCAAAGCGTATCATGAGAAACATTTTTGTAGACCTTAAATGGTATCACGCCTCCCCACATAACGAAGGGGGTGCTACTGACAGATCAACGATGAGGTTCCATGGCCACTAAAAAAGGTAACAGTAAGGGCCCTAGCAGCAGCGTTATTGCCCAAAACAAGAAGGCTCGGTTTGAGTACCATATTAACGAAACCTTAGAAGCAGGTTTGGTACTCGCAGGCTGGGAAGTTAAAAGCCTTCGCGCTGGTAAAGCACAGCTTACCGACACCTATATTTTGGTTCGCAACGGCGAGGCTTTTTTACTAGGTAGCCATATCATGCCGCTGAACACGGCAAGCACCCACGAAATTGCTGACCCAACTCGCACACGCAAATTGCTTCTGCACCGCAAGGAAATTGCCAAAATTTTCTCGGTGACTCAAGACAAAGGCCACACTTGCGTACCGCTAAAGCTCTATTGGAAACGCAATAAGGTCAAGTGCGAACTGGCACTGGTAACCGGTAAACAGTTGCATGATAAGCGCGCCACTGAAAAAGATCGCGACTGGAGCCGTCAGAAAGGGCGGATAATGCGGGAACATAACAAGGCATAACTGGTCAATTGGCTTTGAGCACGTTAGAATGCCCACTGCAATCAGGGGGCGACATGGTTTCGACGCTGGTGACAACCCTTGCGGTGCATGCCGAGAGCGTGATGTATCTCGTAAATCCCACATCACGAAAAATAGTCGCAAATGACGAAAACTACGCTCAAGGCGCGCTAGCAGCTTAAACACTGTTAGCTTCTTGTCTGGCCCAAAGGTGATGTGCCTATTCATCGCTAATGGGATACGAGCTAAAGCTGATAGGATCGCGGTTGTTGGTGTCTTCTCATCAATCGTTAAACTTTAGAAGGCTCGCGTGGCTGAATCCTGATCGTCGGAGTCAGTTGCGTTAAAGCAAATGACGAAATCTAAGCATGTAGAGCCAATAGGCGCGTGCTGGCGGACGCGGGTTCAATTCCCGCCGCCTCCACCACCTTATGAAACAAATCAAGCACCTACGGGTGCTTTTTTTGTTTATTAGCCAACCTATTAGCCATCCCTCGAATTGGTATCTAACACCTGATTCTGGCCTTCATACAGGCAGGCATAGCCCCTTGGCCGGTGCTCTTCGTTTCCCCTACCAAGGACATCAGTTCGATTCCGGGCTAAACCAGTACGTGGAAGTTTGCAGGACAAACCAAGCTAGCCGAATCCCTCATGCAAGCGATGTCCCTATTTCCCTGCTTCCTCTAATTTCTCGCCCCCCCTCCCACCGAAGAGGGATGAAGTGGTTGAATGGATGTGGATCGGCCGCCTGCTCAGCCTGCGTGTACTGGTCGGTATCGGCCTGATCAGCTA
The DNA here is from genome assembly GCF_003989795.1 of Vreelandella andesensis. GTDB lineage: Bacteria > Pseudomonadota > Gammaproteobacteria > Pseudomonadales > Halomonadaceae > Vreelandella > Vreelandella andesensis. Next base: position 89,362 of record NZ_RZHG01000018.1, read on the forward strand.
TAGCGCCTACCTCTGGCACCAACCCATATTCGCCTTTGCACGAATTCGCCTCTTCGAGGGCGAACCTGAGTGGGTCTTCTGGCTCTTAATAGCAGCGACGTTCGCTTTGGCCTGACTGACTTGGCTCATTATCGAAACACAAACACGCAAGCATCTAAAACTTCCACGATTTCAGCTTCTTGGTGCAGCCGCCACTGGGAGCATAGCGGTTGGCCTAGTCGGTGGTCTTGGTTGGATCAATGGTGGCTTCCCAAGCTGGACCGCCCCCCTCTGGAATCAGCTTTGCGCAGTTTGATTTCGATAAAATGACAAAGGTTAACCGTGGCCTCAGCAGTGAGTGCGAAGGATTTGGAGTGATGCAAGTAGCATGGACAACGACGCGTTCCCTCTACGGCAGCATGGTAGGCGGTACGGCGTCTAAGTGGCCGAAGTAACTGATCACGAGGATAGCCACACTGACGACCACGATAACGATCATCGACCAGATGTTCTGCATTTTCAGCTCTGTGTCGTATTCCTTGCGAAGCATGGTGTCGATCACCTGTTCAAGACGAACCCTAGCATCGAAGGACAAATGCAGCACTATATAAACCAATGACGCATTGGTCATCACAGCCAGCGCATCGCCGATCACGCTTTCGGCACGAAACAGCGTAATACACACGACCGATAACAAACCCAGCGTCCACATCACCAGAAGCTCTCCTGGCCGGATTACTGGGAACTGAGCCAGCCGTAATTGCCGGACGTGATTTTGTACCTCGACCGGCAGATCAGCAGGCCGGTGCTCGATCAGGGCCAGCACATCCCGAACGTGTACCCGGGACCGATTCGTGGTCAGATGGTCGATCAGGTACAGGCTGCTGTGGCGTGCGTCGGCATGAAGCATGCTGATACGCTGCAACAGAAACCCGCCTAAGATACCGATGAACCCCACCGGCAGTGCAACCAAGTCCAATAATGAGACGTCATTGACGAGTTCTTGCATTGAAATGGGCGCAGTCATGATTACGATCACGCCGGTTATGCCGACGCTGAGAAATACGCCGACGAAGGCGGGCGTGGTATCAGCCCGCATATGTAGCAGCGCGTTGGAACTGACAATTAGGAGCGCACCCACCCCTACCGCAGAGGTAAGGCTTTCGCCACCGATCAACCATAGCCACATCAGCGCAAACACAGGCGTCGTATACCATAGTATCGCCAGCTCAACCCGGTTAGTACGGGCTAGAGCCTCACGGTAAGTCAGCGAACCGATTGTGACGATAATCACCCCATTCAACACCACCCAGCCCCAGCTCTCGGCTCCCATCGCAGCCATCGACGGTAATATTCCGGGCACAAATGGGATGGTAAGTAAAAACCCCAGTGCGCCGAAGACCTTGGTCGCGGCACTTGCTATTAGAGCACGGTTCAGTTCAGCCCCCTTGCCCTCACAATTGCCGTACCTGTGCTCGACGAAAACCCGTGTGTTGCGCCCAAGAGCGACCGAATATGACATAAAGACCGCCGATAAGATCGCCAAAACAAGCCCGATCTGCGCGTCGCGGGAATTAATTATTTCGGCAAACCCAGCGGTGCTACTCATGGCTTGCAGGTCGCCTGCCATGATCACAATCAATCCCAGAAAGGCGACCAGCGACAGAAAGTAGACCCGCGCACCAATCGGCTCCCTGCGCTTTTTCTCTGCAGTGTTCGGGAAATTACGTGCCAGAGCTACGAGGAAGAACACCGCTAATACCGGCCATGACTCAAAAACCACGGTTGCCGAGGGCTTGGAGATGTAAGCAAATGATACGAACAGGAATGCATGGCTGAGGTAGTTAACCGCGCCACTCGCGACCGCCTGGCGCAGCGCAATGCGGTCTTGCCAGAAGTCACGCACCAACAATGTCAAATTGTAGCAGCCCGAATTGCGCGATAGACAAACTGCACCCACGACCGAGACGATGGCAGAAAGAAGATGACTCAGACCGGCAAAGGCGAAGCCCGAAACCTCGTCCGTACCGAACACACCTACCAGCGGAAACAGGCTGTACAGAAAGATGGACGTCAGCATGAATAAGACAGGAAGATATGGCATGCATCGCGTCCGGCATTGTGATCTATATAGTTTGGAAGAGGTGTTGAAGGCAGGGAGTGTAAACACCTATTTCCGGGCTGGTCAACGCCAAACTCGCTGGTCACGAAGCCCTGCTTCGCAAATACTCTGAAATTCCTGGATTCTACCTATTCGGTTCTCGCCATCGAAGCATCATCCCGCACTAGCACCTCTTTTCGCTCCATCCAGGCCAGTTTGTTAGCTGAGCCGCTGCCGGGCATCTCGGTATAGCAGAATCCGATATTGCACGTGGACAGTGGAGTTAGAAGGCCTGGCCGCTTACTGCCGTTAAGTCCCGTGTGGCCTATCTGGGCTTGGGGTAACGTCTCCTCATGTTGTCGCACATCTCAGGAAGGCTTTAGCGGCCCGCCGGCTGGCATTGGCGCGGCGGTGGGGCTCGGCAGCGGCCTACGTCTCAACGTAGCGATGGGCCAGGCGCATGGCCTCAGCTTCGGGCCGGGTAGCCAGGTGGTGCAGCAAGTAGCGGCGGTCATCCGGCACCAGCTCGCAGTCGCGCGCAATATGCGCCAGCCATGGGGCCAGGGGCTCAACGCGCCCCGCTAAAGGCGCCGCGCTGCCCGCAGAGGCCGGTTGATTGCTCAGGGTAGGCCGGCCAAACCACCTTGGCAGCCTCCAGCGCCTTAGCATTGTTTAGCAAGTGATGGGCCTGCCGGCGGGCGGCCCCAACATTGGGCGCCACCTCGAAAGCGTCGTCTATCACGGCCACCAGCTCGGCCCGTATCTGCCTGCTCAGGGGCGCCAGCCGCTGTTGTAGCTGGCGCTTCAGGTCCGGCCCAAGATCGCGGCCTGCATCCGCCAGGGCAGCCAACAGCGTCTCGACCTCATGCGCCGGCCCTGCCTTGTCTTGCACTTCCTGCCTTTTGTGATGTCCCACATGTCCAGACGGCTCAACCATGCCGGTTTGCGCCGGGACAGATGCGGGACAAGTGGTGTCCTGATGTGTCCCAGCGAAGGCACGGTAAACGTCGGCTAGGCTCATGCCGCGCCCTCCTCGCCCTCAGCCGGGCGGATCGCATAGACGCGGCGACGGCTGCCGTTAATCCGCACGCGGACGGAACGCGCCCCTGCATCACGTTCGACTAGCCAGCCGGCCACCTCCAGGGCCTCAGTGCCTCGCTTCACGTCGAAGCCGCCCAGCGCCTCGGTCAACCCTTCACCGTTGAATAGGTAAGTGCGGCCCTCGGCACCATCGCGCCACCAGCCGGCCCGGTCGCGTACCATGGGGGTACGGGCCGGATCTCCCTCGACACTGCTGAAACGGGCATCGCCGTGTCGTTCGATGAAGCCGGCCACGCTGGCCAGTATCTGCTCATGCTCAGACCTAACACCGCCCTGCCCAGCGGCCCATGCATGGAATGCCTCGATAGCGGCGCCCATGGCCTCGCCTTCTTTCCAGCCCGTAAGCCCATACTCAGTAGCCAGCTCGCCGGCCACGCCGATCAGCGCCAGCACCTTGGCGGCCCGGCCTTGCAGCGGGCGGGACGTGGCGAAGCCATCTATCTGGGCGAAGCGATCTACCTCAGCAGCCAGATCGCGCTCCTCGGCCACCAACCGCTCGATGAACATCGGCCCAAGGTAGCCATGGTGGCGCGTCACCTCGCTTTTAAGGTGATCTGAGAAGGCGCGCCCATCGTCTAAGTGATGCAGATGGTCGAAGGCGCCGTACGCTCGCTTGGAGGGTATATCCAGCAGCCGGACCGCCTGCCCGGCATGGGGACGCTTTCCGGCCTCTGCCATGTGGGCGGCCAGGGTACGTTCGCCGCTGCTCAGTACGGCGATGCGCCAGCGTTGGGGTCGCCTGGCGCTGCCGTTGCGACTGGCGCGCGCCTTACCGGTGCCATTGCCCAAAGCGTAGACAGTGGCGCCAATCTCCCGGCCGTCGGCCTCGCCTATCTCGTCTAGTATAAGCGCCGTATCGCTCAGAGCGGCGGCCACGCCCTCCAGCCCATTGCCAGTAGCGCGCCAGGTGCGCTTAAAGTCGGTACCACCCCAAACGCTCGCCGCGACCTCCAGCAGTGTGGTTTTGCCATTGGAACTATCGCCTACCAGATGGATGCCTGCCGTCTGCCGGTGGCACAGGTGAAGCAGCGGTCCGGCCAGGGCTGTGGATACGGCCAGCACCATCAGCGGGTTACCGCTGCATAGAACGCCGATATGCTGGCGCCAGCTCTCCAGGCTACCGGCGGTGGCGTACTCGTCCTGACCGGCCACTTCGCTCTGGAAAGTGATTCGACGCGCCAGATCTCCCTGGGCGATGGTGCGCCGGGGCATGACAAACGCTAACGCCTCTTCGATGCGGTGCCAGCCCACACGGGTTGCGGCCACCACCACCTCCTCGGGCCGACATTGGGACGCCCAACGGTGCAGCGGCTTAAAGCCGTCGGGATTGATCCGAACGCCCATGTCCAGTAACTCACCACGCATCTCTTCACCGCTGCCCTTCAGCAGCCGCAACGGCATCGCCCATTGGCGCCACGGCCCATAGGGCGATTTAAAACGCAGCAGCAGCCCATGGTTGTCACCGCGCTCGTCATGGGTGGCGGCCTGGCACTCGACGGGGCTGCATATCCACACGTCAAAAGGGACAGGGTCGCCGTCGCCCTTGGGCTGGCGCTGGCCGTGGTAGTACAGTCCCGGCGGCCCGAACTGGCTAGGGTGCAGGTAGCAGACGAAGGTGGGGCGCCTAGGCTCCTTCACCTTGACCGGCTCGGCCTCGCTGGGGTCCACCTCGCGGGCGATGGGACACGCTGGGTCAGATGGTGTCCCGGTGGTGTCCCGGCTGGAAGTCGCGTCATTGCTGGGGAGGGACACGTGGGACAGGTGGGACACGTCCAAACGGGTAGGGGTAGGGATAGGAACCAGCTCAGGTGCCGGCGACTGACCGAACACATCGTAGGTATCAGGGTCACGGTACTCACTCACCATGGCTACCTCCCAGCCGGCAAAGGCGCACGTCGGCAAAGTCGGTGCAGCCCTCGCAGTCCTCACAGAATTGCGGCATCAGTAGCTCGGCCCCAATGGCCAGCGCCGCATGGCGGGCGGCTACCTTGCCCTTGTTGGGCTTGCCCTGAGCCGTCAGGTGGCGGTCATCGTCGCCGCAGATGATAATGGCCACCTCAACCGGCAGCCGTTGGCGAAGGCGCCGTGCAACCGGGGCCAGATTGTCGGCATTACGGGCCACCACCACAGTGGTGCCCATGGCCTCATGCAAGGCAGCGGCGGTACTCCATCCCTCGGCCACCAGTACGCGCCCAGCGCCAGCCAGACGACCTATCAAGCTCGCCACGCCCTTGACGCGGCCCCCGCTCAATGTGCGTTTGCTGCCGTCGGGAAAGATCCGCTCCAAGTTGACCAGTTCGCCCTCATAAAACATGGGCATCAACAGCATCTCACCGCGCTGGCGCAAAGCGTGGGGCGGTAGACGTTTGCGGACCAGCCAGGGGTGGGCCGGATCACCGGGGCCAGCCTCGGCCCACCAGTGCCGGGCCTTGTCGGCGGCCATTTCCGCTTGCTGATGGCGCTCTCGGTCTTGGCGGTCACGCTCTCGCATGGCGTCCAACCGGGCTTGAGCGGCGGCCTCGGGATCGCTGGCGCCGTGAAGCGTCACCACCTCGGAAACGTCCAGGTGCCAGATGCCAAAGCTCGCCGCCTGGGGGCTATGGATGCGATACCAGCCGTTGCCGTTACCCTTGGACTTATCGGGAGCATCGAATCGCTCAAACTGCCCTGAAGCCTTGGGCACCAGCGTCACACCATAGGAAATCAAGGCTTCAGCCAGGGCGGCCTCAATGGTGCTATGTACTAATTTCGCAGGAGTTGAATGCGCAGAAGTGCTTTGGGTACACATCAGCAAGCCCTCCCGTTCTGGCTTGCTTCCCAGGCCTCAAGTTCTGACAAGCGCCAGCGTGTAGCTGCCGGACCAAGACGTTTTGGCTTCGGGAAGTCAGAGCGCTCACGGGACCAGCGCCATACGGTTGGGACTGAAATTGCCAAGCGTTCTGCCACTTGACGAACTGTAAGGAAGGTACTGGCTGTCATGATGATTCACCTCGTATTTAGTGAGTACGAGGTGAATCGTGAAGCTTCAGTCGATCATTTTGGTGTAAATACAGTTATGTAAAATGTACTAAATAATCACCGGTAACTTTTTGCATAAGCAGCTAATGCTTCACCCAACAACCGCTTAAGCTTTTCCTCACTCATGCCTGAAACATTGCCAGCCTGAGTTTCCATAGCCTTGGCGATCTGAGTACAATTCGGCTTCTCCCCCCACTGATATTTATGCTTATCTGTACCAGTATAGGCAATCACTTCTGTGAGAAGCCCAAGCGCTTCCAGAGCTTTCACCTCATCACTGGAACGATGCTGCTTCTCTCCTTCCCCCGCTTCGGAGCGAAGTTTTGAAGCGAAACTTTCCAAGTCATCTCTTTTGAAAAGCCACTCTTCTGGCGCTGGCCTGGCCGGCCTTTCAGGAAAGCTCTTTCCACTTGGTAAACTCCTAAACCGGTGCCCAGGAATAAAGGCTTCGTCATTGTCCGGGTCTTTCACATACCATTCACCCATTTGCGCGAAGGTTGAAGGTATCTGCAACTGATATTTGCCCATCAACACACAGTCGGTGTCGGCAGTATCAACCTTCATTCCGAGTAAAGGCGAGTGAGGAACCGGGTGCTCTTGCACAGAAAAGCTGAGGTGGAATTCTGGCACAGTGCCAATTTCAACCAGCCGCCATGCTGGCATTGAAAGCTCAACAAATATTGGTATGTCACCAGACTGAGCAAGCTCGACCACTTGAGCAACCGTCACTTCCTCACTCAACATCATGCTCAAGCAATGAGCTGCTGTGTTCAAGGTATGCCATTGGCGACGTTTCAAAAGCGTTGCTGAATAAACCATTTATGCCTCATTAGCATCTGTGAAATCACTCCGTGTGATCCACGATAATATGCTATGGGGCTGGCAACCTCTAATGCAAAACCGAGGCCGGCACCATCTGATATTGCACGTCATCATTTGGCCCGACTTGCTACGATTGCGCCTCTTGACGGATCGAAGTCACGCTGGCGCCAGCCTTGGCCGGTTCTGCGCAGTAGTCAGCCCAGGCCTTCATCAGCTTGGTACGCTGGGGCAGTAGTTCATCACGCGCGTAGGCGGCGCGGGTCGCATCGCTATTGACGTGGGCAAGCGCCAACTCGCTGACTTCATCAGGATAGCTTGAACGGTTACGCGCCCAATCCTTAAACGCACTGCGGAAACCATGGGGCACTACGGGGCGGGCATCGCTGGGGTCGGTGTACTGTTCGCCGCCTTCTTTTTCTTTGGTGGCGTTCATCCGCTTCACGGTGGCCAATATGGTCACGTCGCTTATTTTGCCACCACGCACCGCTGGGAATACCAATGGCTGGCCTTCCATACGGGGCAACGCTTCCAGCAGGGTAACGGCGGCGGGTGATAGCGGTATCCGGTGGGGCTTGCCTGCTTTCATGCGGTCAGCCGGGATAGTCCACACCTTGGCGCTCAGGTCGATTTCTTCCCAAGTAGCGCCGCGTATCTCACCAGACCGGGCGGCGGTCAGGATGGCGAACTCTAGCGCTCGGGCGCCCATGCCTTCACGGGTGCGTAGGTCTTGCAAGAACTCGGGGACGCGCTGCCAAGGCAATGCTGGAAAGTGTCGCTTGCCCTTCCCTACTTTGGCGGGCTTGGCCAGCACTGCATCAAGGTTACCTTGCCAGCGGGCCGGGTTATCGCCGTTGCGATAGCCACGCACAGCAGCCCACGCCAGCACGCTTTCAATACGCTGGCGAACGCGGGTCGCTGTTTCCGTTTTGGTTTCCCATATTGGCTCTAACGCTTTCAGGACGTGGGGCAATTCCACATCACCAACCGGCACTTCCCCTATATGGATGAAGGCGTAACGCTTTAGCGAGCCAATCCAGTCTTTGCGGTGCTTGGCGTTTCGGAACTCTTTTTCTTTGGTGGCGTGATACTGCTCAGCCGCTTCCCTGAACGTCAGGCGCTTGGCTTGGGCGGCAATATGCGCAGCGCGGGCGGCTTGGCGCTCTGCTACCGGGTCGATACCTTGCGCCAGCTTTTCGCGCAATTCTCGGGCCTTATTACGGGCATCACCAAGGGAAACGGTGGGGAAGCTCCCCAGACCAAAGCCACGGCGCCGATTACCTACCATCACGCGCAATACCCACGAGCGCCCACCACCGGGGCTAACCTGTAACAGCAGGCCGGGAACCCCCCCAACGGGGTGAAAGCCAGGGCGGTCTATACGCCTCACTTCAGCCGCGCTTAATTCTTTCGCTACCTTGGGCATCGCCTTTGCTCCTATACGCCATCCCATTAGCCAACCTATTAGCCATAAAGAATAGCATAGGGTGATATTAGGCGATACACGATAAGATAACCAAAGCCAGCAACCACGCGGCTTTCAATAGGTTATAGACACTCAGTGATATAGCATGATATGTTGGGAAGGTGGACGCCGCCTCCACCACACAAAAGGTTTCAAGAGTTCTTAAGACCTCCCAAGAAACCAGCAACGAAGCGCCTCAGGGCGCTTTTTTGTTGTCTAGCGTTCTCGCTCGTTACGTTGACACCCCACTCTTTATGGGGGCATCAATGGGGGTATGGCGTCGCAACTACAGGGAGACCTTGCCCCAGCTAATCATGCTTGGCGGCGTCTTCGGCACCCTCCTCGACCATCTCTTCGGCTTTTTTCTCCGCTTCTATTGAAGCCTCAGGCTCTCCTTGATCTTTCCGTCCAACAGCTAGCGTAGTAGAGAGTCCGAAGTGATCCGAGCCTTGCACTTTCACTCTGTCGATATCAATAAGGTGGAAGCCGTCAGAAACGAACAGATGGTCAATCGGGTAACGCCACAATGGGTAATCCGCGTGGTAGGTGCTAAGCAATCGCCGGCCACGGCGGGGATCTTTTAGATCGCTCAAGTCAGCGAAAAGCTTAGTGGTACCAGACCACGCAACGTCATTAAAGTCACCGGTGACGATCCAGCGGTTGTCCGGGTCTTTTTCAACATGGCGAGCAATAAGCATGAGCTCTGCGTCGCGTTCACGACTGTCCCGACGCTCATCCTCGTTGCTAACAGTTGTTTCCTGCAGCCCTGGGGGGACTGGGTGAGCGCCAACAAAGCGCACCGGCCCGATGCCTGGCACGTCAATCGTTGCGAAAATCGAAGGCCGACGCTCAGAGACTAAATACTCGACCTTCTGCTCGAGCAACGAAATCCGTGACCATAACACTATCCCAAGCCCCTCACCGCGAACCTCTCCCACCCGATGGGGATAGTCCTCATCAAGTGGTGCCAGCTCCTCGGCCCAATCGCTATCAACTTCAATTAGCAGCAGTAGATCAGGATCCTCACGCCGAACCATCGCCATTACCTCTGCGTAGTGGTCGTTCGTGTAAGTGACATTCGCCGTCAGCACTTTTAGCGTCGTCTGGTTTTCGCCAGGCTGTATCTCAGCGTTGGGCACCTCTGTCGACCAAACCGATGTGAACGGAAGGATGTGAGACAAGTGCCATCCTCCTATCGCAAAGATCACCACTACCCACACGGCGTGCTCTTTTCGTGGGCGCTTAATCCACGCGTGCAGGCCCAGCAGCAGTAATGGCAAGAGCAACGCACCCGCTAGCTGCAATCGTGGAAAATCCCATAGCCTGATCCACCACTGACCGCTAGGTATTAATGGCAGCAAGGCCACTGCCACCATGAAAAGTAACAACAACCGGATGACCGTGAGAAGGAGTTTTAACAACATGAAACCTCTCAAACGCAACAGCGGTAACCGAGAGAATCCCGATTATACCGACCTAGCAGCCTGTCGGACTTTCGATAACGTCGTGAGGTACTCGCATCATACGGCCACTACTGGAACGTTGCCATGAGCCGCTTCATCCCCGTTGGCCGCCAAACCAATTATCTCCTGTCGCTTTCGATGAACGAGTGACTGCCCGATGGCCATCTGGCGCGGAATTTAAAATTGGGCACATAGGTCGAAACACATATTCATATTAGTGTTTTGAACGGCCACTAGGCTTCCCAAAGCATCATTTTTTCTAAACTATATTACGTTTAATAAAATAAATAGCATGAATAAGGTTCGCCTAAACAGAAAATCATGCGGCGAACCGCCCAATACAAAAGCTCGTAAAAATGGGGCCATATTTGGAGGCATAACCCCATGCAGCATTGCACACTGTGTATGCCTGTATGTATGCATTACGAAAATGTGAACCAGTGGGATACAAGTCATAAAGCGCTGCGAAATTAAGTGCCGATCGCTGGCTGACACGGTATTAGCGATACTGGAACCAGAGGAAAAAGCCTTCAGGAAACTGGGAGCTAAGTGCGGAATATGTTCATAGCGAACGTGATTTGCAGAGCATGTGCAACACCATGATTACTTCCGTGCACATGATTACAACACTGAGTACGCTAAGCCCTAACTAATAAGCCCTAACTAATAAGCCCTAACTAAATAGCGATAAAAAAGCCCGCCGCACATTAATGAGACGGGCGCTCCTGCTTGCTTGCAGCATTGCTTGACGGCAATTAACGCCCCGTCAGGGCGAACCGCGATGCGCTAAAGGGGCGACTATCCAACTGGCTATCACGCCCTTGCAGCATATCGGCCACCAGACGCCCTGTTGTGGCACCAACTGTTAACCCTAGTTGTCCATGGCCAAATGCCATCGCCACGTTTTCCAGCAATGGCGATTTATCAATCACAGGCTTGGTGTCGGGTAGGAAAGGTCGCCAGCCAGCGCCAAATTCCATACCTGTCGTATTCAGCGATGGCAGCAGCGTTTTAGCTTTTTCAAGAATGATCTCCGCACGCTTGAAATTCGGTTCGGCATGCTTGCCAGCAAACTCGATGGTGCCGCCGATCTGCAGCCCTCGTTCCATAGGAATCAGACCAAAACCACCGTCTGCATAAAAAGTGGCGTGGGTTAAATCGACGCCGGGATTGGGCAGCAATACCTGATAGCCACCGACTTTAATCAACGGCACCTTAATGCCCAATGTTTCAAAAAATGCCGAACTGCCGTTACCGGCGGCGACGACCACCTGCTCGGCTGGCTGCATCTCACCCGTGGCCAATGTCACACCAATAGCACGACGCCCCTGACTCTCAATGCGAGCCACGCTACCCTGAACAACGTTGCCGCCCTGCTCTACAAAACTGTGGGTGAGCTCGGTCAGGAAGGCTTCGGTATCACACACTGTGCGCCAATCCGACAACAACAAACCGTGAGAAAAGCGACCCGCCAACGCAGGCTCCATGGCTGCAATCTGTTCAGCATTGAGGGTTTCGGAGACGAATCCTAGCGAGCGGCGTAGCTCCACGTAAGTTTGTTCATGGGCTAGACCAGCTGCATCATCAAACAGCTCGAGCGTTGGTTGATGGCCAATCAGATCATCACGACGGCACTTCGCCAGCAAGGGTGCATAATCCTGAAAGGAACAGCGTGTTAACGATGCTAACTCGTGGGCGATAGTGTCGATACGCGATCGCCGCGCGTGGGTGATGAAGCGCAGCATCCAAGGCAGCAGCCCAGGTAATGCGGATGGCCGAAGTGCAAGCGGCCCCCTTTGATCCAGCAGCCATCCAGGCACTTTTTTAATAATGCCCGGCTTGGACTGTGGAATAATTTCACTAACCGCGATCTGCCCGCAGCTCCACTTAGCCGTACTATCGCCAGCCTTAGCAGGCTCTACAAGCGTTACATCGAGCCCCTCTTTCCGCAGATATAGTGCACAGCAAATACCAACGATTCCACCACCGATTACCACGGTTGGATGCGTTGTAGTCATTAGTATCCTCCTGATTTTCCTTAGCCATGCTTGCTAAACCTAAGCCAATAGCGCTTCAGTTGCCTGGCATAAAGCTTAAGAAAATGCCTAACGTTATAAAGACAAGCACCCCGCCTTTCACAGGTCGGGGTGCTGTCTCATCGGTAAAGCTATTAACGGTTAATGGCGATCAACTTGAGCTAGGAGCAGGCGTCGGGCTAGTAACAGCTGCGCCCGCAGCAGCACCCAATGCTTCGGTAGATGCAATTGCTTCTCCCTGCTTATCCCACAGCGCACGCTCTTCATCGGTCGCTTTAGGCGAGAACAAACCCGTCTGCGCGTAGATAATACCGATCAACGGCGACAACCAGCAGGCAAAGGCCAGCGGAATATATAGCAGGTTCTCAACGTTACCTTCACCAATACCCAGCCCTAATACGCTAATAACGAAGGCACCACCTGCGTTCCAGGGAATGAGCGGTGACATCAACGTTCCACCCTCTTCAACACCACGCGACAGGTTAAGCGTCGAGTAGCCCAAACCACGGTAGGTTGGTGCATACATACGGCCTGGTAACGCGACGGATAGGTAGGGGTCACCCGCCACCAGGTTAGTGGCAAAGGAGGTAGCAATCGCAGACGTTTGAACACCTTTGAACGAGCGCACCTTGGCCATAATGGCTTTAATGATGGTCTCCAGGCAGCCTGTTTTCTCCAACGCTCCACCGAAGCCCAGGGCGATCAGGATCAACGAAATAGTCCACATCATTGACTGGATACCGCCGCGGTTCAGCAGGCTGTCCATGGCTTCCACGCCTGTTTCAATGGAGTAACCATAGTTAGCGTAAGTGACGATATCGTGCAGGCCAACACCCTGAACCGCCATGGCGGTGACCGCACCCGCCATTACGCCAGCGAACAGAGAAGGAATCGGCGGCATTTTCTTAACGGCCAAGCCAATAACCAGCAGCGCTGGCAACAGCAACCAGACAGAAATAGTAAAGTGTTCGTCTAGTGACGCAGTGATGGCGTCAATACGCTCAAAGGAGGCCGCTTGATCATCGATCATGGTGAAGCCCACCACCAGATAGATGACTAATGCGATCAACATGGCCGGAATCGTCGTTGGCATCATGTTTTTGATATGCGAGAACACATCGTTGCCAGTAACCGCCGCTGCCAGGTTAGTGGTGTCGGAAAGCGGAGACACCTTGTCGCCAAAGAATGCACCGGAAACCACCGCGCCTGCCGTCCAGTAAATTGGTATTTCAAACCCAGCACCGATACCAACCAGCGCCAACCCTACCGTACCAACGGTACCCCAGGAAGTCCCCAAAGAAACGGAGACCACCGCACAGATCAACATTGCCGCAGCAAGGAAGAAAGCAGGAGATAAAATAAGTAGGCCGTAATAGATCAGACTGGGCACGGTACCGCTGGCAATCCAGACGCCAATAATCATGCCCACTAAGATCAACACCGAAACCGATGGCAGCGACACGTTGATAACGTGGAATGCCCCATCTTCAATACGTTTCCACCGAAAACCAAGCTTAACACCCACTAGTGAGGTTATTGCCAAGCCAATGGCCAGCGGAATATGCGGGGTAAAGTCGCCAAAATAGAAAATCTGCACCCCAATGGCGATCAGTGTCAGCACAACGGGCACAAGGGCAAGCCCGAGACTGGGTTTTTGACGGACCCTTTTTGGTTTTTCTTCCATCTTATAGACCTCGTTATTATTGAGCTTTTGATTGGTTTATCAGCAGCAATTATTGTCGTTCAACAAGAGTTTCTTAGATTTATCATCTAAGACATTAGCAGTAGACATCCTTTCTAGGGTTCTACTACCCTGCCCTTTTATCTATATCAGCTAATTAATCACAATGCGTCATCGCGCTTTCAACACTTTAACGATATTGCGATTACGTCCCTGTAACAAAAGAATACGAGGGTAACGATAATTTAACGTGTCTATTCCTCGGCTTTTCATGCTGCATTCAGGGGAAATACACGAGATTCGATAGGTAACTTTTTTTAATTAATGTAGACAACTACCCTCTGAGTAATCTAAAAAACCCTCTGCGCAATCTAAAAAAGCCCACTTAAACCATCCCTTTTAATTAAATAGTTTTAATAAGCAGTTGAAACATAGGTAAAGCACTCTAATAACCAAAAGATATACCATAAGAGTTGATCAAATCGACGTGATAGCACGACCCCGTTATCAGCTAATCAAACGTTCAATCAGCTTATGGTAAAGCGGAATACCAAGCATTACGTTAAGTGGGAACGTAATGCCAAGTGATGCGAGCATGGCTAAACCAATATTAGCTTGCGGAATAGCAGCACGCATCGCAGCGGGTGCAGCGATGTAGGAGGCACTCGCAGCTAACGCCGCTAGAATCACCACAGAACCCACCGGCAACCCAACTAGCGCGCCCACTAGAATCCCCAGCAACGACAGCAACAAGGGCGTGACCAGAGCAAAGGTCACTAAGCGCCAATGATGCCAGGGCATTGGGCGCAGCGTTTGCGCCGCGGTTAACCCCATTTCTAACAAGAACAACGCCAGTACGCCTTTGAAAGCCCCGGTAAACAGTGTGGTGACTTCTTCCCCTTGAAACGGGCCGTATAGCGTGCCAATCACGACCCCACCAGCCAACAGAATAACGCCTCGGTTGGTTAGGGTTTCATGCCACAGCTTGCTGGCACTCTCTTTAACAGCAGCGCCTTGATAGCGTCTAAACAGAGCAATCGCGACCATAATCGCTGGCAGCTCCATAGCAACTAAGTAGAGCGTCACTTCACTACCTACCGCTAACTGGCGTGCTTCGACATAAGCCAGCGCAACCGCAAACGTACCCGCACTAACCGAGCCATAATGGGCGGCAATGCTAGCGCTGTCGGCAGCGGAAAGGCGCACCCAGTGGCGCAAAACAGGCAGCAACATCAGCGGAATAAACGCTGATAGCAGTGCTACGCCAGCAAGCTCTGGAACCAACCCCCAATGAATATTGCCATGCAGCGCCATTCCCCCTTTCAAGCCAATGGTGAGCATCAGTAACAGGCTTAGGGTGTCGTAAGTGGCTTTAGGAACTTGAAGATCCGATTTCACCGCTCCCGCGACTAACCCCAACAAAAAAAACATCACCACGATATCTGGCATCACCATTGCTCCTTAGGCTCAAAAGAGGCTGCATTTTGCGAGCGATGCCAGTAGATAACTAATAATATATTGAAAGAAAACCATAGATAATTATCTATCAGTAAAATTTATTAACTCTAGGAGCTTCGATTGCTATGAATATTCGCCATCTGACCTTTAGGTTACTGCAGGTATACGTGACCGTCGTTAGGTATGGCTCGATCAGCGAAGCCGCAAGGCAACTTCACCTTACCCAGCCAACCGTGTCACAGCAGTTGAAACGACTCAGAGAAGCAATAGGCAGCCCGTTACTAGAACAGCATGCCCAGCGGCTAACGATGACCGCCACAGGGCAAGCCCTTTATCAAGCCAGTCGGGATGTACTGGGGCGCTTCGATGACTTTTCCGACCAGTTAAATGATTTACAGCATGGTAGTAAGGGTCGCTTTAGTATTGCCCTAGTGAATACCGCCCAGTACGTTTTGCCACGCTTGTTAGGCCCTTTTAGCCAAGCGTTTCCTGATGTGGATGTCACCGTGCATATCGGCAATCGCCGACAAGTATTGGCACGCTTTGAGCGCCAAGAAGATGATCTTTATATCTTTAGCCACCCACCAGCGCTCGCTCATGCGGTCGCTTCACGCTTTATGCGCAACCCCTTAGTTGCGATTGCCGCAGCTGACCACCCCCTTGCCCAACAGGCAGCCGTCACCATGGAACAGCTATTAAGTGAACGCTTACTGTTGCGTGAGCCTGGCTCTGCCACACGCATGCTATTAGACAGCTGGCTTCAAGAACACGGCCTGACAATGCAAAAAACATTGCAAATGGCCAGTAATGAGGCCATACGAGTAAGCGTTGCGGCCAATATGGGCGTTGCTGTGTTATCCGAGCACGTATTGCCCAATGAACATCCTGACCTGATGGTGCTACCCGTTCAGGGACTGCCTATTGAAAGCCATTGGCAATTTATTGTGCGCAATGACCAGCGCCTCCCGCAGTCGGCACAGCGCTTTCTTCACTACGTTCACGAACACTTAGCCCAGTGGATTGAACCGCGCTTTGTGTGCAATGAATTAGACACCCTGCTGAACGCTTATCCGTCGTTTCCTTTGCGTGGATAAGACTTCAATAAATTGGCTTGCAGACGCCGTAATCCTAGCTAGTGTTTGAAGTCCATGTTGGTGAGATGATGTCTGTAAAATAAGAATATGTTTAAGAAGGCGCGTTGCTAAGTGGCTAGCCTGTTGCTAGCTAGCACTCAGCATGACTATTTTTAAGGACCTCGCTGTGCAGATTGCCACCCTCGGCCCTAGCGGCAACAACCATGAATTAATTGCGCTGCGCTATTTAGCAAAGCATGGCCAGCCAGCCACCCACCTTCATCTTTTCGAGCAGTTTGAAACGGCGTTTGAAGCGCTTATTGAGGGGCGAGTGAGCCACGTACTTCAGTGCACCGCCCACTTTTCTCATAGCGATTGCGTGGGCCGCTACATGCGCCGAGCCTACCCCGTCGATGTCTTTATTGCGGGCAGCAAGCCCTTGGCGTTAGTTGCCCAGCGCAGTATCGCTACGCCTCGCCACGTAGCCATTCAGCCAGCCACCCGCCACTACACGGATTTGAGCTGCTTTAGCGATATTATCGAGGCACCCACAACGGTTGCCGTGGCGGAAGGCTTGCTGGCGGGTACCTTTGAAGCAGGCATTTGCGCTGAAGACGTCGTCAATCAAGCACCTGAGCAACTTGCGCTAGTACAGTCGCTGGGGCCTGCGCTAGATACCTGGGTGGTGTATGCCACCATTCCGTTACCGACCACGTCGCCGTTGTTTTTAAACGATAAAGATAATAGCAACGCCCGCCACCACTAAGATGACGCGCAGCCAAATAACTTTACGGGCGATGACACCAAACGAGATAGCCGTTAACCCAGCGGCTATTTTTAAGCCATCAAGCAGAGCGCCAACGGGATTAACCGCAAGTTGGATAATATCTGGGTTTGCGACCATCGCCAGTGGAATAATGTACAGCCCGATCCCCAAGGCCATGGCTTTAAGCGCTACCTTCAGCCAGTTTTCACCTACCATGCCAGCCGCGATAAACACACCGCCACAGACAGGCGGCGTAATCGTTGAAAGTAGCGCATACCAAAACACAAACAGGTGTGCCAATAGCGGCTCTAACCCGAGTGATATAAGGGCGGGCCCCGCAACCGACACACAAATCACATAAGCTGCTGTTGTTGGTACCTCCATTCCCAAAATCAGACAAGCAAGCGCGGTTAACAGTAGTGCTGGCCATAGGAGGTCATTAGAAAGCGACAGGATACCCGACGTTATCTTGACGCCAAGGCCCGTTAACGAGAGCACGCCAATTACCAGTGAGGCACAAAGGATAATTGCACCAATAGTGGCAATTTGACGTCCTGCGGTAACCACGGCATCCGCTAAGCGATTTGCAAACCCCGTTAGTGAGAAGCGCAGCGTGACATCGAACAGCAGCAGTGCCGCACCGGCGAAGATCGCGATACTCGCTGCATATTGAGGCGTGTAGCCACCGTTAAAAATGCGCTCCAACAGGAGTACAAACGGCACCGCAAAAAATAGTGAGGTGATCAGCACTTCTTTGGCGGCTGGCTGCTCGCTGGCATCAATCGGCTGCAAGTCATGACGGGTTGCGTAGGCATTAATCCCCACCCAAACCGTCAAAAAATAGAGCACGGCAGGCAGCGTCGCTGCTGCCATGATCTGAGTGTAAGGCGTACCGGTCAACTCAACCATAACGAACGCCCCGGCTCCCATCAGCGGCGGCATTATTTGCCCGCCTGAAGACGCCACGGCCTCTACCGCGCCAGCGAAGGAGCGCGGGTAGCGTAAACGCACCATGGAGGGGATCGTAATTGCCCCCGTCGAGGCAACATTCGCCGACGCTGAACCTGAAATGGACCCCATCAGCGCCGACGAAATCACCGATACTTTAGCCGCACCACCGGTTAAACGTCCGGCAACCGCACTGGCCAAATTCATGAAGCCTTGGCCAGCTTCGCCAGCATTAAGCACTGCACCAAAGATAACGAATATCGCCACGATGCCAACACTGACTCCCGTCAACGAGCCCCACAGCCCCCCTTCCGCAATCGTCAGTGAGCCCACCATGCTTTGCAGCGGCAAACCAGGGTGGCCAAACGCACCCGGCACATACTGCCCGAAAGCTCCGTAAACAAGTGCTAATAGCGCAACCAACGGCAGTGGCCAGCCTATTGCACGCCGTCCTGCCTCCAAAGCCAGCATGATGAGGAAAAGACCAATCACCATCTGCAGATGGGTATCAATAAAACCGTACTGGCTCGCAAGTGTTGCTTCGTTAAGCGCGATATAGCCGCATGCTGCCACACCCAACAGCGTTAGCCCCCAGCCGCTAATGCGTTGAAAAGGGGTTTTGGCCATATAAATCAATACCCAGGGTAGCAGTAGCGCCATATGCAATGGCCTACTCACCAGGGCGGGCGTTAAACCATAAAAAATAAGCCCTAAATGAAACCCAACGCTAATGGCGCCTAGCGCAATCCAACCTGGAGATGCCACCGCATTAGGTGCAGCGTTATCAGCCGTCTGAGAAGAAGAAAGCGCATGCATGCCGAATTGCCTATCCTTATAAAACAACGCAACGGCCTATAGACCGTTGCGTATCACCAATGCCCAAAAAGCGCTGCTAATGCAGCCGTTATCGAAGGCTGTCAGACACATCGACTCCCGCTTCTTCATAATAACGCAGCGCACCTGGGTGCAGTGTACCCGTCATATTACTCAGCATATCCGGCGTGATACTGCTCCACCAAGCCGCTTCTTCGGCCATGGAATCGCGACGCTCCCAGAAAGTTTTGGTTAAGGTATATGCGGTATCGTCATCCATTTGCGTGGTTGTATAAGCAATAACAGGCAGTGACGTGGTCTGTACATCCTGATCCACACCTGGGTACGTACCGCCGGGAATCGTCTGGCGAGCAGCACCTGTTTGCGCTATCTGCTCATCACTAAAGCTGACCAGGGTGATTGGCATGCTGGCAGCGGTTTCAATAACGTTAGGTGTTGGGAAAGAACTAGCTGTCACGAAGGCATCAATCTGGCCGTTTTTTAATGCATCCGGCCCGCTCCCAATGGAAGCATCAGCAATACGCACTTTTTCTTCCAGCCCAAACAACGCCAGATACCGAGTGGCTTCCCGAGCGCCAAAGGTGCCGCGACCAACTAAGATATGCTTACCTTCCAGCGCAGCCATATCAGTCACGCCGCCATCGCCTGCAATCACAAAATGCATGGTGATAGAAGGAATAGGAAACAGACCGCGAATTTCTTGAAAGCGAGGATTTTGACGCTCAGCGAAGGGTCCTTCCCCTGCCATGGCTTGCTCAACTAAGGCTGGTGGCGTCGTAAATACATAGTTACCTTGCCGAGCCATCACCTCCATCACGTTCTGCACCGAGCCCTGGCTCTCCTCCAACGTCAGGATAATGGCATCGTCAGTGCCCTGACGGACTGCTTCAGAGAGCTCAACGCCCATCTGGTAATAGGCGGTTCCCGCCGATGCTGATTTATAGGTAACTCGTGTTTCTGCATGGGCTGTCATTGCAGCCGCGGCAAGGGCAAGCGTAGCGGTCGTGACGCCCAACGTGCGACGAAGTAAGCGAACTGAGTGATGCATATAAATTCCTTAGCGTGTCCAGCGGCCAACGATGTGGCCTCATTTGTTATTGGCTAAAAATATTAATCAAAAGATGAAAGTCGAACCCTGACATCATTGATGCCAGTCAACAACCAATTTGTCATCAATCTCTGTACACTGATTTCAGAACATTGCTATTAGCGAAACGAACAATTTACAAAAAAAATCTCTTTTCACTCCTTATATGGCTAGTTCATTCGCTTTTATTACATATTGCGTCGCAATAAGGGCTGTTACAATATGCCGGCTTTTACACCAATTCCATTCATTTGACTATGGGGAATAACGTCGCATGCTTACTCTGCATCATGACTCTAGCCAGCCACGATCTTATCGTCGCTGGCTTTTTTTATTGGCAGCTTTGCTACCTTTGCTTTGCACGCCCGCTTATGCCGTCGTAGGCGATATTGACCTCACCACTTCTGCAGTTGGCTTCTTTGCTGTTGCGGTGTTCGTGCTGGCCTATGCACTGGTCATGGCCGAAGAAAAACTCCATATGCGCAAATCTAAGCCGGTACTGGTTGCTGCCGGTATTATTTGGGGACTCATTGGCTGGGTGTACGTCCAAAACGGCATGTCCGATACGTCAGAGCATGCGTTTCGTGTGACGCTTTTGGAGTTCACCGAGCTAATGCTGTTCCTGTTGGTTGCCATGACGTATATCAACGCTATGGAGGAGCGCCGGGTATTTGATGCACTTCGCTCATGGATGTTGCGTAAAGGCTTTACCTACCGCCAGCTGTTCTGGCTAACCGGTGGCCTTGCCTTTGTGTTATCACCGATTGCCGATAACTTAACCACGGCGCTGCTAATGTGCGCAGTGATCACCAAGGTTGCGGAAGGTGATAAACGCTTCATCAATCTCGCCTGTATCAACGTTGTGGTTGCCGCCAATGCCGGCGGAGCCTTTAGCCCCTTCGGCGACATCACCACGCTAATGGTATGGCAAGCGGGCATTATTCAGTTCCAGGAATTTTTTATCCTGTTCCTGCCTTCCTTGGTTAACTTCTTGATTCCTGCCGTCATTATGAGCCTTTTTATCAAGGATCAGAAGCCAAGCAGCGTTTACGAAGACGTATGGCTAAAGCGCGGTGCACGCCGGATTATTGCGCTGTTTTTGTTCACCATCGCCACCGCTGTTTTGTGTCATACGTTACTGCATTTGCCGCCCGTACTCGGCATGATGACCGGTCTTGGCTACCTGCAGTTTTTCGGTTATTACCTGCGTCGCAGCCTACCACGCTCGCTGGAGCGCAAGCGTGAACGCTACAGCCGCCGCGGGGACAATAAGAAACTTGAGCAGTTAGGTGGTGTGGTGCCATTTGATGTTTTCAACCGTGTCGCTCGTGCCGAGTGGGACACACTGTTGTTCTTCTATGGGGTCGTTATGTGCGTGGGCGGCCTTGGTTTTATGGGCTACCTTGGACTGCTTTCCGAAGCGCTTTACACCGGCTGGAACGCCACTTGGGCCAATATTGTATTGGGACTTGTTTCGGCGGTAGTCGATAACATTCCGGTGATGTTCGCGGTACTAACCATGGAACCAGAAATGTCCCACGGCCATTGGCTACTGATTACGCTGACTGCTGGTGTGGGGGGAAGTTTGCTTTCCATTGGCTCGGCAGCGGGGGTAGCTGTGATGGGCCAAGCGCGAGGCGCTTACACCTTTATGGGCCACCTGCGCTGGGCGCCGGTTATTTTTATCGGCTACGTTGCTAGTATCATTGTGCATATGTGGCTTAATGCCGACAGCTTTGCCATCTTTGGCTAACGAGCCGCCGCAATAATTATTAGCCCGCTCAGCGCTCACAAGCGCTGCGCGGGCTTTTTAATACGCCTCAAATAAATACTCAATTGGCGTCGGGCGGCCAAACAAGTAGCCCTGATAGTGATAACAGCCATGGCCTTTTAGCCAATCAAGCTGCTCTTTTTTCTCGACACCTTCAGCGACCACGGTTAAGCCAAGACTCGCCGCCAAAAGAATCGTGGTGTCGACAATCGCCGCATCAGTCTTGTCCGTTAACAATTCGCGAATAAACGACTGATCAATCTTTAACTCGTCCAACGGTAAGCGCTTTAAGTAACTCAGCGATGAATAGCCCGTGCCAAAGTCGTCCAGCGCGAAGCGAATCCCTTGAGAACGAAGCTTCAACATGGTGTTGCGTACTCGCGTGGGCTCACTCATCAACAAGCTCTCCGTTACTTCCAACACCAAACGGCTAGGCGGCGCCTGTGTTTGTGCTAACAAACCTTCCACAGTGCGCACGAAATCAGGCTGTTGGAACTGCACTGAACTCACATTAACAGAGATAGTAAGTGCTGCGTATGCAGGTTGCAGCGCCCATTTTGCTAATTGTTCACAGGCTGTTTTCAGCACCCAGAAACCAATAGGCAGGATCAGCCCATTCTCTTCCGCTAGGGGAATAAAGGTGGCTGGAGATACCCAGCCTCGCTGGGGATGATACCAGCGCAACAGCGCCTCAACGCCCGTCGTGATATCGTGATGATCGACCTGCACTTGATAATGTAGTGACAGCTCATTACGTTCCAGGGCTTGATGCAGGTCACCCTCAAGCTTGGCACGCTCTAGAACACTGGTTTGCATTTCCATATTAAAAAAGCGCAACGTGTTGCCGCCAACCGCTTTTGCTTGTTGTAGCGCCATGTCTGCTTGTTGCAAAACACTGTTCACGCTCAACCCTAAACACGTAAACAGTGAAATTCCAATGCTGGCAGTGATCGGCAACGCACGGTCGTTACGCAGCGTAGCAATTGTCTCTAAGAGCTGTCGTGCAAGGCGTTCGGCCTTATGTGTTGCTTTGCCTTGCTGCTCGCCTAATGTATGTAAGAGCACGACAAACTCATCACTACTAAAGCGGGCAACCGTTGCTTCCTGGGGCAAGTGCCTTTGTAACCTGTTAGCAACATCGATCAGTAATTGATCACCACTCTCATGGCCCTGAATGTCATTTACCAATCTAAAATCATCCAAATCAACAATAAAGATAGCGCTGAAGCTTGTTGTGCACTTGTTTTGATCAGTGACATCCGCTAATAACTCCATGAGACGTCGACGATTTGGCAGACCTGTTAATGCATCATAAAATGCTAAGCGATGAGTTCTGGACTGCATTTCCAGATACTCAGTAAGCTCCGTTGAAATACCACACAAGCTAGGCGCTTCACCTGGCGCCATGGTTAACGGCATCTTAATTGAAAAAAAAGTGCGCACATGCGCCTCACCTTGCAGTCTACTACGCTCTTCAATAGTGACTTTCTTGCCAGAATCTAAAACATTCTGATCTACTATTCTTACTGCCTCCGCGCTAACAGCATCAAAAAATTCATTATCATCTTTGCCAACAATCTTTTCTGCGGGCAGGTTAAAAAGTTCACTAATACGGCGATTCACATAGCGGTATTTTAGTGAGGGCGATTTAATGTAGATATATGCATCTACGCTATCCAGAATAGTCGCCAATAGCGTTTCATTATTACTTAACTGCTCTCGGTTAACGTTCATACGGCGCTTAAGCAGCACATTGCCGATAAGCGCTGAAACAAGCAGTAAAATAAGTAACCCAACTCCCCACCATACCCACGTGGGGGTGGATTGAGATGGGCTCGGCTTAGCTCGCCACCCGCCTAACGTTTCATAATAAATAGAGCTGTTATCCTGCTTCCAGCGCCGTAAAACATTATCAATTTGATTAAGTATTTCACTGGACAGTTGCGGTGATGCTGCATAGAACAACCTAGCAGGTTGAAAGATAACAGGCGTATCGCTCAACCCATAATCGTGAGCCCGCCAGTCACCGAATAGATGATTAGCAGCAACCAAATCTGCCTCACCATCGGCAACGGCCTGAAATCCTCTCGCGAAACTACTCACGGGTAGCCAAGTGACATTGATATCAAAGCGCTCGGTTACCGCCGCCAGATAGCTTTGCTGAACAGAACCCGCAACCACCGCTACACGCTGCTGCTCAAGATCGAAAATAGCCCCGATCTTAAGACCTTTACGTTGGTAAAGCTGTGACCAACTATGCATTACCGGCTCTTCATGGAAGACGATGCGCTGGGCGCGCTCTTCACTCCAGGCAACATCGGGAAGTAAGTTGATGTCGCCCTGCTCTAATAACGTAAGACAATGCTGAAAGTCGCATTGAAGGCTTTCGAGCTGCCACTGCTCTTCTTTGGCAATCGCCTGCAAAAGATCGCCCAGCACACCTCGTGGGCGACCTTCGTCGTCAGCAAATAGCTTCGGCGGATTGTGATATACACCAACCGTCAGAAGTGTCTCAGCCGATAAGGGCGTTGCTGCTAAACATCCGCCCAGCAGTAATATGCCTGACATAAAGCGAGCCAGAACGCGCAACCCTGCTTTTTGCGCAGAAGATGAGCGAGGCCCAAAGCAGCTCAACGTCTGGGACATAGATAAACCTACTCACCAGGCATTGTAAGAGGGCCAGCGCGCTCAACAACCCGTTGCCAGGCAGGGTCATTTTCGATGCGCGCTACAAATGCCGCAATAGCAGGATACGTTTTCAATGACTGCGTCGCAGCAATGGCCTGTAGCGGAAAACTCATTTGTATATCGGCACCGCTTGGCCACTCACCCGCAAAATTACTTCTTTTACCTAGGTGTGATTCGATAATTGCTAGATGTTGTTTCAATTGAGGTTGGATAAATCGCTGCTGCACTGTTGAGCTAATGCCTTTCGCCAACGGCTTAATTAACCACGGCGACTGTTTAGGTAGTTGGCCAAATACTAACCCCATTACTAAAAGCGGCATTAGCGAGCCTTCTGCGTAGTGAAGCCAGTAGCGATAATTCACCCACTCGCTACGATTTTCTTCGCAGAGCGGGTCTTTACTTTCACCATAGCAGTTGACGAGGTAATCAATAATTGCCCCTGACTCAGCGATGGTCAGTTCGCCGTCGGTAATTATCGGTGATTTACCCAGCGGATGGATTTTTTTTAGTGATTCCGGGGCCAGTTGAGTTTTAGCGTCACGCTGATAAACCTCAATGTCATAATCGAGACCAAGCGTTTCAAGAAGCCATAAAATACGGTGTGAGCGGGATTTTTCGAGGTGGTGAACGCGGATCATAACTACTCCATGGGGCGACTCAGTACGCTAGCATTGCGCCAGCGTCAGTTATCCTTTTACTACAAGCGTGTTTAGCTTAGCACTATTGCAGCATTGAACCCCATGAAGCTCAGTAATTATTCAACTTATGAATCAAAAGCTAACGGCACGACTACAACTATTATCAGGCAAAACCTAAACCATTGTTTTAAATATTTTTAATACTTCAGCCATGTTATTAGCCTGACGTTTATTACGTTCTATGCTCATTAAACCAGCGTGACAAAACATCAAATGGCGACCATTTTCCTTCTAACCAGGGGGCTAATACACGCGTTGAAAGTGGAATAAATAAAAACACCATGACAGGCGTTAGCATCATCGTACTCACCAAAATGCGGGGGACCATTGGCCAATCCGCCAATGCATTGCCAAATAGCCAATTAAACAACAGTGATACCGGGAAAAAAGCCAACCACACGGCGACAGCTTGTTTCCAACGCGCAGGCGTGATGCCCGAGCTAGACTGAAACCAAGCATCTAAACCGGTGGCGCGGTGCTCATGGGGCGCGTTGTATAATCCCTTGCCCCGCTGAAGCCATGCATTTCTTGAAGCTGAATGCTCCCAAGCGCTGAGCGTATTACTGCTACTAAAGCGGAAAATGATCTGATATTCGTTATCGCTTTTAGGCGGCGCCAAAACACCAGAGCCTAAATAGCCAGGAAAATCAGCCGCCAAGTCGCGGCCTTCGTTTAACCAACGGTTAAAATCGTGATAACGGCTACTCGCCACTCGGCGAGCTACCATTAGCGTGACAGGTGAGGTAGACATGGTATATCTCCTAATGTGGTCACAGCGCATTGCCGGGTAAGCAAGCTGATTGCTTTCAGGTGGGTAAACCCAAAAGCGGCGATCACATTATACAAGCAATGATGATGCCATGTGGTGACAAGGTGATCACGAGCGGCCAGGAATTGGCTGGCGACGTTCACCACGCTGGAAAGACCTAACGTGTAAGTAAATATCAATGGCGCTGCGAATCGCATCAGCCTCTTGGGCATCTGGCTCTACGACAGGCCCTTTCACCTCCCCACTGGCGCGCAAAATACTATCTACATCAGCACGATAGCGCTCTAGAAGATGCTCTATGTTGATGCGTATACGGTGTACCTCTAGAGAGAATGCGTGCTTTTGCTCGTTTCGTTTAAACGCATCCAGGGGGTTTTCTGCCGCTTCAATCAGGCTTTCCGAGGTATTGAGTACTAATTTTTCTGCGCTGTTTAGATTGGGTATAACGGAATAAATCAGTTCATGGAGCGTTAAATCTGCATCACGATAGTGCATATGCCAAGTCAACTCCTTGGAAGCGGCTGAATGTTGATAAAACGACCCTGATCGGAAAACGCCAACCGATAAACGCCATGAACTCCCTCTTGCCCTACCACGCGGCGCAGCGCTTCAGCGGGAAAAATAACCCATCGACCATCGACACTGCGTGTACGCACGTTCGTGTAGAGCCCTTCGTAATGCGCTAAGCACTCGCTTTTTGAAAGATGGATAACAACATCGATAGTGGGCATAGTGGTGATTAACCAAACAATAGCTAAGCGGTCATTTGATGCACGATGAATACGTGCTGTGATTCACTCGTAGATGCACTATGCTAACCCAAACAGCTTATTCTTCGGTAATTGCTCATGGATCTCTCCTCACTCACTCTTTTTTCAGCTTCTTCACCTACTTGGCAACAGCCCGTCGTGAGCAATACCCATACGGCTCAGGTGAACACAGAGGAGCAAAAGGCTCGTTCCTCTGAGACGACTGCACAAGCAAGTGAAGAAACGGATGCGCCAGCCAGTCGCGAAACGACCGGGCCCACCCGCCCCGACGGCACACCGTTAGCGCCAGAAGAAATTCAACACCTCGAGCAACTCAAGCAAACTGACCGAGAAGTTCGCCAGCATGAAATGGCCCACCAAACGGCAGGCGGCCCTTACACCGGTGGCGCCAGCTACGAGTACGAACTGGGCCCAGACGGCAAACGATATGCGGTTGCGGGTGAAGTCCCCATTGATTACGGCCCAGTGCCTGGCGACCCCACGGCTACCATTGAAAAAATGCAAACGGTCATAGCCGCAGCCTTAGCGCCTGCAGAGCCCTCTTCTAAAGATTTACAGGTCGCTGCTCAAGCTAGGCAATATTTGTTAGAAGCTAAATTAGAAGCGGCTATGGAGCAGAGCGAGATGAACATGGCGCGTCGCGCAGGGGAGGCAACCACGGGAGAGGTGTCATCAACACCTAATGTGCAGGCAGCCTAATTAAATGGCTTTCCCACATCGGCTTGCCGCTACTCATTCTATTAATGTCGCTTATGGTGCTAGTGAAGCCACACCTAAGAAGCGCTGATTCCAGTAATCGATATCCAATGGCACACTGACCACGGCTCGACCGCTGCCAGGTGCATGAATCATCTGTCTGTTTCCGCCATAAATGCCTACGTGTGTGGCTTTGCCACCCTCTCCAAAGAACAGTAAATCGCCTGGACGAGGCGCCTTTGCCTGTGGCAACGCGCGAAACTGAGCGTCAGCGGTGCGTGGTACGCGTATGCCCGCAGCACGATAGGTCATTTCAACAAGCCCCGAGCAATCCAGCCCCTCCGGTGAGTTGCCACCAAAGCGATACGGGGTGCCAATGGCTTGCTGGGCATGAGAGAGAATCAGCGCGCGCTCCATCGAAATACCTGTTTGAGCGCCTGATGAAGGAGCCGTGGCTATCTCTTTGCTGGCACATCCTGCTAATAGCAGCAGCGTGAATAACGTTAACAGTGGGGTCAGGCGGATAAACGGCATACATCGCTCCGGCTCAGCGCGTTAGCAATGCGTTTATCATGGCCTATGCGCAGCTTATCCGCTACTGATTCGTTGGTTGTTATTACCAACGGGCTAGCTAGGCATCCTATCTATTCAACAAACGCGGCTTCGCCCAGCGCGTGGCGCTTATAGCGCATGATATCAACGGTGGTGATGTCTATATTTGTAAAAACGCATGCTTTTTTTCCTCAACAGACTGACTAGATGATCGCATGGCGCACGCGAGCAGAAACCCACTCGGATACCAAAACCGTGGCAAAAATCATCACGAAGATAACGCTAACCTGGTTCCAGGCGAGACTGTTGATTGAGGCATTGAGCTGCAAGCCAATACCACCAGCGCCGACAAGGCCCAGCACCGTAGATTCACGGATATTGATGTCCCAGCGATACACGCTTATCCCCGCAAAGGCAGGCATTACCTGAGGCAACACGCCGTAGTTCATCACCTGCAGGCGGCTGGCGCCGGTAGCGCTAATCGCCTCAACAGGGGTTGGGTGGATCTCTTCAATGGCTTCATAAAGCAGCTTGCCCACAAAGCCAATCGAACGTAGCGCAATAGCGATAATGCCCGCCAAGACACCAGGGCCAAGAATAGTGACCAACAGCATGGCCCAAATCAGTGAGTTGATAGAGCGCGATGAGACGATAATAGTGAGCGCCAAGCTGCGCACCAGCGGGTGTGGCGTGGTGTTGCGTGCCGCTAAAAACGCGACAGGAAACGCCATAATAATGCCCAGTACCGTGCCCAACGTGGCAATGTTCAGGGTATCCCACATTGGTTTCCACAACACGTTGGCGTACTCCCAACGTGGCGGCATCATGCGGCTGATCAAGTCGCTACCCTGACGGCCAGCATCTTCAACAAACACCCACATGGTGTTGTCAGAAATCGCTTTCCAGCAAAGCAGAAATAGGCTGAGACCTAGAAGCCAGGCAACGAACTGCAGCCACTGGGCACGGGTGGTGCGCCGCTGCCAAATCGGCGCCCCTTGGGGGGATGTTGAAACAGGCATAACATTTCCTCTTATGACAAGCGGCGTACGGTTACTGTGTCCAGCGGCGAACGTAACTCGAGGCATACTCGCTCATCAGTACAATAGCAATGATAATCAGCAAGATAGCGGCGGATGTGCCGTACTCGTAGCGGCTCAATGAGGTGTTTAGCGTGGCCCCGATACCGCCTGCGCCGACAATGCCAATCACTGATGACTCGCGGAAATTGATATCCAACCGATACATCGAGAGGCCAATTAAACGCGGCATTACCTGGGGTTGAATGGCGTGGTTCATGGTTTGCCACCAGCTCGCTCCAGTGGCGCGTACGGCTTCAACCTGCCGCCAGTCAAGATCTTCAATATCCTCTGCCAGCAATTTGGCCATAAAGCCAATGGTGGCGAAGGCCAGGGTTAGCATGCCCGCAAACGGTCCAAAGCCGAACATCACCACAAACAGAATGGCGATGATAATTTCCTGAAAGGTGCGCGAAACGGCAATAATCGAACGGCATACGGCATAAACCGGCAAGGGCGAAATATTGCGCGCCGCCCCTAAGCCCACAGGAATGGCCAACAGCACACCAATGACTGTAGAAGTGAGTGTCATGGTTAAGCTTTCCAGCAGACCCGCGAGAATATCGCTTTGACGGCTAACAAAGTCTGGCTGCAAAAACGCGCCTAGGAAATTCAGCGCGCGCCCGGCACCTTCAGCGACGCGTGCCCAGTTCACTTCCACAGAAGCGAGTGCCAGTACCAGATAAACCATCGCGCCTAACACCAGCCCCCAGCGCACACGCGGGTTATCAATCAGCGGCAATCGGCGCCAATAGCCTTTACGCGCCGCCTGTTGGCGCGCCAGTGAATCGGTGCTGCTCATCGCACGCCCCCATCCGCTAGGCTGGCTAACCGACGTAGGTCTCGGCCAGATTGATAGCGATGTGCTTCGCGCTCTTTTTCTTGCTCGTCGGTTTCCTCATCGTCGGCTGGCTCTGGCGTGGTATCCCAGTCCTCTTCACCATAAATAGTTGTAAGAATCTCGCTGGTCAGCTCGCTCGGCTGTCCGTCAAAGACGATTTCCCCAGCCCGCAAGCCCACAATACGGTCAGCAAACTGCCTCGCCAGGGCGACATCGTGAATATTGATAATCGCGGCCAGCTCTCGCTCGGCGCATAATTCACGAATCAGGCGCATGATCTGGCGCGATGTTTTCGGGTCAAGGCTGGCAGTGGGCTCATCAACCAGAAGTAATTTGGGGCTTTGTAACAGCGCACGAGCAATACCAACCCGCTGGCGCTGCCCTCCGGAAAGCGCATCAGCACGCTTATCAATGGCATGAGGCAAACCAACCCGTTCCAGCAAGCGAAAGGCTTCGGCCACGGCGTCTTGGGGGTAACGGCGCAAGAAACTGCGCCAAAACCCCACATAACCAAGCTGGCCAGACAACACATTCTCCATCACGGTCAATCGGTCAACCAGCGCATACTCCTGAAAAATCATCCCCATGGAGCGGCGTGCATGACGCAGACGATTGCCGGATAGCTTGGTCAGCTCGATATCTTCTAAGCGAATGCTGCCTTGCGTGGGTTCTACCAAACGGTTCACACAACGAATCAGCGTGCTTTTACCCGCCCCAGATGGCCCGATTAGCGCCATTACTTGGCCTTTGGGTAGCGTCAGCTGAATATCGGTTAGCGCACGATCCCCAGTTGGGTAACGTTTGCCAACGTCGGTAAGCGTCAACATGAGAATGCCTCATTTACGAATATTCAGGTGCAGAGCAATTCGGCCAGAAAGCTGCCTTCCTGGCCGATGGGGTTTCAGAACTGCCGCGTATTAATCGCAGTCGTAGGTCACACCGTTGGCATCAGCGATGGTGCGAATGACCGCCCAGTTTTTCTGGTACGTAATCGGGATGAACTGCGCTTCGCCGGAGTTAGCAAACTCGGCTTCAAGGGCGGTGCCTTCCCAGTCATAGCTGAAAAACGCATCCTGAATTTTCTCGGCCAACTCAGGATTCAAGTTGTTAGCCAACCCGTAAGCGGTAGTGGGGAACGTTTCAGAGGTGTAAATAATGTCGTAATCGCCTTCATTGACTACACCGCGGGCGATCATTCGAGTGGCCACAGAGTTCGCAATGGCGGCTGCTTCGTAGTCCTTGTTGACGACACCAAGCACGGAATTATCGTGAGAGCCAGAGAACGCAGTTTCATAGTCTTCATCCGCCTTTAGCTCATACTCAGACAGCAGCAGCGCAGAAGGAGCGCGAAAGCCCGAGTTTGAAGTTTCAGCCGTAAAGGCGAGTTGACGACCCCCTAGGTCTGCCACTGACTCAATGCCGCTGCCGGGGTATGTGATAATTTCCATCTCATAACCAAAACTACCGTCTTCAGCGGCCATCATGGTAAAGGGGCGGAAACCGCCACAGTTCACAGCAACGGGCGTACTACCGGTATTGAAACCAGCGACATGCAAACGTCCAGCGCGCAGTGCCTCGAGCTGGGCAGCGTTAGACTGCACGGGAAAGAACTGAACCCGTTTGCCGGTTGCTTCGCTTAGATGATCTAAAAAGTCGGACCACACCCCCGCGTAAACAGCGGGGTCTTCAACCGGCGTATAAGCAAAAACCAAGGTAGCTGGGTCGACCCACTGAGACTCATCAGTCGGTGCATCGGCAACCATGTCACCGTCATTATCAACATAGCGCGAAGAGAGGTCGGCAGAGGCGTTAACCGCTGCAAACGCAAACGTACTAACGACAGCAGCACTAACCAACGTACGAGTAAACGATTGAGACAGACAGAGGGGTTGCATACATCACCTTAGCGGGTTGGTTAACAATGCCGCTATGGTGATGCTCAACCATGACAGTGAAGGGACACTGCCATGACAAGCCGGTAACGAATTAGTGACCGCTTGATGACAGTCAAACAACACACGACTACCCAGTAAAAGTGCTATTGAGATGGCAAATCTGGCTCAGGAAACACTACGTCGTTTCCATCCACGTCTAGCTGGCGAATATCCGTTGGGTGACCTTGCTCATCCAAGCTGACCAGCCCAATCCCGCTTGCATTCCATAGCCGCTCTCCGGCGCTGGCCCGGTCTGGATCTCGCGGGTGAATACTCAATTTACGACGCTTGGTGAACCAATTGAGCGGCGATAAGGGTGCATAGAGCCAACGATTCAAACGGTCAAAGATGTTCAGCAACTGTTTTGGAAACGTATTTTTGATTCCACTGGAAGTAATTTGCCAAAGGTGTGGCGCCTGCTTTTGACGGCGAACAACAATATCGTAGGCGAATGAATAGTGAACGTCGCCCGATAAAATCACGAAGTTACCCGGCGTTTTTGAGTGCCGCCAAATGTGCAGCAGTACATTGGCGGCACCCCGATGTGCCATCCAGTTTTCAGCATCCACCACCAACGGTTTGCCTGCCATGGTGAATAGCTTTTGAATAGTCTCGATCAGCTTGACCCCGAACATCGGGGCCGAGGAAACGATGACAGCGCTTTTGGTACCCAGTAACGCCTGCTGCATTTCCATCAGCGCTTCCCAGTCCATCAAACCCGAAGGGCGATTAGGGCTACGTTCGCTGCGCCAACGGCGGGTGCGCGTATCCAGCACGATCAGGACTGGAGTGCCAGGCACTTGGTACTCCCAACCTTGAAAGCGCAGTAGCCGTTCGATAAAACTATCCTGGGCGCTCGGGTTAAGCCGCCCACCCCCTTCAAAGAGCGTCGAAGCCTGATGCAGCAGAGGATTGAGCTTATCAGGGGCGTTGCCCCACCCCTGGCAAAGTGAATAAGCGACTAACGCATTGCCGATAATACGCTTTGAAAACGGATGGCCGTAGGCGCAGCGTTCCCAGTCAGCGGTCAGGTTCCAGTCATCGGTAACATCATGGTCATCAAAAATCATCAAACTAGGAAGGTGAGCCATGAGACGTGCACACTGGGGAAGCCCGGTCACGAAGTCATCAATCACCGCCTGCTCTTGCCGGTAGGTGTCGGCTTCTTTGTCACCTAGCACGGGCGGCTCAAAGGTAATGAGCTGCCAGGGCGTTGGTGACCATACCAGACAGTACATGGCGAGCATTTCCGCCAGCGTCATTAAGTGGTTTTGCGCATTTGCCGAGGTAAAGACGGGCTTTTTAACGCCACCAAAAAAACGCTCACGCAGCGCCGCATTACTCGTCACGTCCGGTAGCAGTGCTTCACGGTGGTAATAGCTTTCG
The DNA here is from genome assembly GCF_003989795.1 of Vreelandella andesensis. GTDB lineage: Bacteria > Pseudomonadota > Gammaproteobacteria > Pseudomonadales > Halomonadaceae > Vreelandella > Vreelandella andesensis. Next base: position 122,372 of record NZ_RZHG01000018.1, read on the forward strand.
GGAGCAGCGTAAAGTGCTTGGCTATCGTCTACTGTGGCACCTTCCAATTGTTCATCTACTAACCCTAAACACTCAATCAGGGCGTGAACAGCGCGCAGCATTGGGCCAGCGACGTCATCAACATAGACCTGATCACCCGTCATCAGCAGCCAAGCAGGCCATTCTTGCGGGGTTGATTGGCGTTCGGCTAACCACGTGTCTGCCCGCACCAAGCCATCGGCACTGTCGTGATGAGGTTTACGGCATGAACCGTGCATTAGCCGGTGATGCCGAGAGGCCAGCACAAAGCCAGGGTACGCCTCGTCGTCATGACATAACCATGGCGCCCAATCCGGCAGGCGTTGCCACTCCCCCTGGGTACACTGTATTTGCAGGTCGTAAGCAATTCGCTCGTCGGTGGGCAGCGCGTTCGGTAAGGCAAGGTCAATAAAGTGGATATAGGCGTGCTGGCCAATCGCCACGCATTGATGCGACTTATCCAATGGGTGCGTCTGGGCCTCCACTTGTTCAGGGTAAAGCACCAGTTGCATGGATAGCGGGCGCGACGCGACTAGCCACAGCACTAGCCGTGAAGGCGAAAGGCGGCGCAGCAGTGGCCCCACCAGCACGTCTGGCAATGTCTTGGCGGTTTGCGTCATGTCAGCGCCTCTTTGTTGGGTCATGCAGAGTACTACCTAGCAACTACAGGCAATTCAACCATCACGTCTAATCCACCCGTCTGGGCACGTTGCAAATTCATCTGGCCCTGATAAAGCGCGACAAGATCCGTCACGATGGCTAAACCAAGCCCACTCCCAGAGCGTTGTTCATCGAGGCGCTTACCCCGCTGTATGGCGGCTTGGCACTCCTGCGCAGTCATACCTGGGCCATCATCGCTCACCCGCAGCAACAGCCGTTGGCCATCGGCTTGCAAACTAATGCTTACCTCGGCTGTCGCCCAGCGAAGTGCATTATCCAGTAGATTGCCAACGATTTCCTGAAGATCCTGACCATCCATATGAACGCGCACGCTACTTTCTACGTTTTGTTGCAGGCGAATATGACGACGCTGACCCAGGCGCGTAAGCCCCGCAATCAACGCCGCCAGCGTCTCCTGCACGGCAATGGGGGCGAAGCGCGCGCCCTCTCCAGCAGCGGACGCCCGAGCTAGGTGGTGGCGCACCGCGTTATCGATCCGCGAAAGCTCAACCTCCCAATGAGCACGGCTTTCGCTGGGCAATTGCTTAACCAGTAGCCGCATGACACTCAGCGGGGTTTTTAGCGCATGGGCAAGATTACCTGCGGTATGGCGACCGCGGTCAATTATACGCTGGTCACGGGCAAGCACGGCGTTCATTGATTCCGCCAGCGTGGCTAGTTCATCTGGCAGAAGGGTGTCGAGCTTGTCAACTTTCCCTTGCTCAACATCACGAAGGTTCACATTCATGCGCCGCAGCGGTGCTAGCCCCCAGCGCACTTGCAGCGCCAGTACGCCTAACAGCAGCACACCCAGGCCCATTAGCCCCAGCCATAATGTCTGCTGAAACTGCTGGATATCTTCTCGCAGCGCATCATCTCGGGCGGCCACGCTAACATGCAGCGGTGTCTCCAGTGGAGCAAGATAAATATCGCGCTCGACAATCCGCAACTGCTGGCCTCTCGGGCCTGTTAATGTGCGTGCGGATACGTTTTTATCATCGATAACCGGTAGGCGCTGATCCCACAACGAGCGGGACGTCGCCGTAAGGTGATCGTAGTTGGTGACTTGCCAATACCAGCCGGAATAAACCTGATCAAAACGCGGGTCACCCAGTGATCGTTCGTAACTTATCTGCTGGGCGATAGGGTCATAAGTAACGCCCGCAATGATCACGTTTAGCGTTGTCTCCAAGCGTTCATCGAAGGCAAGAATGGCTGACGTACGATAATGATGGGTGAGTAGCCAACCCGCCAGTGGCAACGCGAGTAACACCATTAACAGTGCCGCCAGCAGAAGGCGCAACCTAATTGAGCGGGTCGCCCAACGCTTAGCCCAGCGGGTCATAACTGGCTTCATGCGTCGGAAGGCTCTTCAGCGAGTAACCGATACCCTTGACCACGCAGCGTAGCAATCCGCCACGCCCCTAATTTACGCCGCAGCCGACTCACTTGAACATCAATCACGTTGGAGTCGGGTTCATGATCACGGTCATAAACATGTTCAGAGAGTTCGCTGCGGCTAACCACCCGGGGAGCAGCATGCATTAAGTAACTAAGCAGACGCGTTTCCTGAACGGTGATGCTCACCGGCCTGCCCGCCAACGTGACATGCTGGGTATGAGTATCCAGGCTTAACTCACCCACCTTCAGGATTGGATGGGCATGGCCATGGCTACGACGCACCAAAGCGCGCAGGCGAAACATGACTCCGGCGGGCTCAAAGGGTTTCGTCACATAGTCATCGGCCCCTGCGGTGAAGCCCGCCGCTTTATCGGCCCAGCGCTCGCGTGCAGTTAAAATCAATACCGGTAGATCAATACCGTCTTCTCGCCAAGCGGAGAGCCAACGCGTGCCTTCACCATCGGGTAGCCCCACATCGAGGATTACTGTGTCGTAGACTTCTGTGCGCACCAGAAAATCTGCTTCCTGACCATTTTCAGCGTGCTCTACCAGCCAATCACCCTCCCGTAGCGCTTGAATTAGCTCGCGGGCGAGCGCCTGATCGTCTTCTACCAGTAAACACTTCATGAATAGCTGCCTTATTGGCGGCGCATCTCATTAATACGCACACCTTCTATTTTCATTAACTGTCCGGTATGGCCATCAAACTCAAACTCAACCACTTGATTCTGAGCACCCAGCAGTTTGATTTCATACTCCACGTGGCCATCCTCACGCTCTATCTCTACTTCCAATACCTCGCCGATATAATTAGCCTCAAGCCAATCCAGAATAGACTCTAAAGACACGACTTCGCCCCGCCGCACTTCACTGTGCAACGCTTCCCAGGGCTGATCACCAATGGCACTACCGGCCAGGGCAATAGCAAGCACCGCTACAGCAACGCTCATAGGCACCGTCTTACGCAAGCGCATCCGCTTTAGGCGCTGCCAATAACGTGAAGTGGTTAGCATGAAGGGCATATTTTTCATCTTACTAGGATGCCAAAAACAACATGAACGTTAGATGAACAGCTTTGTCAGCTTACGGAAAGAACCACGATGTTATAAGTGTGTTGTTACATTCAATACACCAAGAAGGAATTTGCGATGAACGCTATGAAAAAAATGCTACTGATCCCGACCTCAGCGTTACTGTTTGCCGCTGCTGCGGGTAGCGCCCAAGCCGATGATTATGTCGCGATTGATCGCATTGACGACATTCTGACCCATGCGTCTAATTATGGCTTCACTCATTACGAAGAAATTAAAGTGGAAAGCCGTGGGCGCACGGAAGTAGAAGGCTGGCTTGACGACGAGTGGTACGCTGACATTGAGTTTTCGGTCGATAACGGTGAAAACCTCAAGGAAGAACGCAAGCGGTTGATTACTGGTGCCTGGGGCATGAGTGAAGACGACGTTCGCCAAGCACTCAACGCGGCGCAGACAGAAGGTATGGCCGAGTTTGAAGAGATTGAGATTGATAAAACCGGCATGATTAATATTGAAGGCCGCGATGAAAATGGCCGTGAATTGGAAATCAGCCTACGCCAAGGCTCGTTTCAAGTAAGCGACGTTGAGCGCGACTAAACGGATAGCAAACCCCAGCATTAACCGACGCTAACGATCATGCGAGCCACTGTAAGGTCCGCTTTTTTGGCATTTCGTATTGCTCGACACGACACATAAGCCACGTAAGTTATGTTTTTCATTGGCTCAGTGGGACATTGCTAACAACGCGCTGTAATGTGGTAGGCATCATTAATAGCCGTTAATTATGTACCGCTAGGAGATGCCTTTGACGCGTTCCTCCACTGCAGAAGGCGTAAGCGACCGTTTAGCGCACACGGTACTGCGTGATCTTGCGTGGTTACTAGCCACCCCCGATTTGGTTGAACTACCGGGGCCTAATGCCTATCCAGGCAGGCCCACACGCCTAGAACTTGGCCTAGTAGAGGCTGTTGACGACTGGTTGGCGACACTTTCGCCACTGGTGAATGCGCTAGACGGCAAACTGGCGACGCGCATGGGGCACTACCATGAGCGACTGTGGCACCTGATGCTAGATAACGCGCCCAACACGCGTCTACTGGCCAAGAACCTGCGCATTACCCAGCGTCGCAATACCCTGGGCGAGCTAGATATGCTCTATCGAACGCGAGACAACCCCAACCCTGTTCATTTGGAAGTCGCCATAAAGTTCTACCTTGGGTTACCAGAAGGGCCTGGAGATGCCACTTGCCAAAGCCGCTGGATTGGCCCTGGCGGGCTAGACAGCCTAGCGCTGAAATGCAGCCATCTGCGTTACCATCAGTTACCGATTTCAAGCACCGCCACCGCACAAGCGATCATTGCCCACTGGCTATCTCCTAGAGACATCGGCCCAACCCCACGCCCCCATCAGCCATTGACGCAACGCCTAGCCATGCCAGGCGTGCTGTTTTATCCCTGGCACACGGCTATGCCGCCGCCCATAGGGGCGACGGCCGACCATCGGCGCGGCAAGTGGTGTCATTTGAGGAATTGGCCGCAGCTCGCAGCCCAACGAAGCGAGGCGCTAAAAATGGTCTGGCTTGAAAAGCCTCATTGGCTAGCACCGCCGCCATTAGATACGTTTTACTCTGCCAGGGAACGCATGGCAGACGTGATGCCGCTTATTCATCGCTATGGGCCGCAGCAGGTGATGCTGTACGACCCAAAGGAAAAAGTGCTCGCAGGGGGAAAACCACTTGAGCGACTTATCATCGTGCCCGATGACTGGCCTCGCCAAGTGCCGCTACCACCCCGCCCTCGCGGTTAAGCAGCCTGCTCGCCATTAGACAACCACCAAGTTATCGCGATGGATCAACTCGTGAGCTTCTACGTAACCCAGAATTGCTTCAATCTGGTGGCTCGGCTGACCCGCTAACTGCCGGGCTTCATCAGCACCGTAGTTGACCAATCCTTTGGCTACGCGTGCGCCTTGTTCATCCACACACAGCACCATGTCGCCGCGCTTAAAGCTGCCCTGCACGTCGCGCACGCCCACCGCTAGCAAGCTGGAGCCTTTGCCTCGCAGTACATTCACAGCCCCGGCATCCAACACCAAGGTGCCACGCACCTGCAACTGACCCGCTAGCCAGCGTTTGCGAGCAGCGATAGGAGCTTGATCAGGCCATAATAAGGTGCCCAACGACTCGCCCGCCATGACGCGGGAAATAACCTCCGGCTGGCGACCACTGGCAATTACCGTGACTGCCCCAGAACGGGCAGCCAACTGTGCAGCGCGTATTTTGGTGCTCATACCGCCGCGCCCCAAGGCCCCCCCACTGCCTGCAACAGCGGCTAAGCGTGGGTCGTCGGCACGGCCTTCCGCGATCAGCTTAGCATTGGGGTCGTGGCGAGGGTCGGCGTCAAACAGCCCCTCTTGATCGGTAAGCAGCAGCAGTGCGTCGGCTTCTAACAAGTTAGCGACCAGCGCACCGAGGGTGTCGTTATCACCAAAGCGAATCTCGTCGGTGACCACGGTATCGTTTTCGTTGATCACCGGCACCACGCGCATCTCAACCAAAGTACGCAACGCCGACAACGCATTGAGATAGCGCTTACGGTTAGAAAGGTCATCGTGGGTAAGCAGAATCTGAGCCGTCAACATCCCATGGCGAGCGAAATGCTGCTCGTAGCACTGGGTAAGACCATTCTGGCCTACCGCTGCAGCAGCTTGAAGCTCATGAACAGCACTGGGGCGCGCTTGCCACCCCAGCCGCACCATGCCTGCCGCTACCGCACCAGAAGATACCAGCACGACCTCTTTGCCCTGCTGATGCAACGTAGCAATTTGGTCGACCCAGCCACCGATGGCCGCCTCATCCAAGCCACGACCATCATTGGTGAGCAGCGCGCTACCAATTTTAACCACCACCCGGCGGGCGCTGCTTAACGCCTCGCGGCCAGGCAACTGCTCATTGCTTTCCACGTCGCGACTCTCCCAAGCCATTCCGCTCACGCGATTGATTCCGCTAACCCTGCTGACGCTTCCCGCTCGAACGACCAATCAGTTACGGGGCGTACTCAACTTCGACATCGTAATCATCATCGTCAAAGTCGTCGTCATCTTCATCGTCATCGCGCTTACGGCGACGACCAAGACGCGCTTCGGTACGGGCCACCGACTCCTCTTCCATGCGACGGCGCATTTCCTGCTCGCGGGCATGGGCTTCTTCATCTTCATTTTCCAGGCGCTGCTGCTCGTTCAGCCAGCGATACGCCGCCTGCACCAGTTTGTCGGTGCCATCACTGCTAATGGCCGAAATGCGGAACACCGGGCCTTCCCAGTTAAGCGCTTGGATAATCGCCTGGGCGCGGGCTTCGCGATCCTCTTCGGGCAACAGGTCAAACTTATTCAGCACCAGCCAACGCGGCCGTTCAGAAAGCGCTGGCGAGAACTGGCCTAGCTCGTGAATAATCGCCTGGGCCGCTTCCACTGGATCCGACTCATCGAACGGTGCCACATCCACCACGTGAAACAGTAGACGTGTACGGGTCAGGTGCTTCAAGAAACGTAGCCCCAAGCCCGCGCCATCAGACGCACCTTCAATTAGCCCTGGCACATCGGCCATCACAAAATGCTCATGCATACCCAACTTCACAACACCCAAGTTAGGCACCAAGGTAGTGAACGGATAGTTCGCCACTTTAGGTTTGGCCGCCGAGACCGAACGGATCAGCGTGGACTTGCCCGCATTCGGCATGCCTAGCAAGCCGACATCAGCCATTACCTTCATTTCCAGGCGCAGGTTGCGGCGGTCGCCTTCGGTGCCCGGGGTGGTGCGGCGAGGCGCACGGTTGGTAGAGGATTTAAAGTGAATATTCCCCAACCCACGGCGACCCCCTTGGCCCACCAGTACGACCTGACCGATATCGGTGACATCGGCGATCACCTCAAGGGTATCCTCATCGATCACCGTGGTACCCACCGGCACTTTTACATGCAGGTCTTCACCCGCTTTACCGCTCATCTGGCGGCCCATGCCGCCCTGGCCATTTTCAGCTTTATAAAAACGTTGGAACTTGAAGTCAATCAAGGTATTCAGCGAATCGTCACCAATCAAGTAGACGCTGCCACCATGGCCACCATCGCCACCATCGGGGCCACCTTTGGGCACATATTTTTCGCGGCGAAAGCTCAGACAGCCATTGCCGCCTTTACCTGCCTCAACAATAATCGAGGCTTCATCGACGAACTGCATTGGATTCTCCCGGCCGCTTCCGCCGCCCTAACTGCAATATCCCGCCCGTTAATAACCGGCAAAAGGGATCGAAAAGACAAAAAAGCCCCGCCATGGCGGGGCTTTTATTTCGTCATCTTCGTCCTGCGCAACAACGGTTGCTTAGGCAGAAACGATGCTAACGAATTTGCGGTTGTTCGGACCCTTGGTCTCAAACTTCACGAAGCCGTCGTTCAGAGCGAACAGCGTGTGATCACGGCCCAGGCCAACGCCAGTGCCTGCGTGGAAACGAGTACCACGCTGACGAACGATGATGCTACCCGCGCTGGCTGCTTGGCCACCGAAGAGTTTCACACCTAAGCGTTTGGACTCAGAATCGCGACCGTTACGCGTGGAGCCGGCTGCCTTTTTATGTGCCATTGCAAAATCCTCCTTAAGGGAATCGACTGCTTACGCAGAAATTCCGGTAATTTTGACTTCAGTGAACCACTGACGGTGGCCCTGACGCTTCATGTGATGCTTCCGGCGACGGAACTTGATAATAGTTACTTTATCGCCACGGCCGTGGGAAACTATTTCAGCGGACACTTTGGCACCGCTTACTAAAGGTGCGCCAACGTTGACGTCATCGCCGTCTGCAACCAACAGCACTTCATCAAACTCGATCGTTTCGCCGGTAGCGACTTCGATTTTTTCGAGCTTAAGGGTTTGACCTTCTTGAACGCGGTACTGTTTGCCACCGCTTTTAATAACTGCGTACATGTCGCTCTCCGGACTTGTCGTTAATGCCGATTACGCCCCGCGTAACCAACGCTCATCGCCTTCCGCTCTTATCGACCTGCTGCGAGTGGCGCCCCTTTTGGCAGCCATCTGACAGGGAGCATGATGAGTGGGTCGCGAATTATAGCGACTATCGTTGTTCACCACAAGACTACAGGGCACTGTCAATCATACGCTGCACCACGAACGTCTACCGCTACCTTGACGCCTCACAGGCAGCCCCATAGCATGACCCTTCTAATATCACCCGCCGCGATGAACGGAACCCATGACAGCCAACGTCTCTCAAACCCCGCCTGCCAGCCCAACGCCTTCACCGCTGCACGCCGTGGTGGCCGATGACTTTGACGCCGTAAACCGCACCATTGTCGCGCAGCTGAACTCCAAGGTACCGCTGGTAGAGACCATCGGCCAATATATTATTGAAAGCGGCGGCAAACGCCTGCGCCCATTACTCGTGCTGCTGGCTGCTCGCTCGCTGGGCTATAAGGGCGATAAGCACATCAGCCTGGCCACGCTGATCGAATTTATGCACACCTCAACATTGTTGCACGACGACGTGGTCGACGAATCGCACATGCGGCGTGGCAAAAAAACCGCCAACGATGCCTGGGGCAACGCACCGTCTGTGCTGGTGGGCGACTTCCTTTATTCGCGCTCGTTTCAAATGATGGTGGACGTAGGATCGATGCGTATTATGGCGATCCTATCCGGCGCAACCTGCGTGATTGCCGAAGGCGAAGTACTGCAGCTAACCAACATCGGCAACCCTAGCATTTCTGAAGCGGATTACTTTGACACCATTCTGGGTAAAACAGCGATGCTGTTTGAAGCCGCCTCCCACAGCGGTGCTGTGCTTGCCGACGCCTCCCCTGAGCAAGAGCGCGCATTGCAGTATTACGGCCGCTACTTAGGCCTCGCTTTCCAGCTGATTGATGACCTGCTGGACTATCAAGGCGACGCCGAGGCCATGGGCAAAAATGTCGGCGACGACCTGGCGGAAGGCAAGCCTACTCTACCGCTAATTCACGCCATGGAACGCGGCACGCCTGAACAAGCCAAGCTTATCCGCCAAGTGATTCGCAAGGGCGGGCTGGAACAGCTTGATGAGGTGCTTGAAATTATCAACGCCACCGGCGCGCTAGAATACACTCGCGCACGCGCCCATGAGATGGCCGATAAAGCCCTGGCCGAACTGAACGCCCTGCCACCCAGCCCCTACCGCGATAGTATGGCGAACATCGCTCGGTTAGCGGTTGATCGCAAAGCATAATTCTGCGCGACAAAGCCGCCCAGCGCGTAAAAAGGGGCTTGAAAAACCCCCTTTGCCTGCGTATTATTTGCTCCGTTGTTAAACACTGCTTCACGCTGCTTTAACAACGTTCGGAATATAGCTCAGCTTGGTAGAGCGCTGCCTTCGGGAGGCAGAGGTCGTAGGTTCGAATCCTGCTATTCCGACCAAGAATACTATTAAAAACGGCCACTTAGCTAATACAGCAAGTGGCCGTTTTTTTGGCCAAAAGCATAGATAGATAGCGCTTAAAAATAGTGCTTAAAAATAGCGCTTAGCATAAACGGGTTTGAGATGGTGGTCATTAAAACCTAGTATCGTTAGGCGTGGTACCAGCGACCCAGTAGCACTAAACCGATGAAAGGGGCATGCGTAGATGAGCGCTAAAGAACGCCAGATAATCCTGCTCGATGGTGGCATGGGACAGGAGCTGCGCAAACGCAGCCGCTATCCTGCCTCGGCCTTATGGTCGGCGCAGGTCATGCTCGATGAGCCGCACCTGGTCACCGCTGCTCACCGCGACTTCATAGAGGCCGGGGCAGACATCATCACGCTCAATAACTATAGCGCCACCCCGCAACGGTTAGCCCGCGATGGCGACCCAGCGCTATTCGCCACCCTGCATCAGGCAGCGCTGGCAGCCGCCATGCAGGCACGTGATGACAGTGGCCGAGACGTGCTGATTGCTGGCTGCTTACCACCACTGGTAGCCAGCTATCATTATGAGGTTGTCCCTGACGACGCCACCTGCCTCGGCAGCTATCGCCAGTTGGTGGAGGTGCAGTCTGGGGTAGACTTGTTCATCTGTGAAACCATGTCGCTAACCCGCGAGGCGTTAGCAGCTACGCGTGCCGCAGTGGAAAGCGACATGCGTGTGTGGGTGGCCTTCACCGCAGACGATGGCGATGGTACTCGCTTACGCTCGGGAGAATCTTTGGTTGAGGCTGCTCGGGCGGTGACCGCTGCTGGCGCGGAAAAGATACTGGTGAATTGCTCGGTGCCGGAAGCCGTGACCACGGCCATGGGCGTGCTTGCAGCCGAAGAGGTTGCCTTCGGTGGCTTCGCTAATGGGTTTACCTCTATCGCGGCGCTTCAGCCAGGGGGCACCGTAGATACATTAACGGCGCGAGAGGATCTTGGCCCGCAGGCGTATGCTGATTACGCGCTTCAGTGGGTGGAACAAGGCGCGACGGTGGTTGGCGGCTGCTGTGAAGTTGGCCCTGCCCATATTGCGGCCATTGCCACGCGTTTAATGAATGCTGGCTACACGCTGGCAACCCACTAGGGGGCTAGCCCCCACCAGCGGGGCAGCAATGCGCGCACCTTGGGCTGGGCAAAGCGTATGTTAATGCGCACTTTCAGCGCTGCGTTAACGTCGTTAAATGGCGGTAAGTCTAGGGTGGCAATAAACCGAGGTGTTTCATTGGAGTGGCATCTGAGCTACCCCTAACGTTCAGAGCCCTTCTGAAGGCCGTTAATTCGGTTGCGCCCACTTCGTTTAGCTTCTTAGAGTGCATCGTCGGCGTCTTTAAGCAGCGATGAGAAACTAACTTTCCAAATTTACAATTTCCCGGCTGGCAAAGCCCATGCTGAGGGTAACCAGACCAGAGCCAGTCGCTGGGTGTGGGATAGCATTGCAAGGAAACTGCTGCTGACGATGCTATTTATCTGGAGCTTTGCGGGGAGCTTGGGCTTTTTTATCGATCGGGTGGGCTTGCAGTTAAGCTCCCGCGAACCATAGCTACCCGGGTGGATGAATCAACCCCACCACGCTGACTAGAATCAGCACCGCCCCCAGCACGCGGAAGAACAGCCCAGTGTCCGCTTTTAGCATGTAGCGATGGGCTTTTTCGCCAAGCAAATGGCCGATAAATGCGCAGGGTAACAACCATAGTTGATGAATTAGCTGGAGGTCGACGCCAGCGATGATGAACGACACCATCTTGATCACCACCAGGATAAACCACAGCACGAACATCGTATCGCGCAACTGCTCTTTGGCGACGTGGGTAGCGAATACCGCGACAATCAGCGGCGCGCCAATCAGCGAAGTGCCACTGACATAGCCACCGAGGGCAAGAAGCACGACATCAACGTATTTGTTGTTACTTCTAAACGGCTTATTCAGCACGTAGCCAATGGCATAAATGATCACAATGCCGAAAATGATGTTGGTCATGATCTGCGTAGGCAGCGTTAACAGCCCAACCACCCCGATCAGCTTGGGCACGATCATGATTTTCAAGGCTTTGGTTAAATAGCCCCAATCGATATTACTTTCTGGGGATTCGCTCCCCACACCCGCTTTCTGTACTTGGCGATGGCCGTTCCAGGCAATCCAGCTGGAAAAAATCAGCAGATGAATGGCCACAATCGGCAGGAAGACCAGCGGCTCGTTCACCACTAGCAGTAGAAAAGGCAGCGCCAGCACGGCACCACCAAAGCCAAGGCTAGTGCGGACAAAACCGCTCCAGGCAAAAATAAGCCCGATGAGAAGATACTGGTACCAGAGTAAATCCGTCATTGCTCGTGTATGGCCCTTAAGAAGTTGAGTGGTTGCCTAGCCCCCACCAGCGGGGCAGCAATGCGCGCACCTTTGGCTGGGCAAAACGATCATCCATTAATATCACAACCCCTTTATCCTCGGGGGTGCGAATCACCCTTCCAGCGGCTTGCACCACTTTGATCATTCCGGGTATCTGGTAGGTGTAATCGTCACCCTGGCCAAAGCGGGTGTTCATGCGCGCTTTTAGCGCTTCGTTAACGTCGTTAAACGGCGGCAAGCCTAAGGTGGCGATAAACGCACCGATTAAGCGTTCGCCGGGAAGATCAATTCCTTCGGCAAAAGCCCCGCCCAGTACTGCAAAGCCGATTCCCTTACCGCCTGGGGTAAAACGCGCCAGAAAAGCGTCGCGCTCGGCTTCCTGCATACCACGGGTTTGGGCAAACGTCGGTACATCAGGATGTGCGTGCTGGAACTGCGTCATCACCTGTTCCAGGTAAGCAAAGCTGCTAAAAAACGCCAAATAGTGGCCAGGTTGACGCTGATACTGATCGACCAGAGTGCTCACAATAGGCACTATAGAGGCCTCACGGTGATGAAAACGCGTAGAAATATCGGCTCGAATGCGCACGTCCAACTGACGGGCGGCAAACGGTGAGGCGACTTCCCGCCACACGCTGTTTTCCGGCAACCCTAGTAAATCGCGGTAGTAGTGAAACGGGGTTAGCGTGGCTGAAAACAAAACGGCGCTGTGCGCCGCTTTGAAGCGCGACGCTAGAAAATCTGCTGGAATAATATTGCGCAGCCCAAGTACTGCGTCACCTCGGCCATAAATGGCAAGATCACACAGTGAGTGATCACCAAATCGCTCCGCCAACCGGCAGAAGGCCAGTGTTTCAAACAACAGCTCTTGAAGCTCAACGCTTGAGGCGTCGGGATGCTCAACCAAATAATCGGTGATTGCGCCAGCCAACGTTTGCAACGCGGCCACCAGCTTGCTGGGCAGCGCATCAAGCAAATGGTAACGCTGCGACGCAACCGCGTCGGTGGTCACTTCCTTGGTTAGCGCCTGCCACTGCCTGCCGACTCGGGCTAACGGTTTAGCCAGTGCGGCAGGTGAGCGGCGCCGCAGGCGGCTCAAGCGCTGCTGGGAAAGCTCGGCACTGTACATACCCCGCGCTCGTTCAACTAAGTTGTGCGCCTCATCTACCAGCAAACCTACCCGCCAGTCGTTGGCTTTGGCCAAGCCATGCAACAGCGCATGGCTATCAAACCAGTGATTTACATCGCCCACCACCACATCGGCCCAGCGGGCTAGCTCTTGGCCCAGATAATACGGGCACACTTGGTGGTCAAGCGCCACCTCACGCAGTCCGTCGCGGTCAAGCCAGCGCCGTGCCACGGCGGCTTGGCGAGCAGCGGGCAAGCGATCATAAAAACCGGCCGCTAACGGGCAAGCATCGCCTTGGCAGGCAGTACCTGGGTATTCACAGGCTTTTTGCCTGGCTACCAGCTCCAACACGCGCAGCGGCACCGCGGGTGACGACGAAGCGGGAGAAGGTGAAATAGGGATAGAAAGACGAGCCAGCGCATCCAGCGCCAAGCGGCGACCGGGCGTTTTCATGGTCAGAAAGGCCACCTTATCTAGCTGTTGACGAGGCATTGCTGAGAGCATCGGAAACAGCGTGCCAAGGGTTTTGCCAATGCCAGTAGGCGCTTGAGCCAATAAGCACCGCCCAGTGCTGGCCGCTTTGTACACATCTTCGGCCAGCGCCCGCTGGCCAGCGCGAAAGTCCGGGTAGGGAAACGTGAGCGACGCTAGCCACTCATCGCGCCGCTGCCGATGGGCAGACTCTTGCTCCGCCCAGGCCAAAAAACGCTGGCACTGATCAGCAAAAAACGCCTGCAGGTCGGCTGCGCTAGCCTCTTGGGTAAGCAGCGTTTCCTGTCCGCTGGTAATCTCCAGATACACTAACACCAACGTAACCCGCTCAAGGCGACGTTCGGCGCACAGCAGCGCGCCGTATATTTTCACCTGCGCCCAGTGCAGCGCGCGCTGATTGGCCGCCATGCGATCTAGATTGCCACGATAGGTTTTGACTTCTTCCACACGGCTGGCGCTAGGATCAAAGCCATCAGCGCGACCCACCACGCGAAGCCCCTGATGTTCACCTGAAAGCGGCAGTTCGGCCAGATAATCTTCGCCTCGGCGGCTAGCCACTAACACATGGCCTTCGATGCCTTCCTGAGCGCTGGGTGCTGGTGTAAAGCGATGGTCAAGGTCGCCTTCCCGTGCGGTGAAATCGCACAGCGTGCGAACCGCTACCCGGTAACGACTCATTCGACTCCTTCTGATTGCCAGCGCACATGGCACACCTCAACGGGCATGCCGTGGCGGCAAAAGAAATCGATCCAGCGGCGCTGGTTATCTTGCAGGCGATCCCCCGGCCCTTTCACTTCTATCATTCGATAGCGTGGCTTGTCGGGTGGGGCAGCTGGTATCAGCTGGATCAGGTCCGGCAGACCCGCACGGTTATGCTTAAGGTCATTGAGCAGCCGCTTAAAACAGGCACGTAAATGGGCAGGCGGCAAACACTTAAGCGCAATCATTAACAGCTCTTCACTGACGATTCCCCAGTGAACAAATGGCGATGCGATGCCCTGTTTGGCGTGCCACATGCTAAGTATCGTCTCCTGATAGCGGCCATCATCCAGCTGCGCTAGGCAGGCATCGATATCAGCTTGGCGCTGGAGAACAAAATCCTCTCGGTATAAATCCGCTGGCCCGCTGTGAAACGGATGGAAAAATGCCCCTGGCAGCGGTTTAAAAATAGCCGGCCAAAACAGCAAACCAAACAGCCCGGTCAGCAGGCTATTTTCAACGTAATACACCGGTGCATCAGGGGTTGCCAACCGTTCAGCAACGGCGCGTTCCACTGGCTGTGGGCCTGGCAAGTGAAGCACATAGGTAAGCACCTGGGCCGCTTGTTTATCAGGCCCAGCAGAGTGCCCAACGTTGTGGTTTAACTTGCGCGCCAACCGCGGCAACAAGCGCATAAGGGCTTGAAGTTCGCCCTCGTTTGGCTGCCTGCCCAGCGCGCTAATCGTGAGTTCATAGGCGTCTGAATAACGGCCCAAGCGCTCTAATACGCGCAGTCTGCGAATACGCGCATCGCTGCTGTTGGCGGCGGCGTAAAGCGTTAAGGCAAGCTCTGCATCACCACCGCTCTCGGCTTCCCGCCCCATGGTAAGCAACAGCCGTGCCCGTCGAGAGGCTAACCAACGGTTGCTGGAAGCAGGTGGCATCTCGACGGAAAGCGCTTGCGGCGGCTCACCGTCGTCCAAGCGTTCGCGCAATCGGTGAAGCGTTAAGTAAGTAGTTACTTCATCGCGGCATTGGAACGCGCGCGATTCTGCAGTCAGCGGTACTTGTTCAAAGCGCTGCAAGCCCAACTCGGCCAACACGAACTCTGCCCAATCCTGGCGTAGGTTGCCGAAAAACATCAGCCGTAGGCGGTCGCAAAGCGCCATCACCGTTAGCCGCACAATCTGGGTTGTCGCCGCTGGCCACCACTGTTGAAGGGGCGCGGACGTTTGCAGCAGCTCTTCCAATGCCGCTTGAAGCGCGGCTTTAGTGCTGTTGAGTGCTAGGCCTGCGTTGGTGATTTCACCTGCCAACGCTTGGCGCAGTTCACTCAGTCGCAATAAGCGAAATAGCTCGCGACTGCTTAACAACGGGGCACATTCTACCCAACCAAGCGCTACCAGCGGCGCCAAAGCCTGCTCAACATCTCCGATTTCCGCATACGCCAGTTTGTCTAGCCGAAACAGCTCTCCTTTGCGCATCACCATGCGCACTAATAATGCTTGGGAGGCTTGGGGTAGCGTCTTAAAATAGCCAATAGCATCGCGCTCGGCAGCATTTAACAGACCGTGGTGGCGAGAATCTACCCACGACAATACGTAACGAAAATTCGTCAAGTAGTAGAAAGGGTCATCTAAGGAGGCGGTCGCTGATACGACAGGAGCACTGTTCATTCATCCATTGTAACAGTGCTTGATGGAGCAGGTTAACCCACACGATGGTGATAGAGCACATCCAACGCGTCGTCATCGCTCACTGATGATAGCTTTGATTGGGCGGCAGATTTGCGGCCGCCCACCAACACAAACCATTCCGCTTCTGTCAGGTAGTACTGGCACCAGCGGCCTAAGTCGGCAGCCACATCATCGCGAATGCGTTCACCGCTACGAAAAGCGTGGGCGAGATGCAGCAAATCTTGGCGAGCGGTGCGGGCACGGGCATTGCCGCCGTGCACTTTGGAAAGTGGACAGCGTCTATCATAGGCCGCGTTGGTCAATGCATTTAACCAACGCTCCAATTCATGCGCCTGAATACCGCCGTAAACTGCCACACTGCACTCCATGCTGAATGGTAATTAAAATTTAATGAGCTTTGCCCATAAACACTTGCTAAAAAAGGCGCTAGATTGCCCGATTTTGAGATTGTTGTCATCTAATCATCGTGCTGCTAACACTGCCCCTGATCAAACACTTGAAAGGTACACCACATTGACACCAATATCCTCCACGGCATAGCCCTTTTCCATTAAAAATAAACAAGGCAGCCCCACGTCGGCCAAACGCTTGCCTAAAGCAATAGTGTCATCGTGCTGAAAAATAACGTCACCATAGTGACGCCTATCTTATAACGTATAAGACCATTGATTAGCCCATTCACGCTTTCGGCTGGGCGTTTGACGCTTCAGCGCGTATTCAGCGCGGCTGGCTGCGGCGCGGTCTGCGAAAGGTTGCGCGCCGAGCAGTGCCTGCGGCGGGTTCGCTCGGGTATAGCGTGCGCCTTTACCGTTGCAGTGCGCTTGGTAACGTTTTGTTAGGTTATTGGTAATACCCACATAGGTGCCGCGTTTGCACTCGAGTAAATATAGGTACCACTGAGTGTCAGAGCTACTCACCGCAACAACTCTTTAGTTTTCGGCCGCTGCCACATAGGCAGCGCTCGTTTCGGCGTGGCTTGAGCCGCTCAATGGTCGGCACGCCATCCACATACCACCAGCGCCCCTCTTCAAACACGAACCGCGAGTTTTCTTCCAGCACATGCCAGCGGGCTTGTTCACGAAAATAAGCTAAAAAATGTACCGTGCCCTGCCCCTCTTTTGCCGGCGGTGCCGCCACAATCGTGAGTGATTTCCACTGGGTGGCTGGGTCGAGCAATAGCTGCGCTGGGCGCGTTGAAACATGCCAAGTGGCGAGTAAGTAATCACTCACATTCAAGGTAAATGCCGAATAACGTGAGCGCATTAGTGCTTCTGGCGTAGGCGCCGCTGCACCTTGGTGATAAGGCTGGCAACACGCCGTGTATGCCGCACTGCTGTCGCAAGGGCAGTTGGCTAACGTTGAGACTGGCGTTGAAAGCGTCATATAGAAGGCTCTGTATTCTTTGGTTTATCGATTTGGTATACATTTTGTTTCGGTATTGGCACAGAGTTAGGTATAGTAACAGAGCTACATCATCAGACAGACGGAGTACGACACACGATCGATCATTCTTTCCAAACGCAGTGGAGGTTCTCCTATGAAGGTTTACAAACCCGAATGGCAGTGCACGTTTAGCGTAAACGAAGGCGCGGTAGAATCATCAACCTGGAAAGAGCGAATCGCGTGGCGGCTTAGACAAATCGCTGACCGGATGGAAGGCGGTGGCCGTACGGTAAAAATCGACTGCAAC
This sequence comes from Vreelandella andesensis, assembly GCF_003989795.1. Lineage (GTDB taxonomy): Bacteria > Pseudomonadota > Gammaproteobacteria > Pseudomonadales > Halomonadaceae > Vreelandella > Vreelandella andesensis. The sequence goes on from NZ_RZHG01000018.1 coordinate 140,019, forward strand.
GTCTCTCCGCAAATTAGCCGAGACGAAGTTGATACCTGTTTGGGGAAAGGGTTTGAAGTGACCCAGCGGCTGCTAACCCAGCTTGCCCGCCAACAGGCCTGCGAAGATGTGATGCGCCATGCGAAAGCAGAGCTATATGAAGAGCAACACCAGCATTAATCGTACTAAGTATCTAAGAAACGTTTTATAAGAACACCCGCCCGTTTAACTATTGGCGGGTGTTTTTTATTGCGGGCTATACGTTTATTAAGCCCATGTCGTTATTAAGTGCAAATTAACAGCTTTCAACTCGAAAAGGGTGTTTCTAGTGCCTTTCCTAACCGTTGCATAAACGCTGTGCATTCATGCAACTGAGCCGTGTCGATATACTCATCGGGTTGATGCGCCTGGGCGATACTGCCTGGCCCTAAAATAATGGTTTGCAGCCCCTGCCCTTGGAACTGCCCAGCCTCGGTGGCATAAGCAACGGCATGTTGGCAGCAACTGCTGGGCAAATGGTCTTTGGCCAAGCGTAGTACCTGATCGTTATCTTGGTCGGCCAGCCCTGGTACCGTTACGTTTAACGGCTCTGTGACTATTTCTAGCGTTTTACCTTTTGCGGTTAGCTCTTTGCTAAGCTGTTCGCAATATGCTTCAAAGCGCGCATATATTTCGGCAAATGACTCCGTTGGCAGGTGGCGAATTTCCCATTCGAACTGGCACTCACGCGCCGTAATATTGATCGCTGTGCCGCCCTTTATTTTGCCAACATGAAGGCTGGTGTGAGGCACATTAAAAGCCTCGTCGACCCGTCCCTCTTCCACCAATGCCGCCATCGTGTCTTCAATAAACGTGACTAGCCTTGCCGCGACGTGAATGGCAGAGGTGCCCTGATTCACCTGACTGCTGTGGGCCTCGCGGCCAATCACCGTGGTACGCAAATTAGTCGCGCCTTTTTGCGCGACCACCGGCTGCATACTAGTAGGCTCGCCAACGATTACGTGTGCCGTGGCTGAATAGTGTTCATAAAAACGTTTAATCAGGCTTGGCGCGCCTACACAGCCGATCTCTTCGTCGTAAGAAAACCCGAAATAGATGGGCTGCTTAAGTGGCGCATTGGCCCAATCAGGCACTATGGCTAACGCACAGGCAATAAAGCCTTTCATATCGCAAGTGCCACGCCCGTAAAGGCGGCCATCGCTACCATCACGAAGGGTGAATGGGTCGCTCGACCATGGCTGACCTGCCACCGGCACCACGTCGGTATGCCCGGAAAGCATGACACCGCCAGGGGCGTCAGGGCCTATTCGGGCAATCAGGTTGGCCTTGGTGCCACACGGGCTCATCACCCGCTCTGAAGCAACTCCATAATCGGCTAAGTAGCGCTCTACAAACTCAATTAAGGCTAAGTTCGATTCACTTGAAGTGGTATCGAACGCTACTAGCTTCGCCAGCAAGGTGGTCACGTCAATCATACGGCTCTCGTTAGTTAATCGCTTACTATCACCCTATCTCAGTTAACCCTATCACCGCCATTCGCCTTTTCCTACTCAGCAGGCTTGCTGGTCGCTAAACGTTGACTGTCATGTCGAGTTCATCGTGCATTCATGAAAACGTCATCTACACTTTTTACTGTTCAGTGCACCCAACAACTCAATAAACGTACTGCGCACGACCCACAAGGAGCCGTTATGCCTCGTTTCACATTGCACGCGCTTGCCCTAGGGGTGGCGACCGCCACGTTTAGCCTTTCTGCCCATTCCGCGACCGAAGTAACGTGGTGGCACGCCATGGGAGGCCAGCTTGGTGAAATACTTGAAGAAATGACGGAGGAATTTAACGCCTCCCAGGATGATTACCGCGTAACGCCTAGCTATCGCGGCAATTATACCGAAACGATGACCGGTGCCATTGCGGCGTTCCGTGCAGGCGAACAGCCTCACATTCTACAGGTATTTGAAGTCGGTACGGGCACCATGATGAATGCTGATGGTGCCATTTATCCGGTATACCAGCTCATGGAAGATCATGGCCGGGCGTTTGATCGCGACGCTTTCCTGCCAGCGGTGGTTGGTTATTACACTGATACTAACGGCAACATGTTGTCGTTTCCGTTCAACTCCTCTACGCCGATTATGTATTACAACCGTGACGTGTTTGAGGAGGCAGGTTTAGACCCTGAGCAGCCGCCGCAAACCTGGAACGAAGTCGCGGAGTACGCTACTCAAATTACCGAATCGGGTGCCGCCAACTGCGGCTTCACCACCTCGTGGCCAAGCTGGGTGATGCTGGAAAACTTCTCGGCCATGCATAACATGCCGCTAGGCACGTTAGAAAATGGTTTTGGCGGCATAGAAACAGAGTTCAACTTCAATAATGAGCTGGTCGCCCGCCATTGGGATAACTTAAAAATCTGGCAGGATGCCGACGCCTTTAATTGGGGTGGCCCTGGCTCCGGCCCAGACTCTGAACCGCTGTTCTATTCACAAGAGTGTGCGATTTTCTTTGGCTCTTCTGCCTCTCGTGCGGATGTCGCTGCTAATTCCGACTTTGAAGTCGGTTTTGGCATGCAGCCCTACTATGACGACGTAGACGGTGCACCACAGAACTCCATCATTGGCGGCGCTACCCTGTGGGCGCTACAAGGCCACACCGATGACGAGTATGAAGCCGTTTCAGCTTTCTTCGAGTACCTCTCGCAACCTGACGTACAGGCTGAGTGGCACCAGCAAACCGGTTACCTGCCAATCACTCAAGCAGCATGGGACTTGAGCGAAGAACAGGGCTACTACGATGAGAATCCAGGTGCCGACATTTCTCTGAAGCAGATGACGCTCAACGAGCCGACGGAGAATTCGAAGGGCTTGCGGTTTGGTAACTTTGTACAGATTCGCGACATCATCTCCGAAGAGATGGAAGCCGTGATGACCGGTGCTAAATCTGGCCAAGAAGCTGCCGATTCAGCGGTTGAACGTGGAAACATGTTGCTACGCGACTTCCAATCCGCCAACCAGTAAGTATGCACCCGCTCCGCCGCCTGCCCCCTGGGCAGGCGGCGAACCTGTTTTTAAGTGCCCAGCTTATTGGTGCCGTTTATAGACGCAGGACACGTCGCCTATGCAAACCAAACGTATGACCTTTCCAGGGCGCTTTCTGCCCTACGCCCTGCTGGCTCCTCAGGTCATTGTCACACTGATTTTCTTTATCTGGCCTGCTGGCCAGGCGCTTTACCAATCATTGCTGCGGGAAGATGCCTTTGGGCTACGCACCACGTTTGTGGGCTTGGAAAACTTTGCGCGTCTCTTTCGTGATGGCGCCTATCTTAACTCGCTCTCTGTAACGGTGGTGTTTGCGGTAGGTACCACGCTACTTTCCATGTCGGTTGCGCTGCTGCTAGCCAGTACGGTTAACCGCATGATCCGTTCACGAAGCACCTATACCACACTGCTGGTATGGCCCTATGCGATAGCCCCCGCCATTGCCGGTGTACTGTGGTGGTTTATCTTCAATCCCTCGATTGGCATTGTGCCCTACATACTGGATATGGTCGGCTACCGGTGGAACCACCGCACCTCGGGTGCGGACGCCATGACGCTGGTGATTCTTGCCGCCGCTTGGAAACAAATTTCCTACAACTTCCTATTTTTCCTCGCGGGTCTCCAATCGATCCCTCAGTCGCTTATCGAAGCGGCCGCGATTGATGGTGCGAGCCCCATGAAGCGTTTTTGGACCATCGTTTTTCCACTACTCACCCCAACGACGTTCTTTTTGATGGTGGTTAACGTGGTCTACGCCATGTTTGACACCTTCGGCATTATTCACGCGACCACTCAGGGCGGCCCTGCCCAGGCCACTAACACGCTGGTCTACAAAGTCTACGCCGATGGTTTCGTGGGTTTGAACTTAGGCTCTTCCGCCGCTCAGTCGGTGATTTTAATGGCCATTGTGGTCGCACTAACGGTCGTTCAGTTCCGCTTTATCGAGCGCCGAGTGAATTACTAACTTTGATGGCTAATTGTTTGGGAGACCTTTCATGGTTGAAAACCGACCTTGGGCAAACTTTTTTGCCCACCTGACGTTGATGATTGGCGTCGCCGTGGTGGTATTCCCGGTGTATGTGGCGCTGGTGGCGTCCACTCAGGCGCCAGGGGATTTGCTGCGCGGCACGCTACCGATGCTGCCTGGTGCCCACGGCATCGAAAACTTTACGCGCATGTGGCAATCCGGCGTTTCCAACGCTGGCGCGCCGCCAGCGGGCATGATGCTGTGGAATAGCTTTGTCATGGCCATGGCGATTACCGTAGGAAAACTTTCTATTTCACTGCTGTCAGCGTTTGCGATTGTTTACTTCCGATTTCGTTTTCGGATGTTCTTCTTCTGGCTGATTTTCATCACGCTAATGCTGCCCGTCGAAGTCCGTATTATTCCGACGTTTCAGGTCGTCGCAGACCTCAATATGTTGAACAGCTTTGCGGGGCTTTCAATACCGCTGATTGCCTCGGCAACGGCGACGTTCTTATTTCGTCAGTTCTTTATGACGATACCGGAAGAGATGTTGGAAGCAGCCCGAGTCGATGGTGCAGGCCCGCTAAAGTTCTTTAAAGACATTCTGATGCCGCTGTCAGTCACCAATATCGCAGCACTGTTTGTGATCATGTTTATTTATGGCTGGAACCAATACCTGTGGCCACTGCTGATCACCACCGATCCTGACTACTACACCATCGTGATGGGTATTCAGCGTATGACCTCAGAAGAGAACCCCCAGTGGCACCTGATTATGGCCGCCGTGGTAATGGCTGCCCTACCGCCGGTACTGGTGATTCTGTTTATGCAACGCCTGTTTGTAAAAGGCCTGACCGAGACGGAGAAATAACGATGGCCAGCATTACCCTGGAAGGGCTGAAAAAAACCTATGCAGGCAACGTCGCGGCGGTCAAAGGAATCGACCTACAGATTGAGGACGGCGAATTTGTGGTACTCGTCGGGCCATCCGGCTGCGGTAAATCGACCCTGCTGCGGATGGTCGCCGGGCTTGAAACCATCACCGAAGGCACGCTAAAAATTGGCGACCGCGTGGTGAATCAGCTGGAACCCGCCGAGCGCGATATCGCCATGGTATTCCAGAACTACGCGCTTTATCCGCACATGACCGTCTATAAAAACCTCGCTTATGGCTTAAAGAATCGCGGTTTCAAAAAAGACGATATCGATAAGCGCGTTCGCCTAGCGGCCAAGATGCTGGAAATCGAAGACTTTCTGGAGCGCAAACCCCGCAAGCTTTCCGGCGGCCAGCGCCAACGGGTAGCGATGGGCCGTGCGCTGGTGCGCGAACCGTCAGCATTCTTGTTCGATGAACCGCTTTCCAACCTGGACGCCAAGCTGCGCGTGCAAATGCGTGTTGAGATTAAACAGCTGCAACGCCGCCTAAAAACGACCAGCCTGTACGTCACCCACGACCAACTTGAGGCCATGACGCTAGGCGACCGTTTAGTGGTACTAAACGCCGGGCAAATTGAGCAGGTGGGCACACCGATGGAGATTTACGCCCGACCGGCCACAATGTTCGTTGCGGAGTTTATTGGTTCCCCAGCGATGAATATGCTGCCGCTGGACTACCTGCACACTCAAGGCAGTAGCGTGCTGGAACACCTTCCCGAAGGCACTGACACTCTCGGCATTCGCCCAGACGATATGCGCCTAACCGCACCCGATGCACCGCACTTGGCTATCGATGCCACGCTAATGCTCTTTGAGGCGGCAGGCGCGGAAAGTCACCTTTACGTCAATCTTGCTGGCAGTGAACAACCCACGGTGATTCGCACCTCAGGCCAGCCGTCCGTTCGTGAAGGTGAAATGCTACGTTTTTATGTAACACGCGATGCGCTGCATCCGTTTAATAGCGCCACGAGAAAGCGTACCGGTGGTTAAGACGGTGACCTAAAACACGTGATGCATTAGGCGGGTAGCGCTTGCTGCCCGCCCTGTCATGCGCACTTATAGCGCTCTCTTCTTTAAGCATAACGACGTTCATGTGCATAACGACGTTCATGTGCATAACGATGTCCATCTTCATAGCCACGTTCATATTGATGTCATCGTTCATCGTTAGCGTGCCATAAAGGCCCAATAACACGGTGACCATAATGGCGAATCAACCACGCAAGCCGCTGAGCGATGAAGAAATCACCTATTTAGTGGAACTGGCTAACGGCAATGCATTAGCCAAGCAGCGTCGTCGAGAAAAAAAACGCCAAGCGACGGCGGCGAAGAAACCGTTAGACTGAACACGCTTTACCAAGGCAGTAATTCACCATTGGAGTGCCAGAAGCTACCGCTATTTTCGAGCGTTAGCGCCTCGATACGAGCCACGATTCCAGCAGCCGCTTCTTGGGGTAAAATATGGCCACCGAAATTAACCATTCGGGTTTGAACATAGCCTGGATGCAGTTGGGCCACGGCAATGCCTTGAGGCTTCAAATCCATCGCCAGCGATTTACCAAACGCATTCAGCGCTGCTTTGGAAGCACGGTAACCATAGCGCCCGCCGGAATCGTTGTCGGCAATAGAACCCATACGGCTGGTGATATTGGCAATTTTGCTGCCCTTTTTCAGCCGTGGCAACAGCGCCTCACAGACCCGCAGCGGCGCATAGGCGTTGACCTCCATCTGCGTTCGAATGCTGTCAAAATCCAGGCTGCCCAGGGACTCATCCTGAAGAAGCCCCGCATTATTGATCAATACATCCAGCGTTTCGTCTCGCAGCGCGTTGGCTAACGAAGCGACGCTTTCTGGCTGCGTCACATCAATGCCTTCGATGACGCGCTCCGCCGCTGCCTGCAGTGCATCCGACGACTCACGGCAAACACCGATCACCCGCCAGCCGGCCTGATGGTAGTGCTCCGCGAGTGCAAGGCCTACACCTCGGTTAGCGCCAGTGATTACAACAGTAGATGTCATGGGAGTCTCCATAGTGAGTTCCAGTACGGTCACCTAGCGAAACTGAATTCAGCGTGCAGGTCAAATAAGCGACGTTAGGCAATGCGACGCCGCTTGTCATCCCATGTTCACCGCGCTGTCTTGGCAGTGTCACTGGCGCTGCGCATAGTGGTTAAAACGTGATAGTTAAAGGGATGAATCGCTCATGCGGCTCTGTATCGTTAGCGAAACATGGGCACCAGAAATAAACGGTGTCGCGCATACCTTGAGCAGGCTATGTCGTGAACTCACGCGGCTGGGATCAATCGTAGATGTTATTCGCCCTGCACCCAAGGTGACTAGTAACGCCACCAGTAGTGTTCAAGGGCTGTCTCAAGGGCTGTCTCAAGGGCTGTCTCAAGGGCTGTCTCAAGGGCTTCTGGTACGGCGCTGCGCGCTACCCGGTTATCACGGTGTTCAAATTGGGCTTGTCAGCCCTAGAAAACTGCGCCACTTCTGGCAACAGCAGCGTCCTGATGCGATTTACTTGGCTACCCAAGGCCCGTTAGGCTGGGCAGCGCGTCAGGCGGCGCGCCAACTGAACATACCGCTGGTGGCGGGCTGGCATACCAATTTCGACCACTACTGCCATGATTATGGGGTTTCCTGGCTAGCTGCCGCTACACGGCGCTATTTACGCTACTTCCATAACGGCTGCGGCCTTACGCTTGTGCCCACTCACCAACAGGCCGAATCTCTCCTTGCTCAGGGTATCCACGATGTACAGGTGCTCTCGCGCGGCATTGATGGCGATGACTTTTCACCGTCACACCGCGACGATGCCCTACGCCAGCAGTGGGGAGTTAGCGAACATCAACCTGTTGCCCTGTATGTGGGCCGCTTAGCCCCAGAAAAAAACCTGGCGTTACTGCAAGAAACGCTGCAGGCCATGAGTGACGTGCGTCCCGATATGGCACACGTCATTGTCGGTGATGGCCCAAGCCGCGCTCAGTTGCAAAAAGCGCTACCAGATGCTCATTTTACTGGTTTTGTGAATAAACAGGCGTTAGCACACCACTATGCCAGTGCCGATATGTTTATTTTCCCTTCTCAATCGGAAACATGGGGAAACGTGGTGACCGAAGCCATGGCCAGCGGGCTGGCAGTCGTGGCTTATCACCACGCCGCCAGCGCTGAGTTGATTAAAAGCGGATACAACGGCATCACCGTTCCCCCTGGCGACACGCTTGCCTTTCAACAGGCTGCCGTTGAGTTATGTCAGCACCCTGCAGAGTACGCTCGCCTGGGTAGAATTGCCCGCCTGCGTGCGCTAGAGCAAAGCTGGTTGGGGATCGCAGAGCGATTTTTACGCTATTTGCAAAACACCCAGGAGACCCACCATGCGTCCGCGTCCGCTTGTCGTATTCGATCGTCTTGATGTACTGGAATGGCAGCTTTGCCAACGGGTAACGCACCTAACGCTTTATCGCCCCTGGCGGTTAGTGCTGCAAACGGCAAGTAGGCTGGGAGACTGGCCTGCCTGGGTCGTATTAATCGCCGCACAGCCCTGGTTACAGCCTAATGGCACTTGGCGCATTACGCAGTACAGTGCCATCGCGCTGTTCGCGGTTGCTATCTATAAGTTGGTAAAAACGCGGCTTTGTCGCGAACGCCCGTTTATCACTTACCTAGGCGGCGTCCACTGTGGCGAACCTGCCCGGGACAAATACAGCTTTCCCAGTGGACACACCATGCATGCGGTTATGTTTAGCGTGTTGGTGGCCGCTCATACCCCTTGGCTGCTGCCTATTGTGATCCCCCTTAGCTTACTGATCGCCGTTTCACGGGTGGGGCTTGGGCTGCACTATGTTAGTGATGTCCTTGCCGGTGCAGCCATGGGCTATGGTTTTGCGCTACTGAGTCTTTATTGGATGGGATAATTTCTAGCCGCTCTACGACAGGTAACGATAAGTAAAAAGCCACCAACGCGAACGTAGGTAGCTTTTGAAAGAACTAACCGATTATCGTTTTCTTATTTACTTACGGGGAGGCGTATCGTCACGATCCTCTATTGTGGTCATAAATGATGTCTTATACATCATATACAGGCCGACGCCCGAAAAACCTAGAAACAGCACAAACATGCATAACATCAATACCATCGCCATAGCGCTTGTCCCTGGTAATATGCGGCTGCTACGTTGACGTCTTCTAACCGCTGAATTTTGGTTTACACCAGAGAATAGACCAAAATCCCGCAACTATTGATGCAAAAACTGTTCATAAAATCTAGGCAAAATTAAATATTCAAAGAAAACAAACTATTAAAAAATCAAACTGTTAAAAAATAACAATTAACACAAAAAAACCACCTCGCTTTCACGAGATGGTGATTTTGCATCGATACCGCTCCATGGCGGTGATGATCAGCGTTTCCTTACACTGACAAAGATGAGCAGGCTGAGTGTCCTTTCACGTCCATTTGCTGATATGGCTCCATGCCTTCCCTAACTGCCTGTCAGCCTGCTCACGCTGTTTACTTATTGCTGCTAAACGTTTGGCGATCAACTTCACTTAAAATTTAAGAGTAACAGCATTGCGACTACATCTAACTACTTGCAGACAATAGGCCAAGTGCCATTTTAAATAAAAAAAATCATTAATAACAATATTTTATAAAAAAACGCAATGCCAAGCATCGACGTAAACAACGCTATTTTATGGCTAAAACTGACACATGCGACAAATTTACATGGCCACGGATGCTCAATCGATGGAAATTCGATGGCACCAACCGTCCGTAACGATTATTTTTAATACAGCGTACCTAGAAGCTGTCTACCCAGAACGTTTCTATCTAGCCTTTCTATCTAAACCACCAGTAATGGGAAATCCTCAAATGAAACGTGCAATGGTTATCAGTTTATTAATAATAATGACGCTTCTAGTTATAAGTGGCTGCAATACTATTCGCGGCGCTGGCGAAGACCTTGAGCGCGGCGGCGAAGCTATTCAACGCTCTACACGTTAATGGCTATGATGACCGTTTACCTTTCACATGGCCTAGAAAGCGGGCCTGACGCTCTGAAAGTACAAGCGTTAAAAGGCGTTGCTGAGCAGCTAGATAACTGTGAACCCGTAGTAATGGACTACCGGGGTATAAAGGAGCCTCGGGCGCGTTTAGAACATTTGCTTGCGGTAATTGCCGAGCGAAACGACACGCTTGCTAACTGTGTTATGGCGGGTTCAAGTCTTGGCGGTTGGATAAGTGCGGCAGTGAGTGCTCAAGAACCCGTGCTAGGTTGTTTTTTATTAGCCCCTGCTCTTGGCCTGCCAGATTACCCGCAAACTTCGCTCACACTGCAAGCTCAACATACGCATATCATTCATGGATGGCGGGACGATGTCGTGCCACCTGGCCCAGTAATTGAACATGCCCGCTGCCAGCGACTTTCATTGCGCATGATTGACGATGACCACCGTCTTCATAACAGCCTCGATACGATACTTTCCGACTTTGAACGGTTTTTAGATTTATGTCTTTCAGAGCCAACGTTCTGAAAAGCTAACAAAGTGTTACAACAAATAGTCGACATACATTAAACAAACCTATACAAATAGTATACACACGAAAGGAGATCGATAATGTTTGGACTATTCAAGCGCGACCCTAAGAAAAAGCTTCAGCAAGATTACGAACGCAAATTACAGGCGGCGATGGAAGCTTCACGCAATGGCGACATGCGGGCTAACGCCACGCTAACAGAAGAAGCAGAAGCTATTCTTACTGAGATCAACCGCCTTAAAGCAGAAGAACACTAGGACATAAACGCCCATGCGCCATCACTTCATCGCTGCTGTCGCACTTAGCTCGCTCCCATTGGCTGCCCACGCTAGCTGCCCTCTTCCCGGCCAGTGGTGGCAATCGCAGCAGGTTGTTTCTAATAGCGCGATTTTAGCTCAAGCAACGCAACATCAGGTTGTCCTCCTGGGCGAGCAACACGATGACGTTGACCACCATCGCTGGCAGCTGCATGCTCTGGCGGGGCTATACGCGCTACGTGATGATATGGTCGTTGGGTTAGAAATGCTGCCCCGAGAAGTACAACCTGTACTCGATGATTGGGTGGCGGGGTTGCTGTCAGAAGAAGAACTGTTAAAGCAATCCCGCTGGGAAGAAACCTGGGGATTTGATGCTGATCTCTACTTACCTATTTTCCATTTTGCTCGTATTCAACAGATCCCGCTAATTGCCCTGAACATCACTCCCGAACTGCGTCAGCGTTTGGCTAGTGAAGGCTTCTCCAACGTACCTGCCGAACAGCGCCATCACCTTCCTGCGCCGTTACCGCCAAGTGCTGGCTATGAAATGCGCTTAAAAGAAGTATTTGACCAGCACGCTATGGGGAAAGACGACCCCGCTATGCTGAGACGCTTTTTACAGGCTCAACTTAGCTGGGACGTCGCTATGGCTGAAGGACTTGCTAGCGCAGCCGCAGAAGGCACTTTAGCCGTTGGCTTAATGGGTTTGGGGCATGTCATTTACCACGACGGTGTACCACATCAACTTAATGGCCTTGGAATAGCTGACACCTTTAGTTTACTGCCCTGGTCAGCAGAGGCATGTGAACCACCCGATTCTGGACTAGCCGATGCGGTTTTTGTGCTACCAGCAGAGTAACCACCAACCGTTTTGCCGCTGACAGAATAACCAGTTAGGTGTCATCTGCCAGTGCGGGCAGCAGTGTTTTTAACTTACGGGTAAGGGTATTGCGTCCCCAGCCGAGTAATTCAGCGGCTTCTCCTTTGCGGCCACCGGTATGTTTTAGCGCTGTTTCAATCAGAATACGCTCGAAGTCCGGCACCGCTTCTTCCAACAAATGGGTATGGCCTTCTGCAAGGGCGTGATCAGCCCAATCCCTGAACGCGGAACGCCAGTCGCCATGAACACTGCTTTCAGACGCATTGATAGCGCGCAGTTCCGGTGGTAAGTCCTCAACTAGAATTTCGCGACCAGAGGCCATTACCGTTAACCAACGGCAGCTATTTTCTAATTGGCGAACATTACCCGGCCAAGGCAAACGCGTAAGGTGCGCTTCTGCTTCGGGCGTTAATACTTTGATATCTGTTGTTAGCTCTTTGGCGGCTTCCGCTAGGAAATGACGCGTTAACCGCGGAATATCTTCCCGCCGCTCGGAAAGGCGCGGCAGATGAACGCGAATCACGTTTAAACGGTGAAACAAATCCTCCCGAAAACGCCCATCATCGACCAATGACTCCAGGTTCTGGTGGGTCGCCGCAATAATGCGCACATCAACCCTTACCGGCGTATGGCCGCCAACGCGGTAAAACTCACCGTCGGCTAACACGCGTAGCAAGCGCGTTTGGGTTTCGGCGGGCATGTCACCAATTTCATCCAGAAACAGCGTTCCACCGTTAGCCTGTTCAAATCGCCCTTGGCGCTGTTGCGTCGCCCCGGTAAACGCCCCCTTCTCATGGCCGAACAGTTCAGACTCAATCAAGTCGCGGGGAATCGCTGCCATGTTCAGCGCAATAAACGGCTTACCTGCCCGCGGGCTATGCTGATGCAGCGCCTGGGCGACCCGCTCTTTACCAGTGCCCGACTCACCGTTAATCAATACCGTGATGTGGGAGTGGGAAAGCCGCCCGATGGCACGAAACACTTCCTGCATAGCAGGCGCTTCACCAATAATTTCTGCGCTTAACCCCTCCGGCACGCTAACCGGACGCTGACGCTCTCTTGCATGCGCCACCGCACGGCGGACCAGCGCTAGCGCTTCGTCTACATCAAAGGGTTTAGGCAGGTATTCAAATGCGCCGCCTTGATAAGACGCTACGGCGCTGTCGAGATCCGAATGCGCGGTCATGACAATCACAGGCAGGTCAGGGTGCGCATCGCGTACCCGAGACATTAAATCCAGCCCATCAATGCCGGGCATTCGAATGTCCGTCACCAGTACATCGGGTGGGTTTTCAAGCAAACGTTCAAGGGCCGTGTCGGCGCGTTCAATACACTCAACATCCAGGTCTGGCTGCGCTAACGCCCGCTCTAATACCCAACGGATGGCGCGGTCATCATCGACAATAACCACTCGTGCCACATCGGCTTGTGTCGCCTCAGTCATGACGCTTCTCCGGTGAAATTAACAACCAATGGAATCAATAAACGAAATTCGGTACGCCCAGGGCGTGAGTCGCATTCGATCAATCCTTGATGTTGGTGCAAAATCGATTGAGCAATCGAAAGCCCTAGGCCGCTACCTTCAGCGCGCCCAGAAACCATGGGATAGAAAAGCGTTTCACGTAATGTTTCAGGTATGCCCGGGCCATTATCAATAACCCCCACTTCACTGACTAAACGATGGCGTTCGGCCCCCAACGTAAATTGGCGGCGCGCGCGAGTACGCAGGATAAGCTCCGGCGAAGGTGTACCCGCATCGCTCATGGCCTGCACCGCGTTGCGTGCCACATTCAATAACGCTTGAATCATTTGAGATTCATCGCCAGAAAGATCAGGCAAACTCGGGTCATAATCGCGCCGAATCTCAACCTGTGGGTGCTCGGCAATCAGCAGTGTTCGCACTCGCTCTAACACTTTGTGAATATTGACAGGCTCATGTTTAACAATGCGATTAGGGCCCAACATAGAGTCGACCAAATCTTTGAGACGATCTACCTCCTCTACAATAATATGAGTGAACTCACGCAGTGCTGGGTCGTCCAAATCGCGCTCTAATAACTGGGCGGCGCCGCGAATCCCGCCCAGGGGATTTTTAACTTCATGTGCCAAGCCCCGCGCCAGCACCTTGATGGTCTCTTGCCGAGTGGTTAGCGCTTCTTCGCGGGAAATCTGCATCAGCCGATCACGGGGCTCTACTTCCAACAACAACTCATCGGCTGAGAGCGGCGTCACGGTATAATCCACCGTTAATGACTCGCTGTTCAGCGGCGTAATACGTGCTTCACGCTGCGTATAGGGATGAAACGCATCTCGCGCTTTGGCAAGGACATCATCAATACTCTCATCGCCCCCTAATAGCGTGTCTAAACTAATGCCCTGCACACGGCTAAAGCTCACCGCTAGCAACGCTTCCGCAGCTGGGTTCATCCAGCGAACGCGGAGTTCACCGTCTAGCAGCAGGACTGCAGTGGTGAGATGTTCAAGTAAGCGCTGGTACATGGCGTGTCCTGAAGCGTTGCTTTAAAAAATAACGTTAACGAGTGTTTGAAAGAGGAACTGCAAAAAGCGCGCCAATAACGCATAAACGACCAGTTGCACGGCTATTGAGCAGAAGGTGGGGATATAGCGAGTCGTTGTAGCGCAGTTCGAGTGGTAATCTCATCATTTAGCGCACCATTATAGTGCACCTGGTTAATCGACAATAAAAATACTTACCGGATCAGTGCGGTGCTGAACACGCCCGCCACTATCTACTAGTTCGGCTTGAAGCTGATGTTGGCCCGCTGATAAACCGGCCAGCCAGAAAGCATCACTGTGCAGCGCCGATTGACTTATTTCGCCGTTTACCAGCAGTTGTATTCGATGATCTTCTCGAAGCGGGGGAGCAACGTCCACGACGACCGAGGTATGGTCGTTTCGAAGCGTCGCATCCGCCTGGGGAACCTCAATCGCAAAACGGTCGTAGGGCATAAACGGTTTTCCAGGATAACCCTGACGACGCGGTGAAACAGCGCCTAGAGGCGGCGACGTGGAGACGCCAGGCAGTGGAGCCAGCGTCATCGCTTCGCCTCCGCGCTCAGGGTTATCGGTAAAGGTTACGTTGCCCTGCTCATCTACCACACGGTACACCGTTTGTGACTGCGCAGCGCTTACCCACAGGCACAGCAGTAGCGCAGCTCCTGCGGGTAAACACACTTTGTGCTGCAAACGTCGACCACTCATCATCACTGGCACACCTTCTCAGTTTGCTACCATAAAAAAAACCCCGCCAAGGCGGGGTTTTAGGCTAATCACACCGCAAGGGTGATGTTAGCAGCTGTTCTTAAAAACCATTCTCAAAAAACGTTCTTAACAGCTGTAGTACATATCAAACTCAATCGGGTGAGTAGTCATACGAATACGTTCCACTTCTTCCATCTTGAGGTCGATGTAAGCATCGATCATATCATCAGTAAATACGCCACCTTCGGTCAGGAATGCGCGGTCCGCATCGAGTGCTTCCAGCGCTTGATCCAGGCTGTTAGCAACGGTCGGTACTGACTTACCTTCTTCTGGCGGCAGATCATACAAGTTCTTATCCATGGCATCGCCAGGATGAATCTTGTTTTTAATACCGTCGATACCCGCCATCAACAAGGCAGAGAACGCCAGGTACGGGTTGGCAGTCGGATCAGGGAAACGCGTTTCTACACGCTTACCTTTCGGGCTAGCGGTGTACGGAATACGGATCGAGGCAGAGCGGTTACGAGCGCTGTAGGCCAGCATTACCGGCGCTTCAAAACCTGGCACCAATCGCTTGTACGAGTTAGTAGACGCATTAGTGAAGGCGTTCAGAGCACGGGCGTGCTTGATAACACCGCCAATGTAGTAAAGCGCCATTTCAGAAAGACCCGCGTACTCGTCACCTGCGAACTGGTTCTGACCATCTTTCCAGAACGACTGGTGTACGTGCATACCAGAACCGTTGTCGCCTACTAGCGGCTTCGGCATAAACGTAGCAGTTTTGCCATAAGCGTGGGCCACGTTGTGGATCACGTATTTCATTTCCTGAACTTCGTCAGCTTTCTTCACCAGCGTGTTGAATTTAACACCGATTTCATTCTGACCTGCGTTAGCAACCTCGTGGTGGTGAACCTCAACGGTCTGACCAATCGCTTCAAGGGTGTTACACATCGCACCACGAATATCGTGGAAACTATCAACCGGGGGAACCGGGAAATAACCACCTTTCACACGCGGGCGGTGGCCTAAGTTGCCGCCTTCTACTTGGCTATTGGTCGCCCAAGCGCCTTCGTCAGAGGTGATTTTGTACATGGAACCCTGAATATCAGATTTCCAATGAACTTCGTCAAAAATGAAAAACTCAGGCTCAGGGCCAAAGAAAGCGGTGTCGCCCAAGCCGGTGGACTGCAGATAAGCTTCTGCGCGCTTAGCAATGGAACGCGGGTCGCGATCATAACCCTGCATAGTAGCAGGCTCGATGATGTCGCAACGCAGGATCAGGGTAGCGTCTTCGGTGAAGGGATCGAGGTAACCAGTACCGTCTTCAGGGCGAAGAATCATGTCGGATTCATTAATGCCTTTCCAGCCCTCAATGGAGGAACCATCGAACATTTGACCGTTCTCGAAAAACTCTTCGTCCACGTCCCGTGCCGGTACGGTGACGTGCTGCTCTTTACCGCGCGTGTCGGTGAAACGCAGGTCTACCCATTTAACATCATGTTCTTCAATTAGCGCGAGAGTCTTAGCTGACATAGTGTCCTCCGGTATGAACGTGGCTTAAAGATTGTCACAGTAAGCTACCGATAAAAGAGTCATTAAACAAACCGGCTATTGTTTTAGCACGCCGAGAGGCATCTGCCTACGACCCGCTAGCCGCTGGCTAATACTAAGCACAGAGTATGCCAATCCTGCACCAATATGGCATAAAAAAATTACAAGATATTGTTTTATATAATTTTAAAAATAAAAATAAATGCTTCTTCATGTCGCATATCGTGTGTGAGTGGACGTACTCCGCCCAAAACAGCCACACAGCTCATAAAGTCGCACCAATAACAAACAAAGCAAACCTAGCAAGCACTAATATGGTGCAAAATAAGCGACTCCTATTTTACTCATCATCGTAAACTTTAGCTTGCTGCCAAAAGAAACTCACACCTACAATTACTTACAAATAGATAGACTTTATAACAGATGGGTTTCACAACACAGGAAGCCGCTTGCATGGGCACGGTCTGCTTTATTGTTGATGCGTCAGTCACAGGTGCCCGATTGCCACGACACCTGCGCGCTATTCGCCAAACAGGCTTAGCAGATCACCTACTTCCCATTATCGTCACAGGCTCTACCAGCGACCCGCGCATCACACGGATTGAGCAACATTACCGTGTTCGCTTTTTGGTTACGCCTTCCCTGCCGTTGGGTGCAAGGATCAACCAAGCAGCGTATATCAGCCAAGCTGATTGGTTACTGATTGCGATGCAGCAGCAAGCGCTACAGGCCAAACTGTGGTGTTTACTTTACCCCCAACTGGACACTTACACGCTGGATGCTGTTCTGGTTGGCAGCCAACCTCCCCGCCTATCCGAACGTTTGCTCCAACGCTTCTTAGGTGCGGATGTAGCGGTTCCTCCTTACATAGCCATCAGGCGCACATGGCTAGAACGTTTAGGAGGTTTAGACCCCGAACTAGACGAAGCAGCGCTTGCCGATTTACTACAGCGCCTTTATGCATGCCCTACACGATTACAAACGTTCAGCCTCGAGGCACCAGGTCTTACTCGCTACTCTCCGTCAAGGAGTGACAAACGCTAACGATCTCTTTCCACCTCGCATACGGCACGTGATATCGCCTTATGCAAGAAGCTGCATGTTGGTTAAACGTTCAAACGCTTGCCAAATAGCATCGCTCCCGTGGTAGTAGTGTTAACTATGTTATTCAACACAATAGAGCCAACACCACCTACAAGAATTAACAGCACGGCATAGATGAAAAGTGGCAATGTGAAAGGCTCTACAATGGCATCGGTCAATGCGAAAAACATAGGGTGGGCCAAATAAATACCAAACGAGTACGCATTGATATAGCGCACCCAACGTGGCGCTTTACGACCTTTTAAGTAATGCATTAACCAAAGTGTAAACAACACAAAAAAGGGGATGACCCACACCTCTTTTGAAGAAAAAGCTAACCGACCAGTAAACGTGAATGCAACGATCAACGCCACAAACCCAAGCAACCAATAAGGCGACGCTAACCTTTGCATCCAGCTAGGTGGTTCAAACTGTTCGGCTTGAGGTGCCAGCGGATAATAGCGAACCAACACCAACGCCAGAAAAAATAGGTATATCCACCCCAACGGCGCGATCCATAGCAAATACCCAGGGGGCTCAATGCCTAACCAATACGCTAGCCCCCAGTACGCCATGCTGACTATGCAGCCACCCCAAAGCCACGGCACAGGATTAAAGCGCCACAGCCGAAAATGGGTGTAGCACCAATAAGCCGCATAAAACTGCATGGCAATAATCAAAAAATAGCCATGCCATCCCGCATAAATAAAATACTCTTTGGCGTTGCTTATAAAACCGACAGGATTGTCGCTATTCGCCAACCGCACCCATTCCGCTGTCGAGTAAATAAAGCCATATACCAAATAAGGCAACATGACGTATTTAACGCGCTGAAGAAGGAAGCCAGGAGGGACCTGTTTGTCGTAACGCACGGCAAAGACAAACACCGAAATAAACAAAAAAATGGGCGTGCCAAGCACCAGCGGGAGTCGCATTAAGTCGGTGACTACATTATCAACGCGCTGATTCAAATAGTCTAACCAATGAAATAAAAACACCGCGATACAGCCGTAAGCACGCAGCCAATAAATTTCCTCAAGTTTTTGCATCAGCTCTCTCTGATTGTTTGGCGCTGAACCCCTACCATTTACACCCTAGGCATTCGACCATTGACCGCTATTTTCAATAAAATGAACAGGGGCTCGCTCTGCGCTGTCCGATTGTCGCAACGCTAATAAATTCCAGGAGGCTTCGTGTTTGGTACATCAACAGCAAGACGCGTCACGTTGCTAACACGGCATATTGCAGGACTTGTTAGCTGGCTTTTATTAAGCAGTCACGCTTTGGCAGGCAATGTTTCCTATCAACAATTTTTCTCGCCAACCTTAGGCCATAACTATCCTTATACCGTGTATTTACCCGATAACTATGACACGGATGCGTCTACGCCTTATCCAGTGGTTTATTTACTTCACGGATCGTTTGGAAATGAGCGAGATTGGGTGACACGGGGCAACCTTCCCCAAACAGCAAACCGCTTAATCGCAGCAGGCCACTTACCTCCCACGGTATTTATTATGCCCGGCAGCCGCAGTTGGTGGGTAGATGGATACAACGAAGCAGCGCGCAGCGCTTTCTTCAACGACTTACTGCCGCATATCGAAAGCACCTATCATGCTGGGGGCGAACGCCACCTGCGAGGCGTAGCGGGATCATCCGCTGGCGGTTACGGCGCGCTTAATTTTGCCCTAGAGCGACCCGAACTGTTTGCCGCCGTTGCCGCCCTAAGCCCCGCTAGCTACTCGCCAGCACCACCTTCCCATTCATCGGCACGCCGCCATCCAGCATTTTCAAATGAACACGGCCAATTTGATCGCGAACGCTGGGAAGCGCTCAATTACACGACCCACCTAGAGAATTATCGGCTGCAAGTCACACCGCGAACAACGGGAGAGCGTGAAATATCGCCAGTGCCGCTTTATATCAGTGCTGGGCGCAGTGATGTTTATGATGCAGAGTTCCACGCCCGCCTGTTGCGCCAAGCCATGGAGCGCATTCAGCCAAACAACGTGCGACTTGATCTTTATCCAGGGGGCCACACATGGCGCGTGTGGCGAGCCAGTTTACCTGCCGCCTTAAACTTTATGTTTCAGCATATCGGCCAACCTGACGATGACGCTACCGAATAAAGCACCACCTGATGACGCCCACGGGCTTTGGCAGCGTACATCGCTTGGTCAGCACATTAAGCGGGCTACCCACTGAACGCCCAACGACAAAAAACAGTGTCACCGACTGCTCAAATAGCGCATGGTGGTTGGCCACCAACGCTTCTCCACGGTCATCTGAACAACCGCGCTAAGCGCCCACCACGGCCGTATGTATGCGCATTGGCCCTATTGTATTAACACACACTACACTTAAGCCTCACGCTATGTGATACCGCTCAGCAAAAGGACACTGACAATGCATCAACACATTGAATGGGATGAACCAGGCAGTGCAAGCGTCGCAGAATTTTTCAAAAATGACCCAGACCATAAACCGCCCTACCCAGGTGCCATGCTCTCTGCCCGGTATCAAGGCCGCATTGTGCGCGTAAAAGTAGAAGCCTACCGCGAAGAAGATGCCGTCAGCATCGGCAGCGTCGCCGCCATACTAGACCGTCAAGGGCACCACCACGACACCCACCACAAGCTTAGTTTAGGCGATATCGTGCGACTTCCGGATGACAAACGTGCCATGGAAAACTGGGAAGACAACGAGGACGAAAAAGAGTAACGACTTCAGAAAACGCCCCACTACTGTGCGCGGCAAACCCGCGCACAGACCTTAAGCCCACTCCCATTCCACGCTAACGCCTTAGGCGCAACGTGCTACGCTTCGCATTATTTTTTCTTATGTTGGTGATTCGTTATGCCGATGTTTCATGTGTTGGCGGCTTTTGCGCTGGCGCTGGGCGGCGCGCTGATTAATGAGCTGCAAATTCGGACACAGCACATCGGCGCGGCAGCACGGTTTAACATTGTCAGTACATCAGGATTGTCAGTGCTCCCGGAGTGCGTAGAATGTCGTCCTCTTTTTTTGTTTTACCAATTGTTATGTTATAACTTATTTATTGGTTAGCGAGGACACTTTATGAGTGAGCATATGCATCGCCATAACAAAGAAGGCCCCTGCCATTTTTCGCTGATGTCGCTGTCTGCTGCGAAGCGGTTGGGCTTGGTGGCATTGCCGCTGTTGGCGTTGTGGGGGTTAGTTATGTGGGCAAGCGGGTGGCCGCTATGAGTGAGCGTTCACTTTCACGCCTACAATTGCATGACCTGCACCTTGCCCAAGGCGGGCGCACAGTGCTTGAGCATGTCGATGGTGACATAAAGCCCGGTGCTATCACGGCGCTTATTGGCGCTAACGGCGCGGGGAAAAGCACCCTTATCCAGGCAATTATGGGTGAACTACGACCCATTAGCGGTGAAGTGGTCTGCACAGTTGATAAAGCGCGTCGCGCGTGGCTGCCGCAGCAGCTAGCCCTCGACCTTACCTTTCCGATGAGCGTGGAAGAATTGGTGATGACCGGTAGCTGGCCAAGCCATGGGGCATTGAAAGGCTACTGCGCTGCGCATTATCGCAAAGGTCGCGACATCATGGCGCGCTTGGGTATTTCCCATTTGGCCCACCGCCCTTTGGGTGAGCTTTCCGGTGGCCAGCGCCAGCGAGCGCTAATTGGCCGTACCTTGATGCAGGAAGCGGAGCTTTTGCTGCTGGATGAGCCGTTTGCCAACGTGGATAGCGATACCGTGGATATTTTGATCCGTATCCTGCGCCAGATGGCCGATGACGGCGCCACCATCGTGGTTGTGCTGCATGATATGGATCACCTGAGCCGCCTGGCAGATGAGGTGCTGATGCTGAGTGGTGGCCATGGCCGCTGGGTCGCGCCTAGTGCACTAAACCACCCGCATGCACCCTCAAAAGTGGTGCCGTTTTCATTAGGAGGGCGTCATGCTGGCACTGCTTGATGCCTGGTTGGTTGCGCCTTTCGAATATGGCTTTATGCGCCGCGCGGTTGTCGGTGGGTTAGCTCTTTCACTGGCCGCGCCGCCACTTGGGGTTTTCTTGGTGTTGCGGGGCATGAGCCTGATTGGCGATGCCATGGCCCACGCGATATTGCCTGGGGTGGCAATAGGTTTTCTGCTGGCGGGCTTTTCTCTGCCGATAATGAGCGTTGGCGGCGTGCTGTTTGGGGTGATGGTGGCCCTGCTTGCGGGGGCAGTCTCGAAAATGGGCGGCCAGCGGGAAGACGCTGCCATGGCGAGCTTTTTTATTATTTCGTTGGCTGCGGGGGTCTTGCTGATTTCCATGGGCGGCAGCAGCGTGGACTTAACCCATGTACTCTTTGGCTCGATTTTAGCGATCAATTCCACAGCGCTTCTGCTTATTGCCTCTATCAGCACACTGATTGTGATTATTCTGGCGATTATTTTCCGCGCGTTGGTTGTGGAGTGTTTAGACCCGCTGTTTTTGCGTGGACAAAGCCGCCGTAGCGGTTGGGTGCATAGCGTCTTTCTAGGGCTATTGGTGCTTAATTTAACCGCGGGCTTCCAAACCTTAGGCACGTTAATGGCCGTGGGGTTGATGATGCTGCCTGCCACTGCGGCGCGGTTTTGGAGTAAACGGTTGGAAGGGTTGATCGGTATTGCCGTGCTATTAGCAATGGTCGCCAGCACCGGTGGGCTGTTGCTTTCGTTTCATCTGGATACGCCGTCTGGGCCAAGCATTATCTTGCTGGCCGGGCTGGGTTATCTATTGTCGGCACTGTTCGGCCGCTATCACAGCTTGGCCGCCAAGCTACGGCGTAAGACAACGCCGCTGGCGCTTGAGCAGTCGTCATAACGGTTTGTTATTATTTATTTTTAAGGAGCACAGTATGTCGCTTTCCTCTTCTTCACGCTGGCTAGTGGGCGTTTCTGCCATGCTGGCGCTGCCAGCAGCGATGGCTAATGACCGTGTCCAGGTAGTCACCAGCTTTTCGATTCTGGCGGATATGGTCGAAAATGTGGGTGGCGAGCACGTCGAGGTGACCTCATTGGTCGGCCCTGACGGTGACACCCATATGTACTCGCCTAGCCCGGGCGATGCCCGTGCATTGGCAGGAGCCGACCTGGTGGTCTTTAACGGCTTGCTGTTTGAGGGCTGGATGGAGCGCTTGATCGAATCCAGTGATTACCACGGGGCGCTGGTTACCGCCACAAACGGCCTTCAGCCACGCGCCTTGGGCGAGGCTGGCCATGACGAATCCGGTCACGACGAACATGGCCACGACGAACACGGCCACGACGAACACGGCCACGACGAAGCCGATCATGATGAACATGGCCACGACGGAGCCGATCACAGCGAACACGCTCACGGTGATGATGATCCTCACGCCTGGCAGGATCTGCAGCAGGCACAGGTCTACGTGACCAATATTCGTGATGGATTAATGGAAGCCGACAGCGCAAATGCGCAAAGCTATCAGGCCAACGCGGAACGCTATTTGGCCGAGATAGCAGCAGTGGACAGCGAGATTCGCGATATCCTGAGTGACATTCCTGCCTCTGCCAGCGTGATTACGGGTCATGATTCCTTTGGTTATTTTTCCAGTGCTTACGGCGTTAACTTCCTGTCGCCCGTCGGACTTTCTACCGAAGCTGACCCAAGTGGCGCCAGCATGGCCGCGCTGGTGGATGTTATCGAGCAGGAAAATGTGCAGGCTTTGTTCCATGAGAACATGACCAATCAGGCGATCATCAATCAGCTTGCCGAGGAAACCGGTCTACCAATTGCTGGCACGCTGTATGCGGATGCGCTGGCCAGTGAAGGTGACGCCAGCACTTACTTGGGCATGATGCGCCATAATGCGAACGTGCTGCATACTGCACTGGCTAAGCCGGGGCATGACGACCGTGCCCATGACGACGATCATGGCCATGACCATTAAGTAAAAAGTTAACTATTGAATACCGCCGTCTGGCGGTATTTTTTTGCGTTGCATTTTGCTCCAAGGATGGGAGACTTGCACTACTGCTGCGAATTTTCACCCCTGCAAAGAGCCCACACCATGCGCCTTAACGCCGATTTTAGCCACTTTGTCTGTATCACGCCGGATCAGTATCGTTGGGTGAACTCCCCCAGCGCTGGTGTGGAGCGCATGATGCTTGACCGCATTGGCGACGAAGTAGCCAGAGCCACCAGCTTGGTACGCTACGCGCCGAACAGCCAGTTCAACCGGCATACTCACGGCGGTGGTGAGGAAATATTGGTGCTGGATGGGGTCTTTGCCGATGAGCATGGCCGCTACCCAGCGGGAAGCTACCTACGCAACCCAATCGGCACCGGCCATACCCCGCAAATCGGTGAAGAAGGAGCGCTTATTCTGGTTAAGCTACATCAGTTTGATGAAGATGATCTTCTTCAGTTGGCAGTGCCTGCCCACCGCCTACCCTGGCAGCCCGATCGACGGACCGGTATTACTTATAAAATGCTGCATACCTATAGTTCAGAACATTATGGCCCTGAGCGAGTCAGCCTGGAACGATGGGAAAGCGATACCCTGGTGACGTATCTATCGCTTTCCGGCGGCTTAGAGCTGTTTGTGCTGGAGGGCTCTTTACTTAGTGACGGGCAGGAATATAAAACCGGCAGTTGGTGTCGCTACCCGGTAGGTGCAGCACCTAAGTTGAGGGCGGGTAGCGAAGGCGTGCAGCTTTATCTAAAACGCGGACATTTAGCGGCAGTTACCCAACCCGCTAATCAACCAGCTAATCAAACAAACTAGCCAACCAAGCTAATAAACGGCAGCAACGTTAATAGGGCAATCAGTACCACGGCTATCATCACCAATACGACCTTCACCGGATGGGCAAGGAAGCGCCGCCATAGCGTCGGTGCATTGCCACTGGCAACGGCTTCTTCGTGCTCTCGCCGCACTCTGGCTTGACGGTTTTCCTGGTACGCTGCTAAAGCAGCTTCCGCGGCCTCGCGCTGCGAAGTGTCACGCAGCCAAATCGCATCGACACCCAGGCGAAAAAAGCCCGCCTGGGTTTCATAGATATCAAAGCTTTGCTCATCCAACAGTTGGCGAACTTCCAACGCCTCTTCGTCTGTTACATGGCGCAGCCGGAACAGCAAATGGGCCATATTAGTCGCCCTTAGCCGCCATACGATCAGCTTGGATCACTTCAATCCAGTAGCCATCTGCATCTTTGACGAAAATAACGTCTTTCATCTTGCCCTGATCGGCACGCTTAACGAAGGTAACCTCATGTTCGTCAAACCATGCTTGAGCCGCCTCTAGGTCAGGCACACTAAAGCAAATATGACCAAACCCTTGGGGGTCAGCATTACCGTCATGATAAGCAAAATCCTGCTGATCTTCAGTGCCCCAGTTATGCGTCAGCTCTAACAAGCCTTTCTGGCTAAAGGTCCAGGCGGTGCGTGCTCGGGGTTCTTCCGGCACGTGATCGCTGCTTTCCAAATTGGCTAAAAAGTAGAGCGAGAATTGCATTTCTTCGAAATCCAATCGGCGCAGCACCTGCATACCAAATACCTTGGAGTAAAATGCTAGCGCACGCTCAGGATCTTTCACCCGGAGCATTGTGTGATTTAAGCGAAACCCTTGGGTCTGTGGCGCAGCAGGTGCGAGACCTGGATGTTGTTCACCTTGAAACGTCATGAAGCTCTCCTATCTTTCTCTGAAAAACACGCAGCACACCTACGTGCACATTTCACACAAATACGTTGACGCACTTTAAAAGTTGTACAAAACTTGGATTCTTTACAGTGAACTGTGTACTTTCAACATGCGTTATCTGTAAATATTTCTATAGGCAGATCGCTCAGAACATTCTAGCCTCAACATGGCTAGACCCGAAATTCCTAGAACTTAGCAATACTAGAACTTAGCAAGCCTAGAAATTAGCTAAAGGAGTTAATATGTCTCGTGACCGAAACGTGCTGGGTGAACCGTTAACCCCTTGCTGCCATGAACCTAAAACCGGTTTTTATCGCGACGGTTTTTGTCGCACAGGACCTGATGATGCAGGCACGCATTCAGTATGCGCCATGGTAACCGAAGAATTCCTAGCGTTTTCAAGAGCCCAAGGTAACGACTTGGTGACACCACGCCCTGAGTATGGGTTTCCAGGCCTGCAACCCGGTGATCGATGGTGCGTTTGTGCTAGCCGTTGGCAAGAAGCTGCTCAGGTTGGGCTAGCCCCTCCCATTGTGCTGTCAGGCACCCATGAGAAAACGTTAGAGATCATTTCACTTATTACGCTGAAGCAGCATGCGCTCGACGCCGTACATTAACTGCATTTCCTGTGATACCTGGAATTTCTATGCAAACCTTCTACGCTAATAGATCACCATCTTTATAACAGTGGAATCAAGCCACTTCCATCACCTGTAGCTTTTTCATAGAGAACAATGCGATGCCCCACTAAGGCGTCCACCTGGAGCTTGTCATGACCGCGATTGATATGACCCTCGGCGACCACCTAACGTTAAAGCAGTTGGCCCGCGCCATTCAAAATGGCTTTTCACCGATTGTGGAAGTTGAATCGATGGATGGTATTTACAAGGTCCGATTCCATCACGCTAACGGAGTTTCTGATTTAACCAATGCTAAGGGCCATGTCAGCACTTTTTTAGGGACTGGTGAAATTCGCGATACGCTTGGCCAGCTGGGCCTCACCCATGGGGTGCTTACCTTTGCCGACCAGTGTGGCGACGAAATGATTGGTGTGGAAGGTAAAGCGATTACGCCAGATGAAATGCTTGCTTACGGGACCCGCATTTCGTTTCGCTAATAACGACCGGTAATGCGCCTTAGGCTTTACAGATTGCTCTAAGCCAAGGATAGTACCATCACGACAGGGGCGCCCACACTTAGTGGGCTGAGATGCACCCTTTGAACCTGAACCGGATAAAACCGGCGTAGGGAGTCGTGGTGCTGCTGCATCACCTCCCAGCCGGGAGGATATTATGCCTTCACGCCCACTTGGCGATTACCTTAACGCTCTGCGCGCTTCTACACCGCTGATACATTGCATTACTAACTACGTGGCAATGAATAGCACTGCTAATGTGTTATTGGCGATAGGTGCGTCTCCCGCCATGCTGCATGCCCAAGAGGAAGTGGCTGAGTTCACGGCTATCTCTGGCGCGCTTTCCATCAATATTGGCACCCTTTCTTCCCCCTGGGGTGACGCCATGACAATTGCCGCGCGCACTGCCCATGAAAGTGGTATTCCATGGGTACTCGACCCTGTCGCGGTGGGTGTTTCCGCATTTCGCCAGCGTCTTTGTGAGACATTATTGGCTTATCAGCCTAGCGTTATTCGTGGTAATGCTTCTGAAATTCAAGCTCTTAACGGCTTGGCCAACCAAGGTCGGGGCGTTGATACGACGGCTAGCACCCAAGAAGCCACAGCGGCAGCGATTGCACTCGCACAACAACATCGCTGTGTGGTAGCAGTGACTGGCGAGACCGATTTCATCACTGACGGCACTGATCATTATCGGCTTAACGGTGGGCACGCGCTGATGCCACGCGTGACTACCTTGGGCTGCGGTTTGAGTGCGCTGGTAGCAAGCTTTGTCGCTGCAAACCGCGAGCAGCCGTTGGAAGCCTGCTTGGCCGCTCTGGCATGTTTTAGCATCGCCGGCAGCCGTGCTGGAGATCAGGCCGAAGGCCCTGGCAGTTTCCAGGTAGCGCTATTAGACGCATTGTACCAGTTGACACCCGACGACCTCTCGACTCTTGCTCAATTGGAGGCGGTGCATGCCATTTGATCTCTCGCTCTATTTAGTCACCGATGCTGAGCTATGTGCTGAAATCGGCCTTGAAAAAACGGTGGAAGCCGCTGTGCAAGGCGGCATTACTATGGTGCAGCTGCGTGATAAAGACGCTAGCGACGAACACATGATCGCCCAAGCCAAACGCCTCAAAGCAATCTTGGCAGGTAGCGGTGTTCCACTGATTATTAATGATCGTTTGAATGTGGCATTAGCCAGCCAAGCCGATGGCTTACATGTCGGGCAAAGCGATATGGCCATTCACGAAGCACGAGATGCATTAGGGCCGCATGCCATTCTTGGGCTTTCGATTAATACACTGGCCCAACTGCAAGGCGCACCTGTTGAGCTACTGGATTACGTCGGCATAGGGCCTGTTTTTGCGACTGTCAGCAAGCAAGACCATGCCCAGCCCATTGGCTTTGACGGGTTGGCACAGCTTGCCACTGCTTGCCAACTTCCCAGCGTCGCGATTGGCGGGCTAAAAGCTGAACACATTGCCCAGGTGAAAGCCGCTGGAGCAAACGGCATTGCGGTTATCTCTGCTATCTGCGGCCAGCCAGATCCGCGCCTAGCCGCACAGGCATTTTCTTAGGATCGTTATTAAGTACAGCCAAACGTGTTTTACAGCGCCCAGCAAGCGGCAGGCGAACGGAATTAAACAGCTACCATAATCCTAGCAGGCCTAAGGTCACGCATTAAAAGCGCCTTGGTGAAGAGTTACTCTAAGCGCTCGGACGAGCTTTCAGGGTTGTCCGGCGGTCATGGTAGGCAATCGCTAAGCCGCTACCTATAATCAACACACTGCCTATCCACACCCACAGATCAGGCAGCTCTCCCCAGAACCACCAGCCGAGTAGCACCGCCCATAGCATCGCCGTGTAATCAAACGGCGCGGCTATCGCGGCAGGGGCAAAGCGAAATGCCAGGGTAATAAACGCAGTCGCTCCTATACCTAAAACACCGGCAACCAAAAACCCAAGCCAGTGCCAGGGCTCTGGCGTTTGCCAAACCCAGGGCAAGCTCAAGGTAGTGACAACAAATGGCACTAGCGTCATGTAGAACACCATTGCCCATAGGTGCTCTCGAGCACCATAGCGTCGTGCGGTAATCATCATCAGCGCATAGAAAAACGCCGCTCCTAAGAGCGTTAGCGTGCCAAGCTGAAATGCATCGCCACCGGGACGCACTACAATCAACACTCCGGCAAAACCAACTAACGACGCGATCAATACCGGTGGGTCAATCCGCTCGCCAAGCATTGGCACCGACAGCAGCGTCACAAACAGCGGTGCCACAAATGCAATCGCCGTGGCCTCGGCGAGCGGCAGCAGCGTTAACCCCCATACAAAACACACCATTGTGGCGGTATAAATCAGTCCCCTTAAGAGATGCACACCAGGACGCTTGGTGCGCAACTTACTTAGCCCACCCGCGAAATAGGCCAGCAACGCGATGAGTGGTAACGACACTAACGTTCGAAAAAAAATAATCTGCAGCGGCGAGTGCACTTCTCCCAGCCACTTCGCTACCGCATCGCCAAGCGCTAAGAACAAAACCCCTAAACACATACAGAGGATGCCTTTTAACGACGTTGTCACGACGCTCTCCTTTACCCTACGTAAACGTTAACCGGGATTTAACAACTAATAAAAAACCCCGCCAATGTGTCACTGGCGGGGTCACGGAAGTTGCGTGTTTTACAAACTTGCGTTGACCACCATGCACTCCATCCCCTGTGCCTGGAGCGTTCTACAAGCCCGCCTGGCGCGTGCTTCGTCTAAAGCAACAACACGGGCCCGGAACACAGGCGTTTGCCCGCCTAACGTATCAATGGCAACACGACCGCCAACCTCGTAAGGGAGCCGCTGGGCTGCTTGACGCGCCAGTTGCTCTGCTCGCGCTGCTTGGCTAAATGCACCAACCTGAATCCCCCAGCTACCAACAGAAACGACTTGCTGAGGCGCAGTCGCTATCTCGCGCTCACGTTCGATAAAAGCATTTAACGGGTCTCGTGCATTGTTAACAGGAGCTTCTGCTGATACCTCCATAGAACGCGCCAAACGCTCTTCAACAACAGCAGACGCAGAGGTCGATGAAGGAGACAACGTTGTTGCCGCTACATTATTTGTCGCTGTGACGTTATTTGCCATCGCAGTGCGATTAGAAACAGGCGGCAAAGTAACCGGCGGTGATGCAACAGGACGAGACAATGGCTGGGCAGAAGGGCCAGAAAAAGCCATAAAATCGCGAGAGAAATTAGTATTTGCCAGCCATGTTTGCTGGTCACGCAGCGCAGCGCGAGCAAAACTACGGTCTAACAGGTTCGCCATGTGCGTATCGCGAGAGGCACCACTAAAGCCGCCCATTACAATCCCAACCAAACGACGATTTCCTTGAACTGCTGTTGTCGCAACGTTGAAGCCAGAGGCTCGAATAAAACCTGTTTTAAGCCCATCAGCCCCGGGATAGTTTTTCACTAGGCGGTTATGGCTAGTGTGGCGAGTGCCACGATAAGTAAATTCCTGAAGCCCAAAGTAGTGGTAATACTGAGGGAAGTCCTGCATCACTCGAACGGAAAGCGTCACCATATCCCGTGCCGTCGTGATCTGTTGGCCATCAGGCAGACCAGAGGCATTCCTGAACGTAGTGGCATGCATGCCTAACTCACGAGCCTTAGCAGTCATCAACTGTGCGAAGCGTTGTTCACTACCCCCTAACGCTTCAGCAACTACTACTGCTACATCATTAGCAGAGCGAACCGCCAGCGCACGAATAGCAGAATCAACAGGGATAGTACTGCCCGCAGAGAGCCAAAGTTTTACAGCGGGCATAGCAGCGGCTTGAGCAGACACCGCAAGTGGCTGATATAAGCTGAGCTGACCATTTTCCAGCGCTTCAAATGTAAGGTAAAGCGTCATCATTTTAGTTAACGATGCGGGATAGCGACGCTCATCGGCATTATCGGCGTACAACACCTCTCCATTTTCCAAATCCACAACGATGCCCGCATAACGTGGATTTGCATGAGCACTTGATACTGCCCCCAGCAGCAATACTATGAAAGACAGCGCAAGCCACCGACGTGCGACTATCGCTGCGCACATTTCCCTAGTTGCCATACATGCCCCTTTTTTATTTTGCGGTGATATAACACGACCAAAAATTACCCTACTTGCAGTGCCAGATATCTAAGACTAGCACGGTAGCCCGGCAAGTGAATTAAGAAAGCAGTTTATATAAAATGAAAACACGATGACTAGACCAAAAAAAACCGACTCTAAAAGAGTCGGCTTTCATTTTGTTGAAAAACAGCGCAGAAACTTACTCTTCTGCCGCTGCTTCTTCAACAACCGGGCGGTCAACAAGCTCAACGAACGCCATGGGCGCGTTGTCACCTGTGCGGAAGCCGCACTTGAGAATACGGATGTAGCCACCCGGACGCTCGGCGTAACGCGGACCAAGTTCGTTAAACAGTTTACCGACGGCTTCTTTGGAACGCGTACGGGAAAACGCCAAACGACGATTTGCAACGCTATCCTGCTTAGCCAGGGTAATCAGCGGCTCGATAACGCGACGCAGTTCCTTGGCCTTAGGCAGGGTTGTCTTAATGACTTCATGTTCGACCAGCGAGACAGACATGTTCTTGAACATGGCCTGACGATGCGAGCTGGTACGATTCAGATGACGACCACTCTTACGATGACGCATGGTTGTGATTCCTTACCAAACTGGGACTCGAGTCGACACTCACGCGGAGGCCTTATCGTCCTTCAGGCTAGCGGGTGGCCAATTTTCCAGCCGCATACCGAGAGACAAGCCGCGCGCTGCCAGTACATCTTTGATTTCATTCAAAGACTTTTTACCAAGATTCGGTGTCTTCAGCAGCTCAACTTCAGTACGCTGAATAAGATCACCAATGTAATAGATATTCTCGGCTTTCAGGCAGTTAGCGCTGCGAACTGTCAACTCAAGATCGTCTACGGGGCGCAATAGGATAGGATCGACAAGATCCTCTTCCTCTTCGACTTCCTGTTCTTTATCAGCTTCCAGGTCGACGAAGGCGGCCAGCTGCTCTTGCAGAATGGTCGCACTGCGACGGATAGCCTCTTCCGGATCCAGTGTACCGTCGGTTTCCAGATCGATAATTAACTTATCGAGGTCGGTGCGCTGCTCAACACGAGCGGCCTCGACCGAATAGGAAACACGGCGAACAGGGCTGAAGGTGGCATCCAGCTGCAGGCGGCCAATAGCACGTGTCTCTTCATCAGAGCCACGAGCGTCAGCCGGTTCGTAACCACGACCCAGCGCTACCTTAAGCTGAATTTTCAGCTCGGCACCTTCATTGATATGAGCAATGACGTGATCCGGATTGACGATTTCGACGCTATGATCAAGCGCAATGTCGCCTGCGGTGACGACAGCTGGGCCCTGCTTGTTCAGCGAGAGCACCGCCTCATCGCGGCTGTGCATCTTGATCGCAACATCTTTCAAATTCAGGAGGATTTCGATGACATCTTCCTGCACCCCTTCGATTGCACTGTATTCGTGCTCTACACCGGCAATTTCAGCCTCTACCACGGCAGCGCCGGGCATGGATGAAAGCAGAATGCGTCGAAGTGCATTCCCCAGGGTGTGACCAAAGCCGCGCTCGAACGGTTCGAGAACGATTTTGGCATGATGTGCGCTGATTTCTTCTACCTTGATATCGCGGGGGCGAAGAAACTCTGTCACTGAACGCTGCATATGAACACCTTTCAGGCTGCCAAACGGATACTGAGTACTCTAGAGAACAATACTCAAGAGCATCTGGGCGGTTAGCTTCGCTACCCCGCCCAGGTCTCAAGAAGCAGAAATTTAAATCAAACTGCTTACTTGGAGTACAGCTCGACGATCAGGTTTTCGTTGATGTCGGCAGTCAGGTCACCGCGTTCAGGCAGAGCCTTGAAAGTGCCTTCCATCTTCTTGGCGTCGATTTCGATCCAAGCGATGTCGCCACGGTTGGCCGCAATGGTCAACGAGTGTTGAATACGCGCTTGGTTCTTCGCCTTTTCGCGAACAGAAACAACGTCACCGGGCTTCACTTGATAAGAAGCAACGTTAACGGTGCGACCATTCACGGAAATCGCCTTGTGGCTGACTAGCTGACGCGCTTCAGAGCGAGTCGAGCCAAAGCCCATGCGGTAGACGACGTTATCCAGTCGGGATTCAAGCAACTGCAACAATACTTCACCCGTCGCACCTTTCAGGCGAGCGGCTTCTTTGTAGTAGTTGCGGAACTGCTTTTCGAGTACGCCATACATACGACGTACTTTTTGCTTCTCGCGAAGCTGCAAGCCGTAGTCGGAAAGACGCTGACGACGCTGGCCGTGTACACCCGGAATTTGCTCGGATTTACACTTTTTCTCGAAGGGAGTAACACCGCTCTTTAAAAAGAGATCGGTGCCTTCACGACGAGACAGTTTGCACTTCGGTCCAATATAACGAGCCATGAATCTGTCTCCTTAAACGCGGCGTTTCTTAGGCGGACGGCAGCCATTATGGGGAATGGGCGTCGCGTCAGTGATGCTTTGCACGCGGAAGCCGGCGGCATTGAGAGCGCGCACGGCGGATTCACGGCCGGGACCGGGGCCTTTGACCAGCACGTCTACGTTTTTCACACCATACTCGGCTGCAGCAGTTGCTGCACGTTCACTTGCCACTTGAGCAGCGAACGGGGTGCTCTTACGAGAACCACGAAAACCCGAACCACCGGCTGTTGCCCAAGAAAGAGCATTGCCCTGGCGGTCTGTGATCGTCACGATCGTGTTGTTAAAAGAAGCGTGGATATGCGCTACGGCGTCCACTACCTGCTTTTTAACCTTTTTACGGTTACTACGCGGGTTAGCCATGTTGATGTCTATTCCTGTCTTTACGTCAACTCTCTATTAAAGAGCCTGCGTATTATTTGCGGATCGGCTTACGCGGGCCCTTACGGGTACGCGCGTTAGTCTTAGTCCGCTGACCACGCAGCGGAAGACTACGACGATGACGCAGACCACGGTAGCAACCTAAGTCCATGAGACGCTTAATGTTAAGCGTGACATCACGACGAAGGTCGCCTTCTACGGTGTACTTACCAACTTCAGAACGCAGGGTATCCAGCTCATCGCTAGACAGATCCTGGATCTTGGTAGTAGGCGCGATACCGGCAGCAGCACAAAGGTGCTGAGCGCGAGTACGGCCAATCCCGAAGATATAGGTCAGCGAGATCGCCGCATGCTTGTTGTCCGGGATATTGACGCCTGCAATACGGGCCATCAGCTTACTCCGAAATTTGAGCGGCTTGCTCGTTTATTCATCTACAAAAGGCGCAACAGCATACCCCTTCATAAGCCTTACGGCAAGGGGTATGCCGGCACCCGCTTAAAAACAACTCAGGAATTAACCCTGACGCTGTTTGTGCCGTGGTTCGGTGCAGATGACGCGGACAGCGCCATTGCGACGAATAATCTTACAGTTACGGCACATCTTCTTTACGGAAGCTCGAACTTTCATCGTTCTCTCCAATTCGCAACGGCGCGCCTCAGCGCATGATGCCGCCGCTACCGTAGCCTTTCAGGTTGGACTTCTTCATCACCGAGTCATACTGATGCGACATGAGATGCGATTGCACCTGGGCCATGAAGTCCATGATCACCACCACCACGATTAGAAGCGAGGTACCACCGAAGAAAAACGGCACGTTCCACGCGACAATCAAAAACTGGGGCATCAAGGAAACCGCAGTGATATACAAGGCACCGAACAAAGTAAGACGAGTCATTACTTTGTCGATATAGCGAGCGGTCTGCTCGCCGGGGCGAATGCCCGGCAGGAAAGCGCCTGACTTTTTAAGATTGTCAGCCACATCCTTGGGGTTGAAGACCAGCGCTGTGTAAAAGAAGCAGAAGAATACCACTGCCGCCGCGAAAAGCAAGATGTAAAGCGGTTGGCCAGGGCCTAACGCTTGCGATGCACGCTGCAACCACTCCATTCCCTCACCAGCACCAACCCACTGACCAATAGAGGCCGGAAAGAGCAAAATACTGGAAGCAAATATCGCTGGAATAACACCAGCCATATTCACTTTCAAAGGTAGGTAGCTGCTTTGGCCTGCATACATCTTATTGCCGACCTGTCGCCTCGGGTAATTCACTTTCAAGCGGCGTTGACCGCGCTCAATGAATACCACAAACGCTACGGTAGCAATACCTAGCACTGACAGCGCTAACAGCGGAAGAACATTCCAGGCACCTTCGTTACGGGCAAGCTCAAACGCTTGACCAACGGCACTGGGCAGCCCAGCGACAATCCCCGCGAAGATCAGCAACGAAATACCGTTGCCGATACCCTTCTCGGTGATTTGCTCACCTAGCCACATCATAAACACCGCACCCGATACAAACGTGATCACGGCGGTGAAAAAGAAGCTGAAGTCAGCGCTGTATGCGATGCCTTGGCTAGCCAGACCGACGGACATACCGGTAGCCTGGACAAGAGCCAGTAGCACCGTGCCGTAGCGGGTGTACTGGCTAATCTTGCGGCGGCCAGCCTCACCCTCTTTCTTGAGCTGTTCAAGATGAGGGGAGACCGCAGTCATGAGCTGCATGATAATCGACGCCGAAATATAGGGCATTATGCCCAAGGCGAGGACACTCATGCGCTCCAAGGCGCCACCCGAAAACATGTTAAACATGCCTAGGATGGTGCCCTGTTGCTCCCTGAACAAGGCAGCAAGCTGGTCAGGATTGATACCGGGAACGGGAATGTGGGCACCGATACGGTACACCACGATGGCGAGGAGCACGAAGCGCAAACGCGCCCACAGTTCACTCAGACCGCTGCCCATCGCCGGCATATTTCCTGACTTGGCCATTTAGTCCTCTACCTTGCCGCCGGCGGCTTCGATCGCTTCACGGGCACCTTTGGTGACCTTGATACCACGAACGGTAACCGCCTTGTTCAGTTCGCCAGAAAGGATAATCTTCGCGTGAAGCGTCGAATCCTTTAGCACGTTGGCTTGCTTCAGAGATTCCATAGTGACTTCGTCACCAGCAACCTTGGCAAGTTCAGCCAGGCGTACTTCTTCAGATACAAGCGACTTAGCAGACGTAAAACCGAACTTCGGCAAACGACGCTGTAGCGGCATCTGACCGCCTTCGAAACCAGGCTTGACGCTACCGCCACTGCGAGATTTCTGACCTTTGTGGCCACGGCCGCCGGTCTTACCAAGACCGGAACCGATACCACGACCAACGCGCTTTTCAGCGTGTTTGGAGCCCGGTGCCGGGCTCAGGGTATTGAGTTTCATGGATTACTCTCCCTCAACGCGCACAAGGTAATTAACCTTGTGGATCATGCCGCGTACGGCAGGGGTGTCTTCCAGCTCAACCGTATGACCGATGCGACGCAGACCCAGGCCCTTAATACTAGCCTTGTGCTTGGGCAAAACGCCGATGGTGCTGCGGATCTGGGTAACCTTGATCGTTGCTGCCATGGTGCCTTACCCCGTGATCGCTTCGACAGACAGACCGCGTTTTGCGGCCACGTCTTCCGGTGCTTGCATGGAGGAGAGACCTTTAACAGTCGCCCGAACCACGTTAACCGGGTTGGTGGAACCGTAGCACTTGGCCAGTACATCATGGACACCAGCGAGCTCTAGTACAGAGCGCATGGCGCCGCCTGCGATGATACCGGTACCCTCAGAAGCCGGCTGCATATACACCTTAGAAGCACCGTGACGGGCTTTTACAGGGTACTGAAGCGTATGGCCTGCAAGGTTCACCTTGACCATGTTGCGACGAGCTTGATCCATCGCTTTTTGGATCGCAACCGGCACTTCACGCGCCTTGCCACGACCAAAACCGACACGACCTTTACCATCACCAACGACGGTCAGCGCGGTGAAGCCGAAAATACGACCACCTTTGACCACCTTGGCGACGCGGTTAACCTGCACCAATTTCTCTTGCAGATCACCGCTTTGCTGTTCGTTCTTCGCCATCGTAAAACCCTTTAGAATTCCAGGCCGCCTTCACGAGCGGCGTCGGCCAGAGCCTTAACGCGACCGTGATACTTAAAGCCAGCACGATCGAAGGCCACCTGGGTGATGCCTGCTTCTTTAGCGCGTTCGGCAATCAGAGCACCCACCTTAGAGGCGGCATCTGAGTTACCGGTCGCACCCTCACGCAGTGCTTTATCCAGCGTAGAAGCACTGGCTAGCACTTTGCCACCATCCGGCGAGATAATCTGCGCATAGATGTGACGCGGGGTACGGTTGACGCACAGGCGATACACGCCCAGCTCGCGGATCTTTGCGCGAGCGCGGCGGGCACGACGGAGACGAGATTCTTTCTTCGCGTTCATAACCCTGCCTTACTTCTTCTTGGCTTCTTTGCGACGCACCTGCTCGTCGGCGTACCGAACACCCTTGCCTTTATACGGCTCAGGGGGACGGAAGGCGCGGATTTCCGCGGCGCACTGGCCGAGCATCTGCTTGTCCGCGCTTTTCAGCACGATCACGGTGTTCTTCGGCGTTTCCGCTGAGACACCCTTAGGCAGTTCATAGTCGACCGGGTGCGAGAAGCCCAGTGAAAGATTGAGCGTCTGGCCCTTAGCTTGGGCACGATAACCGACGCCTACAATTTCGAGAGTTTTTGTGAAACCCTCGGATACGCCCGTTACCAGGTTCTGAACCAAGGCGCGGGTAGTACCGGCCATTGCCCAGCTCTTGGCAGACTCACTCGGGGCGAAGGTCAGCTGGCCATCCTCTTGTCCAATCACCACATCTTGGTGAATGGTCATAGATAGCGTGCCCTGGTCGCCTTTGGCGGTCAGCTGGCTGGCGTCGATTTTAATCTCGACACCAGCAGGCACTTTAACCGGATATTTCGCTATGCGGGACATTCCAGCCTCCTAGAATACGGTGCAGATGACTTCGCCACCGACGCCTGCTTGGCGCGCGGCACGATCGGTCATGACACCATTAGAGGTGGTGACAATCGCGATACCCAGACCATCGGCGACCTTAGGCAGGTTGTCTTTGCCTTTATACTGGCGCAGAGACGGCTTGGAAACCCGCTGAATGTGCTCAATGACCGGCTTACCCTCAAAGTACTTGAGAGTAACGGTAAGCTCGGGTTTAACGCCTTCAGCCACCGTAAAGTCGGTAATGTAGCCTTCTTCTTTTAACACGCGGGCCACTTCCACTTTAAGCTTGGAGGACGGCATGGTAGCCGTCTCCTTGGTGGCCATCTGCGCATTGCGGATACGGGTAAACATATCCGCTAGAGTGTCTTGCATGCTCATTTAATGTGCGCTCCTGATGAATCGACGTGACGTTACCAACTGGACTTTTTCAGGCCAGGGACGTCGCCACGCATGGCGGCTTCACGCAGCTTGTTACGGCCAAGGCCGAACTTGTTGTAAAAACCGTGCGGACGGCCAGTTACGCGGCAGCGATTACGCTGGCGCACCGGGCTTGAGTCGCGCGGCAGTTGCTGCAGCTTTAGCGTCGCCTCGAAACGTTCTTCTTCAGAAGCGTTCACGTCCGAGATGATTTTCTTGAGCTCTGCGCGCTTAGCCGCGTACTTCTCGACTAGCTGAGTACGCTTGAGCTCACGCTCTATCATACTTTTCTTAGCCATGATCCAACCCTTATTTCTTAAACGGGAAGTTCAGTGCCGCTAATAGCGCACGACCTTCCTCGTCGGTGTTGGCGGTAGTAGTGATAGTGACGTCCAACCCCCGGATGCGATCGATCTTATCATACTCGATCTCCGGGAAGATGATCTGCTCACGCACACCCATTGAGTAATTGCCGCGACCGTCAAAAGACTTCGGATTGAGACCACGGAAGTCACGCACGCGGGGAATCGCAATGTTCACCAGGCGGTCCAAGAAGTCCCACATACGCGCTGAGCGTAGTGTAACTTTGACACCGATCGGCCAACCTTCGCGCACCTTGAAGCCCGCGATGGACTTGCGTGCTTTGGTCACCAACGGTTTTTGACCGGAGAGTTTCTCCAAGTCGCCGATGGCATTGTCGATCAGCTTTTTATCGCTGACCGCTTCGCCGACACCCATGTTCAGAGTCACTTTCGTGATCCGGGGTACCTGCATTACGTTGGCGTAGCTGAACTGCTCTTTGAGTTGAGCTACGACCTCGTTTTGATAACGTTCTTTCAAGTTCGCCATTTTGCTACCCGACTCGCGTTAGGCGTCGATCTGCGTCTGCGTCGACTTGTAGATACGTACCTTGGTACCGTCTTCCTTAACTTGGAAGCCGACGCGATCCGCCTTACCGGTCTCCGAATTGAAGATGGCTACGTTGGACGCGTGAATCGGAGCCTCACGCTCGACGATACCGCCCTGATTTCCCGCCATGGGATTTGGCTTGGTGTGACGTTTAATCATATTCACACCGGACACCACGAAACGGTTTTCTAATACCCGCTTAACAGTACCACGTTTGCCTTTATCCTTCCCGGCGATGACGATGACTTCATCGTCACGTTTGATCTTTTGCATATCCGCCTCGCTCCTTACAGCACTTCAGGCGCTAGGGAAATGATCTTCATGAACTTCTCATTACGAAGCTCACGAGTTACCGGCCCGAAGATACGCGTGCCGATCGGCTGTTCGTTGGTGTTATTCAACAAAACTGCCGCATTTCCATCGAAACGGATCAGCGAACCGTCACTACGACGGACGCCACTACGGGTGCGAACGACTACCGCTTTCAGCACTTGGCCTTTTTTGACCTTACCGCGCGGAATCGCTTCCTTCACCGTTACCTTAATGACGTCACCAACGCGAGCGTAGCGACGGTGTGAACCGCCTAACACCTTGATGCATTGCACCCGGCGCGCTCCGCTGTTGTCGGCGACATCCAGCATTGTCTGAGTCTGAATCATCGGTTTTCTCCAAACCTAATCTGACTGCACTGGTTAAACAGGCTAGGGAATTAACCCTTCGCTTGCTCGACCACCTCGACCAGCGTCCAAGCTTTCTTCTTGGAAAGCGGACGGCACTCCTGAATGGAAACCGTATCGCCTGCCTTAGCTTGGTTCGCCTCATCATGGGCGTGCAGCTTGGTGGAGCGCTTGACGTATTTTCCGTAGATCGGGTGACGCTCACGACGCTCGATCATAACGACGATGGATTTATCCATCTTATCGCTCACCACTTTACCGGTGAGCGTACGTGTTTTTTTCTCTTCGGCCATCTTATTCACCTGCCTTCTCGTTGAGCATAGTCTTCACACGGGCGATATCCCGGCGGACCTGCTTGAGCAGATGAGTCTGGCTCAGTTGGCCAGTGGCCTTCTGCATGCGCAGGTTAAACTGCTCGCGGAGTAGCTCGAGGAGTTGCTCTTGCAGATCTCCTACGGACTTTTCACGAATTTCCTGGGCTTTCATCACATCACCGTCCGTTTAGCAAAGGTGGTGGACAAGGGCATCTTCTGTGCGGCCAGTTCGAATGCTTCACGGGCCAACTCTTCGGATACGCCTTCAATTTCGTACAGGACCCGACCCGGTTGGATCTGGGCTACCCAGTACTCAACGGAACCTTTACCTTTACCCATACGGACTTCGAGCGGCTTCTTGGAAATCGGCTTATCGGGGAAGACGCGGATCCAAATTTTACCGCCACGCTTAACGTGACGTGTGATCGCACGACGGCCAGCTTCGATCTGACGCGCAGTGATGCGGCCACGACCGGTAGCTTTGAGACCGTATTCCCCGAAGCTGATCTTGCTTCCGCGATGTGCTAGGCCACGGTTGCGGCCCTTCATCATCTTACGGAATTTCATACGCTTGGGCTGTAACATCGACTCGCTCTCCCCTTACCTGGAACCTTTCTTCTTGGGCGCGTTGCCGGCAGGCTGTTGTTTAGCCTTGGCACGTACTTCCTCAATACCACCGAGGATTTCGCCCTTGAAGATCCACACTTTGACGCCGATGACGCCGTAGGTGGTGTGAGCTTCGTAAGTGGCGTAGTCGATATCCGCACGCAACGTGTGCAACGGAACGCGACCTTCGCGGTACCATTCGGTACGTGCGATTTCGGCACCACCCAGACGACCTGACAGCTGAATCTTAATGCCGCCAGCGCCAAGACGCATTGCGTTCTGTACCGCGCGCTTCATAGCACGACGGAACATGACGCGACGCTCAAGCTGACCCGCTACGTTAGCAGCGACTAGCTTGGCATCCAGCTCCGGCTTGCGAACTTCTTCGATGTTCACATGAACCGGAACACCCATCATCTCGGTTAGATCACGACGTAAACGGTCGACATCTTCACCTTTTTTACCAATCACGATACCCGGACGGGCAGTGTGAATGGTGATGCGGGCATTATTAGCCGGACGCTCGATGTGAATGCGACTTACGGAAGCGTTTTTCAAACGCTGTTCCAAGAAGCTACGCACTTCGAGATCATTATTGAGCTTATCGGCATAGGCGCCGCGCTCGGCATACCAGACAGAAGCATGGTCTTTGACGATGCCCAGTCGAATGCCTGTTGGATTGACTTTCTGACCCATCTGGTCGACTCCTACTTCTCGGCTACCTTGACGGTGATGTGACAGGTGCGCTTCAAGATACGATCCGCACGCCCCTTGGCACGCGGCTTGATACGCTTGAGCGTCATGCCCTCATCGACGCAGATGGTCGAGACACGCAGCTCGTCTATATCCATGCCGTTATTTTCTTCCGCGTTTGCAATGGCGGACTGCAGCACTTTCTTGACTAGCTTGGCAGCCTTCTTCGGTGAGAAGGTCAGCAGGTCGAGTGCTTCGGCGACCGGTTTACCGCGCACCTGGTCAGCCACCAAACGGGCCTTCTGGGCGGATAAACGAGCGCCACGCAGCTTAGCTGTGACTTCCATCTCTCAATCCTCTCTGGCTTACCGTTTGGCTTTTTTGTCCGCCGCATGCCCGCGATAAGTGCGAGTAGCAGCGAATTCGCCCAGCTTGTGACCAACCATTTCCTCGGAAACATGCACCGGGACGTGTTGGCGACCGTTATGGACAGCGATTGTGAGGCCTACCATGTTTGGCAGGATCATCGAACGACGCGACCAAGTTTTAATTGGTTTGCGATCATTCTTCTCCACTGCAGCCTCTACCTTCTTCAAAAGATGAAGGTCAATGAAGGGACCTTTCTTTAGTGAACGTGGCACAGCCGTTACCTCTTAATGTCTTGGCAATTTAGATCAACGCGTCTTATTACGACGACGAATGATCAGCTTGTCGGTGCGCTTGTTCTTACGCGTCTTGTGACCCTTAGTCGGCACACCCCATGGGGATACCGGGTGACGACCACCACTGGTGCGGCCTTCGCCACCACCGTGCGGGTGATCGACTGGGTTCATCGCGACACCGCGAACAGTCGGACGCACGCCTCTCCAGCGCTTCGCACCGGCCTTGCCAAGTTGACGCAGGCTGTGCTCAGAGTTGCTCACCTCACCCAGAGTCGCGCGGCATTCAGCCAACACTTTTCGCATTTCGCCAGAGCGAAGACGTAAGGTGGCGTAATTACCTTCACGAGCGACCAACTGGGCGCTAGTACCGGCACTGCGAGCAATCTGCGCGCCTTTACCCGGCTTCAGTTCAATACCGTGAACGGTAGAACCTAGCGGGATGTTGCGCAGCGGCAAAGCATTACCTTTCTTGATGGGCGCGTTAACACCAGATTCCAGCACGTCACCCGCGCTGACACCTTTCGGTGCAATGATGTAACGACGTTCGCCATCAGCATACTTAAGCAGCGCAATGTGCGCACTGCGGTTCGGGTCGTGCTCCAGACGCTCAACGGTGGCAGGAATGCCATCTTTGGTACGTTTGAAGTCGATCAACCGATAGTGGTGACGATGACCACCGCCCACGTGGCGGGTGGTGATGCGACCGTAGTTATTACGGCCACCGGACTTAGACTGCTTCTCCAAAAGCGGTGCATACGCACGGCCTTTGTACAGTTCCTCACCAACGATCTTAACGACGTGGCGACGACCGGCGGATGTGGGTTTGGTCTTGACGATTGCCATTATCCGTACTCCTGCCCTTATTCGGCGCCAGAGAAGTCTTCGAGCGTTTCACCCGCAGCCAGGGTCACATACGCTTTGCGGTAACCCTTACGCAGGCCAACACCGTGAGCAGTACGCTTTGTTTTACCCTTCACGTTCAATACTTGAACGCTGCCGACCTTCTTGCCGAAAAGTGCTTCAACGGCTTTCTTGATCTCGGGCTTGGTAGCATCGGATGCCACCTTGAAAACGTACTGGTTGCGCTCGGCTGCCATCGCGGCCTTTTCGGTCACGTGCGGTCCAAGCAGAACCTTAAATACGCGCTCCTGGTTCATGCCAGCTTCTCCTCGAATTTACGCAGGGCGGAGACAGTGACCAGAACCTTATCAAAGGCCACTAGGCTCACCGGATCAGCTGCAGCGACATCCACCACGTCAACGTGGGGAAGGTTGCGTGCGGCCAAATAAAGCTTCTCGTCAATTTCTTCAGTGACGATCAACACTTTCTCAAGGTTGAGCTCTTTCAGCTTGGCAGCTACCTGCTTGGTCTTCGGCGCTTCAACGCTGAACTCTTCAACAGCAATCAAACGCTCTTGACGTACAAGTTCAGACAGGATGGAACGCATCGCCGCACGGTACATTTTGCGGTTAACTTTCTGGGAAAAGTCCTGAGGACGCGCCGCGAAAGTTACGCCGCCGCTGCGCCACAGCGGTGAGCGAATAGTACCGGCACGTGCACGACCGGTACCCTTCTGACGCCATGGCTTCTTACCACCACCACGAACGTCGGAACGGTTCTTTTGAGCGCGAGTACCTTGACGGCCACCAGCCAAATAGGCGGTTACCACCTGGTGAACCAGCGCTTCGTTGAATTCTTTGCCAAAAGTGGCGTCGGCTACTTCAACGGTACCCGTGCCTGCAGCAAGATTCAGATTCATTGGTAATTATCCCCTTCAGCGAGCTTTCACGGCGCTGCGAACGACAACATCGCTACCGGTCGCGCCCGGAACAGCACCTTTGATCAGCAGCAGGTTACGCTCGGCGTCGACACGGACGATTTCAAGGCTCTGTACGGTGCAACGGGCATTACCCATCTGACCGGCCATTTTCTTACCTTTAAATACGCGACCCGGAGTCTGACACATGCCGATAGAGCCCGGCGCGCGATGCGACAGGGAGTTACCATGCGTGTTGTCTTGGGTACGGAAATTCCAGCGCTTAACAGCACCCTGGAAGCCTTTACCCTTAGAGGTGCCGGTCACATCAATCATTTGACCAGCTTCGAAGAGGGATACGGTGAGTTCGCCACCCACTTCAGGAGATTCTTCGCCTTCTACAAGACGGAATTCCATCAGCGAACGACCAGCCTCAACACCCGCCTTGGCAAACTGACCCGCTTGCGCCTTGGTAAGGTGCTTGGCTTTTCGAGAACCTGTAGTGACCTGTACCGCTGCGTAACCGTCAGACTCAAGAGTCTTAACGCGCGTCACACGGTTAGGATCTACTTCAATAACGGTCACGGGCACGGAAGCGCCATCTTCGGTAAAGACACGGGTCATCCCGGCCTTTTTACCGACTAAACCGATAGTCATACTCAGTCTCCTATAGTGTACGGGGCTATCACCCGCTATGGCTGCCCTTTCCAGAGCATTCCACTAGCACATTGTGTGGCGCCTCACGGCGCGGCGGCTGCTGCTCATCCTAAAAAATTAATGAGCGCTGGGCCGCAAAGTGTCTAGTGTAATTAGTTGAGCTTGATTTGCACGTCTACGCCAGCGGCGAGATCGAGCTTCATCAACGCATCAACAGTTTTCTCAGTTGGCTCAACAATATCGAGCACACGCTTGTGCGTACGAATCTCATACTGGTCACGCGCATCTTTATTGACGTGCGGTGAAATCAGAATGGTGTAACGCTCGCGATTGGTCGGCAGCGGAATCGGACCACGAACCTGAGCCCCAGTACGCTTAGCGGTTTCAACGATCTCCGCTGTGGACTGATCGATCAGGCGATGGTCGAACGCTTTCAACCGAATGCGAATCTTTTGGTTCTGCATTTGCCCTAAACTCCAATGGATGTCGACGGCGCGAGCCGTCTACCCACGCATTCAAAGGATGCGCATTATAGGCACGCCAAGAGCCCATGTCAAACATTTGCTATTGGTGC
Source organism: Vreelandella andesensis (assembly GCF_003989795.1). GTDB lineage: Bacteria > Pseudomonadota > Gammaproteobacteria > Pseudomonadales > Halomonadaceae > Vreelandella > Vreelandella andesensis. Next base: position 184,470 of record NZ_RZHG01000018.1, read on the forward strand.
GCAGAAAAGGGGGCTCGCGAGAGCCCCCTTGATCAATCAATCAAGTAAGCTTACTTGATGATTTTTGCAACAACGCCAGCACCAACGGTACGACCACCTTCGCGAATTGCGAAGCGCAGACCATCGTCCATAGCGATCGGAGCGATCAGGGTAACAACCATCTTAACGTTGTCGCCCGGCATAACCATTTCCACACCTTCAGGCAGTTCACAGGTACCAGTTACGTCAGTAGTACGGAAGTAGAACTGAGGACGGTAGCCCTTGAAGAAAGGCGTGTGACGACCACCCTCTTCTTTCGACAATACATACACTTCGGCTTCGAAGGTAGTGTGCGGGTTGATGGTGCCCGGCTTAGCCAGAACCTGACCACGCTCGACGTCATCACGCTTAGTACCACGCAGCAGGGCGCCAACGTTCTCGCCTGCACGACCTTCGTCGAGCAGCTTACGGAACATTTCAACACCGGTGACGATAGTTTTAGTGGTGTCGCGAATACCAACGATTTCCACTTCTTCGCCTGCTTTAACGATACCGCGCTCTACACGACCAGTAACAACAGTACCGCGGCCAGAGATAGAGAACACGTCTTCGATTGGCATCAAGAACGGCTGGTCGATAGCACGCTCTGGCTCAGGAATGTAGTCATCCAGAGCTTTGATCAGATTTGCGACGGCGGTAGTGCCCATGCCGTTCTCATCTTCACCATTTAGCGCCATCAGCGCGGAACCAGTAATGATCGGCGTGTCGTCACCCGGGAAATCGTACTCGTCAAGGAGTTCACGAACTTCCATCTCAACTAGCTCAAGCAGTTCTTCGTCATCAACCATGTCCGCTTTATTTAGGAACACAACGATGTACGGAACGCCAACCTGACGAGACAGCAGGATGTGCTCACGCGTCTGCGGCATCGGACCGTCGGCGGCAGAACATACCAGGATTGCGCCGTCCATCTGCGCAGCACCCGTAATCATGTTCTTGACGTAGTCAGCGTGTCCTGGGCAGTCAACGTGCGCGTAGTGACGCTGCTCAGACTGATACTCAACGTGAGACGTGGCGATAGTGATACCGCGCTCACGCTCTTCAGGAGCGTTATCGATGGTATCAAACTCACGCCAGTCGCCGCCGAAAACCTCTGCAGACACGCGGGTCAGGGCCGCAGTCAGAGTCGTTTTACCATGGTCGACGTGACCAATGGTGCCGACGTTGACGTGCGGTTTGGAACGTTCAAATTTTTCCTTAGCCACTGCTATAACCTCTTTACGTTAGCTAACGGTTAACCGTTTTGATTGATGACGGCTTCAACGACGCTGGAGGGCGCCTCCTCGTACTTCGCGAACTCCATAGAGTAGCTCGCGCGGCCCTGGGTTTGTGAGCGTAGATCGGTTGCGTAACCGAACATCTCACCCAGTGGCACCGTTGCACGAATGACTTTACCAGAAGAGGAGTCATCCATGCCCTGCACCAGACCGCGACGACGGCTCAGGTCGCCCATGACGTCACCCATAAATTCTTCGGGGGTCACGATTTCGACCTTCATCACCGGCTCCAGCAGCACGGCCTTGGCCTTCCTGGCACCTTCTTTCACTGCCATAGAAGAAGCAATCTTGAACGCAGTCTCGTTTGAGTCCACGTCGTGGAAGGAACCATCAAACAGCGTTACTTTAACGTCAATCATCGGGTAACCCGCGATGACACCGTTTTTGAGCCGTTCGTAGGCACCCTTCTCAACCGCAGGCACGTATTCCTTAGGAACCGCACCACCCACGATTTCAGAGTTGAATTTGAAGAAAATCTCGTCTTCACCTTCACCCTTTTCTGCAGCACTCAGCGGCTCAATACGCAGCCAAACGTGACCGTACTGACCACGACCACCTGACTGACGCACGAACTTGCCTTCTTGCTCAATGTTGCCGCGAATCGTTTCGCGATAGGCAACCTGAGGCTTACCGATATTGGCTTCAACCTTGAACTCGCGACGCATACGGTCGACAAGGATATCCAGGTGCAGCTCACCCATACCGGAAATGATCGTCTGACCGGTTTCTTCGTCAGTCTTAACCTGGAAGGAAGGATCTTCTTGGGCAAGTTTACCCAGAGCAACACCCATCTTTTCCTGATCAGCCTTCGACTTCGGTTCAACAGCTACCGAGATAACTGGATCCGGAAATTCCATGCGCTCGAGAACGATTTTGTTATCGATGTCGCACAGGGTGTCACCCGTGGTCACGTCTTTCAGACCGATACATGCTGCGATATCGCCAGCAAGTACTTCTTTGATCTCTTCGCGTGAATTGGCGTGCATCTGAACGATACGGCCAACACGTTCTTTTTTCTGCTTAACGGAGTTATAAACACCATCACCAGATTTCAAAACGCCCGAGTAGACGCGAATAAAGGTCAAGGTGCCAACGAAGGGGTCGGTTGCGATTTTGAACGCCAACGCCGCGAACGGCGCACTGTCATCCGCTTCACGCGTGTCAACGGTGCCGTCTTTATCGTCCAATTCACCTTCAATCGCCTTAACTTCAGTCGGCGAAGGCATGTATTCAATAACGCCATCAAGCACTGCCTGAACACCTTTGTTCTTAAACGCAGAACCACAGGTAACTAGGACAATGTCATTCGCTAACGTACGCGCACGAAGACCAGCCTTGATTTCTTCAATCGTAAGCTCGCCGCCTTCCAAGTACTTATCCATTAGCTCTTCTGAGCCTTCGGCAGCGGCTTCGACCATTTGCTCGCGGTATTTCTCGGCAGCCTCTTGAAGCTCCGCAGGAATCTCGACAAGATCAAAATTCATACCCAGGCTTTCCTCATCCCACAAGATAGCCTTCATTTGAATCAGGTCGATAACGCCCTTGAAGTCTTCTTCCGTGCCCCAGTTAATCTGGATCGGCACAGCGTTGGCCCCCAAGCGTTCTTTAAGCTGGTCTACAACCATAAAGAAGTCAGCGCCGGTGCGGTCCATCTTATTGACAAACACCATACGCGGAACTTCATACTTATTGGCTTGACGCCAAACAGTTTCGGTCTGCGGCTGAACGCCGGAAGAGCCACACAGAACGACAACAGCGCCATCCAGAACACGCAAAGAACGCTCAACTTCGATAGTGAAGTCAACGTGCCCAGGCGTATCAATAATATTGATACGGTGCTCAGGAAACTGCTTATCCATGCCCTGCCAGAAACAGGTTGTCGCAGCTGAGGTGATAGTAATACCACGCTCCTGCTCCTGCTCCATCCAGTCCATGGTCGCCGCACCGTCGTGTACTTCACCCACTTTATGGGAAAGACCGGTGTAGAACAGTACGCGCTCAGTTGTCGTGGTTTTACCCGCGTCAACGTGAGCGACGATACCGATATTGCGATAACGATTAAGTGGAGTCTTGCGTGCCACAGTGAAGCTCCCGATAGTTGGCGATGCTCGTTAATTCGACAGTGTTCATTTTACGTATGTCACTGTCGCCATCGACAACGATAGCGACAATGTGTTGCAGCATGGCGAAAAAATTCTTCAACACAGCACAACACGCAAAAACAAACACAGAACTAGAAACGCCGAGCTTAGAAACGATAGTGAGAGAAGGCCTTGTTGGCTTCTGCCATACGGTGCACATCTTCACGCTTCTTAACAGCCGAGCCTTTGCCTTCAGCGGCATCCAGCATTTCACCTGCCAGGCGCTGAACCATCGTTTTTTCACCGCGGCGACGCGCAGCGTCAACCAACCAGCGCATTGCTAGGGCTTGGCGACGCGAAGGACGAACTTCGACCGGCACCTGATAGGTCGCGCCACCGACACGGCGCGACTTAACTTCGACCATAGGCTGGATGGTTTCCAGCGCTTTATCGAAGATTTCCAGCGGCTCTTCATTACTACGCTCGGCAACCTTGTCCAACGCACCGTAGACGATGCGCTCAGCTATGGACTTCTTGCCGCTGACCATCAGGTGGTTCATGAACTTCGCCAGACGCTCACTTCCGAACTTAGGATCTGGCAGGATTTCGCGTTTAGCTACAACTCTTCTTCTAGGCATGATAAGCCCTCAATTAAGGATCCTTCAGGTAAACCCGGGACTCATATGCGCCGATGGCGCCGCCCGACCTTACTCTTATCAGACCGACATATTCGTAAAGGTAACAACCCGCGTCGTAAAACGCCGCAGCAAAACGCCTTAGGACTTCGGACGCTTGGTACCGTACTTAGAACGACCTTGCTTACGGTTCTGTACGCCAGAGGTATCAAGGGCGCCACGAACGGTGTGATAACGCACACCTGGCAAATCCTTTACACGACCGCCGCGAATCAGAACAACAGAGTGCTCTTGCAGGTTGTGACCTTCGCCACCGATATAAGAAGACACTTCGAAACCGTTGGTAAGGCGCACACGGCAAACCTTACGAAGGGCCGAGTTCGGCTTCTTAGGGGTAGTAGTATAAACGCGCGTACAAACGCCACGCTTCTGCGGGCATGCCTGAAGCGCAGGTACGTCACTTTTAGTGACGGGGCGCTTGCGCGGCTTACGCACTAGCTGATTAATCGTTGCCATGGTGTTTAGCTGACTCCAATGGTTGCCTAGCCTTTCAACAAATACGGGCAGCAGATGCGGGCGCACCCACCCCACTGTTAAAGGCTGCGCATTCTAAAGGCTGACCCTAGGTGGCGTCAAGTCTTGCTGGCGGTTTAACCAGCAAGACTGCGCCATAAGGGCCAGCGACTCGTAGTTACTCGTTTCCTTTACCGTCGATTACAGTTCGTCGTCTGAATCAAGGGCGGTTAACTGAGCACCAAGCTCCTGCTCAACTTCGGTAGCCGAGGGGTTAAACAGACGCTCAACGTCTTCGCGTTTGCGGCGACGTTCTGCGTGGTGAGTCAGACCGGTACCTGCCGGAATCAGACGCCCAACCACCACGTTTTCTTTCAGCCCGCGCAGATAGTCGCGCTTGCCGGTAACTGCTGCTTCGGTCAATACGCGCGTCGTTTCCTGGAACGACGCTGCTGAAATGAACGACTCAGTAGCCAAGCTGGCCTTAGTGATACCCAACAGTAAGCGTTGATACTTAGCTGGGAATTTATCTTCTTTCTCAAGACGTGCATTTTGCTCTAGCACGCGCACGAGCTCGGCTTGGTCGCCAGTAATAAAGTCAGAGTCGCCTGAATCAGAGATCTCTACCTTACGCAGCATCTGACGAACAATGACTTCGATATGCTTATCGTTGATGCCTACCCCCTGCAGGCGGTAAACATCTTGTACTTCGGCAGTAATGTATTTGGCCAGTTCCGCCACGCCCAATAAGCGCAGGATATCGTGGGGATTGCTTGGACCATCCGAAATCACTTCACCCTTCTCGACCTTTTCGCCTTCGAAAACAGCGATTTGGCGCCATTTGGGGATCAGCGCTTCAAACGGGTCGCCAGACTCTGGCGTAATCGTCAAACGACGCTTACCCTTGGTCTCTTTACCAAAGCTGATAACACCACTGATTTCAGCCAAGATCGCAGACTCTTTCGGCTTACGCGCTTCAAACAAGTCGGCAACGCGAGGCAAACCACCGGTAATATCTTTGTTAGCAGACGCTTCAACTGGAATACGTGCAACGACTTCACCCACGCCAATGGTAGAACCATCATCGACGGAGATAATAGAGTTGCCTGGCAACAGGTACTGTACCGGTGTATTCGAGCCAGACACCGAAACATACTCACCAGCCGCATCTTTCAGCATCACCATCGGGCGCTTGTCGCGACCGGCCATTGGGCGAGCTGCCGACTCAATAACTTCAATAGACGATAGGCCAGTCATCTCATCGACGCTGCGGTGCATGGTGACACCCTCGTCAAGATCGAGGAACTGTGCTTTACCCTCTACTTCGGCAATGATCGGGTGCGTGTGCGGATCCCACTTGGCGACAATCGCACCACCATCCACGACTTTACCGTCACGAACTGACAGCTCTGCACCGTAAGGGAGCTTGTAGTACTCACGTTCACGACCGTGGTCATCAGCGACAGCAAGCGCACTGGAGCGAGATACAACCACCAGCTTGCCATCAGCACGCTCTACATGCTTGATGTTATGCAGCCGCACTTTACCGCCGTGCTTAACTTGAACGCTGTCTACAGCAGATGAGCGCGATGCTGCACCACCGATGTGGAACGTACGCATGGTCAGCTGGGTACCCGGCTCACCGATGGACTGAGCGGCGATAACGCCAACAGACTCACCAATGTTGACCTGATGACCACGTGCCAAATCACGGCCATAACAGGAGGCACAAACCCCGTGAGCAGTGTCGCAGGTAATGGTAGAACGAACGATAATTTCGTCGACGCCCATAGTATCTAGCGATGCACACCACTTTTCGTCTAGCAACGTGCCGCGCGGGATAAGCACTTCGTTGTTGCTCGGATCAAAAACATCAATCGCGACAACACGACCAAGTACACGCTGAGACAGCGGTACAATGATGTCGCCACCTTCGATGATCGGGTGCAGCGTCAGACCTTTATCGGTGCCACAATCGATCTCAGTGATGACCAAGTCCTGAGCAACATCAACCAAACGGCGGGTCAGGTAACCGGAGTTGGCTGTTTTTAGGGCCGTATCCGCAAGACCTTTACGTGCACCGTGGGTCGAAATGAAGTACTGAAGTACGTTCAAACCTTCACGGAAGTTGGCGACAATCGGCGTTTCGATAATCGAGCCATCCGGCTTGGCCATCAGGCCACGCATACCTGCCAACTGGCGGATCTGGGCGGCAGAACCACGCGCACCGGAATCAGCCATAATAAAGACGCTGTTGAACGAGTCTTGCTCGACTTCATTGCCTTCACGATCAATGACGGTCTCCTTAGAGATACCCACCATCATCGCCTTGGCGACTTTATCGTTAGCCTTTGACCAGATATCGATAACCTTGTTGTACTTCTCACCGGCGGTTACCAGGCCAGAAGAAAACTGGTCTTCGATCTCTTTAACTTCTGCTTCTGCAGCGTCGACAATCTCAGTCTTCGCATCGGGGATAACAAAGTCGTTAACACCGATAGAAGCGCCCGACCACGTTGCCAAACGGAAACCGGTGTACATCAGTTGATCAGCGAAGATAACCGTAGGCTTCAAACCTGCACGACGGTACACCTCGTTGATCAGGTTGGAGATCGCCTTCTTCTTCATCGGCTGGTCGATCAGTAAGAACGGCACGCCTTCTGGCAAAATGCGGAAAAGCAGCGCACGGCCAACCGTAGTGTCGTAGATGCGACGGTGGAAACTACGTTCACCGGTTTCCTCTTCGACGTCTACTTCGTCCAGCCGCACCTTCACACGAGCATGTAGCGATACCGACTGAGTTCCAAACGCGCGCTCCACCTCATTAAGGTCGGAGAACACCATGCCCTCGCCTTTAGCGTTAATCTTTTCACGGGTCATGTAATACAGACCCAGAACAACGTCTTGCGACGGCACAATAATGGGTTCGCCGTTGGCTGGCGACAGCACGTTATTTGTGGCCATCATCAGCGCGCGCGCTTCAAGCTGAGCTTCCAGCGTCAGCGGCACGTGTACCGCCATCTGATCACCGTCAAAGTCGGCGTTGTAGGCAGCACATACTAACGGATGCAACTGGATCGCTTTACCTTCGATCAACAGCGGCTCAAACGCTTGGATACCAAGGCGGTGAAGCGTCGGCGCACGGTTAAGCAGTACCGGATGCTCACGGATAACATCGGCAAGGATGTCCCATACCTCTGGCAGTTCACGCTCAACCATCTTCTTGGCAGCTTTAATCGTTGAGGCGTAGCCCAGCGACTGCAGCTTGGAGTAAATAAACGGCTTGAACAACTCAAGGGCCATTTTCTTCGGCAGACCACACTGGTGCAGACGCAAGGTCGGACCAACGGTGATTACCGAACGACCGGAGTAATCGACGCGCTTACCCAGAAGGTTCTGACGGAAACGGCCCTGCTTACCTTTAATCATATCGGCAAGGGATTTCAGCGGGCGCTTGTTAGAGCCAGTAATGGCACGGCCACGGCGGCCGTTATCCAACAACGCATCAACCGCTTCTTGCAGCATGCGCTTCTCGTTGCGAACAATAATATCCGGCGCATTGAGGTCAAGCAGACGCTTCAAACGGTTGTTACGGTTGATGACGCGACGATAAAGGTCGTTCAGATCTGAGGTCGCAAAGCGGCCACCATCGAGCGGTACCAGCGGACGAAGATCCGGTGGCAGCACGGGCAGCACTTCCATGACCATCCACGCCGGCGCGTTACCGGAATGATAGAAGGCTTCAAGTAGCTTCAAGCGTTTAGAAAGCTTCTTAATCTTGGTTTCAGAGTTCGTCTGCGGAATCTCTTCACGCAAATGATTAATCTCTTCTTCAAGATCGATATCTTTCAGCAATTCTTGGACAGCTTCAGCACCCATACGGGCATCAAAGTCATCGCCAAACTCTTCTAGTGCTTCAAAATACTGCTCATCGTTGAGTAACTGACCACGCTCCAGCGTGGTCATACCGGGATCGATGACAACAAAGCTTTCGAAGTACAGTACGCGCTCAATATCACGCAGCGTCATATCGAGGAACATGCCGATACGCGAGGGCAGCGACTTCAAGAACCAAATGTGCGCAACCGGCGAAGCCAGTTCGATGTGGCCCATGCGTTCGCGGCGCACGGCAGCTTTAGTGACTTCAACGCCACACTTTTCACAAATGATGCCGCGGTGCTTCATGCGCTTATACTTGCCGCACAAACACTCATAGTCTTTGACTGGGCCGAAAATCTTGGCGCAGAACAGACCATCCCGCTCCGGCTTAAAGGTACGGTAGTTGATGGTCTCAGGCTTCTTCACCTCGCCAAACGACCAGGAGCGAATCATGTCCGGCGACGCCAGGGTAATCTTGATCGCGTCAAACTCTTCGGACTGAGATTGCGATTTGAGTACTTTCACCAAATCTTTCATGGAACGGCTCCTAGCTCTCTAACTCGATATCGATGCCCAGCGAGCGGATTTCCTTCACGAGTACGTTGAAGGATTCCGGCATGCCTGCCTGCATGGTGTGGTCGCCATCCACGATGTTTTTATACATCTTGGTGCGGCCTTCGACGTCGTCCGACTTGACGGTGAGCATCTCTTGCAGCGTATACGCGGCACCGTAGGCTTCCAGCGCCCACACTTCCATCTCACCAAAGCGCTGACCACCGAACTGCGCCTTACCACCCAGCGGCTGCTGAGTCACTAGCGAGTAAGAGCCGGTAGAGCGCGCGTGCATCTTGTCGTCTACCAAGTGGTTCAGCTTGAGCATGTACATGTAGCCAACGGTCACCGAGCGGTCAAACGCATCGCCAGTACGGCCATCGTACAGCGTCATCTGGCCAGACTCAGGAATGTCAGCAAGCTTCAGCAGATGTTTGATTTCGTGCTCTTTAGCACCATCAAACACCGGCGTCGCCATAGGCACACCGCCTTTGAGGTTTTTCGCTAGCGCAATGATTTCCTCATCGCTTAACGAATCGATATCCTCAATACGGGTTCCGGGCGTGTTGTATATCTGGCCAAGGAAGTCACGAATTTCAGCAACTTGCTGACCACGGGCGTCACGTAGCATCGCGTCGATCTTGACACCCAAACCACGGGCAGCCATCCCTAAGTGGGTTTCCAAAATCTGACCAACGTTCATCCGCGACGGTACACCCAGCGGGTTCAGCACTACATCAACCGACTCGCCCTTCTCATCAAACGGCATATCTTCGATGGGCATAATCGCCGAGATAACACCTTTGTTACCGTGACGGCCTGCCATCTTGTCGCCGGGCTGAATGCGACGCTTAACCGCCATGTAAACTTTGACGATTTTAAGCACGCCTGGTGCGAGATCATCGCCTTGGGTTAGCTTGCGCTTCTTGTCTTCAAAGCGCTCGTCCATCTCTTTACGGCGGTTTTCAAGCTGCTCATCGGCCTGGGCCAGCAGCTCGTTAAAGGCTTCATCCTGCATGCGCAGTTTGAACCACTGCTGACGTGGAAGCTCGTTAAGGTAAGCCTCGTCAAGCACATCACCTTTCGTCAGTTGCGGGCCACCATTGACGGCTTGACCTTCTAAAGTGCGCTTCAGTCTCTCAAAGGTGGCGTCCTCAGCAATACGGTAGGTTTCCTGAAGATCTTTACGCACCTCGTCCAACTGCATCTGTTCGATAGCAAGCGCACGGGGATCTTTTTCAACGCCGTCACGGGTAAATACCTGAACGTCGATGACGGTACCTTTCATACCGGTCGGTGCACGCAACGAGGTATCTTTAACGTCAGACGCTTTCTCGCCAAAAATAGCGCGTAGTAGCTTCTCTTCCGGTGTCAGCTGGGTTTCACCCTTCGGCGTCACCTTACCGACTAGGATATCACCAGGGCCAACTTCAGCACCGATATACACAACGCCTGCTTCGTCCAACTTACCCAGCGCGGATTCACCCACGTTGGGAATATCCGCAGTGATCTCTTCCGAACCTAACTTGGTATCGCGAGATACACAGGTCAGTTCCTGAATGTGAATTGTGGTAAAGCGGTCTTCTTGAACTACCCGCTCAGACAGCAGGATGGAGTCCTCGAAGTTGTAACCGTTCCAGGGCATGAACGCGATGCGCATGTTCTGACCTAGCGCCAGGTCACCCATGTCAACAGACGGGCCGTCGGCAAGAATATCGCCACGGGCCACGCTGTCACCAGGTCGCACAATGGGGCGTTGGTTCATACAGGTGTTCTGGTTCGAACGGGTATATTTGGTCAGGTTGTAGATATCAACGCCGGCTTCACCACCGATGATTTCGTCTTCATGAACCCGTACCACCACTCGACGCGCGTCAACCGAGTCGATGACACCGCCCCGACGCGCCACGGCACAAACGCCAGAGTCACGGGCAACGAAACGCTCCATACCGGTGCCTACGAGCGGCTTATCAGCACGCAAGGTAGGTACCGCCTGACGCTGCATATTCGCACCCATCAAGGCGCGGTTAGCATCATCGTGCTCCAGGAACGGAATCAGTGCGGCCGCCACCGAAACCACCTGACGCGGCGACACATCCATTAGCGTAACTTGCTCAGGACGCATAAAGGTGGTTTCACCACGGTGACGCACCTGCACCAAGTCATCGCTCAGCTTGTTGGACTCATCCACAGCAGCAGAGGCCTGGGCAATAACAAAGTCACCCTCTTCAATCGCCGAGAGGTGAACGATATCGTCCGTTACTTGACCGGAATTGACCTTACGGTACGGCGTTTCGAGGAAACCGTAACTGTTGGTGTGACTGTACGTCGCCAACGAGTTGATCAAGCCGATGTTCGGGCCTTCCGGTGTTTCGATTGGGCACAAACGGCCATAGTGCGTGGCGTGTACGTCGCGCACTTCGAAACCAGCACGTTCACGAGTCAAACCACCCGGACCGAGTGCAGACACGCGGCGCTTGTGGGTAACCTCGGAAAGCGGGTTATTCTGGTCCATAAATTGTGATAGTTGGCTAGAACCGAAGAACTCTTTCACCGCTGCCGCTACCGGCTTAGCGTTGATCAGATCTTGCGGCATCAGACCTTCACTTTCCGCCATGGAAAGACGCTCTTTAACCGCACGTTCTACACGTACAAGACCAACGCGGAACTGGTTTTCAGCCATTTCGCCAACACAACGAATACGGCGGTTGCCCAGGTGATCGATGTCGTCAACATCACCGAAGCCGTTACGAATATTGATCAGCTCGCGCAGAACATCAAGAATGTCTTTACGATTCAGCACGCCAGAGCCCGTGTCGGTATCGCGACGCAGACGGCGATTGAACTTCATACGACCGACGCCTGACAGGTCGTAGCGATCTTCGCTGAAGAACAGGTTATTAAACAGCGTCTCAGCCGCTTCTTTGGTGGGCGGCTCGCCCGGACGCATCATGCGGTAAATTTCGACCAACGCCTCAAGTGCTGAGCCTGTGGAATCCAGCTTTAGCGTATCGGAAATGAATGAACCACAGTCGAGATCGTTAGTGTAGAGCGTTTCGATGTGGGTAATACCACCCTGCGCCATGCGTTCCAGGACTTCTGGCGTAATTTCGGTATTACACGGGCAGATCAGCTCGCCTGTTTTAGAGTCGATTTGATCCTTAGCCAACGTTTTACCGAATAGGTACTCCATCGGCACTTCCAGACGTTCAATACCCGCTTTTTCAAGCTGACGGATGTGCTTCTGGGTAATACGACGCCCTTCTTCAACAATCACATTACCTTCGTGATCTTTAATATCGAAGGTAGCCGTTTCACCGCGTAAACGTGACGGTACCAGCTCAACGAAGAAGCCAGCTTTCTCGATACTAAACTTACTGGTTTCGAAGAACTCTCCAAGGATCTCTTCGGTGCTCATTCCCAAGGCACGCATTAACACCGAAGCAGGCAATTTCCGGCGACGGTCAATACGTACAAAGACGTTGTCTTTAGGGTCGAACTCGAAGTCTAGCCAAGAACCACGATAAGGAATCACTCGCGCGGAGTAGAGCAATTTACCAGAGGAGTGGCTCTTGCCTTTATCGTGATCGAAGAACACACCAGGCGAACGGTGGAGCTGAGAAACGATAACCCGCTCAGTACCATTGATAACAAAGGTACCGTTCTCAGTCATCAAGGGGATTTCCCCCATGTAGACTTCTTGCTCTTTAATGTCCTTGATTGCCTTGTTCGAAGAGTCGCGATCATAGATGATCAAGCGAACCTTGACACGCAGCGGGGCGGAATAGGTCACGCCACGCAGCTGACATTCCTTCACATCGAACGCCGGCGTGCCGAAGCGGTAGCTGACATACTCCAGCGCCGCATTCCCAGAGAAGCTTTCAATTGGGAACACGGACTTGAACGCCGCGTGCAGACCAATCTCGTGGCGCTCGTCGGGCGAACGATCTTGCTGGAGAAAGTCGTAGTAGGAATCAAGCTGGATGGCCAGCAAGTAAGGCACATCCATCACTTGGGGCAGTTTGCCGAAATCCTTGCGGATGCGTTTTTTCTCAGTATATGAGTAAGCCATCTGTATTCCCCAGCTTGTTCACCATGGGTGACCGATGCGTGGTCATCTGCCCCGCGGGCGTTTCAGACGCAGACAGCAAGCTCCTAAATCGGTAGCTCGCCGTCAAAAATCTTGATAGATAACAGTGTTACAGTAGCGCTGCTAGCGCTTCGTTATACTCGCGCTTCACAACTTACGCTTCACAACTTACGCTTCACAACAACGGTCTTACTGTTTTGCTGCTTTTTACCGCAGCCTTCCTGCCGTAACACTCATGATACAACAGAAAAAGGCCGGCAGCGGGATAAGCCCGCCGCCAGCCGTGGAAGCCTACGCAGCGCGTAAAGCCGTCGGCACAAGAATTACTTGAGCTCGACGCTTGCGCCCGCTTCTTCCAGCTTGGCTTTAGCAGCTTCAGCGTCTTCTTTAGACATTGCTTCTTTGATAGTAGCCGGTGCGCCATCAACTGCGCCTTTAGCTTCTTTCAAGCCAAGACCAGTGATTTCACGGACTGCCTTGATGACGTTAACTTTCTTGTCACCAGCAGCGTTCAGTACCAAGTCAAACTCAGTCTGTTCTTCAGCAGCTGCTTCGCCGCTTGCAGCCGGGCCAGCCATAACGGCTGCGGCGGCAGAAACACCGAATTTCTCTTCCATTGCTTCGATCAGCTCGACAACTTCCATTACGGACATGTCGGCTACAGCATTGATGATATCGTCTTTGGTCAGTGCCATTGTCTCGTTCCTAACTTTGCGGGAGCCTCGGTCGACCGAGTGCTCAGGATTCATTGCATGGTTCAAGCAGCGCTCTGCTTATGCAGCGCAAACTGCTTGCAAAAAGGCCTGCTTATGCAGCTTCTTCTTGCTTCTGATCGCGCAGGGCGGCCAGGGTACGAACCAGCTTGCCAGCGGAGGCTTCTTTCATTACCGACATCAACTTGGCAATTGCTTCGTCGTAAGTCGGTAGGGTTGCCAGACGATCGATGTCAGCAGCCGGAATCAGCTCACCTTCGTAGGCCAGCGCCTTCACTTCGAAGTTCTGATCTTGCTTTGCGAACTCTTTGAACAAACGAGCAGCAGCGCCCGGGTGTTCAGTAGAGAAGGCCAGCAGAGTAGGACCAACAAAGCTCTCGGTTAAGCACTCCCATTGAGTGCCTTCGAGGGCGCGGCGCGCCAGAGTGTTGCGAACAACACGCAACTGGACGCCATTCTCACGCGCTTGCTTACGCAGATCGGTCATTTTACCGACTGTAACGCCGCGAGAATCGGCAACTACGACGGAGAGTGCGCCCTTGGCCGCTTCACTGACCTCGGCAACAATCGCTTTCTTGCCTTCAAGTGCTAGTGGCACAGTGATCACTCCTTCGTGCCGGAACCCACAACAGGCTCCGGTGGTTACCATCTCTTCCAGTCGCTTAATAACGCTGGAAGCCTTGGGGGATGGTGCTCACCAGAAAGCGGTTTGGCTAAAAACCTCAACCAACTGGCGGCCACACCATCTGCGCAGGCGCTTTTAGGGCGATTAAGCCGTACCCTTTAAAGGTACGGCACCTGCGGTCTTTGACGATGCCCTGATTGGCTTACGCATTTTCAGGGGACCGCAAAGTTCTTGCTCGGTTCTTGCTTGATCAGTTCTTGCTTGATCAACTACTACTTGAAGCTTTCAAGTACCTGCTTATACAAACGCAGAGTGGTCGATAGTCAAACCAGGGCCCATCGTAGTGGACAGAGTGACTTTCTTAACGTAGATGCCTTTAGAGGAGCTAGGCTTAAGTCTCTTAAGGTCAGCGACCAATGCTTCTAGGTTACCCAGAACAGCGGATACTTCAAAATCAGCCTTGCCCAGCGTTGTGTGGATAATACCATTTTTGTCGGTACGGAAACGCACCTGACCTGCTTTAGCATTTTTAACCGCAGTGGCAACGTCTGGTGTAACGGTGCCAACTTTCGGATTTGGCATTAAGCCACGTGGACCAAGAATCTGACCCAGCTGACCAACCACGCGCATAGCGTCCGGAGAGGCGATTACAACGTCAAAATCCATGACGCCTTTTTTGACTTGCTCAGCCAAATCTTCCATACCAACGATGTCAGCGCCAGCTTCTTTAGCAGCATCGGCGTTAGCACCCTGGGTAAAGACTGCTACGCGTACGTCTTTGCCGGTGCCGTTAGGCATAACAGTAGCACCACGTACAACCTGGTCTGATTTACGCGGATCGACACCGAGGTTAATCGCTACATCCAAAGATTCATTGAATTTAACGGTAGACAGCTCAGCAAGCAGCGCAACCGCTTCTTCAAGGGAGTAAGCTTTGTTCGGGTCCACTTTCTCGCGAATGACTTTCGCGCGCTTAGTTAGTTTAGCCATGATCAAAGACCCTCCACGTTTAGGCCCATGCTACGAGCGCTGCCAGCGATGGTGCGCACCGCGGCATCGAGATCAGAAGCCGTCATATCTGGCTCTTTAGTTTTAGCGATCTCTTCGAGCTGCTCACGCGTCACAGTACCAACTTTCTTTTTGTTCGGCTCACCAGAGCCAGACTTTATACCCGCTGCTTTTTTAAGCAGTACGGCAGCAGGCGGCGTCTTGGTGACGAACGTAAAGCTACGATCAGAGTAGACAGTGATCACGACTGGCGTCGGCAGACCAGGCTCAATCTCTTGAGTAGCTGCGTTAAACGCCTTACAAAATTCCATGATATTCACGCCGTGCTGACCCAACGCAGGGCCGACGGGCGGACTTGGATTGGCTTTGCCTGCAGCAACCTGCAGCTTGATGTAAGCCTGTACTTTCTTGGCCATGCTAGATACTCCCGTTGGGTGATAGCGCCTTACGGCTCCCCGGTGCGTACAAAGCAGTGATTAACTGCTTCATATAATGCAGGGATGGCGTGATATACACACCATCCCACCTCTTAATTAGTTTACTCTTTTTCTACCTGAGAGAATTCAAGCTCCACAGGCGTTGCTCGCCCAAAGATCAGTACACTGACCTGTAAACGACTCTTGTCGTAATTTACTTCCTCAACAACACCGTTGAAGTCAGCAAATGGGCCATCAACAACGCGTACCGACTGACCCGGCTCGAACATGGTTTTAGGCCGCGGCTTGTCGGTACCGTCTTTCACGCGACGCAAAATAGCATCTGCTTCACGCGATGTGATTGGCGCAGGCTTTTCTTTCGTGCCACCAATGAAGCCCATTACACGAGGCGTTTCATTGACGAGATGCCACGTTTCATCAGCCATTTCCATTTCGACTAATACGTAACCTGGATAAAACTTACGCTCACTTTTACGGCGTTTACCGTCACGCACTTCCACTACTTCTTCCGTCGGCACCAGAATTTCGCCAAAGCGATCTTCCATGCCATACATCTTCACGCGCTCGACAAGCGACCGCATGACATGCTTTTCAAAGCCGGAATAAGCGTGGACGACATACCAACGTTTGGACATGAAAGCTCCTAACCAATGACGCCGGACATCGCCCAGCCAAGAAGAGTATCAATCAACCATAACATCAACCCCACCACTACTACTGCCGCCAGCACGATGGCCGTGGTCTGAATAGTCTCGGGTCGAGTCGGCCATACAACGCGCTGTATCTCTTTCTTGGCGCTTACGGCAAGCTCTACTAAATCGCGACCTTTAGCAGTGGTCAGCGCGATCAGACCCGCAATCGCACACAACACCACCACACCCAATACGCGGTAGAGCAGGCCAATATCAGCGAGATAGGTATTACCAACAACTGCAACAACAAGCAGCGCCACAACCGCCGCCCACTTGAGCCCGTCATGGCGCGACTGTTGCACCTCTTCGCCATGTTTTACGGAACTAGGCTTCATAAAAACGAGACTCCCAAGGGTGCAGCGAGCGACAAAGGAATTCTAGAAAAGACATACCAACCTGGGGAAGGTTGGCAGGCCAGGAGGGAATCGAACCCCCAACCTGCGGTTTTGGAGACCGCTGCTCTGCCAATTGAGCTACTGGCCTGTATCGTCTTGCGCACGAATGAATAAGCACGTGCACAACAGCGGGCGTCATATTAGCGAAAAACATCCCGTATGACAACCCTTAGCACCCATCAAAACTGACAAGTGAAAACAAAAAAAGCGAGCGCTGCTCGCTTTTATGCAATATGGAGCTCATGGACGGAATTGAACCGTCGACCTCACCCTTACCAAGGGTGTGCTCTACCCCTGAGCTACATGAGCTGAATACATCAAACTGGAGCGGGCGGCGGGAATCGAACCCGCACCATCAGCTTGGAAGGCTGAGGTTCTACCATTGAACTACGCCCGCTGAACTTGCCTTTAGAATGACAATCCAGTGTACGAGATTCTGTATCTAAGCCCGCTTACCGGCCTTTCATTCCCAAGCAATGAACAGCTCATTGCTCGATAAAAACTGGTGGAGAGGGAAGGATTCGAACCTTCGAAGCTTTCGCGGCAGATTTACAGTCTGCTCCCTTTGGCCACTCGGGAACCTCTCCAGCTGTGGCGGCACATTATGCCAGCCTCCAAGACTGTGTCAAGCCTACAAACCTTTCATATATCGAAGTTTGTTTGCTTTTCAAAGCTTAAGCGCTGCCACCTAACGTGACTTACGCCTTGGAACGCGCTGCATTTTGTCAAAGCAGCATTGAGAATGCAAGGCTTGCACGGATTTTTTCTAACGAAACCGGCTCAAGCACTCCAGGAGCCCCTGACATTTTTCCAGCGCGCTCAGCAAAGGTCAGCGGAAAACTGGCTTCCAATCCCCCGTACACCATATCCGGCCATACCGCATGGGGCACTTGAACACCGCGCGAAATCACCCTGGCATCACCACCGGTCAATAGCACCGGCAACGCGATCCCCTGCTGATCGCATACCTCGCTGTAAATTCGATTAATCGCACTGACCGCCGCCATGTAGATACCATGATTAACAGCATCTACCGTACGCCGCCCCGGTTCCAATAACGCATCAGTTTCACTTTCGGGATCAATCGCTACATTTCTAGTGCCTAATTTGAGGCTCTCTTTCATCAATCGTAGCCCTGGCACGATAAATCCACCAAGATGAACACCGCCAGGCAACACAAAATCAATAGTGATTGCACTACCGCAATCGACTGCGCAGCAGCCTCCCGCCAACTGATAGCCTGCCAGCGCGCCCATCCAGCGGTCCACGCCCAATCGCCCTGGCTCCTCATAGCCATTAACCACACCTAACGCTTCAACCGTAGAACGCGCTACATATACCTGACGCACTTGGCGACGCAGCAACGCTACGGTTTCCTCTAGCACGGCAGCTCTAGCGACACTAGAAATGCGCACCGCTTCTACTACGTCAAGATTCGGAATATCTGCCCCTGGTCGCCACTCCTCCCGTGTCCACACAGCACCTCGTGAACGTATTTCGCTACTTTCGGCATCTTTTAACCGCCATTTCGAAAGCGTATTGCCGATATCCAAATCCAAAATCATAGGCGCCTGCGTACACTGATCTCACCGCCCGACAGGCGTCGCGAGTGATCATTTTCGGTAACCCATAGATTACCACTCTCATCTACTTTTCCAGCCACTGCATCACTTGTTCGCTCACCCTGAATAATACGGATCGGCAACCCTGCGTAGGCGTGACGGTCATTCCATTGGTCTCGCCAAGGGACAAACCCTTCACGTTCGAAATCCGCCAGCATATCCAGCAAGCCAGCTACCATATCAGCGGCTAGCTGATTTCGCGAAAGGCCCGATTTAGCATCAAACAACGCTGCCACAGGCTGATCAATAGTGGCACGCAGGCTATCGGGTAGCGACAGATTCATACCGATGCCGATAACCACCTCACAGGGACCTGCTGCGTCCCCAGTGACTTCAATCAAAATGCCAGCCAATTTGCCAAGCTCACTGTCTTTTTCAGCTAACAAAATATCGTTTGGCCATTTTAATTTTGGTGAAACCCCGTACTGCTCGAGCACTTGAGCCACTACCACACCTACCGCTAAGCTCAATCCTTCCAAGGCGTTAACGCCAGACTCAAAACGCCATCCAAGTGAAAGCATCAAGCTTTGTCCCCATGGGGTAGACCATATTCGCCCACGACGGCCACGACCTGCGGTCTGTAGTTCGACAAAACATACCTCGCCGTGCCCTGCCCCCTGAACAAAGCGCTCACGCACATATTCATTGCTAGACGGCAGTTGGTCTTCAATAAATAGTCGGGTTAAGAGATGGCGAGCATTTGCTGGCAAGCGCTCTACAATTTTTGCTCCCTCAAGAGGCTCTAACGGATAGGCAAGACGATAACCTCGACCTTTGACAGCCACCAGCTCAACGCCCAGTGCGTCTAATTTTTTTAGCTGTTTCCATACGGCGGCCCGGGAAACGCCAAGCGCTTCGCCTAGTTGCTCACCGGAATGAACCTCGCCATCACTTAACAAACGCATCAGGTTACCGATGGTCATGTGCTTGCCCCAACTGGGAAAACGCCTATCTTAACGGAAGCACCGCAGAAGCGAAAACTGCAGCGTTTAGGTTATTGACTTGCACCTTTATTTAAGACAGTGCTGGTAGTGACCCGCCCCCAGACCCTATAATGCCGCCCTATTTTTCTAGCAGGATCGCGTCGTGATCGAGAATCTTCGCAACATTGCCATCATCGCCCACGTTGACCACGGTAAAACTACCTTGGTAGACAAGCTATTAAGCCAGTCTGGAACGCTCGACCGAAAGGCCGAAGGCCAAGAGCGCATCATGGACTCCAATGACCAGGAAAAAGAGCGTGGCATTACCATCCTGGCCAAAAACACTGCTATACAATGGCAAGATGGCAACGGTGAGGATTACCATATCAACATCGTGGACACCCCCGGTCACGCCGATTTTGGCGGCGAGGTTGAGCGGGTTATGTCCATGGTGGACTCGGTACTGCTTCTGGTAGACGCCGTTGACGGCCCTATGCCGCAGACGCGCTTCGTTACCCAGAAAGCATTCGCCCAGGGCCTGAAGCCGATTGTGGTCGTTAATAAAATTGACCGCCCCGGCGCTCGCCCTGATTGGGTTATCGACCAGATATTTGATCTGTTTGATAATCTGGGCGCCTCCGACGACCAGCTTGACTTCCCAATCATCTACTGTTCAGCGTTAAACGGCATTGCTGGCATGGACCCCGATGAGCTGGCCGACAACATGGACCCTATGTTCCAGGCGATTGTTGATATCGTTGAACCGCCTGCGGTTGAGATCGATGGCCCATTCCAGATGCAAATCTCCGCACTGGATTACAACAGCTACGTGGGCGTTATTGGCCTTGGTCGTATCAAGCGTGGCTCAGTGAAGCCTAACCAGCAAATTTCGGTAATCAGCGTTGATGGTTCTACCCGTAAGGGTAAGATCGGCCAAGTCATGACCCACATGGGTCTTGAGCGCGTCCAAACAACGGAAGCTACCGCAGGTGATATCGTCTGTGTTACCGGCATTGAAGACCTAGCGATCTCTGACACGCTGTGTGATCCAGCCGCCATTGAGGCTTTACCGCCGCTATCAGTTGATGAACCGACCGTTTCGATGACGTTCCAGGTCAATGACTCACCGTTCGCCGGCAAAGAAGGCAAGTTCGTCACCAGCCGCAACATTAAAGATCGTCTGGAGCAAGAACTGATCCACAACGTGGCACTTCGCGTGGAGCAGGGCGAAACACCTGAGAAGTTTAAAGTATCTGGCCGTGGTGAACTTCACCTGTCAGTACTGATTGAAACCATGCGTCGTGAAGGCTTTGAGCTGGCGGTGGGTCGCCCAGAAGTTATCATTAAAGAAATCGACGGCGTTAAGCAGGAACCTTACGAAGAAGTCATCATCGACTGTGAAGAGCAGCATCAAGGCTCGATCATGGAAGAGCTTGGCTACCGCAAGGGCGAGATGACCAACATGAACCCCGATGGTAAGGGTCGTGTTCGTTTGGACTTTATCATTCCGGCACGTGGCTTGATTGGCTTCCGTGGTCAGTTCTTAACCTTGACCTCCGGCACCGGCATTCTGACCAGCCGCTTTGATCACTACGGTCCGCTAAAGCCTGATGCTTCAATCGAGCGGCGCAATGGTGTGTTGGTCTCCATGGTTGGCGGCAAGGCGCTTGCTTATGCGCTTTACGCTCTGCAAGAACGCGGCAAGTTGATTATCGATCACGCCACTGAAGTCTACGAAGGCATGCTGATTGGTATTAATAATCGTGCCAACGACATGGTCGTTAACCCGACCAAAGGCAAGAAGCTCGATAACATGCGTTCAACAGGTAACGATGAAAACATCGTGTTAACGCCGCCGATCAAGTTCACTCTTGAGCAAGCCATCGAATTCTTGGATTCCGATGAACTGGTAGAAGTGACACCTAGCCATATTCGCCTGCGTAAGAAGCACCTGACTGAAAACGAGCGTAAGCGTTCTAGCAAGAAGTAAACCTTTGTTAGGCAAGTCCTCAGAAGCCCGCCATTGAGCGGGCTTCTTTTTTATGGCTTTTGACAACGAACGTCCTCAGCTCATTTCCTGGCACTGTATCCCCCTCACGTCCCGCGCCACACGCCAAGCCGCTTCATAAACGCAGCCTTAACGCTAGCAGGCTGGAAAGCGTAGGCGTTCTATCGCAGAGTATCGCTACTATCAGTTCGCCCTCAGGCTATTGGCAACCTACAATTCATACAGGTGTTTGGATATTTACCCCAATCCTTGCACCACGACATGGACACTCCTCCACATGAGCGGTCATAACGTCTGGACTCACAAAGGCACATTTTTGCTAGCGGCGGTTGGCTCAGCGGTTGGCTTGGGCAACCTCTGGCGCTTTCCCTATCTCACTGGAGAAAACGGCGGCGGCGCATTTATATTAGTTTATGCGCTCACTATTTTTGCCGTTGGCATTCCCATTCTGATTGCTGAAACAATGCTTGGGCGAACCAGTCGTCAAAGTCCTATTATGGGTATGCGACACTTAACTAAAACCCATAAGACTTCCCGTGCCTGGGAATCTATTGGTTGGTTGGGCGCTGCTTCCGCCTTTTTGATTTTAAGTTTTTATTCGGTCATTGCTGGCTGGGCGCTGCACTACACATGGTTGATGCTAACCGGCTCCTTAGTCGGTGCCGATGCGCAAACGATAAGCGCTGGCTTTGATGCGCTGCTAGCATCTCCGGGCCTGATGACGCTTTATCACACGCTGTTTATCGCTTTCTCCGCATTAATTGTCGCCATGGGCATTCACAAAGGAATTGAATCAGGGCTGCGCATTATGATGCCAGCGCTGTTTGTTATTCTGATCGTGGTGCTTATCTACGGCATCATTAATGGCGACGTAAGAGCAGCAGCACGCTTCCTGTTTACCTTCAATATTGCCGATCTCAGCTTAGAAGGTTGGTTACATGCGATGGGGCAATCCTTCTTCACCCTGAGCCTTGGAATGGGCGCTATCATGGCCTACGGGGCCTATATGTCTAGCGAAGCCTCACTAACCCGTACCGCTATCGCCGTTGCATTTGTAGATACCGCCGTTGCCATGGTGGCAGGGCTGGCAATTTTCTCCCTGGTATTTGGCGCGGGGCTCGAAACCGGCCAAGGCCCTGGCCTTATGTTTGTCACTCTGCCGCTAGCGTTTGCCGACATGCCGTTTGGTGCATTGGTGGGCGGGGTATTCTTTATTCTGGTGCTAGGGGCAGCGGTTAGCTCGTCTATTTCGTTGATAGAACCAGTCGCAGCCTTTCTGGTTGAGCGTTTTGATATGACCCGCCCCCAAGCCGTCACTATTATGGTCATTGCAGCTTGGGCAATGGGCTTACTGACAGTGGTGAGCTTCAACGTATGGGCCGAAGGGACAATTTTCCACGCCCTATTTGGCCGCAGCGCTTTTGAGTTCATTGAACTGTTGACCAATATCTTTATGCCTCTGGGCGGGCTGTTGATCGCGCTGTTCGCAGGTTGGGCACTGACCCAAAGCGAGGTCATGAAAGAGCTTGGCACCAACATTACCTGGTTTAAAACCTGGCGGATTCTGGTGCGTTTTGTTGGCCCTGCTGCCGTGTCGTTCGTATTTTTACGCACCATTCCCCAGGTGGAAGGCTACGTAATCCCAACCCTCGGCGCAGTGTTAATTGTGGGTGCATTTGCCTTGGGTCAGCGGCTGCGTAAATCTGCTGCCTAATATAATTCTAATAACGCAGGCGGCCTGTAGGCCGCCTGCGTCGCGAGGACACGATGACTCCCCTTATCGAAGTACAACACGTCAACAAAGCTTTCGGCGGGCTGCACGTTATTAATGACTGCTCAATCCGTGTTGAAAAAGGCTCTATTACCGGCATGATAGGCCCCAACGGGGCGGGGAAATCCACTCTCTTCAACCTAATTGCGGGTGCACTTACGCCAGATAACGGCCGTATTCTATTGGATGGCGAAGACATTACCTCGCTAAGCGCCGATCAACGCTTTCACAAAGGCTTACTGCGCACCTTCCAAATCGCCCACGAATTCAGCCAGATGAGCGCACTGGAAAACCTGATGATGGTGCCTCCCAATCAAGCTGGGGAACGTCTGTTTAATACTTGGTTTAAGCCAGCCCTGGTGCGCAGACAAGAGGCTGAGGTACGCCACCGTGCACTAGAAGTGATTGAGTTTGTTGGCTTGTACCACGTACGAAACGAGCTTGCGGGCAACTTATCGGGTGGCCAGAAAAAACTGCTCGAACTTGGCCGCACCATGATGACCGATGCCAAAGTGGTGTTATTAGATGAAATTGCCGCCGGCGTAAACCGAACGCTACTTGGCGACTTAATGGGCAACATTGAGCGTTTAAATCGTGAAATGGGCTATACCTTTCTGGTAATTGAGCACGATATGGATATGATTTCGCGGCTATGCGACCCGGTGATTGTGCTGGCCCAAGGCAGCGTCATGGTTGAAGGTTCAATTGAAGAAATACAAAACAACCCGGCCGTTATCGAGGCGTATTTCGGCACGGATGCCGCCTGACAACACAGTGCCTGAAACCTAAAAAATAGCCACAACAACATGGTCGCCATTGGCCACCCCAGTGCGACCCAGCCGAGACGCGTTTATGCCATCCACACCGTCATCTTCCCAGCCACTGCTCGAGGCACGCGATGTGCACGGCGGCTATGGCAGTATGAATATCCTGAACGGAGTCAATATGACTCTGTATGCCGATGAAGTCGGTGTCATTGTTGGCCCTAACGGTGCTGGCAAATCCACTATGCTAAAGGCCGTGTTTGGGCTATTAAACGTTAATCAGGGCGAGATTTTGCTTAACGGTCAGCCAATCCATAACTTGCCTCCGAACCAGTTAGTTGAACGTGGCATGGGCTTTGTACCTCAGGAGAAAAATGTTTTTCCCAGCCTGACGGTTAAAGAAAACCTGGAGATGGGTGCCTATCTTAAACCCCAAAACGTCAAGCGCATGCTGGCGCAAGTTTACGACTTTTTCCCGCCGCTGGTTGAAAAGCGCCACCAGCCAGCAGGTGAGCTTTCCGGCGGTCAGCGCCAAATGGTCGCCATGGGCCGGGCACTAATGGCCGAGCCCACTCTACTGCTGCTGGATGAGCCAACAGCAGGCTTGTCGCCGCTTTACATGAACGAAATTTTTGATCGGGTTAAGAAAATTAACGCCGCAGGCGTAGGTATTTTGATGGTGGAACAGAATGCTAAGCAGGCCTTAGCCATTGCCGATAAAGGCTTTGTGCTGGCGGCAGGACAAAACCGCTTTACAGATACCGGGGCTGCGTTACTAGCTGACCCTGACGTCGCCAAAAGCTTTTTGGGCGGCTAGCCCGGGGGAGAAACGTGTGAACGAACTGGTCTTTTTTATCAATAACGTAGTGATTGCAGGTAGCGTCACTGGCTCTATTTATGCCATTGGTGCTATTGGTGTCACGTTGATTTTTAGCATTATGCGCTTTGCCCACTTTGCCCATGCCGACATCATGACATTTGGTGCTTTCATGGTACTGCTGCTGACTACCGCTTTCCCAGCGGTAGGTGCCAGTATTGGCGTACCGACGGCACTCGTCATGCTGCCGTTAGCGATGCTGCTTACCGCAGCGTTGGCAGTGGGTATTGATAAGGCGTTTTATAAGCCGCTGCGTGCCCATGGCGTCAAGCCTATCGTGATGGTGATTGGCTCACTGGGCGTGACACTTATGCTCCAAGGGCTTATTCGGCTATTTTCCGGCACCGGCGGTCAAAGTTTATATGTCGATGACCGCAAAGAAATTTTCCGCATCGCATTGCCTTTCGAAGGGGTTAGGGCACCTATCGTCATTACCGAACCACAGATTTATCTGTTTGTGATTACGCTAGTGGCCGTGGTCGCCCTACATCTGTTTCTAAATCGCTCGCGGTTAGGCAAAGCAATGCGCGCCATGTCCGACAACCCCGAACTTGCCCAGGCATCCGGCATTAACACCAACACCATTGTCGCTGTCACCTGGGTGATTGCGGGTGCCCTCGCGGCCATTGCTGGCACCCTACTGTCACTGGACGTGACGTTTAAACCTGACTTGAGCTTCTTCCTGCTACTGCCTATCTTCGCAGCAGCCATTGTCGGTGGCGTAGGCCATCCATACGGTGCCATTGCTGGGGGGTTTGTCGTCGGCTTTGCAGAAACCCTAGCGGTATTTAACTGGAATGTTCTCTTGCGCCCCTTCCGCGACAGCCTGCCTACTTGGCTGGAGCTTCCCTCCAATCTGGCCTTTGTGGGCACTGAGTACAAGATTGTGGTGCCGTTCTTTATTTTGGTGGCCATCTTAGTGTGGCGCCCTACCGGCCTGTTTAAAGGCAAGGTGATCTAATGAGCCATTCCACAAAAAACCGTAATCCTGACTACACGCCTAACGATGCCACTCCTGAGCGGCGCTTTCCGTTACGTGAACTAGTGCTCTTCGGCGCGCTGTTAGCCGCTGTGCTAGCGGTTTACGCTATCATGGGCGCAGCATACAGCACCCGCATGCTGGTAGAGGCCGCTTGTTACGCCATTCTTGCTCTGGGCCTAACAATTCAGTGGGGCTATGCCGGGCAGTTTAACGCGGGTGTCATGGGATTTGTCGCGCTGGGTGGCTTTTGCGCCATGCTGTTTAGTGTTCCGGTGAATGATGCATTCTGGGGTACTGAGCTTCCAGGCGAACTTGGCAAAGTGCTGCTTTATGGCATTGCGGCAACCCTGATTGTCGTGGGTGCCACGAAGCTTGACCGGTTCGGTGTGCCGAAAAAGCTCCGCACCGTGCTCGCTATCGTCATCGGTGTCGTGCTCTATTTAGTTGTTATCAGCCTGCTTCGCGATGTGACCAGTCAAATACAGTCTCAGGCGGGCTTTATTGGCGGTTTTGGCTTACCTGCCTGGGTAGGCTGGGTGGTAGGTGGCGCACTGGCTGGCGGTGTTGGCTATTTTATTGGCCATGTTTGCCTTGGCCTGCGCAGCGACTATCTTGCCATTGCCACGTTGGGTATCGCTGAAATCATCAAAGCGTTTTTGAAAAACTCCGACTGGCTGACCCGCGGAACTGCCACAGTATCACCACTTCCCTGGCCCACCCCCGGCCCGGCTGACATTGGCTTTACGCTTTCCCGGGCGATTTACCTCTCGGTAACGGCGGTCGTCATAGCGGTGGTTTTCTTTCTACTCCACCGGGCTTACCACGCTCCTTGGGGAAGAATGATTCGTGCGATTCGTGATAACGAAGTCTCGTCAGCGGCGATGGGCAAAGATATCAATAAGCGGCGCCTGGAGATTTTTGTATTAGGTTGCATCTTGATGGGCCTTGGCGGCGGTATGCTAGGCACCTTTAACAGCCTGTTTGACCCACAAGGCTACTTGCCTCTCAACCACACCTTCCTGGTGCTGGTAATGGTGATTTTGGGTGGCCCAGGTAATAACCTTGGCACTATCTTTGGTGCCGTGGCGGTTTACATTATTTGGATTATGTCGGAACCGTTGGCGCTATTTTTAATGCAACTAGCCGTTGCGTTTGGTGAGGGTGTCTTTGGCTGGGATGCACCTAACAATATGGATAGCAGAGCACTACAAGCTAGAGTTCTGGTGATTGGCATGCTGATCACCCTGGTACTGCGCTTCGCCCCCAAAGGCCTGCTGCCTGAGAAAATCAAAACCCACGGCTAAAAATGCTCCATCGATCCCAACCGAAAACGCCCCAGGCTCAATTTGATCGCTTGGGGCGTTTTGGTTAACACTTAATCATCGCTATTTCGACTAAAGTTCAACCAGGCCTTTGCTAGTGAAAGAGCCATCTTCTACCACCATTTCCACAACAACGCCTGGTACATCGCCGTTTTCATCAAACTCATGAGAGCCAGAGGCGCCTTCGTAGTTAATCTCAGTACCTGCCGCGATTAACTCGACCGCTTTCTCCCACTCACCTGGCAGTATCACTTCACCTGGAGCACTAGAAACACTGCGGAGCGCTTCAGAAAGTCCCTCGCGCTCGGCACTGCCGTTTTGTTCAATGGCCAACGCCACTAGAAACGCCGCGTCATACGCCTGGGCTGCGAATACCGCGCTGGGATCAATGTCAGCAGCTTCAGCCGCTTCGGTGAATATATCCGTGCCAGGCAGATCAGGGCTACCGGGGCGCGTCGCGATCATGCCATCCAGTATGTCAGCACCAATCGCTTCTACTAGACTATCGCCCACCATGCCATCGGCACCCACATACTGGGTAAACATGCCGCCTTCATAGGCTTGGCGTAGTACCGTTTGGCCAGAGGTATCAGCATAGGCCAGCACAACCAGCGTGTCAGCACCGCTCACAGAAAGTGAGCCAAGCTCGGAACGGTAGTCGGCACGGTTGTCTTCATGGGCGAGGTTTTCTGCTATTTCGCCACCGCCCGCTTCAAACGCATCACTAAAGGCATCCGACAAGCCACGACCATAGTCGTTGTTAACGTAAGTCACCGCAACAAAGTCGATGCCTTTATCAAGCAATAGCTTGGCAAGCATTTCGCCTTGGAAGGCATCCGACGGCACAGTACGGAAAACCAAGTCGTTGTCGTCCAACTCAGAAACCGCGGGAGCCGTTGACGCCGGCGAGACCATCAATACTCCCCCTGGAATCGCTGCGTTGTTCGCAGCAGCAATCGTCGCCCCTGTACACAAAGCGCCGACAATCGCGGTGACTTGCTCAGAGTTCACCATGCGATCTGCGGCGTTAGACGCAGCAGAGGCATCCGAACAGGTTGTATCCCCGGACGGCATTTCTAGCGTTTGTCCACCCAAAATACCACCCTGTTCGTTCACCTGTGCTACGGCAAGCTGAGCACCCGCAAAAATAGGTGGCGTTAGACTTTCAATTCCACCGGTAAAACCGCCCAAGAAGCCAACTTTGACCTCTGCCTGGGCCATGCCCGCTAACGCGAGTGATGAGGCCGCAACGGCGGTGGCTAATGTGCGCTTATTAATCATATTATTGGTCGCTCCCAGTATGTTAAGTGCCCCGACTGTCCAGCACGGGGCTTCTCTTAATCTGGAACCGTAACGCCAAAAACACAAGCAACGCTTTCTAACGTTCGCTTTCTTCGGCAGCATTCCGCTGGCGCTCCGCAAGCTGCTTTTGGTAGCGCTTATTTCGGTATAGCCGAACCAGCGCAATCACCAGCGCCGATGCAACCATGGCGGCCAGCACTGCTCCCTGCCAAGGACGGGCAGCATCGCCCATCACGGTTTCCAACGTAATGATCAGTATTAAACCCAGCGCCTGTGACCCAATGGCCAGCGCCCGCAGCATGTCGAAAGCGGGTTGTGGCATAGACATCTCCGTAATTTTTAACGTGCGTGGTATGGTTCACCAGTTTACCTGCTTAACGGAAAAATTATGAATGCGATTGCCATTGGCCCACTGCTTATCTCCACCCCTAGGCTGTATGCCTTAGCCTGCGCACTATTGTTGTTATTGGCTAGTCGCTACCTGCTGGGACTAACCTCCTCACAGCATGGGCGTTGGTTCAATGGGCTGCTGGTGGTATGGCTGGTAGCGGCCCGGATGGTGTTTGTAGCACTTAATTGGGAAAGCTACAGTGCGCAACCCCTAGAGGCGCTCAAGGTATGGCAGCCCGGCTACAATGCGCTGGGGGGCTTAGTTGCGGGGTTGATTTGGACAGCCTGGGCGCTGCGCGCACGGCTGTTGGCGCTCATTGGCGGTCTTGCCATGTTGGTCGGCACGGCCAGCCTGTGGCTGGTCTTAATCACGCTTGCCCCGTTAGGCAATGACTTTGCCATTGATGCATTGCCAGAGGTAACCCTCGACGATGTAGATGGCAACCCGGTGTATCTACCTTCGCTGGCCGACAGCGGCGATCTTATTATCGTTAATCTATGGGCGACCTGGTGCCCGCCCTGCCTGCGGGAAATGCCGCTGCTTGAAGAGGCGGCGCAGCGCGAGGGTGTCAGCGTGGTGGTCGCCAATCAAGGGGAAGACTTACTACCCATCGTGCGCTATTTAGACGCGCAAACACTGGATTTTCGCTACGCACTGCGCGACCCAAGCCAAACGCTAATGGCGCAATTTCAGGCCCCAGGCCTACCCACCACCGTGCTTTTTGATCGTCAGGGCAACACGTTGGATGTTCACGTCGGTGAGTTAACCCGCGCCCACCTGGAACGCTGGTTAAAAGATTGACCACGATAGACCTTAATCCCCCCGCTCCTTTGCGTTAGAATCCTCCGCCCTGTTGCCACCGGATACCTGCCCCGGTGGCATACAACCTGTTCCTGTAGACTTCCTCGAGGCATCATGAGCGATTTTTCTCCCGGCCAGCGCTGGATTAGCGACGGCGAAGCTGAGCTTGGACTCGGCACCGTGCTTAACTGCGACGCCCGTAGCGTTACCATTTTGTTCAGTGCCAGCCAGGAAACCCGAACGTATAACACCCGCCAAGCCCCCTTAACCCGCGTCATGTTTGGCAGCGGTGACCGCGTGATCTCTGCGGATGGCTGGCAGATGATCGTGGACGATAGCAAAGAGACCAGCGGCTTAATTACTTACATTGGCGAAGATAGTGAGGGTAACCCTCGTGAACTATCTGAGGCTAAGCTCGCCGACACTATGCAGTTTGATCAAGCTCGTGACCGGCTGCTCACCGGCCAGGTTGACCGCAACGACTGGTTCGACCTGCGCTTTCGCACGCTGCACCACTATCAGCGCATTGAACAGCACAGCGCTCTGGGTTTTGCTGGGCCGCGTATCGACCTGATCCCTCATCAGCTTTACATCGCTGACGAAGTAGCAGGCCGCCATGCGCCGCGCGTCCTGCTTGCGGACGAAGTTGGGCTAGGTAAAACGATTGAGGCAGGGCTGATTCTGCACCGCCTGCTACTGGCTGGCCGAGCAGAACGGGCACTGATTCTGGTACCCGACAGCCTGACCCACCAATGGCTAGTAGAGCTTTTGCGCCGCTTTTCGCTCAAGGTAAGCTTGCTGGATGAGCAGCAAAGTCTAGCCCACGGCAACGCCAACCCGTTTGAAAGTGCCCAAATCGTATTGGCCAGCCAGGGTTGGCTATTTGCCAACACTCACCGCCAAGAGCAAGCGCTGGCCAGCCACTTTGATCTGCTTATCGTCGATGAAGCTCATCATCTCGACTGGAGCCCTGACGGCAGCGGTCCGGGCTATCAGTGTGTCGAGCAGCTTTCCGCTGACATTCCTGGCTTACTGCTGTTAACTGCCACGCCAGAGCAGATGGGAGTTGAGAGCCATTTCGCCCGTCTTCGCTTGCTGGATGCCGAACGCTACCACGACATCGAACGCTTTAAAGACGAAGAACATCATTACATTGCCGTCGCCCGCGCTATTGATGCCTTGGATGAGCTACCCACGACCGCTGAAGCGCGTGAACGCGTCGATAATGTGGCAGATGACCGCGACAGCCAAGCGTTGCTAGCAACCTTGTGCAACCCAGAAGCGAGTGCCGAACAGCAAGATGCTGCTCGCGCGCAGTTGCGCGATGCGCTGCTTGATCGTCACGGTACGGGGCGCGTCATGTTCCGCAACAGTCGCCGGCATGTGGGTGGTTTTCCGGAACGTCGCTTGCATCTAGCCCAGCTGGAACTCCCCTCGGCCTATCGGCGCGTACTGCGTCGCTTGGAACGCGATGACGATTACCTGGATGAGTTACTGATTGAAACGGGCATGGATCACCCGGACGTGCTGATCTATCCAGACACAATGTACCGCGAGCTCAGCAACGACCCACTGAACACCGAATCCTGGTGGCATATCGACCCACGGGTAAACTGGCTGCTGGAAAAGCTAAGCGACGATAGCGAAAGCGGCTTCGCCAACGACAAAGTACTGATCATTGCTCACCATCGAGAAACCGCTGAAGGGCTTGCCGAAGGGCTGCGCGTACTAGGTGGTTATTACGCGCCGGTGTTCCACGAAGGGTTATCACTCGTAGAGCGTGACCGCGCCGCTGCCGCCTTTGCTGATGAAGAAGACGGCTGCCAAGTGCTAGTGTGCTCTGAAATTGGTTCAGAAGGTCGCAATTTCCAGTTCTGCCGCCATCTGGTGATGTTTGATATGCCCCAGCATCCCGACCAATTAGAACAGCGCATTGGCCGCCTCGACAGGATAGGACAGCGCCACGCTATTGAACTCCATGTGCCCTCCTTCACAGGTAGCCCAGGCGAGCGCCTGCTGCGCTGGTACCACGAAGGCATGGATGCCTTCAGCGCTCCTCACGGCATTGGCAGCGACCTCTTTGATGCCTTTGGCGATGCGCTGGCCGATGCGTTACTCGACGATGAGATGCTCAATGAAATCATCGACGAAACCCGCGAAATGTTCACCGCCAAATTGGCTGAACGGGACGCTGGCCGTAACCGCCTACTGGAACTAAACGCCTGCCGCCCTGCCCGTGCTCAGCAGGTGATTGATGCCGTGCGTGAGTTGGATGAAGACCCAGCGTTGCCGCGCTTTGTAGAACGGGCACTGGATATTTTTGGAGTAGACAGCCAAGAGATTGGCAATGGCCTGCTTTATTTACAGCCCAGTCAGCACATGCTGGACGGCCTACCAGGGCTAGTGAAGGGTGAAGAGGGCTTTTCGGCTACTTACAGCCGTTCACTGGCGCTTGCGCGGGACGATATTCAGCGACTCTCTTGGGAACACCCATTGCTGCGCGAAATGATGGAGCGCATTTTAGATGGCACAATGGGCAACACCGCCTTGGCACTATTGCGCCATCCAGCTATTCCCAGCGGCCGCTTAATGGCCGAGCTGGTGTTCCGCACCCAATGCCCTGCGCCTAAATCACTTCACCTCAACCGGTTCTTGCCACCCACAGCGGTGCGCGTTCTGCTCGATGAGTCAGGCGCGAACCTAACCAGCAAAATCTCCTTCACGGGTCTTGGCAAAAATCTGCAGAAAGTGAACAAGTCACTGGCACGGGACTTAATCAAAAGCCGCCATGACCAGCTTCGCGCACTGCTTATTCAGGGGGAAGGTGAAGCCGAACGTGAACTGCCTAGCATCGTAGAAAACGCTGAAACACGTATGCGGGCCCAGTTGGATGCAGAGCTTGCCCGCTTGACTGCTCTGGCAGAGCACAACCCAGCCGTTCGTAGTGAAGAACTTGAGGCACTGAAACAAGAGCGCCAAGCACTTAGTGATGCGATAGAGAACACCCGCTTACGGCTTGATTCCGTACGGGTGATCATCACTGTCGACCCCAACGACTGACGTTGGAAAGTTAAAGAATTGCCTCTAACGCCTTATCGAGCGTCGGATACTGAAAAGTAAACCCGGCCTCGGTCAGGCGTGCAGGGCGCATATCTGCCCCCGTCAGCAATAATTGCGACATCTCTCCGAAGCCAGCTTTTAGTAAAAAAGCAGGCACGGGAAAAATGGCCGGTCGGTGGAGCTGCTTAGCCAACGTTTTTGTAAACTCAGCATTCGTCACTGGGTGCGGGGCACTGCCATTAAACGCGCCTGAGAGCGTCGATTCGTTCATCAAAAAAATAATCGCCGCCACGAGATCATCGCGATGAATCCAGGGCATGAAGTGTTCGCCACTACCGAAACGCCCTCCCAGCCCAAGTTTAAACGGCGGCAGCATTTTCTGTAGCGTACCGCCCCCCGCCTCAAGCACCAAACCGATTCGCAGTATCGCTAAGCGAACGCCCATCGCTTCAATCGGCTTAGCGGCCGCTTCCCACTGGGCACAAAGCCGATGGACAAACTCATCGTGAGGCGACGTCGTTTCATCTACCATCTTATCGCCTTGATTACCGTAATACCCCATAGCAGAGCCACTGATCATTACGCTCGGTAATGCCTGACCGTTGGCTTCGAGCTGCTCACAAAGCGTAATCAGTTGCTGAGTACTGTCAACGCGAGAGCGAATAAGTGTCTCTTTTTGACTGGCGCTCCAGCGCTTTGCAGCAATCGACTCACCGGCAAGGTTAATTAATACTTCCGGCGGGGAATCCATAAATGCCTGGGCGCTATCACGAATATCGCAGGCTTTCGGCAACCGGCCACGCACCTGATGTGGTGCACGGGAAACCACCTGAACATCGTGCCCTTGGGTGAGGAGTTGTTGGCAGAGTCGCTGTCCAACAAAGCCGCTACCTCCGGTGATCAATACCCGCATGGTGTCTCCTATGGCCTAACAAATATGGCCTAATAAAGTGGGTAGATTATGTCCGCATCGGCGCTAAGCTGCGTCGCTGGGAACAGCAATTGTTGAAAATAACATTGCATAGCAATTTATTGTACGATATCTATACACAAACGCTACACGTTGATCATTACACATTCAATTAGCCCTCGCGAGTGACTATGCCTGAACAATTGCCTGTGCCTTTAACGCTCTCCGATGCTCATTCAGTCGCCATCATCGGTGCAGGCCTGTCTGGCCTTGCCTGCGGGCATCAGCTTGCTGGCCAGGGAGTTAAGGTATCGTTATTTGACAAAGCACGTGGCGCCGGCGGCCGTATGTCAAGTAAACGTCGTCCATTAGCGACACTAGACCTAGGCGCACAAGCGTTTACTGTA
Organism: Vreelandella andesensis; assembly: GCF_003989795.1. Lineage (GTDB taxonomy): Bacteria > Pseudomonadota > Gammaproteobacteria > Pseudomonadales > Halomonadaceae > Vreelandella > Vreelandella andesensis. Next base: position 218,546 of record NZ_RZHG01000018.1, read on the forward strand.
CGGCATGATCGATTCGCTAATAAAGTCGCCGAGTGGCAAAGTGCTGGCTGTGTTGCTACTTGGCCCACGTCTCGTTATCAGGCTAGTGCATCCGGCTGGCAAACACACGATGACGATCAATTGCGCTACACCGGGACACCTCGCATGAGCTCAATAACCCGTCATTTAGCCGACACGCTTGATGCTTTGCCCAATGCCGCCATCACGCTTGAAACCCACATAATTGCATTGAATAAAACGGTCGCTGGCTGGCAGCTTCAAGACCACCACGGCACAATACACGGGCCTTTCGACATGGTAGTTATCAGCGCCCCGCCGCCTCAGGCCAATGCATTATTAGCAGAGTGGGAACCAACGCTTGCAGCTGCTTGTGAAGCAAACCCCCAACGAGGGTGTTGGTCAGCCTGGGTTATTTTTGAGCAGCCGTTACCGCCAATGGCGAAGGTGGCATCGGCATGGCACACCGTTCACGCACAGCATCCGGTGCTTCGTCTCGCATCACGCAATCACACTAAGCCAGGGCGAGAGCACCAGCCAGAAAGCATCAGTTTACTTGCTCAACTGGACTGGAGCGATGACCATATTGAGAGTGACAGCGAAAGCGTTGCCCAACAATTGCTTGAAGCATTCGTGTCGCTGCTGCCCGGTAACACAAACTTGCCGAACATCATTGAACTTGGCGCGCACCGTTGGCGCTACGCCCAGCCAGCACAGGCGGGTAATCAATCGTACTTATACAGCACACGTGGATTAGCACTCTGTGGCGACAGCTTTAAGGGCAGTCGCGTCGAAGATGCTTGGTTATCAGGCGATGAGTTGGGTAGAGCGTTAACAGGCCGGTCATTCTAAAACAGGAAATGATGCTTAACCTTTCATGCATACGTGAAAGGTTGTACCCAGAAGCCACAAGTTGTACAAAGATGGCTATAATAGCACCCAGCTATCTACACGATTAATGACGACCCGATTATGTGGCAAAACGCCTGTCAGGCGCTGAAAATCGCCACGGCACTTATTGACAGATCCCTGCACTCTTATTTGCAGGCAACCAAGAGGCAATGGCGCCCATGAGCAACAAGGCGACCCACCCACCCGACACCCCGCTTTATCCGATTAGGGAAGTTTCCCGTTTAACGGGTGTAAACTCAGTCACTCTTCGTGCCTGGGAGCGTCGCTACGGTTTAATTCGTCCACAGCGCACCCCGAAAGGTCATCGTTTATACGCGCAAGACGACATCGCTCGTATTGAACGCATTTTACAATGGCTGAACCGCGGTGTTCCGGTCAGCCAAGTCGCCGATTTACTGGATCAACCTGAAACGGTAGAGACGCCAACGGCGGATTCTGGCGACTGGGCAAGTCAGCAGCAGTTACTGAAGACCACCATAGAAGCGATTGATCTTCCCAAGCTGGAAGCGCTGTACCACGAGAGTCTGGCGCTGTATCCATTGAGCATTGCGATTAATGAACTCTGGCAGCCCGTTATTTTGGCACTGGAAGCCAAATGGGCAGACCGGCCTGACGATCTTGTACGTCGTACCTTTGAAGCTTTTTTTCGAAGTCAGGTAGGCATCCGCCTTCATTATGCCAATCAGGCAACGCGCGGCCCGCTAATCCTACTCAGCGCGATGCCTGATGATCCTGGCCCACTATGGGTTCTGATGTGCGCGCTATTGGCCAGCGAGCAAGGCTATCGCGTACAAATGTTTGACCATTCCCTAGCCCTAGATGATCTTCCCCAAGCCGTCACCCGACTACATTCGTCGATGGTATTGTTCTCCAGCGGCCAGCGGGAAGATGACGACTATATTAGTCATGCGCTTCCTCAGGCAGCAGAAGCACTCAATGTTCCTATTGGGGTGTGCGGAGAAGTCGCAAGATTAAGAGAAAACGATCTGCGTGACGGTCCTGTAAACATGTTGGGCGACGACTTACCGCAAGCCATTGCAAGGCTTCGTCCTTTGCTGCGCGAATCAGGAATTCTTTGAGCTATTTTCAGAACTGTTCTCAGAACTATTCTTAGAACAGTTTTCAGAGCTATTCTCAGAACTGTTTTCAGAGCTATCGGATGTCATCTAAATTACCGCGGGTAAGGACATAGCATGAATTTGCAGCTTGTTTGGCTGCGTAGCGACTTACGCATCCACGATAACTCTGCGCTTGCCGACGCGGCTGCTAAAGGCCCCGTTGTGGCCGTATTTTTGCGCAGTGTGGCTCAGTGGCAAGAGCATGACCACGGTGCAACTAAACTCGACTTCTGGGGGCGAGGTGTTGCTGCGGTAAAAACGTCGCTGAACGGGTTGAATATTCCACTCTTGCACCGCGATATCGATCACTATGATGAAGCAGCCCAGGTATTGCTGGATATTGCCCGCGAGCACCAGATTACCCAGCTCCACTTTAACTATGAATACGCGCTGAACGAGCAGCATCGCGATCATTCTGTACTTGACGCTTTTCAACGAGAAGGGATAACCGCCCAGGGCCACCATGACGCGGTTGCCTTCGCCCCCGGCAGTTTATTGACCGGAAAAGGCGATTATTACGGCGTATTTACACCGTTTTCGAAAGCGTGGCATAAACAGGTGACGACCGAGCAGCTTGCCTTACGAGACACCCCGGGGGTGCAAGCTCCGCTAGAGATTGATAGCGACCTACTCCCCGCGCTTCCATCTCTTGGTAACGAACCGGTTGATGAACGCCTGTGGCCCGCTGGGGAAGACGCTGCTAGTGACAATCTCGAACGTTTTTTACGCTTTCGTGGACGGCACTACAAGCAGCAGCGAGACTTCCCGAAGGTGCGCGGCACCAGCGAGCTTTCGCCGTACCTGGCGCTAGGTATGATCTCCTATCGCCAATGCCTTCAAGCAGTGATGAGCGAAAATGGTGGCCACCTCGCCGACGGCGATGCAGGGCTAACCACCTGGGTAAATGAGCTTATTTGGCGTGAGTTTTATCAGCATGTAGCGGTAGGGTTTCCCCAGGTCTGCCGCCACCAGCCTTTTCAAGAACACACCAAACAGCTCAATTGGCGTGACGACGACAAAGACTTCCAAGCGTGGTGTGAAGGCCGTACTGGCTATCCAATTGTCGATGCGGCCATGCGCCAACTAGTGGCCACTGGCTGGATGCACAATCGCCTGCGCATGATCACCGCCATGTTTCTAAGTAAGCACTTACTGATTGACTGGCGTCGTGGCGAAGCGTTTTTTATGCGCCATTTAATCGATGGTGAGTTTTGCGCCAATAACGGCGGTTGGCAGTGGGCGGCATCAACCGGCACGGATGCCGCCCCCTATTTTCGCATTTTCAACCCAACAACCCAGTCAACGCGCTTTGATCCAGATGGCGAGTTTATTGCCCACTGGCTACCTGCGCTTCAGCCACTGCCCGCAAAAGCTCGTCATGCACCGCCTCAAGACATGCTGAACGCAACGGATTACCCGGCTCCCATCGTTGATCATAAAGCAGCACGCCAGCGCGCCCTGGATGCTTTTAAAGCCCTCTCTAAATAACAGCCCTCTTTTGCATCGCCCATGGTGCGGCGATGCTAACCAATTACTGCTTTTTCTTCGCCTCATCGCTTTCTTATTTATCTTAGATGCCACAGGACCAGATGATGCCTAACGACCAAGCTTTGGCGAATTTTTGCGCCTTCTTTAATAAACTAGACAACACCTGTACAGAAAAACTATACGAGGTATATACTGAGGAAATTGTCTTCAACGACCCACTGCACCACATTGAGGGGCGTGTGGCATTAGAACGTTATTTTGCCACTATGTATGAGAACGTTGAACGTTGCCAATTTACTTACCACACGCAACAACAGCTGGCCAATCAAGCATTTGTAACGTGGACAATGGAGTTTGTTCATCCGCGTTTGGCCCATGGCAAACCGATCAGTGTCGCAGGATGCAGTGCGCTAACGTTTGAACAAGATGGGCGGGTTTCAAAGCACCGCGATTATTTTGATGCAGGGGCCATGCTATATGAACACTTACCAGTAATGGGACGTATCATACGTTGGTTGAAACGGCGTATTAGCTGAGTATCCGACCCGTTCATTTGCATGCAGGCTGCATGCTAACAGGCCGCCATAGGAGAACATGATGAGCACATGGAAAACGCCCCAACGTATTTGGCTAACAGGTGCTACGTCAGGCATAGGTGAAGCACTTGCCAAAAAACTCATCGCCCAAGGTCATCATGTTGTATTGAGTGCCCGTAACCAACAAGCGCTTGAAACTTTATGTGGCGGACATTCTAACGCTTATTCACTGCCCCTTGATGTCAGTGACCGCCAGGCAGTGTTGGCGGCAGGTCAACAGATCAACACCTGGCTTGGCGCCCTGGATATCGCCTTATTCAATGCAGGCACCTGTGAATATCTCGATGCTCAGCACTTTGATATGGCTCTGGTGGAACGTGTTTTTACACCTAACCTGTTTGGCACCCTGTATGGCGTGGAAGCAGCACTACCACTACTGAGAGCGGCCCGAAAGGAGGGCAAACCCGCACGGCTTGCGGCTACCTCCAGTGCTTCTGCCTATTTCCCACTGCCCCGCGCTGAAGCATACGGTGCCTCGAAAGCGGCTATCAGCTACTTTTTTGAATCATTACGTCTCGATCTCGATCAAGAAGGCATTGATGTCAGCTTAATTCACCCTGGATTTGTTAAAACACCTTTGACCGATCGCAACGACTTCCCAATGCCCATGCAAGTCACTGCAGATCAAGCGGCTGATGCAATTATTGCCGGTCTTATCAAAGGAAAGCTCGATATTCATTTTCCACGTCGCTTCACTTATCTTGTGAAATGTTTAGGCGTTTTACCGCCTGCGCTGCGTCGTCTTATCGGCCTACGCATGACAAGACGTCAAGAGGAACAACAATGAGCAGCAGGGCTTCACAGCGTATTGCCATTATCGGCAGTGGTATTAGCGGTATGGCAGCAGGCTGGTATTTATCCACCCAACATGAAGTCACTCTGTTTGAAGCAGAGGGGCGGCTTGGAGGGCACACGGCCACAATGGACGTGGAGGTCGAAGGTAAGGCCTATGCCATCGATACGGGCTTTATCGTTTTCAATGATTGGACCTATCCGCATTTCCAGCGCCTGCTCGAAACACTCGGTGTGCCTAGCCAAGTCACCGAAATGAGTTTTTCAGTGCATGAAACCGATATGGATTTTGAATATAACGGTCATACACTAAGCTCACTGTTTGCCCAGCGGCGCAATTTGCTTAGCCCGCGTTTTTATCGTCTGCTACGCGATATTTTGCGCTTTAACAAACAAGCCACAGCCGACCTAGAAAGCAAGCGCCTTCCCAGCAACATGACACTTGGCGAGTACCTTGACTTACATGGCTACGGTGAAGCCTTTCAGCGACGCTACCTGCTACCCATGGGAGCAGCCATCTGGTCTGCCAGCATTGGCGATCTACGCGCTTTCCCACTGACATTTTTCGTTCGCTTTTTCCGTAATCATGGCCTGCTATCGGTCAATCACCGGCCTCAATGGCATACCTTAGTTGGCGGCTCGAAAAGCTACATTCCCAACATGACTGCGCCTTACGCAGCGCGCATTCATCTTAATACGCCCGTAACACGCATTGAGCGAGACGCGACAGGCGTGATGATAACGACCGCACAGGGGTCGCAACGATTTGATCACGTGGTGCTGGCTTGCCATGCTGATCAGGCGCTGGCGATGCTGGGTGATCCAACACCCGCCGAACAAGATATTCTTGCTGCCATGCCTTATCAAGATAACGAGGTAGTGCTGCATACCGATACATCGCTGCTGCCACGGCGTCAGCGCGCCTGGGCTAGCTGGAACTATCGCTTAGACGGCCGAGGAGCAGACGAGCGGGTGTCAGTGACCTACAACATGAATATTCTGCAGCGATTGGAACAGGCCGACACAACGTTCTGCGTTACGCTTAACGACTCAAACAGTATTGACACTTCTAAAGTGCTCGGACGCTACTGCTATGCCCACCCACAGTTCACCTTGGAAGGGCAAGCTGCACAAATGCGCCATGACGAGATATCGTCAGTTGCTCGACGCACTCACTTCTGTGGCGCTTATTGGCGCAACGGTTTTCATGAAGATGGCGTATGGAGCGCTCTACGTGTTGCTCAAGCACTCGGTTGTGATGAGGCAGCCGAACCGCCATCGACGCCGACGGCGTTACCGGCCCATGATCTTATGCCTACCAATAGCATTGGGAATAGTATTGGGGAGGGGCTTGGATGATTGCCGCCCCTCGCTCACGTATTTATCGTGGCACGCTGCGTCACCGTCGCTTCACACCTAAAGAGCACGCCTTTAGCTATGGTATTTGGATGGCGTGGCTCGACTTAGATGAGTTGCCGACACTGTTTGACGGCGTGCCCTGCTTTAGTGCTCGAAGACCGGCACTAGCGCGCTTTCGTCGCGACGATTATCTCGGCCCTAGCGATAAACCACTACGCACGGCGGTACGTGAGGAATTGATTCGCCAGCTGGGCAGCGCACCCAATGGCAAAATTTACGTACTCACCCAGTTACGCACATTTGGCAGCGTCTTTAACCCCGTTTCGATGTATTACGCCTATGACCACTTAGGCAAGTTAGCGGCTGTCGTTGGCGAGGTCACCAATATGCCCTGGAAGGAACGTATCTGCTATGCCTGCCAAGTCGATACGACTCGCCATAGCCATCATGCAAGTTTTGATAAAGCCATGCATGTATCCCCATTCAACCCCATGGAAATGACCTACCGCTGGAAGTTTAACGCTCCCGGCGAACAACTCTATCTTCACATGGAAAACTGGCAAAGCGGGCAGCGCCATTTCGACGCCACGCTCACGCTTGACGCTGCGCCAGCGACACGCGGCGTTTTACTAACAACGCTGGCACGTCAACCCTGGATGAGTCTGAAAACAATCGCGGGGATTCATTTTGAAGCGTTTCGCCTTTGGTTGAAGCGTATCCCCGTTTATAACCACCCTAAGCGCAAGGAGACTTCAAAATGACGACCCTGCGTTCTACGCCCCCTGAAATACAACCGGTTAACCAGGATCGTTTCACTCGCTGGCTAAAACCTCGCTTAATGGCTCAGTTAGATGCCTTTCAAGGTGGCCGTATTACCTTAATCGAAGGCAATCAGTGTCACCATTTGGGCCAAGAAGGACCGCTTCAAGTGTCCGTCGTGATTCGCCACTCCCGCGCCTGGAAAAGGCTCGCATTTGGCGGCACGGTGGGCGCAGCTGAATCTTACATGGATGGCGACTGGGACGCTGATGACCTGGTGGCTCTGGTACGTTTGTTTGCGGCCAACCTTGACCACGTAAACGGCAACATGGAAAACGGAAGCGCCCGCATCACTCGCTGGCTGCTTGGCGCTGCCTATCGTTTCCAACGTAACAGCCTTTCCGGCTCAAAGCGCAACATCTCGGCGCACTACGATATCGGCAATGACCTGTTTGCTACGTTTCTTGATCGACGCCACTGGATGTACTCAAGCGCTGTTTTCCCCTATCCGGAAGCCAGCCTAGAAGAGGCGTCTACCTATAAACTCGACATCATGCTCGAGAAGCTAGATGTACAGCCAGAACACCATTTACTGGAAATTGGTACTGGCTGGGGGGGGCTTGCAATACACGCCGCCAAAACCCGTGGTTGTCATGTCACTACCACTACCATTTCTGAAGAGCAGTACGCGCACACCGCGCGCCGCATTCAAGAAGAGGGACTCGATGAGAAAATCACCCTGCTGAAGCAGGATTATCGCGAACTGACGGGGCGCTATGATCGACTGATTTCTGTTGAGATGATTGAAGCCGTCGGCCACCAATATTTGAACACTTACCTTGCGAAGGTCGACAGCCTGCTGACTGACGATGGTCAGGCCATGCTGCAAGCCATCACTATCCGTGACCAACGCTTTGAAGAAGCCAAACGGGACATGGACTTTATTAAGCGCTATATCTTTCCCGGTGGTTTTTTACCGTCTCATCACGCCATGTTAACCAGCGTCATGCGCAAAACCTCACTGAACATAGTAGCGCTTGACGAAATCGGACAGCACTATGCCCGCACCTTGCGCGAGTGGCGTCATCGCTTTGAAGCCAGCCTGGAGCAGATAAGGCAGCAGGGTTACGACGAGCGGTTTATTCGCATGTGGCGTTACTATTTGTGCTACTGCGAAGGCGGTTTTATTGAGCGCTCCATTGGTACGTGCCACTTATTGCTGGCGAAACCCGCCGCAAAACCCGAACCGTTAATAGGCGCACTCTAAATGGCTAGCCCACGCTGGCAAGGCTTGCTGTTCAATGCACTGCGCTTCGAAGCAGGTTGGTTGTTGTGCGTCCTGGGCGGCTCGTGGGTAGCTGCTATTACAGGGGGTGTACTACTCGGCTGGCACTTTTGGCGCTGCGCGTTGCCTGGCGAATGGCGCTTTATTGGTGTGTTCGCACTGCTCGGGTTGGCGCTAGACGGCGGCCTTCATGTGGTGGGAGGTTTCAACTTCGGGGAACAAGCTTTGGTGGCCGGTCTGCTACCACTGTGGCTCTGGATGCTGTGGCCACTGTTTGCCACGATGGTGTTTCACTCGCTTGCTTGGCTGTGGCGATATCCGCTCATTGCAGCAGTTTGTGGTGCGATCAGCGGGCCGCTGTCCTATGTTGGCGGCGCTGCGCTCACTGGCGTTAGCATGGCACCCTGGCTACTGCCTGCACAGGCCCTTATTTGGGCAGCGCTATGTTTTGGCATCAGTCGTTACGCCAACCACAAAGCCACTGTTTCTAGCGTTAGCTAAGACACTGTTTCTAGCGTTCGCTAAGACACTTCTTCAGCCGGTATCGGCGGTGCCCATCGCTGCTCAAGTTCCGCTGCAGATAGCGGCTTGGCAAAATAAAACCCTTGCACTAATGTACAGCCAGCGTTGATTAGAAACTGGCATTGCGCTTGTGTTTCTACGCCTTCGGCGACTACGTCTAGCCCCATACCCTCTGCCATCGCTAATACCGCCGTTACAATAGCCGCGTCTGCTTGGTCGTGGGGCAGTTCGCGAATAAACGCACGATCTAGCTTGATTTTGTCTACCGGCAGTCGTTTCAAATAACCCAGCGATGAGTAGCCGGTACCAAAATCATCAATTGCTATCGCATAGCCTTGGTTACGCAGCGCCTGCAGACGAGGCCCCATATCCCCAGCACGCTCGTCCAACAAGACAGACTCCGTCAATTCGAGGCCAATTTGAGACGGTGTAAGCTGATAACGTTCCAAACAACTAGACAGCTGGGTTTCGAGATCTCCCTGAAAAAGCTGCAACGCGGAAATATTGATCCACACCGTCACATTTGGCATACCGCTGTTCTGCCAGTGCGCTTGCTGAGCACAGGCTTTCTCGATAACCCAGCTACCGAGTTCAGACATCAATCCGTGGCGTTCAGCCAGCGGAATAAAATCACCCGGCGAAATCATGCCGTCCTGAGGATGTCGCCAGCGTAGCAGCGCTTCCATGCCTACCAAGTCGCCAGTTACTGGATGATGCTGAGTTTGGTAGTGCAGCTCTAGTTGGTCGCCGGATATCAGCGCAGCCCGTAAATCATTCACCAGGGCGAGCTGGGGGTTATCTTGTTTATCTAGCGCGGGGCGAAACCGCTGGCTGTGGTTACGTCCCAAGCGCTTAGCGCTATATAAAGCAGACTCCAGCCGCTGAAAAAGCACACCCGAATCACTTCCATCTTCAGGGGCACGGCTGCTGCCAATCGTTAACCCCAAGCGCAGTGATTGATCTTTTATTTCGAAAGGGCGACTCATGTGCTCACGAAGCGTTGCCACCCATTTATCATGATCATCAAAAGTGGTCGTGCGAATTACCATAAATTCATCGCCACCAAGCCTGCCCACTACACTGCCAGCCATATAACCCGTTAACCGCTGAGCAAAGCGAGCTAGCAAACGATCACCCTGTTCTACCCCTAGGCTGTCGTTGACCGATTTAAGTCCATCGATATCAATCAACGCCATATCCAAACTTTCACCTGCACGCAAATGACGCAACCGAGAAGACATCAGATCATGTAAACGTCGCCGGTTTGGCAGTCCCGTAAGCGGGTCTTCATAGCCAATTCGACGCAAATCACGCTCGCGTGTTTTTTGGGAGGAAATATCGGTAAACAAACTGATGAAATGAGTAATCTTGCCGCGCCTGTCGGTAACCGCACGAACTTTTAGCCACTCAGGGTACTCATCACCGTGCTTGCGGCGATTCCACATCTCACCTTCCCAACGGCCAGTCGACTTTAACGTACTCCAAAACGACTGATAAAACGCTTTATCGTGACGCTGAGCAGCTAACGTTTCGAGCTTTCGGCCAATCATTTCTTGGCTTTCGTAGCCTGTGATTTGGGTAAAGGCAGGGTTAGCCGTCAACACACGGTTGTGCACATCGCTGATCACAATGGCGTCGCTCGCCAACCTTATGGCATCTTGAGTAAGCTGAAGCCGCAAGTATTGTTGACGTATTTGGTTCCAGGCATCCCACAAGCCAAATGCGACCAAACTGGCCGACACCATACGTAGCGCGGCGTCAGGAACCCACACACAGGCGGGTAGCGCTATTAACGCCATCCACACCAGCGGACGATTAAGAGAAACAGGCAGCCACATCGCGATTTAGTGTGTCCAATAAATGAGTCAAACAGGGGCATGGATAACAGATATAGCATCATGCCGCCTAACAAAAAAACACGGATACAACATACTACGTCAATAGGGCGTTTATTGTGCAAAATCGCACATTTGAACTAGTACATGAACTATTACATGGCCATCACATGAACCATCACATGAACCATCACATGAACCATCACATGAACCATCAAAATGATAATAACTGTTATCGGCAAGTAGATAAAAAACTGAAGAAAAATACGATAAGTGCCCGACGACGTGCATTCAGAGGTTTCGGGAAGTAGACTAGGCACAATTATCCTTTTAATACTCGGAACTATTCAGTGACCAAGCAACATTCCTTTGATCGCGAAGAACTGCTGGCCTGCTCGCGCGGCGAGCTATTTGGCCCTGGAAACGCACAGCTTCCGGCCCCCAACATGCTAATGCTTGACCGCATCATCCACATTCACGAAGAAGGTGGTGAGCATGGTAAAGGCGAGCTGATTGCCGAACTGGACATTACCCCCGACTTGTGGTTTTTTGATTGCCACTTCCCCGGTGACCCGGTTATGCCCGGTTGTTTAGGGCTAGACGCCATGTGGCAGCTTGTGGGCTTCTACTTGGGTTGGCTTGGTCACCCAGGTCGTGGACGTGCCCTGGGCTGTGGCGAAGTTAAATTCAGCGGCCAAATTTTACCCGACGCGAAAAAAGTGACGTATCACATTAATGTGAAACGCATTATTACTCGTCGGCTTATTCTAGGCATCGCCGACGGCACTGTAACCGTCGACGGACGCGATATATATCAGGCTAATGATCTGCGCGTTGGCCTATTCACCTCCACTGCGAATTTCTGACAGGAGGCTCCCATGCGACGAGTGGTAGTCACCGGCCTTGGCATTGTGTCGTGCTTAGGCAACGACCAGCAACAGGTCTTAGACGCGCTTAAAAACGGGCGTAGCGGTATTCGTTTTAAGGAAGAGTACGCCGAACGCGGCTTCCGTAGTCAGATAGCGGGCAGCGTCGACATCGACCTTGATTCCCTCATTGACCGCAAACTTCGCCGGTTTATGGGCGACGCTGCCGCTTATGCCTATGTGTCTATGGCACAGGCGATTGAAGATGCCGGGCTCTCTGAAGAGCAGGTGTCCAACGAGCGGACTGGGTTGATTGCCGGGTCTGGCGGGGCATCGAGTGCAAATCAGGTAGAAGCAGCGGATGTCATGCGCGAAAAAGGCCTACGCCGTGTGGGGCCGTACCGAGTTACCCGCACAATGGGCAGCACCGTGTCAGCATGTTTGGCAACGCCGTTCAAGATCAAAGGTGTCAACTTTTCTATCTCGTCCGCCTGTGCGACCTCTGCTCACTGTATTGGTAGTGCAATGGAGCAAATCCAGCTAGGCAAACAGGATATCGTGTTTGCCGGTGGTGGCGAAGAAGAGCACTGGACCCTTTCTTGCTTATTCGATGCGATGGGTGCCCTTTCAACCCATTACAACGAGACGCCAGAAAAAGCCTCTCGCCCTTATGATCAAGCTCGTGATGGGTTTGTTATCGCCGGCGGTGGCGGCATGTTAGTACTTGAAGAGCTGGAGCACGCTAAAGCCCGGGGTGCCAAGATATATGGCGAATTGGTTGGCTACGGCGCTACCTCTGACGGTCACGATATGGTTGCCCCTTCCGGTGAAGGTGCGACGCGCTGCATGCGTCAGGCAATGGCGACGGTTCAGGGTGATATTGACTACATCAACACCCACGGCACGTCTACACCAGTGGGGGATGTTGCTGAGCTAAAAGCAATCCGTGAAGTCTTTGGTAATACGACTCCTGCCATGAGCTCAACCAAATCGCTTACCGGCCACTCGTTAGGCGCAACTGGCGTTCAAGAGGCGATTTATTCGCTGCTAATGATGCAGCACGACTTTGTTGCTGCCTCGGCCAATATCGAGCATCTCGATGAGCAGGCGGATGGTTTCGACATCGTTAGAGAACGACGTGACGGCGTGACCATCGACCGTATGCTTTCCAATAGTTTTGGTTTTGGCGGCACTAACGCTTGCCTGGTTTTTCAGCGCTTTAATGGCTGATGCCAGATAATGCGGCATAGCTACAATACGGTGTAGCTGCGATATGATGTAGCTGCAATATGATGTAAAAAACGGCGCCTTGAGGCGCCGTTTTTTATAGTGAGCGTGAGGTTGTTGAACGAGTGGTTGGCCTTGGCACGTCTGAAATCTCTTGAAGCTGTCCTTCAATCCAGTCTTCAACATCAACCAGCACTTCGTCAGGGGTGCGGCCTGCTGTTTCTATCGGCGCACCAATACGGACCCTCAACACACCGGGGCGCTTGACCCAATGACGGCCAGGCCAGCGCTCACCCGCATTGTGCGCCACTGGCAGTACGGGTACGCCTGCTCGGCAGGCCACCACGCTACCACTCTTGTTGTAGCGCTTACGGATGCCTGGGTCGACACGTGTTCCTTCTGGAAAAATAAGCACTGAAAGCCCAGTCCCCAGACGCGCGACACCTTGCTTCAACACCTGTTTCATGGCGCGGGCAGGTTTAGAACGATCTAGACTGATCGGTCGCAATAAACGCAACCCCCAACCAAAAATAGGGAGACGCAATAACTCCTGTTTTAAGACCGTGCAAACTGGCGGCTTCATCACCTGCAGAAACACCGTTTCCCACTCACACTGGTGATTTGCCTGAATCACGCAGGGGCCAGCCGGAATATTTTCTTGCCCCTGAATATCATAACGAACGCCACATGCCACCTTGAACCACACCATTAAAAAATGGTTATAAAGATTCAACAACCGATAACGGGCAGCCAACGGTAGAAACGGTGCAATTGGCAAAAAAAGCACACCAATCAGCAGCATAGCAGAAAAATAACCCGCATAAAAAAGCAAGCTGCGAACCAAATTGATCAAGCCAACTCTCCTGTCCCTTTACCCTGCTGTTGTTCCCGCGCCACACACCAAGCATCCAGCATTCGCCCTACCTCCAGCCGCCATGGCTTTTGATGTACACCAAATACATCCAGCACACGCCGGCAATTTAAGACTCGCCGCAACTTGGCGTCATGGTGATGATTGAGTGCTTGCACAATGCCAAGCGCCACACGTTCACCGCGCCCCTCCAAATGGGTTGCCAGTTGGGTGCGCACCATTGAGGTAAAGGTGAACGCACTAACAGGCTCAGTGCCCGCTAGGTGGTAAGCTCCCCAAGCGTTTGCCCCACAGGACTGCTGCTGAAGTATGCCAATTAACGCCATGGCGACAGCATCAGCAGACGTAGGGCAAAAAATGACATCTTCAGCGGCACGCGCAGGCTCTCCTATCATCAAGCTATCGATTATTTCGTTTAGCCACGCATGACTGCCTTCCAGCGCAAACAAGGGGCCTAAACGGACAATGAGATGCCGGTGATACTCAGCACGAACACGATCACCTGCTTGCACTAAGCGACGCAGGCTTTCATCCCTTGGGGCAGGTACTACGTGTTCATCGATGGGGATCTCAAAACCGTCTTCGTAAAGCTGGTCTGAAACACACCATACCAACGCGATACCTTGTGTTTGACAAGCATCCATACAGGCATCAACGGCATCAGCATGCGCCATTACATCGGCAGGTGCCATGCTAAGCGGGTGCGCCAACGGCGGGATAATCACCGCATCGGGTGTTATCGCCTGGAGCTGAGCGGAGGTAATCGTACTACCTTGGCCAATAATTAGCTCAGTATCCGTTCGACGACTGGCCTCTCGGGCTAATGCCAAACTTAAGCAGTGCCCTGCATCTAATGTCAGCAGCTTCAAGACGGACCCCTCTCTCACCTAACCCCAGGAATATGACAACTTTTTTAGCCCATACTTAAAATGGAATTTCGTCGTCAAAATCATCGAAGTTGCCAGGATCAGGGGCACCATAATTGCTATTTTGATTGGCGGGGGCTGGCTGGTTTTGTTGTGGGCCACGCGCAGGCTGCTGAGGAGCACCGCCTTGAGAAGGATACCCCCCCTGCTGAGGCATACCGCCGCCTTGATTGTTCTGAGGCGTGCCAGCGTGCTGAGGCGCGGGTTGCTGCTGGGCAGGAGCACTTTGCGCAGGATTGTTTTGCGCGTACCCACCTTGAGGGGCACCGCCACCCTGGAAATCGCCACCACGGCTATCGAGCATCTGCATGTCGTTGGCGACAATTTCCGTGCTGTAACGATCCTGACCGTTTTGGTCTTGCCACTTTCGGGTCTGCAGGCGTCCTTCAATGTACACTTTAGAGCCCTTTTTTAGGTACTGCTGGGCAATCTCGGCAGTTTTATTGAACAGCACGATACGGTGCCACTCGGTACGCTCTTGGCGCTGTCCACTCTGACGGTCCATCCATGTGTCGGATGTCGCTAGGTTCAGGTTTGCTACCGCCGTTCCCGAGGGCGTAAAGCGTACTTCCGGGTCTTGGCCCAGGTTACCAATCAAGATGACTTTGTTAATACCGCGCGCCATAGGTCGCTCCTTTCAATAATCGGTCATATATATCGATATCAGTGCCGTCAAGGGTATCACTGATACGTCTGCCAGGCCTGAATGCCATGCAGCAAATGTGTATTACAGCTTCGGTATGCTTTAAACGTAGGTTCTAAATATAGATGTTGAACAGAATGTAAATGTTCGAACGTTTGCTGTCGTTAGGAACGGGAACGACCCAGACGTGTTAAGTCTTGGGTGGTGACAGCAACCTCGTCAGTGCTGCCTGGTCGAGCTCTTTACGATTTACTTTTAGGTACATCAACCGCTCTTCTGGCACCACCATCACGTCTTCCACACCCACCACATCTGCAAGATGCTCCATCAACAGATTTAATGCATCCGGCTGAGTATCGTGCAATGCCACTACTTCGCTGGAGAGAGGCGGTGGCGACGGCATGCGCCACATCGCCAGCCACCACAGCAGGGCAAGCCCCGCACAGCCGATAAACACCGCGTCGAGTCCCCACAGATTCGACAACAAACCACCCAGCGTACCCCCTAAAAAAGCGCCCAAAAACTGGCTGGTAGAGTACACGCCCATCGCAGTACCTTTAGCGCCCGCGGGCGCCAACTTACTGAGCATTGATGGCAGCGTAGCTTCGAGCAAGTTAAATCCTGTAAAAAAAACAAATAGCCATGCGAGCAGCCAGCTCTGCTGGGAGAATGGCAGGCTGAGGCTGCTCAAACTGATCACGATGGCGCCAATAGCCAGCAGGCACATTAATCTCATGCGCTGGCGTTTCTCAGCCACGATCACCAGCGGCACCATGGCAATAAACGACAGCGCCATAATCGCCAAGTAAGCCAGCCCGTGATACTCAATAGCGACCCCTGCATTTAATAACCGAAACGGGACAGCAACAAAGATCGCCATTAGCACCAAATGCAGCGAAAAGATCGACAGATCTAACCGCCATAAATCAGGCCGCATAATAATACGTTTAAACTGCTGGCGATCCATCCCTACATCTCGGTGGCGCAAGCGGCGCGGCGCGGGTGGCACCCATCGCCACAGCACAACCAAGCCAACGAGCGTTAACAGCGCCGTAAACCAAAAAACCCCCGCCAGCCCCTTCCAGGCTGCCAGCCAAGGGCCGAGAACCATGGCAATGGCAAACGATACGCCAATGGAAAGGCCGATGGTGGCCATTGCTGCCGTCCGCACCTGCTCACGGGTTTGGTCGGCCAGCAGTGCCATAATTGCGGCAGCAATGGCCCCACAGCCTTGAAGCGCACGGCCTAAAATAACCCCACTAATGGAATCTGCCATGGCTGCAACCACGCTACCTGCAGCGAAAATCAGTAACCCCATGGCAATGACACGTTTACGACCAATACGGTCTGACAGCAGGCCAAAAGGTATCTGCAGCGTTGCCTGAGTTAGCCCATAGATACCCAGTGCGACACCAATGAGCAGAGGAGTAGCGCCACTTAAGGTGTCGGCGTAAAGCGCCAACACCGGCAGCACCATAAACAATCCCAGCATACGAGATGCATAAAGCCCGGCTAAGCCGCTGATTGCACGACGTTCAGTGGCCAGCAGCAGTGCGGAAACCTTGCGCATAATACCCTTGTGGTCAATAAAGAGGCTGAACATCTCGAGATAACCGTTCATTCTAGCGCTTTGTACCCACGCTGGAAACGCCGAGCGCTGACCCCATCTCAATATGGAGTTTTGCCGGGAAGGGTACAGCAAACGTATAATTACGCTTTTGCCACGCGATTCGAGGTGTTGATGGACAGCATTCTGGTCAGGGGTGCACGCACCCATAACCTCAAGCAGATCGATGTGGAGCTGCCCCGCGACAAACTTATCGTTATTACCGGCCTTTCCGGTTCGGGTAAGTCGTCGCTGGCGTTCGATACGCTCTACGCTGAGGGGCAACGCCGCTATGTGGAGTCGCTTTCCACCTATGCGCGTCAGTTTCTTTCGATGATGGAAAAACCCGATGTGGATCACATCGAAGGGCTTTCGCCTGCGATCTCTATTGAGCAGAAATCCACTTCCCACAACCCCCGCTCTACCGTCGGCACGATTACTGAGATTTACGATTACCTGCGTCTGCTGTTTGCCCGGGCAGGAACGCCCCGTTGCCCAGAGCACGGTGAAGAACTGGAAGCGCAAACCATTTCCCAGATGGTTGACCAAGTCATGAACCTGGCCGAAGGCACCAAATTGATGCTTTTGGCGCCAGTGGTAAAAGGTCGTAAAGGGGAGCATTTACAGCTACTGGCAGAGCTGCGGGCTCAAGGCTTCGTCAGGGTACTGATTGATGGTCAGGTGCTAGAACTTGACGATATCGCCCCTTTGGACAAACGCAAAAAACACGATATCAGCGTGGTGGTTGACCGCTTTAAAGTACGCGATGACATTGCCCAGCGCCTGGCAGAATCGTTTGAAACCGCGATCAACCTCACCGACGGCACGGCGATGATCCACTTTATGGATGGCGACCAGGAAGACCTCGCCTTTTCATCGCGTTTTGCCTGTCCGGTGTGCGGCTATTCGCTTTCTGAGCTTGAACCGCGGATGTTTTCGTTCAACAACCCCGCGGGCGCCTGCCCCACCTGTGACGGCTTAGGTGTTCAGCAGTATTTTGATCCCGACAAGTTGATTAGCCATCCAGAGCTATCGCTGGCAGAAGGCGTCATTAAAGGTTGGGATCGTCGCAACATTTACTACTTTACCCAACTGCAAGCGCTCGCCAAACATTATCAATTTGAGCTTGAAACGCCGTGGATTGAGCTTGCAAACCATGAGCGTGAGATTATTTTAAACGGCAGTGGCCGCGAACAGATTCCTTTTGTGTATGTGGGTGACCGTGGCCGCAAGGTGACCCGCGAGCACGCCTTTGAAGGCGTACTGCCCAATATGCAGCGTCGCTATCGGGAAACCGAATCCAACATGGTGCGTGACGATTTGGCCAAATATATCGCTGTGCAGCCCTGCGCTACCTGTGGTGGCTCGCGGCTGCGCAAAGAGTCGCGCCATGTGTTTGTTGATGACCACAACATTGCCGACATTGTGCATTTACCTATCGGTGAAGCGTGGCGCTACTTCGCCGAGCTTTCCCTACCGGGGCGCAAAGGCGAAATTGCCGATAAGATCGTTAGTGAAATTCATGCCCGTTTAGAGTTTTTGGTCAATGTTGGGCTTAATTACCTGAACCTTGAACGTAGCGCTGATACGCTCTCAGGCGGTGAAGCACAGCGTATTCGCCTCGCCAGTCAAATTGGTGCGGGCCTGGTGGGGGTTATGTATATTCTTGACGAGCCCTCTATCGGCCTTCATCAGCGGGATAACGACCGCCTATTGAAAACCTTGGAGCGCCTGCGAGATTTAGGCAATACGGTGATTGTCGTCGAGCATGACGAAGACGCGATTCGTGCGGCTGACCATGTTCTGGATATCGGCCCAGGCGCGGGTGTACATGGCGGTGAAATCGTCGCTCAGGGCACTCCCCAAGACGTCATGGACAACCCTAATTCGCTGACGGGCCAGTACTTATCGGGAACACGAGAAATCGCCGTTCCCCCCTATCGTATTCCTGGCAATCCCGATAAGCAGTTGGTGGTACGCGGCGCAACAGGTAACAATCTGCAAAACGTCACCATCAGCTTGCCGCTGGGGCTATTTATCGCGATCACTGGTGTGTCCGGCTCGGGTAAATCAACCCTGATTAATGGCACGTTGATGCCGATCGCCGCCCGTGAGTTAAACCGAGCCACCACGCTCACCCCCGCGCCTTATCAAAAAGTTGAAGGGCTGGATCAGCTTGATAAAGTAATCGATATCGATCAAAGCCCCATCGGCCGAACACCGCGCTCAAATCCAGCCACTTATACCGGCATTTTCACGCCGATTCGTGAGTTGTTTGCGGGCACTCAAGAAGCGCGTTCGCGGGGCTATAAGCCAGGCCGCTTTAGCTTTAACGTGAAAGGCGGCCGCTGTGAAGCGTGCCAGGGCGAAGGCATGATCAAGGTAGAGATGCACTTCCTGCCGGATATTTATGTGCCCTGCGATGTGTGTAAAGGCAAACGCTATAACCGCGAAACGCTAGATATTCACTATAAAGGCAAAACGATCCACGAAGTGCTGGCCATGACGGTAGAGGACGCCCTGGAATTCTTCAGCCCAGTGCCGGCGATTGCCCGTCGTTTGCAAACCCTGTTGGATGTGGGCCTTTCCTATATTCGCCTTGGGCAAAGTGCCACCACCCTCTCCGGCGGCGAGGCGCAGCGTGTCAAATTAGCCCGAGAGCTAGCCAAGCGCGACACCGGAAAAACGCTTTATATTCTGGATGAACCAACCACCGGCCTGCATTTTGAGGATATCCGCCAGCTACTCACGGTGCTCCACCGCCTGCGTGACCACGGCAATACCATTGTGGTGATCGAGCACAATCTGGATGTGATCAAAACGGCTGACTGGGTTATTGATCTTGGCCCAGAAGGGGGCTCTGGCGGTGGGCAAATTATCGCCGAAGGCACCCCAGAACAGATTGCCAAGCAAGACGTATCTCATACTGGTCGCTTCCTTGCCCCGTTGCTTAAGCGCGGCAATCGTGCCAAAAAACCTTCCTAACGCTGCTCCCAGGAGCAGCTGGCGAACATTTTAGGCTTAAGCCCTCTTCATCTGAGCCGCACCTTTAGTGCGTTGAGTGAAGGTGGCTTGGTCTTCCACGACTGCCATCACGTCATTATTGTTCGACGCCTGCTACCTGACCGATAACCTAGGTCGTTACTCAGCGCCTAAATCAACGGCGGAATTTTCGTTTCCAAAACCAACAACGCCGCGTGGCCATTCAGGCCACGCGGCGTTGTTGGTTGGCTCTGGTTAGCCAGCCGAGTTTAGCCGCACTTAGACCAGCCGCAACCTGCGTAACAGGTTGGGCAGCCATCCATCATGATCAGTTCACCACGACATTCAGGACAGTTACCCACGGTTGCCGGGCCACTGCCTTTAGGCTTTTTTGCGGCACTTCCTTGCTCAGCGTTACCGCCAATCGGCTCTACAGCGCCGGTCGCCAAGCTAGTGTCTGGCTCGTCGACCGGAGGTTGCCAGGCATGGCCATGTTGCATGCGGTGGGCATAGCGCTCTACCAGCATTTCTACCGGCACTTGGTTGCCATCCTGATCCAGGAAACCGCGCCGATAAAGAATCTGCTGGATCGACCAAGCAATCGCCGCCACTTCAGAATCGTGGAACATCGGCTTGCTCCAGCGGTTCATACCACAACGCACTAGCCCTTTATCCCACGCGACCTTACGCAGGTCAGCCACCGCTTGGGTTACATAGCCCCCACGTGCAGCAAGGGAAAGACTACGCATGGTAGCCGTAATCCACTGGTGCTCGCTGGACAGCTGCCCTGACGGGAAAAAGAACTCGACCGGGCGCTCAATAACCACACGCCGGCCACCCACCACGCCTTCTACCGGCATGAAAGAGACCAGCAGGTAGACTTTTTTGCGGCCTTCTGCCCCCACATAAGAGATCTTTTCGGAGACCGCTTCTAGCGTTCCTTCTGGACGCGAGGGAATCCTGACCGTTAGCGGGTCTTCTTCTGGAAGTTCAGGGGCAGGCGCTGCCTGCTCCTGCTGCTTGATACGGTAACCAACGATTTTTGAGGTAATTTCTACAGCCATGGTGTTCTCCACTTAGCAAAGGGTGTCGGGCGATGTTCTTAGCAAGGCATAGCCCTTACCATTTGCCGTAGGTGCCCTCTTTTAAGGCATCAAACAAGTTGGCGGCGTTATGCTCTTCACCGTCGTAGACCACCGTTTCGTCGCCGGTCAGCTCTAAGGTTTCGCCATTTTCCAGCTCAAACACGTAGGTGGTGTTTTTTAAATCATCTTCACGTACCAGAACCCCCTGGAACGCTTCTGGATTGAAGCGGAACGTGGTGCAGCCTTTCAAGCGGCTTTCATACGCTTGTAAATAGAGATCCTGGAATTTCTCAAACGGGAACTCTGTTGGCACGTTAACTGTTTTAGAGATCGCTGAGTCGATCCACTGCTGAGCGGCCGCCTGTACGGCCACATGCTGCTCAGGCGTCACCGAGTCCGCGGTAATAAAGTAGTCGGGCAAATCGCTTTCCACCGCATCGGCGGCAATAAAGTGACGGTAAGCGGCTAACTCGAACGAGACAACCTCAACTTGCTCTTTGGTTTTCTTACCCGATTGAATGATATTGCGGAAATAACGATGCGAGAACGATGGCTCAATGCCGTTTGACGCATTATTACCCATCGATAGTGAAATCGTACCGGTAGGCGCAATAGAGCTGTGGTGGGTGAAACGCGCACCATGCTCAGCCAGCTGTGTTACCAGCTCAGGCTCGAGCTCAGCTACTTTCGCCATGTATTGGCTATAGCGGGCATGAAGAATACGCCCAGGCACTTTATCACCCACTTCATAGCCATCAGCCGCTAGCTGGGGCCGCTCGCGCATCATCTTCGGCGTAATCGTGTGCTCTTGTTCAAGCACAGGTGCCATGCCTTTCTCTTTAGACAGCTCTAGCGCTTGCTTCCAGCCTTCTAGCGCGAGGTGGCGGCTGACTTCTTCGGTAAAGGCTAGCGAGGCTTGTGAGCCATAGGGAATTTTAAGCATGGTCATGGTTGATCCAAGCCCCAAGAAGCCCATGCCATGGCGGCGCTTGGCTTCAATCTCACGCTGCTGCTGTGGTAGTGGCAAGCCAGCAATTTCCACCACGTTATCCAGCATGCGGGTAAAGATCGCCACAACCTTGCGATAGCGCTCCCAATCAAAGCGCGGCTTGTCACTGAACGGCTCAATCACAAACTTGGTCAGGTTGACCGATCCAAGCAAACAGGCACCTTCCGGCGGCAACGGCTGCTCACCACAGGGGTTGGTCGCGCGGATATCTTCGCAGAACCAGTTATTGTTCATGCGATTGACCTGATCAATCAGAATAAACCCAGGTTCGGCATAGTCGTAAGTCGAGGACATTATGGTGTCCCATAGCTCGCGAGCTTTGATGACTTCAACGACGCGACACGCTACGCGGCCTTGGTCATCTACCGTATACCCCTCTTCAATGACGGGCCAATCGCGGTAAATCAAATCACCCGCTTTTACATCGTCTTTTTCACCAGGATGTAAGGGGAACGCCAGCGGCCAATCGGCGTTATGCTTCACTGCTTCCATAAATTCGTCAGTAATCAACAGGCTCAGGTTGAACTGACGTAGACGACCGGCTTCACGCTTCGCTTGAATAAACTCACGAACATCTGGATGGCCGACGTCGAAGGTACCCATCTGGGCGCCTCGGCGGCCACCTGCGGATGCCACGGTGAAGCACATCTTGTCGTAGATATCCATAAACGCCAACGGCCCGTTAGTGCCGGCGCCAGCGCCAAACACAAACGCGCCTTTATGGCGCAGTGTCGAAAAGTCATAACCAATGCCGGCGCCAGACTTCAATGTCATGCCTGCATCAACGACCGAATCGAGAATATCGCGCATAGAGTCGCGAATAGTGCGGGAGACCGTACAGTTGATCAGGCTGACCGCGGGTTTGTAGGCCTCAGCGCCCGCGTTGGAAAGAATTCGCCCAGCAGGAATGGCGCCATTTTCTAATGCCCAACGAAATTTTGGCAGCCATTCACTGGCGTGGTCGCCTTCGACCGCCGCCAATGCCTGCGCGACACGCTCAAAGGTGGCACCCACATCCTGATCCACAGGTTGGCTATGGCGATCTTTTAACCGATATTTAGCATCCCAGATGTCTTTTGACGGAACCTGTAATGGGACATCATTCGATGTTTTCATAGCCTTTGCTGCGGTGCTCATATCGCGAAACTCCTTCACAACGGGGTGAATATAGCGCTCAAATCGAAGCGATTATACGTCCTGCGGTGATGAAGTATAGACTTGACTTTACACTATATGCGGCATTTTCTTTGTTAAAGACTACTACATATAGAAAAATCAGCGCGTTACCTTTTGCTTACCTTAAACAAACGATAGGCTAATGGTTTTCTTGTGTGGTGCTATTTATATGCCTACTTTAAAGCGTTTATCGTTAGCGGCTTTCAGCGCCGTACTGTCCAGCGCCGTACTGTCCAGCGCCGCGCTGCCTAGTTTGGCTGCAACGTTCAATATTGATGCCACACAGCCTCATCGTCATTGGCAGTCAATGGCGCTAACGCTGGGCGACGAGCGGCACTTTCGCGCCGTGGAAACCCACAGTTATTCGGATGCCACATTGAGCGTGAACGCAACTAAGGGGGTGTGCGACTTACCGTGGCTGGAAATGCGGGTCACCTTGGCTGAGCAGCAAGGCGAAAGTCGCGCGGTTAACCTAGTGCCCACCCGAATCCGGGTAGATGACAGGCCAATCATCGATACCATGGCAGAGTTTATTACCGAGCGTGGTGATGATGGATTTTATACGCACTTCTACCTGAACGACCTACAAGCCTTAATAGATCAAATGAGCCAGGGCGAACAGCTGTTTATCGGCTTCGACCAACAGGATAGCGACCCTTGGTACATGACCTTTAGCCTTGACGGTGCTGATAACGCCCTTCACAGAATGCAGCGCTTATGTAACCGCGACGACGGGTAACGAAGAAGGCTATTCCTGCAGCGCTTTTTTAGTGATTTCAACACGATTACGCCCATTACGTTTAGCTCGGTACATCGCTGCATCGGCTCGGGCGATGATGGTTTTGCAACTGTCATCGGGTTGCCATACGGTGACGCCGATGCTGACCGTTATCGGTTGAACCAGGCCATTTACCTCAAGCGTGGCCACTAGGCCACGCAATCGTTCAGCAAGTCCTTCTGCAGCTTCCATATTGGAGTGGGTCGCCAATACCACAAACTCTTCCCCTCCCCAGCGCCCTAAATGATCACAACCACGCAGTGAGCCTTCCACCAGGCGGGCTAACGAAATCAATACATCATCACCTACGCTATGGCCGAGCGTGTCATTGATCTGTTTAAAATGATCGACATCGAATAACAACACGGAAAAAGCGGCTCCATAACGCTTTGCCGCTACCAGCTCTGCATCAATGGCCTGCTCGATGCGGTAGCGGTTCCACACCTGAGTGAGCGGGTCAAAATGTGCCAACTGTTTTAACCGCTGATTCGCTTCTGCCAGGGCTTTGCGCTCGCGCTCCAGATGCATATTGAGCGTGCTGATCTCATAAGCAGAAATGGCCAGCGTTAAATCCTCCCCCAAATCCATTGCGGCTAGCCGCTCGACCCGTTGCCATGCTTCGCTTTTTCCTGTGACCTCTTCGCACCAGGCGTCAGAAGGCGACATCATCATGGGTGGCAAAGGTACTGAAGAAGGCTGCATTGCCCAGTAGAGCGTTTCGACTTGTTCAGGGCGGAAAAACATCAGCCAGCCGCGCTGGGTAGGGTCAGTAGGTAACGGCACCGCCAGCACACCGCTCTGCTCCAAAAGATCTAAAGAAGACGTCAATGGCTCTTTGGCTGTCTCCTGAGTACACCAAGGCCCACTATGGACGTGGGCTTTTTCAATCCGCGTAACTAACTGACTGATCACTTCCGGTTTGGGCGTATTGCCTGATTGATAGACACTGCCTTTCACCCATAACGCAACACCATTAGCACGGAAAAGAGACCTCCATGTATCGGCATGCTCAGTAAACAGCTGATAGGGGCCCTGAGGCTTCAAACGGTTATTGGTTGAAAGCACCAGGCTATCTTGCACGCGCTGCAAATAACGCGCTTCTTGTCGAGCTCTCAACAATAAAAGCCGCTGGGTGGCCATTTGTACCAAGGTACGCACCGCATCGCGCACGGGCGGCGTCACCGGGTGGGCCGACGCCGAGTGGCAAAATAGTAGTCCCCATAGGCCGGCATCTCCCTGCATGGCTACGCTTAATGCACCGCGTACTCCAAGGCGTTGCAAATACTGCTGCCGTTCAGGGGCCGGTGCACGCAAGAAGCAATCGCTTACATCAACTGCCACTTCCTTCGGCAGCAAGTGCTCGCAAGGTGCCATCACGTCTTGGATAAGCCGCACCGGATGACGCTCGTAGGAGCGCCGAAGTGCGATAGGAAAGTCCTTAGCAGGAAAGCGCTGCCCTAACAAGTCAGGCAAACGACCTACCGGCAACTCGGCACCCGGCAAAGCCCGCTCTGTCGCTAACGACCCCGCCACGATTATCCCATGCCAATCACTATCGAAATGGCACACAGATACTCGATCATGCCCCGTCAACTGTTGTACTGCTATCACCAGATAATCAAGCAATTCTTCTTGATGTGTCGCTTCCGCTAGACGCATCAAGCGTTCATTCACTGTGCCAAGCAAACGCTGCTTACCAAGCGTGTGTAAAGGTTCGATCTCGATCAACACATGCGAGCCTGCCCGGTAAGCATGTAGTTGGAAGCGGTTTGGTCGAGCGGGACATTTAAAAGTGAGCGGCCCAGGCAAACGCTGCTGACCTTGTAGCTCGTAGCGCACGCGCTGACCTAAACGCTTTCCTAGAACGCTGGATAGTGTTGGGAGGCGCCCGTTAGGAAGGCTTATACCCAGTAGTACAGCAACGTTACTACTCATTGCCTGTATGCGTCGGCTGTCGGCATCGAGCACCAGTAATGCACCGAACGACTGTAGTAGCGAGTGATGCTTCGACACAAAGATAGCCTCAAGAAATTGCTTTACCCCTCAGCCTGTTGCCTTAGCAACAGCTCGACGCGTCGGTTGGCAGACCGGCCTTCCGACGTCGCGTTACTTTCCATGGGTTGGGTATCGGCATAACCGACTGCCCGCATACGTGAAATAGCAACTCCCTGGCGCTCAAGATGCCGGACGACTGCAATAGCGCGTCCTGTCGAGAGCTCCCAATTCGAGGGGAAGCGTGAGGTGGCAATGGGAATATTATCCGTATGCCCCTCGACTGAAATTTGACCTTCAAAGGACGCTAGCACTGCCAAAAGGCTCTCCAACACATCTTGCCCCTCGGCCGTTAGCACGGCGTCGCCACTAGGGAAGAGCAAGCTGTCGTCGATGCGCAGCGTAACACCTTCTTCTCCTTGAGAGACACTCACCCCAGGGATATTAAGCTCAGCCATCCGCGGCTTCAGCCCACTGTGTCGAGGATGAATACCCGTTGCCAAGCTGGCCAACGGAAGCGAGGTGATAGCGCTTGCCGAGCGCATTCTATCGCTGTCAACGGCTTCCCCACCCCCCGGCGGCGTCATCGCAAGCAGTAGGACAAACAGCGTGATTAGCAGCGTTAACACGTCTAAGTAGCTCGTTAGCCAGCCTTCATCGCCTTCGCCTGACCCAGCGGGCAGTTCCAGCACGTGGCGTGAATCACGATCTAGCATGACGCTACCCTTTTGCCGAAGAACTAGCGGTTGGCCGCGGTTTTATAGAGGCATCGCGGATCTCATCATGATAATTAGCCACAAAGGAATTTAGCGTTTCTTCAATAAATGAAGGCAGGCGCCGCTTGGTAATTAATGAAATACCTTCCAGCACCATGTTCATAGTAATCAAGCGTTCTTCCGTACGCCGCTCTAACTTGACGGCAATCGGTTTGAACACCAGATTGGCGAGCAAAATACCGTAAAACGTTGTTAGCAGAGCCACCGCCATGCGCGGACCAATAACGTCAAGATCACCGGCATCCATCACTTCCAGCATATTGACCAGCCCCACCAAGGTGCCGATCATACCAAACGCAGGTGCGTAAGTGGCCATGGTACGAAATATCTGCGCTTCGGCATGTTCCCGCGCTTTTAATCGCGCAATGCGCCAGCGCAACATATCGAAAATTTCGTCTTCTTTCGTGTTAGCAATCACCAGTTGAATCCCAGTGCGTAAAAAGGGGTTACGCGTGTGCTCTAACGCCTTTTCAACCGCCCTGACATCGCCTTTAAACCATAGTCGCGACATTGAGACCAGTTCGTTAATATCGTCACGTACATAGGTATTTTCACGCCGAAACACCAACCCCACCAGGCGTACCACGCGTAGCACTTCTTTCAACGGATAACTAATAAAGGTAGCGGCCAAGGTGCCGGTAACCACGATGGCAAGCCCTGGCAAGTTGATAAAGCTTTCTGGCGACTCTGCAGTAAAAAACAGCACGCTTACCAGCAATAGCATGCTGGCAAAAATACCAATCAGCGTAGATGGGTTCATCAACGGCTCCTCGCCGGTTATTCGTGATTAATAGTAGCGGTTAGGTAGTGTCATATAAGCGAGCGCGAAGCCTGCTAATCGCTTGGCTGTGTAGCTGGGACACACGAGACTCGGTCACGCCAAGCACCGCCCCAACTTCTTTAAGGTTCAACTCTTCTTGGTAATAAAGTGCCATCAGCAGCTTTTCACGCTCAGGTAAGGCATCAATCGCATCAATTAACGACTGGCGCTGCTGTTGATCTAACAACTGATCAAAGGGCAGGGTACTGGCGTCTTCTTTCGCCGGCTCAGCTCCTTCAGCCACCAGTTCTTCAAAGGGCAACAACTGACCACTGTTCGTATCATTAAGTAATTGCTGATACTCACTGAGCGGCATCTCCAAGTCGCGTGCAATTTCACTTTCTTCCGGCGGGCGTCCCAGTTGCTGCTCCAGGCGGCGCACCGCATCATCTACCGCTCTGGCGGAACGGCGCACACTGCGAGGCAACCAATCACGTGTGCGCAGCTCATCCATCATGGCACCGCGAATACGCTGGCTTGCAAAAGTAGCGAACGTTGCCCCCTGGGTCGCATCAAAGCGCCCCAGTGCTTCTAATAAACCCACCATGCCGGCTTGGATAAGATCATCTAACTCAATACTTGCGGGTAACCTTACCTGCAGCGTTAAGGCCTGACGTCTTACCAGTGGCATGTATTGGGTTAACAGCTCGCTCTGTTTAATTCTGCCTTGTGCTGTATACATCCTCGTGCCTCACGGCTAAACACTGTTCGCTGGTAGTTCACGGTCATTGATAGTTCACAATCACTTGTAATTCCTGCACCCGCACCGGACGCTGGCCCGGCGTTAACGCAAAACGAAAGTGCAGCGGCCCCTTCACCTGTTTACCGGCTAACGCAGCGGTTGAGCCTCGCATAGCGGTCAAAAGCACGCACTGCTCCGGGTGGCATAGCCACGCACTAACCGGCGCGTTGACCGGCATTTGAAAGCGCCAATGAATACGCTTTATCACCGCATGCTCTACTTGAAGCCCTGCCGGAGGGTGAATGGGCTGACTACTAACAGCTCGGTCGCTCATCGCTACCAGCACGCTGGGCATCTCGGTACTCCAACTGCCAGTAGCCGCATAAGCACTCATTGTAATGGCGCTTAGTGCGACCATCAGTGCGCTTTTAAGCAACCTACCGACCTTGAAACAGCCCATTATGTTGAAACTTTTTGGGTAACAACCATGTTGCAATAATGCGTCTTGAAACCAGCGGGCATCGACATTGTTGTTCCTCATAGAAGCGTTTATTAACTTCTGTTAAAACACAGCCATATTGCGTCAGGCTAGCGTCATCGCGCCAGCAGTAAAAGCTCTATGTCCAAATAATAACTGGCGGCTTCCCGCAAGTTATCGAGCAGTCCTCGGCGCGGCAAGTTAGGTTCGTGCAATGCTAACAGCTGCCTAGGGCCGCCATTTTCCTTAATTTGCCGAAGCGAGCGATACATCTGCGAAAAGGCATCGGCATCGCTATTAATCCATAGCGCCCAACGCGAAAAGCGGTCGTTCAGTTGGCCAAGATTAGCGGCATCGCCACTGACAATATGAATCTCCCAATCGTCCGGATCGCCAGCCCAGCGCCGACCCAACGCTGACCACTGGGCTAAGCGCCCTTTTACTCTAGCCACCTGCAGATCTCCGCCGTTGGGCATGCCAATCACTACCAGCGGTTTTTGCGGCACAGAGGACAGCGTCGAAGGATCGGTCGGCGCTGTCAGTGGCTCAGCCGCTACTACGCCTTCCGCGGGCTCACTTTCTGCTGATTGCGTTTGATGCTGTTGGCGCTGTAAATCGGCCCACTTACGCAGGCCTGCTGCCTGATCGTGGGCACTCATACCAGCCCCTCTCGGCTAACGCTGCTAAGTTGGCGAATAGCATCACGGGCCATAAACGCGTGGACAAGCGCACCTAGCATTGCCGTGTCGCGCCGCTTGCGAGTGGTTCCCAACAGCCTTAACAAATCAGAGCGCAGCGCTATCGCAGCAGCATCATTAGCAACGTCTAAGTGCACCGCCACTGCCGCGATACCGCTAGCCATCAATAAGCGTATCTCGGTGCTTACCTCGCCATCATCCGAAGCTTTCAACTGCTGCCAAGCACGTTTGGTAAGGCTAGACACCCCTTCACTTTGGAGCTGGATAACCAGAAGCGAACGCACGTCTACGCCTAATCGGGCAGGCGTTAACCAATAGCGACGTGCGATGCATTTGCTATTTTCAGGATCACGAACCTCGCCGTACCATGCCAACAGTGAGGTACCGGCGGCATCCTCCACCGCCATATGGGTGTGCCATAGCTGCATTGTTTGGCCGCGAAAACGCAGGTCGGTGTGATGAGTGAGCGGGCTATCTGTGAACAGCTGACGCAGGGCATAGCGCTCGCCCTGGCAATATACCCGCTGACTGGCAGCGACTAGCGTGACCCAAGTAAGGTGTTGAGCTTCTAACCACGCTAACGTGGCTGGGTCGGGAAGCGCGGGTAGCAGATGGACAGCGGCCCCCATCGATTCACCCTGACGCAACAGCCGGGATTGCCAGCCAGCGGGTTGACGGTGCTGCAGGCTGGTTAGCGCAAGCAAACCGCCGTCTACATCTAACCCAATATCGGGCATTGACCAGTCACAGCCCCGCTCATTACGGCGCGGATACCATGCCATGCCCAGCCCCTTACCCGCACAGGGCTCGCTAGCCAGTAGTGCATCCAGGCGCTTATCGTGCAGCACCCCCGGTAAAGAGGCGATATCCCATACCGACTCTAGCGCTGAAAAACCGACAATTCTTTCACGTAGCCGTGTTAGCACAGAACTAAGGCGACGTCCTTGGCCCAGCACGTCTCGGGACCAGCGCGGCAAACTCACCGAGTGAGCCCCGGGCGGGCGGCCAGCGGCGGCGGAATCTCGCTCTTGGCCTAACGGAGTACTCAGGGCTTGATTAATCAGCGCGGCAGGGTCGGCAACCGCCATATCTTCGGGAACACGCTGCCCGTATGAACCAAATAACACACGCAGGCCATGACGCATAACAATATCAAGCACTGGGGCTAAACGACCGGCTTCGTCTTGCTTGGTAATAATGCAGTCATTTATTTCAGCGCCCGCAGCCCGTGCCGCTTGGCGATACCGCAACACGACTTCTTCGAGCGTTTCAGGCTGGCTAGCAGCATTTAGCAGCAGCACTAATCGCACCGACGTTTGACCACCCTGTAAATGGGCGATTTGCTCAATTACACGCTGGTCACGCTGGCTCATACCGACGGTGTCGATGATGACCCACTGTTTACCCTGCAGTCGTCCGACGAGTTCATCGATCGGCTGCTCGGCGTCTAAGGCATACATGGGGGTATCAAGCAGCCGGGCATAAATTCGCAGCTGTTCGTGGGCACCGATACGAAAGCTATCGGTAGTGACAAGGGCCACAGGGCGCGTGCCGTGGCGCATCACGAAACGCGCGGCTAGTTTCGCCGTGGTGGTGGTTTTTCCCACTCCCGTTGGCCCCACCAGCGCCACAATACCCGCTTGATCAAAAAAGCCGGTTTCTTCTTTCAGCACGGGTAACCGGGCCATTAACTGTCCACGAAGCCACTCCATGACGAGCGCGCTATCAGCCTCTGGCTGAGCCAACGATGTCGGCAGCTCTGCCAACACTTCCTCGCTTAGCTCTTGGCTGAAGCCAACGCTGAGCAGTTGCTGGCGCAAACGGGAGTAGGAATCGTCAGCGGCTGCGGAGGTGGGCGCATCGGTAGTTGACTGCCGCTGGGAAAGCAGTTCCCGCATTTCCTGCATCTCGCGCAGCAAGCGCTCACTCATTTCCTGGAGCGGATCTGAATCTCGCGCTGGAAAAGCAACTTCAGAAGTAGGGCTCGATGGTGGAGGTGATGGGGGGGAAGGCTCAAAATGATCGACCGCTTCATCCGCCATCGCCAGTATTTCAACCCCCCCCTCGGTACGGCGATTGGCGACAATTAAAGCGTCATCGCCTAATGCTTCGCGCACTTGGCGCATCACATCGCGGCTGTTTGCTCCAACAAATCGTCTCACGCTCATGCGTTACCTGTGCCTTTGCTTGATGGTTTGAAGCGGGTATTTTTCGTCAATTTCATGCCCGCCCTCCTACTACCGTGGTGACTCGCAAGGTACGGTCGTCTGGTATTTCTGCCTGGGACATGACCACTAAATGACGCATGCGCCGACGCAAAAAGCGCGACAGCACCGCCCTCAGTGAGTGCTGCACAACCAGCACCGGCGCTTCGCCGCTACCTTCATGGCGCTCCAGGGCCTCTTGCGCCTGGGTCATGAGCGTCTCCGCAAGCCCTGGCTCCATGGCGCCGTTACCATTCATGGCCTGCATTAGTACTTGCTCTAACTGGGCATCAAGCCCAATCACATTGAGCGTTTCCTGGCCAGCGAACCACTGCTGGGTAATCGCACGCCCCAACGCCATGCGCACTAGTGCGGTCAGTTCGTTGGCATCTTTCTGCTGCCCAGCATGTTCTGCCAGGGTATCCAGCACCGAACGCATATCACGTATCGAGACATCTTCATCCAGCAGGTTTTGCAGAATACGCTGCAATACGGTGAGCGAAATTGCTTTCGGCACCACCTCTTCGACTAGTGACTTTTGATCCTCACCCAGCTTATCGAGCAGCTTTTGTACTTCTTGCCGCCCCAGCATTTCCGGTGAGTGGCGATGCAGCAGGTGGTTTAAGTGCGTTGCAATGACCGTGCTGGCATCCACCACGGTATAACCGTACACCTGGGCATGTTCACGCTGGTTGGCATCAATCCAGATAGCGGGCAAACCAAAGGCGGGGTCTTGGGTTGGCGTTCCCTGTAATTCTCCCGATACCTGACCTGGGTCGATTGCCAGCCATTTACCCGGCTGAGCCTCAGCGCGACCAATTTCCGCCCCCTTCATAGAAAGTACGTAGGTATTCGGAGGCAGCTCTAGGTTGTCGCGTATGTGCACCACGGGCGGTAAAAACCCAACTTCTTGGGCAAACTTCTTGCGCACACTTTTAATGCGCCCCAGCAACTCGCCCTTTTGGCGGGAATCCACCAGGGGAATAAGGCGATGCCCTACCTCAAGCCCCAACGTATCTACCAGTTGCACGTCTTCCCAGCTGGCCTCTGGCGACTCTTGTTGGGGCAGCGGCGCTGCTGATATCTCCTCTTTTACCAGCGCCTGCTCTTTCTGGCGGATCAAATACCAAGCCAAGCCCGCCAACAGCGCGGTAAAAATCAGAAACACCAAATTGGGCATTCCTGGCACCATGCCCAGCAACCCCATCACCATCGCAGAAAGGATCATGACCTGAGGGTTAATAAACAGTTGGCTAATCATTTGCTGACCGACATCTTGGTCAGTATTGACCCGCGATACAGTGACACCAGCGGCGGTTGAGATTACCAGCGCGGGGATCTGAGCCACCAGGCCATCGCCAATCGTTAGCAACGTATAGGTACGGGCCGCGTCAGAAAAGCCCATATCGTGCTGCATCATACCGATCAGCAACCCACCAATAATATTGACCACCATAATGACCAGGCCAGCCATGGCATCGCCACGTACAAACTTACTCGCACCATCCATGGAGCCATAAAAATCTGCTTCCTGGGCGACTTCAGCACGCCGTTTTTTAGCGTCTTCTTCACCAATCATGCCAGCGTTTAAGTCCGCATCAATCGCCATCTGCTTGCCAGGCATTGCATCCAACATGAAGCGGGCACCTACTTCGGCAATACGACCAGCCCCCTTGGTAATCACCATGAAGTTAATGATGACAAGGATCAAAAAGACCACCAAGCCAACAGCAAAATTACCGCCGACCAGAAAGGTACCAAACGCCTCAATGACTTTGCCGGCGGCATCTCCGCCTTGATGGCCTTCCATAAGCACAACACGGGTCGAGGCCACATTGAGTGATAGTCGCAATAGCGTGGTAAATAACAGCACCGCAGGAAAAGCGGCAAAGTCGAGTGGCTTTTGCGCAAACATGCTGACCAACAGCACCATAATGGCCAACGCGATATTAAACGTGAACAGTAAATCGAGCGCGAAAGGCGGCAAGGGCAGAATCATCATGCCCAAGATCATCAGAATCAGCAGCGGCCCTGCGAGCAACTGCATGCGCACACCGCCCATCCAATCGCGCTGATTGATCAATTGGCTTAAGCCTTTCATGATTGCGCCTCACTGCCACCGGCATCTCGACTGGAACGTTCCATATCGGGAGGAACGGATAAATTATCAGGGGTTGGGGGCACCTCGCCTCCTTGTTGTGCAACCTGCTTCAAGCGGTAAGCCCAGGCCATCACTTCAGCAACCGCGGTATAAAGTTCTGCTGGCACTTCAGCGTCTAAATCCACGTGGTGATATAGGGCGCGCGCCAAAGGCGCTGCCTCCAATCGCGGCACACCGGCATCTAACCCTATTTCGCGGATGCGCGCGGCCACTGCATCGGCTCCTTTGGCCACCAGCCGTGGGGCACCCATGCTACCTTCCTGATACGACAGGGCCACTGCATAGTGGGTTGGGTTAGTGATAATGACGTCGGCGTCTGGCACTTTGCTCATCATTCGCCCCCTGGCCATTGCTTGCTGCTGCTGGCGAATACGGCCTTTTACCTGGGGGTCGCCTTCCGACTCTTTATGCTCTCGCTTAACTTCTTCCTTGCTCATACGCAGCTTTTTCGCATTGCTCCAAAGCTGAAAAGGCACGTCAATCAAGATAACCACAATTAACGATAAGACCATCAAGCCAGCGGCGAGCGCCGACATATTCAATGCGGTCGCCAGTGCTTGTTGCACGGGCTGATTCATCAACCCCATAAACTTACCAAGGTTGGCATACAAAAACGCCGAGGCAATACCACCGACCAGGATTGATTTAGCAATCGCTTTAGTTAATTCAATCAATGCCTGTGACGAAAAAATACGCGCTAACCCTTTAATCGGGTTGAGCTTTGACAGTTTGGGCTGCATTGATTTTGCCGAAACTAACCAACCTCCCAATAACGCGGGCGCCACCAAGGCAATCACCGTCAGCAACAAAAATAACGGCATCATGGCAAACAGCGTGCGCTGCCCTAGATCAAGGGCATTGACCAGCATTGGGGTGCTTTCCATGGCATGACGGCGCTCAAATAGGAAAGCTTGCTCCATCACCATGCCCAACTGGTCATAGAGCATTTGCCCCATGCTCCATAACCCAATAACGCCACCTAATAGCAGCAAAAAGGTCGCCAGCTCTCGGGAGCGGGGTACTTGGCCCTCTTCCCGCGCTTTGTCTAAGCGTCGGGGCGTGGCCTCTTCCGTCTTTTCCTGATCGCTGTCGTTATCTGCCATGCGGCCATCCGGCGGTATCTTGCGTGGCGTATCATAAATTCAGCCGCCCCTAGGGACGGCTGAACAAATGTCTATAGTGCCAGATACTGCTTTTCACAATGGCTTAATAACAACGCATTAAAAGCCCAATTCGTCCAATAAGTCGTCTACCTGATTCTGACCAGTAACAATATCAGGTGCACTTTCCTTAACCTGTGGGCCATTCAGCAACTCTTCGTTGCGACGCGCATTGTCATTTTTCCACTGGTCTTCAGCCTTGCGCTGCATCGACTCTCGTACCTGCGCACCCGGCACGTTATCGATCAACACCTGCACCAACTGGTGCTCAATTTCTCGGATGACATCCATCATCTTCTTGATGACTTGGCCGGTAAGGTCTTGAAAATCTTGAGCCATCATAATGTCGAGCAGCTCTTTATTAGTTGCTGCGGCTATGGTTGGCACGTCACTTAAGTAGGTACGCGTTTCTTGTACCAAGGCCTTGGCATCGTCCAGTTCTTTGGGCGCTTCAAACCACTCGGCCCAGCGCTTATCAAGCGCTTCAGCACGGTCAGAAAGCTGGTCTTGCAACGGCTGAGCGCGATCAATGGCGTTCAACGCACGTTCTGCTGCCTGCTCCGTCATGGTAGCGACGTAATGCAACCGGTCACGCGCGTCAGGAATTGCTTCCGCCGCTTTCTCGATCTCTTTATCCAGGCCCAGTTCTCGCATATTGTCGCGCAACATGCGGGTAAGTTTGCCGATGCGAAAGATCAGGTCTTCAGCGGCTTCTTCGGATAGCTGATTAGCGCTATCCTGCTCATGCTGACTCATCGTGTTGTCTCCTCGTTAACCGAGCACTCAGGCGCAGCCGCTTCATTTACCCATCTTGTCGAAGATTTTATTCAGTTTTTCTTCAAGCGTAGCGGCAGTAAACGGCTTGACGACGTAGCCGTTTGCGCCCGCTTGGGCGGCCGCGATGATGTTTTCTTTTTTGGCTTCTGCCGTCACCATCAGTACGGGTAGCCCTTTCAGCGCCTCATCCTGGCGGATCTCTTTAAGCATTTCTAAGCCATCTAGATTGGGCATATTCCAATCAGAGACGACGAACTCGAAGTTACCTGCACGCAACTTATTCAGGGCGTCTTGGCCATCTTCCGCTTCATCGACATTGGTAAAGCCAAGTTCTTTTAGTAGGCTGCGAACGATCCGACGCATGGTGGGAAAGTCGTCAACTACCAGAAAAC
Organism: Vreelandella andesensis; assembly: GCF_003989795.1. Lineage (GTDB taxonomy): Bacteria > Pseudomonadota > Gammaproteobacteria > Pseudomonadales > Halomonadaceae > Vreelandella > Vreelandella andesensis. Next base: position 254,518 of record NZ_RZHG01000018.1, read on the forward strand.
TCATGTTCTTATCGGCCATTGGTCATCCTCTCAATCAAATTATTGCTAAAAAACGATGCTTAAAAACGGTTCTTAAAACTAGTTCTTAAAACCTAGAACGCCTCCCACTCGTCGTGGTGGCTAGGCGCTGGGGTTCGGCGATTGCCGGGCGCAGTGGCTGCCTGCGACCCAGCAGCAGGCACATTTGACCCGAGGCTACTCGCTGGCAATGCGCGACGCGGTGTACTCTCTTGGCTATTCAACAAAGCAAAAACAGCCACCGCCTCTTCTAACCTGTTTGCTTGTTCTTCAAGCGACGTTGCTGCTGCGGAGGCTTCCTGAACCAGTGCCGCATTCTGCTGAGTCACTTCATCCATCTGCCCGACCGCTTGGCTTACCTGCTCAATGCCATCGCTCTGTTCCTGAGATGCAGCAGATATCTCATCCATAATATCGGTCACCCGACGCACGGCAGTAACAACATCGGACATGGTGGTGCCCGCTTGTTCTACCAGCGTAGAGCCTTGCTTGATTTGTGCAACAGATGCATCAATCAGCGTTTTGATCTCTTTCGCCGCATCAGCACTGCGGCTGGCAAGGTTGCGAACCTCACCCGCGACGACCGCAAAGCCACGCCCTTGCTCACCAGCGCGGGCCGCTTCTACCGAAGCATTTAGTGCCAAGATATTGGTTTGAAAAGCGATGGAATCAATCACACTGGTGATGTCTGCCACTCTCTGGGAGCTGGTAGAGATACCGTGCATGGTCTGCACCACCTGCTCGACCACTTGGCCTCCTTGCTCGGCGGTAGTGGAGGCGTCTGCTGCCAGCGTGCTTGCCTGACGTGCATTATCGGCATTTTGCTTAACCGTTGCCGTCATTTGCTCCATGCTGGCTGCGGTTTCCTCAATCGACGCAGCCTGCTGCTCTGTGCGTGACGACAGATCCGCATTGCCACTCGCTATCTCTCGGGTGCCGTGATGGATTTCACTACTGCCTTCACGTACCCGCATCACGATCGCCGTCAGATTTTGCTGCATCATGCCCATCGCTGCAAAAAGCTGACCCACTTCATTTTTGCCTGATTCGGGAACGGGCTCGGTCAAATCAGCCTGGGAAATTTTGTCTAGGCGTCTTACCGCGTCATTTAGCGACGCAATAACGGTGCGGCGTAACGCCATATAAATCAGCACTGTCACCAGCAGTGCAATCGCCACGGCAAGTGCATTGATCAACATGAACACATCGCCTTGTGCTTCAGCTTCGTCGCGAATAGTTTCCACCCGCTGAAAACCATATTGCACAAACGCCGTGACACTGTTGGATAAGTTCTCCAATGGTTCAGCCAGCTCCCCTCGAAGCCGATTGAAGGTATTAATATCCATGGTTTCAAACGTCGCATGCTGCTGCTTGACTAAGCTCATTGCTGCACGGAAATCTGACGCTAATGCTTCTCCCAGAGCGTCGCCCTGCGTCGTGCGAGGCGTCGCAGCGAAACGTTCAAAACGCCTTTCGGCGCGCTCTATTCGATTCAGGGCGATGTCGACCTGCGCATTGGATTGCTGGGTTTGGCCTACCATTAAGAAATTGGAGGCTGTTTCCATCGCCAGCATCGCCTGGTTGAGCAGCGAGTCAGCGCGATTAATTTCGTTGAGCTGATCATTACTGATCTGGCTAAAGGTTGATAGGTTAGCCTGTGCGTTACGGTCTGCCATAAAGCTGATACCGGCTAACACCACTATCAGCGTGACAAAGCTTGCCAACGCAACAATAACCGCAGCGTGAATACTGATGTGACGCAGTGAGCGTGTCATGTTTTTTGGTTCCCCTTATTTATTAGCGTAATGGGTGGGGTGGTTATACCCGCTGGGCACGCCCTGAAGCGGCAATTAAGGCCATCAAACGCGATGGAATATCGTCTAACGCAACCACCTCTACTGCGCCGCCTACTGCAATGGCTTCTCTTGGCATACCGAACACCACACAGCTTTCTTCGTTTTGCGCAAGGGTGGCTGCGCCGGCGTCGCGCATTTCTAGCAGCCCTGCGGCGCCATCTTTACCCATGCCGGTCAGAATCACTCCAATGGCGTTTTTACCAGCATGCTTGGAAGCAGAGTGAAACAGCACATCAACAGAGGGACGGTGTCGATTAACCGGCGGGCCATCGTTAAGGCGCACGACGTAATTGGCACCACTGCGGCCAAGCTCTAGGTGTTGGTCGCCTGGGGCAATGTAGGCATGGCCTGGCAAAACACGTTCGCCATCGGTGGCTTCTTTTACGCTAATTCGGCACAGCCGATCTAGCCGCTCAGCAAAGGAGCGGGTAAAGCCACCCGGCATGTGCTGGGTAATCAAGATGGCAGGCGCATTCGCGGGAAGTGGCTCAAGCACCGACCTGATCGCTTCTGTGCCGCCAGTAGAAGCGCCAATGATAATCAGCTTTTCACTCGACACCATGGGCGCTTTTAGCTGCGTGGGCGGCGGCGCATTTTTATGACGGGCTTGACGAGGACGCGAGCGCGCAGCGGCGCGAATCTTGTCGGTAATTTCAGTCGCGTATTCCATCATGCCGCTACGAATACCCAAGCTGGGCTTGGCCACAAAATCCAATGCGCCTAACTCTAACGCACGCAGGGTAATCTCTGAGCCACTCTGGGTTAGCGATGACACCATGAGTACCGGCATGGGGCGAAGCCGCATTAACCGCTCAAGGAAATCAAGACCATCCATCCGCGGCATTTCCACGTCCAGTGTCAGCACATCAGGATTGTGTTGTTTGATCAAATCCCTTGCGGCAATGGGGTCTGGCGCGACAGCGACGACGTCCATGTCTGGTTGAGAGTTGATTATTTCCGTCAATAAGTCACGAATCAGCGCCGAATCATCGACGCACAACACTTTGATGTTGGCTGCGCTCAAAGCACGCCTCCTTTATACGGTAGCCATCTGTGTGTTAACCCACTCCAGTAGGCCGATTGCCAACAGGAGTAAACACACGTAACCGATTTATTTTTTTGCGAGGGTATAAACCGTTTGCCCGCGCAGCTTGAATGCATCGCTGATATACGAAAAATTTTCCGAGTGTCCCGCAAACAGTAACGCGTCCGGCTTCATTAGCGGAGCAAACCGTTTTAAAATCTTAGCCTGGGTATCTTTATCGAAATAAATCATAATGTTGCGGCAAAAAACGGCATCAAAAGGGCCTTTTACCGACCACTGGGACGCCAGCAAATTAAGCGGTAAAAACTCCACCAGTGCCGACACTTCGGGCCTTACACGCGCCAAACCTGAATGTCCACCGGTGCCTTTCTGAAAAAACCGTTTAACACGCCCTTCATCTAATTTACGCACCTGTTCAAGCGGATAGACGCCTGCGCGCGCTTTACTTAGTGCGTCGGTGTCGATATCGGTGGCAATAACCTTGGCCTGGCTGGCTTTAGCCCCCAATGTTTCTAACAGCGTCATGGCAATCGAGTAGGGCTCTTCCCCTGTGGACGCGGCTGAACACCAAATAGTAATAGGGCCTTGCTGTTTATTGATGTGCTCAGCGAGTAGCGGAAAGTGATGTGCCTCACGAAAGAAAGCAGTGAGGTTGGTGGTTAACGCATTGGTAAACGCTTCCCACTCTTTAGCGTCCGGCTGACGCTCTAGCCGCGACAGGTAGTCGGTGAAACGCGTAATACCATGGTGACGCAGTCGCTTCGCTAAGCGGCTATAGACCATTTCACGTTTGTGTTCAGCAAGTACTATTCCGGCGCGCAAGTAAATTAATTCCCGTATGCGCGCAAAGTCGGCATCGGTTAACACCAGATCACGTTCGATCTGCCCGCCCGATGCCCACTGGCCGACGTCAACTCCCCGCTCGCGTTGGTCGATCAAAATTCTTCCCACTCCTCTACCGAGGCCAGCTGCCGTGTAGTTGACGACGAAGGCGATTTAGTTGGGCTGTCTGGCAACTGAGCATACGTCCGATTGCCAATAGGTGGGGGGGTAAGCGCAGTGTTTGGCGAGCCCTGTTGATTTAAACGAAACGCTTCAACAGACAAGGCTAATAGACTCGCTTGCTGCTCTAATGCTACGGCGGCGCGGGCCGTTTCCTGAACGCGCACGGCGTTCTGCTGTGTCGCTTGATCCATTTCGGCAACGGCTTCATTCACTTCGGCGATGCCGTGACTCTGTTCTTGCGAAGCCGACGAAATATCGTGCATGAGCTGCGTAACATTGCGCGCCGCGTTGGCAACGTCACTAATCGCTACCTCGGCTTTTTTAACCAGCCCAGCGCCAACCGTTATTTCTTGATTAGAGCCGTCGATTAACACGCGAATCTCTTGTGAAGCGCTTGCGCTTCTTCCTGCCAGCTTACGCACTTCCTCAGCCACCACGGCAAATCCGCGGCCATGCTCTCCTGCCCTGGCAGCTTCTACCGATGCGTTAAGTGCCAAAATATTGGTTTGGAAGGCAATCGAATCAATCACATTGATAATGTCAGTCATTTTTTGCGAACTTTGGGTAATTCGCTGCATATTCTCGACTAACTGCGACATGAGCTCTCCGGTCTGAGTCACTTGCTTAGCATTATTATCGGCAAGGCGACTCGCTTCTTGAGCGTTATCGCTGTTTTGACGAACGGTCGTTGTCATTTCTTCCATGCTGGATGCCGTTTGCTGTAGCGATGCTGCCTGTTGCTCAGTACGAGACGATAGCGCTTCATTACCACTGGCGATATCCTGAGCGGCGGGGGTGACGACATGAATACCGCCTTTTACATCGCTGATAATGCTGCTCAAGCTTTTCCGCATGGTATTAAGCGACTCCATCAGCATCCCAACTTCATCACGCTGGTGGGGAGGTACTTTTGCGGCTAAATTTCCGCCTGCTATTTGCAAAGTAAAACGGGAGGCGCTTTTTAATGGCCGAACGATGGAACGCAGCGTAATCACTCCCAGTAAGATAAGCGCCAGCACACCAACGCCCAGAACAGCAGCTTGAGCGCTGAGCATACGGGCTTGAGCTTGCTCAGCATCGACAGCCATTGCCTCGGCGGCGGTTTGCTTTTGAGCGATGAGCTGATTCACCATCGAAGAAAGTTCGCGCCCTTGGTTATTCATTACACTGATGACGGCATCCAAGCCGGTAAACACTAAATACGTGTCTTCTGCTTTCAGGACGGCTTCCGCCTGGTACATGCCATTATCTAAAAATGATTCCAGCTGGGCATTGAAGGAGGTGGCAAGTGCTGACGAGTTTACGTCTCGGGAGTAGTATTGCTGCCAAGCGGACTCAATTCCTGCCGCACTAGTGGCAATCATGTCCCCCATCTCAAAGCGCTGTTGAATCAGCTCCATCCGCTCTGGTTCAATCATCGCTTGACGCGTTTGCGCAATGGTCTGATCAATTTGCTGTAAACGAATAACATCTTGCAGGCCATCATTATTGAGCGCCGCTAACCGCTCTCCCGCAACATTAAGACCATACAAACCAAGGCCACCACTCAGCAGCAGCAGCGCGCCAGCCACCACAATCATGCCAACCAACTTAGCGCGAATGGTATCCAGCCGTATCCGTTTGAGGCCTTGCGTTAGGCCTTTCTTGCGCAGCCGCCCCTTGTCTAAATAAAGGTGCTTGTTACGGCCTTCACGTATTTCCGCGTAGGCTTGCTCCGCGTGAGCAATCGCCTCTCTGGATGCCTGCACCCTGACAGAGGCGTAACCAACCACGTGGTCGTCCTCGACAATCGGCGTCACGCTGGCACTTACCCAGTAGTGGTCGCCATTTTTACAACGGTTTTTAACCAGTCCTTGCCATGTCTCACCGTTTTTCACGGTCTGCCATAGGTTTTCAAATGCTGCTGGCGGCATATCAGGGTGGCGAATCAAATTATGGGGGGCGCCTATCAGCTCTTCGTGCTGGAAACCACTTATCTGGATAAACGCAGGGTTTGCGTAGGTAATGCGCCCTTTAAGATCCGTACGCGAAACGAGAAAATCATCACTCTGGAGTTCAACTTCACGCTGAGTGACTGGCTGGTTATTACGCATTCGCATGCCTTATTTTTCGTGTTGAAGCCGAGGAGGTAATGAGCCTAAACCGCAAGAATTAAAACGCTTCCCACTCATCTGCTGCCGTGTTGCGAGCGGGGGTTTTCTTAGCTGACGACGTTGACGCGGTAGATGCTTGCTGAAGTGCGCGAGGCGGCAAAGCATAATCAGACGCGGTCTTCCCGGTTTCCTGGGAAGGCATCACATGAAAGCGCTCGACTGCTTCTCTAAGGCGCGCCGCTTCGCTCTCTAATTCATTGGCGCTGCGTGCCGCCTGTTGAACCAGCTGGGCATTTTGTTGAACGACCTGATCCATCTGGGCAACCGCTTGATTAACTTGTCCGATACCGTTGCTTTGCTCCTCAGAGGCAGCCGCAATCTCATCCATAATATCGTTGACCCGCTGCACCGCAGCGACAAGATCCTGCATGGTTTTTCCCGCATGGTTCACTCGCTGGGTGCCCGCGTCCACTTTGCCAAGCGATGCATTAATCAAGGTGCGAATTTCTTTGGCGGCATTGGCACTGCGGCTAGCGAGGCTGCGCACTTCTTGCGCGACGACAGCGAACCCTTTGCCATGTTCGCCTGCACGGGCGGCTTCTACCGACGCATTCAAGGCGAGAATATTGGTTTGAAAAGCAATGTTATCGATGACCGTGATAATGTCGGCAACTTGGTGGGAGCTAGCGCTAATGTCTTGCATGGTTTCAACAATGTTGGCAACTTCTTCGCCGCTGCGTCTGGCGGTTAGCGTTACCTCATTGGCGAGTTGGCTTGCTTGAAGTGCGTTGTCAGCATTGTGACCCACGGTAGAGGCCAGTTGCTCCATACTGGAGGCAGTCTCTTCTAGTGAAGAGGCTTGCTGCTCGGTACGTGAAGAGAGGTCATTATTGCCACTGGCGATATGCTGAGAGCGCTCAAAAATGGACGCGCCGCTTTGACGCACGATGCCAACTGTGTCTGACAGTGACGATTGCATATGCGCCATTGCACTGTATAACCTGCCAATTTCATTATTACCGGGTGATGTTATTTGCTGGCTTAGATCGCCCTGAGCCATTTTTTCAAAGTAACCAACCAAACGATCCAAGGGACGCAACACATTAGCGGCCACCCCCCAAACCACCACCACGACGGTTAACCCCGTCATTACGACCACGCCAATCAACACCCAACGAATGCGCGTAGCAAACTCGCTGAACGCCGCTTGCTGCGTTTGCAAATCACTCGACGCCTGCGCAATAGCAGCACCCTGGTGGAGCGCATAAAGACCTATACCACAGGCCACCACGACTAAGATTGAAAACGTGGCTAATACCAGCCCCCAGCTAAGGCGCACGGTCATATTGCTCATCATTTGACGCAGTAGCGACATCACACGCAGTACTCCAAACACAACCGTAGTGGCCGATGCTTTCCGTAGCACCAGAGGGGGCTGTTTTTTTTGGCTTAAGAAGGCACGCTCCCTGTGCCCAGTCGCAAAGGGGTTAGCGGGTGCTTGTGCTATCGACTAAGGCCATTTCTTCGCTGGTCAGCAGTTTGTCGATGTCGACTAATACCAACATGCGGTCTTCAAGGCTGCCTAATCCGCTCAAGAAATCAGAGGAGAGCGTGACACCAAATTCAGGCGCTGGCTTTATTTGCTCAGGTGTTAATGTCATGACATCGGAGACGCCATCCACCACAATGCCAACGACGCGGTCAGCGACATTGACCACGATGACAACGGTCTGACCACCGTACTCCACGCTGTCTAAGTGAAACTTAATACGCAGATCGACAATAGGCACAATGACGCCGCGAAGATTGGTCACCCCTTTTATAAAATCAGGGGCGTTGGCAATACGCGTGACGTTTTCATAGCCGCGTATTTCCTGAACCTTGAGAATATCAATGGCGTACTCTTCATCCCCTAAAGAGAACACCAAAAATTCGCGATTATCGGCTTCTGCGGCAGATAGAACCGCTCCATTGTTTGCCTGGCTCATGACAGCTCAGCCTCCTGGTAATAAGAGAGATGTGGATAATTCACCTGTTTTCCGGCTTCTTTCTTAGCGCGGCTTAACCGGTGTAAACCGGTGATATCTAGAATTAGCGCGACGCTACCATCCCCCAGGATAGTGGCCGCCGACACGCCCGGCACTTTGCGATAATTGTCTTCTAAGTTCTTTACCACCACCTGCTGCTGGCCAATGAGCTCATCAACCAACATGGCATAACGGCGCCCCTCGCCCTGAACAATCACTGCAATACTTTTGGTCGGGTCGGTAATGGCATTCTCGACATCGAGAACTTCATGAATAGCGATAACCGGCAGGTATTCATCGCGCACCTTAAGCACCACATCATCTCCCGCCATGGCATACATATCGCCTTTGGCAGGCTGCAACGACTCAAGTACCGTGGAAAGCGGCAAAATGAAGGTTTCACTGCCCACCTTAATAGACATGCCATCAAGAATGGCGAGTGTCAGCGGCAATACAATGCGGGTGTTGGTGCCCTCACCTTTCTTAGATTGAATTTCAACCCGGCCACCCATGCCTTGAATGTTCCGCTTCACGACATCCATTCCGACACCACGACCAGAGACATCGGTGACTTCTTTTGCCGTGGAGAAACCCGGCGCAAAAATCAGCTGGAAGACATCTTCGTCGGACATGTTGTCGGAAACGTTCAGGCCATTTTCACGCGCTTTAGCCAACAACCGGTCACGGTCCATGCCAGCGCCATCATCACGCACCTCAATCAGAATATTGCCCCCCTGGTGGCGTGCCGATAACACCAGCTTACCAACACGGGGTTTACCTAACGCTTCGCGCTCATCGGGCATTTCAACGCCGTGATCCAGGCTATTACGCACTAAGTGTGTTAGTGGGTCGGTAATGCGCTCGACCAGGCTTTTATCCAACTCAGTGGACTTACCTTCGGTAATAAGCTCAATTTCTTTGCCTAATTTACCGGCAGTATCACGTACAACGCGGGGGAACCGACTAAACACAAACTCCATTGGAATCATGCGGATCGACATCACTGCTTCTTGAAGATCCCGCGCATTACGTTGAAGCAGGCTCATACCGTTTTGTAGCGAGCTGTTGCCAACGGATTGATCATCAAGATCACTGACCGTTTGATCCAACATCGACTGGGTAATAATCAGCTCGCCAACTAAATTGATAATTTGGTCGACTTTATCTACCGACACCCGGATCGAGGCAGATTCGGCCACCGCTTTTTTGGGGGCGGGCTTTGCCGACTTTTCTGGCGAAGGTGCTTTATCAACAGGTTTAGCCGCGGCAGGCACCGCAGGCTCAGCAACGTCAGCGGGCGCTTCTGCTATCGGTGCTGGCGCGCCTACATCAGAGCTGGCGGTTGCGTCTTCTTCAACCTCGACCACGCTAATTTCGATCTGCTCTGGCTCAATAATGAAGCACATCACCGCTTCAATATCGTCAGCACTCACGTCACCAGTCAGCGCCACTTCGTAACGCTTTTCATCACCCGAGTGGGATTTAACCTCGCCCAGCTGCTCCAGCTCTTCTACCAACAGCGTGCGGTCTTTTTCGTTAACGTTAAGTAGCGCAACCAGCAGATGGCGCTCGCTCGGCGATAAGGATTCAGCAGCCTCAGCGCTGGCCGAGGCTTTTTTTTCAACAGTGGGGGCAGGGGCAGCGGGCGCGTCCAACGTTTGACCAATTTCTTCTAGTGCGATCTGCTGCAGTGTCTGGCAAATTCGCTCATAGGCCTCTTGGTTGGGCTCTTCCTCGTTGCGATAGGCATCGAGTTGCTCATGCATGATGTCTTTTGCCTCTAAAAATGTATCAACGAGGTCAGCACGCAATGTCAGCTCACCTTTTCGCGCGTGATCCAACAGGTTTTCAAAGATATGCGTGGTTTTCTGCAAAACACTGAAGCCGAAGGTACCTGCGCCACCTTTTATGGAGTGAGCGGCGCGGAAGATAGCGTTTAGCTGCTCGCTATCTGGATCATCGACATCCAGTTCCAGTAGATGCTGCTCCATATCGGCCAGCAGCTCTTCAGCCTCTTCAAAAAAGGTGTCAAAAAAATCCGCTATATCCATGCACCGCTCCACATAAACGTCTTAGTGTTGTGATAAGCCCTGCTCATTCGCTTTCATCGCTCTGTGGCTCGCTTTGCGGCGACGCTTCTGCAGGTGCGTCTTCATCGGGCAATGGGTTATCAAGCCCCATAACGCCGGGGTTCCGAATCGCCTCAGCGATTTCTGGCAATAAGACGACAAGCTCAATGCGGCGATTAACGGGATCGGTCGGCGCAGTGTCAGGCAACCTGACACGATCAGCAAAGCCCGATACGCGTAGCAGTTGATCTGGATCAAGCCCGCCAGCCACTAATTCACGCCGAGAAGCATTGGCTCGGTCGTTGGAAAGCTCCCAGTTGCTGTAACCTCGGTAACCACCCGCATAGGGCACACTGTCGGTGTGCCCGCTAATACTTAAGACATTGGGCAATTCGTTGAGTAGCGGTGCCATCGTGCGTAACAAGTTGCGCATGTAAGGGGCTACTTGATTACTGCCTAGCTCAAACATGGGCCGCTGTTCCGTATCGAGCAGTTGAATGCGCAGCCCTTCGCGAGTTAAATCAAAGCGCATTTGACTGCGCAGCTGGCGCAGCTCCGGGTCTTGCTCAATGGCTCGCTCAATGCGTTCTTGCAAATCATTAAAGAAACGCCGCTCCTGAGCGCTGGGTCGGCTATGTTGAAGAACATCAATCCGTGCGCGCTCGCCGTCGCTGTGAGTAGGATCTGGGCCACCGCCCGGAATCACCTGGGTGCTTCCAGACCGGTCACCACTAGTCATTGCTGTTATTAATGGGGTGCTGAAATACTCTGCAACGCTGCGCCGGGTTTCATCATCGGAAACACTTAAAATCCACATCACCAGAAACAGCGCCATCAGGGCTGTCATGAAGTCCGCAAGGGCAATCTTCCACGCACCGCCATGGTGGGCATGCACCACTTTTTTGCGCCGAATAATAATCGGACGCTTATCGCCCCCCTTACTCATGCATTACCGCCCTTTTTAGCGTCGCGCACATACTCTTCTAGCTCTGAAAAACTGGGGCGCTCGGTGCTATGTAATGCTTTACGACCAAATTCAACCGCTAACTGGGGAGCATATCCATGCAGGCTAGCCAGCAGCGTAACGCGGATACACTGCAGCATTTTTTCTGCTTCTTTAGCTTGCCGTTCGGCATAGCTCGCGATAGGGCTAATAAACCCGTAGCCCATCAAAATACCCAGGAAGGTACCCACTAACGCCATCGCAATCATTTGCCCCATTTGGTCAGGGCTGGCATCCGCATAGGTCAGTGCTTTAATAACCCCCATAACCGCAGCTACGATACCGAACGCCGGCATTGCATCACCTACTTTGGCAATCGCATCGATGGGAATATGGGCTTCTTGCTCAAATACTTCGATTTCGTGGAGCATTAGCTCATCGATTTCCATCGGCTCCATGCCGCCGCTCACCATCAACCGAAGATAATCGGTTAAAAAATCCATAATATGAGGGTCTGCAAGCACCGTGGGGTGTTCTTGGAACAACGGACTTTCCTGAGGATTATCGATATCGCGCTCGATCCCCAGCATCCCCTCACGGCGCACTTTGGAAAGAATTTTGTATTGAAGCGCCATTAACTCCATATACAAGGCTTTATTGTATTTTTTGGTTCGTTTAAGCCGGGGAAGTATTTTAAACGTGGCTTTAATCGCTTTGCCGTTGTTTGCGGCAATAAAGGCACCAACGCCAGCACCGCCAATGATCAGCAGCTCCAGGGGTTGATACAGGGGGCCTAAGCTACCGCCTGCCAACACATAACCGCCAAAGACAGATAGCAATACGACCAAATAACCCAGAGGAATCAGCACAAGCAGTGTCCTTGCGATATCAGTTTTTATATCAAGGGAACGCTATTCCCGTGTTTCAAAAAGAAGACACAGAAAAGTCTCGCTCCACGCGTTTCATCGCCATAGCATACGCAGGCGTAAACAAATTTAATGAAAAAGTACCAAGCGCTTTTGGTGCTATCTATGCGCTCAAAGACGCATCTTTTTAGTTGTAGATTTATCTGCCGCCGGTGTGACCATACTGTTATCTTTCAACACCGCGCCTTGCGCGTTTTCCCGGCTCGCGAAGGCGGCTGGCAAATACCGCAAACGTAATCATGGGCGGGGCTATGGGCATGCGCGACGAAGTGTCCTTCACAGCGCGTACACGTGTTGAGCTGCAGCAGGTCACTTTCAAAAAACCGTACCAGCGTCCACGCGCGAGTGAGCCCCAGTACCGGCTCAACGTTTTCAAGATTTATCTGCTCTTCGTACAAGCGATAGGCTTTGACAAAAGCATCAATACGCTCGCAGCACGTATTGTTTTGTATGCTGTTATAAATGTTATAAAACAGCGACGAATGCACGTTTGGCAGCCACGTTACGAACCAATCTGCTGAAAAGGGCAGCATTCCCTTGGGCGGCGACATCCCACGCACTTCCTTGTACAACTTAATCAAACGCGTGCGACTCAGGTCTGTCTCTGTCTCCAATACTTGTAAACGTGCACCTAATTCAATCAGCTCTATGGCCAGCTGTACTTGGTGCATTTCATCGACCAAGCTTTTCTGGCTCACTCCGACTCTCCTACTGGCAATTCCTCAAACGCTTCGCGGGCCGATAACAATGAGGCATGAAGCCCCGAAAGCCCTTGATCCCTAGGATTCTGGGTAATGACGCGCAGCTGATGGACGCTCGTTTGGCTAAACCTGCATATCAACTGGTTGTTACGTGCCAATTTTGTTAACTGCCGAGCGTTTAACGACACGAGCAAGTCGGCAAGCTCGCTGTCTATTTTTAAGCGAAACATCGCCGCCTCACGGTCTTCAACCAACAGGCGTTGCGCAAGAAGTAAATACGCTAAATTAATTTCTTGAATTTCATCGAGAAAGCTTGTTTGACTCATAGTGTTCCATCGAACGGCATAGGCGTTTTATTATGACGTCATACTTACGCCTTAAAGGTTTTTAACATTTCGCAGCCATGGTTACATACAACGTTTGTGTTGGCTACTGACGCTCTTGACGAGAAGTCAACCCTACTTCGGATAACTCAAAGACCCATACCAGCAGTTCCGCCACGACCTGATATAAACTGGCAGGGATCTCGGCATCGAGATCTAACTGCATAAGCAGTGCCACAAGCTCAGGCGCATCGTGCACATAAATCCCTTGGCGCTTGGCCTCTGTCATAATCCGTTCCGCCAACTCGCCATAACCTTTAGCGATCACCCGTGGCGCTTGGTCTTTATTTTGATAGGCCAGCGCGACGGCTTGCCGACGATGCTCACCCGAGGTCGCCATCATGGCTCTCCACGCTGGCATAGTGCGCCTTTACCTGAACACTGCGAAAATCTAGCGCTTGCAGGCGATTTTCTAAACGCTCGAGCCCCTGCTCCAGAGACTGATACGTTGACGCAGCATCCGTCGTCAGATCAATGCTTAACACTGACTTGGAAAGCCTGAGCGAGGCACTAAATGCCCCCAAATTAGGCACGTCGAGCTGCATGTCCGACCGCCAGTCTTCATCACCGCCGGCCTCTTGCTGGGTGCTTTCTCGCTCATCCTCTCGGGTGGGCATATGAATAACTAATGCCATAAAAATACCGGCCCAAACATCGCCTTCCCAGCGGACAACAGGCATCACAAGCATATCGAGCTGCTGGCGTACCAGACTCTGCAAGCTTTCATGGACAATCTCGCGACCACCGCGCACCAGCGAACTGTCGTCAATTGCCCTCGCACTGGCCATATCAATGCTGGCAGAAGCGTTCGAAGAAACGCTCGCAGAGACATTGGCAGGCACACTTTCACGCTGCGCACCTGCTGTGAGCAGGTTATCCATTGACATCGGCAGAGCAGGTCGCATCACGCCAGCGTGGCCACTTGAAACAGGTACAAGCAGCGAGTTCGGCAATATAGCAACGTTTGTATTACTTGCCCCCACGGCGGCATTCGGTGCCAGAGAAGACATTACAAACGTGGCAACACTGGCAGGCGGTATAGGTCGCGGGCCCGGCTGCATCTGCGGTTCTCGCAGCAACTGTTGTTGTGAAGATGCTCCTTGAAACCAGCGCTTTAAATGAGATTCGTAAAACAGGCCGCTGTCACGGATGCTGCTTTCTAGCCGATTCGCCAGCGCAGGCGCAGAGGGTGTTTCTTGCAACCCCATCAATGGCGCTTGGGGACGTATCGTCGCGGGCGGTGCGGGAAAACGCAGCAATACATCAGCGATAGTACGCGCAGCTGGGCTAAAGTGAGTTTGCGTCGAGCCTGGTGGCGCGTTGGTGGCCTCTCCCTTCGCGGGCAGCCGCTGGCCATCCAGCGAAGAGGGAAGACGCCGAAGATCATTGAGCGGTGATGATAGAGGGCGCCCATCCAAGCTTGAATCGCCGTGCAGCGCACGTGGTCCTTCGCCCGGAGGTATCGGCTGCACCGGCGCATTGAGCGGGCGTTGGGAGAGCTCGCCCTGGCGCCCAAGCACCTGATGCATGAGCGTATCGATAAGTGGCGTGATGCCACTCACGTTACCCCCTTCTCCTGGTCGCTTTCCTGATGACTACCGGTATTGAACAGTGCCGTTTCGCCTTGCTGGGGTGCATAGGCACGATGCAGGTTTCGCTGGCGTTGCGAGACACCTATCAGCTTGCCTAGCTCATCTCGCCTAGCCAACAGACGACGACGAATTTCAACATCATGCTCGAGAATGCTTTCCAGCAATTCTGCCTTGCGCTTTCGGGCATTATCGTCAAGCACCGTCTCGCCATCGCGCTTGCGCAGCGCTTCAACCGACATCACGTAGTGAGTACGTTGCTCGATAAGCTCTGCCCACTGCTCCGCATTGGCGAGCTCATGCATTTGTGTCACACAGGTGAGTAGCTCGGCGTACGCATCAATAAGCGCTTGCTGGGCATTTTCACGAGCCGTTTCAGAAACCGACATGCTTTGCCTCACGCACTTTGTTGTTGACCTATTTCACGCCATGCAGAGGCGATGTCTTCAAGCAAACGTTCTGCCTGGTTGAGGCTGTCTTCATCGTTTCGAAGGTTAGCGGCGAGTAATAAGCGGGAAATGTAGTCATAAAGAGAAGCAAGGCGCTCAGCAATATCACCCCCTTTTTCTTGATCTAAAGCGGATGCCAAGCCGTTATTGATAATGTCTAACGCCTTGGAAATCGACTTCCCTTTTTCCGCCGTATGGCCCGCCTGCATATGAATACGCGCTGCACGGATGGCCGCCTGAGCACCATCAAACAACATTACAATGAGCTGATGGGGATCAGCTGACATAACGCCGCTTTCTACGCCAACGCGGGCGTAGGCATTGGCACCTCGGCCATAAGTGGCGCCACCGCGAGAGTATGTCATAAGCGGGCTCTCCTTTATTAATGTGAACAACAGCCACATGATCAGCGGCTCGCGCTGTTTCTCGTTAGCTATGTATCGTTCAAAATCGAGCTTATTTGCTCACTTATAACTATTATCGGCATCTGGCTAATAGACTTTAATGTTTACCTTACTTTTCGCTCAGAAAATTTTGCTTTCTTTGTAGAGCGGCAACCATAGCGGCAAATTGGTTACGTCGACACCGCCACTTCTCGGGTTGGTTTACCCAGCCGTTCTAAAACGTCACCGCGCAGCGTATTGCCCAAGGTGTCGCGCATAGGCGATTCTGCCTGATGAGCCAACGTGACTTCAGCTGGCGAGCCCTGCTCGTCAAGGCGAACAATCCAGGCCATCTGTTCACTGGAAAAATACGCAAGCGACCCCACCGGCAGTGTCTTAAAATGCTTGATGTAGCGTTTGGTCCAGCGGGGATCAAATTGATGAGGATGGCTCAGCAAATGACGATAAATTTGCTGCACTGTTTTAGCGGGTCGGTCAGCTCGATCGCGCCGCATCGCTTCTACCACATCGACAACAGCACTTGCCTTTGCCAACTCGTTGATATCATTACCTGTTAAGCCGTCAGGGTAGCCGCTGCCGTCCAACCGCTCATTAATACCGCCAATCACCGCCTGGGCAACAGCAGCAGAAAGCCATTGGCAGTGCTGAAGGCGATCTAACAGCAATGACACATGCTCACTCATGGCTTGACGGTGAGTGGCTTCGAATTGCGGCGCTTTAAACAGTATTTGCGGAACCAGTGCTTTACCTAGATCGTGCACTAAACCACTTGCCACAATCGCTTTGCGTACGTCATGGGGCATATTAGCGCCAACCAAATCGAGTAAATGCACCGCGACTGCAATTCCATGACGAACCAACAGCGGCTCAGGTGACAGGCAACGCGTCGCAAACAGCAGCGCTTCACGGTCTTCCTCATGAAGCAACAAAAGACGATCTGCATTGCGTGACAGCTGGCGGGAGTCGATATCGCTACCCTGTTGCAAAAGCAGCAGTTGAGCATCCAGGTAAGCCGCTACTTTCACCAAGCGCCGCGCCATAGGCGTTGCATATCGCCGAACATCACGCCGCCCGACATGCTCATTCCCTAGCGTACGCTTGCCGGGCTGCTCGAATAGCGGTGACGGCTGACGATCGTCCTGCGCTTCTTTTTTATAGCGAGCGGCTTCGCGCTCTATTTCACAAACAAAATACCAAATTTGCCGCTCTTGCTCGGAAGTGCAATTGGTAAAACGGAAGCCAACGCGCAGCAAATGTCGTTCAGCATCGGTTTTTTGATGGCGAGGCACTCCCTGTACTTCAAAATAGGTGCCATCTGGAAACGTAAAGGCAAGCGTTAACGCCAGATCAGCGTCGGCCAACACACCACTAGCAGTCAGCGGTAACTCTATTTGACAGCCGTCTTGGGAAAGGTCGCGTAGCTCACCATGAACCCCTTCACCGCTTTCACCACGTACAAAGGAAGGCACAACCATCCCTAAACGCAGTTCAGCGCGAAACGATTCACGGCGTTGAAGCACTTCCAGAGTAACGGGGTAGTCGCTGCAGCATAAAAAGCGCCCCCCTGCATGGCGGGTTTCGGTTAACGATAGAAGTGGCGTGCGCACTACCTTGCCCTGGGACTGACCGCGCAGGAAAAACGATTCACCTTGCTGCAAACGGCTTAATAGATGATCGACTGAGGATAAGTCCATCACTAACGTCTTACCGGCATGCTGTTCCATTAACACGATGGGCTCTGGGCGCGCTTGCGCAGAGGTCAAGCAAAGCGACACGCCTCCCCCTTCGATCATGGTATTTAAAAGGGAGCTTACTGCCGTTGGGCTAGTAACACTTTCATACTCATCTTGTTGGACTGACATTCTCGTCTCGCTCACTACCACGTTGTTATTACGCGCCACGTTGTTACGTACACACCCAAAAGCGACAGAGCATATCAGAAGCCCCTAGGCTGCCGTATGCCTACTAAAGAACTAACTTAAACAACCAACTTAAAGAGCCAGCTTAAAGGTCTTACAACCTATTTCATTTATCTATCGTCAATGAGCAACAACAGTAGAGCAGCGATGGCGGCATGGATGGTTTTTTCGATGTGACAACCAAAGGGCACGCTAGGCAAACGATCACACCAGACAAACGGTAAAGTTTGTAACGCGCCTGCCGATATCGATAAAGAGGCCCATAGCTACGATTCGACGGCCTTATTACCTTTTTGCCACCCCGTCGCGTGGCTTTCTTTTAAAGGACTTTCCCTATGGGCCCAATGTCAATTGATGAGCTAATCTCGATCGCAGCAACGCCTTATCAATCAGCCAACTATCAATCAACCAACTTTCAATCAAACAGCGACAAATTAGCCAACCACCAACCAACCGCCATTCTGCCAAAACAGGCGCCTGCTCTTGCGGGCATGACACGTATTAACGGGGAGCAAACCGAACCTCTCAACATAAGCAAAGAATCACTTGCGGAGCCTATACAGCGAATCAATGAAACATTTCGGCCACGAGGACTGGAATTTGCATTGAGCGAGCAATCGGGACGCGTCATTACGAAGGTCATCGACCGCGAAACCGGTGATGTTATTCGTCAAATACCCGCCGAAGAAGTGCTGCTCGTCGCTGAGCGACTGGAAGAATTACAAGGGCAGATTATTTCTCTGAAAGCCTGATGTAGCCATAGGAGAGGTTGCTCTGCCACAGCCAGTGATCTCTCTTTCTTAAGTCACCCACCCTTGATGTTACCCGTCGTTTTTCGATGACAACGAATAAGCGCTATCTACACCTGCATATTCATTACGTCGCGATAAGCCGTTACCAGACGATTTCGCACCTGCAATCCCATCTGAAAAGCAACGCTGGCTTTCTGCATGTCGACCATCACGTCACTTAGCTCAACATTGGGCTCACCTGCCTGAAAAGCCATCGCTTTTGTGTTAGCAGCCTGCTGCAACCGATTGATACGCTGAATGGATGCCTGCAACTCGCTACCAAAACTGCCCTGACCCACCGCGGTGGCAATATGTTCGCCCTTAATGGGCTGGGCAGCTTGGGTAGCTAACCCCTGCATTTGCTGTAGCGCTGATTGTATGGCGGGTGAACTCATAAGCACGCCTCATCCGAAGGAAGGTGAAGTAATACCAAAAGCCTATCACTGGTAGCAGAACCCTCATACGTACAAATACGCCTTAAAAGACAACCTGTTCGTTCATTTATGCTCGACCTGCCCCAGGATAATGGCGTCCATCACAATTCCGCTTCATCTTTTTAGCGGATAACCGCGATTGACGGATATTAGCCTATGCCTTCTTTGGTGATGCGCCTGAGCCGTCGTCAGTTTTGCCTGCCTTCGTGGAGGCACGCATGAGCGAAACTGGTGCTACGGCAGGCCGTCAGAACAGTACAACACAACATGCACCCCGCAGTGGAACGGCAGAAAGTGATACTCAAAGCCCATCAACGGTTGAGCGCACATTAAAGCAGCTGCGCGGCAACCCGTTGGTGGTGTTGTTGGTCGCTGCCGCTGCCTCTATCGCCATTATTGCCGCGCTCTTCATGTGGGCCAGCAGCCCAGAGTATCGGGTTCTGTATAGCAACCTGAATGAAGCTGATGGCGGTCGCATTATTGCCGAGCTGGACAGCCGTGGCGTTCCCTATCAGTTCAGCGAAGGCGGCCAAGCGCTGTTAATTCCAGGCGGCCAGGTGCATACGCTAAGGTTACAACTTGCTGAGCAAGGGCTCCCCCGTGGCGGCAACTTGGGCTTTGAGCTGATGGAAAATCAAGCCTTTGGTATCAGTCAGTTTGCTGAACAAGTTAACTTTCAACGTGGCCTTGAAGGTGAACTGTCTCGTTCCATTGAGTCACTGGGCCCCGTCGATAAGGTTCGTGTGCACCTATCGATGGCCAAGCCTTCGGTCTTCATTCGTGATCGTGAGCCAGCCAAAGCATCAGTAGTGCTGACGATGTTGCCTGGGCGTGTTCTGGGCGAGGGGCAAGTCAGCGCCATCGTCCACATGGTTTCCAGCAGTGTTCCTGAGCTGGCACCAGAAGATGTCACCATTGTGGATCAGAATGGTCGCTTGCTTTCATCTACAGCGGCACAAGGAAACGACCTGGATGGCTCTCAGCTTGCTTATATTGCTGAAGTCGAACGCTCCTATCAGCGCCGTATCGAAAACATTTTGTCTCCCATTCTCGGCAATGACAACGTACGAGCCCAGGTAGCAGCACAGATCGATTTCTCTCGCCGTGAGCAAACCTCTGAGCGCTACGCACCTAACCAGGCCCCCAATGAGTCTGCCGTTCGTAGCCGCCAGCTCAGCCTGTCTTTCGATGGTGAAGATCCGCTAGCAACTGGCATCCCAGGGGCATTAAGCAACACCCCTCCAGGCGTGGCACCAGCGCTCATCAATCAACCCGATGCAGATGAAGAAGGCGCTGATGTACCTGAAAACGCCTTACAAAACCTGCGTCAAGAAGACGTTGTGAACTACGAAGTTGACCGCAGCATTGAACACATTCAGCACCGCCTTGGCCAGGTAGAGCGCTTGTCGGCAGCGGTCGTCGTGAACTTCCGTCAAGTCGTTAATGACGAGGGCGAAGTAGAGCAAGCCCCCCTCAGCCCTGAAGAAGTGGCTCAGCTTGAGCGCTTGGTTCAACAGGCAATGGGCTTTTCGCAAGCGCGTGGTGACCAAGTGGAAGTCGTCAATACGCCTTTCGCTCGTGTCGATGACAGCACGTCTGACATCGTTTGGTGGCAACAGCCGGAAACACTGTCCATCGCATCAACCTTGGGCCGCTATCTGCTTGTCGCTTTAGCAACTCTGTTGCTTTATCTGTTGATTCTGCGGCCACTGATCAAGCGCTATACCCAGCCACCCGTCATGGCTGCCGCTATGCCTGGCAGTACATTTAGCGCCAGCGTTGGCGGGGAAGAAGATGAGCAAGAGAACGAAGCATCTGCGTCTGGTGAGAATGAAGATACCTACAGCAACAAGCCCAAACGGCGTCGCAAGACCTCGCTGTACGAACACAATCTTAACGACCTGCGTGAAATGGCCCAGGAAGACCCCCGCATGGTCGCAATGATTATCCGCAGCTGGATGAACACAAATGAGTAGCCCGATTGCCGAGATGACCGGCGCACGCAAAAGCGCCATTCTCTTGCTTGCGCTGGACGAAGACAGCGCAGCAGAGGTTTTCAAGTACTTAAGCGCCAATGAAGTACAAGACATCAGTATGGAAATGGCCCGCTTGCATCAAGTCTCACACGAAGACATGAAGGCAGTGCTGGAAGCCTTCCATAATGAATCCGAAGAGTTTGTAGCCCTGAACCTCAACTCTAGTGAGCACATTCGATCCGTACTCACCAAAGCACTGGGTAGCGAACGTGCCACCAGTCTTATCGAAGATATTCTTGAGACCACGGGCGGCAACTCAGGCATTGATGCACTGAATCTCATGGAAGCATCCATGGTGTCTGAGCTAATCCGCGACGAACATCCGCAGATTATCGCCACCATTTTGGTTCATCTGGACCGGCACCAGGCGGCCGATATTCTCGAGCTATTTGAAGAGAAACTGCGTAACGATGTGGTATTGCGGATTGCGACTTTTAGCGGTGTTCAGCCAGCCGCGCTGCAAGAACTGACAGAAGTGCTGACCAGCATGCTGGATGGCCAAAACCTCAAGCGCAGCAAAATGGGTGGCGTAAGAACCGCAGCCGAAATTCTCAACTTAATGAATTCGTCTCAAGAAGAAGTGGCCATCGAAACCGTTCGCTCGCACAGCGAGGATTTGGCTCAAAAAATTATCGACGAAATGTTCCTTTTCGAGAACCTACTCGACCTGGACAACCGTGCCATCCAGATGGTGCTTCAAGAAGTCGAAACCAACTCCCTGGTGGTGGCCCTCAAAGGTGCCCAGGAAGCGCTGGTCGACAAGTTCTTGCGCAACATGTCGCAGCGGGCAGCGGATCTTGTTCGCGAGGATATGGAAGCCCGAGGCCCTATTCGTGTTTCACAGGTAGAAACCGAACAGAAAGCTATTTTGCAGGTAGTGCGTCGATTGGCGGATTCCGGTGAGATCGTCTTAGCGGGTGGGGACGATGAGTATGTCTAACGCCAAAACGCCTGAATTCGACCGGCACGGCAGTTGGCGACGCTGGCAGATGGATGAGTTGGCTGAGCAGACTGACTCACAACAGAGCGGCATGCCAGCGCCTTCCGCCCAGCAACGCAAAGTAGAAGCTGCCAAGAAAGCCGCCGAGCAGGCGCGCCAACGAGAAGAACGGGAACGTCAGGCACTTTACGAACGCGTTCGTCAGGAAGCCGAGGACGCGGGCTATCAGGCTGGCTTAGCCCGCGGCCATCAAGAAGGCCTTGAACAAGGCCTCAGCGAAGGGCGCGCCCAAGCAGAGACAGAGCTTGAGCAGCACATACGTAAGACCGTAGCCCCCCTTCAGTCACTCGCGAAACAATTTTCCGATGCGTTAGAACGCATTGATGAGACGGTGGCACATGACCTCGCCGAGCTTGCACTGGCCACCGGCAAGCAGTTAGCCGCAGATGCGTTGCAAGAGAGCCCTGAGCAGATTCTTGAGATTGTTCGTGAGCTTCTGCACACCGAGCCACCGCTGGTGGGCAAGCAACGCCTTTGGCTTAACCCGCAAGATCATGCGCTCGTTAAAACGCATCTTGGTAACGAGCTACACGCAGCCAGTTGGTCGCTTCAGCCAGATGATCAGCTTGCTCGTGGCGGTTGCCGAATCACCAGTGCCAAAGGAGAGCTGGACGCCACCTTTGAAAGCCGCTGGCAGTCGGTGGTTGCCCAGCTACGTAAGCGCCATCACAACAGTAACGCTTCATCCTCTTCTTAGTTAATGAAAACGTTAATGAAAACGTTAATGAAAACGTTAATGAAAGGGTTGATAAAAAGGTTAATGCAATCGTTGATGAAACAGGTAATGCAATGAGTGACGCGACGTGTCCTCACCTCTATCGCTGGCGCCGAGCACTGCACCGTACCACGCAGCGCGTTAGCCAGTTGCCTCACTACCGTACCAGTGGCCGTGTGATACGAGCCACTGGCATGGTTATTGAGGTCGTGGGGTTACGCGTAGCGGTGGGAAGTGCTTGCCGCATCGAGTTACCTGGCGCCGATGGGCGCTTGAACGATAGCGACAAACATGCAGAAGCAGAAGTCGTTGGTTTTTCCGACGACAAGCTGTTTCTTATGCCTCTGGAAGAGATTTCTGGCCTTATGCCGGGTGCCAGAGTGTCTCCGCTTAGTGATGGCAGCGGTCACAGCGCACGTCGTTTTCCGGTTGGCGATGACCTGCTGGGGCGAGTGCTTGATGGCAACGGCAACCCATTAGACGACCGCGAAAGTTTTGAGGATACGCCCCGGGCAACCCTTAACGCGACGCCGCTTAACCCGCTTTCCCGCGCGCCTATCGAGGCACAAATTGACGTCGGTATCCGCGCCATCAATGCGCTACTTAGCGTTGGCCGTGGCCAGCGCATGGGGCTGTTCGCTGGTTCAGGGGTAGGTAAATCAGTGTTGCTCGGCATGATGGCCCGCTATACCCAAGCGGATGTCATCGTGGTGGGGCTCATTGGCGAGCGCGGCCGTGAAGTACAGGACTTCATCGACAATATTCTCGGGCCTGAAGGCCGTAGGCGTGCGGTGGTGGTGGCAGCCCCCGCCGATACGTCACCGCTTCAGCGCTTACAAGGAGCTGCTTACGCAACGCGACTTGCCGAAGGGTTTCGCGATGCGGGGCGAAACGTTCTGCTGATTATGGATTCGCTGACCCGCTACGCCATGGCACAGCGTGAGATTGCGCTCGCGATTGGCGAGCCGCCCGCCACTAAGGGTTATCCACCCTCGGTGTTTGCTAAGTTACCTGGGCTTGTCGAGCGGGCCGGAAACGCTGAGCGCGGCGGTGGTTCAATCACCGCGTTTTACACGGTGCTAACCGAAGGTGATGACCAGCAAGACCCTATTGCCGATTCAGCCAGGGCAATTCTTGATGGTCATATCGTGCTGTCTCGAACGCTAGCAGAAGCGGGGCACTACCCAGCAATTGATATTGAAGCGTCGATCAGTCGTGCGATGACTGCCATTAACTCAGTTGAACAGCTTCAAGAAGCGCGCAATTTTAAACAACTTTTTTCACGCTATCAGCGCAATCGTGACTTGATCAGCGTAGGGGCTTATAGCCCAGGGCACGACCCAAGACTGGACGAGGCGGTAAACCGCTTTCCGTCATTGGAACGTTTTCTTCAGCAAAATATTGATGAGTGTGCAACGCTCGAAGCATCACGCCAAGCGCTGCACGCGGTAGTGGGAGGTTAGCGATGAGTCATTCACAGCTCGACATGCTGACAGGCTTAGCTCGTGATGCCCGGGATAAAGCCGGGAAGGTACTGGCAGAAGAACGGCAAACGCAGCAACAAACAGAAGCACAGCTTCAATCGCTTAACCGCTACCGGGCCGAATATGCCGAGCGCTTACAGCAGTCAATGCGCGACGGCATCGACCCTGCCACCATGTACAATTACCAGCAATTTCTAGCGTCATTGGATGCCGCGCTCAGCCGGGCACGGCAGGCGCTTGTGGCTCAGCAAAAACGTGTCGAGCAGAGCCAACAGCATTGGCAGCAAGAACAGCGCAAACTCTCCTCCTACGATACGCTGACATCACGACGTTTATCAGAAGAGCATCGCCGCCAAGAACGTCATGAGCAAAAATCGAATGATGATTTTGTGACTAACCGTTTAGCTCGCCAGCCGAACGATAATGCCCGTTAGCGCCGCACCAAGGAGCTGTATTTATGACTATTGAGCGATTGCTATCACTGCAGGGCCAAGGGGCTAACTCGCCATCAAGTGCTTCTGCAACCCCAAGCTCTCCGCGTGCGGCGCAAGGTATGTTTCTTCAGGCGTTTACACAGGCTGCCAGCCATCAAGCACGCACGCTTACTAATGCCCAAGCTGAAAACACGCCTACCGTTCCACTGCGCGATATCGTTGAACAATTAGCATCATTCGATCGCGAGCTGGATGAGGAAACACTTTCGAATCTGGTAACAACGGTCGCCGCTCAGGGGCAGGCTGCTGACACTTTATCTTCGGGTGCTGAAACCTTTGCATCTGCCCAAACGCTAGAAATGCTATCCGTCGAGCAAGAAAACGCGCGGACACCAGAGCAAGCGTCCTCGTCACTCACCAGCACAAGCGCAGAAACCACCACGCGGATGACTATTGAGGAAGTCGCCTCACGTTTAGCCCTCATCGCGTCTTATTCTACGCCGCCAACTACCCACATTGATGCGGCTTCCAGTGCGCAGACTGCTCACAGCGCAGCGCCTACGGCGGCATCGAAATCAGGCACGGCAACAGCTCAAGCAGCTTCTACCGTAGCGCCATTACCTGCTAATACTCCAGCGGCCACGCTGCAAGACGCTCCCACCAGCACTGCGCCGCGGGATGGGCAGCTAGCGCTAACCGGTGAAAAAGCCACGGCTGAAGCACCACGCCCAGCCGCACAACCGCCTAGCAATGCGGCTACGCCAGTGATGCCGACGTCGCCTGCTAATACTCCAGCGGCTACACTGCAAGATGCTTCCACCAGCACTGCGCTGCGGGATGTGCAGCTAGCGCTAACCGGTGAAAAAGCCTTAGCTGAAGCACCACGCCCAGCCGCACAACCGCCTAGCAATGCGGCTACGCCAGTGATGCCGACGTCGCCTGCTAATACTCCAGCGGCTACACTGCAAGATGCTTCCACCAGCACTGCGCCGCGGGATGTGCAAGTAGCGCTAACCGGTGAAAAAGCCTTAGCTGAAGCACCACGCTCAGCCGCACAACCGCCTAGCAATGCGGCTACGCCAGTGATGTCGACGTTGCCTGCTAATAATTCAGCCAATGCATTACCCAATAACACGGGTGAGCTGGCTCAGTCTGCCGCTAGCACCTTGCTAACTAGCGCCCTGGCGGCGGGCAGCACCAACACCCCGCGCTTAACCCCATCAAGCGTTAACACATTGAAAGCGGAAGCAGCCACCGCGCCTGCTAACGTCTCGGTACTAGCGGCGTCGCTGGAAACCATTTCAGCCCAGCCGTTTACGACTATGCAGCCAGGCATGCATGCGCTGTCTCCGCTCAATACGGCACTAGCATCAGCGCCGATCATGAGCGCTGACGCGATAGCTGGTTTACTTGCTGAAGCAGACACGGCGATGACCACCAGCAGCACCAGCAAAGGCAGTGAACAGGTGTTGCCTGCCTCTCAACTTCAAACCCAAGCAATGCCAAACAGCCCAGCGACAGCGACCTTAAACACGCCGCTTACCAGCCCTGCTTGGCCTTCCCAGTTAGGGCAACAGTTAATTCAGTTTGCTCAGCGTGGCGGCGAGCATCAGGTTAAAATGCAGCTGCACCCTGCCGAGCTAGGGCCATTATCGATCACGCTTAAAGTGACCGAACAGGGCACTCAGGCACACTTTTTGTCGTCACACGGCCCTGTTCGCCAAGCCATTGAGCAAGCCATTCCGCAACTGCGCGAAGCACTTGCTGAACAGGGCATCTCATTAGGCGAAACGTCAGTTGGCGAGCAACAGACCCCGAACGAACAGGCCTTTGCCCAGCAAACGCCAGGAAAAACACCTGGCAATCAAGGCGGTGAACTGGGTAACGATAGTGCCCCTTCGCCTATTGAGTCGGATGACCAAGATCGGAAAGATGGTCGTGTAGACCTCTATGCTTAATGTTTAATTCCAGGATTAACGCTGAGTATGACGACACTGATGTTCACGACATCACGTAACTAAACCAAAAGATAGGCTCATCCAATGAGCTTGTTCATTTCATCACCTGTAACAACGTTAGGCATAATGCTTGGCTAGTGTTATGGGTGAAATTTATGGGAACAACAAATGGCAGAAGCAAGCGGCGGGTCTAAAAAACTGCTTTGGATAATGATTGTGTTGGTACTGCTTTCGTCAGCGGGTGCAGCGGCAGCTATTTATTTAGTGCTGGATCAGCGCGGCGAAAATGCAGACAACGATGAAACACAGCAGAAAGTTGAACATGTTCCGCCTGTTTTTACACGTATTGACCCGTTTACTGTCAATCTTGCGGATGACCGTTATGGCTCCCGTTTGCTCTATACCGGCATTACGCTTCGGGTGGGTAACGAGCAAAGTAAGGCGATTATTGAAGAACACATGCCCCAGGTGCGTAGCCGCTTGCTTATTTTATTATCAGGCAAACAGGCCAATGAATTAACGTCCACTGAGGGTAAAGAAGAGCTGGCCCAAGCAATCATCAGCCGCTTGCACGTTCCTCTTACTGAAAACCAGCCTCCCCTAGACTTACGGGAAGTGCTGTTTACCGAATTCATTGTGCAATAACCCCGGGAACTGGAGCCGTTCATGTCGCAGGACGATCTACTGTCCCAGGAAGAAATTGATGCCTTGCTAAAGGGCGTTAGTGGAGATGATGAGCCTTCGGCCCCATCTTCCTCCACACAAGAAGAGGCGCGCGTTCGCCCCTACGATCCCTCGACACAACATCGGGTGATCCGTGAGCGATTACACGCGCTAGACTTTATCAATGAGCGTTTTGCACGCTACTTCCGCAATGGTCTATTCAACTTGATTCGACGTAGTGCCGATATCACCGTTGAATCAGTGCGATACCAGAGCTTTAGCGACTTTTCGCGTAATGTTCCGGTACCCACCAACCTAAACCTTGTGTCAATGAAGCCGCTACGCGGGTCGGCACTTGTGGTCTTTCCACCTAACCTAGTGTTTATGGTGGTGGATAACCTGTTTGGCGGCGACGGTCGTTTTGTGACGAAATCAGATGGCCGTGAATTCACCAATACTGAGCAGCGTATTATCCAGCGCCTGCTTAACTTGGCCATTGATGCCTACCAAGAGGCGTGGAAAGTTGTTTATCCGTTAGAAGTATTTTTTATGCGCTCCGAGGTGCAATCCAAGTTTGCCAACATCACTAACTCGCCCAACGAGATTGTGGTCAACACCAAGTTCAATATTGAAGTTGGCAACCTGTCGAGCAACTTTCAGATTTGCATGCCCTACGCCATGATTGAACCGCTTAGGGATTTACTCGCCAACCCAATTAACGACAGCAACCATGACCATGACGGCACATGGTCACGGCGCATGGCGAACGAGCTTCGCCAATCAGAAGTTGAACTGGTTGCTGAATTTGCACAACTACCTAGCCGCATTGGCCACGTCATGGGGCTTAAAAAGGGCGATGTATTGCCCATGGATATTCCCAGCACGATTACCGCTCGTGTCGACGGCGTTCCCGTAATGGAGTGCGAGTATGGGAGCCAACAGCAGCAACGCGCGCTACGTGTACTGCGGATGATCGACCATGCCGCTATGAATAATTTATCGTCCAAGGACTTTATTAAAGGTTCAACGCGACAGAAAGCCAAGGAACCCAAAGCATGACTGATCCAAATAAACCCGATCAAAAGGTCTCTGATGATGATTGGGCGGACGCCATGTCTGAGCAAGAAGAACCCAGTTCAAGTGCCGATGCCGCAGGTGAGGAGGAAGATCCTTGGGCAGCAGCCATGGCCGAGCAAGAAGCCGCTGAGGAAGCAGATACCTCAAGCAGCGAGCCGGAGACAGAAGCGCCTGTTGCTAAACCAGCAAGCGATGAAGTGTTTCGCCCATTAAGTGCTGACAATGGCCATGCCGAGTCTCGCGACCTCGAAATGATCATGGACATTCCGGTCAAGCTAACAGTGGAGTTAGGCCGCACGAAGCTAACCATCAAGCAACTACTTGAACTTGCCCAGGGGTCGGTCATTGAGCTGGAAGGCCTCGCTGGCGAGCCCATGGATATTTTGATCAATGGCTATTTAATCGCCCAAGGGGAAGTGGTCGTGGTGGATGATAAATACGGCATTCGAATCACAGAGATTATTACCCCCTCTGAGCGTATCCATAAACTAAACCGATGAGCGTCGCATCTCCGTCTTCGTCAAGCACCTCACTTGATGCCATAAGCGGCAGCGGTGATGCCCTAATAGGCATGGCCGCATTAGGCAAAACAGCAGCGGCACTTGCACTGGTCATTGCCATCATTTTGCTATGCACAGCGGTACTGAAACGCTGGCAAACCGCACGCTATCAGCACGGTGCCCACTTAAAAATTGTGGGCAACACCGCGGTAGGTAATCGCGAGCGAATTGTCGTGGTTGAAATAGAGGACACTTGGCTGGTCGTCGGCGTTAGCAATGGGCGAATAACGAAACTACATGAGCGTCCAGCGCCCACTGACCGCCCCACCTCATTACCCCCCGAGGCTCCTTCGCGTTTTTCTCAGCGTTTAGCCCAGGCGCTCGCCACCAGCCGTGGCAAGCACGATAAGCAGCCGCCTACCGCTTCCGATTCAAACCACACACCATGAGATTCGAGATGCCTTTCGCTTGGCCTTATGGGCGGCGTTGGTGGCTGTTATTTGCCGCTGTCGCTGGCTGCTTATTTGTCTTACCTGCTCACGCACAGCAGCTGCCTGGGCTTATTTCTCAGCCTTTAGACAATGGTGGCCAGCAGTGGTCGCTGTCGTTACAAACACTGCTATTTTTAAGTTCGTTGGCCTTTCTGCCAGCTATGCTACTGATGATGACCAGCTTTACGCGCATCATTATTGTCCTTAGCTTGCTCAGAACAGCCATGGGCACACAGGCAACACCGCCGAACCAGGTTTTATTGGGTATCGCACTATTCTTGACGTTTTTTATTATGTCGCCTGTGTTGAACCAAGTGTACGACACCGCTTGGATGCCGCTCACTAATGAAGCGATTAATTTTGAAGAGTTCTTACTGCGAGCTCAGCAACCGTTTCGTGAATTCATGCTCGCCCAAACCCGCGAGCCCGATTTAGCGCTGTTTGTACGTTTGGCAGATGTTGGCCCGATGCAAGGCCCCGAAGAGTTACCCATGCGGGTCTTGCTGCCTGCCTTTGTGACCAGTGAGCTTAAAACCGCATTTCAAATTGGTTTTACTATTTTTATTCCCTTTTTGATTATCGACTTAGTCGTTGCCAGTACGCTAATGGCGCTAGGTATGATGATGGTGCCACCTATCACGATTTCACTGCCCTTTAAGCTGATGCTGTTTGTATTGGTCGATGGCTGGCAATTGATTATTGGCTCGCTAGCAGAAAGCTTTTACATGATTTGAGCGTCGCGTTCAGCGACCAGGAGTATTCATGACCCCGGAAATGGTGATGAGCATTGCTTATCAAGGCATGCGGGTAACACTTTTACTTGCCGGCCCTATGCTGCTGGCCGCCCTGTTTACGGGCCTTATCATTAGTTTGTTTCAGGCGGCGACGCAAATAAATGAAATGACGCTGACCTTCATTCCTAAAATATTAGCCGTCTTTGTTGTCCTGGTGCTTGCCGGGCCATGGCTAATTGCGTTAATCACCGACTTCACCCATCGCCTCTTCACTAATATTCCCAGCATGGTGATGTAACACCATGGTAGAGGTGACGTTCGCCCAACTACAGGGGTGGTTAGTGGCCTTCCTTTGGCCCTTTACCCGCATTACTGCCTTTATGGCGGCATCGCCCTTATGGGGTCATTCCAGCGTTCCGAACCAGGCCAAGGTGGCACTAGCAGCTATCATTGCCATTGTGATTGCCCCGATATTGCCTGCCATGCCTAACGTGCCCATTATGTCGTGGGCTAGCTTGGGCATCATGATCGAGCAACTATTGATTGGCATTGCAATTGGCTTGGTCATGCATATTATTTTCGCCGTGGTGCAGGCTGCCGGTGAATTTATTGGCTTGCAGATGGGTTTGGCGTTTGCCAGCTTTTTCGACATGTCCAGCGGCACCAACATCATGGTGCTATCGCGTATTCTTTATATGGTTACGCTATTAATGTTTCTTGCTCTAAATGGCCACCTGATGGTGTTAGAAACATTGATAATGAGCTTTGAAACATTACCGATCGGCATTGGTGCGTTGAACCCGAATGCGTTTGAGCTGCTGGCACGCTATGGGGGGACTATTTTTGCTTCCGGAATGCTGCTTGCGCTACCGCTGGTCGGCTCACTGCTGGTCATTAACTTAGCCCTCGGCATTCTCAATCGCTCAGCACCTCAGCTGACGGTATTCAATATCGGTTTTCCCGCCTCGTTAACCGTTGGGCTAATTCTGTTAATGGTATTAATGACGGATATCGGTCGCTTTTTACAGCGGCTGTTTAGCCAAGGGCTCGCCTTTATGCAGAGCTTGATCGAAACCATGGCGCCATTAGGTTAATATTTTTAAAATGCTACGTTTTAAAATACTACGTCTTTGAGGTACTAGGCTTTTGAAATATTAAGAGTCTGAAATACGTGTACAAAAAAGCCCCAATCCTAACTACAGGGGTGGGGCTTTTTTGACGGGATGAGATGTTTTACTCAAAGTCGCTCATGTTTACATGTAGTCAAACAATGACATGCCTTTGATATCAACAAACGCTTTCTGAGAAGCCTGTAAGCCTACTTGTCGCAGGCTATATTCAGAAATCGCCTCGGCATAATCCAAATCGACCAGGTCGGACAGGGTTTGCTCATAGTTAAGCTTTCGGTTGCTGCCTACCGCATCGATCACATCCAACTCATTCAGCCGAGCACCCGCCGAAGCACGAACGGTCAGCACGTTATCAAGCGCATTATCAAGATCACGCATGGACGTATTAAGTGTATTGCGCAACGCCGCTTTTTCCGCGTCACTTTGGGCAGGCGTTTCTAATACACGAATGGCTGCTTCCATGGTGCGAAACAGATCCGCACCACGCTGTTCACTGCCTGCCTGGGCAATCAGAATCTCGTCATCTGGCTCAGCGCTGCCAGTGAGTGTGACATTAATTCCACCAAAACTAAGCTGCTGGCCTTCGCCAACATATTCGCCACTGGCCACTAAATCAGCCGCGTTTTCCTGCCACGCGCCGTTATCAAAGCGCTGCACTTGATAGCTAATGCCGCTATCTAGCGTTGCATCTTCAGTGAACACAACACGGTAGCTGTCGCCATAGCCTGGGTCGTTAACATCCGTAAGCTGTGGGCCACGGAAGGTCACATTCCCCTGGTTTTCTGTGTTGGCGTCAGCAATATAGCCAGCACCGCTGGGCACCCCTTGAAAAACCGTGGCGCCATTTTCAGCCACAGGCATTAAACGGGAAGCATCAACACGCTGCTGGCGTAAACTGTCATCACCGTTATATTCCACATTGCCGTCTGCCGATTTAACAAACGGTGGTGCGTTATCTTTATAGCCACCGAATAAGTAGCGGCCATTGCCATCAGTGGCATTCGCCTGTCCCAGCATCGTTTCATAGATACCGTTTAGCTCGCTGGCAATCGACTCACGATCAACATCGCTCAGCGTGTCGCTTGAGGCCTGGATCAGTAGCGTTTTTGCGCTGGTAACCGCATCGCTGACACTATTAAGGATGCTCTCCGTTTGTGACAGTGAATTTCGCGCCGAGACCCGCGAGTCTGAAAACTGCTGGTTCATCGCTTTGGATTGATCAACACCCACCGCTCGTGAGGCTGCTTGCGGGTCATCGGAAGGATTAACCACGCGACGACCACTGGCAATTTGCTGGCTGACTTTCAAGAAATCGCTTTGCTGACGGTTAATAGAAGCCGTGCTCTGCTCAAACATAGTGACGGTACTAATACGCATCGCCTAAGCTCCTTATTAGTTCCGTAGATTCAAGATGGTGTCCATAATCGCACCCGCGGTATCAATCACCCGCGCATTCGCTTGGTAATACTGCTGATAGCGAATCAGGTTAGCCGCTTCCTCATCAAGGTTGACCCCCGACTCAGATTGCTGCACCGCTTTCAATTGATCGGTTAATCCTTGGCGGGCATCTAAGTTCACCTGGGTAATATTAGTTCGGTTACCCACATCACTGACAATGACACCATACGCGCCGCTCACCGATGCGCTACCACCTACAATGGCTTTTTGCTGTAAATCCTGTAACGCCAAAGCATTGCGGTTATCACCCGCGCCAGCCGCTACCCAATCCGCAGGGTCGTCTTCAGGGTTCATTGGGTTACCGGCGGCGATACGATCGAGTTCATTGATCGTGACAACCATATCGCTTGCGCCGCGGCGAACAGGCTGTACTTCAAAGCGGTCGCCATTCTCAGGCGTGCCGCTAATCGTGAGTGCTACGCCACCAAACGTCAGTGCACCGGTTCCCGCGTTCCAGTCAGCATCATCTACCATCGCTCCGTTATCGTTACGCGTGACGGTTGGCATCCCGCCTTCAAAGCGAACGGTGTAATCCGTCGCGCGAAGCTGATCAATCGTGTCGATATCAAACTCGGCAGAGTCAATGGTGGCGGTGCCGCTGTTACTCTCATGACCAAACGTCTGGGGGGAGCGCACGGCAAAAAAGTCACCGCCTTGCTCGCCATCCAGATCAACACCTTGCTTGTGCTGCTCGTTGAACGCCACGGAAAGCGACACTGCCAGTTGACCGATTTGATTCTGGGTTTTATCCAGCGTTTCTGAACGGAACGTCATTAAGCCGCCCAACGCGCCACCTTTAATCGCTGACTCTCTCAATTGAGTCACACTGCCGTCACCATCACGATAGCCCACCACCGTTCGCTGAGGATCAGCCTCTGACGGTATCGCTTCAAGCTTAAACGCGCTGGTACCCGTCACTAATGGCTGGCCGTTCGGCAAGCTAAGATTGTAGCTTTTGCCATCCTGGATATTTAAGCGGATATCCATGCGTTCATTAAGTTCGGAAATCAACTGATCGCGCTGGTTCAACAGGCTATTGGGTGCCTCGCCACTGCGCGCACGGGCAAGCGCAATTTCGCGATTCAGCCCGGCAATTTGCTCAGTAGTATTGTTAATCTGAGTGACTTCATCTTTGATCTGGCTATTGATGTTGCTCTGCATATCTTGCAGATAACCGTCGAAGGAGCGGAACTGAGCACTAAGGGTATTGGCCGAGCCAACGACGCCTTGGCGGGCAGCCGGGTCTGATGGCGAACTGGCCAAATCTTCTAGTGATGAGAAAAATGACTGCATTAACGGCGACAAGCCCGCTTCTCGATCCGCAAGCAAGTTATCAATTTGGGTGACTTGGTTGTTGTAAGTAGCCAGGGCGCTTGATTGGGTCTTGGCGTTGTTTAGCTGGTTCGATACATAGGTATTGAATTGACGTTCAATACTGTCGACCTTAACGCCGCCCCCAACAGACCCTTGGCCAAGCTGAGCTAGCTCACGGTTGTAACCAGGCGTATAGACGTTACTGATATTGTTACTGGTGGTACTGAGGGCATTCTGCGCCGCATTAAGGCCGCTTAAGCCGATTGAAAACATGCTCATGGTCAATTCCTTAGGCCGATAAGATACCTATCGGCAGTGCGCAGAAAAACTTAAATTACGCGTTAGCGGGAATCCGCGAGAAAATCGCGCCCTGCTGCTATCGGCCCCATGGTATTCATCACAGCGACCAGTTTATTGGCATATTGCGGGTCCGTTGCATAACCGCCCCGCTGTAACTCATGAGCAGCTTGGTGCGCATCAGCGGCCTGGACAACGCCTGCATAACGCGGGTTATTGCCAATCAACTTGGCATAGTCGGTAAACGCATGCTCAAACGAGTCATAAACACGGAAAGAGTCCACAATCTGAGTTCGACGCCCACCAATATATTCATGGGTGACGATATCGGTCGTCTTACCTTGCCAGTGGCTGCCCGCCTTAATACCAAACAAATTGTGGCTATTGCCGCCATGTTGCGTGGCAATTTCATGGCGTCCCCAGCCTGTTTCCAGCGCTGCTTGCGCCAAAATAAGCTCAGCTGGCACGCCGGTGGCATTGCTGGCCGCTTGGGCGGGAGCCGCTAACGTCGTCAAGAAGCGCTGAACGTGATCGGGCGCCTGGCTGAAACGAGCAGGTGTCGTGGTGGAAGTGGGCGCAGCAACGGTAGATACGGTGCTGATATTGCTCGCCTCCTCGGCTGGCCGCTGGCTAATCGCGTCCAGTTCAGCTAAGAACCGCCCACTGCCCTGTTCTGACGCATAACCACCGCTATTCGGCTGCAGCGGCTCATCCAACACCCTGGGAGTGCCACGTGGTATGCCCGCGATCAGCGCCTGCAGCGCTTGATCCGCGCTATCTGCTTTATGATTGACCGCTCCTTGGCGCTGCAACTGTTCCACCAGCATATCGGCCAACCCCATGCCCTTAGACGAGATCACTTGTGACCACTGCTGATCAAGCATCTGTTGGTAGGTATCGGTGGTTGAACTGCTCAACAAACCTGACGCTGGGATAGCATCGCGCATGCTTTTCATCATCATCTGCACAAAAAGGGCTTCAAACTGCTGCGCAGCACCGTGCACACCGGCATCAGGGTCCACGCGGGCGTTATGCTGCAGGCGCTGAAAGCCGTTCATATCCAGCGCGAATTGGCTGGTCATATCGCCAATGCTCATTAAATAACCTCAAGCTCTGCGCGAAGCGATCCGGCGGCCTTCAACGCTTCAAGAATCGTCATTAAGTCTTGGGGCGTGGCTCCCAATGCATTAAGTGCATTAACCACTTCGTTCAATTGGGCGCCTTCTACGATTTGTAGAAACGCTTCCTGCTGCTCAATTTCAATATCCGTATTTGGCACAACCACCGTTTCGCCTTCACCGAAGGGAGCTGGCTGGCTGACCCCAAATTGAGTATCAATCATGATCGAAAGGTTGCCGTGAGCGACGGCTGCCTGGCGCAGAGTGACAGCGCTATTCATCACCACGGAGCCAGTGCGTGCATTGAGCACGACCCGTGCGGGCGCTTCCATCGGTGTTACCTGAACGTTTTCGACACGCGCCATAAAGTTAACGCGGGCGTTTTCATCCATCGGACCATCAAGTGCAATCACGCGCCCGTTGCGCGCATACGCCACCGACTGGCCAAATTCGTTGTTAATGGCCGTTACCATGCGCTGAACCGTGCCAAAATCAGAATCATTAAGCTGTAACTCTAGTCGTCCGCCGTTACCGCCAAGATTTAAGGGCACTTCCCTCTCTACCAGCGCCCCGTTAGGGATCCGGCCTGACGCTTGCTGATTGATCTGCACACTGCTGCCGCCTGCTTGTGCACCTGCACCGCCCACCAACATATTGCCTTGGGCAATAGCATAAGTATCGCCATCGGCACCTTTCAGCGGAGTCATTAACAGCGTTCCACCACGTAAACTACGGGCATTGGCAATCGAAGACACAACAATGTCCAAGCGTTGCCCAGGGCGTGAAAACGGCGGCAAATCAGCGGTAACCATGACAGCGGCGACGTTGCGAAGCTGCAAATTAGTGCCCGGCGGCACCGTGACGCCTAACTGCGAAAGCATGTTCGTCAAACTTTGGCTGGTGAACGGTGCCTGAGTCGTTTGGTCGCCGGTGCTATCCAGCCCCACGACCAAGCCATAGCCAACTAACTGGTTATCGCGCACCCCAGCAAAGCTTGATAGCTCTCGTACCCGCTCAGCCGCCGCGGGCATGGCCAGTAAACAACTAACGACAAACAGTGTTGTAAACATAGCGACACAACGTAGCCAGTGCTTAACACCTCGATAACGGTTTAACTGCATAGCCATGGTAAGTCTCTGTTGGCGGGCCGAGTCATTTAAAACGGCGATACATTTAAGAAAAAGCGCTGTAACCAGCCCATGTGCTGCGCTTCATTGATATAACCATCGCCAACATACTCAATTCTTGCGTCAGCCACCTGGGTTGAAGGCACGGTGTTTTGTGCCGTGATCGTGCGTGGGTTAACCACTCCAGAAAAACGAATAAATTCCGTACCCTGGTTGATCGCAATTTGCTTTTCGCCACGTACCCGCAGGTTGCCATTATTCATCACTTCCAATACGGATACAGTGATGGTGCCGGTGAAGGTATTATTGGCTTGAGAGCCCCCCCCGCCAGCAAAGTCACTCGCCCCCGATACATCGAAACCATACTCGGCCAAGGTGTCCAGCACATCGGGTAATTGCCCAAGCTCTAGGCTGGCCCCCCCCGAACGGTCCGCATTGGATCGGGCATTTTTGCTAGCACTTACCTCTTCATCGAGCACGATGGTCAAAATGTCGCCAATGGATCGAGGGCGCCGATCTTCAAATAGCGGTTGATAACCACGGCGGACTTGATAAATAGAGCCATTGGCGATCGGCGGTGGTCGATCCACAATCGTAATCTGCTCTTGCTCACCCACCACCGAGGCGCGGGGGATTTGTGCACAACCGGCTGCCAATAGAATAAACAGCGCAAGACCAACTAACGAAAAACGACGTAACGCAGCGTGTAAATCCAACATAATGCGACCTGTTAGTAAGCCCTATTCATCAATAACGTTAGAGCTGGCTCAAGCGCGCCAACATTTCGTCGCTGGTCGATACCGCCTTACTATTAATTTCGTAGGCGCGTTGGGTTTGGATCATATTGACCATCTCCTCAACCACGTTCACGTTGGAGGTTTCTACATAGCCTTGGAATAACCTGCCAGCACCGTTATTACCGGGAACATTTTGGTTAGGCGCTCCAGAAGCGCCGGTTTCCAAGTACAAGTTACCGCCAACGCTTTCCAAACCGGCGGGATTAATAAACGACGCTACATTGATCTGGCCAATATCAGCATCTTGAGCAATACCGGGTTGGCGAACGCTGACCGTACCGTCTTCACCAATGGTGACCGACAGCGCGTTAGCGGGAACAAAAATGGCCGGCTCTAATGGATAACCATTAGCAGTCACCATTTGGCCATTTTCATTGAGCTGAAAACTGCCGTCGCGCGTATAACCAACGGTGCCATCAGGCAGCAGCACTTGGAAAAAGCCATCGCCATTGATCGCAAGATCGCGGGAGTTGCTGGTTTCTTCAAGGCCGCCTTGGGTATGTAGGCGCTCTGTCGCCACCGCGCGCACACCGGTACCTATTTGCATACCAGAAGGCAGACGATCCTGAATATTATTTTGCGCACCGGGCTGGCGCATATTTTGATAGAGCAGGTCTTCAAACACAGGACGGGAGCGTTTAAACCCGTTCGTGCTGACGTTCGCTAGGTTGTTGGAAATAACATCTAGCTTGGTTTGCTGAGACTCCAGTCCCGTCTTGGCCGTCCACAAGGACTTAATCATAAGCATGTTCCCTTGGCTGAATGGCTGCTATCAGCCCTGAATAGATAAAATGCTGTTGGCTCGCTGAGCGTTCTCATCCGCCGTGCTGAGCATTTTCATTTGCATGTCGTAACGGCGGGCAACATCAATCATAGATACCATGGCATCTACCGCGCTGACGTTGCTGCCCTCCAAGGCACCACTAACAACTCGAGCATCTTCATCACCAGGAAGGACGGCGGCAACGCCATCTT
This sequence comes from Vreelandella andesensis, assembly GCF_003989795.1. Lineage (GTDB taxonomy): Bacteria > Pseudomonadota > Gammaproteobacteria > Pseudomonadales > Halomonadaceae > Vreelandella > Vreelandella andesensis. The sequence goes on from NZ_RZHG01000018.1 coordinate 292,478, forward strand.
CATTCAGTGGCCCGCGAAACAGCCCGTCTTCACCACGCGTCAATGCTTGTTCATCGGGCGTTACTAGCTTGATGCGCCCGACATCCACCAGCGCTGCAGGCCCTTCGCCCTGGGGAATAGCGCTGATGGTGCCGTCTGCCCCAATGGAGACTTGCGCGCCCTGAGGCAGGGCAATGGGGCCACCCTCGCCCATGACCGGACGCCCGACACTAAGCAGTACGCCGTCGTTGTCTAGCTGCAGATCGCCGCGCCGCGTATAGGCTTCGGTACCATCGTCTGCCAACACCGCCATCCAGGCATTATCCTGCATCGCGATATCGAGGGTTCGACCCGTGCGTTCAAGAGGGCCTTGGGAAAAATCGGTGCCAGGGGTGGTCGTCACCGCCGATACCCGCGTATCGAGTAACCCGGCGCCTTCCACCGGAACTGAACGTGCCGCTTGCAACTGAGCACGGAACCCCGCGGTAGACACATTCGACAGGTTATTGCTAACCACTGCCTGCTGGTCCATCGTGTGTTTGGCGCCGCTCATGGCGGTGTATAGCATACGATCCACAACTGACTCCTTAGCGTCGCATTACGCCATTATCACGAGTGTTTACAGGTTAATAATGGTCTGCAGGAGCTCGTCCTGGGTGCTGATGGTGTTGGAGTTAGCCTGGTAAGAGCGCTGTGCCACAATGGTATCTACCAGCTCACTGGCCAAATCAACGTTAGACGCTTCTACCGCTTCCGCCTGGATTTGCCCGAGACGACCGGTGCCTGGTGCCCCCAGGTTTTCCAAACCGGAGGCATTCGTTGACGCCCACAGGTTGTTGCCCAGTGGCTGAAGACCTTCCTCATTACGGAAGCTGGCGAGTGCAATCTGACCAGCAGCACGGGTTTCACCGTTGGTGAAGTTACGCTGAATAACGCCAGTTTCAGTAACGGTAATACCGGCCAGTGCACCAGAGGTGAAGCCGTCTTGATTCAGCTCTTTTTGCAGCGAGTCAGCAGCAAACTGGGTAGAACCATTGAATAAAAATTCGACGTCAAGAGGCTCTGCATCAACGCCGCCGGGGATGTTGGCGATGGTAGCACTCGCTGCGCCGCCGTTAACCCCAGTGACCACACCGTTGGCATCCGTCGCTAGTCGACCACTCTGGGTAAAATCTAACGTAAAGGTGCCTCGAGCGACTCCGTTAGTGACAGCGGTCACATCCCATTGATTACCGTTACCCACCCTTTCAAAATAGGTGGCAACGTTAACCGCGTTACCCAAGGAGTCATAGGCAGTAAAGTTATTTGAAAAATGGTAATCCAGCTCAGCCCCGTTTGCTAATTCAAGCGTATTCAAGTTTTGACCACTGACGACTCTGGCATCCAGATTTAATAGTGCATTAACTTCGGTGGTCGCTTTAGCCGGTATATCATCAATGGGCACATTTAATGCCTGAGGAGCACCGCCCACCAATACGTTTGAGAAAGGAAAGGCTTGTTGGTCATCGGTATCTACTGTGACGCCGCGATCCATACCGTAGCCCATCAAACGGTCGCCCTGGGCATTAACGATATCGCCGGTAGCGGTAATACCGAACTCACCGTTACGTGAATAACCGACTTCTCCAGTCGAGCGCTCTAGGCGGTAAAAGCCTTCCCCAGAAATCGCCAAATCCAGATTACGGCCGGTACTTTCAATACTGCCCTGGGTAAAGTTCTGGCGCACATCTGATACCTGCACACCGATACCCCGTGAAGCCGCAAACACATCAGCAAACAGAACGTCAGAACGCTTATAGCCGACGGTTTGCGAGTTAGCGATGTTGTTTCCCGCAGAATTTAGCTTTTCTGATTGTGCATTAAGACCAGCCACTGCCGTTGTAAATGACATAATACTTTCCTCATCAAAACGTCTTTTTTGATTAAGACGTTCCTGCTGTAAAAACGTTGTTTTAGTTACAAGCTGCTTAAAGAATTTGTTTGACCTGATTCAACTGGACTTGTCCGTAAACAGCCCCTAAATCCAGCCGAACATTGCCGCTACCATCGTTAGGGGTAACACTATCAACAACGGCATAGTTCAATGCGCTTGAGTCTAGTGTTTCGCCCTCAGCATCTAGAGCTTCTAGCTGAACCGTGTAACGGCCACTGGCAGCTGCTTCACCCTGCTCGTTTTTACCGTCCCACTGAAAGGACTGCACACCGGCGTCTACCGCGCCTAGGTTATAGCGCCTGATCACTTCGCCACCTTGGCCAACAATCACGGCAGTAAGCTGGTCGGCTGGCTTAGCAAGCTCGATACCAAACGGTGTCGTGTAGGATTTTCCTTCACTATCTTGTTCCAGCATGACCTTATCACCAGGCACCATGACGCCCTGGCCAATCAAGCCACTTGCTTGCAGTGCTTGGCTGGCATCCATCTGGCTAGTAATGCTTTGCAAGGTGGTATTGAGCTGCTCAATCCCGCTGACCGTATTAATTTGCGCAATCTGAGAGGTCATTTCCGCATTTTCCATCGGCTTCAGCGGATCTTGGTTCTGTAGCTGAGTAATCAGTAGCGTTAGAAAGCTGCTACGCAACTCATCGGATGCGCTCTGCTTTAACTGGGCACCAACGCTGCCGCCATTAATCGCCGAAAGTGTTGTCGGGTCGATCGTGCTCATCACTATCCCTCACCCAGAGATAGCGTTTGCACCATCATCTGCTTCGTTGTGTTAAACACTTCTACGTTGGCTTGATAGGAGCGCGACGCCGAAATCATGTTGACCATTTCATGCACGGGTTCAACATTGGGCTTGGCAACATAGCCCTCTTCATCGGCAGCAGGGTGGTTTGGCATATACTCCAGGCGTAGCGGAGAGTCGTCTTCAACCACGTCAGTGACACGTACGCCACCGACGCCATATCGATGACTATGCGCCTGGGTTTCAAACATCACTTGCTTGGCCCGATAGGTCTCTCCATCAGGGCCTGCAATACTGTCGGCATTGGCCATATTGCTAGCGGTAACGTTCATACGTTGCGCCTGGGCGCTCATCGCGGAACTAGCAATATCAAAGGCTGAGAACATCGACATAAATTACTTTCTCCTACCGCTCGGTTATTCCGGCTGCATTGCGTTTTTCAGGCCCTGAATTCGGCGATTCATGATGGTTAGTGCGGCTTGGTAACGAACGGCATTATCTGCAAACTGTGTCCGCTCGCGATCCATATCGACCGTATTGCCATCCAAACTGGGCTGGTCGGGGATACGATAAAGCAACTCTGTACTGCCTACACCGCGCCACGTAGGACCTTCACCTTGCAGGTGACGATCTGAGGTTCGTGCAAGTGTCAACGCGCCATTTTGCTGCTGCTGTGGCTGGCTGCCCGCAACGGCTTTCTTTAACTCACTGGCAAAGTCAAGATCGCGCGCTTTATAGTTAGGCGTATCGGCATTGGCAATATTGGCTGACAGCACGTCGTGACGCGCTTGACGCAAGCCCAGTGCCTGCTGGTGATAGTTAAAGGCAGATTCAAGCTGATCAATCATGCCAATCCTCGTTCGCTAAGAGGCAAAATAAAACGGATATTATTGATGATGAATAATAGGCTTCGCCTTGTCAGCCTAAAGCATGGAACAGCTGCCGTTTACACCAGCATTTCATATGATGCACAGGGTACTTTTGCACTACACTGCATGGCTGATGATGATCATCTGCTTCCTTTCGATTGAGCGACTCTCCTATGCCACACCAGCTATGCCCAACGCGATACTGCTTAGCGATACTGAAGCAAATGCTTTGCCTATTACTTGTCAGCCTTGGTTTTTCAATACAGGCGTATGCTAGCAACCAAGTGTTAATGGACACCGTTCAGCAGTTTCTTTATCAAGAATCTCAAGCGCTTGGGCAGGAAGTGATGATCGATATTTCACCTCCGTCTCCTCATCTACCTGCTTGCGTTGCCCCCGAGCCATTCTTCCCGAATGCTAATCAGTCCCCTCTCGGCCGCGTTTCAGTTGGCGTGCGCTGCGGTGAAGATCGACGTCAAGTGCGGTATATACAGGCGCAAATTGATATCATTGGTAGCTATGCCGTGGCTGGGCAGGATATTAATAGAGGCACGCTCATCACGAGTGATATGCTCTCGTTACGAGAAGGCAATCTTGGCGACCTAGCCGCCCAACCCCTTACTGACCAAGACGACATTATTGGCATGGTCGCACAGCGACCAATTCGAAGCGGCAGCACTTTTCAAGCCCACTATCTTCAAGCGCCTCAAGTGGTGAAACGAGGGCAGCGCGTCACCGTTATAGCAGAAGGCACTGGTTTCCGAGTGTCTCGCGAAGGAGAAGCCCTTTCTGATGGTGCCCAAGGCGAGCGTATTCGTGTGCGTTTTGATTCACGCGAATTGGCCACCGCGCGTGTTGTTGGCCAAGGAACCTTAGTAATAGATTTTTGATCTAAATGCCTAAAGTCCTTATTAAGTAGGCCGATACTAGGTAATACAGCGCACGCCGCACTAACGTTGACGACGAGGCAAACAACGTGAAAATCGATAACATTAATCCGTTGCTACGTTCTAATCAGGCGCAGCAGCGTGATGAAGCACAGAAAGTAGCTGGCAATAAGCCAGCTGAAGCTGATGGCGCGACGCGATCAGCAACGCAACTAAGTCAAACGCATACTGATAGCTCACAAGATATCGATATGACAAAAGTTGAAGAAATTCGCGAGGCTATTCGTGAAGGGAAGCTCGAGATCCGTGCTGATCGTATTGCCGACGGCTTAATTGCCAATTTAAACGATTTATAAGCGAACTATTATGGGTCTTTCACGACTGCTCTCAGATCAGTTGCAACGCCTTGATGAGTTAGTGCTGCTACTCACCGATGAGCAAGCACAGCTAACTAAAGGCAGCATTGACGGTGACGCCCTCTCTGTTATAGCCCAAAAAAAACAGGGGCTGTTAGCTGAGCTAGAACGCATCGAAACACTGCGCCGAAGCGTGCAAACCAAGCTTGGCTATGCAGACGGTGCACTTGGTGCCAAGAAAGCCGCTACCGATGCAGGTTGCTCCACTACCTGGGAAAACTTGCTCGAAAGAAGTGAACGCGTATCACGTATGAACGAATTAACTGGGCAAATGCTATCGCTCAGAATGAAGCATAACCAGGAAATGTTGGATTACATTCGTCAAATTGCCGAGAAAACCCTCTACAAGCCAAATGGGCGCAATAATGCCCAATCTGGCCGCTTTAATGCATCTGCCTAGTATTTCTGCATATTCATAGACAAAACCTGTACAAACAGCTTCAATGTGAACATTAGTATTCACAATTGGAGCCAAACGAATGCTTTCCCACCTTCCTGAAAACTTTACCGCTGTTGTTACCGGTGCGAATGGCGGCATAGGTAACGCTATTATTAGGAGACTGCTTACTGACACCCATGTGGGTAATGTCATTGCAGTAAGCCGTTCCGCTATTTCACCTCAAGATTCGTTTCCGCAAGAACCATTTTCGAAAGAACCATCCCCTAACGTCGAGGTGGTGAATGCTGACATCACCACGCAATCAGGGCGTGATACCCTCAACCAACAGCTAAACGGTCGCCCGGTACACCTGCTATTCAATGCCATTGGCACGCTACATGATGACGCACGTGATATTCAGCCTGAAAAACGCTTAGAGCAGTTAGATGAAGCATCATTTGCCCATGTTATGCATGTTAATGCCGCCACGCCTGCCCTATTGATTGCCGCACTTAAATCATCGCTACAAGGCAAACACCCGGCGATTATCGCCAGCTTATCGGCGCGTGTTGGATCGATTGGCGATAATGTCTACGGCGGTTGGTACAGCTATCGTGCCAGTAAAGCAGCGCACAACATGCTGATGAAGACACTTTCCATCGAGCTAACGCGGCTTAACAAGCAATCTATTGTGCTGTGTCTGCACCCAGGCACGACTAACACGTTACTTTCTAAACCCTTTCAAGCCCGCGTACCCAGCGAAAAGCTATTTACACCTGACTTTGTCGCAGAACAGCTATTGAAAGTAATGTCTGAGCGGTCGCCAGAAGATACTGGCAGCTTCTGGGATTGGGCTGGCGAATCCATTGAGTGGTGAGTACCAGCCAAAAAAAACCCCCAAGGCGTGAGCCCTGGGGGTTTTTTCGAATAGGTGCCTGACGATGACCTACTCTCGCATGGGGAGACCCCACACTACCATCGGCGCGAAGCGGTTTCACTGCTGAGTTCGGCATGGGATCAGGTGGTTCACGCTTGCTATGGTCGTCAGGCGTAACAGGTACTGTATATCATGCTGGGTA